>JBEGSF010000002.1:0-479077 GCA_041180005.1 Verrucomicrobiota bacterium | reverse complement strand
CCCCGATCGTGCTCAAGATGGCGAAGGTCCTCGCCTCCCGCGGACGCCGCGTCGCCATCCTTTCGCGCGGCTACAAAGGCGCCTCGGATTCGATGGCGAAACGTTTCTGGCGCTGGCTCACCCAGGGAAGCCGACCCGATCCGTTGGTCGTCTCCGACGGACGCAGCGTCCTTGCCGGGCCCGACGAGGCCGGCGACGAGCCTTACATGCTCGCGCAGAACCTCTGCGGCGACGGCGTCGTGGTGATCGTCGACCGCGACCGCGTCGAGGGCGGGCGTTTCGCGCTGCGCCGCTTCGGCGTCGATACGATCCTGCTCGACGACGGACTTCAGTACCTTCCGCTCCGCGGCCAGATCAACCTGCTGCTGGTCGACAGCCGCGACCCCTTCGGCAACGGTTCGATGCTTCCGCGCGGCGTGCTCCGCGAACCGGTCTCCAATCTCAGCCGCGCTTCCTATGTCTTCGTGACGAAGTCGGTCGGCCCGCCTGACCCGGCGCTGGTGGCGCTCATCCGTCGCCATAACCCTAAGGCTGAGATCATCGCCTGCGCCCATGGAGCCAAGGAGCTCGTCGAGGTCGATGGTCCTCGCCGTCTGCCGATGTCCGAACTGGCCGGCAAGCGCGTCGCCGCCTTCTCCGGCATCGCCACGCCGGAGCGCTTCGAGGAACTGCTGACCGGCCAGGGCGCGGTGCTCGCCTCCAACCGACGTTTCCTCGATCACCACTCCTTCAACGATGAGGACCTCGATGAGGTGCTCGATCAGGCCATGCAGGCCAAGGCGGAGATGATCGTGACGACGGAAAAGGACGCCGTGCGTCTGCAGTCCCGTTTCCGTCCGCCGATCCCGCTGATGTATGTCCGCCTCGAGGTCGAGATCCTCGGAGCCGAGGACGGCTTCAACGCGGCCGTCGAGCGGATCTGCCTGGGGCCTTCTTCTTCGGCGCGCTGACATCCTCGGGGACGAGGCGTCGGGCGAGTCCGAGGAAGGCATCCTGCGCGCACGGAGCGAGCCGTCCTTCAGGCGCGCACGCGACGGTGGTGCCGTCGGCGCGCAGCTCCTTGGCGTCGCCGACGCGCTCCATGTAGGTCGCGAGCACTTCGCCTTCGATGCGACGGCGGAGGGCCTTGTTGCGGAGCGGGAAGACGCACTCGACCCGTCGGAGGAAATTGCGCGGCATCCAGTCGGCGCTGCCCAGGAGGATGACCGGCTCGCCTCCGCTGTTCTCGAAGCGGAACAGCCGGCTGTGTTCGAGGAAGCGCCCGAGGAAGCTGCGGACGCGGATGTTGTCGCTCTTGCCGGGCAGTCCGGGCTGGAGGCAGCAGATGCCGCGGACGACCAGTTCGACCTTCACGCCGGCGGCGGAGGCGCGGTAGAGGGCGGCGATGACGTCCGGGTCGACGAGGCTGTTGACCTTGGCGAAGATGGCGGCCTTGCGTCCCGCCTTCGCGGCCGAGGCTTCGGCGTCGATCAGATCCACGATGCGTCGGGAAAGGTCGAACGGCGCCACCATGAGGTGCTTGAACTTGGGGCGGCTGAGGTTGCCGGTCAGCACGTTGAAGAGCAGGCCGACGTCGGCGGTGACCTCGGAATCAGCGGTGAAGAGCGAGAAGTCCGTGTAGATGCGCGCGGTCTTGGGATTGTAGTTCCCGGTGCCGAGATGGGCGTAGCGACGAAGGCCGCCTTTCTCCTGGCGGATGACCAGACATGCCTTGCAATGCGTCTTCAGTCCGGCGAGTCCGTAGACCACGTGGGCGCCGGCTTCCTCGAGCTGGCGGGCCCACTCGATGTTGTTGAGTTCGTCGAAGCGGGCGCGGAGCTCGACCAACGCCGTGACCTGCTTGCCGTTGCGCGCGGCTTCCTTCAGGGCCTCGACGACGGGGGAATCCCCGCTGGTGCGGTAGAGCGTGAGCTTGATGGCGACGACCGCTTCGTCACGGGCCGCCTGGCGGATGAAGTCGACGACGGGCGTGAAAGACTCGTATGGGTGGTGGAGCAGGAGGTCCTGCTGGGCGATGCGTGCGTAGAGCTTGGCCGGGTCGACGCACTCCGGCGGCAACGCGGGCACGAAGGTCGGATACAGGAGGTCAGGCCGGGGAATGAGGTCGATGAGGCTGCCCAGGCGCAGGAGATTGACCGGCCCGGCGACGCGGAAGGCGTTGTCGGCGGAGAGGCCGATCGACTGCAGCAGCCAGCGCATCTCGCCCTCGGGGACGTCGGCCTCGATCTCGAGCCGAACCGGCGCGCCTTTGCGCAGGTTGCGGATCTCTTCCTCGATGGCCTCCAGCAGGTTGCCGGCTTCTTCCTCGTCGACGTAAAGGTCGCTGTTACGCGTGATGCGGAAGGCCCAGGAGCCTTGGAGCTCGAGTCCTGGGAAAAGACGATGGATGAAGAGCTGGATGACGTGGCTGAGCAGCGTGTAGGACTGGGCGGCACCTTGGCCGACCATGAGCACGCGGGGCAGGACGCGGGGCACCGGCACGACCGCCCTGCGGATCTCGCCGTCAGCCGGATCGCGGAGCAGCACCAGCAGGTACAGACCTTTGTTGGTCAGGACGGGGAAAGGGTGGGAGGGGTCGATCGCCAGCGGCGTGAGCGCCGAGAAGATGTCGGTGTCGAAGCGCGGGGAGAGCTCGGCGCGGTCGGCCTCGTTGAGCTGCTCGCGTGATTTGAAGACGATGCCTTGGGCGGCGAGGGCGGGGAGGAGCTGGTTCTTCCAGCAGGCTTGCTCGGCGTCCACGAGCGTGCGCGCCTTGGCGAGGACTTCGGTGAGGAATTCGCGGGTGGCCGGGTGGCTGGCGGATTCTTCCTGCTGCATGATGCCGGCGACGCGGATCTCGAAGAATTCGTCCAGGTTGGAACTCGCGATCGACAGGAAGCGCACGCGTTCGAGCAGCGGCACGCTTTCGTCCTCGGCGAGTTCGAGGACCCTTCGGTCGAAACTGAGCCAGCTGAGTTCGCGATTGAACATGGAAGGAGGATGAAAGGGTGGGAACGCCTTAGGCGTACGCCTCCCCATCACACCCGTCAGACCGAGGGCAGGCAAACAAATGCCCGGCCCGGAATGTTACATTATGATGCCTGAAGGCCCTCGGGCGTCCAAAACACCTCTAAATCCTCATGTTTCGCCAGCCGGAGCTTCGGGGCTGCCGGGTGCGGATGGCGCACCACGTCGCCACGTCCGAAGCGAGCCGCGAGCTTCTTGACCTCATGCTTGGAAAGCCCGCGGGTGGGGACTTCGACCGATTCGATGCGTCCTTCGCGGATGGTGATGAAACGGAGGAGTCCCTTGATGATCTGGACGTCGGAGATCAGCCGGCTCAGGCCGGGTGCCAGCGGCTTGACGTCCGCGTCGGTGAAAGCCGCGAAGGAGAAGCGGACTTCGCGAAGGTCGCGATGGAGGTGTCGGTTGACGAACTCCGTCGACGCCGGGGCTTCCCAGGCGCGGGTCTCGTGGCTCCAGTGTTCTCCGGAGCCAAGCTGCGGATCAGGCAAGGCGTCGAGCTCCGGCGCGATACGGGTCATGACGTCCGTCGCGACGGCGTCACTGAGTCGCTGAAGGCGTTCGGCCGTGACGCGCAAGGCAGGCTCTAGGATCAGGATGAGGCCTCCGGGCGCAAGACGGTCTTTGAGTTCGCCGAACCAGCGAAGCAAGGCGGCCGAATCGAGCAAAGGCATCTCGTTGAGCACGAAGCCCGCGACGATGAGGTCGTAGCGTCCTTCCGGCCAGGTCTCGGGCCGGCTAGCGTCACCGATGCGCGTGCGCACGGTAGTTTCGGCGCCGAGCACGGAGCGTCCGAAGGATTCCATAGCGGCCAAGGCACTCGGAGACTTATCGACGCCGGTGAGCTGCACTCCGCCTAATCCTAACTGATGGAAGCGGTGCGCCGCGGCGACGCCGCAGGAGCCCGGACCGCAACCTAGGTCGAGGATCGAGGGGGAGGGGGAGGATGGCCGCCAGCCGCGCAGGCCGCATACCTGGGCAAGGGCGAACGATGTGCGGGTGAAGCTCTGCGGCAGGAAGAAGACGCCGTAGGCGGCCAGCAGCCGTGCATCGGCGAAGTAGTCGGGGAACTTGCGATCGGGACGCTCGGTCGTGAACAGGTCGGAAAGGTGCGCCACCGCCGGGGTCATGCGCTCAAGAGCTTCGTCGCCGACGCGTTCGGCAGCCAGTTCGGCCTGACCGATCCAGAAGGCCTCCGCGGCCTCCGGGTAGGCGAGGTGCTCCTCAGTTGGCGACATCGCGACGTCCTTCCAGGGCGCTCCGGAGCGTGGCGGGGTCGGCGAAGGTCAGTCCGCTGCCGCTAGGCAGACCGAAGCCGATGCGGGAGACCTTGATGCTCGGGCGGATCGCATGGATCGCCTCCGTGATGTAATGACAGGTGGCTTCGCCTTCGATGTCATTGCCCAGCGCGAGCACGACCTCCGTGATAGGTTCGTCTTTCAAGCGCTGCTCGAAGGTCGCGAGGTTCAGCTGGTCGGGACCGACGCCGTTGATCGGTGAAAGACGGCCGTGCAGCACGTGGTAGGTCCCGCGATAGGCCGCGGACCGCTCGATGGCCATGAGGTCAGGGACCTGCTCGACGACGCAAACGGCGGCCGGGTCGCGTTTGACGTCCATGCATACCGGACAGAGTTCGGTCTCGGCGAGGCTGCCGCAACGCCCGCAACGACGGACGGCCGCGGCTGCGGCTTGCAAGGACTCGAGCAAAGGCGCGAGCTTGCCCGGACGTTCGACCAGCAGGTGGAGGGCGAGGCGTTCGGCGGAGCGATGCCCCATGCCGGGGAGCATCTTAAGGAGCTGGCGTACCTTGTCGAAAGAAGGGGTCACGGGCGATCACATCCCCGGGAGGGAGAATCCGGCCGTGGCCTTCGACATCGTGGCTTCGTGCAAGGCACGGGCCTTGGCCGAGGCTTCCTGCAGGGCGAGCACCAAGGCCTGTTCGACCACGGTCTTCTCTTCCTTGAGGAATTCGGGGTCGATCGAAAGACCGTGGACGAGCCCATGACCGTCGACTGTCACGCGGATCGCCCCGCCGCCGTGGGAGACTTCGAGCCTTTCGGCCGCGAGCTGCTGCTGGGCCTCGGCGATGCCGCGCTGCATCTTCTGGGCCTGTTTGAGGAGTTTGCCTACGCCTGCCATAAGTAAAGGGGAGGTTCGTCAGCCAAAGGGAGGAGTCAAGGGCGTCCCGCACGTCCCCGCTTGCGCCTGTCCCGGGGGCGTCCACCTTGTCGGACATGCGGCCGCCTCGCGACCTTCAGATCATCGGAGACTTCGTCGCCATCACCTGGGATGACGGACTGGAGCAATGCCTCCGGGCCGAACTCCTCCGTGAGCTTTCGCCGAGCGCGGAGAACATGGGCGAGGTCGACATCCTCGGTCAGCGGTGGGGTGGCGACGGACCTCGCCGTTTCCCTGGAGTGACGGTGACGGGACTGAGCCGGGTGGGGAACTATGCGGTGACGTTCGAGTTCAGCGACGGGCATCGGACCGGCATCTACAGCTGGGATTACCTGCGCGCTATGGATTCGCCGAAATAATTTTTTACGGATTGCCCACCGTCGGGGTTCGGATAGTTATGATGACGTGAAAAAGACTTACGTCCTGGACACCAACGTACTGATTCACGATCCCGAGTCCCTTTTCAAGTTCGATGAGCACGTCGTCGCCGTGCCTGTCGAGGTCTTGTCCGAACTCGATCGTCTGAAGACCCAGCAAGGTCAGCTCGGCGCCAGCGCGCGTCGCGTTAACCGGGCCATCCGGGCGCTCTTCGAGAACCGTACGCTGAAGGAGATCGTCGACGGCGACCCTTCCAAGCCGGGCTCTCTGCACGCCGACCTCCGCGACGGCGGAGAGCTTCGCATCGTGATCAACGAGGCGTTGATCCGCGATCATTTCAGCGGCCCCAAGGCCGAACGCCTGCGCGCCGTGTTCATGCAGGTGGATGCCCCTGACCACCGCATCATCGCCTCCGCGATCTACCTTCGGGACACCACGAAGGGGCAGGTCATCCTCGTCACCAAGGACGCCTGCATGGCGCTCAAGGCCCAGGCCCTCGGACTGGAAGTCCAGGACTACCGCAACGACCGCGTCGAGACCAGCGATGTCGGCGACTACCGCACCATCAAGGTGACCGCCGCCGCGATGCGCGACTTCCGCGAGCTCGGCCAGGTGCAGGTCAAGGTGAAGGAAGAGCCGCCGCTGCTCATCAACGAATACGTGATGTTCACCTCGGACTCGTGGAGCGAGCCTGCCCGCCACCTTGGCGACGGTGCCTTCGTCCCCCTGGGTCTTTACCGGGAATTCATGTCCTCGGACAGCGGCGCCCGCAAGGGCCTGCAGATGCCGCGCGGCATGCGCGTCATCCCGAAGAACTTCGAGCAGTGGATCTTCCTCGACGCGCTCTTGAATCCGGAGATTCGCCTCGTGACTTGCTTCGGTCGCGCCGGCACGGGTAAGACCTTCCTCTCGATCGCCGCGGCCTTGTCGCAGGTCCTCAGCGATTTCTCTCCGTACAAGAAGCTCTACGTGTCCCGTCCGGTCGTGCAGATCGGGAAGGACATCGGTGCCTTGCCCGGTTCAAAGGAAGAGAAGCTCTCGCCCTACATCCAGCCGTACTTCGACAATCTCGAGGTGCTCTTCTCGAAGAACGGCAACGCCGCCGCCACTCCGACCGCCAAGGAGGCCGTCGCGACCGATACGCAGCGTCGCCAGAAGAAGGCCCAGGCCATGAAGACGCCGCAGCCGATCTTCGGCTCCCAGTTCCAGGCCATCAACCAGCCGCGCAAGCCCTATCAGTGGCTGATCGATTCCGGCCTGATCGAAATCGAGGCCATGACTTTCATCCGCGGTCGCTCCATCGGTCATGCCTTCATGATCGTCGACGAGGCGCAGAACATGACCCCTCACGAGGCCAAGACGGTCATCACCCGTATCGGCGAAGGCTCCAAGGTCGTGTTGATCGGTGACCTTGACCAGGTCGATACGCCTTACCTCGATGGCAAGTCCAACGGCCTGATCCATACCCACGAACGCATGAAAGGGCACGCCATCACGGCCAATGTCCGTCTGCTCAGCGGGGTGCGCAGCGCCTTGTCCGAACTCGCCGCCCAGCTGATGTGAGCAACTTCCCGGCCCGCCCGGGCCGGGGCCGTTAGTCCGCACTTGCGGAGACCCTTCCGGGGGTTTCGCTCCTTCGCGTGGAGAAAGAGACCCCGATGCAGCGGCAGTACCGTGAATTCCGCGAGAAGCTCGCGGAAGGCACGATCCTGCTCTTCCGCCTCGGGGATTTCTACGAGGTCTTCGGTCGGGATGCCGAAATCGCCGCCAAGGTTCTCGGCCTGACGCTCACGAAGCGTCACGAGACCCCGATGGCGGGTCTGCCGCACCATGCCGCCCCGGCTTACGTCAACCGCCTCCTCGCCGCCGGTTGGAAGGTGGCGATCTGCGACCAGCTCGAGGCGCCTGTCGCCGGCAAGCTCGTCCGCCGCGGACTCACGCGCATCCTCACTCCTGGGACGGCGCTGGAAGATTCGCAGCTCGATTCGCGCCGCGGCAACTACCTGGCCGCCCTTTGCTGGGACAAGCAGGGCTGGCACGCCTCGTGGCTCGACGTGTCGACCGCGGACTTCCGCCTGGCTTCCGACACCGGTCCTTCGCGCCTTCTACCTTTGCTTCATTCGGTCTCGCCTCGTGAGATCATCTTGCCCGAAGGACTCGAGCCCTCGGCCTACGACCGCGAAGCCCTCGAGGTCTTTCTACAGGGCAGGGCGGTATCCCGTCTCCCAGGTTGGAATTTCGATGGCGCGGCCGGCGCGCGACTCGTGGCGCAGACGCTTTCCGTCCATGGCCTGGCAGGCTTCGGCCTGACCGACGAGCATCCGGCCCTCGGCGCGGCCGGCGCGGTCCTTGGCTACGTCACCGACTCGCTCTGCGACCGTCCGAAGAACCTGTTCCGCCTCATCGAGGCCAAGCTCGGAGATTCCGTGCTCCTCGACGCCGCGTCCTCCCGTAACCTCGAACTCTTCGCTGCTTCCGGCGGTGCGCGCGAAGGTTCGCTGCTGGAGACGATCGACCGGACTGAGACGCCTGCGGGCGCACGTTTGCTGGCTCTCTGGCTGGCCGAACCGTCGACCGACCTCGGTCTGATCGGTCGCCGTCAGTCCGCCGTCGGCGAATTCGTCAGGCATCCGGGCGCCGCCTCCCGTGTCGGCGAAGCTCTACGCGGAGTCCGCGACCTCGCCCGCATCCTCGCACGTCTTCAGAACCGTCTGCGTAATCCTCGCGAACTCGGCGGTATCCGTGACACGCTCCGTTCTCTGCCGCCTCTGCGCGAGGAATTGCAGGCCTTGCCCGGAGGCACGCTCTCCGCCATGGCCGGACGCATCGAGACCGAGCCCGCTTTGCTGAGCCGCCTCGAGGCAGCCCTCGCCGACGAGCTTCCCGTCGACCTCACCGAAGGCGGCGCCTTGCGTGCCGGTTTCGACGCCGAACTGGACCGCCTCCGTTCGCTGGCGTCCGACAGCAAGGGCTGGATCGCCGAGTTCGAACGCAACGAGCAGAACCGAACGGGCATCAAGTCCCTCAAGGTGCGCTACAACGGCGCCTTTGGTTACGCCATCGAGATCACCAAGGCCAATCTCTCCGCGGTCCCCGCTGACTATATCCGCAAGCAGACGATGGTGAACGCCGAGCGTTTTACCACGGAGGAGCTGCGCGCCAAGGAGCGCGAGGTGCTGCGCGCCGACGAACAGGCCCTTGCCCGCGAGACCGAGCTTTTCCAGGCGCTGCTCGCCGACGTCGTCGCCCGGACCGAGGCGCTGCTCGCGACAGCTCTGGCGGTGGCTGAAGTGGACATCCTCCGCGGCTGGGCCGACCTGGCCCGCGAAGCCAACTGGTGCCAGCCTTTGGTCGACGACTCCGACGTGCTCGAGGTCGAGCAGGGCCGTCACCCCGTGGTCGAACGCATGCTCCAGTCCCGTCCCGGCGCCGGTTCGTTCGTCCCGAATGACACCCGTCTCGCAGGTTCAGGCGAGCAGATCGCTTTGCTCACCGGTCCGAACATGGCCGGCAAATCGACCTACATCCGTCAGGTCGCCCTGATCGCCTTGCTCGCGCATCTCGGATGCTGGGTGCCCGCGACCAAGGCCCGCATCGGCCTCGTCGACCGCATCTTCTGCCGCGTCGGGGCTTCCGACGAACTCTCGCGAGGCAACTCGACCTTCATGGTCGAGATGAACGAGACGGCCAACATCCTCAACAACGCGACCGCCCGTTCGCTCGTCGTGCTCGATGAGATCGGCCGAGGTACCAGCACTTACGACGGCATCAGCATCGCCTGGGCCGTGGCCGAACACCTCCACGGCGACGGACCTTCGGGGCCGCGTACCTTGTTTGCGACGCATTACCACGAACTGACCAAGCTGGCCGACTCGCGTCCTCGTCTCCGCAACTGGTCGGTCGCGGTGAAGGAGTGGCAGGACGAGATCGTGTTCGTCCGCCGCGTCGTGCCCGGAGCCGCCGATCGCTCGTATGGCATCCAGGTCGCCCGTCTCGCCGGCATGCCCCCGGAGGTGGTCCAGCGCGCCCGTGAGATCCTGGGAGGCCTCGAGGCAGGCTCAGGCTTGCCCGTCAAGGGCGCCGCACCGTCCGTGACGCCATCGGCTCCCGTCGCGCCTAAGAAGGCCGCTCCGGCCAAGCCAGCAGCCAAGGAAGCAGGTCCTGAGTTGGACCTCTTCGCTTAAATCCGCTCGTTCCACTCTTTCGACGCGAACTTGGCCCAAGTGCCTTCGTGGTCGAACTGGTCGTAGAGCGGCTCGGCTACCTCGACCGGGGGGCTTTGCAGGATGCGACCGAGCTGGGTCACGAAGTCTTTTTCGAAGCGAAGCCAGTCGCATCCGTGAAGGAACGGGCGCCAGACATAGCCTTCGATGAGGAGGCCGTGTCGGTTGCGCTTCTGGGCCGCACCGGCGACCTTGCGGCCGTCGTCAGAACGCACGAGGTCGTTGGGCTCGGCGCGCTGGGCGCAGGCATCCGGAGCCTGGAATTCCCGCTGACCTTCGGGCAGCGGGGCGAGCTTCACCGGCTGGCCTTGTCCGACGAGCGCCGCGAGCAAGGCTTCGTGGACGGCGGCGTAGGTCGCCATCGCATCGGCTTTGAAGAGGGGGTGTGACGGAGGAATGACGAGGGCGAACGTCCAGTCATCGAGGTGGGAGACCAAGCCGCCGCCCGTGCAGCGACGAACCAGCGGGAACTCGGCCGGCACCAGCGCGCGGTATTTCGCCCAGGACTGGGAAACGCCGAAAGTGTAGCTCGGTTCCGACCATGCGAAAGGGCGGAAGCGCACGCGATCAGGAGCAGGGTAGTGCTCCAGCAACATCTGGTCGGCCGCCATGTTGACGATGGCGTCGGCGGCTTGGCGGGGCAGGACATCCATGCTCAGAAGTCTATGCCCTTTTCGAGTCGACGCACGACCTTTCGGCCGGTCACCTGCTCGTACCAGGCTTCGCTTCCGCGGGGAACGCGCAGCTGGGCCAGCTGATCTTCGAAAGATTGGGCGGCGGTGCGCAATTTGCCGGCCAAGGGATGGAGCCGCAGGCTCAGATCCCGAGGGCGGGCGGCGGCGGAAGGGACTTCGGCGCGGGAGATCGGGCGGACCAACGCGTCGGCATCCAGTCCGAAGTGACGGGCGATCCGCACGCCGATCTCATGACGGCTCATGGCCTCGGTGCCGGCCCAATGATACAGGCCCGAGAGGTTGTTGCGCTCGCAGAGTTCGATCGTCACGTCGGCGAGGTTCGAGACTTCCACCGGCTGACGGATCTCGTCGGTGAAGAGCGAGGCGGGTCTGCCTTCGCGCCAGGAGACGAAGAGACGTTCGTGAAGTCCGCGGTCGCCGGTCACGGAGTTGCCGATGATGGGAGAGGTGCGCAGCACCGCGGCATGCTCACGGCCGAACTTCAGGACATCGACCTCCGCGGCCGCTTTCGTCTCACCGTAAAGGTTCAGGGGCTTGGGATGGTCGGTGTGCTGGTAGTTGCCGGCCACGCCATCGAAGACGGTGTCGGTGGAAAGATGCACGAGCTTGGCGCCGAGGTGGAAGCAGAGCTGGGCGAGCTTCTTCGGGACTTCGGTGTTGAGAATCCTGGCGCGCGCCGGCTCGGCCAGGCAGGTCTCGATGGTCGGCAGGGCCGCGCAGTGGACCACGGCGTGCGGGAACTCCTCCAGGACGAGCGATTCCAGCGCCGCCTCGGAGCAAAGGTCGAAGGCGCGGGCCTGGGCGACGCCGGGAACGACGGGCGCGCGGGATCCGCCCAGCGCCAGCACCTCATGGCCGCGGCGCAAGGCGGCGAGGCAGGCTTCGCGGCCGAGGAATCCGGAGGCTCCCGTGACGATGATCTTCATGGGCGTTCGTCTACCTGCCGTCCCCGTTGCTGGCAAGCGGGGAGGCGTCACGCGGACGCTTGCCTTGCGGGCATTCTCCCTCATGAGTGTCCCACGCATGGCCACCTACGCCGACCTCGCCAATCGCCCCGTGCTGACGCAGCCCGTCTACGAGGCCGGCCGACCCATCGAGGTCGTCGCCCGCGAATTCGGCCTCGATCCGAGCGCGGTCATCAAGCTCGCCTCCAACGAGAACCCGCTCGGTCCTTCGCCCCTTGGTCTGGCGGCCGCCCGCAAGGCCCTCGATCAGTGCCATCTCTACCCGGATGGCGGCTGCACTTTCCTGCGTGAGAAGCTCGCCTCGAAATGGGACCTCGCCCCCGGAAACTTCGTCATCGGCAACGGTTCGAACGAAGTGATGATCTTGTTGGCGCAGGCTTTCCTTCGTCCGGGCGATGAAGTCGTCTTCGGTTCGCAGGCCTTCATCGTCTATAAGCTCGCGACGATGCTTTACGGCGCCACGCCGGTCGAAGTGCCGATGCCGGGCTACCGTCATGACCTCAAGGCCATGCGCGCGGCCGTCACGCCGCGCACCCGCATCGTCTTCCTCGCCAGCCCCAACAATCCGACCGGCGGTACGGACGATCCGGCCGAGATCCTGGCGTTCGCCGCTTCGCTTCCGGAAGACGTCATCTTCTGCCTCGATGAGGCTTATGCCGAATACCTCGAGAGCTCGGCCGATATCCGTCCGATGCTCAAGGCGGGACGCAAGGTGGTCCTTTCCCGCACCTTCTCCAAGGCTTACGGCCTGGCCGGCCTGCGCGTCGGTTACATGATGGGGTCGACCGAGGTCTGCGGCCTGTTGAATCGCGTCCGCCAGCCCTTCAACGTGAACCTTCCGGCCTTGGCCGCCGCCGAGGCGGCGCTCGACGACGACGCCTTCGTCCGTAGCACCCGTGAGGTCAACGCCGCCGGTCTGGCCCAGCTCGCCGAAGGCCTGAAGCGGCTCGGTTTCGCTTACATCGACGGCAAGGCCAACTTCCTGGCCGCCCAGGTTCCCAAGGCCGAAGAGGCCTTCACCCTCCTTCAGAAAGCCGGTGTGATCGTGCGCCCGCTTCGCGGCTACGGCATGACGGGCTGGTTGCGCCTGACGGTCGGGACCGAAGCCCAGAACGCCCGCCTCCTCGCCGAACTCGCCAAGCTCTGACCATGGATTTCGACGAAGCCGTCAGACTCATCCGCCAGAAGGACGCTCGCTATCAGCCGCAGGCTTATGACGTCGTGCGCCTCGGCCTCGACCACGCCCAGAAGATCGTCCACGGCGAGCCCAAGAAGGGTAAGAGCATCGTGAACCGTCACGTCTCCGGCCCTCAGCTGCTCGAGGGTTTCCGTCAGCACGTCCTCGAGACCTACGGCCCGATGTCCTATCCTTTGCTCCACAACTGGGGGCTCCGCAAGTCGGTCGATGTCGGCAACGTGGTCTTCAACATCATCGAGACCGGTCTGTTCGGTCGCTCCGAAGAGGATGACCTCGAGGATTTCAAGGACGTGTACGACTTCAAGGACGTCTTCCAGCGTCCTTTCGAGCCGAAGTCCAACTGATCAGGCGTTGACGAAGCTGATCGCGCGGACCTCCTGGCAGCCGCGGAGGAGTCGGATCTTCGCCAGCATCGCGCGTTCGTGGAAGCGGATCTCCGATTTCACCACGGAGTTCTCGCATTGTACGACGAGCTTGCCGCCTTCGAGGACGCGCACGGGAGCCGAGCGTTTGGCGAGCTTGAGGGGCAGCAGTTCCAGCCAATGGGCCACGATGGCGGTCTCCGGCACGGGCTTGTCCAGCCGCAGTTTCTTGAAGGCGTCCTGGACGGCATCGTCGATGCTCTTCATCGGGCGGTCGCTCGAACGGCCGCGGTCCTCGGGCAGGCCGCGGAGGTTGGCGAGCAGGTTCTGGACGGTACGCGAGAACTTGCCCTTGAGTTTTCCTTCGGTCAGCAGGGCACGCACCGCATAAGGGGCTTCGGAGATCCGTTCGTTGCGCAGGCATCGTTCCGGGGCGTGCGCGCCGCCGACGACCACGCCGGTCGCGCCGGCGTCACGGGCGCCTTCGCCGTCCTCAGCCGGACTATCGCCGAAATGGACAAGGCCCGAGATCGATCCTCCGAGCGCCCGAGCCGCCTGCCCGAAGGCGCGAGCGTCCGGCTTCGCATAGCCGGTCTCTTCGGACAAGAAGACGCCGTCGAGGTGCTTCATGAGTCCGTGACCTTCGAGGACTTGTCGCATCCGTGAGTCGGCGTTCGAGAGCACGCCGACGCGTACGCCGAGGAAACGGATGGCGGATATCGCCTGCAGGGTGCCAGGGGCGAGTCGCCAGGCTTCAGATTTGGCGAAGGCCTCCCAGCAGGCCCGGAAGACGGCTTCGTTCTTGGACGAGGGAAGCGCCGGGCCGAAGCAGCGCTGGACGACCTCTCGCCAGAACACCTCCGGCTTCGCGTTCTTCGGCCCCCCTTTGAAAGCCAGCGGGAAGGCCGCGTCCAGGACGCCCGCCTCGATCTCCACGCCGTGCGCCTTGGCGCAGGCCGCGTAGACCGAACCCACCGAGGGGTGGGGGAACAGCAGGGTGCCTGCGAGGTCGAACGTGACGGCTTGGACTCGGGCCATGTGCGGAGAGGGGACCTTCACCGGGGGCAAAGGTCAACCCGTCCTATCATGTCCCTGCTGGACGCAGGGCGAGAATGGGTAATAAACAACTTATGCACCGAGCAGGACAGTCTTGGACCGCGCTTTTCATGGCCTTGACGGCATTCCTGTCCGGTTGCTCCATGATTCCAGCGCAGGACAGGCACCCTCAGGAAATCAGGAGAATCTTCGTCCGTGAGCCGGCGGGAAGCCTGACCGACGAGTTGAAATTGTGCGGGGAGGCCGCCCACGACTCCGCGGTCCGCCGACTGCGTTCTCTCGGCTATCAGGATGCCACCGAGGAAGCGGGGGCGGATGCCACGCTCGAGGCTGGCTGGGTTTCCGAGACCGATCTGCCGGCGGATGGCCGACCTCGGGTGACCTTGCGACTCGTGCTCAAGTCACGCACCGGGGAAGTGTTGTTCGCGACTCACGTGGCCCAAGGCACCCTGCTGAGCTTCCTGAGCAAGGATCGCGTGGCTGAAGAGACGGGTCGGAAACTTTCCGAACTAGGCAAGGCCCCGCTCGTCCGCTGAGGCGTCTTACTTGCGCGCGGCCAGGCGCGCCTTGATGTCATCGACCAGTCTCTGTGTCTCCGGCATCGCGACACCCGCAGCGAGGCCGCGACGCAGCGGCTCGCCCCAGATGCCGTTCACTTCGACTTCACGACCTTCGAGGAAGTCGATGAGGCTCGACGGACGATAAGGGCCCATGCCGACCGTGACCACGAACTGGCGTTTGATGTGCGTGTCTTCGAAGCCATGCCCTCGGGCCATGGCGGCCGCCTGGACTTCCTTCATGAGCAGGTAGGCCCGCTCGTTGAGCGCAGGGTCGGCCAGGATCAGGTCCGTCGTGATGCCGCCGCCGGCTATCGAGAGTCCGTTGAAGGGGATGTTCCAGCACAGCTTCTTCCAGAGGACCGCTTCCAACGAGGCTTCGGCCTGACAGTCCACGCCGGCGTTCGCGAAGACCTCGACGCACTTCAGGACGGCCGGATTGAGGGGTCCTTCCGCGGCCGCCATGCGCACATAGCCGGCCAAGGTCGTGTCGATGACGGCCGGGGCCAGGCGGTTGATGCAGACGAAGCAGAGGCCGGCGACGATGCGTTCGGCAGGCAGGAGTTTCGCGAGCGCTTCCACGTTGCCCATGCCGTTCTGGAGGGTCACCACCAAGGTCTGCTTACCGAGCAACGGACCGACCAGCGAAGGCAGGGACTCGTTGGATGTGGATTTGATCGTCACGACCACCAGGTCGCACGGGCCGATGTGAGCGGGGTCGGAGGTGGCCGAAGCGACCCGGACGACCCGCTGGGTGCCTTTGTTACGAAGCGTGAGCCCGTCGCGGTTGATCGCCACATGGTCGCTTCTGGCCAGACAATGCACCTCATGGCCGGCTTCGGCCAGCAGTCCCGCATACCAGCCGCCGAGCGCGCCGGTTCCGACGATGGCGATCTTCATGCGCGGCCGAGGGGACGACGGACGGAAGTGTGCCGGGCTTCGGCAAGCTTCGTCGGATAATCGAGGGTGAAGTGGAGGCCGCGGCTCTCGCGGCGTTGCAGCGCGCAGTCGATGATGAGCTCGGCCACCTGGATGAGGTTGCGCAGTTCGAGCAGGCGCGGTTCCACGCGGAAGTTCCAATAGTAATCGCGGACCTCGTCGGAGAGGGTGCCGATGCGGGTGCGGGCGCGCTGGAGCCGCTTGGTGGAGCGGACGATGCCGACGTAGTCCCACATCGTGCGGCGGAGCTCGTCCCAGTTGTGCGTGAGCACGACGCGTTCGTCGGGGTCGCCGGCCGAACCGTCGATCCAAGCAGGCAGGGCGCTGGCGGGGGCGGAAGTCCGGACGATCTCCTCATGGGCGGCGGCGGCGCCGTCATGGGCGAGGACGACGGCTTCCAGGAGTGAATTCGAGGCGAGGCGATTGGCCCCGTGCAGCCCCGTGCAGGCGACTTCGCCGACCGCGAAGAGGCCGGCCAAGGTCGTCTGTCCACGCAGGTCGGTGGCCACGCCGCCGCAGAGGTAATGCGCGGCGGGCACCACCGGAACCGGTTCCTTGGCGAGGTCGAAGCCCGCCTTGCGGCAGGTCTCATAGATGTGCGGAAAGCGTTCGGGCAGGTGACCTTTGGCGACCTGCGTGGCGTCGAGCAGCACGTGCGGGGCTCCGTCTTTCTTCATCACCGAGTCGATCGCACGGGCGACGATGTCACGCGGGGCGAGGTCGCCGAGCGGATGGAAGTCCTTCATGAACGCTCGCTGGTTCATGTCGCGCAGGATCGCGCCTTCGCCGCGGACGGCTTCGGAGATGAGGGCGCGGCCGCCGTCCGGGGCCTTCAGGGCCGTGGGGTGGAACTGGACCATCTCCATGTCGCGGACTTCCGCGCCGGCGCGATAGGCCATCGCGATGCCGTCGCCGGTGGCGATGTCGGGGTTGGTCGTGAACTGGTAGACCTGACCGGTGCCGCCCGTCGCGAGCACGACCGTCGAGGCCGAGAGGGTCTCCACGCGTCCGGCCTTGGTGTTGAGGACATGCAGGCCTAGCACGCGGTCTTCGGGGGCGCCCAAGGGGCACTGGCCGAGCTTGGCGCGGGTGATCAGGTCGATCGCGAGGTGGTGCTCCAGCATCTTCACCTTGGGCGAACGGGCGATCGCGCGGAGCAGGGCCGACTCGATGGCGCGTCCGGTCATGTCGCGCGCGTGCAGGATGCGTCGCTTGGAGTGGCCGCCTTCGCGTCCGAGGTCAGGACGTCCGTCGGCTCCGTTCTCGAACTGCACGCCCCAGGCGATGAGTTCGGCAACCCGGGCGGGTCCGGCTTCGATGATGTGACGGACGGCCGCAAGGTCGCACAGGCCGTCGCCGGCGGTCAAGGTGTCCTGGACGTGGCTGGCGAAATCATCGGTCTTATCCGTCACGCAGGCGATGCCGCCCTGGGCCCAGTTGGTGTTCGATTCGGAACTGGTCTTCTTGGTGACGATCGCGACCGCGTGGCCGCGTTCGGCCAGATTGAGCGCAAAACTCAGTCCGCCGATGCCGCTGCCGACGATGATTGCCTCGAAATGGGTCGCCATTGAGGGTTTAACCTAGGCCAAGGGTGGGGGTGAACAAGCGGATTTGACTGTTCGTCCGGCCACCCGTAGGGCTGTTTTCGTGGAATTATTCGTCATATTGGCCTGCTGGGCGACGATCGGCATTTTCGAGCTCTCGGAAATGGCGCTGGTCTCCTCCAACCGTCGCCGCCTGACCCGTTTGGCTGAAGACGGCAGCAAGGGCGCCAAGGCGGCCCTGGAACTCCTGGCCAACCCTTCCAAGTTCCTTTCGACCGTCCAGGTCGGCCTGACCTTCGGCAGCATCATCGCCGCGACCTTCGGCGGCGCTCCTCTGGCCGCCGCCCTGCAACCCCATCTCGAGGCAAGCTCGTTCACCTGGCTGCATGACAACGCCGCCAACCTCTCCCGGATGGGCGTCTCGTTCGTCATCGGCTCCCTGACGATCATATGCGCCGAGATCGTCCCCAAGCGACTCGGACTCTCGGACCCCGAAGGTCTGGCCGTGCTGCTCTCGCGTCCGATGATGGTCGTATCGATGCTGGCCTCCCCCTTGGTCAGCACGCTGGGCTTCTTTGCCGATATCATCCTTCGGCTCTTCGGCCGCAAGCGCACGCCGGAGGACACCATGTCGGAAGATGAGCTCCGCATGATGGTCGACCAAGGCATGGCGTCAGGCGTGCTGCACGCCGCCGAGCATCGTATGGTGCACGGAGCCTTGTCGTTGGACCTCATCTCCGCGGAGCGTCTGATGACGCCGAGCAACCGTGTCGTCTGGCTCAACCTCGACGACTCCGAAGAGGTCAACTGGCGCAAGGTCGTCGCCTCCGGTCACACCTGGTTCCCGGTCTTCCGCGGCTCGCCCGACCGCCCGCTGGGCGTCGTCTCGGTGAAGAGGCTCTGGGCGAACCTTTCGCTGGTCGGCACCGCTTCCATCAAGGACCTGCTCACCGAGCCGCCGACCGTGCCGCCCCAGTGCACGGGCACCCAGCTCCTCGAGAAATTCCGCAAGGATAAGATCCATATCGCCCTCGTGACCGACGAATTCGGTCGCGTCCGCGGCGTGGTCTCCCTCAACGACGTCCTGGAATCCGTCGTCGGCGAGCTGCCTAACGAAGGTTCGCCCGTGGCTCAGCCCAAGCCGATCCGACGCCGTGAAGACGGCAGCTGGCTGGTCGATGCGATCGTGACCTTGGATGATTTCCGCGAGGCCACCGGCATCGTCGGTCGGTTCCCCGGCGAAGGCACCGGACGCTTCACGGCGATCTCAGGATTCGTCATGCGCACGCTGGGCCGCATCCCGAACGAAGGCGACCGCGTCGAGGCCCTCGGCCACATCTTCGAGGTCGTGGACATGGATGGCCACCGCCTGGACAAGATCCTGGTGATGCCCAAGGCCGTCCCGCCGACCGTCGCTTAAAGGCGAACCGGCAGGCCGGCGGCACGCAGGTGCTCCTTGGCCTGACGGACGGTGTAGGTGCCGAAATGGAAGATGCTCGCGGCGAGCACCGCGCTGGCTCCGCCTTGCTTGAGGACGTCGGCCATGTGGTCGAGGCTGCCCGCGCCGCCTGAGGCGATCACAGGGACTTCGACGGCCGATGAGACGGCGTGGTTCAAGGGGATGTCGTATCCGGCGGCGGTGCCGTCGCGGTCCATGCTGGTGAGCAGGATCTCGCCGGCGCCCAAGGAGTGGGCCTGCCTGGCCCAGGCGATGGCGTCGAGGCCGGTCGGATTGCGTCCGCCATGGGTGAAGACCTCCCATCTGCCGGGGCCCACGTTCTTGGCATCGATCGCGACCACGATGCACTGGCTGCCGAACTTGCGGGCGGCTTCCTTCACCAGCGCGGGATCCTTGATGGCCGAGGTGTTGAGCGAGACCTTGTCGGCGCCCGCGTTGAGCATCGTGCGGATGTCATCGACCGAGCGGAGGCCGCCGCCGACGGTGAGGGGCATGAAGACCTGGTCGGCGGTGCGCTCCACGACGTCCACCATGGTTCGGCGCTCGTCGCTGGAGGCGGTGATGTCGAGGAAGACGAGCTCGTCGGCGCCTTGCTTCTCGTAGGCTGCGGCTACCGCGACTGGGTCGCCGGCGTCGCGCAGCTCTTCGAACTTCACGCCCTTGACCACGCGGCCGCCGTGGACGTCGAGACAGGGGATGATGCGGACGGAGAGCATGGAGGAACGAGAGGGGTAGGGCGAAGCCGTCCCGAGGTTAAGCCTAAACTACTCCAGGACGACCGTCACCGGACCGTCGTTGACGATCTCGACGCGCATGTCGGCCCCGAAGACGCCCGTCGGCACGGGGCGCCCGAGATGCGCCGACAGCTCGGCCACGAAGAGGTCGAAGAGCGGCCGGGCGACCTCCGGTCGTGCCGCGCCGTTGAACGAGGGGCGGTTGCCCTTGGAGAAGTCAGCGAGGAGCGTGAACTGGCTGACGGCAAGGGCTTCGCCGCCGGCGTCCTTCAGTTTTACGCCCATCTTGCCCTGCGGATCCGACATCAGGCGGGCCTTCGCGACGTCCGCGGCCAGGCGTCGCACGACCGATTCGTCATCACCTGCGGCGATGCCGACCAGAAGCACGTAGCCGGCGCCGATGGAACCGCTGACGACGCCGTCTACGCTCACCGAGCCGGAGAGGACGCGCTGAAGCACGACTTTCATCTTCAGATGAGCGCTTCGAGGATCGTACGCAGCTTCATCTCGGTCTCGGTCGCTTCGGCGCCGGGATCGGACCCCGCCACGATGCCGGCGCCGGCGAAGGCTCGGGCCGCCGAGCCCTTGAGCCGGGCGCATCGAAGCGCGACGTAAAGCTTGCCGGATTGACCGTCCGAACGGACCCAGCCCACCGCGCCGGTGTAGAGCCCGCGTTGGTGGGGTTCGAAGCCAGGGATGAAAGGAAGCGCGAGCGCGCGCGGTTTGCCGCCGACCGCCGGAGTCGGATGCAGTTCGCCTGCGACCTCGAGGAAACGCCGGTCGGCGGGCATCGTGCCTTCGATGGGCGTCCGCAGGTGCATGACGTTGCCAAGGCGGAGGAGTTCGGCGTTGCGGGAGGTGGCGGCGAGGACGCCGACCATGCGGAGACGGCGCAGGATCGAGGCGGTGACCGCCGTGTGCTCGCGCCGGTCCTTGTCGCTGGTCAGCAGGGCTTCGGCGAGCGAAGCGTCTTCGGAAGCCGACTCGCCGCGCCGGGTGGTGCCGGCCACGGATTCGGAGCGGACCGCGCCATCGAAGAGGGAAAGCAGCGTCTCGGGCGTGGCGCCGACGAGCGCGCCGTCGTCTTCATCGACTAGGAAGGTGTGGCACTGGGGGTTGCCGCGACGAAGACGGTGCAGGGTGGCGTAGGCGCTGAAAGGCTCGTTGCGGCGCCAGTCGAAGGCGCGCGAGAGCACGATCTTCTCGAAAGAGCCCTCTTTGATGAGTTCGGTCGCGCGAAGCACCGCCGAGGGGAACCAGGAGCCGCCGACTTCCGAAAGGACGGTCGGGACAGGGGCGCGCGGGGACGGCGGCGTGGAGCGATAGCTGAAGCGTCGGAAGCCATCGGCGCGGATGGCGAGACGGGCGGCGCAACCGGGTCCGGCCAGTTCGACGAGCGTGACGGTGGTGACGCCGTCTTCGCTGACGACCTGCCATCCCGGGAGGAAGAGACGGGCCTCGGCGCCTTCGTTCTCCGTGCCGGGATAGAACGGGAACGTCGCGATGACGCGGGGACGATGGCCGACCGATGTCAGGTTGGCGTCTAGTTCGCGCAGCCAGGCGTCGGCTTCCGCGAAGCGTCGTTCGCCTCGTCCGCGCCATTGAAGGACCGGTGCTCCCGCGGCATGGGCGCGTCGGCGGGAGGGATTCTCGAAATAACCGCGGGGCGCCGGCTCATCCAGCGTCTCGAGCACGGCCAACGGGTCTAGCTCGGGAACTTCGAACTGGTAGGACACGAAACCGTTCTCGCTGGAGCGAGCCTCGGCCTGAGCCAGCAGATCGGCTTCGTCGAGGGATTTGATCGGGTCCATGACTAGGAGGTTAGGTCTTCCTCGACCGATGTCCAATCAGGCGGTCGGAGTTTCCTTCGGGGCTTCGATCGGCGGGAAAAGGATGCATTTTTCGGCGACTTTCGAGCCGGTGCACACGGCCGACCAGGTCAGCTGACCCTCGAAGCTCGTGGCTGCGGGGCGTCCTATGTTGGTAAGCAATTTGTCGCAGGTCGCCGGCATCACCGGGGTCAGCAAGGTGCCGACGAGACGCAGGCCCTCGGCCACGTGGGCCAGGCAGGAATCGAGGCGGGCGCGATCGGCGGCATCGGCGGATTTCGCCAGCTTCCATGGCGCACGGGCTTCGATGTAGGCGTTCATCGCGCTGATGAAGACCCAGAGGGCTTCGAGGGCGTGGCTCACCTGATACTCGGCGAAGGCTTCGGAATACTTCTTCACGCTGTCGTCCCAGAGGCGACGCAGGTTCTGCTCGAGCTCTTCGTCGGCGGCCGCGGCGGGGATGGCGCCGGCGTAGTTGCGGCCGACCATGTTGAGCAGGCGGTTGACCAGGTTGCCGAGGTTGTTGCCGAGGTCGGCCTTGTAGCGGTTCTCGAAGGTGATCGTCGAGAAGTCGGCGTCCTGGCCGACGACCATCTCGCGGCAGAGGTAGAAGCGGAAGGCGTCGGCCCCGTGCGAAGCGACGTAACCGAGGGTGTCGGCGGCGTTGCCGGCGGACTTGGACGCCTTCTGGTTATTCACCGTCCACCAGCCGTGCACGAGCAGCTGGCGCGGGGGCTCGATGCCGAGCGCCTTGAGCATGCAGGGCCAGTAGACCGCGTGCGGAGGGGAGAGGATGTCCTTGCCGATGACATGGACGTCGGCCGGCCAGAGGCCCTTGTCGGCGACGGCGGAGTAGTAGTTGGTCAGCGCGTCGAACCAGACATACGTCACGAAGGACGTGTCGAACGGCAGTTCGATGCCCCAGGTGAGGCGGCTCTTCGGACGCGAGATGCAGAGGTCGTTCATCGGTTCCTTGAGGAACTCGAGGACCTGGTTCTGGCGGAAGCGCGGCGTGATGAAGTCGGGGTGCGACTTGATGTGCTCGATCAGCCAGGGCTGGAACTGCGTCAGCTTGAAGTAGTAGTTCTCTTCGGTGGTCTGCGTGACCTCGCCGTAGATCTCCGGCCAGGAACCGTCCGGGGCGCGGTCCTTGTCCGTGAGGAACTGCTCCTGACGGGTGGAATACCAGTCGGTCTTCTGGCCCTTGTAGATGAGGCCCTGGTCGAAGAGCTTCTGGAGGAAGTGCTGGACGATCTTCTTGTGACGCGGCTCGGTCGTGCGGATGTAGTCGTCGTGGGAGATGTTGAGGTCGCCCAGCATCCCTTTGAAGACCGCGGCGATCTCGTCGACCAGGACCTGAGGCTCGACTCCGCGTTTCTGGGCCGTCTGCTGGACCTTCTGTCCGTGCTCGTCCAGACCCGTCAGGAAGTGGACCTTGCGGCCGCTCATGCGCATGTGCCGGGAGATCACGTCGGAGAGGACTTTCTCGTAGGCATGGCCGAGGTGCGGCGAGCCGTTGGCGTAGTCGATGGCCGTGGTGATGTAGAACGGACTGGGCATGAAGGAAGACCCTAGGGAGATAGGGCAGGGTCAGGGGTCAGGACAACCCCGAAGGAGCACCGGACGGGGAAACCGCCTCAGACCGCGTCACCGGCCCGGACGATGTGGGGCTGGTAGGCGATCTCGAAGGCGTAGGTCATGCCCGCGCGCAGCGGCATGGACTTGTCCCGCTGGAGCGTCTGGTAGAAGTGGACCTTGCCCCAGCAGGTGCGGTGCTTGGGGTTGTCGCTCACGACCTTGGTCTCGGCCCAGGAGGCGTGGAAGTCATCCTTGAGGACCTCGCAACGATGGGATTCGGCGCCGAGGACGAGGGCGTTGCCCGGGGTCATGCGCGAGTGGGTCGCGGCGATGGGCAGGACGAGGCGGAAGTCCTCGAGGACGACGGCGGCCTTGGCGGTCAGCGTGAAGCGGCCGACGATGCGACCGCCGTTGAATTCCCAATCGACCTTGAGCGAAGCGATGTTCGCGGAGATCTTCTCGTCACGATCGATGAGGTCCGGCTGTTCGTAGCGGAAGTGATAGGTGCCGGCCTTGGTGCCCATGGCGACCTGCGCGTTCTTGCCGTAGAAGGAAGGCGTGAAGACCTTGCCGCCGATGGTGAACTCAGGGATGAACGGCGTGGTGGCCTGATTGGAAGGCCAGTCGAAGACGCCGGGCATGTGCGGGAAAGCCAGCGAGTCGGAGTAGCGGTGCGATCCCGAGGACAAAAGGGGAAGGATGACGTGCAGGCCGGAGGCCGGATCCTGATAGGAGAGGAGTCCCTGCTCCTTGCGCGGCGACTTGTCGTAGGAGAAGAAGCGGCAGACGGGCAGGCGGCTGGCCGGCTTGACCACGTCCATCGCGCCGCCGATGGTCTTGGCGAGGCGGGACCACTGGGAAAGGTAACGGGCGGCGTCGAAGTTCGCCATGCGGGTCGTATGACCCGGGATGGTGTCGCGTTCCCCGTCGCGGATCACGATGATGCCATGCTCGGCGTCGAAGAAGGTCGTGAAGAAGTGGGCGTAGAGACGGCGGACGAGGTCGCGGGCGAGCGGCTCCTTGTCGACGGGGACCCAGCGGTCGCGGAGGGCCTGCAGGAGCAGGGTGATGCAGTGCATCTGGCCGTAGGCGCCGATGCCGCGTCCGTAGCTCCAGCCGAGTCCGTCTTCGCGCACGGTATCCATGATCACGCGGAGGTATTTCTCGGCGAGGCCGCGGAGCTTGGGCAGCTTGGCGTCGCGGACTTGGATGTTCGCGTGAAGCTGGAGCGACTGACGGATGAAGATCAGGGAGACGACGCCGTAGAGGTCGAAGGCGCCGCCGAAGTTCTCGGCGTTGGCCGCCTTGGAGGCTTCGTCGTGGAATCCGCCGGTGGAGGCCGCGGCGATGCGGTCCATGAAGCGGTCGACGAGCGCGCCGGTTTCGTCCTTCTTGGTAAGTCCGAAGGAGAAACGGCAGACGGCCTTGGCGATGTCGAAGGCCTGTACGTGGTCGTGATGGTCGTGCTCGACGGCCAGGCGCTCGTCGATCAGGGCGCGGGTCGGTTCGTCGAGGAGCTCCCAGACCGGGTTGCGTTCGCGGGTCGGGCCGAAGGCGAGGAGGCCGAGGCAGGCGAAGGCCATGCCGTTGTCGGAGCCTTGGCTGATGCGGACCTGGGCGGTGATGGTGCGGGCGACGATCTCGGCGATGTTCTGCCTGTCCATCGTGAGCTCGCCGGTGGCGCGGAAGTATTCCCCGAAGGCCAGGGCGGCGTGACCCGGCTCGTCGGCGCGGGAGACCTCGCCTTCGACGGGCACGACAGTGCCGTCAGGAGCGAGGGAATTGAAGTTGAGTTTGAGGAGGGCCTTGGTCTGGTCCAGGCACTGGCTCGCGAAATTCTGCATGCGGAAGGTTGGGATTGGGGCAGGCGCTCCCCCCCGTCAATGCCTCTTCGTAAAAAATTCGTTATTTTGGCCGTTCTAACCCACCCCATAAGGCGGCCAAGCCCCCGACTTCATGCCTCAAAAGCCACCTCGACCTGACAGGCGGACAGCCTTGTCAGGAGCCTCCCGTGGGCCTTCAGGGGCCACCAGCGGTAGAGGTGGATGTCGATGGGCTTCCAGAGGCCGACCCACCCGCAGATGGTCAGGCCTTCGCGGATGAAGTCGGCGAGGCGCGGACCAGGGGTGATCAGGTCCCTCAGCACCAGGGTGGAGCCCAGGAAGAGTAGGCCGATGAGCAGAGCCATGCGTCCTTCCCGGAAAAGCTCGGCGAGGTCGCGTTGAGCGATCCGTGACCGGTAGCCGAAGTAGTGCTGGACGGACTCCCGGACCAATCGGGCCGCCTCGGGGTCCTCAGGCTGGCGGAGGACGACCTTGATCCGCAGTTCGGAATCCTTCTCGTGCTCCCGCGCCCAGCTGAGGATGAACTCCTCGGCGTCATGGTCCAGGTCGCGCTCATGGAAGGGCGACGGGTCCATGGTGTTGAAGAGCTGGCTCACGTGATTGAGCCGGAGCTCGATCAGGCCGGTGGTCCGCGGGGCGGTCGTCATAAGGGCAGGGGTTGTCCGAGGGCCGACTGGAAGAAGCGCGCCCGTTTCACCCGCATGTCGTTGGATTCGCCGGCGCCGTGGTTGGCGCCGGGCACGACATGGAACTCGAATTGGTCTCTCTTGCCGGCGGCGATGAGGGCGTCGCGGAAGTCATAACTGCACTTCACGTCGACGTTCGTGTCGGACTCGCCGACGGAAAGGAAAAGGCGTCCGCTGAGGTTGGCGGCATACTTGGCGCAGGAATTCTCCTCGTACCAAGGGCCGACCGGGTAGCCGAGCCACTGTTCGTTCCACCAGAGCTTATCGACGCGATTGTCGTAGCACCCGCAGTCCGCCGCGCCGGCCTTGTAGAAGCCGCCATGCAGAAGCAAGGCATGCGCCGTGTTCTGGCCGCCGGCGGATCCCCCGAAGATGCCCACGCGTGAGAGGTCCATGTTCGGCTCGGTCTTGGCCAAGGCCTGCATCCAGGCGATACGGTCAGGGAAGCCGCCGTCCTTGAGGTTGCGCCAGATCTGCTGGTGGAACTCCTTGCCTCGATGGTTGGTCCCCCGGCCGTCGAGCTGCACGACATAGAAGCCCAGCATCGAAAGCTCGCGATGGTTGCGGTGCCACCAGTTGAAGGTGCGGGGCGCGAACGAACCGTGAGGTCCGGCATAGATGTTCTCGATGACGGGATACTTCTTCTTGGGATCGAAGGGGTAGGGACGGGTGACCACGCCCCAGATGTCGAACTTACCCTCGCGATCCTTGGCGACGAACGGGCGGGCCGGCTGCCAGCCGGCTTTTCGGAGGTCGGACACGTCGCTTACTCCGAGGGTCGCCAGGATCTTACCGTCCTTGGCGCTACGCAGGAAGAAGGCATGAGGGACGTCGACCCGAGAAGCGGTGTCGATGAACGTACGACGATCCGGAGAAAAACTGACGTCATGATAGGCGTCATCCGGCGTGAGGTCGACGAGGCCTTTTCCGTCTAAGCCCACCTTGCAGAGATGCGTGTGATAAGGGTTCTCGCCGGCGACCCTGCCGACGGCTTGGAAATAGATCTCTTTCGCTTCGGCGTCGAGGTGCGTGACCTGTTTCACGACCCATTCGCCCGAGGTGAGCGGGCGGAGGGTCTGACCTGTCCTTAGGTCGACGGCATAAAGATGGTTCCAGCCGGAGCGCTCCGAAGCCCAGAGGGTAAGGTCATCTGAAAGATCGTGCCGGTAGCGCGCATTGAAGGTGTAGACGAACTTGGGGTCCTCCTCGGCGAGGACTTTACGCCAGGCACCCTTTTCGACGTCGTATGCGACGATGCCATGTCCGGTGAAACCTCGACGGATATACTCGGTCCGTAGCACCTTGGAGTCAGCGGACCAATCCAGGCGGTCCGTCGCGTAAGCCTGGGGGAGGACATTCAGCGGACAGCCGCTGGCTCCTTTGCCGTCAGCCTGAAATACCCACGGAGTTCGAGTCGTCCGCGGGTCACCAGGCTTGTCATAAGGGATCTCACGGCTCGTGCCTTTGACAGAATCGACGACGTTATAGAGACGGGTGGTTTCCTTGATTTCTCTCCAGACCGCGAAATGTCGGCCATCCGGAGACCAGCTGATCGGACCGACGAATGTTTCGCGTCCGCTTGGCGCCCAGCTCGGCGTATGGCCTGCCGCCGTAGTCAGGTAAACGCCGCCTTCCCGTAATTCGACGCGTGTGCGACTGTCCGGAGAGACCGAGCCCTCCTTGCCGGCGTTCAACGTTCGGCTGCCGGAGTTGGGCCTGCCGGGTGGTCGGGCTGCGGAAGGTCCTGCGGCGATGACGATCTTGCCATCGGTACCGAGGAACCAGCTCTCCTTGTCGTTCTCGAGCCGGAGACGTCCATCATCCATGGGGATGATGCGGGTAAAAGGCCACTTCTTGGCGGTGACTTTCCTGCCGTCGAATGATGTGAAGGCGGCGCTCAGCTTGGCCGGATCGAAGGCCGGGCGTGTCTTGCCGGTCCCGCAGTCGACGAGTCTCCAGGAAATTTCCGCCGGATCCGTCCACGCATACGCGAGGGTGTTTCCGTCGCGAGACCATTGAGGCGCGTCCACCTTGGTGCGTGGTGAGCGCCAATACCAAGTGTCATACTGCTTCTGCCATTCGGCGATGAGGTCTCCTTGCGCGAGGATCGCCAGCGGTGATAGCAGCAGGAAGAGTCTCAGCAGCATGCCCCTTATCCAATGCCCTGAGACCCTGGACTCAACCCTGCATCCGCTTATTTGGCCTTAGCGGCGCTCTTGGACTTGCTGGCCTTGGGCTTGAGGGTCGTCAGATAGGCGACCACGTCGCGGATTTCCGCCGGTGTCAGGATGCCGAGCATCGGAGGCATGACGGAGATGGGCGGGGTGCGCTGGGCGACTTCCGTCACGTTCAGGCTGCGCGTCTTTCCGTCAGGCAGCCTCACGTCGATGGCCTTCGGGGTCTCCTTGAGGACGCTTCCGGCCACGGTCTCTCCGGATTTCAACTGGATCGTCTCCATGCCGAAGCCGACGACGATCTTGGCGGAGGGTTCGACAAGGGACTGGGCGAGTTCCAGTTTGGTGCGCTGTGAGCCGACCAGGCGAAGGCTAGGTCCGACTTCGCTGCCTTCGTTCGAGTCGACACGATGGCAGGCGACGCAGTTGGCGCCCAGGTGGCCATTGATCAGCGCGCGCCCCGCTACGGGGTCGCCGCCGTCGGTAAGAAGTTCGTAAGGCAGCTCCGGGCCGGCCATGGCTCCCGACGTCTTGGCTGCGGACTCCAGATAGCGCCGCACCAAGGCGACGACGGGTACGGAGGAGGATTCCTTGGCCAGGATCAGGACGTCTAGCTTCAGTCCGTTGTCCAGCTTGCGGGCCACGAGGCGCTCCGCGAGTTCCTGGATGATCTTTGCCGAAGCGGCGTCATCGCGTCCGCGGAGCGCGGCGACGACGGCCTGCTTTTCGGCGATCTTGGCGGACTTCGAGGCGATGATCTCGCGGGCTACCTGCAAGGCGGAGTCGCCATCCTTTAGGAATAGCTGGCGAAGCGCTTCGATCCTGACTTCCGACGGATTTCCTTCGCCGGCTGCACGGCGAAGGATGCCGACGAGGGTGGGGGCGTCGAGGTTCTGCCGGCCGAGAAGACGTAGCGTCTGAAGACGGACAGCCGGCGAAGCCTTGAGGTCACCTGCCAGCGCAAGCAGTTCCGAAGAGGGCAGGTCCAATTCGTAATCGACCATGAGTTCCAGCACCTTGGGACGATCAGAGGCATCGGTGATGGCGAGCAGGTCGGCCTGGCGGGCACGTAGGGAGCCGGCGAGCGGATCACGCTCGCGGGCAGGATGGGGACGGGCAACTCCATCGACGAGGTCGAGGCGGGGAGGCTGGGCGAACACCTGCAATGCTTTCCACGCTTCCGAGCGAAGCGGCGCGCCCGCGGGCTGCAGGAGGGTCCATTCCAGGACGCGCTGGAAGTCTTCCTTCTTACCGGAGCGCAGGCACGCGTTGAGGGCGCGACGTGCGGCGTGATAAGGCATGTCGGATCGTCCGAAGGACTCAGACAGACCGTTGAGGGCCGTCGGGATGCCGACGTCATCATGGATCGCGCGGGCTGCCTCGACGACGACCTCTGCGTTGGCATGTCCGAGCAGCTGCGAGAGCAGGGGGGAACGCTGGCGCGCCAGGGCGAGCGTGGCGAAGACGGCTTCGGCTCCCTGATTCGACTGGGCGACCTTGAGGAGTCCGTCCGCGGATTGGGTGCCGGCTAGGCCCGACACCAGTCCATGTCGCAACCAGGGTAGGCGGAGTTCGGTCGCGGCGTCGCGTACGAAGGCATTGAACGGCACGTTGCCGCCGAGCTTGCCGAGCGTGACGCCAGCCTGAGTGCGGAGTCGGAGGTCGGATTGAGCGAGCTGAGCAGAAACTTTGGCGATGAGTTCCGGAGTGGCCTTCGCTTCGCTGAGCACCTTGAGGGCTTGGACGCGGATCTCAGAGTCGGCATCGTCCAGGAGCGCAAGTGCGGGAGAGAAGTCGGTGATATTGCCAAGACGCAGTCCCATGCCGAAGCCCCAGATCGCGTGGATGCGGGCGAAACGTGGCGCGTTCACGTCCTTGGCCAAGGAGAGCATCTCGGACCAGGCACCCTGACGATGCAGGCGGATGGAGGCGTTGACGCGTACGCGCTGGTCGCGATGGCCTAGCAGGCGCAGGCATTCGTCCTTCGGTACCGGGACGGAGAATGACTTGGAAAGGAATTCCTCGGACGACTTGTCGACCGTCGCGGCGACGTCGAGGCGCCAGACCGCGCCTTTGCCGTCGAGCGGGTATCCGCCGATCCAGTCTGCGTAATAGGCGCGTCCATCGATGCCCCAGGCCATGCCGATGCCCATGATGCCGGAGCTGATGGTGCGAAGGTTCGTCTGACGGAAGCCGTCCAGATGCGGCTCCAGGGTGAAGGCGTCCATCTTGCCCTTCGGGAACTGGTTCAGCAGGAAGTTGCCACGCAGATCCCCGTCCAAGGCATGTCCGGGCTCGCGCAGGAAGCCGGCCGGGCCGTCGGAGTAGTTGGCGATCGGGGGAGTGATGCTGAGGGGCTGGTCGGGGGCGCCGTGAGGCTGCCACATGTTCTCCTTCACCCAACGGCTGTCCGTATACTGATATTGATGCTGGTTGCGCCAGCCGGAGTCCGAGCCTTCGACCAGATACATCAGGCGTTCGCGCTCCTTGGGCTGGTCTCCGTCGTTATCGACGCCGATGACGTTGCCGAAATCATCGAAGGCGATCTCCTGGGTGTTGCGGATGCCGTGGGCGAAGACTTCGAAGCGGCTGCCATCGGGTTCGCATCGCAGCACGCAGCCCTCATGGGGATAGGCGAAGCGGCGTCCTTCCTTGCTGAGCACGTTGGCGCCTTTGTCGCCGACCGTCCAATAGATGCGCCCGTCCGGCCCTAGGCGGAGGCCATGCATGTCGTGCCCGGCATAGGCGATGTGACCGCCGAAGCCCGTGGCCACGATTTCCTTCACGTCGGCGACTCCGTCTCCGTCGGTATCCTTCAGGCGCCAGACGTCGGGGATGGCGGTGACGTAGACCCATCCGTCGAAGTAAAGCACGCCGGCCGCGATGCCCGATACCGGCGAGTCGAAGCCTTCCGCGAAGACCGTGATCTTGTCGGCCACGCCGTCTCGGTCGGTGTCGGAGAGCTTGTAGATGCGCTCCTTGAAGTAAGCCAGGTCCTTCCAGTCGACGCTGCCGTCCTTGTTGTGATCCTTCAGGCCGCCGCGGGCTCCCTTCATCTTTCCCGGGGCAAGCTCTCGCTGATAGAAAGCGAGCTTCTCCTCCGGCGTGGTGAGGCCGACGTCGTCGGGGACCCAGGCCTTGTGCTCGCGGATATCCAGGTCTGAGACCTTGCGACGGGTGGTGGAGGCGACATAGACGTTTCCAGACTCGTCGACCGAGCAGGCCGTCGGATCGGGCACGTTAAGCTCTCCTGACCAGCGGAACGGCTTCGGCTCTTCGCCCATCAGGACAAGAGCCGCCAAGAGGAGGGCGGCCTGGGGGAGCAGTCTCATGGTTGAGATTGTATGGGATTTCCGGGGTATTGGAAAACAGTCCTTTCCAGCATGTCGGGCTGGAAAAAACGAAATGAACCGAGGGTCAGCCGACCAGCACGAGGTAGAGTTCCTTCGGGCCGTGGGCGCCGAGGACCAGGATGCGCTCGATGTCGCCCGTGCGGCTGGGGCCGGTGATGAAGGAAAGCATGCTGGGCATGTCCTTGCCGTGACGGGCCTGGACGAGCGCCAAGGACGAACCCAGGTCGGGCACGACTTGGCACGTTTCGGCGACGACCACGTGGACGTGGGGGAGGATCGAAAGGGCGCGGCCGCCGGAACTCGCGCTGGAAACCAGGATGGCGCCGAGCTGGGCGACGATCGCCTCGCAGGTGGTCAGGCCGGCGTCGCAGCCTTCGAGCTTCTGCTTGTCGAAGGAGGCATCCGCCTCCCAGGTCTCGCAGGTCAGAGCCGAGGCGATGGGGCGCGTCAGCGGGTGCCCGTGATAGGCGACCTTCTTCCATCCTTTGGATGACGAAAGGTCGGCGACCGCCTTGGCGGCGGCGGCATGATCCGGTACGCGGATCAGGACGGCCTTCAGCTTGGCCAGCTGTTCGGCCAGGATGGTCAGGCTCGCGTCGGCGGTCTCGCCGCCTTCCGGCAGCCAGGGTTTGGCGACGGCCGAGGTCTTGCCCGGAGCCGGTTCACCTTTGAGGTGAGGCTTGGGGGCCTTGACTTTGAGCGCCTCGCGGATGCGGGCGAAGATATCGGAGCGGGCGTCAGACATGGTCGTTCTTCCACTGGTCGCGGAAGGAGCTGGCAGGGGCCTTGGGGAGGTCGCGCGTCTTCATCCATGCGCCCATGTAAGGAATCGGCAGTTTCTGCAGCAGCGGCAGGGTGGCGCGGAAGATCCTGCCGCCCGTGGCGAACAACCAAGGGCGCTTGATCACGAAGTTGAAGCCGTGATGGAAGACGCGGTCGAACAGCGTCGGCGATTCCTTGGCGGCGTTGCGACGGTTGTGCAGCAGGTGATGGTGCAGGTCGATGCGGACAGGGCAGGCGTCCGTGCAGGCCCCGCAGAGCGAGGAGGCGCCGGAGAGGTGATTCCACTGCTTGAGTCCGCGCAGGTGAGGCGTGATGACCGAGCCGATCGGACCCTGGTAGGTGGTCCCGTAGGCCAGGCCGCCGATGTTCTTGAAGATCGGGCAGACGTTCAGGCAGGCGCCGCAACGGATGCAATGGAGGGCGTCGCGCTGCTCGGGGTCGGCCAGCAGGCGGGTGCGGGCGTTGTCCAGCAGGACGAGGTGGAACTGCTCAGGACCGTCGCACTCGCCCTTCTTCCGCGGACCGGAATAGAGCGTGTTGTAGCAGGTCATCGGCTGGCCCGCGCCGGCGGTGGCCAACATCGGGAGCAGCACGGACAGGTCGTCGAGGTGATTGATCACCTTCTCGATGCCGGAGAGCGCGATATGGATGCGAGGCAGGGCGGCGGTGAGGCGCGCGTTGCCTTCGTTCTCGGTGATCGAGATCTGACCGGTCTCGGCCACGAGGAAGTTCGCGCCCGTGATGCCGATGTCGGCGTCGACGTAGAGCTGACGGAGGTGACGGCGGGCGATCATCGTCAGCTCCTCAGGGCTGTCGGTCGGCGCCGTGCCCAGGTGCTTGGTGAAGAGCTCGCTGATGGCCTCGCGCTTCACGTGCATGCACGGGAAGACGAAGTGATAGGGGGCTTCGCCGCGCAGCTGCTGGATGAACTCGCCGAGGTCGCTTTCGACCACGCCGTAACCGGCTTTCTCGAGGGCGTCGTTCAGGTGGATCTCCTCGGAAGTCATGCACTTCGACTTCACGATGGCCTTGGCTTTGTTGTCCTCGGCGATCTTCAGGATGATGGCGCGGGCTTCGGCCGCGTCGCGGGCCCAGTGGACGACGCCGCCGTTGCGTTCGAAATTGGCCGTGAACTTCTCGAGGACGTTCGCGAGGTCGTTGACCGCCGACCACTTGGCCATGGAGGCCGCATCACGGGCGCGTTCCCAATCCCGGTAACGGGCCTTCTGGAGGTCGCGGTTGGTGTAATAGCCTCCGAGCGCTTTGCGGATGAAGGCGCGCTGGTCCCCGTCCGCGGCGTTGACCGTGGCGTCCTTGAGGAAGATGGCTTTGGAGTCGGACATGTTCAGGCGTCGTTGGCCAGGACTTCGGCGATATGCAGCGGAAGGATCGGCTTGCCCTCGCGGGACAGCCAGCCGCCGATCTGCAGGAGGCAGGAAGGGTCGGAAGAGACAACGTAGTCGGCGCCGGTGCGGGCGAGGGCGCCGCCTTTGACCTGGACCATCGCGGTCGAGATCATGGGGAACTTGGCCGAGAACAGGCCGCCGAAACCGCAGCAGGTCTCGCCTTCTTCGGATTCGATGAGTTCGAGCCCCTTGACCGCGCGGAGCAGCTGGCGGGGTTCCTCCTTGAGACGAAGCTCACGCAGGGCGTGGCAACCGTCATGGTAGGTGACCTTCTTGGCGAACTTCGCGCCGACGTCGGTGACGCCGAGCTTCTTCACCAGGAACTCCGAGAACTCGAAGGTGCGGGACGCGAGATCGTCCGCTTCGGCCGCATGCGGCGTACCCTTGAGGAGCTCCGGGTAGAACTGGCGCATCATCGCAACGCAGGAGCCCGAGGGTCCCACGACGACTTCGGCCCCGCGGAAGACGCCGAGCGCGCGGATCGCGGCCTCGCGGGCCACGTCCCACTGTCCGGAGTTGAACGAAGGCTGGCCGCAGCAGGTCTGCGCGGAGCGGAACTCCACCTCATGACCGAGGCGCTTCAGCACCTTGGCCGTCGCCAGGCCGACCTGAGGGGTCAGCTGGTCGACGAAGCAAGGGACGAAGAGGGAGATGCGCACAGGGTTAGCGGAGGAAGGCCTCGTGGAGGCCGCCGTCGACGGTGATGACCTGTCCGGTCGTCTTGCTGAGGCGATTGGTCACGAGGAGGAAGTAGGCTTCGGCCTGGTCGGCGGGCGTGATGGGGTTCTTGGTCAGGGTGCGATCGGCGTAGAAGCGGGAGAGCTTCGTGGTCAGCGAATCGGTCGCCTCATCATCGGTGTAGGGAATGTTGTACTTCGCAAGCGACGCGATCACTCGGTCGCGCGGGAACATCGCCGAACCCTGGACGACGGTGGCCGGGGCCACGCCGTTGACGCGGATCAGGGGCGAAAGCTCCATGGCCATCTCGCGGACGAGGTGATTGGCGGCGGCCTTCGAGGTGTCGTAGGCGACGGAGCCCTTCTTGGCCACGGCGGCGTTGGCGCTGGTGGTCAGGACGAGGTTGCCGCGGAGACCCTGTTCCTTCCAGGTCTTGTAGGCTTCGTCGGCGACGAGGTAGCTGCCGGTGACGTTGAGGGCGAAGGTGAGGGCCCACTTGTCGTCCGGGATGTGGCCGGTGGTGTCCGGCGAGACGAAGATGCCGGCGGTGACGCAGATGGAGTCGAAGCCGCCGTAGGCGAGCGCGACCTGGTCGAGCATCTTGCGGATCGAGGCGCGGTCCATGATGTCACCGGCGAGGCCGATGGCCGGGCCGCAGTTCGAGAGGCCGGTGCCGGCGACGCCGATGCCCGTGCCGAGCTTGTCGGTGATCTCCTTGGCGGTGGCCTGGGCGGCCTCGACGTTCTTGTCGACGCAGACGATGTGCGCGCCTTCCTTCACGAGGCGGTGGGCGGTCTCCTTGCCGATGCCGGAGCCGGCGCCGACGACGATGATGACCTGGCGGGCGAGTTCCTTCTCGGCCGGCATGCGCTTGAGCTTCGCTTCTTCGAGCAGCCAGTACTCGATGTCGAAGGCTTCCTGCTGGGGCAGGGCGATGTACTGGTCGATGGCTTCGGCGCCGCGCATGACTTCGACGGCGCAGTTGTAGAACTCGGCGGTGACGCGGGATTCGGACTTGTCCTTGCCCCAGGCGATCATGCCGAGGCCGGGGATGAGGACGACCGTAGGGTTCGGGTCGCGCATCGCCGGGGAGTTCGGGCGCTTGCAGGCGTTGTAATAGGAAGCGTAGTCCTTGCGGTACTGCTCAAGGGCGGCGGCGAGCTTGGCCTTCAGCGCGGCGGCGTCCTCGGACTGGGGGTTCCAGTTCACGTAGAGCGGCTTGATCTTGGTGCGGAGGAAGTGGTCCGGGCAGGAGGTTCCGAGCTCGGCGAGACGAGGGGCGTCCTTAGAGTTGACGAAGCGGAGGATCTTCTCGTCGTCCTGGATCGTGCCGATGAAGCGCTTCTCCTTGGAGACCTGGCCGCGGAGCCAAGGCAGGATGGCGGCGAAGGTCGCATGACGCTTCTCGGCGTCGAGGGTCTGGTAAAGGGCGCCGCCGAAGGCCTTGGCGTCGCCGCCCTTGGCCTGGTACTTGGCTTCGATGTAGGCCGCGGCCTGCTCGATCATGGCGAGGGTTAGCTCGTAGCAGGCCTTGTCGTCATCAGCCCAGGAGATGAAGCCGTGCTGGCCCATCATGATGGCCTTGATGGCCGGCTGCTGGCGGGAGATCTCCTGCATGGCAAGGCCGAGCTCGAAGCCCGGGCGCATCCACTTCACGTAGGCCATCTTGCCGGCGAAGATCTCCTTGGTGAGGGCTTCGCAGTTCTTGGAAGCGGCGATGGAGATGATCGCGTTCGGGTGCATGTGGTCGACATGCTTGCCGGGCAGGAAGCTGTGCAGCGGGGTGTCGATCGACGAGGCGCGGGGGTTGAGGTTGAAGGTCGCGTGGTTGTACATCGCGACCATGTCGTCCTCGGCCTGGGACTTCAGGCCCTTGTCCGCGCGGGCGGCGTAGGACTTCTGGAGGCCGATGAGCTTGTCCTGGTAGAGGGAGGAGAAATTGTCGCGGTTGCTGGTGCGGAGGTCGCCGCCGGAACCTTTGACCCAGAGGACCTGGGTATCGGCGCCGGTGAGGGGATCCTTTTCGACGATCTTGGAGGAGGTGTTGCCGCCGCCGGTGTTCGTGATGCGCTGGTCTGCTCCGAGCTTGTTGGAACGGTAGACCAGACGGCCGACCGGATCGAGCTTCGCGGCTTCGGCATCATTCCAGAGGTGGGAGACGTACTTGTAGTTGGACATGTTTGTTACGTGGAAATGGGTGAGGGGTGGGTAAGGGGTTTTATGACTTCTTTAAACCATTAAACTTGGCTTGGGCGGCGGCCCATGCGGCGGTGGAATTCGGTTTGTAAGTCACTACCTCGAAGGAGTTTCGGACGACCTTGCGCAGTTCGTCGAGGTTCTTGAGCTCCTTCATGGCGATGGCTTGAACGAGGATGTTGCCCGCGGCGGTGGCCTCGACCGGTCCGGCGATGACCGTACGGCCGGTGGCGTCGGCGGTCGCCTGGTTGAGCAAAGCGTTGCGGCAGCCGCCGCCCACGATGTGCAGGCGCTTGAGTTTGCGACCGGTGAGTTTCTCCATGCCGTCCATCTCGACACGGTAGAGGAGCGCGAGGGATTCGAGCACGCAGCGTGCGATCTCGCCGTGGGTCTTGGGAACGGGCTGCTTGGTCTCGCGGCAGAAGGCCTGGACCTTGGCGACCATGTCGCCGCGCTTGGCGAAGCGCACATCGTCAGGACGGATGAACGAGCGGAGCGAAGGCGCCTTGAGCGCGAGCTTCACGATCTCGCCGTAATCGGAGACCTCGCCTTTCTCCATCCATTCGCGGCGGCACTCCTGGAGCACCCATAGGCCGACGAGGTTCTTGAGGAAGCGGGAGGTTCCGCCGAAGCCGACTTCATTGGTGTACTTGGCCTTGCGCACGGTCTCGTTGACCAGCGGCTTCGGGAGTTCCACGCCGAGCAGCGACCAGGTGCCGGAAGAAAGGTAAGCCCAATCATCGCCCTTGGTGGCGGGGACGGCGGCGACGGCCGCGGCGGTGTCGTGCGCGCAGGTCGTGACGACCTCGGCCTTGCCGAGTCCGGTTTCCTTGGCGAGGTAAGGCAGCATCTTGCCGAGCTTGACGCCTGGCGCGACGGGCTTGGGGAAGAGGTGCTTCGGGATGCCGAGCTTCTTCAGCACCGGCCAGGCCCAGTCACGCTTGCGGGTATCCCAGCACTGGCTGCCGGAGATCAACGTCTCTTCGGCGCGGGCCTTGCCCGTGAGCAGCCAGGTGATGTAATCGCCGATGAGCAGGAACTTGTCGGCGAACTGCAGCATCTCGGGACGGTTCTCGGCGTCGTCGAAGAGCTGATAGAGCGTGTTGATGGAGATCGAGGCGATGCCGGTGCCTTCGAAGATCTCCTTCTGCGAGAAGCGGCGCATGGCCAGCTCGTAGGCCTTGAAGCTGCGCTCGTCGCGATAAGTGAACGGAAGCGAAAGGAGCGGACCGTCGCCCTTGAGCAGGACGTAGTCGACGCCCCAGGAGTCGCAGGCGACCGACTTGATCGGGCCGAGCTTGGCTCCCTTGGCCAGGCCGATGCGGATCTCGCGGAAGATACGGATGATGTCCCAGCGCAGGGTGCCGTTGGCGGTGATGGCTCCGTTGGAGAAGCGGTGCACCTCCTTCATGGTGAACTTGCCGGCCTTGAGCTGGCCGAGGATGACGCGCCCGGATTCTGCTCCGAGGTCGATGGCGAGGTAATTGGACATGGTCAGAAGGGGCAGGGGAGGGTGAAAAGGGTCACATACCGAGCATTTTCTGCCGGTAATGTTCGTCGGGGCGTCCGGCGATACGCTCGCACTGTTCGGCGGTCAGGAAGACCGGTCCGCCCAAAGAGGCGGCGCCGACGAAGATCTCAGCCGCTTTCTCGGCCATGAGCAGGGAGCCTAGGACGGACTTAGGGGAGGAACCGACGGCGATGATCCCGTGGTTCTGGAGGAGGATGATCTTCGGGTCGCGCCCGGTGCGCTTCACGAAGGTGACGACTTCACGGCGGATGGCCTGGGAAAGACCGAGGCCGGGTTCGGCGTAAGGCACGAAGACTGATTCGACTCCGCACATCACGATCTCGTCCGGACAGGCGCGTCGCTCGGCGAACTCACGGGCACGCGGAGAACAGAGGATCTGATTCACGGCGATCGCGTGGACGTGGCCGACGCAGCGGACGCCGGGCAGGGTAAGCAGATAGGCGTGGAAGAGGGCTTCGATCGAAGGCTTCTTGGCCGCGGGATCAAGGCGGGCGGCCAGCAGGGCCTGATCGACCTCGACGTCCGTCGCGGAGGATCTGTCCAGCAGGGGGAGCAATCGGTCGAAAGCGCAATGCGTGACGTCCGCGGAAGTCAGGCTGGCGAGATTGGAACCTGAGGCCTTCACCGCAAAGGTATCCTCGTCGATGCGGACCGAAGTATTGCCTTCTCCGAGGATCGCCATGCGCAGCCGTTCACCGCCCAGCTGATGGGACAGTTCGAGCAGCGACTGGACAGGGTCGTTCGACATACCTCGGAAGGACGAGGCCTGATCAGACAGAGGTGAGGACGCGCTCCGGGAGCAGCTTGACCTTGGCTTTCTGGACGTCGGCGGCGCTGGCGTCGGTGACCAGGAAGAGCGAAGTGACGTCGCGGGTGACGGCGCAAGGACCGCCGCGACCGAGCTTCACCTTGTTCATGCAGATCAGGACTTCGTCGCTGCGACGGATGACTTCGCGCTGCTGGTGCGAGATGTCGCGCTGCGAATTCCAAAGACCGTTTTCGTCGATGCCTTCGGCGCCCAGCAGGGCCACGTCGAAATTCCAGCGGGCGACTTCCTCGAGCGTGCGGTCTCCGGCGACCATCGCATGACGGGTCAGGAACAGACCTCCGGGGATGTAGACTTCGACGCCCGGGAGGCATGAGATCAGCTGGGCGGTCGGCAGGCAGGTCGTGACGATCTGCAGGTCGGGAACGCCGGCGGCGGCGATGGCTTCGGCGGCGAAGAAGATGGTCGAACCCGAATCCAGGTAGACGGTCATGCCGGCCTTGACGCGCGAGGCGGCGAGATTGCCGATGCGGCGCTTGGCCTCGGCGTCTTCGATCTTACGATCGTCGAGCGGAGGGAAGTTGCGGTTGAAATCCGAAAGCGCTCCGCCATGCGTACGGGTGATGCGACGCTGGTTCTCTAGTTCGGTCAGATCGCGGCGAGCCGTCGCCTCCGAGACGTTGAACTGCTTGCAGATCTCCAGGACCGGCACGTATCCGACTTTGGAGAGAAGCTTGGCGATGGCTTCACGTCGGGCTTCGATGATGTGGCGGGCTACTTTCATAAAGTCGGATGATTTGGGGCTAAGGGATTTCCCGTTATGAGCGTATCCAATCGAGCAATCAATAACGCAATCCATAGAGCAATCCGGATTTAGGTTTATTTCGCACAATATACATTATGTCTAATCAATGATAAGATAACAATGACGGGCTATAAATTGGTTAAAATGGTATTTTCTTGGGGCTAATCACCCTTTGGTTATCTTGTTCAGACCCCCAGCCATGATTGCCTCGATTCGCTCATATTGCAGCCATGTCATGGTTTTGACGGTGTTTTCGGCTCTTTTCACGGGCTGCGCTTCAAGTCCAGAAACTCCGCCCGCCAAGCCGGTGATCGAGGAACCCGTCTTCACGGGGCTGCGCATCGAGCAAGGTCCGACGTCCCTAGGCTGCGAGCCTCGCCGCCATCCGGTCACCGTCCTGGTCCTCCACCATACCGCGGGCTCCCTGCCCTCCTCCCTGGAGATACTCCAAGGCAAGGACCCCAAGCGCCCGGTCGGCGTCCACTATGTGGTGACCGACGAGGCCAAGCCCCGGGTCATCCGCATGGTGCCGGAGAACATGGCCGCTTTCCACGCAGGCAAGAGCTCCTGGGGAAAGCTGGAGGGATTGAACCAGCATTCCATCGGCATCGAGATCATCAACTACGACGGCAACGTGTATCCTTACTCCGACGCGCAGGCTGAGATCATCTTCGCGCTCTGCGCCGAAATCATCCGACGCCATGACATCAAGCCGTGGAACGTCGTCGCGCACTCCGACATCGCCATCGGCCGCAAGGTCGACCCGGGTTCGAAGTTTCCCTGGGCCAAGTTAGCGAAGCTCGGCATCGGCGCTTCGCCGCTGCCCGACGAACTCAAGGAACGTATCGCCCGTGGTCGCGTCGCCACGCCGGCGCATTTCCGTCAGCTCCTCAAGGACTACGGTTATGCCGTCGGGCCTGATGAGGCTGCGCTCAAACTCGCGACCGAAGCCTTCCAGCGCCACTTCCGTCCGTCCAAGATCGACGGCGTCATCGACGTCGAATCGACCGCCATCCTGGAATGCCTGGTGCGTCGTTATCGTTCCGCGCCCTACCGTCCGGCCGACCTCAGGCTCTGAGCTGAAGTCCGAAAAGTCGCAGGACCTTGTTGGCGTAACCGCGCAGCATGTCGCGTTCCGGATAGCCGAGCTTGTCGAGGAAGACGGCGTAGACGGCCATGCCTGCTCCGCCGGCGAGACCCATGGAGACCACGAGGTTGATCTTCTCGTTCACGTGGCCGCCGAGGATGTTATGCAGTAACGCGTAACCCTGGAACGACACGATGGCCAGGAGCGCCGAACCTCCGATGACCTGCAAGGCGGGCTTGAGCAGGCTCTCGGTGAGGAATTCCGGGGCGTGCTTCTTCAGGTAGTGGCGTAGCACGAAATACTGCCAGAGCGTCGAGACAGCGTTCGCCCAGGCCAGGCCTTCGACCCCTTGGCCCATCCAGACCGCCACGATCGAACCCGTGGCGTTCACGACCAGCGCATGGATGGCGGCGATCAGCGTGGCCTTGGTCTGGCCGGCGACGTTCAAGGCACGGGTGACGATCGAGATCATCGCGTAGAACGGCATGGCCAAGGCGAAGATCACGAGCAGCCGGCTCGTATTGACGCAGTCACCCGAGCCGAAGTTGCCGTAATTGAACAGCAACTGGACGATCGGGACGGCGAGCGCGATCAGTCCGCATGCGGCGCCGACGTTGATCGCCAGCACGAGACGCATGCCGCGTCCGTAGTTGCGCGCCAAGGCCGGGACATCACGCGCGGCGAAGGCCGTGGCGAGCGCCGGGAAGATCACGACGGCGATCGAGGCCGAGAACAAGCCGATGGGCAGTTCGACGATGCGGTTGGCGATGTAGTAATACATCAGTCCGGCGTCGTTGACGTTGTAAGCCAGCGCACGGGAGACGAGGACGTTGACCTGCTGTACGCCGGCCCCGAGCGCGGCCGGCAGGAACGCGATGCTGAGGGTCTTCCACGCGGCTTCGTCGATGTGGACCAGCCCCGGGCGCCAGCCTTCGCGACGCAGCCCCCAGAGCGGAATCATCAGCTGGAAGCACCCTCCGACCAAGGCGCCGAGGCAGAGCCAGACGGCCTTGTCCATGTCGCTCGAGGCGAAGTTTTCACCGAAGACGCCCAAGGCCACGATCATGCAGAGGTTCAGCACGCCAGAGGCGATCTCCGCCAGGCCGAAGCGACCGGAGAGATTCACCGCCGAGGTGAACAAGGCCGCGACGCAGATGAGCGGCATGTACGGCATGCAAAGCGCCGTGAGCGCGGCCGCCTCGTTCCTGCCGGCTGATGCGAAATCAAAAGCCAATGCCGCGCCTATGCCGATGAGCGTCAACCCGACCATCCATGGCAGCACCTTGCGGAGGACGAAATTAAGGAAGCCGAACGAAGCCAGTTTGCCTTCCTTGACCGATTTATCCGCGAGCACAGGGACGATGGCCGCGGTCAGCGCGCCTTCGCCCAGCAGACGTCGGAAGAGATTCGGGATCTGGAAAGCGATGACGAACGCCGAGCCGATCGCCGAGGCGCCGAAGACGGCCGCGGTGAGCTGATCGCGGAACAGGCCGAGGACGCGCGAGACCATCGTCCAGGAGGCGGTCTTCGCCATGGCCTGGTACTGGCGCGTCTGCTCGGTCATGGCCTCAGGGCTGGATCGCGCGCATGCCTTCTTCGAGCACCGCACGCAGCGCTGGCACCAGGTCCGTGCGCGGAACTTCGGCTTCGGCACGGTCGGCCAGGCTGCGGACCTTCGTCACGCCCTTGGCGACTTCGCTGCCGCCGTAGACGAGGGCGTATTTCGCACCGGCGACCTCGGCCGCCTGGATCAGCTTGGGGAACTTGCCGTCCTTCAGGTTGTATTCCACGCGGAAGCCGGCGCGACGCAGGTTCGCGATGTCTTCCAGCGCGGCCTGACGGGCGTCGTCGCCGAGGACCATGACGTAGAAATCAGGACCGTCGGCATACGCCGGGATGAGCTTCTTGAGCTCGAGCAGGTCGCGCATGGTGACGTCGCCCATGCCGAAGCCGACCGCCGGAAGGTCCGGTCCGCCGAGTTTCTTGACCAAGGCGTCGTAACGGCCGCCACCAGCCAAGGCGCGGGCTTCTCCGCCCGTCTCGAAGGCCTCGAAGACGAAGCCGGTGTAATATGCAAGGCCGCGGACGATGGTGAGGTCGATCGCGACGCATTCGGCGAAGCCCATCGCGTTGAGCGTGCCGAGCAGTTGCTTCCATTCGGCGAGACGTTCGGTCATCGCCACGTCGCCGGAGGCAAGTTTTTCAAGGTCGGCGAGCGACTTCGTGTTCGCGAAAGCGCGGGCGGATTCGAGGGCCTTGACCGGATCGACCGAAGTGCCGGCCAGGGCCGCCGTCATGGCGTCGAGCAGATCCTTGGGCGCGCCGCGTTCCAGCTTGTCGACGACGCCGAGGACGGCCACCGCCTGGGCTTCGGGTACGCCGAGGCTGGCGAGATAGCGGAACCAGAGCGTGCGGTCGGAGACGCGGATGCGGAAGTCCTGCTGCGTGAGTCCGAAACCCAGGAGGCAGTCGGCGCAGAGCGCGATGATTTCGGCGTCGGCCGCCGGACCGGCTTCGCCGAGGAGGTCGGCGTTGAGCTGATAGAACGAACGGAGGCGGCCTTTCTGCGGCTTCTCGTAGCGGTAGTTCTCGCCGATCGCGAACCAGCGGATGGGCTTGGGCATGCCGTTGGCCTTGGCCCCGACCATGCGCGCCAGCGAAGGCGTCATCTCAGGACGGAGGCTGACCTTGCGGCCGCCCTTGTCCTCGAAATTGAAGAGCTGACGGACGATCTCTTCGCCCGACTTCTCGGTGAAAAGTTCCAGCGGCTCCAGCACCGGGGATTCCCACTCGCGGAAGCCGTAGCGACGGCAGGCGCGACGCCAGACGTCCATGATGTGACCCAAGACGGCACGGTCTTCGGGATAGAACTCCCGGAAACCGGGGAGCGTTCGAATGTCGGACATCGCGGAGCGGATTACTGCTGCGGCTGGCTGGGCTTCTCGACGTCGATCGACTTCAGCTTGGCCTTCAGTTCCTTGCCGGCCTTGAACTTGATGACGGCGCGCTTCGGGATCACGACGTCCGTCTCGGGACGGTTCGGATTGCGACCGATGCGGCTCTTGCGGACCTGGACCTGGAAGACGCCGAAGTTACGGAGCTCGACGTCACGTCCGGCCAGCAGCGCTTCGCTGATGGCATCGAGGGTCATCTGGACCGAGTCGCGGATATGCTTCTGGGGATACCCCTTGTCCGTGAAAATCTTCAGGACGATGTCGCGCTTGGTGAGGTTGTTGGACATGACGTTGCGTAAGTGTTGATAGACAAAGGCATGGGAAAGCGACGGTTGCAACACCGCACCCTAAAAAACCTTATTCCAGGTTCTGGACCTGCTCCCGGATGCGCTCGATCTCGGTTTTTGCCTCCAAAACCAGCTTCGTCGTGGCGATTTCCGAGGCTTTGCTGCCGATAGTGTTAACTTCCCGCAGGAGTTCCTGAATCAGGAAGTCGAGCTTACGTCCACCATTGGGCAGTCCAAGTTCTGCTGAAAATTGGGCGATATGGCTCTTCAGACGGACGACTTCTTCGGTGATGTCCGAACGGTCAGCGAACAAGGCGAGTTCCTTGAGCACCCTCTCGTCGGTCACGTCTAGCGCCAGCCCGGCGTCCTTCAATCGCTTGAGCATCGCATCGCGATGACGGACAGGAGCCGACTTCTCAGCGGCCTCCATCCCGACCACCATTGTCGCCATCTTAGCCAGGCGATCATTGAGGTCGCGGGCCAAGGCGGCGCCTTCTGCCTGACGCATGGCGACGAGTCGGTTCAAGGCTTCTTCGAAAGCTGCCTGGACGGCGGACTCCACCTTGCTGAGCTCAGGCAGGACGACGGATGGGCGACGCGTGGATTCGGCGAGCCTGAGCAGCAATTCGGCATCCGGGGAAATCTTCACACCGCAACGAGCGGCGAGCTTCGAAAGCTCATCCAAGCTGCCCGCGACGGCTTCCGCATCCCACTGCCCCGAACAGGTCGAGGCGGCGGCCTGCGTGACGCGTGCGGTGACTTTGCCGCGCTGCAGACGGGCGCGAATCCAGGCCGAAGCGGTAGACTCAAGCGCCGGCCAGGCATCCGGTCCGAAGACCGACACCTGTAGGTTCTTCTGGTTCACGGTGGCGATTTCGACCGACAGGCGGACGCCGGGGAGATCGATCTCCGCGCGTCCGAAACCCGTCATCGAGGATGCCGCCATCGTCAGAGTTTGATCTCGGTGCCCATCGCGCGCGCAGCGCTCCACACGTCCTTATCACCACGACCGGAAAGATTGATGATGACCACCTGCTCCTTGGGCAAGGATGCCGCCAGCTTGACGCCATGGGCGACCGCGTGGCTCGATTCGAGGGCCGGGATGATTCCTTCGGTGCGGGAAAGCAGCTGGAAGCCTTCAAGGCATTCGTCGTCGGTCGCGTAGGCGAACTCGAGGCGACCCTTGTCACGGTAGTAGGCATGCTCGGGACCGACCGCGGCGTAGTCGAGGCCGGCGGAGACGGAATGAGTTCCTTCGATCTGCCCTTCTCCGTCCATCAGGATGTTCGTCATGCAGCCTTGCAGCACGCCGAGACGACCGCCGGCGAAACGAGCGGCATGCTCGCCGCGGGCGATGCCACGGCCGCCGGCTTCGACGCCGATCAGGCGCACGCCAGGTTCATCAAGGAATTCGAAGAAAGCGCCGATCGCGTTGGAGCCGCCGCCGACGCAGGCGACGATGGCGTCCGGGAGACGGCCTTCGGCACGCAGGATCTGCTGCTTGGATTCGATCGAAATGATGCGGTGGAAGTCGCGGACCATCATCGGATACGGATGCGAACCGTAAGCGGTGCCCAGGATGTAATGCGTCTCGCGGACGTTGGTCACCCAGTCGCGCATGGCTTCGTTGACGGCCTCCTTCAGCGTGCGTTGGCCGGCTTCGACGCCGCGGACCTCGGCGCCCATGAGGCGCATGCGGTAGACGTTGAGCGCCTGGCGCTCCATGTCGGTCGCGCCCATGTAGATGACGCACTTCAGTCCGAAGCGCGCGCAGACGGCGGCGGTGGCGGTGCCGTGCTGGCCCGCGCCGGTCTCGGCGATGATGCGCTTCTTGCCCATACGGACGGCAAGGAGGGCCTGGCCGACGACGTTGTTGATCTTGTGCGCCCCGGTGTGGAGCATGTCCTCGCGCTTGAGGTAGATGCGGGCGCCGCCGACGTGCTTGGTCAGCGACTCGGCATGATACAGACCGGTCGGGCGTCCGGCGTAGTCCCGGAGCATGTCAGCGAAGGCCTGCTGGAAGGCGGGGTCACGTCGGGCTTCGTCGTAAGCCTTGGTCAGGTCCAGGAGAGGCGTCATCAGCGTCTCCGGCACGTACATGCCGCCGAACTGACCGAAGCGGCCACGGGCGTCCGGCACGCGGAAGCGAGGTTCGGTGGTCGGGATGAGGCTGGAGGCCGACATGGTGATGCCTGCATAAAGGGAGAACCTAAGGAGAGGGCAAGCGACAAGGGCTTTTGACGGCTTTCCTTGCCCCGGCACGGCCATCGGCCTAGTGCTCGCCCATGCTTCGTCTCGCCTTCGGTCTGTGGCTGCTGTCCTCCCTGCCCTCCTTCGCGGGTTACGGTCCGACGGTTTCCCCCGAACAGATCCGCCAGGAGTTTACCTACTCGCGGGCCGTCGTCACCGGCACGGTCGAAGGCGTCACGGAATACCTCCCGGTCAGCTCCACCGGACACATGATCATCACCGACCGCGCCCTGGGCGTTCCGGCTTTTCCTGATGTCGTCGTCGAAGGCGTGACCGACCGCAAAGGCCGAGCGGTGTCGATGGAGCGCGTCGCTGACGATTACATCGTCATCATTCAGCTCGGCGCGATCCTCGCCGTGTTCGTCGCCTTCTATGGCCGGCTCCGCAATCTCGTGAAAGGCTTGTTCCGCGGCGACAAGTCATCCGTCGGCCTCGCGGTAGCGATCGTGGTCGCGTTCCTGCCCGCGGCCCTGCTCGGCTTTCTCTTCAAGGACGCCATCACCGCCTATTTGTTCTCCGTCGAAGTCGTCGCGGCCGCCCTGCTCGTCGGCGGACTAGTGATCCTGGTCGCCGAACAGTCGTTGCCGAAAGCACGTTCCGCCGAGGGCGACGAAGTCACCTCCATCGGTTGGCGCACCGCGTTGACGATCGGGCTGTGCCAGTGCTTCGCCCTGATCCCCGGCACGAGCCGATCGCTCGCCACGATCCTCGGCGGCCGCGTCGCCGGTCTATCCCACGCCGCCTCGACCGAATTCTCCTTCTTGGTCGGCCTGCTCACCCTTTCGGCGGCTTCGGTTTATAAGATGTGGTCGCTCGGCCCCGCCCTTACGCAGGTCTATCCGGCAGGCCCGGCAGGCGTCGGCCTGCTCGTCGCCGCCGTCACCGCCTTTGTTTCCGTGAAGTGGCTGGTCGGCTATGTGTCCCGCCATGGTCTGGGCGTGTTCGCCTGGTATCGCATCGCGCTAGGCGGTGCGATCCTGGGTTTCTTGGCGCTCGGCTGAGCCCGTGCTCAGGTACCGAGTTCGAAGCCCTTTCGGTATTCGCGGCGGACGTAGGCGTTCGCTTCCTTATCGTTGGTGACCTCCATCTTCGCGCCGTCCCACAGCAGTTTGCGGTCGGGGTAACGCGAGGCGAGGTTGCCCATGAGCACCATCTCGGAGAGCGGGCCGGAATAATCGAAGTTGGAGGACGCGACGGCGCCGCCCTTGCAGGAGCGGATCCAGTCCTTCTCGTGGCCGGACGAGTTGCCCGGGATGCGCGGGATGGTCTTGGCGATGGTCTTGGAAGCGGCGCGCAGGTCGGCGTTGAGGATGCGAGGATTGAGGCCGTAACAGCCGCAGACCAGCTTGCCCTGGTCGCCGATGAAGAGACAGCCGCCGTTGGCGTCGCCGAACGGCATGTCGTCTTCGAGTTCGTCCGGGCGCTGGGGCATCAGGCCGCCGTCCCACCAGGTGAGGGTCACGGGCGGCTTGTCGCCACGGGCCGGGAACTTGAAGCGCACGATCGAGGAGCGCGGGTAGGATTCGTTCTTGCCCGTGGTCTTCTTGCCGAAGGTCTCATAGACGGTCGAGACGTTGCCCTCGACGCTGATCGGGTAACGGAGATCGAGCGCCATGAAGGCGGGGTCGATGATGTGGCAGCCCATGTCGCCGAGCGAACCGGTGCCGAAGTCCCACCAGGCGCGCCACTTGCCCGGATGGTAGGAAGCGTGGAAAGGACGGAACGGAGCCGGGCCGCACCACTGATCCCAGTCCATGCCCTCAGGAGCCTGCTGGACTTCGGTCGGACGGCCCATCTCGAGGCTCTGCGGCCAGATCGGACGGTTGGTCCAGGTGTGGACTTCGCGCACCTTGCCGATGAGGCCGGCGGCGATCCACTCGGTCACCTGGCGGATGCCTTCGCCGGAGTGGCCCTGGTTGCCCATCTGGGTCGCGACCTTATATTTGTGAGCCGACTCGGTGAGGATACGGGCCTCGAAGACGGAATGGGAGATCGGCTTCTGCACGTAGACGTGCTTGCCGCGGCGCATGCACTCCATCGCGATGTAGGCGTGGGAGTGGTCGGGCGTGGCGATGATGACCGCGTCGATGTCCTTCTGCTGGTCGAGCATCTTGCGGAAATCCGTGAAGAGCGCGGCCTTGGGGAACTGCTTGATCGTGCCGCCGCAGCGGCTCAGGTCCAGATCGCACAGCGCGACGATGTTCTCGTCGGCGGAGTTGCGGACGTTGCTGGCGCCGACGCCGCCGAAACCGATGGCGGCGATGTTCAGCTTCTCATTCGGCGAGATCGGGCGGGCGGCGGAGTTCAGCCACGGGCGGGATACCGCAAAGGCGGCGGCGGCCATGCCGGTCTGGCGGAGGAAGGAGCGACGATCGAGCTGGGGTGTCATGGGGTTGGGGTGAGGTTGGTCTATGAGTGGCCCGCCATGGTCGCAAGTTCCATGACAACCCGCCGGTCGGGCCTCATGCCCCGGAGGCCTGGCTGAGAACTCGGTCCCGGGCGGACGGCTGTGAACAGGTCGGATGGTCAGGTCGGCTTGCCCGCCTATCTCGCTGTCTGGATGAATCTTATGACGCCCCGTCCCCGCCCCTGCGGGCCGAAGTTTCATTTGACTCTGATGTGAATAAACTGTTCATAAAGGAAACCACACGACCCTGATGTTCAAGCGCTTCCCCGGGCTATTCAACCAAGCCATCGGCATCGACCTCGGCACCGCGAACACCCTGGTGTTCCTCAAGGACCGAGGCGTCGTCCTGCGCGAACCTTCGGTCGTCGCCATCCGCACGAGCACCCGCAAGCCCATCGCCGTCGGCAACGAGGCCCGCATGATGCTCGGCCGCACCCCGGGCGACATCCAGGCCCTGCGTCCGATGAAGGACGGCGTCATCGCCGACTTCGAGATCAGCGAGCACATGCTCCGCTACTTCATCGGCAAGGTCGCCCGCAAATCCCTCTTCACCAACCTCACCGTCGTCGTCGCCGTGCCCTACGGCATCACCGCGGTCGAGCGTCGTGCCGTCATGGATTCGGCGTACCGCGCCGGCGCCGATGACGTCATCACCATTCCCGAGCCCGTCGCCTCCGCCATCGGCGTCGGCCTTCCCGTCGAAGAGCCCACCGGCTCCATGATCGTCGACATCGGCGGCGGCACCACCGAAGTCGCGGTGCTTTCCCTCGGCGGCATCGTCCACGCCCGCTCCATCCGCGTCGGCGGCGACGAGTTCGACATGTCGATCATCAAGTACATCCGCAACTCGTACAACCTGATCATCGGCGAACGCACGGCCGAAGAGATCAAGATCAAGATCGGCTCGGCCTACGCGCTCGAGCAGGAACTCACCTTCGAAGTGAAGGGCCGCGACAACGTCACCGGCCTGCCCCGCCAGCTCCACCTCACCTCCCAGGAGGTCCGTGAAGCCATGGCCGACAACATCAACCAGATCATCGAGGCCGTGAAGGGCTCGCTGGAGCGCATCCCGCCGGAACTCTCCTCCGACCTCGTCGACCGCGGCATCGTGCTCGCCGGCGGCGGCTCGCTCATCCGCAAGATCGACCGCGCCATCTCCGAGGCCACCGGCCTGCCGGTCTTCGTCGCCGAAGACCCCCTCTGCGCCGTCGTCAACGGCACCGGCAAGATCCTCGCGAATTCCTCCCGCTGGAGCGGTCGAGACTAAGCCCCGCACGCGGGCCTACCCGCCATGGACCAGAATCGCCAAGGAGCCCGCGCGTCCTACGTCGTCCTCGCCGTCTTCGTCGCGGCTTGGATCCTTCTGCCCGCCACCGTGCGTCGCTTCAACCGCGAGGCCTTCGTCGAGTTCCAGGCCCCAGCCCTGCACCTCGTCGCCAAGTCCCGCGACCTCGCCACCTTCTGGGAGAAGAAGAGCCGCAGCACCGATGAGCTCGTCGCCGCCGGACGTGACCTCGCCCGCATCAACGCCGCCCTGGAGATCAAGCTCAAGGGCATGGAGGACGTCCGCCGCGAGAACACCCGCCTCCGCGAGGTCACCCGCTACAACGTCCCGACCGAATATCTCTCCGTGGTCGCCCGCGTGGCCACGCGCGACAGTTCGTCCTGGTGGCAGCGCATAGTCATCCGAAAGGGACGCAACGACGGCATCCGCCCGGGCGCCCCGGTCGTCTTCGGCGACACCGTCGTCGGCCGCGTCACCGCCGTCCATCTCACGACCAGCGAGGTCGACCTCGTGACCAGTCCGGGCTTCCGCTGCACGGCGTATCTCGAGGGCGACGACCAGAACCGCATCGTGCTCATCAACGGCGTCGCCGCCAATTCGCTCGGCACGGCCAAGGCCCGCGTGAGCGTCATCCCTTACGACTATCTGCTGCCCGCCGGCACGCCGGCCCGCGTGACGACCACCGGCATGGGCGGGGTCTTTCCCAGCGGCCTGACCCTCGGTTATCTCGACGGCGGCGCCTACGCCACCCAGGTCGGCAACTTCAAGGAAAGCCTCCTGGTGCCGTCCCGCGACCTGTACAACCTTCAGGAAGTCTCCGTGCTCGTCCCGATCCATCAGACGCCCGGTGAAGCGCTGATGCAGGGCGACCAATTCCAGTGACCATGGGCTGGGCTTGGTTGATCATCCTGCTGGCCACTTACCCTTGGCTGCTCGCAGCTGACCTCGCCAGCGACGCCTTGGCTTCCTCCTCTTTGGTCGTGTTCGTCAGCGGCGCGTGCCTCATCGCTCCGTGTCGCCGTCTCAAGCGCTGGCAATGCGTCCTCTTCGCCGCCTGCCTCGGTTTCATGTTCGAGGCTCGTCGTCCCATCCCTGACGGCGCGCTCGCGCTGACCCTCGTCGGCGTCGCGATCTTCCTGTCATCTAACCGCCCGCTCCTCCGCAGCACGCCGCGCATGCTCCAAGGGGCGGCCATCGTCAACGTCGGCGCCTGCTTGGCCTGGTATCTCGCCGCCTCCTTCGCGTCGCCTTCCGCCTCCGACGGAGTCGCCGGTCATCTCATCGGACAGCTGCTGCTGGCCGGCGTCGTCGGCACCATCGGGCTCGTCCCGGTCGCCTTGACGCAGAACGCCGCCATGGATCGCCTGGGCGTGCCGCCCGCGCCTGAACTTCCATGAAGGAAGCCGCCGACACCAAGGTCCTTCCGTCGACGCCCGTCGACCGGCTACGCCTTTACGCGGTCTTCGGCATCTTCTCGCTGGGCTTCCTGTATGTCGCCGGCGGACTGGCCTATCGTCAGCTGATCCAGTCCAACGACCTCAAGGAGCAGTCCGACAACCAGAGCCGCCGCATCGTCCTGCGGCCGCCGGCCCGCGGACGCATCTACGACCGCAACGGCTTCGTGCTCGTCGACAACCGAGCCCGCTGGAGCGTCAAGGCAGACCTCGCGGCGCTGCAGAAGGAATTCCGCGCGGAATACCTGCGCCTGCTCGCCGCCGAAAGGGCCCGTCAGGCCGTGCAGATCGACACCGAGCGCGTCATGGAGCTGGCGCGCGTCAACGTCCTCCAGGGCTGGCTGAACAAGGTCTGGTTCGTCATCGACGAGAACCAGCGCAAGACCATCCGCAAGCCGGTGCCGGGCAAGTCCTCGCCGCTCGATCCTCCCGGCGAACGCAAGGTGAACATCGATGACCTCCGCAAGCACCTGCGCGAGCGACGCGCCCTGCCCTTCACTTTGGTCGCCGACCTGGCCTTCCCCGTCGCGAACGTCCCGGCCGGTCCGGACGAAGGCGTCAAGGCCGTCGCCCGTTTCATCGAGCAGTTCCCGGTCGAGGGTCCTATCCGCCTGGAATCCGACATCATCCGGACCTATCCGTATGGCGGCATGGCCGCGCATGTGCTCGGTTACGTGAAGGATTCCGATGAGCTGCCGCCGAACGTCGAAGACATCGCCGAGGTGCGCAGCGAATCGATGCAGAAGCTCCGCCAGACCGGCAAGACGGGCGCCGCCGGCGTCGAACTTTCCTTCAACCACGAACTGAAAGGGCTCAGCGGCTGGGAGCTTTGGACGAAGACCTCTTCGGGGTACAACCAGACCCGCCTCAAGTACAGCGAACCCGTCCAAGGCAGCAATATCCAGCTTTCGCTGGACCTGCGCATCCAGCGCATGGCGGAGAGCGCGTTGGCGGAGATCAAGGATACGCAAGGGGTTCCCCTGCCCGCCGCGGCCGTCATGCTCGACGTGCATACCGGCGAGATACTGGCCCTGGCCAGCCAGCCTACCTTCGATCCTAACCGCCTCGCCGGCCGCATCACCGCCAGCGATTACGACGAGGTCGACAAGGCCGGAGCGTGGCTCAACCGCGCCACCCAGGGACTCTACCCGCCCGGCTCGACCTTCAAGATCGTCACCGCCATCGCAGGCATGCGCAAGCGGGTCGTGGACTGGGACGACATCCTCGACTGCGGTCCTTCCTATCGCGTCGGCGACCGCGATTTCCCTGAACATGAGCCGGTCGGCTACGGCGACGTGGACCTGGACAAGATGCTGGCGATCTCGTGCAACGTCTGGAACTACCAGGTCGGACTTCGCACCGGGCCCGACGCCTTGGCCGCGGAGGCCCGCCGCTTCGGCTTGGATACGCCTCTGCTGGAAACCACGGCCTCGACCGAGGCGCAGCCGGAAGTCTTCACCGAACTGCCTTACGCCGCCTCGCGCGGACTAGTGGTGCCGGATCGCGAATATAAGCTGCGCATCAAGGCCGGCCCGTGGCAGGACGGCGACACCGCGAATTTCTCGATCGGACAAGGCTACCTGCTCACCAGCCCTTTGCACATGGCTTCGTTCGCCGCCTCGCTGGCGCGCGGCGAGACCCGCACCACGCCGACCATCATCCATGACCCGGCCCGTGACGGGCGCCATCGTGGTTCGACGCCCATCGGCCTCAACAAGGCGCAGCTCGACGCCATCCGTGGCGGCATGGTGCGTTGCGTCGAGGAAGGCACCGGACGCAGCGCCCGCATCCAAGGCCTGCCGATCGCGGCCAAGACCGGCACCTCCGAATATTTCAAGAAGGGCGAGAAGGCGCATCTGGCCTGGATGATCGGCTATGCCCCGGCGGACCGACCGGTGGTCGCCTTCTGCGTCCTCGTCGAAGGCCAGCTCGATACCAACACCTGGGGCGGGAAGACGGCCGGTCCCGTGGTGAAGCAGATGCTCGAGACGTGGGCCGGCACCGCCGAGAAGCCCGCCGCGGAGCCCGCGCGTTAGTCGCGGATCAGGACCGGCGTGCCGTTCGGCACGCGTCCGTGGAGGCGGATGACGTCAGAGTCGGAGAGCAGCACGCAGCCGTGGCTGTTGGGCTGGCCCAGCTTGTCGGCTTGGTTCGTGCCGTGGATGTAGACGAAGCGGCGACGCGTATCCACGACCCGACCCTGTGAGTCCTGGCCTTGGTTGTGGCCCGGCTCCAGTCCTTCGAGCCAGAGGATGCGCGAGGTGATGAGGTTGTCCTCCGGCGTCGGCCACTCGGCGGAGAGCTTGCCGGTCGGCTGACGGGCCTTGAAGACCATGCCGGGCGCCGCTCCCTCGCCGATCTTCTCGCAGACGCGATGCAGGCCGTCGGGAGTCATCAGGGAATCCTGGACGCAGCCGCGGCCGGCCCGGGCGGTGCTGACCACGTAGGTCTCGCAGTCATTACCCTCGAAGAACCATAGTTTTTGCTGGTCAATCGACACAACGATGCAATGTTCAGCGGCAGGCAGACCCAGCCCTTTCAGGCGTTCGGTCACCTCCTTCTTCAAACCTAACTCGAACTCAGAACATGGCATATCGCATCGGCATCGTGGGCGTGACAGGCGCGGTGGGTCAAGAACTGCTGGCGCTCATGGCCAAGCGGAACTTCCCCGTGGCCGAACTCCGTCCCCTGGCTTCCGCCCGCTCCGCAGGCTCCAAGGTGACCTACGGCGGCAAGGAATGGACCGTCCAGGAAGCCAAGCCCGAGGCCTTCGAAGGCCTTGATTTCGCCGTCTTCAGCGCCGGCGGCTCGATCTCCCTCGCCCTCGCACCGGAAGCCGTCAAGCGCGGTTGCATCGTCATCGATAACAGCTCGGCCTTCCGCATGTTCCCGGAGGTCCCGCTCGTCGTCCCGGAGATCAACGCCCACCACCTGGCCAACCATAAGGGCATCATCGCCAACCCGAACTGCTCCACGGCCATCGCGCTGATGGGGCTCTTCCCGCTTCACCAGGCTTTCGGCCTCAAGAAGTTCTTCGCCTCGACCTACCAGGCCGTCTCCGGCACCGGCGCCGAAGCGATGCGCGAACTCGACGCTCAGGCCCGAGCCTGGGCCAAGGGCGAGACCCTCGCCCCGAAGGTCTACCCTCACACCATCAACTTCAACCTCATCCCCCAGGTCGATTCGTTCCTCGAGGACGGCTACACCAAGGAAGAGATGAAGATGCTCAACGAAGGCCGTAAGATCATGGACCTGCCCGGCCTCAAGGTGACCACCACCTGCGTCCGCGTCCCGGTCTTCCGCGCCCACTCGATCGCCATCAGCGCCGAATTCGAACGCCCGGTCGACCTCGCCGTCGCCCGCAAGGCCATCAGCGCCTTCGCCGGCGCCGAACTCTGCGACGACCCCGCCAACAAGAAATATCCGATGCCGCTCGACTACGCCGGCAAGGAGAAGTGCGGCGTCGGTCGCCTGCGCAAGGACACCCTCTTCGACAACGGCCTCTCCCTCTGGGTCTCCGGCGACCAGCTCTGGAAGGGCGCCGCGCTCAACGCGATTCAGATCGCCGAAGCGCTGCACGCCCAGGGCCGCCTCGCCCGCAAGTAAGACCCGCATGGCCCGGAGCAACGATCGCGCCCCGCGCCACGCCGACCTGCATCGGCCCATCCGCCTCTTCGACGAAGCGGACATCCCTGCCCTGCTCAAGGACGTCAAGGACCCGTTGATCCTCGTCCTCGACGGCGTCCAGGACCCGCACAACCTCGGCGCTTGCCTGCGTAACGCGGAATGCGCCGGTTGCGCCTTCGTGGTGATCACGCGCAAGAATTCCGCCCCGGTCACCGACACGGTCCGCAAGGTCGCCGTCGGCGCCGCGGAGTCCTTGCCGATCGTCCAGGCCAACAACCTCCGCAACGCGCTGGTCAAACTGAAGGACGCCGGCGTCTGGCTGGCCGGCACTTCCGACCATAAGGCGAGCCAGTCCCTTTATGCGGCCAAGCTCACCGGCCCCCTGGCGATCGTGCTCGGCGCCGAGGGCGACGGCATCCGCCACCTGACGGCCGAGACCTGCGATTTCCTGCTCCGCATCCCGATGCTCGGACAGGTGCCCTGCCTCAACGTCTCGGTCTCCGCCGGGGTCTGCCTCTTCGAGGCCGTCCGCCAGCGCGGCCATCGCTGAGGTCAATTTTCCTTTACCCGTGCGGTCGGGCGTGTCGTAATCTTTGCGTTCGGCAGGCCAGATAGCTCAATGGTAGAGCAGTTGACTTTTAATCAATTGGTTCCGGGTTCGAGTCCCGGTCTGGCCACTCCGAACCACCCCTTTGTCCTCCAATCGGAGTCTTCGCCGATTAATGTGCATTTGCTCTTGAAATCCTCCCCGCGAATTGCACTCATTCCCATCCCGCTGTCCGGCTGGATAGCTCAATGGTAGAGCAGTTGACTCTTAATCAATTGGTTCGGGGTTCAAGTCCCCGTCCAGCCACCAGCGGGAAACCTTTCGATCACTTCCGGCGCCCCTCCTGCAGGCGCCGGTAGCGTTCGGCCATGTAGGCGGCATGGCACGGTCGGCAGTAGCTATGGAAGCTGCCCGACGCCCGCAGCCAGTGGAACATCTGCACGGGCAGGTCCTGGCCGCATTGCGCGCAGCATCGGGTCTTCATCGCACGCTGGCCGGCCCGACGGGCCGAGCGACGCCGCGCCGCGGTGACCAGGCAGGGTCGGCAGAATGGATGGATGGCCGCGGTGCCCTCGAGCCGGTGGAACTGTCCCATCGGCAAGGTCTTCTGGCAGCAGCGGCACTTCTTCTTGGAGCGTTCGTTCATGGCGCTCCGAGGAAGACGCGCCGTCCGAACCCATCAACGGCAAGGGCCTGAGGTGTATCGCTGAGGCTTAGTCCTTACTCGACGGTGACCGACTTCGCGAGATTGCGCGGCTGGTCGATTGGACATCCGCGCAGGCGCGCCACATGATAAGCGAGCAGCTGCAAGGAGACGGCGGCCGGGATGGTCGCGACCAACGGATCGCAGTCCGGTATGCGGATGACTTCGTCGGCGACCGCGGCTTCCGGTCCGCCCTCGGTGACGATGGCGATGACGCGGGCGCCACGGGCCTTGCACTCCTCGGCGTTGCCCAAGGTCTTGTCCAGGACCGGGGAACGGTTGGCGAGGACGACGATCGGCATGCCCGGCGTGAGCAACGCGATGGGGCCGTGCTTGAGCTCGGCGGCGTGATACCCTTCGGCGTGCACGTAGGAGATCTCCTTGAGCTTCAGGGCGCCCTCGAGGGCAACGGGATGCATCGGGCCGCGTCCGAGGAAGAACGCATGCTCATGCTTCACCATCGATTCAGCGACCTTGGCGATGGCGGCATCCTGGCGCAGGACGGCTTCGATGAGTTCAGGCAGGCGAGCGATATCGGCGGCCAAGGCGAGCCCCCGCTCGCGGGACAGGCGTCGTCCCCGGCCGAGCTTCAAGGCCATCAGGAGGAGCACGGCGACCTGCCCCGTGAAAGCCTTGGTCGAGGCGACGGATATCTCCGGGCCGGCGTGCAGGTAGACGCCCCGCCCCGCTTCGCGGGCGATGGTCGAGCCGACCACGTTGACGAGGCCCATGATCATGGCGCCCTTGTCCTTGGCTTCGCGGACGGCGGCCAAGGTGTCGGCGGTTTCGCCCGATTGGGAAATGGCGACGACCAGGTCGCGGCCGTCCACCAGCGGATTGCGGTAACGGAACTCAGCGGCGGGCTGCACCTCGGCCTGCAGGGCGGCGAGTTCCTCGAAAGCGAAGTCGCCGACCATGCCTGCGTGCAAGGAGGTCCCGCAGCCGACCATCACGATGCGCTGGAGGTCGAGGAGCTCGCGGGCGGTCGCGCCCATGCCTGAAAGCACGGCCGTGCCGTTCAGGAGGTCCAGACGTCCGCGCAGCGCGTTCCGGACTGACTCGGGCTGCTCGTGGATCTCCTTGAGCATGAAATGTTCGAAGCCGCCCTTCTCGACCGCGCTGACCTCGAATTCGAGCTGGGCCACGTCACGGTCCATGGGCGCATGGTCCAGGTCCGTGATGTCGACGGAATCAGCCGTGACCAGGGCGACGTCACCGTCGTCGAGATAGATGACGCGGCGGGTGTGCGAGATCAGCGCCGAAGGATCGGAGGCGATGAGACACTCGCCTTCACCGACGCCGATTACCAAGGGGCTGCCCTTGCGCGCGACGACGATGCGACCTGGCTCGTCGGCCGAGACGACCGCGATGCCGTACGCGCCCTCAACCTGACGGAGCGCGCTGATGACGGCCTTGCGGAGGTCGCCTTTGTAGTATTCGCCGACGAGACGGGCGACGGCTTCGGTGTCGGTCTCGGAGGTGAAGACGTGGCCTTTGGCCTCCAGCTTCGCGCGGAGGGCCCGGTAGTTCTCGATGATGCCGTTATGCACCAGACGGATGCGGCCGCCGGCATCGGCATGCGGATGGGCGTTGGCTTCGGTCGGCGCGCCGTGCGTCGCCCAGCGCGTATGGGCGATGCCGACGACGCACGAGGCCTGTCGGGCGTCGGACCACTCGGCCCTCACCTTGTCGGCCAGCCGGGCGACCTTGCCCACGGCACGCAGCGTCAGGAGCCCCTCGGAAGACTGCAAGGTCACTCCGGCGGAGTCGTAGCCACGATATTCAAGACGACGAAGGCCGCCCAGGAGGACGGGGGTGGCCGCGGAACGACCGACATAGCCGACGATGCCGCACATGTTCAGGAAAGGATGTCCTTGTCGACGATGGCGCCAGGAAGCGTCGAAGTCTTGGGCCAGAGCTTACGCCCCGGATAGAGGGACGTATGGATGCCTGTATGCACGCCGTCTCCCACGATGGCCCCAAGCTTGCGTCGGCCTGTATCGATCATGCTGCCGGCGACCGGACTGCGATGGGTGCCTCCGTCATGACGAAGGTTGGACGTGATGGTGCCGGCGCCGAAGTTGACCTTCTCGCCGAGGATCGAATCACCGAGATAGGAAAGGTGCCCGACGTTCGTGCCGGAAAGCAGGATCGAGTTCTTGATCTCGACGGCCTGGCCGACGTGACACTTATCACCGATGGCGGTCGAACCGCGGATGTAGCAATTGGGGCCGACCTTGCAGTTTTCGCCGATGATGACGTCGCCCTCGATGACGACCCCAGGGAGGATCTTGGTACCCTTCCCGACCTGCAGACGGCCGTCGACGTAGAGCGATGCATGGGCGCCCGACTCCTGGACGTAGTTCTTCCGATAGGTCATGGCTTCGGCATTAGCCCGCAGCAGGTCCCAAGCGTAGGTGATGGCGAAAGACTGGCTGGCGCGGAGGTCGCGACCCTGAGATCCGCGGGATAGCAGGATGATGCCCTCCGCGGTCGTCAGCGTGGCGTATGAGGAGTCCGCGACGAAGGTGGCCAGTTCCGCGGGCGAAAACCAGGCGGCGGCATGGACGGTCAGGTCGGCCATTGCGCCCGTGGACTCGACGAGACCAAGAGCCAGGAGGGCTGCCGCCTGGTGACGACGCAGCGCGAGGTTGGCGATGGGAAAATCTCCGAGCGCACGGGTCGACGTGAGCGGATGGCATCCCGGAGTCTCCCCGGTATCGGTCAGGCGGAAAGTGGTCATCTTAGAGGGCGGCGAAATCCGCTTCCACGGCGGCCTTGAACGCGAGCGACCAGCGGTCGACTTCGCCCTGATCCTGGTGCTCCACCAGGATGCGGAGCTTGTTCTCGGTGCCGGAGTAACGGATCAGGTGGCGGCCTGCCTTGCCGAAGGCCGCATCCGCCTTGCGGATCTCCTCCTGCAGCAACGTGAGCTGACCAAGCGGGACCCGTGCGCGGACCTTCAGGTTGACGAGCGACTGAGGATACTCGCGCATCACGGCGGCCAGATCGGCCAAGGTGGCGCCCTTCTTGCGCATGAAGCGCAGGACCTGCAGGGCGCTCAGGATGCCGTCGCCGGTCGAGGCGTAATCGGAGAAGATGAGGTGGCCGGAGTTCTCGCCGCCGAAAGAATAATCCCCCTTGCGGAGGGCTTCGATGACGTGGCGGTCGCTCACGGCCGTGGTCACGACGCCGATGCCGGCCTTGCGCATGGCTTCATGCAGGCCGAGGTTCGACATGACCGTGCAGACCATCGTGTTGCCGCGGAGCTTGCCTTCTTCCTTCAAGGCCAGCGCGCAGAGCGCGAGGATGCGGTCTCCGGAGATGCTGGCTCCGGAAGCGTCGCTGAAGATCACGCGGTCGGCGTCGCCGTCGAGGGAGATGCCGACATCGGCGCCCTGCTCCTTCACCACCTTGCCCGCGAACTCGGGATACAGCGCGCCGACCCCGGCGTTGATGTTGATGCCGTCGGGCTCCACGCCGAGCTTCACGACCTTGGCGCCCAGTTCCTTGAAGATCAGCGGAGCCAGCAGGTAGCCGGCGCCATGGCCGCAATCCACGACGACCTTCATCCCGTCGAGACCCGCGCCGCCCAGGCTCTGCTTGACGAATTCGATGTAGCGGCCGCGGGCATCGTCGATGCGGTAAGCCTTGCCGATCTTGTCTCCGGTGACGCCGTTCGCCTTCACGTCATAAAGGACTTCCTGCTCCACGAGCGCTTCAAGGTCGTCCGACAGCTTGAAACCGTCAGGTCCGAAGATCTTGAGTCCGTTGTCTTCGTATGGATTATGCGAAGCCGTCAGCATGATGCCCGCGCCGCAGCCCATCGACTGGGTGAGGTGCGCGACGGCCGGCGTCGGCATAGGGCCGACCAGGAAGACATCCATGCCGCTCGAAACCAGTCCGCTCGTCAGCGCGGTCTCCAGCATGTAACCCGAGATACGCGTGTCCTTGCCGATGATGACGCGGTTATGATTGGCGCCGCTGGAACGAAGAACGCGCGAGATCGCTTGGCCGATGCGCAGCGCGATTTCCGGCGTGATCGGATATTCGTTAGCCCGTCCGCGGATGCCGTCCGTACCGAAGAGTTTGGTCGCCATGGTCGTTTTTTGAGGAAAACCTCATGTTTCCGCAAGACTAAATGACTGAAAACCTTCTTTAATGACATATATGAGTGAATCGGTCATTAATGACTGGCGTGCGCCGGAAAGCCATCCCGAAGGCCTCCGCTTCCCACTCGCATACGACCGAAAGAGTGCGAGCGAGCAAATGAAGGAAGATGAAGTACCCAAAAAATTGGGCGGGTGGATTAGGACATAGGAATGAGGGGATTCCGGACCAATCACGGTTGGACAGGAACTGGCCTACGACGTTGTGTGTCTCATCCCCATGCGTGCTTCGGCGCTTATCCTTTCCTGCGTCCTGACCAGCGCCCTGGCAGTGGCAGCCGACGATGCGGTGGACTTCAACCGCGACGTCCGGCCCATCTTGTCCGATCGCTGCTATGGTTGCCACGGTCCCGACGCCGACAAGGGGCGCAAGGCCGGGCTTCGTCTTGATGAGTTCGCCGGTGCGACCAAGGAACTCAAGAGCGGCGAACGTGCGATCGTGCCAGGTGACATCGAAAAGAGCGCGATGGTTCACCGCATGCGTACGGATGACCCGGAGGAGATCATGCCGCCGCCGGAGCTTCACCGTCCGCTGACTCGCGGCGAGAAGGACATCTTGACCCGCTGGATCAGGCAAGGCGCCAAGTATGACCCTCACTGGGCCTTCGTGAGTCCCCGCGCTCAGCCGACCCCCAAGGTGGCCGATGCTGCTTGGGTTCGCGATCCGCTCGACGCTTTCATCGCCGCCCAGGCCGCCAAGGCCGGACTTAAGACCTCTCCTGAGGCCGACCGTACCACCCTCCTCCGCCGTGCTTCCTTCGCGCTGACGGGACTCCCGCCCACCGCGGACGAAGTCGCCGCTTTCCTGTCCGACACGTCCGCCGACGCCTATGAGAAGCGGGTCGACGCGATGCTGGCTTCGCCTCGCTTCGGCGAACATCTGGCGGTCGGCTGGCTCGATCTTTCCCGCTACGCCGACACCTGGGGCTACACGGGCGATAAGGCGATGTTCGCCTGGCCCTGGCGCGACTGGGTGCTCAAGGCCTTCAACGAGAACAAGCCTTACGACCAGTTCCTGACCGAGCAGCTCGCCGGCGACCTGCTGCCCTCCCCGACCCAGGATCAACGCGTGGCGACGGCTTACAATCGGCTGCACCGCATGACCTTCGAAGGCGGCTCGATCGCCGAAGAGTTCCGTCAGGACGGCATCAACGACCGCGTGATGACCGCCGGATATGGCTTCATGGGACTGACGATGGAGTGTTCCCGCTGCCATGACCATAAGTACGACCCCATCTCGCAGCGCGATTACTTCTCGATGGCGGCGATGTTCGGCGACCAGAACGAGAACGGCCTGCTTTCTTATCACGGGGAAGTCCCGCCTCCGTTCGTGCGTCTTTACAAGGATGATGCCGAACGGAAGAAGGAAGCCGAACTGCGTGACGCGGTAACGGCAGCGGAGATGGGGCTTTCCGCAATTCGCTCGGAATACCTTGGCAATCCCGAGGTCAAGGCACCTTCCCCGGTTGCGCATTTCCCGCTGGATGCTTTTGCCAAGTCCGGCGTCGAAGATTCCGTCGCCGGAGGAAAGCCGGCTATCTTCGAACGTCGTGGCTCGCCTGAAGACCTGCAACTCACGCCTGGCGTGAAAGGTCAGGCCGTTAAATTCGACGGCGACGCCGGCTTCAAGCTTCCGGAGTTCAAGCAGCTCGGCCGCTTCGATCCGTTCACTTTCTCCGCCCACCTTCGCCTGGGCGAGAAGAACGCCCGCGCCACGGTGCTTCATTCGACCGGCTTCTACACCGGAGACGGCGACGCCACGGGCGTCGAGCTGCTCGTGGTCCAAGGCCGCCTCCGCTGGAGCATGATCCACCTCTGGCCCAACAGCGCGGCGTCCATCGAGACGACCGCCGAACTGCCGGTCGGGTCCTGGCAGCGCGTCACCGTCACCTATGACGGCTCCTCCAAGGCCGCCGGACTCCGCATCTATCTCGACGGACGCGAAGCCAAGACGACCGTTGTAAGGGACACGCTCCACGCGAAGCCCCGCGATAACGCCCTCGAGATCGGCTCGCGTTCGCGCGACGCCGGCTTCCGTAACGGCTCGCTGGACGATATCCGGCTTTGGCGGCAGGCCCTGACCGCGGCCGAAGTCGCCGTGCTTCACGGACTCGACGTCCAGAACCTACCTCCGCCCGTTCTGGCGGAACACGCCAAGCTACGTTTGGACCCGGCCTACGCCGCGGCTTGGAAGAAATTCCAAGAAGCCCAGCGAGCCCTCGCCGCCCATCAGGAGTCAGCCCCGGCTTTCTTCGCCATGGAGCACTCGCCGCTCGCGCCCAAGGCCTACGTGCTCACCCGCGGCGAATACGATAAGCCGGACCTGTCCAAACCCTGCGAGCCGGGCGTGCCGACGCGCGTCTTCCCTTGGGATGAATCCCTGCCCAAGAACCGTCTGGGTCTCGCCCGCTGGCTCACGGATCCGCGTCATCCGCTGACCTCCCGAGTGGTCATCAATCGCCTGTGGGCTCAGGTCTTCGGCGCCGGCCTCGTCGCCACGAGCGAGAACCTCGGACTCCAGGGCGACCTGCCTACGCATCCCGAGCTCCTCGACACCCTGGCGGTCGATTTCGTCCGAAGCGGCTGGAATACTAAGTCGATGCTGCGCCGCTTCGTCCTGAGCAGCACCTTCAGACAGGTGTCGACCCCGACCGCCGAGGCCCGCGAAAAAGATCCGGCGAACAAATACCTCGCCCGCGGGCCGGTCCTCCGTCTGACCGCCGAGATGGTCCGCGACCAGGCGTTGCTCGCATCCGGCAAGCTGGTCGAGAAGGTCGGCGGCGAAAGCGTCCAGGAATCCGCCAATCGTCGTAGCCTCTACACCTATCGCAAGAGAACCGCGCCGCCGGACAACATGTTGATCTTCGACGCCGGATCGCGCGAAGTCTGTCAGCCCAAGCGCCTCAATACGAACACCCCGCTGCAAGCCTTGGTGCTGCTGAACAATCCGGGCTTCGTCGAGTCCGCGAAGAGCCTGGCCACGAAGGTCAGCCAAGCTTCTAACGACCCTTCCGCTCAGATCGTCTCGGCCTTCCGCGCCGTCTGCACCCGCGACCCTCGTCCGACCGAGCTCGCCGCGCTGAAGGAACTCTACGCCACCCAGAAGGCTAACCCGCCGCAGTTCCCCGCCGTCTCGACGCCTGCGCCCAAACCGATGTCCGTCGCGAAGCCGGACGCCAAGTCGAAGAAGAAGGCCGCTCCTGCGCCTGCGCCGGCTCCGACCCTGCCGAAGATCCCGGCCGACCCCGCGCTGGCCGCCCTCACCCTCGTCTGCTCGACCATCTTCGCGAGCGACGCCGCCGTCACTTCCCGCTGATCATGAATCCTCTCAAACCATCCTACGATCAGTTGATGGGGCATACCCGCCGGCACTTCCTTGGTGCCTCCGCCCTTGGCCTCGGCGCCTTGGCCATGCGCGGCATCATGGGCGACGCCCACGCGGCGCCCTTGCCGAAAGGAACGCACTTCCCGGCCAAGGCGAAGCGAGTCATCTATCTCTTCCAAGCCGGCGGGCCTTCGCAGTTCGAGACCCTCGACCCGAAACCGTTGCTCCGCGAAAAGCATACGCAGCCTCTGCCGGACTCCGTCCGCCAAGGTCAGCGACTCACGGGCATGAGCGGCTACCAGGCGACCCTGCCGCTCGCCGGGTCGTTCGTCGGTTTCAAGAAATACGGCCAGAGCGGCGTCGAATACAGCGACCTCCTCAGCCACACCGGCGAAGTCGCCGACGACCTGTGCGTCATCCGCACGATGCACACGGAAGCGATCAACCACGATCCCGCCATCACGTTCTTCTGCTCCGGCAATCAGGTCGCGGGTCGCCCCTCCATGGGCGCCTGGGCTTCCTACGGACTCGGCAGCATGAACGAGAATCTGCCGGCCTTCATCGTGCTGGTCTCGCAGGACGCCACCAAGGACCAGCCGCTTTATTCCCGGCTCTGGGGTTCGGGCTTCCTTCCATCGGAACACCAAGGCGTCCAGTTCAAGGCCGGCAAGGAACCGGTGCTCTTTCTCACCAATCCCGAAGGGGTTTCGCCGCACGCCCGTCGCGGGATGCTCGACGCGCTCGGCAAGCTCAATGCCGATCAGCGAGCCGCCGAACTCGACCCCGAGGTGGACGCCCGCCTCGCCCAGGCCGAGATGGCCTACCGCATGCAGACCAGCGTGCCGGAAGTCGCCGATCTCTCGAAGGAATCGCCCGCGACGCTCGCCATGTATGGCGAAAGCGTGAAGTCGCCGGGTTCCTTCGCCGCCAACTGCCTGCAGGCTCGCCGTCTCATCGAGAAAGGCGTGCGCTTCGTGCAGCTCTTCCATCAAGGCTGGGACCAGCACGGCGGCCTGCCGGGCGGCATCAAGCGCCAGTGCCAGCAGACCGACCAGGCCTCGGCCGCGCTCATCAAAGACCTGAAGCAACGAGGCCTGCTCGAAGACACGCTTGTCATCTGGGGCGGCGAATTCGGCCGGACCGCCTACAGCCAAGGCAAGATCACCAAGGACAGCTACGGCCGCGACCACCATCCGCGCTGCTTCAGCCTCTGGATGGCCGGCGGCGGCGTCAAAGGCGGCCACGTCCACGGACAGACCGACGAGTTCGGCTACAACATCGTGAAGGACCCGGTGCACGTGCATGACCTCCATGCGACCATGCAGCACCTGCTGGGCGTCGACCATGAGCGCCAGACCTTCAAGTTCCAGGGGCGCTACTACCGGCTCACCGACGTCGCCGGCCACGTGGTCAAAGCGGTGATTGCCTAAGCAGGCCTGCTGCCTCACTAGTTCCGGCGATGTCTTCGCCGACACCCGCCTCCGCCGTCGCCTCGCGCTCGTTCCGCTTCTACCTGGCGTCGATCGTGCTCGGGACGCTTGCCATCCAGATCCAGAACGTCGCGGTGGCCTGGCAGGTCTTCCGTCTGACCAAGGATGAAGGCGCCAACGCCGCCCTTGCGCTCGGCGCGATCGGCCTCGCCGAGGTGATTCCGTTCGTCAGCGCGGTGCTCTTCGCCGGCCACGTGGCCGATACCCATAACCGCCGCCGCATCGCCCTGGGTGCGCTGACCGCGATGTTCACGCTGGGCCTCTTCCTGTTCCTGCCGGAATTCCTGTCCGCCCGCTGGGCCAAGCTTTCCGCGATCTACGGCGTGATCATCCTCGGCGGCCTCGCCCGCAGCTTCCTGACGACGGCCCGCCAGGCGCTCATCGCCGAGATCCTGCCCAGGGAGCTGATCCCCGGCGGCGTCCGCTGGCGCAACACCTTGTTCGAACTCGCCTGCGTCATCGGCCCAGGCCTCGCGGGTCTCATGGTCTGGCTCGGCGAACGCAGCGGCCTGGCGCACGCCGAGAATGTCGCCTATGCGGCGATGACCCTGTGCTTCGCGGCCTCCCTCGCCTTGACCTTCGTGCTGCGGCCGACGCAGACCTTGCAGACCCGTCAGCCTGAACCGATCTTGGTCAGCCTTCGTCAAGGCATCGACTTCATGCTGAGTCAGCGGGTGATGCTCGGCGCCTTCACGATGGACCTCTTCGCGGTGCTCCTCGGCGGTGCCGTCGCCCTGCTTCCGATCTTCGCTGACATGCTCCAAGTCGGCGCCTTCGGCTTCGGCCTCCTGCGCGCGGCGTCGTCCATCGGCGCGGTGCTGATGTCGCTCTACCTCATCGTCCGCCCGCCGCTGAGCCGTGCCGGTCCTTCGCTCTATGGTTCGTTCGCCGTCTTCGGGCTGAGCACCATCGGCTTCGCCCTGTCGACCTCCTTGGCGGATTTCCTCGGCCTCGGTCTGACCGCGGCCTTCGTTTTCTCCACCCTCTTCCTCCTGATCGCGGGCGCCGCCGACGCGGTGAACGTGATCATTCGTCAGACTATCCTTCAGACCAGCGTCCCTCCGGCGATGATGGGCCGGGTCTCGGCCGTGACGGCTGTCTTCATCGGTTGCTCCAACGAACTTGGCATGGCGGAATCCGGCGTGGCCGCCCGTCTCATGGGGACGGTCAATTCGGTGGTCTTCGGCGGACTGGCGACCTTCGGGGTCATGGGGCTGACCCATTGGTGCTTTCCCGAGCTCTGGCGTCTAAGGAAAGTCAGCTCAGAGCCCTCCGCCTGACCTCCTTGGGCTTGTGTCCGCAGGCGGGCGGGTTTCATATCGAACACCCCCATGAAGCTCCTCCGCCTGCTCCCCTGCCTGCTGGCCGTCAGCCTGCTGGCCGCCGAACCCAAGAAGGTCGACCACGACGCGCAGTACGTCCTCGGCCCCGACTCCCAGGAGAAGCCCGGCGTACCCAAGGGCGTGGTCACCGAATATGAGATGGCTGACTCCAAGACCTTCCCCGGCTACGGCCGCAAGTGGGCGCTCTACGTCCCTGCCCAATACGACCCCTCCAAGGAAGCCGCGCTCATGGTCTTCCAGGACGGCCTCGGCTACGCCTCCCGCAACGGAGCCTGGCGCGTGCCGGTCGTCTTCGACAACCTGATCGCGCAGGGCAAGATGCCGGTGACGATCGCGCTCTTCATCAATCCCGGCTTCATCCCCGACCCCAAGAACCCGAAGGGCAAGGACAAGAAGGGACGCCCCCTCGGCAAGTCGAACCGCTCCTTCGAATATGACAGCGTGACCGACCTCTATGTGAAATTCCTCCTCGAAGAGATGATCCCGCTCGCCGAATCCAAAGGCGTGAAGTTCTCCAAGGACCCCGCGCGTCGCGCCATCGCCGGCTCCTCCTCCGGCGGCATCTGCGCCTTCAACGCCGCCTGGCATCGTCCCGACGCCTTCAGCAAGGTCTTCACGACCATCGGCAGCTTCACCAAGATCCGCGCCAACCTCAGCGGCGGCAAGGAGACCGGCGGTGACGTCTATCCGGAATGGGTCCGTGCCAATCCCCGCAAGAACATCCGCGTCTACCAGCAGGAAGGCGCCAACGACCTCCTCAACGAGCATGGCAGCTGGCCGGAAGCCAACCGCAAGATGGCCGCGGCCCTGAAGGAAAAGGGGTACGACCATGTCTACGTCGAAGGCCAAGGCACACACAACAGCCGCCACGGCGCCATGCTTCTCCCTGAAGCGCTCACCTGGCTCTGGCGCGACGTCCGCTGATCCGATGCGCCTCGTCCTCCTCTCCCTGCTGGGCTTCGCCTCGGTCGCCGTCGCGCAGGAATCATCCTTCCGTCCTCTCCTCGACCCGCAACTCTCCCAATGGGAGAAGTGGCTCGGGCCGGTCCATCGCGCCTATGAGGTCCCGGGCTACGTCCGCGGAGCTAAGCCGAAGGATGATCCGGTGCTCGGACTGAACAACGACCCCCTCAAGGTCTTCACGACGCGCCAAGTCGACGGCGAGACGGTGCTCCACATCACCGGTCAGGTCTTCGGAGCGCTCAGCTCGTTGGCCTCCTTTGACAACTTCCATCTGAAGACCGAGCAGCGCTGGGGCGAGAAACGTTGGGAGCCCCGCACCCAGGCGGTCCGCGACAACGGGATCCTGATCTTCTGCGTCGGCGAACACGGCGCCCAAGGCAAATATTGGATGCGCAGCCAGGAACTGCAGGTGCAGGAAGGCGACATCGGCGACTGGTGGCCTCTGGCCGGAGCGATGGCCGAAATCCCCGTCCGCACCGACGATCCCGTGAAGAAGCGCATCTATGACCCGAAAGGCTCGGTGACCACGGTCAACGCCCGCGTCTGGCATGGGACTGCTTACGACGAAAAGCCTTTCGGAGAATGGAATACGATCGAGTGCCTGGCGCTCAACGGCGACGCGGTCTTCCGCCTCAACGGCAAGACGGTCAATGTGCTCCTGAACTCCCGCTACCGCGAGAAGGGCTCGGAAGTCGACGTACCGCTGAAATCCGGCAAGCTGCAGATCCAGTCCGAAGCCGCGGAATGCGAATACCGCCGCATGGTCATCCGTCCGCTGACCGCGTGGCCGACCGACGTCGCCAAGGATCTGCCGAAGCGCTGAACGGGAACCTGTCTGCCGATGCTCCGAGCCCAATCATTGCGCAAGGACTTCGGTGGACTGACCGTGCTGCATCCGACGACGGTCGAATTCCGGCCGGGCGAGGTGCACGCGCTGATGGGCGAGAACGGCGCCGGCAAGTCGACTTTGATGAAGGTGCTGGCCGGTCTGTATCGACCGGACGGAGGACACGTGGAATGGCGTGGCGCCCGAGCCGATTTCGCCTCCCCTCACGCCGCGCTTGAGGCCGGGATCGCGATGATCCATCAGGAGCTGATGCCCATCCCCGACCTGACGGTCGCGGAGAACATCACGCTCGGCCGAGAACCGGTCGGCCCCCTCGGGCGCATCGATCGCCCCGCCCAGAGGCTCCGGGCGAAACAACTGCTTCACGAGCTGGAAGTCGACCTCGACCCTGACCTGACGATGCGCCGTCTCACGGTTGCGCAGACCCAAGTCGTCGAGATTGCCAAAGCCCTCGGACGCGAAGCCGATGTGGTGCTGATGGATGAACCGACGGCCGCGCTGTCCGATCAGGAGGTGGCCGCCCTCTTCCGGGCGATCACCCGGCTCAAGGCCCGCGGCGTGGCCATCGTCTACACGACCCATAAGATGGACGAGGTCTTCCGCCTGGCCGACCGGATCTCGGTCCTGCGCGACGGACGTCTGGTCTCCACGGAAGCGGCCTCTGGGATGTCTCCGGCTAAGCTCATCGCCCTGATGGTCGGACGTGAACTCGCCGACATCTTCCCCGCCCGCAGTACCCCCACGGACGAAACCTTGCTGGAAGTTTGCGGATTGACCCGCGAGCCCGCCTATCGCGACGTCAGCTTCACCGTCCGTCGCGGCGAAATCGTCGCCCTGGCCGGACTGATGGGCGCAGGTCGCACCGAAGTGGCCAGCGCTCTCTACGGACTGCAGCCTGCCGCGACCGGCTCGATTCGCCTCCGTGGGCGTGACCTTCTCGTCGAGTCTCCGGCCGACGCCTTGGCCGCGGGCATCGGCATGGTGACCGAAGACCGTAAAGGCCAGGGCATCATCCCCGCCTTGGGTGTCGGCGAGAACATCACCCTGTCTTCGCTGCGTCGCTTCGCCCGCGGTCCGCTCATCGACCGTTCCGCCGATCGCACCGCCGCCCGCGAGCAGATCGGGGCTTTCGCCGTCAAGGCCAGCAGCCCGGCCCAGCCCATCGCCCAGCTCAGCGGCGGCAACCAGCAGAAAGCCTTGCTCGCCCGCAGTCTCCTCGACGATCCCGACCTCATCATCTTGGACGAACCGACCCGCGGCATCGACATCGGCGCCAAGGCCGAGATCTACGCGCTCATCCAGAAGCTGGCCCGCCAAGGCAAAGGCGTGCTGCTGATCTCCTCTGAACTTCCCGAGGTGCTCGCCCTCGCCCACCGTATCATCGTCCTGCGCCAAGGATCCCTCGCCGCCACCTTGGACGCCGCCACCACCGACCAAGAGACCGTGCTTCGTCACGCCATGCCTTCATAACGCCATGCCTGCCCTCGACCGCAACCTGCTCCATCGCTTCGGACTCCTGTTCGTCATCCTCCTGGTCGGCCTGGCCCTGTCGTTCACGACCGACACCTTCCTCAGCGTCGCCAACCTCACCAACGTCGCCCGCCAGGTCTCCATCAACGGCATCCTCGCCGTCGGCGTGACCTTCGTCCTGCTCACCGCCGGCGTCGACCTCTCGCTGGGATCGGTCGTGGCCCTGAGCGGCGTGGCCTGCGCGATGTTCGCCCACCCCGGAGAACATCCCGTCATCGTGCCTATCCTGGTCGGCTTGCTGACCGGCGCGGCCTGCGGTCTCGTCAACGGCGTGCTGGTCACCCGCGGCGGCGTGGCTCCGTTCATCGTGACGCTCGGGATGATGACCATCGCCCGCGGGTTGGCCCTGATCCTCAGCGGCGGCCGCCCGGTCGCGAACATGTCCGAGTCGCTGACAAGCCTCGCCGGCGATATCGGCGGATTCCCGATTCCGGTCCTCTGCTTCGCGATCGTCTCGGCCTTGGCTTGGTTCTTCCTGCGGGACTTCCGTCTCGGCCGCCACCTCTACGCCGTCGGCGGCAATGAGAACGCCGCCCGGGCCGCGGGTATTTCGGTCGAGCGCGTGAAGCTCTTCGCCTATGTCGTCTGCGGACTCCTGACCGGCCTCGCCGGCGTCGTCCTCGCCGCCCGCATCACGACGGGCCAACCCAACGCCGGCCAGGCCTACGAGCTCGACGCCATCGCCGCGGTGGTCATCGGTGGCACCAGCCTATCCGGTGGCGTCGGCACGATCACGGGCACCCTGCTCGGCGTCCTGCTCATCGGCGTGATCAACAACGGCCTCGATTTGATGGGGGTTTCCTCGTATTACCAAGCGGTCATCAAGGGTGTCATCATCGTGGGTGCGGTTTGGCTCGACCGACGTCAGGCCCGTTCGTAAAAGTCGGGGATGCGCCTCACCCCACGCTCCGCCGCCGCGGCCGTCCTGGCCCTCTGCGCCCTGTCCCTTTCTTTCCTCTCCGGCTGCAAGAAGGCCGAACCCCGCAAGGAAGGCGAGATCGTCATTGGTTTCTCGTCCCGAGATCTTTCCGCCGAATACACCGCCAAGCTATCCGAGGCCATCGTGGCCTACGCCCAGACGAAGCCCGGCGTGAAGATGGTGATGGTCGACGCCCAGTCCGACGTCCAGAAGCAGTTCAGCCAGGTGGAGAACTTCGTCGCGCAGAAGGTCGACGCGATCATCCTCAACCCCTGCGAACTCGAAGCGAGCACCCCGGCCGTGGATTACGTCAAGAAGGCGGGCATCCCTCTCGTGCTTGTCAATCAGGTGACCAAGTCCGCCGGCGACAGCTACATCGGCTCCAATGACTTCGAGGCAGGACGCATGGCCATGGAAGCCATCGCCAAGAAGCTCAACGGCCAGGGCGGCGTGCTGATGCTCCATGGCATCATGGGCACCTCCGCGCAGCTTCAGCGTGAAGCCGGCGCCCGTGAGGTCTTCGCCAAATATCCCGGACTCAAGCTCGTCGACCACCAGACGGCTTCCTGGGACCGCGCCAAGGCGATGGCCCTGACCGAGAATTGGATCCAGGCCCACAAGGGCAAGTTCTCGGCCGTCTTCGCCCATAACGATGAGATGGCCATGGGCGCATTGCTCGCGCTCGAACGCGCCGGCCTAAAGAAGGACGTCTATGTCATCGGTATCGATGCCATCGCCCAGGCGCTTTCGGCCGTGAAGGAAGGCCGTCTCGACGCCACGGTCTTCCAAGACGCAGTCGGTCAGGGCAAAGGCTCGGTCGACGCCGCCCTCCAGCTCGCCAAGAAGCAGCCCTGCGCGAAGGAGACGATGATCCCCTTCCAGCTGGTCACCCGCGAGAACGTCACCCAATTCCTCAAATAACATGAAATCCCTGCTCTCCCTCCTCACCTTCGGCCTCTTCGCCGCCAGCGCCGTCCCGGCCCAGGCCGCGGATACCCGCATCTTCGAGATGCGCGTCTACTACGCCGCCGAAGGCAAGCTCGACGCCCTCCACGCTCGTTTCCGAGATCACACGACCGCCCTCTTCACCAAGCATGGCATGACCAACCTCGGCTACTTCGTCCCGACCGGCGAGAACCCCGAGCGCAAGCTGGTCTACTTCCTCGCCTACCCCGACAAGGCCGCCCGCGACGCTTCCTGGAAGGGCTTCATGAACGACCCGGCTTGGAAGAAGGCCTACGAGGAATCCCATAAGAACGGCGTCCTGGTCGCCCGCATCGAGAACGCCTTCCTCACCGCGACCGACTACTCCGCCCTCGCCGAAGCCAAGAACTACGGCGTCGGTGTCTTCGAACTCCGCACCTACACGACCGAGGCCGGCCGCCTGCCCAACCTGAACGCCCGCTTCCGCGAACACACCCTCAAGCTGTTCGAGAAGCATGGCATGACCAACGTGACCTACTGGAACCTCGCCGCCGACCAGAAGGGCGCCAAGAGCAAGCTCGTCCAGGACAACACCCTGATCTACCTGCTGACCCACAAGTCCGAAGAAGCCGCCAAGGCCAGCTTCGGCGCCTTCCGCGCCGATCCTGCTTGGATCGCCGCCCGCAAGGCCTCTGAAGAGAAGGCCGGCGGTTCGCTGACCATCAAGGACGGCGTGAAGTCCGAGTTCCTCAAGCCGACCGACTACTCGTTCGTCAAGTAAGGCAGGCCTTCAGCCCTCCACGAAGCCCCTCTCATGAGGGGCTTTTTGTTGGCTTAGGCCATAACCGCATCAACATCCCCTCATGGATTCCCCCGCGTCCTCCCGTCGTCGCTTCCTATCCTCCTCCCTGCTCGGACTGGGCGCTTTGGGTGCTCTGACCAAGGCACACGCCGCTTCGTCCAAGCCGGGCATGCTCACCGAAGCCGAGCGGGACATTCCCCTGACCTCCGATTGCGACGTGATCGTCTGTGGCGCAGGCCCGGCCGGGGTCACCGCCGCCATCGCCGCCGCCCGTGCCGGCGCGAAGGTTCGTCTCTTCGAAACCCATGGTTCTCTCGGCGGCGTCTGGACGTCCTCGCTCCTCGGCTACCTGCTCGACTTCGACAAGCCCGGCTTCAACCAGGAGCTGGTCCGACGCCTGCGCGAACGCGACGCCATCGACGGCGACGGCGTCAACGGAGTGACCTACCACCCGGAGGAGATGAAGCTGATCCTTGAGGAGCTCTGCGTCGCCGCAGGCGTCAAGGTCCAGCTGCACACGCGCATCGTCGCCGCCCATCGCGAAGGCCGCACGCTCAAAGCGATCGTGACCGAATCCAAGTCCGGCCGCCAAGCCTGGGCCGCCCCGGTCTTCATCGATACGACCGGTGACGGTGATCTGGGCGCCCGTGCCGGTTGCGAATTTGAGCTCGGCCGCGAACAGTCCTGCCCGTGCCAGCCCATGACGCTCTATGCACTGGTAACCGTCGATAACGCCAAGGCCTTGGCGGACCAGCTTCATCCTGTCGGTAACAACGGACGTCACGTCGGACCCGACAAGTTCAAGGCCGCGCTGGCCGCCGCCGGCGTCACGCCGAGCTACGGCAAGGCCTCGCTCTTCCCCATCAAGGAAAACCTCGTCCTGCTGATGGCGAACCATGAATACGGCATCAACGCCACCGACGCCGCCCAGGTGACCGAAGCGACGATGCGCGCCCGCGCCGAGGTGAACGACATCGTGCGCAAACTGCGTAAGGCAGGCGGAGCCTGGGCCGGCGCCCAGATCGTCGCGACCCCTGCCCAGATCGGAGTGCGCGACGGCCGGCGCATCAAGGGACGCTACGTGATGACCAAGGAAGACCTCATCGAAGGACGACGACAGGAGGACTCCGTCGTGCGTGCGACCTTCCCCGTCGACATCCATGCCCTGACGGCCGAGGAGAACAAGAAGTCCGCCTATTCCAACGCCGGCGTGAAAGTGAAGCCCTACGACATCCCCCTCCGCGCCTTGATCGCCCGCGACGTCGACGGACTGATGATGGCGGGGCGTTGCATCAGCGGCGACTTCATCGCCCATGCGAGTTACCGCGTGACCGGCAACGCCGTCGCCATGGGCGAGGCCGCGGGCGTCACCAGCGCCCTGGCCGCGACCTCCAAGCGCGCCCCGCACGAGGTCAGCTGGACCGAAGCCGCCGCCCTCCTCCCCAAGGTCCGGATGGGGTAACTTATCGTTCGCCGAATGGTGAACGAAGGTAGGGGCGTGGCTAGGCCGCGCCCAGACATGCCCTACCCCTACCCCTAGCCCAACCCATACCCCTCGCGGGCACTGCCCGCGTTAAGCCTTCCCCGGCACCGTCGGCACCTCGGCCGGCAACTTCACGGTGCCCTTCTCGAAGTCGAGCGGGCTGACGGAGGCCTTGAGATCATAATACGGCGACTTCTCGTGCTTGAGGAGGTCGTCGAACTTCACCATCTCGCCGGTGTAAGCGGAGATGCGACCCATGATCACGGCGAGATTGGTCTCGGCGATCTGGCGGGCGTCGTTGAGGGGCTTGCCGTTGAAGGCGCTGCGGATGAGGTCGACGTGCTCCTGGACCATGGAGTCGTCGGTATCGAGCTTGATGTCGGGGATATCGACCTGCTTCTGGCCGAACATCTTGCCCGCGCCGAAGCAGGAACCAGTCGCGCCGGTGAAGAATTCGCCCACGCGGCCGGTGGTGCCGGTGATCTGACGGCACTGGCTGTGGATGCGCACGCCATCGCCGAAATCGAAGTCCACGCTGAAGAAGTCGAACATGTTGCCGGTCTCGCGACGTGCGCGGCCGCCGAAGCCGAGGGCGCTGACCGGGGTGCGGCCGAGGAACCAGATGGCGACGTCGACGTTATGGATGTGCTGCTCGACGATATGATCGCCGGAGAGCTCGGTGAAGTTGAGCCAGTTACGGTTCATGTAATCGGCGTCGGTGTCATCCTTGGCCCGACGACGGACCCACGGCACGGTGCCGTTCCACTGGACCACGCCGCCGCGGAGCGCACCGATGGCGCCCGCGTCGATGAGGGCCTTGTTCTTCATGTAAGAGGCGTCATGGCGACGCTGGGTGCCCGCCACGACGGCGAGACCCTTCTTCTTCGCTTCTTCGCCGGTGGCGATGATGGCACGGGCGCCGACCGGATCGACGGCGACGGGCTTCTCGACGAAGCAATGCTTGCCGGCGGCGACGGCGGCGGCGAAGTGCACCGGGCGGAAAGCCGGCGGCGTGGCCATGAGCACAAAGGCGCAATCGGTGGCCATGACCTTCTGGTAGGCGTCATATCCAACGAAGACCTTCGTGGCCGGCAGCTTATAGGTTTCGTTCAGACGCTTCGCGCGATCCTCAAAGGCGTCCGCCAGGGCGACGACTTCGGCCTCGGCTCCAAGGATCTTACAGGCGGCGATGAACTGACCAAGGGCGCCGGTGCCGCGGCCACCGCAACCGATCAAGGCGACCTTGATCTTGCTGGGGATCGACTGGCCGCTGAGGACAGCCGGAGCGGCCGCCAAGGCGAGGCCGCCAAGGGCCATGGTGGATACGAAAGTACGACGCTGGATGGGGTGTTCCATGCTTTGAGATTGAGAGGAAAGCCAAGGGTCACAAAGGTTTTCTCACCCCCATGAACTCCATAAGTCCGAAGAAAGCGCTGACCTGGATTGGACTTATCATCGGGGTCGCCCTCATCGTCGGCGCCGCCGGGGCTGGCTTCCTTCATGCCTTGGAGGCGGTCACCCAACTTTTCCGTTCCACCCCCTGGCTCATCGTCTCTCTGCCTTTCATCGGTCTTCTTACCCTGTGGCTCTACCGCGGACCACTGAAGGCCTCTGCCGGGGGCACCAAGACCTTGATTCAAGCCATTAAGGCACCCTCCAACCCTCTGCCGGCGTCCATGGGGCCGTCGATCATCGGTACCACCCTACTCTCGCACTTGGGTGGCGCTTCCGTCGGCCGTGAAGGCACGGCCCTCCAGATGGGCGGAGCCATCGCCGACCAAGGATCGCGCTGGATCGACCTGAACGAATCAGAGCGTCGCACGCTCATCCTCTGCGGCGTCTCCGCCGGCTTTGCCGCTGTCTTCGGCACGCCGGTCGCCGCGGCGGTCTTCGCCCTGGAATTCGTCCGCGTGCGCTCTTGGGCCATCCTGCCATGCCTGGCATGCGGCTTCCTCGCCGATCTTGCCGGCCAGAAACTCTTCCACGCTCATCACGCCAACTACAGGCTTCCCGTGCCGACGGAGTTCAGCTTCGGCGGCCTGGGTTCCGCCTTGGCCATCGGCGTAGCCTGCGGATTGCTGGCGCGTCTCTACATCTACCTCAATAAACGAGAAGCCGCCCGACACAATCCGGAGCCCTACGCCCGCATTTTCTTCGTCGGGGTCACTTTCTCACTGATGATCTATTTTTATAAGCAGCAGGACTTCACGGGTCTCGGCCTCCATATGATCGATTCCGCCTTGGTCGAACCTTCGGCACCCACCACCTTCCTGATCAAGTTCCTCCTGACCGGCATGTGCGTCTGGGCCGGATATCGGGGAGGCGAAGTGACCCCGCTCTTCTTCGTCGGTGCGACGCTCGGCAGCACCGCCGCGGCTTATCTCGGACTACCCTTGGCGGTCTGCGCTTCGCTCGGCTTCGTGGCCGTCTTCGCCGGCGCCGGAGCCGTCCCGATCGCGTGCTCGGTCATGGCCTGCGAACTCTTCGGCCTCTCGATCGGCGGCTATGCCCTGCTCGCCTGTGCGATCAGCTGGCTGGTTTGCGGTCGCAAGGGCCTGTACGACGAAGCGTAGCGCCTTTCCCGACCCGCAAGCGCCGGTCTTACTTTGATACCGGCTGGGCGACGGGAGACTCGAATGCCTTGCGCATGAAAGCCCATTGGCTGTCGCCGAGGGACAGCAGCGTACGCAAGGGCTCATGGCCCACGCCTTTCAGCGGATGCCAGCCATGAGGAATGCCTAGCTTAGTCAGGTGGTCGTGGAACTCCACGCTGAGCGAGTAGGTGCCGTCCTTGTCGCCGATGCCGATGCGGATGAGGGAGTCCTTGGAGATCTTCTGGGCGTTGCGTGCCGCGATCTCCCAAGGGCTGACGGCGCGGAAATAGTCACGATCGCCATAGACCCTCTCCAGCAGACCGTCACGGGAGCGCGGATTGGCCCGAGGGGTCCTTTCGAAATCCGGATCGAGAGGTCCGGCGCCGAGGATCGAAACCGTGCGGAAGGTCTCGGGGAACTTGAAACCCAGCCTGGCCGCGCCGTATCCGCCCATGCTGAAACCATCGAGCATCCTGCCTTCGCGGGAAGCGATCGTGCGATAGGTCGCGTCGATGTGCGGCAGCAGATCCTTCATGATCATCGACTCGATCGGCGTCGAGCCGTCCTTCCAGTCGACGTACATTCCCTGCGGGAGGCCGTTGACGAAGACCACGAGGAAAGGCTGGACCTTGCCGGCCTGAATCGCGTCGTCGAAGAACTTCGCGAGCGGCGCGATGCCATCCTGCCCTCCGCCGGAGCCGTGCAGCCAATAGAGGACTGGGAATCTCGCCTTCGACCCTTCCTCGTAGGCCGCCGGCCTGTAGAGGTGATAACTGATCTTTTCCTTTAGGGCTTTGCTCTCGAATACGTGATGGGTGACGCGCTTGGCTTCGATCGCCGGGGTGACCCAATCCCCGCGGGAGACGGCCTTATCGGCCTTTTTCACGGCCGGAGTTTCGGCCCCCACCAGGAGGCACTGAAAGATAAACAGAAGGCAGCCGACACGAAGTCCCATGCTTAGCATAACCCCCGTCCGGCCGAAAGGTTTCGAGGGCGGCTGAGTTCGCCGGACTCAGACGGTGAAATCGAAGACCATCACGCGCTCGAGGTTGGGGACGACGATCAATTTCACTCGCTCATGTTCCGGGTGCGGGAGATAGCGGTCGCGGCTCTGCGGGGTGTCGAAGGTCATGACGAACCCGTGCGTGAAGCCGTCGTTCAGTCCTTCGTCGCTTTGGTAGACGCCGTGCTGCATCGAGAGCAGGCCGGGGATCTTGCCGACCATGCCGCGCATCTCAGCGAAGCAGGTGTCGATCTGGGCCTGGGTGACGCCCTTCTTGAAGACGAAAGTTCCGTAGTGGTAGACCATTTGATCAGGGGGCAAGGTGACAAGTGGGCACGTTGACAAGGGGAGATACGGTGCGCCAGATCACTTATTCGTAACCCAAGCCAAGGAGTTGAGGAGGAGCTGCTTGTAGGCCGGGTGGTCGTGTGACTTGGCGTCGTGACCGAGGGCGATGCAGACGACCTTGGTGCCGGGATACTTCACGGTCCAGACGGACGGGAGGATGTTCGAGAGTCCTTCCTTCGGGGTTTGGCGCGGGATGGTGCCGAGGACTTCGGCGCCATCGGGACGGGTGAGCTCGACGTTGTAGCTTTCATCGTTGATCACGAAGGTGGCCGGGACGCCCTTCATGACCGGGTGCTCGGGCTTGGTGACGGTGAAGGTGAAGTCGCTGTGGCCATGCCCACGGGCTCCGCCGCAGACGAACTCGTCGTTATATTTGGTCTCAAGCGGCCAGTTATACCACGTGGCGGCATGGAGCAATACGATGCCCTTCCCGGCCGCGGCGAAGTCACGGATGGCCTTCTGGAATTCGGGCGTGCCGAACTGGGCATGGTTTCCGCTGAAGATGAACAGATCGGCCTCAGGAAGCAGGGCGAGGGTCTCCTTGAGATTCGGGGTCGCGGCGACGTCATAACCTGCGGCCTTGGCCGTCAGGGCGTCGGTTCCGAGGAAGAACGCCGGGAAGTTATGCGAACTGCCGGCGCCGGCCACGAGCACCCGGAGCTGACCCGCCTTGCGCGGACCAAACTGCTGGCCGAAAGCCTGGGTGGTCTTGGGGTTGTCCTTGGGGAGTAGATCGCTGGGACCTTCGTTGGCTTTCCCCTTCTTCTTGCCGGCTTTGGGCGCGGAATCGTCCTTTCCTCGCGGCGGATTGGGCGGGCCGCCGATTTCAATGGTGATCGCCACGGTGGTCGGTGCGATCGGAGTGTCTTCCGAACTTAGCACGAGCTTGTCGATGACTTCATCGCTCTCGACCGGAATCCAGTGCGTGCGGACCTGACGACCCTCGCCGGAAAGCAGCTGTCGGGCTGACTTGGACCGAGGGACGTCACCGGTGCCGTTGTAGTCGGCGAAGTCGACGCCGCCGTAGAAGACCTTCTTCTGCACCTTGCCGCTCAGGAAATGAACCTCAGCGACCATCGCGACGGCATCGCCATGGGCACCCCAGCCGCCGACGGCGCCGAGGAAGTGGATCCGGTTAGCTACGGAACCGACAGGGATCTCAACCCTCTGGGCGAAACTCTTGGAATAAGCGCCCTTGAAGGCGCCGCCCTTGAGGACGATGACGTTCAGGCCGTCCTTCGAGGATTTCGGGTCGATGACCCTATAAGGGACGCCGTTGGACTCGACCTTGCCGAACTGGGCGAACGGCAGGGTGTCGCGCTTGGCTTCCTTGCTGGCGTAGAGGCCGTTGGTCGTGGAAGCGGTGAAGGCGTTACGCAGGTCGAGCAGGCGGAATCGACCGATGGTCTCCCCTTCAGGCGAGATCGCCACGCTGCGGAGGTAGGCGATGACATTGCGGAGGCCTTCGGCGCCCAAGGATTCGAAGCCTTCAGGCATCAGCGAATTCGGGCTGCGCTCGCGGCTGACGATGTCAGCCACCTTGAGTTCGGCCGACTGTCCGGCCGGCAGCTTGAGCTTCACGAAGGTGGGGTTTTCGCTGCCGATGAGGGCCGAATACTGGGTGCCGTCCTTCATCTTGAAGTTCCAGGTGCGATGCTCGTCGTCGACCATGCGGTTCGGGTCGACGATATGGACCAGCATCTCGGCCGGAGGATGCGAGCCGATGCCCTGAAGGTTCGGGCCGAACTCATTGCCGACGTTGCCGACCTTGTGGCAGGTCTGGCAGACGGCGACGAAGAGTTCCTTGCCCTTGGCGGCGTCGCCGGGCTTCTCGACCTCGGGACGAAGCTTCGACACCAGGTCGTCCTTGGCCGGGCTGCTGCCGGCGTTGAGCTTGGCGAGCACGGCGGCGGAACGCCGGGAGACGGCGGCGTCCGGGTGACGGACGAGCTGGGAGACCTGCATGGGGCCGAGCTGCATCGCGGAGAGCGACTTGGCCTCAAGGGCGTCGAGGATGAGACCGGCCCACTCCGGACGACCGACGAGCGCGGAATACAAGGTGGAGCGGAAAGTGCCGGTCGACTTCGGGAAGGCTCCATAGAGCAGCTTGCCTACGGAGACGTCGCCGCTGGAAGCCAAGGCGCCGGCGGTGGCGACGGCGACGGGTTCACGAGAAGAAGACAGAGCCTGGGCGAGCGCCGGAGTGATCTTGGCGTCGGAGTCACGCAGCAGCACAAGGACGCGGACGGCCGCGACCTGCGCCTCGACCGAAGACTTGTCATCGGCGACGACGGCGAGGAGACGACCCGCGACGGAGGCGAGTTCCGCCTTCAGGCTTCCATCGGTGAACCACAGTCCGGCGATCGCGGCGGCGGCGGTCGCGACTTCCGTATCCTTGCCCGCAAGCAGCGCACGGACAGCCTGACGGGCTTCCTCCAGCATGGCGGGCGCGGCGATGCGACGAGCGGCGATCTCGCGCAGGATGGCGGAGGCCAGTTTCACGTCGGAAGATGCCGCGGCGGCACGAAGCACGCGCACCGAAGCGTCGGGCGTGAGCGTGGCGGCCAGGGAGACGGCGAAGTCGGCGCGGACCGCAGCCTTGCCCGCGAGCATGACCTCGAGGGTGGCGGCGGGATTAGCCGAAGCGGCGGCGGTCGCCGTGGCGGCTTCGTGGTCATTCGTCCAGGCGGACAGGAGGAGCGCACCCGACTCGGCATCAAGCTGGGCCGCGCCGAGGGCGCGGACGGCGGCGAGGCGGACGCGGGCGTCCTTGTCGGCGATGCCGGCCTTGAGCGTGGCCGCCGGCAGGGAGAGACGGGCGGCTTCGGCGACGAGGAAGGCGTTCTTGCGGACCGCGGAGGACCCATCAGCGGCGGCGGCCACGACCAATCCGGGCTCAAGGCGTTCAAGACGCTGCAAGGCCCAGAGGGCGAGCACGCGGGCCTCGGGGATGGCGTCAGAACGCGCCAAGGCGTTGAGCGGACCAGTGGAAGAGGCCTGCAGGCCGGGATCACGGTCCATCAGGGTGCGGAGCGCATTGAAGCGGACCACCTTGTTCGGGTGGCTGAACGCCGCGATGAGCCCGGCGACGTCGGCCTTCGAGAGGTCCGGGATGGCGAGCTTAGGCGCCGACTCGTGCTGGATGCGATAGACGCGGCCGAAATAGTGCTCGCGGTCCGGACGGACCGAGGCGCCCGACTTGCTATGCAGCGGACCACGGGTGTCATTGTGCGCCACGACCGGGGTGTAGAAGTCCAGGACGTAGAGCGCGCCATCCGGACCGAAGCTCACGTCGATCGGACAGAACCAATGGTCCATCGAGCGGAGCCATTCGCGGTCCTTGAGGGTCACCTCTCCGAGGAAGGTCGGGCCTTCGGGTCGGAGCTTCTCGAAGTGGATGACATCGAGGATGGGCTCGGTGATGAAGATGGTGTCGCGGTATTCTTCGGGCCAGGCGCCATGCTCCTGCACGGCGACCGAGCAAGCAGCGGTGTAATAGCCGACCTGGTCGATCTGCAGCAACGGAGCCCGGTCCGGAAGGTCAGTGCGCAGGACGGGACGACGCGGATTGACGGAATTGAAGGCCTTGGCGGGAGTACCCGGAGCCTTGGCGAGGATGGATTCGGAGAGCACGACGTGCTGGATCGGATTGCCGTTCGTCGCCTTGCCGTGGAAGAGCTCCATGTCGGAGGTCACTTCGTTGCCGAAGCTGTTGCCACCCTGCGAAGCGATCTGCTCGATGGCGGAGCCGTCAGGCTTGAAGCGGAAGGTGCCCGAAGAGAGGCGCACCTTGCGGTCGGGCTGGGAGGCCGGGAAGGCTTCGCCGCCGCCGCCGTTGCTGGCGTAGACCCAGCCGTCCGGAGCGAGGATGAAGTGATTGGCGACGAAGTGGGTGTCGCCGGGCGTGAAGCCTCCGTAGAGGATCTGCTCCTTGTCGGCCTTGCCATCGCCGTCGGTATCCCGGAGCCATACGATGTGCGGCTGGCAGACGACGATGATGCCGTCCTTGTAGTGGCAGAATCCGGTGATGAGCTCCAAGCCCTCGTGGAAGAGCTGCTTTTTGTCGGCCTTGCCGTCGCCGTCGGTGTCGACCAATACGCTGATCTTATCCTGTGCCGGACGGTCGTAGCTGCCGGGCACCAGCACCCCGCCCTCGCGCCAGGACTCGGCGGTCAGGGGACGGCGTCCGTTCGGATATTCAGGGGTCTCGGCGATCCACATGCGACCCCGCTCGTCCCACTGCACGGCGATGGGCTTGTTGATCAGAGGTTCGGTGACCACGACGCCGGCCTTGAACCCGGGCTGCATCTGGAAAGCGGCGATGGCCTTCTCGGCGCGGCTGGGACCGCCGACCGGATAACGGAGGTCGACGAGGTCTTCCTTGGTGCAAAGTTCATCGACGTTGGCGCGACGGGCCGCCCAGGCGATACCGCGCTTGATGAAGGTCCGGTAGCTGGCATGGGCGAGCGTGGCGGCGTCCCCCTGCAGGAAGACGGCGGAACGGAGACGGGAATTCTCAAAGACCCAGGCTTGCGGCTGGATGTCGTAGATCGAGGCCTTGTCGGAGACTTCGGTGATGTTCTTGCGGTTGGCGCTGACCTTGGAAGTGAAGGACGAAGCGAGGACGTGGATCTTCTCGTTGAGTTCGAGGTTGAAGACCGTGTCATCGGTCACGTCGAAGGTGGAGGCGTCCTTGGCCAGCGGATGGGCGTCGGTGCGGACGTTGAGCATCATCAGGGCGCGGAAGCGACGGCTCTCGGGAGTCCAGCCGGCGCCGAAGGTGTCGCGCGCCCAGGAGGCGGAAGGACCGGCGATGGCGCCACGGAGGGCGACGAAGGCGATGCCGCGGTTGGAGAGATCGGCGAGCGCCGCGCGGTCGATGACTTCGTAGGCCGTGTAGTCCTTGCGATAGAGGACGATCACCTCGTCCTTGTCGTGCTTCGTCGCGAGGAGGTCGCGAGGGCGTTCGGCCTCGGTCACTTCGGCGCCGGCGGACTTGAGCTCGGTGACCAGGTTTTTGACGGCGGCATGGTCGTCGGAAACGACGGTCACCTTGACCGGAGCGGCGACAAGGACGGCGCCGACGAAGACCAAGGCCAGACGCAGGTAGGGGCTGATGCGGGGAAGCATGGCTTCATCAAAAGAGGCCCAGTTGAACCTACAAGTCTTAGCGGCACCTCGAACCGCAACCGGACCCCTCTCAGATGCACATTATCGCCCGTTTTCACCCCTCCGCCCGGAAGGCCGAGGGGGCATGCCCCGTCGACTTCTTGAAGGCCGAGGAGAAGCTGTTGCCGTTGGCGAAACCGACCTTGCGGGCGATGACCGCGAGTTTGTCGTCCGACTCGCTGATCAACCGGATGGCCTGCTGGATCCTCAGGTGGGTCAGATGGTTCATCGGGGTACGACCGATCTCCTTCAGGCAGAGGCGCCTTAGGTGCTCGAAGCTCAGGCCTGACTCACGGGCGAGGGTCTTGGTGTCCCAGGCGAAATCGAGTTTCCCATGGACTTCATCCCAGAGCCGCTGGACCCGCGGATCGCCGCGGAAGCTGCCGGCGAAGCTGCGGACGTAATCATAGGCCAGCTCGATCCACTGGTGGTTACGGCGCGAGACGCCGGCGCCTTTGAGTTCGGCGATAAGACCGGAAATAGCCGCACGCAGGGGTTCGGCATCGAAATCTGACAGCACGGGCGAGCTGGCCCGGAAGATGGTGTTCGAGCGCACGCCGCCGCCGAAACGGATCCAGCAGAAGTCCCAGCGCTTGCTCCGCCCGATGCGGAAAGAGTTACGTATACCGGCCGGCTGCAGGCAGGCTTGTCCCGCCGAGATCGTGCGCCAGCGACCGTCGACCCAGACCTGCCCCTGACCGCTCAGGCAAGCCATGAAGAAGGCGCCGCTCTGGTTGGCCCGGACGACCTCATAAGGCGCCAGCATCTCGGCCACCCCCAGGTGGGCGATTTCGAATAATCCCAGCTCTTTGCAGCGGACCCCGGAAAGAACCCACGGGCGGTCATCCTTGTAATCGGCCGCCACCACGATCCGGCGACGTGACCGCGGATTCTCGATGTCCGTCTCGGAATGACGGAGTTGCGTCTCGCTGTAATGTTTTAAATCGCTCTTGCGGGCCACTCCCTTTGGATACGAGTAATCCCTCAAGGAGCAACCCCCGACCACCCTTCCCCTCTCATCACCATGCCCAACCCCTGGACCGGAAAAGGAAACCCTTACACCCGCACCGAAGTCATCGAGCGCCTCCGCGACACGATGTCCAAGGGCAAGCCGATCATCGCCGCAGGCGCCGGCACGGGCATCAGCGCCAAGTTCATCGAACGCGGCGGCGCCGACCTGGTCATCGTCTATAATTCCGGCCGCTTCCGCATGGCCGGCCACGGCTCGACCGCCGGCATGATGGCCTACGGTGACGCCAACGCGGTCGCCATGGAGATCGGCGAATACGAAGTCCTCCCCGTCGTCGAGGAGATCCCCGTCATCTGCGGCGTCCACGCCACCGACCCTCGCCGTCGCATGTGGCACTGGCTCGGCAAGGTGAAGGACATGGGCTTCTCCGGCATCAACAACTTCCCGACCCACACGATCATCGATGGCAAGTTCCGCCAGATCCTCGAAGAGACCGGCATGAGCGTGAAGAAGGAGTTCGAGACCGTCGCCCTCGCCCGCAAGATGGAGATGTTCACCATCGTCTACGTCGGCTCGCCCGAAGAATCCAAGGCCATGGCCGAGGCCGGCGCGGACGTCATCATCGCCCACGTGGGCACGACCGTCGGTGGTTCGATCGGCGTGACCAACGCCACGATGTCCCTGCCGGAAGCCGCCAAGATCACCCAGGGCATCATCGACGCCGCCAAGTCCGTCCGTAAGGACCTCATCTTCCTCAGCCACGGCGGCCCGATCAACACCCCGGAAGACGCCGCCTTCATCAACGAGCACACCGACACCGACGGCTTCGTCGGCGCCTCGAGCCTCGAACGCATGGCCGTCGAGCAGTCGCTCACCGACCTGACCAAGCGCTTCAAGCAGATACCGGTGAAGCGTAAGTTCTTCTGAACTGACCATGGCCACGATCGCGGTCCTCGGCACGCTTGATTCCAAGGGCGAAGAACATGCCTTCGTGGCCGCGCTCATCGCCCGCCACGGACATACCCCCCTGCTGATCGACGTCGGCACCGGCGGTCCCGCCACGGTGCAGCCCGACGTCACCCGTGAGCAGGTCGCGGCGGCCGCCGGCATCGACCTGGCCGCCTTGATGGCCAAGAAGGATCGTGGCGAATGCGTCGTGGCGATGACCAAGGCCGCTCCGGCGTTCGTCGCGAAGCTCGCCGCCGAAGGTAAGATCGACGGCATCATCTCCCTTGGCGGAGGAGGCGGCACCGCCATCGGCACGGCCGCCATGCGTGCCCTGCCCCTCGGTTTCCCGAAGCTGATGGTCTCGACCCTGGCTGCCGGCAACGTGGCCCCTTACCTCGGCACCAAGGATATCACGATGATGCCCAGCATCGCGGACGTGGCCGGACTGAACCGCCTCTCCCGCGTCATCTTCACCCGCGCCGCCGGCGCGATCTGCGGCATGGTCGGAGCTGTCCCCGAGGTCGGCGCTTCCAAACCCCTCATCGTCGCCAGCCAGTTCGGTAATACGACCACCTGCGTCACCGAAGCCAAGAAAGTCCTCGAGGCCGCCGGCTACGAAGTCCTGGTCTTCGCCGCGACCGGCACGGGCGGTCGGATCATGGAATCCGTCATCGAGAGCGGCATCGTGGCCGGCGTGCTCGATATCACCACGACCGAATGGGCCGACGAACTCGTGGGCGGCAATCTCAACGCTGGCCCCGACCGGATGGACGCCGCCGCCAAGGCGAACGTTCCCGTGGTCGTCGCCCCGGGCTGCCTCGATATGGTCAACTTCGGCGAGATGGCGTCGGTGCCCGCGAAGTTCAAAGGCCGCAACTTCTACATCCATAACCCGCAGATCACCCTGATGCGCACGACGACGGACGAATGCCGTCAGCTCGGCGAGGTCGTCGCCAAGAAAGCCAACGCCTACCAGGCCGGTACGGCCATCATGATTCCCCGCAAGGCGATCTCCGTCATCAGCGCCGCCGGTCAGCCCTTCCACGACGCCGCGGCCGACGAAGCCCTCTTCTCCGCCCTCAAGGCCAACGCCAAGGTTCCGGTGCAGGAATTCGACCTCGCTATCAATGACAAGGAGTTCGCCCAGGCCTGCGCTTATAAGCTCATCGAGCTGATCGGCTGCCGTTCGTGAGCGAGGACTCTTCCCTCAGACGCTGGGCCACCGCGGCGATGTTCTTCAACGTCGTAGCCTGGGGCATGTCCTGGGTGAACGTCCGCGCGGTCCTACCCGAAGTCGGCGCAGGTCAGCTGGGAGCCATGCGTTACCTGATCGCCTCCGCGGTCATGCTGCCGATCTGGCTCTACCGTGGCCGCCCCCTGCCCGCCCGCTCGGATTGGCCGATCGTGGCGAGCCTGGGCCTCTTCGGTTTTTGCCTCTACAACCTGGGCATCAACTACGGCGAACGCACCGTCAACGCCGGCACTGGTTCGATGCTCATCTCCTGCATCCCGGCCCTCGTCATCCTGATCGGCGTACTGACCGGACGAGAAAAGGTAAGTCTCCTCGCCTGGCTAGGGATCACCGTCTCCATGGTCGGCGTCGTGCTCACCGCCGCAGGATCCGAGTCCGGACTGACGTTCAACCTTGGTTCTATGCTGATTCTGGGTTCGGCCCTCTGCGCGGCCATCCAGACCTTGATCAGCAAGACCCTGACCCAACGTTACAACGCGGTCGATGTGACCACCTGGGCCATATGGCTGGGCACGCTCGGACTGTTGCCCTTTTCAGAAGACCTGGCGGGCACGGCTTCCCGGCTTTCTGGCCTGGGTTGGCTTCACCTCCTGTTTCTCGGCATGGTTCCGGCAGCCCTCTGCTACACGATCTGGTCTTGGGTGCTGGTGAAGCTGCCGATCACGACGGTGATGAGCGCGGTGTATGCTATTCCGGTCTTCTCGGTCTTGTTCGGCTGGATGCTTCTCGGGGAAGAGCCCTCACTGCTCACTCTGCTCGGCGGCGCCGTCACCCTCGCGGGCGTCGCCTGGGTGCAGTCGCTGACACGGAAACAGGCAAGTTGATCGGTTGAACCGTTGGCCGGTTGATTAGAAGTGGGCAATCAGGCCTTATGCTTAACCTTCTGGCCAACTGTTCAACGGAGCAACGGTTCAACCAACTCATTACTTCCCCAACTCTGACGCGGTCCATGGCGCCGTACGACCCTTGGTCGATTCACGGACGGCTTTGACGTCCTCCATCTTGACCGCCGGCGCCTGGTTCCCGAACGCCGAACGGACGTAAGTCAGGACATCGGCCAGCTGCTGGTCATCGAGGCCCATGGGCGGCATCGGTACGAGTCCGTATTCCTTGCCCAGCACCTGGGTCGGACCAGCCAGACCGTGGATGGTGAGTCTGATGAGCGCCTGAGGATCGCCGGCGACCCACTCGCTCTTGGCCAATGGCGGATATACACCCGATAGTCCCTGTCCGGAGGCCTGGTGACAGTTCAAACAGAGAGCCTCATAGATGGCCTGGCCCGGAGACACGACCGCCGGTCCGCTGCTGGCGACCTTCTTGAGGTACGCAGCCTGCGGCGCAGGCAACTCGGCTGCGAGATTACCCGCCGCCGGGGCCAGATGACGGACGGTCTGCTTGAGGGCGTAATCAAGGAACTTGTCGGAGGGGCGATCGAGGGATTTGAGGGCGACGCGTAACGCATCGGGTCCGCCGACGTGACTAAGCGCCACGACGGCTTCGAGGCGGACACGCGGATGCTCGTCGGCGACGGCGCGTTCAAGGCGTGCTTGCCAGCCGTCAGCGAAATCCGCGGACCATTCGCCGGCGACCCGTGCGGCGTAGGCGCGAATCCTGAAGTCCGCCGCCCTCTGCAGGCGGTCGATGAGCGCAGGACGCACAAGACCATGCGCCTGCAGGACGCCCGCGACCTCCATCAGCATACGCTCGTCCTGGGATCGGGATATCAGCTTGTCCGCCGCCGCGGCCACCCGGTCGGTCGGACTGTAGAAGAGAATACGGCGGGCATGGTAGCGCGTCCAACGTTCGGGAGATGACAGATGCGAGAAGAGGTCGCTCTCCATCAGGTAATGGAGGCCGGGCTGCTTAACGGAGGGCAGTCCTTTGGCGGTGATGCGCCAGATGCGACCGTGCGAGCGATCGCGACGCGGGTCCGCATAGCTGGCCTGGTAATGACCGATGACGGCATTGAACCAGTCACAGGCATACAAGGCGCCGTCAGGCCCGACCGAGACGTCCACGGGTCGGAACGCCTTGCTGCTCGAGATGATGGGGCTGACGATGCGCTCGGTCTTGAAGCCCGCGCCGTCGTCCACGAAGCGATGCAGGTCCAATGTGTTGCCGTAGTAACCGCCGATGAAACCGGCGCCCTGCAGCTCGGGCGGCATGGCCTTGGTGCCGACGATCTCTACGGAGGTGGACTTCAACGGTGAATCGAACAAGGAATGCGTACCGGCATATTCGTCAGGGGTCTCGATGGCACCGAGTCCCGGCAGGCTGTAATACCCGGCCACGCGGTCGCCGCTCTTATGGAAGGGCTGGAAATAGTCGTCGAAGGCCACGCCCCAGCAGTTATGCCCGGCCTTGCCATACTGGAAGAACGGCTGGAGCCGCTGGCGCTTGAGGTCATAGCGCATCAGGCCCGACTTAGGCAGGCTGACGATCCCACGTGGCGTCTCGACCTTGGTGATCGCATGCAAGCCCTGGCTCATCCACAACGTACCGTCCGGCCCGTGACTGATCGAGTTCACGAGCTGATGCGTATCACCTACGCCGAAGCCCGACATCACCACGACGGTCTTCTCGGGATCGGCCTTGCCGTCGCCATCGTAATCGGCCAGCAAGAGCAGGCGATCGAAGTCGCAGACGAAGATGACGGCGGACTGCCCATCCTCCATAAACGGCTCGACGCCCTGAACCATCGTGAGGCCTTCGGCGAAGCGGACCGATTTGTCCGCCTTGCCATCGCCGTCGGTGTCCTCGAGACGCAGGATGTAGTCCCTCGGCTTCACGCCGGGCACGGCCTGCGGATAGGTCGGCGAGCAGCAGACATAGAGACGCCCCTTGGAGTCCCAGGCCATCTGGGTGGGCTTGGCGACGCCGAGATGCTCGTCGGCGAAGAGGTTCACTTCGAAACCCTCGGCGACCTTGAAGGTGGCCTGTTCCTCGGCCGCGGTCATGACCTTCTCGGTGGCGATGGCCGGACCGGCCTGAGGCGCAGGGGCTGCCGACTTCTCACCTCGGGCCAGAGCCTGGATGTGCCGATCCCAAGACGCGACCAAGGGCTTATAGGCTTCGAAGTTCTGTTTCAACGAAGGCACGGGGCCGAAGCCCTTGCCGTAGTTCTGCGAGATACGGTCGCCATACACGAAAGACCAGTTCGCCGGCCGCCAGCAATCGGCCCAAAGACGGTTCTTCTCGACGATCGCCGTACGTAGTTCGGCCTGGAGATGAAGGGGTTCTGGCAGCCCCAAAGAACGTGCCACCGCCTGGCCGACCTTGGACAATCCCACCGGCGAGAGATGCATGCCATCGGCGGATTCTTCGCCACGCGTCGACTCGGTCAGGTCGACATAAGGCAGGCCGCGCTGCCGGGCGATGTCCGCCACCGCGGAGGCGTAAGCAGCCAGATCCTGTTGTCGCTCGGGCGTGGTCAGGTCCGGCGGACGGCTCGAAGGCATGAACCCCACCGGAGACAACAGCACGATGCGCGGGGTGTGTCGCGTGAACTCGTCCAGCAGGCGATGAGTGTCGGACTTGAACTTGGCCAGACCTGCGGGACCTTGCAGCGCCTCGGCCTGTCCGAACTGCAGGATGAGCGTGGTCGCGCCGACCGTCTCGAGCTGTCCCTTCCAAGGGCCGAAGTTAAGGTCGCGCCACTGCTCGTGCACGGTGTCCGCCTCCCAGGCCATCGAGCGGAAGACGGGGCGCTTGTCCGCATAAGCCAAGGCCAGGCGTTGCTCGATCTCCCCGGCCTTGGCTTCGCGGACGAGGTTCTCCTGGCCGATGAAGACGACGACTTCGTCCTGCCCGAGGCCGAACTTGCCGTCTTTGAACGGCGAAGGGGGCGTCCAGGAAGCCTTGGGTTCACCGAATCGATTCAGCACCTCCTCGCGGGTCGTGACCGGCACGTCGGTCATCGGATCGATGGTGATGTTCCGGAAACGGATCTCGGCCTTGCAGTTGCCGTGGATCTGGAGACCGATCAGCCCGTAGGCGTCATCGATGGACGGATCGGTCTCGGTGTAATCGACGGTATTGCGCCCGTTGAGGTAAATCATGACGCGCGGACCGATGGCGACGACCTCATAGGTGTTCCACTCGCCCGCCTTCTCCAGCGCCTTCAGTTCCGCCTCGGTCTTCACTCCTTGGGAACCGACGCCGGTGCCGACCTTGGCGAGGACCTTCTTGCGGCGGGATTCGTCGTAAAGCGACCCCGTGTAGCCGGCGCCGATGTCGGCCTGATACCCGATCATCTCGTTCGGAGGGTTCGTCGCGCGGAGGCTGCGGAACTGCACGCCGCCGTTCACGAATCCTTCGGTGCCGACGAGCTTGTATTCGAACTTCAGCCGGAAGTTGAAGAAACTGCGCTTGGTGGTCAGGAACTCGTTGCGCGGATTGCCCTGCAGGGATCCGCCGACGATCGCGCCATCAACGACACGCCAGACCTTGGGGTCGCCATCCCAACCGGTGAGGGTCTTGCCGTCGAACAAAGGAGTCGTCGCGGCGGAAAGCCCGCAGGCTGCCGCCATGACGGAAAGGAAGAAGGCCAGACGCTTCATAGGGGTATGCCGATTAGGCAATCCCCCGGAGGGATTGTTCCAAGAGTATTGCTAAGCAAAAAGGGCCAGAGTCAGGGCTTGGCTAGGGCAAAAAGAAGGCAGGTTAAGCGGAGCCGCCTAACCTGCCACGTATAATGCTGACTAGCTCAGGCCCTAACCCTGGCGCTGGCCCTGACTTCAGGTCTTAAAGCAATCCCAGATGCTTAAGCGCTTCAGGCGTCGGCCCGGGGAAGTCGACCATCGGGACGTTGCCCACGTAGCCGACGTCCTTCCAGCCCTGCGGCGTGGTGTAGTAGCCGCTGGCGGCGAGGTAACGGAAGCGGTTGAAGAAGTTCTGGGCCGACTTGAACTCCTTCTTCACCGCGGTCTTGCCGCAGATGTCGTCGGCGATCGCGCATTTCTGCGGTTCGGCCAGGTCGGCGAAATCCTTCTGGAAACGGCGCTGGGACTCAGCGTCGAGCCAATCGAGGCCTTCCGTGATGACCGGGCGGTCCTTGGCGGTCTCGTCGTAGGGCGAGCTGATCCATTCGTCGATGAAGTCCTGGACGCCCAGCTGCGACGGTTGCTTGTCGCCGGGGTTATCGGGCGGCAGGATCAGGTCGGTGAGCGAAGCGGCGGCCTTGCGCTGCTTGGGCGTCAGGGTGAGCGGCCAGAGCTCGCCCGGGGCGTAGGTCTTGTTGAGCACCGGATCCCAGCCGATGCGCTGTCCGCCTGGGGCGGCGGCCGGACGCGGGAGCTTATCCTGGGCGGAGGCGTGAGGGAAGACCGCGGCGGCCGCGGCGGCGGCGCCGATCCACTTGAGCGCCTGACGGCGATCCATGGCTCCGGGGGTTTCTGCGGGAATGTTTTCCATGTTCGTAAGGTTCAGAGGTTACCCTTGCGCATCTCCTCGATGAGATGGTCGGTGGCGCGCCACGCGAGCGCCATGATGGTGAGCGTGGGGTTCTTGTCGGCGTTGCTGCAGAAGGCCGAGCCGTCGTTGAGCAGCAGGTTCGGCACCTCCCAGCACTGGTTCCACTGGTTGGTGACGGACTTCTTGGCGTCGGCTCCCATGATGGCGCCGCCGACTTCGTGGATGATATAGCCGCCCGGTTCGATGGCCTTGGAACCGTCGGTCTCAGGCTTGCGCGCCTTGCCGCCGATGGCTTCGACGATCATCGCGAAGGTGGCGTGCATGTGCGCGGCCTGCTTGGTCTCGTGCTCGGACCATTTCCAGTGGAACTTAAGCACCGGGATGCCCCACTTGTCCTTCACGTCCGGATCGAGCTCGCAGAACGAGCCCTCGTTCGGGATCATCTCACCACGGCCGGAGAAGCCGATGCCCGCGCCGTATTTCTGGCGGACCTCGTCCTTGTAGCTGCGGCCGTAACCAGGTCCGGCGGCGCCGACCCCCAGTCCGGGCATGCGACGACCAGTGGCGAACTCGATGTGATAACCACGCGCGAAACCGAGCTTGCTGGCGTCCTTGTAAAGCCACCAAGGGATGTAGACGTGGGCGCCGGCGCCTTCCTCATTGTGGACCGGCAGGTTCTCGAAGGCCGGCACGCTGCCCCCGAGGCCAGCGCCGACGGTGTCCATGATGTACTTTCCGACGAGGCCGGAACCGTTGGCGATGCCGTTCGGGAAGCGGTTGGACTTGGAATTAAGCAGGATGCGGGCGGTCTCGCCCGAGCTGGCCGCGAGGATGACGGCCTTGCCCTTCACGGCGCGCTCCTGCCCGGTGACCTTGTCGATGTAGATGACGCCGTTGGCCTTGCCGTCGGCGCCGACGGTGACCTCGCGGGCATGGGCGTTGCAAAGGATGTCCAGGTTGCCCGTGGCGAGCGCCGGCGGCAGGTGGACGGTGGTCGACTGGTAGTTGGCCTTGATCGAGCAGCCACGGCCGCAGTCCGTCGCCCAGAAGCAGGCGGCGCGCTCCTGCATGGCCTTGGCGATGATCTTCTGGGCCTTCGGGTTGTTCGGATGGAGACGGGCCGGGAAGTTCACGTGGTCCTGGCGCGTCGAGAGGATGGCGCGATGGATCGGGATGACCGGCATGCCGAATTTGGCGATGTGCTTCTTGACGAACAGTTCGCCCGCGCGGGCCTTCGGCGGCGGCAGGAGCGTACCGTTCGGGGAGTCCGGCGTGTTCTCGAGGCCTTCGTTGGAGCCGTAGACGCCGACGAGCATCTCGACCTTATCGTAATAAGGGGCGACGTCCTCATAGCTGAGCGGCCAGTCGAAGCCGAGTCCGTCGCGGGAATAGGGCTTGAAGTCGTAGGGTCCGTTGCGGAGCGAGATCCGGCCCCAGTGGTTGGTTCGGCCGCCGAGCATGCGGGCGCGCCACCAGAAGAAACGCTGCTTCGGATCCTCGGAGGCCTGGGTATAAGGTTCGCCCGGGACCTCCCAACCGCCGTCGACGGTCGCATCATGGAAGCCGAAAGGCTTCTCGCGGGTGCTCATCGCGCGCAGGGGGGCATCCGCCTTGGATTGGAACATCGGGGTCTCGGTGACCGGGTCGTAGTTTCGACCGGCCTCAAGCATGAGCACCTTCACGCCGTTCATGGTGAGCGTGTAGGCGGACTGACCGCCGCCGGCGCCGGAACCGACGACGATGACGTCGTAGGAAGGCTGCAGTTCTTTTTCGGTGATGATGGCCATAGGAGTGGTTATTACTTGGAAGCGCGGAATTGCCAGGCTTCGTCGAAGAAGCCGGCGGCGGGGACGGCGCCCGGCGCGACGGCGTCAGGAGCGACCTTGAGGTCGACCACGGCCCAGTCGGGCAGCTTGGCGACCTGACGGGCGTTGTTGAGGTAGTCGTATTCGCGGTAGGTGAAGCTGCTGTTGATCACGACATACTTCTGCGGGTTCAGCGGATTCGGGTAGATCAGGATCGGTGCGTGGTCGGCGGCCGCATAGGTCTTGCCGTCGACGACGAGCTTATCGGCCGTCCACTGGATCGGCAGCTTGGCGATGATCTTGGCGATGACGGCGTTGGACGAAGGATCGCCCCAAAGGACGAGGTTATGCTTGGCGATATCCTCGTCCTTCAGTTGGGCGTCGGTCTTCACCGGAGCCAGCCCGCGGAACTGACGACGCCATTCCCAGCTGGCGCGCTCCATCTCAGCCTTGGCCCAACCGCCGACCTTGGCGTTGAGGGGCTGACCCGTGGGGGCGACGTAGAGGAAAGAGTCCATGAAGGCGTCGTCGATCGGGCCGGAGAGACCATGACGCTTGTGCGCGCCCTTGTCGGCATGCGCGGCCACCTGCGTCCACTCGCCGCTCTTCGCATCGCGGGCGAAGGTGGCCTTCCAGGAGCGATCCGAAGCGGCCTTGACCGAGGTCAGGACCTTGTGGCCGTCGATGGTCACGGCGGTCGGGGCGAACTGCGACTGGACGGAGTCGCCCGGGGCGAAGTCCAGCGTCAGGCCGGCGACGTTGGTCGTCTTGACCTCGATGGCGCGGTCGTCGACCAGCTTGGCGTCGACCTGCGCCTTCTTCCAATGCTCGACCATGCGATCGACCTGTACCCAGTGCATGCGGTCATAACGGAGGAAGTAGGTGGCGAAGGAGACCTCCTTGGGCGTGCGGACGCGGCCGGAGGCGGCGATGGCGGCGAGGCGACGCTCGATCTCGACCATGGAGTCGGGGTGGATCTTGTGGGCGGTCTGGGGTCCGATGATGTGCGTCAGTTCGAGGCCGACCTTGCCCATCTCGCGGGCCATCACGTCCGCGGCCTGCTTCTGCTTGTCGATCTCGCCGCTGTAGGCGACCGTCGGGGCGTTGCGGAAGTTGATGGCGGTATCGGTGGCGTTATACCAGGCCCACAGCGTCTTCTGCCAGGACGGGATCTTGGAGACGTCCTCGTTCTGGAAGACGTTCAGGAACTCAGGAGTCTCGGAGAAGCCGGCGCCGGGGTTGATTCCGCACCAGCGATCGGCGTAGTGGGCGCCGAACTGCCAGACCGCGGCGCCCCCCATGGAGAAGCCACGGATGAAGAGACGGTCGTCGTCGATGTTGTAGCTCTTACGGGCATGGGCGTAGGCTTCCCAGAGGTCGACTTCGCCGGCCATCTTGTTCGCGCAGCAGTAACGGCCGTAGAGATGTAGCACGAGACGGTTGGTCGCGGGCAGCTGGCCGACGTTCTTGCGACGGTCAGAAAGGAACGCCAGCTCGGTGAGGGTCTCGCCGCGGCCGTGACACCAGAAGTCGAGGCGCATCAGCGAGCCGGCATAGTTGTCGGGTATGACCATGCCGTAAGGCTGGACCGATCCGTCGATCTTCGACTTGTAACCACGGACGACCAGGCCGGTCTGGCGGGTCCAAGGGGTCTCGCCCTTCAGGAACGCCGCCGCACGGCTCTTGCCCTCGGCGATCAGGTCATGGGCGCTCTTGAACTCGCCCTTGTTGAAATACTCGTTGTAGCGACCGGCCCAGTCCACGGCCTTATGGAAGATCTCGATGTCGGCCAGGAACTCCTCGAGGCGAGGGTTCTTCGCCTGGGCTTTGGCGGCGGCGTCGATGGCCGTGCGAAGTTCGGCGAGCTCCTTGGTCAGCGTAGCTTTTTCCGCCTCAGGCAAAGCCACGGCCTTGTCGGTCGGCGGAATCGGCCGAACGGCAGCCGGGAGGTTGTCCTTAGGTCCGTCGGCCAGAGCAGTGACCGCGACAAAAGTGAGGAGCAGGAGAGTACGCATGCTTAGGGAAAATCAGGGTCGGCCTTGGGGCAGGCCTGACGGGGTGGCCAAGGTCTAGACTACGACCCACCTGACCGACAAGTGTTCCTTCTGGAGGTATAACGACAGGAATGGGTGCGGACGGCCATTTTCCTCGCCTCCGCCCTTCCACTTCCTCACATCTCCGGGCAATGGCCCTCCTCAGTCTCCTCGACGTCTATGTCAGCTTCGGCGGCCCTCCCGTCCTGGACCACCTCAACCTCCAGATCGAGGAAGGCGAACGCGTCTGTCTGCTCGGTCGTAACGGAGCCGGCAAGACCACCCTCATGCGCATCGCCGCCGGCGAGTCCGCCCCCGATACCGGCACGGTCACCATCCCCGAAGGTGTCTGCATCGCCCGCCTGACCCAGGAGATCCCTGAATCCCTCCCCGGCACCGTCCGGGACATCGTCACCTCGGGGCTCAGGAACGACGACGGGTCGGAAGACTGGGAGAAAGACCTGCGTGTCGACGACCTGATCGCCCGCCTCGGCCTCCCCGAGGATCGCGAATTCAACGCCCTCTCCGGCGGCCTCAAGCGTCGCTGCCTCCTCGCCAAGGCCCTCGCCTCCAAGCCGGGCCTCCTGCTGCTCGACGAGCCGACCAACCATATGGACCTCGATTCCATCCTGTGGATGGAGGAGTTCCTGCTCGAACAGAAGATCCCCCTGCTCTTCGTCACGCACGACCGCGCCTTCCTGCGTCGCATGGCGAACCGCATCATCGAACTCGACCGCGGCAAGCTGGCCAGCTGGTCCTGCGATTACGACACCTACCTCGTCCGCAAGGAAGAGCTCTTCGTCGCCGAAGAACGCCAGCGCGCCGCCTTCGACAAGAAGCTCGGCCAGGAAGAAGCCTGGTCCCGTCGCAGCCCAGGCGCCCGCCGCACCAAGTCCAACGCCCGCATGGAGGCGCTCGTCAAGATGCGCGCCCAGCGCGGCGCCATGCGCACGGCCACCGGTTCGGCGAAGATGGAGATCAGCGAAGCCGAACGTTCCGGCGTGCGCGTGGTCGAAGCCGAGAACATCGCCTTCGCCTACCCGGGCGGCACGCCGCTCATCCGCGACTTCAGTTTCGTGCTGAACCGCGGCGACAAGGTCGGACTCATCGGACCCAACGGGGCCGGCAAGACCACGCTGGTGAAGATGCTCCTCGGCCAGCTGGCGCCCACTTCCGGCAACCTGAAGTTCGGCACCAAGATGGAGGTCATCTATTTCGACCAGATGCGCGACCAGATCGACGACAACAAGACCGTCGCCGAAAACCTGGCCGGCGACAGCGACACGGTCTCGGTGCAGGGCCGCTCCCGTCACGTCATCAGCTACCTCCAGGACTTCCTCTTCGACCCTTCCCGCGCCCGCTCCAAGGCCAAGGTTCTCTCCGGCGGCGAACGCAACCGCCTCCTGCTCGCCCGACTCTTCACCAAGCCCGCCAACGTCCTGGTGCTCGACGAACCGACCAATGACCTCGACGCCGAGACCCTCGATGTCCTCGAGGACATCCTCGTCGATTACTCCGGCACGCTCATCATGGTGTCCCACGACCGTGCCTTCCTCGACAACGTCGTGACGAGCACGCTGGTCTTCGAAGGCGACGGCGTCGTCACCGAACACGCCGGCGGCTACACCGATTGGCGCAACGAACTCGCCCGCATCGCCGTGGCCAAGCGCACCGCCGCCATCGGCACCGCGACGAAGCCCGCCGCCCCTGCCAAGGCCGCCGGCAACGCGCCGGCCGGAGCCAAGCTTAACAACAAGGAACGCAAGGAACTGGAGACGCTGCCCGGCAAGATTGAGCAGCTTGAAGCCGAACAGGCTCAGATCACGGTCCAGCTCGGCGATCCGGAAATCTACAAGGACGGCGGCGCCAAGGCCGCGGCCCTGCAGAAGCGCCTCCATGCCGCCGAAGCCGAGCACGCCGAGGCCCTTGCCCGCTGGATGGACCTCGACGCCCGCAAGGACGCCTAAGGCTCCTATTCACGTCAGAGGCTATGCCGATTTATGGATAGCCTATGCTCTTATCGGCAGTTGCACACGCCTGCCCGAAGGCCATCCTATGCTCATACCCTATTAAACAATAGGATTTATGAAGCACACGCCCGCCCTCTGATATAACCCGACCAGATGTCACGTTGTGCCGATTTATGACTATCCCCTTTTGACGCGCCGCCTATCGCCATGAAACGCCCCCGGAACGTCCTCCTCGCCCTCGGCTGGTATGACCATCGGTTGCTCCAAGGCATCGCGACCTACGCATCCGAACACCGCTGGCACCTGGCGTCGCATAGCATCATCCACGAAAAGGTGATCCCGTGGGGTTGGGACGGCGATGGCATCTTGGCCTGGCTCGGAGCCGGCGACGACCTGGCGGACTTTGTCCTCAAGGCCGACAAGCCGACGGTCGATTTCTCCCTGCGCCGCCGCGGCACGCCCTTCGCCCACGTGGTGCAGGACCACGCCAAGACCGGCGAGCTGGCCGCGGAGCATTTCATCGAGCGCGGGATGGGGCACTTCTGCTTCTTCAGCGACACCGAGAACTGGTCGCAGGTGGAGCGCGGTCAGGCGTTCATGGAAACCCTGAAGCGCCGCGGACTGCCCTGTGAACACCTCCGCTGGACGAATTCCGGCAAGAAGGCCGACGCCCGTGACGAATGGCAACGTCGTCGCGCTTGGCTGCTGACCCGCCTGAAGGCCGCGCCCAAGCCCCTCGCGGTCTTCGCCGCCAACGGCACGCTCGCCGTCGAAGTACGTGAGATCTGCGAAGAAGCCGGACTCCACGTGCCGACGCAGGTCGCGATCGTCGGCATCGACGACTACCTGCTCTCCGTCGGCGCGATCAAGAAATACGTCTCCGGCGTGGACACCAATCTCGAGGAACAAGGCTACCGCGGGGCCGAACTGCTCGACCGCCTGATGCGCGGCGAGACGACACCGCCCGAGCCGATCCGCATCCAGCCGGCCGGTGTGATCACCCGCATGAGCAGCGACATCCTGGCCACCGGCCATGAAGGCGTCGTGCGCGCCCTGCACCACATCACCGACCACTTCGCCGGGCCCTTGGGCGTCAAGGAACTCGCCGCCATCGCCCACATGTCCGAACGCGGCCTGCGTCAGGCGTTCGTGAAGCACGTCGGCTGCACCCCGGGCGACCGCCTGCGCACGGTGCGCATCGATTCGGCCAAGCGGCTCCTCGCCGGCTCCTCCGAGAAGATCGAGGCGATCTCCCACCGGTGCGGCTACCCGAACCTCAACTCGTTCTTCGCGGCCTTCCGTCGCTCCGAGAACATGACCCCCGCCGAATACCGCCGGATCATGCGCTTCCGCAGCTGAGCGGCGTCAGTCAGCCAAGGTGTGGATCGTGCCGGTGACCTGGCCGCGCAGTTCGGCGCCGTCGGCCGACTTCAGCTCATACTTGAGCTGAGCCTGCATCGCGGGACGAAGATCGGCGACCTCGAGGAGGATGGAGCGCTTGTCGGCCGAGAGCGTCGCCTTGCGGACGACCATGGCGTCATGCTTGCGCTCGGCCATCTGGGCCTTGCTGAACTGCATGCGGCCGTCGTTGCCCAGCTCGGTCGCGGCGACCTTGGCGTCTTGGGTGGAGATGTCGGGCGATCCGTAGGCGGAGGACCAGACGTAGTTCCATAGCTCAAGGTTCCAGTTGCCGGCGTCGGCGGCCGTCTTGGCGTCCAGTTCGCAGGTGAAGTCGACGCGCAGGCCCTGCTTCGTCGCGGCGAAGGCGATGGGCATGCGGGCGTTGGCGCCGGTGTAGCGCACGCGCTGGAAGCAGCCGTTCTGGGTCGCGGTCGTCTGCCAGCCACGGAGACCGGTGACGTAGAGCTGACCGTCCTTGGGATTGAAGCGCGCGCGCATGGCGCCGCTGGCGAAGTCGACGTTGAAGCGCGTCACCCCGCCCTGCATCTGCAGCTGGCCGCCGAAGGTCACTTCCTGCGGGAGCACGCCGTAGAGGGAACAGGTGCCGTAGCTGAGATGGAGCAGACGATCCTTCCACGGGCCGAACTTATCGGAGGTCACCCAGACCTGGCCGCCGCTGGAGTTGTCCACTTCCTTCGGGAACCAGCAGAGCGGACGATCGTAGTCGGCCGGAGGGGCGGCGCGGTGCGCGAGGTCCACGACGCCGTAGAAGCCGCCCTGCTTCACCCAGTTGAGGCGACACATGGGCGTCCAGGTGCCCTCGTTGTCACCGGTCGTCAGCTGGCCCGACGGGCTGATGCCGATGCCGTTCGGGGCGCGGAAACCGGTGGCGAAGGTCTCGGACCGCTTGCCGTCCGGCGAGACCTTGAAGAGGACGCCATGGTGATCGCAGATCTCGTCGAAGCCTCGGCCGCCTTTGCGCACGGGACCGGCCTTGATGAAGTAGAAATTGCCCGCGGCATCGGTCTGCAGGTCGAAGACGAACTCGTGGAAATTCTTGGTGACCATCACGTCGAAGTTGAACGCCTCATAGGCGTCGGCCTCGCCGTCGCCGTTGGTGTCGCGCAGCTTCCAGATGCCGTCGCGGCAGGTGACGAAGACATCGCCGTTCACGACCTTGAGGCCGAGCGGATGGTAGAGTCCCGCGGCGAAGCGACGCCAGGTGACCTTGGCCAGTTTGTCGTCGATGCCCGAGGCGATGAAGACGTCGCCATGGAAGGTGCTGATGACGGCCCGTCCGTCGGGCAGGAAGTCGAAGGCCGACGTGAACATCTGAGCTTTCCAAGGATTGGTCAGCGGTAGTTTGACGTCATCGACGACGTAAGGCTCGCCGGCCTTGTCCGAAAGCTTGCCCGCCGTCTCGACGACCTCCGGCCAGAGGGCTTTGGGCGACTTGAGGAGCTTGGAGGGCGCATCGGTATCGAAGGACGACGGAAGCGGGACGCCGGAGGGAAGATAAGCGATGCGGACGGTGGTGATCTCAGCGGCGCCGGCGATACGGGCCACGGCGTGGCCATCGAGGGTCTCGACCTTGGTGGCGCCAAGCGTGACGATCCGGGCGGCATCGGCGGCCTTGCCGAGCATCACGGTGACTCCCTTGGCGGAAGGAGCGACCTCCATGGTGCGCACGACGAACTGCACCTCGTTGGCCGTGACGACCTCAGCCGCCTCATCGACGGAGACGGCGCCGACCTGCCAGCGTACGACCACGGATCGGCCGGCGTTCTGGAAACCTTTGAAGCGCGCCTGATCCGCCGGGAACGGTCCGAATCCCTTGCGAGGCGTCAGAGCCGTCGCGGAGGCATCCGGCATGAAGCCGGCGAAATCACCGGTGACGAAGATCGTCTCGCCGATGGCGGTCGGGTAATCCCCGCGGGACATGAGGTTCATCTCGGTGGTGAACTTGCCGGCCCAGGCGCCGATCGGACGGCAGAGGTCGAGGTCGTACGCGATACCCTTCTTGCCATCATCACCAAGACGTACGGCCAGACCCTTCAGTCCGGTCGAATCAATCGACCCATCCTTCTGCTTGCCGACGCCGACCGTGCCGAGGATCCACTGGCCGGACGCTTCCGCGACCGGCGCGGCGACAGAGGCCTTCTTGGCCGGCTTCTTGGCCTGACCGAAAAGCAGACCGACAGAAAGGAAGAGAGCGACGAGGGGCGAGCGCATGAAGAGATTCATAGCGACAAGCACTGGGTCAGGGACAGGCAAAAGTAAGGGCCGGAGTCCTCAGACCCCGACCCTGTTTGAACTGGCCCTAGCTCAGGCCCTAGCCCTGCGCTCAGAGACTACGCAGGTAGGCGGCGATATCGGCGACGCCCTGCTCGTTCAGGCCCATCTGAGCCGGGGTGAACATGAGCGAACGGTCGAGATGCTTCTCTTCCTTGATGCGCTGGCGGGGAATGGACTGCACCACGCCGCCCATGGACTTGACCATCAACGGATCTCCGGAGGAAAGCACCATGCCGGTGATGACCATGCCGTCATCCAGCACCACGCGCGTGCCCTCGAAGCCGTGAGAGATGTTATTGGAGGGCTGGGCGATGTTGAGGATCAGCGACTCCAGGGACTGCTGCTTGGCATAGGTCGTGAGGTCCGGACCGAACTCCACGCCCTTGCCGTCGAACTTGTGGCAGGCGTAGCAGACCGCGGCCGAGGCCTTGCCCTTGGCGACGTCACCCTTGAGGGAGGCGATGGTCTCGACCGAAGCGAGCGGCTTGGCGCCGGGCATCTCAGGAGGCAAATCGCTGCCGACGAGCTTTGCCCCGGCGGCATCGCCGCCGCGGGCCTTGACGATCGCGTCGACGTCGAAGCCCTTCCAGAGGCTTCCCTTGCGATTGCCGACCCACCACTTGGCGAGGTCAGCCTGGGCGAACTGCTTGTTCAGCGAGAGTTCCACCATGGTGCCGGCGGCCTCGGCGCTGCGCGTGAACGCCAAAGTGGTCAGCTCACGCTTGACCTCGGATTCGGAGAGCTTGCCGGAAAGCAGGCGGGCGCGGACTTCGCGGACGGCGGAAGCCGGGTGAAGTCGCCAGGTCAGCCAGGCGTAGGCAGGGGTCCATTCCATCGCGGGCTTGGCCATGACCTTGGCGATGGCCGCATGCACGACGGCTTCGCGGTCGGTCGAGGCAAGGCCGATGGCCTCGAGGTAGGCGCGGTCCTGGCCGTCGAACTGTTCGGCGATCGTCACGAGCAGCGCGACCGCGGCCGGAGTCTTGAACTCGCGGAGGGCGATGGCGACTTCACGGCGGACGGCCGGAGACTTGTCCTTGGCCATGCCTTCGCAGAGGGCGAAGACGTCGCGACCGGCCGCGCGCAGGGCGCGGAAAGCCACGAGGCGGCGGGTGTCGTCGGCGGAGGAGAGTTCCTTGCGGGCGAGCACGGCCCCCTTGTCACCCAGCTGAGCGAGCAGCCAGACGGCGCGGGAGGCGACATACGGATTGGCGTCGGCGAGCAGAGCGGCGACGTCGTCGACGACCTTGTCACCTGCGGCCTTGAGGCGGTTGAAGCCGCCGGCACGGACGTTGGGCGAGGGGCTGCGCAGCGCGGCGATCTGGCCGGCGACGGTCGTGAGGTCGATCTTCGGGACGACGGACTTGAAGCCCTTCGGGGCGATGCGGTAGATGGTGCCGGAGAGGCTGTTGTCGCGCGTTCCATGCCCGCCCACGCCGGGGTCGAACCAGTCGGCCACGTAGAGGGCGCCATCCGGACCGACGCAGACGTCGGAAGGACGGAACTTGGTCTTCAGGGCGCCGGTGGCCTTGCCGCCGAGGAAGTCCGAACCCGCCCATTCCTTCTCCTTGTTGGAGGTCAGGAAATCGAAGCGCTCCAGCTTCATGCCGGCGCCGTCAGGCTTGGGCAGGTAACCGAAGACGACGTTCTTGCCGGCCTCGCATGCGAGGAGCAGGCCGTTCCACTTGGGATCGAGCGCGCCGTTCTCATAGAAGGCCACGCCGGTCGGCGAACCGCCGCCGTAGACGTCTCCCGCAGGCATGGTGCCGGGGTCATCCTGACGCCATTCGGCGACAGGGGTTTCCTGACCGGGACGCTTGTCGGCGCCCCAGGAGCGCTGACCGTCGGCGGAAGCGAAGCCGGCGTTGCCGCCTTCCATGATGAGGCTGACGCGGCAGGCGGGCGGATCATCGTTGTCGCTCTGATACATGTCGCCGAGCGAGTTGATGGACTGCTCGTAGCTGTTGCGGTAGTTGTGACCGACGATGCGGGCGTTGGTGCCGTCGCTGTTCATGCGCACGGAGAAACCGCCGACCCAGACGTTGCCGTCGTCGCTGCGGACACCGGCTACCTTCTGGGCGTCCACGGCCTGCTTGGTCCACTCGCCATGGTTGTAAGGGCTGCCGATACGGAAGGTCTTGCCCGACTTGTCGGTGAACTGACCGCAGGTGTTGCCCTGGTTGAAGTTCCATTGGCCGTCCGGACCGAATGTCGCGCTGTGCAGGGAGTGGTCATGGTTGCGTCCGTTGAAGCCGGTCAGCAGGACCTCGCGCTTGTCGACCTTGGGATCGAAGACCCCGTCGCCGTTCACGTCGGTGTAGACGAGCAGGTCCGGCGGCTGGGAGACGACGATCTTGCCGTCGATGTGGGCCACGCCCAGGGGCGAGACGAGATTGGTGTCCTGCGTGAAGACCGTGACCTTGTCGGCCTTGCCCGCGCCGGTGGTGTCCTCGAGGACGACGATGCGGTCGCCTTCCTTGCGACGGCCGGACTTGCTGCGGTAGTTGACGCCTTCGGCGACATACATGCGGCCGCGCTCGTCGAAATCGATGTTGGTCGGATTGAAGATCTGCGGGGAAGTCGCCCAGACGGTGACTTCGAAGCCTTCCGGAACGGTGAAGAGCTCAGCCGGGACCGCGGTGGGGCCGCCTTCGTAGTCGACCGGCTTGTATTTGGCCGGACGCGTGGTGAACACGGCGAACTTCACGTCCGCACCGCTGGCCTTGCCGCCACGGATGGCGCCACCGTCGTCGATGCCGACCTTGGCGCGGAAGGATTTGGCCGGAGCCGGCAGCTCGTAAGCGATGAAGGACGAGGCATGGGTGCCGATGCCGCGGACATACTCCTTGCCGGCGATCTTGAGCGGCTTGCCGTCGTAGTTCTTGCCGACGCGGGTCGTGCCCAACGATTCGGCTTCCTTCCACTTGAGCTTGGTCAGGTCGAGGACCGTGCCGTCGGCGAGGACGACCTCGGGTTCGATCCAGTTGGCCCAGTCGCAGGCGTTGCCGTCGATTTCGGCGACGAGCAGGTAGAGTTCCTTCGAACCATTCAGTTCGGCGGTGAAATCGACCAGACGCTGCTTGTCGCGGGCGAGCATATGGGGTGATTCGGCGACCGGCTTGGGGTCGGCGGCGGAAGCCAGGGCGGCCAACCCAAGGAGGGCTAGCAGGGGCGCATGAGCCTTACGGAATACGGAGGGCATGATGAATCAGGGGTGCCCCATAGACACCACCTTTCGGAGCGGGTTCAACCCTAACCGCTGGCCCCAAGTCCCAATCCTCTGAAATCCCCAGCAACGGCTTTACATCCCGATGACAGCCAACACGTTTGAGGAACTAAGGGCTCCCCGCCCTGTCCTACCCTTTTCCGATGTCTTTCCGGCACCTCATTGGCTTCATTTTGCTCGCCGCCTCGGCGTCGGCCGCCGAGCCCGCGACACCGGCTCAGCTGGAGTTCTTCGAAAAGGAAGTCCGCCCGATCCTGGCCGACCATTGCCACAAGTGCCACGGTGAGAAAAAACAGAAGTCCGGTCTCCGTCTGGACTCCCGGGAATTCGTCCTTAAGGGCGGCGAACTCGGACCGGTCGTCGTGCCGGGCAAACCGGAAGTCAGCCGATTGATCCTCTCGATCAACCACGTCAAAGCGGCGGACGTCTATGCGATGCCAGGCGAAGATGAAAAGCTTCCGCCCAAGGCCATCGCTGCTCTGACCGAATGGGTCCGCCAAGGCCTGCCTTGGCCGGAGGAATCCAAACCCCTCGCCCTCGACCCGCGCAAGCACTGGGCCTTCCAACCCGTGAAGGCGCCGGCTGTTCCCGTCATCGCTTCGACCGACGCACCCAAGGTCAACCAGCCGCTCGACCGCTTCGTGCTCGCGCAACTGAAGTCCGCCGGCCTGGACTTCAATCCGGAGGCGCCGCGCGAAGTCATCATCCGCCGCCTGACCCTCGCTCTGTGGGGATATAATCCTTCCGCGGCCGAGATCGCCGCGTACGTCGGCGACAAGGATCCGCAGGCGACCGAGAAACTCGTCGACCGCCTGCTTGCCGCACCCGCCTTCGGCGAACGCTGGGGCCGCCACTGGCTCGACGTCGCGCGCTACTCCGACACGAAGGGCTACGTCTTCCAGGAAGAGCGTCGCTACCCTTACGCCTACACCTACCGCGACTGGGTCGTGAACGCCTTCAACCAGGACCTGCCCTACGATCAGTTCCTGCGCCTGCAGATCGCCGCGGATCAGTTCGTCAAGGATCCCGAGAACAACCGCGACCTCGCCGCCCTGGGCTTCCTGACGCTCGGCCGACGATTCCTCAACAGCACGCCGGACATCATCGACGACCGCATCGACGTCGTCATGCGCGGCACCCAAGGCCTGACGATGGCCTGCGCGCGCTGCCACGACCATAAGTTCGACCCGCTGCCGACGACCGAATACTACTCGCTCTACGCGATCTTCAATTCCAGCGAAGAGCCCAAGCAGCTGCCGCCGCTCATGCCCTTCACCCGCACCAAGGAGACCGAAGAGTTCGAGGCCGAGCTCGCCGTCCGCCAGAAGAAATTGGATGACTTCATCCAGAGCCGCTACGAGCTCTCGTACTCGCCGGAAAAGACCGCGGCTTACCTGAACCTCGCCCAGGAGTCCTTCAAGGACACCAAGCTCGACGCCAACCAGAAGGCCAAGGCCGCCAACCTTTACGCGGCCGTGCTCGGCGGCTGGAAGAACGCGCTGAAGCCCAAGCTGACGCCGACCGACCCCGTCTGGGGCGCTTGGGTCAGCCTGCAAGGCGTCGCGGATGCCGAGTTCCCCAAGCGCTTCGCCGCCCTGCTCGCCCAGCCGAACCAGTTCGCCGATCCGCTCCTGCGCTCGCGCCTCCAGGTCAAGGTCCCCGCCAGGCTCGCCGACCTGACGACGACTTACGCGACGTTGCTTTCCGAAGCCCGCAAGGCCGACAACGCCAACCGCGCCGAATGGAAGTCCTGGCGCGACCTGATCCTGCATCCGGCCGGACCGACCGCCATGACGCCGGCTTCGCTCATCGGCACCTACAACGTCGCCGACCGCAACACGCGTAACAACCTCGAGATCTCCGTCTCCGGCTTCAAGGCCACCAGCCCGAAGAGCCCGCCGCATGCGATGGCTCTGCTCGACAAGCCCAAGGCCGTCCAGGGCGTCGTCTTCCTCCGCGGCAGCGCCTCGCGTCCCGGCAAGAAGGTTCCCCGCCAGTATCTCTCCATCCTTTCCGATGGTCCGCCCAAGGAGTTCACCCAGGGCAGCGGACGACTTGACCTGGCGAACGCCATCGCGAGCCCGACCAATCCGCTGACCGCGCGCGTGATGGTCAACCGCGTCTGGACGCACCTTCTCGGCCAGCCGCTGATCGAGACACCGAGCGACCTCGGCGTCCGCACGCCCGCCCCGAAGAACCCCGCCCTGCTCGACCACCTGGCGAGCTCCTTCGTCCGCGACGGCTGGTCGATGAAGAAGCTGGTCCGGACCATCGTCCTCTCGCGCACCTTCCTGCAGAGCGCCGACCTCCGTCCCGAAGCCCACGCCAAGGACCCTGACAACTCGCTCTTCTGGCGCGCCCAGCGCCGTCGCCTCGATTTCGAATCGATGCGCGACAGCATGCTGCGCGTCGCCGGACGACTCGATGCGCCCAAGCTCGGCGGCCAGCCGTTCGATCTCGTCGCCAATTTCGCCGAGCCGCGTCGCACGATCTACGGACACATCGACCGCCAGAACCTGCCCGCCTTCTTCCGCACCTTCGATTTCGCCAACCCGGACTACCATGTGCCGCGTCGCAACCAGACGACGACGCCTCAGCAGTCGCTGTGGATGCTGAACCATCCCTTCGGACGCACGCTCAGCGACGAGCTCGCCGCCAAATCCGCAGCCCAGCCCGACGACGCATCCCGCGTGGCGTTCCTCTATCGCTCGATCCTGGCACGCGAACCTAAGCCGGCCGAAACCGCGCTGGCGCTGGACTACCTCCGCGAAGCCTCCGCCGCGCCGGCTCCGGCCGCCTGGAGCAACGGCTACGGTGGCTGGGATGCGGCCGCGAAGACCGTCAAGTTCACCGAGATGAGCGTCCGCACCAAGGACCGCATCTCCCCGACGGACAAGCTCCCCGACAAGAAGTTCTCCTTCGTCTTCCTTTCCGCCAAAGGCGGACACCCGGGCGACAAGCCCGAGCTGGCGGCCGTCCGTCGCTGGACCGCCGGCAGCGCAGGCACCTACCGACTCGAAGGCGAACTGCACGTGAGCAGCAAGGCAAGCGACGGCGTCCGCGCCCGCATCGTCTCCGCCCGCCGTGGCCTGCTCAAGGAAGTCGTCGTCGCCGGAGGCGCCACCGGCTCCACGCTCGTCGCCGAGGTCGAACTCCTCGCCGGCGAGACCGTCGACTTCATCGCCGACAACCACCGCAACTCGAACAGCGACGGCTTCTCCTGGTCTCCGGTGATCAAGGACGCCAAGACCGGCGAGGTCATCAGCACCGCCGGCGGCGAGTTCGGCCGCAAACCCGACCGCCAGTCCGCCCTTTCCACGTTCGCCCAGGTCCTCCTCCAAAGCAACGAATTCAACTTCGCCGACTGATGCTCCACCTCGACCCCCTTTCCCTCGGCTCCCGTCGCGAATTCCTCCGCCGTATCGGCATGGGCCTCGGCGGCGTGGCCATGGCCTCCCTGCTCCAGCAGGAACTACGTGGCGCCGACATCCGCGTCGACCCGCTCCGCCCTCTCGCCGCGCGCAAGCCTCCGCTGCCCTGCAAGGCCAAGCGCGTCATCCATATCTTCGCCAACGGCGGAGCTTCGCAGGTCGACACTTTCGACCGCAAGGTGGCCCTCGACAAATACCACGGCCAGAAACTGCCCGGCGATTACATCGCGACCGAGCGTCGCACCGGCGCCGCCTTCCGCTCGCCTTTCACCTGGAAGCGCTACGGCAAGAGCGGACTCGAGGTCAGCGAACTCTTCGAGAAGACCGCCCAGCACGCCGACGACCTTTGCGTCATCCGCTCGATGAAGGCCGACGTGCCCAACCACGAGCCTTCGCTCCTGCTGATGAACTGCGGCGAGGCCCGTCAGGTTCGTCCGTCGATGGGTTCCTGGGTCACTTACGGCCTCGGCACCGAGAACGAGAACCTGCCCGGCTTCATGACGCTCTGCCCGGGCGGCTTCCCGATCCAGGAGACGCAGAACTGGCAATGCGGCTTCCTCCCCGGCGTCTACCAAGGCAACTACGTCGACACCTCCAAGCGTTCCGTCGAGGAGCTGATCGAGAACATCCGCAACTTCGGCCTCTCCCGTCCGGCCCAGCGCAAGCAGCTCGACCTGCTCGCCAAGCTGAACGCCGCCCACCAGTCGGTCCGCCCCCAGGACGCCGCCCTCGAGGCGCGAGCCCAGTCCTTCGAGATGGCCTACCGCATGCAGCTCGAAGCGACCGACGCCTTCGACATCGGGCGTGAATCCGAAAAGACCCGCGAGATGTACGGCGACACGACCCTCGGCCGCCAGTTCCTCATCGCCCGGCGCCTCGCCGAACGCGGCGTCCGCTTCATCCAGCTCTGGCACGGAGCCGGCCAGCCGTGGGACAGCCACGACGACCTGGAAAAGAACCACAAGCGCCTGGCGATGGAGGCCGACCAGCCGATCGCGGCCTTGCTGACCGACCTGAAGCGCCTCGGCATGCTCGAAGAGACCCTCGTCATCTGGGGCGGCGAATTCGGACGCACCCCGACGGTCGAACTGCCCACCCCCGGCTCCAACGCCGGCAAGATCAACGGACGCGACCACAACAGCCACGGCTTCACGATGTGGATGGCCGGCGGCGGCGTGAAGCCGGGCCATGTCCACGGTGAGAGCGATGAATTCGGCTTCAAGGCCGTCAAGGACGTCGTCCACGTGCACGATCTGCACGCGACCATCCTGCGTCTTCTCGGATTCAATCACGAGGAGTTCACCTTCCGCAGTTCGGGCCGCGACTTCCGCCTCACCGACGTCCATGGCAAGATCGTCCAATCGCTGATCGCCTGATGCGCCTCCTCGCCCTGCTGCTGAGCCTCGCCGTCTCGTCGGCTTCGGCGCTCGAGACCAAGGTGGTGAAGGACATCGCCTACAAGGACGACGTCGTGTCGCTCACCCCCTACGAACAGGAACGCTGCAAGCTCGACCTGACGGTGCCATTGGGCGCCAAGGGCTTCGCGACCTATGTCTGGTTCTACGGCGGCGGACTGAAGAACGGCTCGAAAGACCTGCGCTCCGAATACTGCGCCGAGATCCGCGAGAGCCTCGCCCAGGCAGGCGTCGCCGTCGTGACGCCCGACTACCGCCTCAGCCCCAAGGCTAAATATCCCGCCTACGTCGATGACGCCGCGGCCGCCTTCGCCTGGACGGTCAAGCATATCGCCGAACACGGCGGGGACCCCCGCAAGGTCTTCATCGGCGGACACTCCGCCGGCGGCTACCTCGCCCTGCTCGTGGCCTTCGATCCCGAACGGCTCAAGCCCCACGGACTGACGCTTGGTTCCGTGGCGGGCGTCGCCCAGGTCAGCGGCCAGGTCCTCACCCATTACACCGTCCGGGAAGAACGCGGCCAGCCGCGCTACGGCATCACCTCGGATTCGGCGGCACCCGCGTTCTTCATCCGCAAATCCCTTCCACCGGTGCTCACGATCTACGCGCAGAACGACATGCTCAGCCGCGCCGAAGAGAACATGTTCTTCGTGACCACCCTCAAGGCCGCCGGCCACACCGAGAACTATTCGCTCCGCGTCGATGACCGCGACCATGGCACCGTCGGGCACAACATCCGCAACCTCGACGACCCGGCCCGCCTCGCGATCCTCAACTTCATCGCCAAGCAGTCAGCTAACCGCTGACCCCCAGGAGTAGGCACGCCCTGCCGCCACCCCTACCCCTACCCCTGCCCCTCTTCAGTCATGCTCCTCCGCCTCTCCCTTCTCTGCCTCTGCGCCCTCCGTCTCACCGCCGCGGAGACGTATGATCTCGTCGTCTACGGCGGCACCTCCGCCGGTGTCATCGCCGCCGTCCAGGCGAAGAAGATGGGCAAGTCCGTGATCATCGTCGGCCCGGACAAGCACCTCGGAGGTCTCAGCAGCGGCGGCCTCGGCTACACCGACACCGGCAACAAAGCCGTCATCGGCGGTCTGGCCCGCAACTTCTACCACCGCGTCTGGGTCGAATATCAGAAGGATTCCACCTGGGCCTGGCAACGTCCCGAAGCCTTCGGCAACAAGGGCCAGGGCACGGTGGCGATGGATAAGGATGAGCGCACGATGTGGATCTTCGAGCCCAGCGTGGCCGAGAAGGTCTTCGAGGATTACGTGAAAGAATATGGCCTGACCGTCCTCCGCGACGAATGGCTCGACCGCGCCAAGGGCGTGCGCGTCGAGAACGGGCGCATCACCCAGATCACGATGCTCTCGGGAAAATCCTTCGCCGGAAAGATGTTCATCGACGCCACCTATGAGGGAGACCTGCTCGCCGCCGCCGGCGTCAGCTACCACGTAGGCCGCGAAGCTAACTCCGTCTACGGCGAGACCTGGAACGGCAACCAGGTCGGCATCCTCCACCATGGCCACCACTTCGGCGCGGTGAAGAAGCCGATCAGCGCCTACAAGGTTCCCGGCGACCCGTCCTCGGGACTCCTGCCCCGCATCTCGGCCGAGCCTCCCGGCGTCCGTGGCGAAGGCGACAAACGCGTCCAGGCCTACTGCTTCCGCTGGTGCGCGACGGATCATCCCGACAATCGCATTCCCTTCCCGAAGCCGGCCAACTATGACGCCTCGCAATATGAGCTCCTGGTCCGCGTGCTCGAAGCCGGCTGGCGCCAGACCTTCCACAAGTTCGACCTCCTGCCGAACCGCAAGACCGACACGAACAACCACGGCCCGTTCAGCTTCGATAACATCGGCATGAATTACGATTACCCGGAGGCTTCCTACGAACGTCGCCGGGAGATCATCCAGGAGCACCGCGATTACCAGCAGGGGTTGCTCTGGTTCCTCGCCAACGACCCGCGCATCCCAGCCGACGTCCGCGAGGAAGCCAACCGCTGGGGCCTGCCGAAGGACGAGTTCAAGGACAACGGCCATTGGCCGCACCAGATCTACGTCCGCGAAGCGCGTCGCATGGTCGGGGCCTTCGTGATGACCGAGAACGAACTCACGAAGAAAAAACCCACCCCGGACTCCGTCGGCATGGGCTCCTACACGATCGATTCCCACAACGTGCGCCGCTACGTGACCCCCGAAGGCAACGTCCAGAACGAAGGCGACATCGGCGTGCCCATCTCGCCCTACTCCATCGCCTACGGCGCCTTGGTGCCCAAGCGCGGTGAGTGCGCCAACTTGTTCGCGCCGGTCGCCTGCAGCGCCACGCACATCGCCTATGGTTCGATCCGCATGGAGCCCGTCTTCATGATCCTCGGCCAGTCCGCCGCCACGGCCGCCGTGCTCGCGATCGACGGCAACCTCGCCGTCCAGGACGTACCCTACGCCGCCCTGCGCGAACGTCTCGTGGCCGACGGTCAGGTCCTGGAACACGCCTCCTCCAAGGAAACCCCGAAAGGCCATGGGGCGGGCAAGTCGCCGGAATCCCTGCCCGGCGTGACCGTCGACGACGACTCGGCTGAGCGCACGGGAGCCTGGAAACAAAGCTCCGCCAACGGAGGGTACATCGGCTCCGGCTATCACCATGACGACAAGGGCAAGGAAGGCCCCGCGAGCGCGACCTTCGTTGGCAAACTCCCTGCCGCCGGCACCTACGAGGTGCGCCTCGCCGTCGTCCCGAACGCGAACCGCAGCCGTAACGCCCTCGTCCGCATCCACCATGCCGAAGGCGTGGCCGAAGTCCGCGCCGACCTTTCCGGAACGGGCGCCCAAGCCGGCCTGCTTTCCCTTGGCGCCTTCCGCTTCCCAGTCGGTCCTTCCAAGGTCGTCGTCAGCAACGAAGGCGCTAGCGGCTACGTGCTGGTCGATGCCGTCAACTGGCAGGCCCGCTGAACCCTAGGGAATTCCCCTACTAATCGGTTGAAACCCCTCGGCATAGGGACTGTCATAACGACATCCCCTATGCGCATTCCGACGCTTGCCTGCTCCTTGGTCGTCGCCTCCGGCCTCCTTGCCGCCGATGGCTCGCCGGAGCCTGTCCGCTTCAACCGCGACATCCGTCCGATGATGTCGGACACCTGCTTCCACTGTCATGGCTTTGACCCGAAGTCACGCAAGGGCGGCCTGCGCCTGGACATCCGCGAAGAGGCGCTCAAGGCAGGCAAGAGCGGGGAGATCGCGATCGTTCCGGGCAAGCCCGAGCAAAGCGAGATCATCAAGCGCATCTTCTCGACCGACGCGGAAGACGTGATGCCGGAAAAAGAAGCGCACAAGACGCTGACTCCGGCCCAGAAGGAACTCTTCCGTCGCTGGGTCGCCGAGGGCGCGGTCTATGAACCGCACTGGGCCTACAAGGCGCTCGAGCTGCCGGCCATCCCTCAGATGCCGGCCGGCGGCAAGAACCCGATCGACGCGTTCATCGGCGCCAAGCTCGCCGAGAAGAAGATCAAGCCCTCGCCCGAAGCCACCAAGGAACGCCTGCTCCGCCGCGTGTCGCTCGACCTCACCGGCCTTCCGCCCACCCCGGCCGAGGTCGCCGCCTTCCTGGCCGACCAGTCCCCTGACGCCTACGATAAGCAGGTCGATCGCCTGCTGGCTTCTCCGCGCTTCGGCGAACGCATGGCGGTCTGGTGGCTCGATATCGCCCGCTTCGCCGACACGGTCGGATATCACGGCGACCAGAATCAGCGCATCTTCCCCTACCGCGACTACGTCATCAAGGCCTTCAACGACAACAAGCCCTTCGACGCCTTCACGCGTGAGCAGCTCGCCGGCGACCTCCTGCCGAACCCGACCGAAGAACAGCTGGTGGCGAGCGGGTACAACCGCCTGAACATGATGACCCGCGAAGGCGGCGCGCAGGCCAAGGAGTATCTTTCCAAATACGGCGCCGAGCGCGTGCGTTCGGTCTCCAACGCCTGGCTGGGCAGCACCTTCGGCTGCGCGGAGTGCCACGACCATAAGTTCGACCCGATCAAGTCCGCCGACTTCTATACGCTGCAGGCTTTCTTCGCCGACGTGAAGCAGTGGGGCGTCTACGCCGACTACTCCTACACGCCTGAACCCGAACTGAAGGGCGTCGGCAACGACCACCCCTTCTATCCCGAGATCCGGACGAAGAGCGCGTATCTGAGGAAGAAGGACGCCCAATACCGGGCCGAGCTGTCGGCCTTCTACGATCAGGCGCTGAAGGAGATGCGCGATGACAAGGACTTCGCCGCCTGGAGGCAGAGCACGGCCTCCTTCCTCACCGCTCATCCCACGGGCCTGCTCACTCCGGCCGGCAGCTTCCTGCACAAGCCGGCTCCGGCCGCGCCCGCCAAGATGGCTCCGAGGGCCGACACCAAGGCCGCAGCCAAGAACGCCGCCAAGAAGCCCGCCGCCCCCACGCCTACCGCTTACGCCGCGGACTCGGTCATCGTGATGAAGAAGGGCGTCGCGAAAGGCGAAGATCTCGCCATCACCCTCGAAGGCATCACGACGCCGATCGCTTCCGTCCGCGTCGACATCCCGAGGGGTGCCCTGCCCGTCGGCTCCTCTTCTAACATCTCCGCCCGCTTCGGAGTGGTCGACGCCAAAGGCAAGGAACGCGGCGTAGCTTTTCATCTCGCCGACGCCTCCCACCGCGAACCTCGCTACAACAGCTCCGCCGAACAGACGGACATCAACGGCGGCTGGACCCTCAAGATGCCTGACGCGGACGTCCATGCGGTCTGGCTCCTTGATGCCGCGCTCACCCTCAAGGCCGACGAGAAGCTCGTCATCCACTTCGACAGCAACGCCGCGCTGTCGTTGAAGCTTTCCGTCTCGCCACTTTCCCACGACGCGCCGCTGAAGGCCACCTCCGCCTCGACCCTCGCGGCGGCCAAGGAAACGGCCCCGACCGCCGCCGGTCTGGCCGTCTATCTCAACTCCCGCGGATCGGATCGCACCCGCCTCGCCACCGTCCGTGAGATCAGCGGCAGCATCCGCCGCCAATACGACGGCTATGCCTGGTCGATGGTCACCCAAGCCGCCAAGCCCCTCACGGTGCGGATCCTTCCTCGAGGCAACTTCCTCGACGAGTCCGGCCCCGTCGTCCTTCCCGCCACGCCGTCCTTCCTCCCCGGCCTGCGCACCAGCACCGAAGAGAAGCGCCTCACCCGCCTCGACCTCGCCGAGTGGATCGTTTCCAAGGACAATCCGATCACCGCGCGCACGGTGATGAACCGCCTCTGGCAGGTCTTCCACGGCACCGGCCTCAGCGCCGTCCTCGACGACCTCGGCTCGCAGGGCGAACTGCCCTCGCATCCGGAACTCCTCGAATGGCTCTCGCTTGAATTCCGCGACAAGGGCTGGGACATGAAGAAGATGGTCCGCCTGATGGTCACGAGCCGCACCTACCGCCAGAGCAGCAGCCTGCGCCCCGAGCTCAAGGACATCGACCCCAACAACCGCCTGCTCGCCTCGCAGAACCCGCGTCGTCTGGACGCCGAGTTCGTGCGCGACAACGCCCTATTCATCGCCGGCCTCCTGAACACCGAAGACGTCGGCGGACCGAGCGTGAAGCCCTACCAGCCCGACGGCTACTATGAGCCGATTCAGTTCCCGAACCGCACCTACGTCGCCAGCAAGGGCTCCGATCAGTGGCGTCGCGGCCTCTACATGCACTGGCAGCGCATGTTCCTGCACCCGATGCTCATCAACTTCGACGCGCCCGCCCGCGACGAATGCACCGCCCTCCGCAACTACAGCAACACGCCTCAGCAGGCCCTGACCCTGCTGAACGACCCTACGTTCGTCGAAGCGGCCCGCGTGATGGCCTCCCGGCTCCAGGCCGCACCGTCCGCCGAACGCCTGGCCCTCGGCTTCCGCCTCGCGATGGGCCGAGACCCCAAGCCGGCCGAACGTCCCTCGCTCGAAAAGCTGGTCGGCGAACAGACGGCTTACTATCGCGCGAATCCCGCCGAAGCCACCAAGCTGCTGAAGGTCGGCCTGAGCCCGGCGCCCGCCGGCGATCCGGCCGAACTGGCCGCCTGGACGCAGGCCTGCCGCGTCCTCCTCAACTCCCACGAAGCGATCACCCGCTACTAAGACCATGCGCCCTTACGACCCCATCGCCCACGCCCTGTCGATCAACCGACGGAGCTTCCTCACCAAGAGCGCCTACGGGCTCGGATCCGCCGCGTTCGCCATGCTCGCCGCAAAGTCCGGCTTCGGCGACCTGCACGCCGCCCAGTTCTCACGCGGCGTGCTCAAGCAGCCGCATCTGCCGGTGAAGGCCAAGCGCGTGATTTTCCTCTGCATGGCAGGCGGTCCGCCCCACCTCGAGCTCTTCGACAACAAGCCGGTCCTGAAAAGCCTGCACGGCCAGCCTTTCCCGGAATCCTTCACCAAGGGCAAGCAGATCGCCCAGCTCCAGAACACCGTGCTCAAGGCCCGCGGGGGTTCCTTCGAATTCAAGAAGTGGGGCAAATCCGGCATGGAGATGACCGACATCTTCCCGCACATCGGCTCCGTCGCCGACGACCTCTGCGTGGTGCGCTCGCTCAAGACCGAGCAGATCAACCACGACACCGCCCATGCGTTCTTCAACACCGGGTCGATCATCAAGGGACGTCCGAGCATGGGTTCCTGGCTGCTCTACGGACTCGGCTCCGAGACCGAAAACCTGCCGGGCTACATCGTGCTGACCTCCGCCGGCCGCACCGGCCAGCAGCCGATCTCCTCGCGCCAATGGTCCAGCGGCGTCCTTCCCAGCAAATACCAAGGCATCCAATTCCAGTCCAAGGGCGAAGCCGTGCACTACATCGGCAACCCCGAGGGCGTCTGCCAGAGCACCCAGCGTCAGGTCATCGACGAGATCCGTCGCCTCAACGGGCAGCTCGCCGAAGACACCATCGATCCGGAGATCGCCACGCGCGTCGCCCAATATGAGATGGCCTTCAAGATGCAATCGAGCGTACCTGAGCTCCTCGACTTCAAGAGCGAGTCGGCGAAGACGATCGAGGCCTACGGCATCAAGGAGATCGGCGACGGTTCCTTCGCCTCCAACTGCCTGATGGCGCGCCGCCTCGCCGAACGCGGCGTGCGCATGATCCAGCTCTACCACCGCGCCTGGGATCTCCATGGCAACCTCGACAACGGCATGAAGATGGGCGCCGAAGACGTCGACAAGGCCACCGGCGCGCTCATCCGCGACCTCAAGGAACGCGGCATGCTCGACGACACCCTCATCCTCTGGGGCGGAGAATTCGGCCGCACCCCGATGGGACAGGGCACCGGCCGCGACCACCACATCGCCGGCTACTCGGTCTTCCTCGCCGGCGGCGGCGTCAAGGCCGGCACGACCTACGGCGCGACCGACGAACTGGGCTACAACGCCGTCGAGAACGTGGTAGATGTCCACGACCTGCACGCCACGATGCTTGCGCTGATGGGCATCGACCACCACCGCTTGAACGTGAAGTATCAGGGCCTCGACGTCCGCCTGACGGGCGTCGCCGGCAAGGTGGTGAAGGGCATCATGGCCTGAGCGGTAAATGACACTTAAACGCCGTTTAAATTCGGCGTTTTTCCTTCAACGGCCTGAGGGGAATCGTAAGGTCTTCCCATGCCCCTCACCCGCCTCGCCCTCATGGCCGCCCTGCTGGCGTCCGCCCTCCTCCCCGCCTTCGCCGCCGACGCGGTCACGCCCAAGGCCAAGACCGAACTCTTCAACGGCAAAGACACGACCGGTTGGGTCGTCTTCCCGGCCGAAACCTCCAAGGACACCTGGTCCATCAAGGACGGCATCCTCTCCTGCGTCGGCAAGCCGAGCGGCTTCCTCCGCACCGAACAGAGCTACAAGCAGTATCGCTTCACGGTCGAATGGCGCTTCACCAAGACCGGCAATACCGGCGTGGTCGTGCACATGACTCCCCCCGACGCGGTCTGGCCCAAGAGCATCGAGTGCCAGGGCATGCACAAGAACCAGGGCGACTTCTATTTCTGGAACGGCGCCACGCTCTCCGGCGGCACGGAACTCAAGGACAAGAAGTCCGGCAAGATCCGCGGCTACCGCCTCGGCAAGCAGGCTGATGCTGAGAAGCCGGCCGGCGAATGGAACACTTTCACCACGGTCTGCGACGGCAACACGGTCACGATCCTCGTCAACGGCAAGGAAGTGAACAAGGCCACCGGCACCAACCTCAGCGAAGGCTTCATCGGCCTGCAGGTCGAAGGCGGAGCGTTCGAGGTCAAGCGCTGCACCCTCGAGCCCCTGTAATCAATCCTACCCCCACCCCTACCCCTCTACAGTCATGCGCCTCTTCACCGCCCTCCTCGCCGTCGCGGCATCCGCGCTCTTCGCGGAAGCCCCGCCCGCCTTCACCTCGCTCTTCAATGGCAAGGATCTCTCCGGTTGGCACGGCTACAACCCTCATTCCGTCGCCAAGCTCACGGGCGAGAAGAAGGACGCGATGCTGAAGAAGATGCGCGAGGAATTCCCTCAGCACTGGTCCGTGAAGGATGGGGAGATCTTCAACCCCGGCACCGGCGCCTACGCCACCACCGATAAGGACTACGGAGACTTCGAATTAGTCCTCGAATACAACATGGCCCCGAAGGGCGACTCCGGCGTGTACCTCCGCGGCGTCCCGCAGGTGCAGATCTGGGATCCCACCGATGAGAAGGTCTTCAAGCTCGGCGCCAACCTCGGCTCAGGGGCGCTCTGGAACAACTCCCCCGGCAAGCCCGGCAAGGACCCGCTCGTGCTGGCCGACAAGCCCGCCGGCGAATGGAACACCCTCCGCATCGTGATGGTCGGCGCCCGCGTGAGCATCTGGCTCAACGGCAAGCAGACCGTCGATCACGCGATCCTTGAGAACTACTACGACCGTAAGGCCTCCATCCCCGCCAAGGGCCCGATCTGCCTGCAGACGCACGGCGCCCCGATCCGCTGGCGCAACATCGCGATCCGCGAGATCGCCGGCGACGAGGCCAACCGCATCCTCGCCTCGCACGGCAAGGCCGGGTTCAAGTCCATCTTCAACGGCAAGGACTTCACGGGCTGGGCCGGGCCGGTCGAGAACTACGAGATCGTCGACGGCGCCATCGCCTGCAAGAAGGGCAAGGGCGGAACCCCGTATTACAACCAAGACCTGACCGACTTCGCCAATCGCCTGGAGTTCAAGCTGCCGTCCGGAGGCAACAACGGCCTGGCCCTCCGCTACCCTGGCACCGGCAACACGGCCTACGTCGGCATGTGCGAGCTCCAGGTCCTCGACGACAACTACGACAAGGTGAAGGGCAAGATCGATCCCCGCCAGGTCCACGGCTCGGCTTACGGCATGGTCGGCGCCCAGCGCGGCTTCCAACGCCCCATCGGCGAGTGGAACTTCCAGGAAGTCACCGTGGTCGGCTCCACCATCAAGGTCGAACTCAACGGCTTCGTCATCCTCGACGCCGACCTGTCCAAGGTCGACATGGCCACGGTCATGGCGAAGAGCCCGCACCCGGGCAAGGACCGCAAGAACGGCTTCTTCGGCTTCGCCGGACACAACGACCCGGCGCAGTTCCGGAACATCGAAATCAAGGATCTGTCGGCCAAGTAAGGGGTCGCCACCCCCTTCTTCAAAACCCCTCGTTTGAGGGGTTTTTCGTTAACTGCTCGTTGCTATGAACAGGCGGGCGTCTTTACTGTCCCATATCGCAAACCCCCATGCGCTTTCCTCGCCTTTGCCTCGCCGTCGCCGGCTCGCTATCCTTGACCGCCGTCACGGCAGCCGAACGTGTCCAGTTCAACCGCGACATCCGTCCGATCTTCTCCGACACCTGTTTCGCCTGCCACGGGCCAGACGAGAACAAGATCAAGGGCGGCCTGCGTCTCGACTCCCTCGAAGCCGCCCGCAAGGGCGGGAAGTCCGGAGATCCTGCCATCACGCCGGGCCATCCCGAGAAGAGCGAAGTGATGAAGCGCCTGCTGACCGACGATGCCGACGATCACATGCCTCCGGCGGAATTCCATAAGGTGCTTTCGAAGGATCAGATCGCCCTCGTCGAACGCTGGATCAAGGAAGGCGCCGAGTATCAGGGTCACTGGGCTTTCCAGACTCCGGTGAAACCCGCCGTCCCCGCCATTCCCGCCGGCGGGAACGCGATCGACGCCTTCCTCGCCAAAGGTCTCGCCGCCAAGGGCCTCAAGCCCAACGGCGAAGCTCCCAAGGCCACGCTGCTCCGCCGCGCCGCCCTGGACCTCACCGGCCTACCGCCCTCCGACGCCGACCTGCAGTCGTTCCTCGCCGATAACTCGGCCGAGGCCTGGTCCAAGGCCCTCGACCGCCTGCTGGCCTCGCCTCACTACGGCGAGAACATGGCGATGCAGTGGCTCGACTTCGCCCGCTACGCCGACTCCAACGGCTTCCAGAGCGACACCCAGCGCACGATGTGGCCCTACCGTGATTGGGTCATCAAGGCCTTCAACGATAACAAGCCTTTCGACGCCTTCACGGTCGAGCAGCTCGCCGGCGACCTCCTGCCTAACCCGACCCGCGATCAGATCGTGGCCACGGCCTTCCACCGCAACCACCGACTCAACGGAGAAGGGGGCCGCATCGTCGAGGAATGGTTCGCCGAGAACGTCATCGACCGCATCGAGACCACGGGTTCCACCTGGATGGGGCTGACGATGAACTGCTGCCGCTGCCACGACCACAAATACGACCCGATCTCGCAGAAGGAATTCTACCAGTTCTTCGCCTACTTCAATTCTAACGACGAGACCGGCGTGCTGGGCGAATTCGGCGGATCAGGCCGGACCCGCGCCGGCGGCAACACGCCTCCCGTGCTCGCCCTCCCGACCGAAGAACAGCAGAAGCAGATCGACGCCACGAGCGCCGCGCTCGCCGCCGCCGAAGCCGCCCTCAAGGCCATCCCGACTTCTCAGCCGGAGCTCCTCGCCAAGTGGCTCGAACGTCAGCGCGCGGCCTTTTCAAAAGAAGGCGTGGCCTGGCAGCCCCTCAATGACGAGAAGGTGACCTCCAAGGAGAACGCCGAGTTCAAGCGTCTCGACGACGGCTCCTGGCTCGTTTCGGGCGGCACCGCCGCCAAGGAGACCTACGTGGTCGAAGCCCCGCTGACCTCCGGCATGCTCACCGCCGTACGACTCGAGGCCCTGCCGGACGACTCCCAGCCGAACAAAAGCCTCGGCCGCGCCTCAAACGGAAACTTCGTGCTGAGCGGTTTTGAAGTCCGCCTGCGCACCACCGACGGCAAGACGACCGTCCTGCCCCTCGTGAAGGCGGAAGCCGATTACGACCAGCAGGGCTGGAGCATCTCGAAGCTCGCCCCTCCGCCGATGGCTAAAGGCAAGGCCAAGAAGGCGGATAATAACAAGGCCGGTTGGGCTATCGCCGGTAATCTGCCCGAGAACCGGGTCCCGCGAAAGGCCATCTTCTCCGTCACCCCGACCAGTGTTCCGACCGGCGCCAAGCTCGTCTTGGTCATGCGACACGAAGCCATCTCTCAGCACAGCATCGGTCGTTTCCGCCTGAACGTCTCCGGTCAGGATCCGAAACTGCTGTCGCTTAAGGTCGACCCCGCCGCCGAAGCCGCCCGTCGCCTCATGGCTAAGCCTGCCGAGAAACTGACGGCTGCCGACAAGAAGTCCCTTGAGAAACTCTTCGCCGACAGCCCCGAACACCCCCGCTACGCCGCCCTCGCCAAGGTCGCCGCCGCGAAGACAGCCTTCGAGATGGCCAATTCGGCGCCCGTGACGGTGATGGTGATGAAGGAACTCCCGAAGCCCCGCGACGCCTTCGTGCTCCTCCGCGGCGAATACGATAAGATCGGACCGAAGGTCGAACGCGCCCTCTTCCGCGCCCTGCCGCCCATGCCCGCAGGCGAACCCAACAACCGGCTTGGCTTCGCCCGCTGGCTCACCAGCGGCACGCATCCGCTCACGGGTCGCATCTGGGTCAACCGTGCCTGGGAACGTCTCTTCGGCATCGGCATCGTGAAGACTTCCGAGAACTTCGGATCGCAGGCCGAGTGGCCGAGCAACCCGGAGCTGCTCGACTGGCTCGCCGTCGAGTTCGTCGACCGCAAGTGGGACATGAAGGCGATGTACAAGCTTCTGATGATGAGCTCGGCCTACCGTCGCAGCGCCGCCGTGACGCCCGAGATGCTCGAGAAGGATCCGGACAACCGCCTCCTCGCCCGCGGCCCCCGCTTCCGCCTGCCGGCCGAAGTGATCCGCGACCAAGCCCTCTGGACGGCCGGCCTGCTCGTCGACAAGCAAGGCGGACCCAGCGTTAAGCCTTACATGCCCGAGGCGGTCTGGGACGAGACCAGCGTCTACGGCGACATGCGCAACTACAAGGCCGACATGGGCGAGGGCCTCTGGCGCCGCTCGCTCTACACGATCTGGAAGCGCACCGCGGCTCCGCCCACGATGCTGCTCTTCGATTCCGCCGGCCGCGAGGTCTGCACGGTGAAGCGCTCCCGCTCCAACACGCCGATGCAGGCGCTTTCGCTGCTCAACGAGGTGACCTTCGTCGAAGCCGCCCGCAAGCTCGCCGAACAGGCCCTCCGCCAGCCTGGCGACCTCGACTCGAAGCTGGCTTGGACCTTCCGCAAGGTAGTCCGCCGCGACGCCACGTCCGCCGAACTCGCCGTCCTTCGCAAGGGTCTGGAGAAGCGGCTCGCGACTTACGCCGCCGACGCCTCGCTCGCGCCCAAGCTTCTCGCCCAAGGCGTGAGCCCGGCCGCGACCGACCTCGACCGCAACCAGCTCGCCGCCTGGACCACGACGGCCAACATCCTCCTCAACCTCGACGAAACCGTCACCCGCGAATGAACTGCAACGACCGTCAATTCCTCGGACTCGACCAGGCCACGAAGATGGCCCTGTCCCGCCGCACCTTCATCAAGGGCTCCGCAGGCGGCATCGGCCTCGCCGCGCTGGGTTCGCTGATGGGCGCGCCGGCTTTCGCCGCCAATCCGGGCCTCGGCTTCCCCAACTTCAAGCCGAAGGCGAAGCGCATCATCTACCTGTTCCAGTCCGGCGCCCCGTCCCAGATGGACCTCTTCGACCCGAAGCCGCAGCTCGAAGCGATGCGCGGCAAGGACCTGCCGGAGTCGATCCGCAAGGGCCAGCGCCTGACGACGATGACGTCGGGCCAGAAGAACTTCCCGGTCGCGCCTTCGATCTTCAAGTTCAAGCAGCATGGTCAGTCCGGCAATTGGTTCAGCGAACTGATCCCGCACATCGCCTCGAAGTCCGACGAGTGGTGCGTGGTCCGCGCGATGCACACCGAGGCCATCAACCACGACCCGGCCATCACGTTCATGCAGACGGGCAGCCAGCTCGCCGGACGTCCCAGCATCGGCGCCTGGTCCGCTTACGGCCTCGGCAGCGAGAACGCCGACCTCCCCGCCTACGTGGTTATGACGTCCTTCGGCAGCGGCCGCCCGGACGACCAGCCGCTCTACGACCGCCTGTGGGGCGCGGGCTTCCTTCCGTCCAAGCTCCAGGGCGTGAAGCTCCGCAACAAGGGCGAGCGCGTGCTCTACCTGAAGGACCCCGATGGCATCCCCCGCGAGGTCCGTCGCGAACAGCTCGACGAGATCGCCGCGCTCAACAACCAGCGCCATGGCGTCCTCGGCGACCCCGAGATCCAGACCCGCATCTCCCAATACGAGATGGCCTTCCGCATGCAGACCAGCGTGCCCGACCTGCTCGACCTCTCCAAGGAGCCGCAGCACGTCCTCGACCTCTACGGTCCCGACGTGAAGCGCCCGGGCTCCTACGCCTCCAACTGCCTCCTGGCCCGCCGCCTCTGCGAACGCGACGTCCGCTTCGTCCAGCTCTTCCACATGGGCTGGGACCACCACGGCGGCCTCCCGAAGGCCATCAAGGGCCAGTGCAACGACACCGATCAGGCCACGGCCGGCCTGCTCACCGACCTGAAGCAGCGTGGCCTGCTCGACGACACCCTCGTCGTCTGGGGCGGAGAATTCGGCCGCACCACCTACTCCCAAGGCGCGCTGACGGAGACCAACTACGGCCGCGACCATCACCCGCGCTGCTTCACCGTGCTGATGGCCGGCGCCGGCGTGAACAAGGGCACGACCTACGGCGAGACCGACGACTTCAGCTACAACATTGTCAAGGAAGGCGTCCACGTCCACGACCTCAACGCGACCATCCTGCACCTGATGGGCGTCGAACACACCCGCCTGACCTACCGCTACCAAGGCCGCGACTTCCGACTCACCGACATCCACGGCGAAGTGGTCAAGAAGCTGCTGGCGTGAAGGCAAGATAGTTGATCCGTTGAACGGTTGGCCAGATGGCCAGACCTGAAGCAACCCACCTGGCCAACTGGTCAACGGATCAACTGATATCTGCTCACTTCCCCATCTGCTGCCGATACAGCACCTTGAACGGGTTCTCGGCCGGGCCTTCGACGTTCTCGTTCACCATCAGCGGTCGGCATTCCTTCCACCAGGCGTCATGGCGGGCGATCAGGTCCTTGACGACCTCCGGATGCTGGGCGGACACGTCCGTGGTCTCGCCATAGTCGACGTTGAGATCGAAGAGCTGCCAGTTGGCCGGGGTCGGCTTGATTTCGGTCGTCGTCGCCGGAGCCTTCTTGGCGGCCTTGCCCTTACCCTTGGCGGCCGCCGCGGGGCCGGCTGACACGAGATGCCAGCGTGCGGTCCGCACGCTGGTCTGGGCATACTTGCCGACCTCCGGGTCGACGCCCTTCGCCATGTTGCCCCAGCGGCCTACGTGAGTGAAGAGCGTGCGATCCGGCCAAGCGATGTTCTGCCCTTCCTTGGCGGTCAGAAGCGGCATGAGGCTGCGGCCTTCAAGCTGGGCCTTCATCTGCGGCGAGGCTTCCGCGCCCGTCAGCTCCAGAAGAGTCGGAGCGAAGTCGACGTGCGCGGCGAGCGCCTTGACGTCCATGGGCTGGAATCGTCCAGGCAGCCGCCAGAAGGAGTTCGCCCGGATGCCGCCCATGAAAGCCGTGCCCTTCTGGGCGCGCATGCCGGCGTTGAAGACCTTCGTTCCGGCGGTGCCGCCGTTGTCGTTCATGAACACGACGAGGGTGTCCTTGGCGACGCCCAGCTCCTCGAGCTTGGCGAGGATCCTGCCGACGTTCTGGTCGATGTTGTGGATCATGCCGAAGAAGTTCTCGGTGTCCTTGCCCAGCCCCTTGCCCTCGTACAGGGCGGCGTCCTCAGGCTTGGCGTTGTAAGGCGCGTGCGGGGCGTTGGTCGCGACATACGCGTAGAACGGACGCTTCGCCGCGACTTCGCCTTCGATCCATTTCGTGGCCTGCGCGAAGAACATGTCGGTGCAATAGCCCTCGGTCTTCACGAACTTGCCGTTATGCAGCAGCGTCGGACCGAAGTAGGAATTGCCCGGGACGTCTCCGCAGCTGCCAGGATAGCTCTGACCGATGCCGCCGGCGCCATGGATGTAGACCTCATCGAATCCCCGCTTGTTCGGCTGATACTCGGCTTCGTCGCCGAGGTGCCACTTGCCGAAGATGCCCGTGCGATAACCGGCCTTCTGCAGCTGCTCGGTCAGGGTCGCGGCGCCGAGAGCCATGCGCTCACGCTCGAGGATGGTATGCGTGACGCCGTTCTTGAATTCGTGGCGCCCGGTAAGCAAGGCGCTGCGCGTCGGGGCGCAGGTCGGGGAGACCTGGAAGTCGGTGAAGCGGACGCTCTCCGACCGGAGCTTATCGAGATTCGGGGTCTTCAGGACCGGATTCCCGTGGGCGCCGATGTCTCCATAGCCCTGGTCGTCGGTCAGGATGAACAGGATGTTAGGGCGGTCAGCGGCGAACAGGGTCGCCGTCAGGGCCAGGCAGAGCGTCAGCAGGGGTCGCATACGTTTAGGAACACCCTGACCAACGAACAGTTCCAGGCAATCCGTCAGAGACTCGACAGGACGGAAAATCCCCCCTCAATCAAGGTATGCGGCGGATGCTCCCCTTCCTCCTCGGCCTGCTTTTCCCGCTGGCGGTCTTTGCCGCGGGCGCCGACCTCTACCGTATCCAGTGCTCGGCGTGCCACGGCCCCGAAGGCAAAGGCATTCCTGGCGTCTTTCCCCCGTTGGCCGGCGCCGACTTCCTGCGGATCCATCGCGAGCAGGCCCTCCGCGCCCCCATGGAAGGCCTGCAGGGCCCTCTGACGGTCAACGGCCAGACCTACCATGGCCAGATGCCGTCCGTAGCCCTGAAGGACGAACAGATGGTCGAACTCTTCAACTTCATCTTCACGGCCTGGGGCAACGACCTTCCGAAGACGAATCTCCAGGAGATCAAGGAGTTCCGCTCCCGCACCCGTTACCCTACCTTCGAAAAGCTGGTCGAGTCGATGTGCCCTCAGACGCTCCCCGCCGCGCCTGCCGGCTGGTCACTGCGCGTCGCCCTGCCCCTCGCCTTCAATCCGACCAGGGTCATAGCGGCGCCCGATGGAGGCCACATCCTGATGCTCGCCGCCAACGGTGACGTCTGGCGCTGGGATCAGGTGGCGCCCGCCCCGACGCTGCTCTTCGCCGGAAAGGACTATCTGGACGAAAAACTGGGCGGCCCGGCCTGCCTCGGCCTCGGCATCGACCGCAAGGGCCGGCTCTACGTGGTCTCGAACCAGTGCAACAAACAGGCGCAACCCGTCGCTAATGAGGTGACCATCTTCCGCGCCCAATCCGACGGACATGGAGGTTGGTCCAAGCCTTCGCCTTGGCTGCGCACATCCTATCCGTTCGGCGTTGGCCCCTATAATCATGGCGCCTCCCACATCGCCGAAGGTCCCGACGGATTGCTTTACGTCAGCAACGGCGCGCGGACCGACGGCAATGAAGCAGGCCAGTCCGACCTCTACTTCAAGGGCGGTGAAGTGCCGACGACTGCTACGCTCTGGCGTCTCGATCCGGAAGCATCCACCCCGCAGATCGAGGTCTTCGCCCGCGGCCTGCGTAACACTTACCACTTCATGTGGGATCGCGCCGGCCACATGCTCGGGGTCGAAAACGGTCCCGACGCCGACGCCCCGGAAGAACTCAACTTGCTCTCGGCGGGCGGCCACTTCGGCTTCCCTTATCAATTCTCTGACTGGGACAAGCCCGCTTACCCGCACACGCCGGCCACGCCTGCCGGCCTGAAGATCACGCGTCCGTTCCGCAACCTCGGCCCGGCCGCCCTGGGCGCTGAGGGCCCGACTTCCACCTTCACGCCCCACTCCTGTCCCTGCGCGATCGTCGAACTCGAAGCCGACTGGCCGGCACCGCTGGGCGGACAGTTCATCGTCGCCCGCTTCGGCAACCTCATCTCCCAATCCGGCGGCTACGACCTCCTGCGCCTGAAGTTGGATTTTACGGCCGGCACCGCCGAGACCCACGAACTGATCAGCCCCCTGGGACGTCCGATCGCCTTGGTGAAACTCCCCGGCCATCGCCTGCTCATCGCGGAATACACCCGCGGCACGACCCTCGGCGCCGGCCTCAGCACGCCAGGCCGACTGCTCATCCTGGAGCCGAAATAAGCTCAGGCTTTCTTAGTCAACTTGAACGAGCGGTAACTCATCTCGCCGCTCACGGCATCGCGATGCAGGCGCGACCCTTTGACGCCGGCGAAATCAAGCGCCAGTTTGTGCAGGAACTTCGGCAGCGCCTTGCGCACCATGGCCTCATACCGCGGCGTGTTCAGTTCCATGCCACGGATGACCTCCGGATTGATCAGCCTCATCTCATCGAGGCGGATCTGCGGGTGCCTGGCCAGAGCGGCCACCCACTCGTCCACGCCGCTTCGGTAGCGGAGGTCGGCATGGCAGAAACGTCCTCCGGGCTTAAGGACGCGAGCGACCTCGTCGACGAATCCGGGGAAATCAGGATAGCAGTGCGAGGCTTCGACGTTCATCACGACGTCGAAGGATGCGTCGGCGAAAGGAAGTCTTTGCGCATCGCCGACCAGAAAAGCCAACCGGGCGACCTGATGCCGCGCCTGGCAATGGCGGATTGCCTCGGGATTCAGATCCAAGCCTACATAGTCGGCCGGAGCGTAAGTCCTCGCAAAAAAGGACGCACCCCCACCGTGCCCGCAGCTGACCTCAAGCACGCGCAGACCCCTCAGATCGACACCCCCGCGGACGTGTTCATAGAGCTGGATGTTCGGACGATCAGGCTCATCCGCATCTGCGAGCGCAAGCCGCGGAGACTCGGTGTCCTCGAAGGCATAATTCAGGAAATCGATGCCCTGCTCGCGCACCCGACGCGTGAAGAAAGGATACCACCATGCCCAGAGCTTCTGGCGGAGCTTCGGACGGACGAGGATCTCCTCGATGAGCCCCATCAGGACCAGACCCCCTGCTCGACCAACGCCTTCGTCGCCGCTTCCGACCATCCGCGATTGGCGACGGGATTGGCCGGACTCGGGTGCGGCACCTTGGCGTATTTCACGAGGAGTCCGTCCAAGGCTTCACGGGCGCGCGTCTCGGCATATCCGCCGACACCTACGACGGTGCCGACGCCAAGCGTCTCCACCATCACGCGCAGCAGCTTGTCGCACTCCTTGTTCACCGGCGCCATGATTTCCGCCGGCAGCTCCTCCGGGATGACGTTACGACCCTGCTTGGTATTCTCCAGGAAGAGCAGCGGGCAGTAATTGTGGACCAGGTGATCGGCGAAGAAGGACTCGGCCTTGCCGAAGCGTTCCTGGAAGAGCCCCCAGAGACGGCGACCGCTGACCTCGGACCGATGGCAGGCGAAGCCGGTCACTTTCTTGCCAGGATGCTCCTTGTCCGGGCGTCCGACCGGCATCTCCAGCCCCATCCAGTCTCGGACGGCGGCGATCTCCCCGAAAGGCACGCCGGTCTGGGCCATGCCGAAGGGTCCCGGGTTCATGCCCAAGAAGAGCACCTTCTTGGGACCAGAAGCCGCATAGCGACGTAGGTAGGCCTCGTGCGAGGCCCAGGCGTAATCGAGCGGCTGGTAGACGAAGTCCGCCGGCGCGGGAAAGGAGCGGCCCGCCAAGGCCTTCCGTAACGCGATCGTCGCTCGGATGACGGGTTCGGCGGACATGCCTGAAGACAAGCCGCCGACGCGGCCGTGGCGAGCCGGAAGCCGTCCGGCAGGGTGAGATTTCCCCTTGCGCTTCCCCCCACAGGATAAAAAGTCCTGCTCCCTACCGACGTGAGCAAACCGCAGCCCTGGACGACCAAAGACGCCGAAGAGTATTACGGCTTCAAACGATGGGGAGGTAACAACTTCTCCGTGGACCCCCAAGGGCACCTTTGCGTGCACCCCAAGGGCGACCACCGCAAGATCCGCATCACGGACATCGTGAAGGAGGTCGAAGCGTCCGGACTCAAGCCGCCGCTGACCATCCGCGTGCAGGACCTGCTCCGCAACCGCGTCACCCAGATCAACGAAGCCTTCCGCAACGCGATCAAGGAAGAGGACTACGACGGTCGTTACCGCGGCGTCTTCCCGATCAAGGTCAACCAGCTGCGCGAAGTGGTCGAAGAGATCCTCGATGCCGGCGAAGAATACGATTTCGGCCTCGAGGCCGGCTCCAAGCCCGAGCTCATCATCGCGCTCGCGCTTCTCGAGAACCGCAAGGCCCTCCTCATCTGCAACGGTTACAAGGACGAGGAATACATCGAGCTCGCCCTCATGGGCCGCCGCCTCGGCAAGCAGACCATCATCGTCGTCGAACAGCTCTCCGAGATCGACGCCATCATCCGCATCGCCCGCCGCATGGGCGTCCAGCCCCACATCGGCCTGCGCGTCAAGCTCACCACCGCCGGCGAAGGCAAGTGGGCCGACAGCACCGGCGAGAACGCCAAGTTCGGCCTGACGGCCTCCGAGATCGTCGAGGTCGCCCAGCGCCTCGCCAAGGCGAAGATGAAGGACTCCCTCCGCCTCGTCCACTTCCACATCGGTTCCCAGGTCCCCAACATCGGCACCATCAAGAAGGCCGTGGTCGAAGCCACCCGCTTCTACTGCGAGCTCAAGCGCATGGGCTTCCCGATGGGCCTCCTCGACGTCGGCGGCGGACTGGGCATCGACTACGACGGCAGCCGTTCGGCCTACGAGTCCTCCATGAACTACAGCATGGAGGTCTACGCCCGCGACGTCGTCGCGAACGTCAAACAGATCTGCGAAGAGAGCAAGGTGGAGGTCCCCGACATCGTCTCGGAATCCGGCCGCGCCCTCGTCGCCCCACACTCGATCCTGATCTTCGAAGCCGTCGACCGCATCACCCGCGACGAAGGCAAGGTCGAAGCCCCCAAGGGCAAGACCCACCAGCTCATCCGCGAACTGGAAGCCATCCGGAAGAACAAGCGCAAGTTCGACCCGCTCGAGCGCTACCACGACGCCAAGGAGAAGCGCGAAGAGGCCCACGCCCGCTTCAGCCTCGGCAACCTCCGCCTCGAAGAGCGCGCCGCCGCCGACCGTCTCTTCTGGGACATCTGCCGCCAGATCCGCGAGGACCTCAAGGATTCGTCCGACGTTCCCGACGAGCTCGCCCGCCTCGACTCGATGCTGGCCGAGCAATACGTCTGCAACTTCTCGGTGTTCCAGTCCCTGCTCGACCACTGGGCCCTCGACCAGCTCTTCCCGATCGCCCCGATCCACCGCCTCAACGAGCGTCCGACCGTCCAAGCCACCCTCGTCGACATCACCTGCGACTCCGACGGCAAGGTCGACGACTTCATCGACCTCGAGGACGTCCGCAAGACCCTCGCCCTCCACCCGTTCAAGGAAGGCCAGCCCTACTACGTCGGGGCTTTCATGGTCGGCGCTTATCAGGACATCATGGGCGACCTCCACAACCTCTTCGGCCGCGTGAACGAAGCCCACGTCTTCCTCGAAGACGACGAAGCCGACGGCTTCTACATCGAGGAAAGCATCCCCGGCTACTCCGTCGAACGCATCCTCGGCATGATCCAGTATAACGCCGAGGACCTCTGCCGCATGCTCAAGCGCCAGGTGGACCGCGCCACCAAGGCCGACTCCGTCCGCCCCCGCGAAGGCGTGGCGATGGTCGACCTCTACGAGCGCCTCATCCGCGGCCGCACCTACCTGATCCCGCACCGCGAAGAAGCGAAGGCCAAGAAGGCTGCCAAGAAGAAGTGAGCGCGGAAAAAACCGCGCAGGGCTAGGGCCAGGGCTAGAGCTGGAGCCAGCAAAACACGAGCCGGACTAAGTCCGGTTCTTTCTTTGGGTCACACACTCCCCTTGCCCACTTGCCAACGTGCCAGCGTGCCCCTGGATTGGGTCCTTAGGCCAAGATCAGCTTCAACCTCTTCAGCTCTTCGATCGTCAGCGGCGGAGCTTCGCGGAGGTTCTCATAGGAGTCGACGTGCGCGAGCCAGGCCCAGTGGTCGCCGCAATCCATGCGCTCCATGAAACGTAGCCGCAAGGTCGCGATCGCTCCTTTAAGCATATAGAGTCCGTCGCCGACATGCTCGATCTGATCGCCGAGTTGGGCGATCTTGTCCGTGGAATGGCCGGACTTCTTGCCGAGCAGCTTGATGTGGCTGGCCTGGTCCTTGGCCATGTAGTTGAGCAGGCCTACGGGATTGGCCTCCAGGTTCTCCAGGGTCTTGGTATCCTTGTAGACGCCGATGATGAATCGCTTCGGCTTCATCGCGATCGGAGTCACGTAGCTGCAGATGTTAAGGTTACCCTTGCCGTTCGCGGTCGTCGCGAGACTGTAGACGGGCACGTCCACACGGTTCCAAGGTTTGACGCGAATGCCGGGCATGAGATTGGGGTGATGCTTATGAACCTACTTAAGACACTTTGTTCCCTGTTTTTCCTATCGCGTCAACCGCCGCCCTGATAAATATCCTAATAATCAAGGGTAGCGACGCACCAATCATAGCATATCATCCATGAATACCATCGTAGCACTGCATGGCTTCACCGGAGATGGCGCTGATTTCGGGCCGCTTCGCGAGCATCTGCCCAGGGGAGTCACGATGCATGCGCCCGACCTACCCGGACACGGCGCCCGTCGCCACCAACGCAGCCTGCGCGACTATTCCATCGAGGCCCACCTCGAACTCATCACGGAAGCGGCGACGACCCCGCAGATCACCCTGCTCGGCTATTCGCTCGGCGGACGTCTGGCGCTCCACTGGGCCGTCGCGCATCCGGAACGCGTCGCGCGTCTCATCCTGATCGGAGCAAGCCCCGGTCTGGCCACCGGAGCGGAACGCGAAGAGCGCCGCCTCGCGGATGCGACGCTGGCCGATTTCATCCGGACCCGCGGCCTCGACGCCTTCTTCAAATACTGGCATAACCAGACCTTCTTCCAGCCGTTGCTGAAGCTGCCGTCCGAACGTCTCGGCCCGATCCTCGCGCGTCGTCATCGCAACGACCACGAAGGGCTGGCGCTCAGCCTCGACAACGTCGGGACGGGCACCCTGCCCTCGCTCTGGCCTCGCCTCAAGGAACTCCGCTGCCCGGTCGATCTGGTGACGGGCGAATATGACGAGAAATTCACCCGCCTCGCCCGCGAGATGGGCGCCCACCTGCCAAAGGCCCGCCTCAGCGTGATCGAAAACGCCGGCCACGCCGTCCACCTCGAAAGGCCGGAAGACGTGGCGATGCTGCTAGGCTGAGGCTCAGCTGAAGACTCCGACCTGGGGCTTGGCGCGGTTGCCGATTTCCATCGGACGTCCCGCCGGCGTCATGATCTCGGTCTGCACCGGCAGTCCCGCCGCATGCGCGATCGTGGCATGCAGGCTGCCCGGCGAGACGCCTTCTCCGGCCGGAGCATAACCCTTGGCGTCGCTGGCCCCATGGACGTAGCCGCGTCGCACGCCGCCGCCCGCGAGGACGGTCGAGAAGACGAGCGGATGGTGGCCGCGGCCGCCGCCTTCGAAGGTCGGCTTGCGGCCGAATTCCGTCGCGACGACGACGAGCGTCGATTCCAACAGCCCCTTCGCTTCGAGGTCCTGGATGAGCGTGGCGAACACGCGGTCGAAATCACCGCCGACGTCCTCCATGCGGTCGTCCAGCGAGGCGTGCATGTCCCAGCCGCCGTGGGCGACTTCGACGAAGCGGACGCCGTTCTCGACGAGGCGACGGGCGAGCAGGCAGCCTTGGCCGAACTTGCTCTTGCCGTAACGTGCCCGCGTTGCCGCCGGCTCGGCCGAGAGGTCGAAGGCCTTGAGGTCCGTGCTCTTCATGAGCTGGAACGTGGTCTCGTAGAATTCGTTGTAGGCCTTGACGTTCTCGTCCGCGGCCTTGCCGCCGAAACCGGCGTCCAGCTGCGCGAGCAAGGCGGCGCGCTTGCCGACCACGGCCTCGCCGACGGGGCTCTTGGTGTCCAGGAGGCCGTCGTCGGGATTGAGGATCGGCAGCGGGGAATACGCCGCCGGGAACCAGCCGTTTCCGTGATTGGAAGAACGGTTGACGGCCACGGACGAAGGCAAGGTCTTGTGGCTGGCCCCGAGGAAGTGCTGGGCCCACGCGCCCAAGGTGGGGTGCTGGACGGTGCCGCGCTGCTCGAAACCGGTGCGCATCAGATACGCCGCCGAGGCATGCACGCCGACCTTGGCCGTCATGGAACGGATGACCGTGATACGGTCGCTGATCTTGGCGGTCTCGGACAGATACGAGGTGAGCTGCATGTCACCTTTCGCGGACACGATCTCGCCGGGTCCCTTGCCGGGTCCGGCCTTGGGATCGAACGTGTCGATGTGCGACATGCCTCCGTTGAGCTGCAGGAAGATGACGTGCTTGGCCTTGCCGAAGCCCGGCAGGCCCGCGTTGGGCGCCTTGACGGCGCTCTTCTGCTCGGCGGCTTCGGCCAGTCGGGCGAAAGCCGGCAGGACGCTCAGGCCGAAGGCGAACTTAGCGCACTTCTCAAGGAAGCGGCGGCGGTCCTCGGGGTGACGGAGCAGGTCGGCGGAGATGGGGAGGTTCATCGGATGAAGAGGAATTCGCGGGTGTTGGCCAGGACCCAAGCCAGGTCGGCGACCGCCAGTCCATCGCCCAGCGAACGGGTCGCGGCGGTCAGTTCGGCGGGTGTCGGACGGCGGGACAGGAAAGAGAGATAGAGGGAGCGGACCTGAGCCTCCGGAGTCTTGGCGGCTTCTGCGGCCATGACGGCCTCGGCGCGCGTATCGGACACGAGGCGTCCGACGGACCCGTTCATCATCTGCAGGACCTGCGGCACGCTGCCGTCATTGGTCGCGGAATCAGCCAGCAGTCGGTCGCCCTGCCCCCAGACGCGCAGGAAGTGCGTCTCCGAAGAAGGCTGCGGGAGCTCGCTGGCGCGGGCGAGAAGCAGGGAGAAGCGGTTGATCGGCTTTTCGCCTTCGTAACCGTTCGCGAGACCCAGGGTCGATCCGCCGGAGCTTTTCTTGCCACCGGCGGCCTTGCCCGAACCGGCGAAGGCCTTCTTGGTACGGTCGATGGCGTTGCGGACTTCCGCCATGGTCACCTTGCCCGGAGGCAAGGCCATGACCTTGATGTCGTCGCCGCGGCGCAGGAGCACGTTGTCGGCATAGGTACCTACGGCGGTGACGACGAGGCTGTCCCAGGCCTGCTCGGCGGTCAGACGGCGGACGATCGGTCCGTTGAACAGATACTTGGCCTTGCCGAGGTCAGGCGTCGGGCTGGCCGAGGCCTGGTAGGTCTTGGAGTTGTAGATGACGCGCTGGACCTCGCGGAGGTCGAACTTCGCGGCCTTCATGACGAAGGTAAGGTGCGCCAGCAGCTCCGGGCTGCTCGCCTGGGTCAGGTCATCGATATCGTTGACGGGTTCGATGACGCCCAGTCCGAAGGCTTTCTTCCAGACGCGGTTGGCGATGTTCGTCGCGAAACGCGGATTCTGCGGACTGGTCAGCCAGCGGGCAAACTCGTCGCGGAGCACCGCCGGATCCTTGGTGCTGACGTTGTAGGCCGGGATCGTCTTGTCGGTCTTGGCCCAGGCGATCAGGGCCGGGGCCACGGGATCGCCCGGCTTGCCGTCCTTGTATTTATAATCCTTGGGAAGCGTCAGCGTCTGCTTCTTGCCGTCGTCGAGGCGGAACGCGTTCATCTCGGCGATCTTGCGGACGGCGGCCTTGTTGACCGCGCTGTCGGCCTTGGCCACGCGGTTGACCTCACGGAGGATGCCCTCGTCCTTGCCGTCGGTGGCGCCGAAGAAGGCGGCCATCTGATAGAAGTCCTTCTGGGTCCAGTCCGCCAAGGGATGGTCGTGACACTGGGCGCAAGCCATGTTCGTGCCGAGGAACGTGGTCATGAGGTTGGAAACGCCGTCCAGCGGCATCTCCGCGTCGAAGAGCATGAAGCCGGTCGCGCCGTTGTCGCAGAGGCGTCCGTCCGCGGTGACCATCTCGAAGACCATCTTGTCCCAAGGGGTGTTCGCGGCGAGGCGGGCCTTGAGCCAGTCCTCGAAGGTGAAAGCCGGGATGCCCTTGCCGAAGGTGTCTTTCACGCGCAGAAGGTCGGCCATCCAGTTGAACATCTGCATGGAGTAGCCAGGCGAGAAGACGAGGTCGTCGATCAGCTTCGCGCGCTTGTCCGGCGCGGAGCTCGCCAGGAAGGCGTCGGCTTCCTTGGCGGTCGGGATCCGGCCGACGGCGTCCAAATAGATGCGACGGAGGAACTCCTCGTCGGTGGCCGGTGCGTTGGGAGACTGCTTGTTCGCCGACAGGACGGCACCGACGAGACGGTCGATGTCCGCGGCGGCCGAGGCGATGATCTCCCGGCTGAAGCTGTTCGTGCGGCTGCGGTCGAGGCACTGCCTGGCGAAGACGACGTCCTCGGGTGCCAGGATGTCGGTCTTGAAGTGATAGGTGCGGCCGTCGCGGGTCTGGATGGTGATGAAGTCGCCGGAGAGACCACAGAACTGGGCGTCGACCTTGCGGCCATCCTTATCGGTCCAGGTATGCCAGATCGCCGACCGTTCGGCGATGGCGGCCACGGGCCGGGTGGCGACAGGGGCGGCCTTGATGACCGGTTCGGCCGCCTTCTTGGCGCTCTTCTTGTCGGCGGCCTCGGCCACGGCCGTGAAGGCGAGACTGACGACCAAGACCAGGCGGAGGAAGGGGTTCATGAGGAGGTTCCTTAGATTAAACCCCAGGGGCCGCCGAGGGGTTTCATCTATTCTTAAGATAAGAGGTCCACCCTCCTCGGTTGCCTTGGACTCCGCCTGCACCTAGAAAACGCCCTTCGATGAACCCACTGCCCTACCTTCGACCTCCGGGGGCCAAGCTCCGCCCCCGCCTCAAGGCCTGCCGGGTGCTGGGCATCGACCTCGGTACGACCAATTCCACGGTCGCAGAAATTCGCTGGTCTCCTGAATCACCCGAGGAAATCGCCCAGGCCGCTTGTCTTGAAATCTCCCAGCCGACGCTGAGCGGGGACTTCACCTCGGTGCTCGTCCCTTCGGTCGTCAGCCAGCTGGCCGATCGCCAATTGGTCGGCGAAGGCGCCCGCCGCTGCCTTTCGCGTTCCGTGGAGCTGGGGCTGCGCCCTTTCGTGAACTACCTCGCCGAGGCGAAGAACGAGATGGGCATCGGCCGGACCTACCCTCAGGCCAAGGCCGGCTGCCGCAGCCCCGCCGAAGTCTCAGGCCAGGTGCTGCGCTTCCTGCGGGACCAGACCCCCGGAGCCGTCGCACGCACGGTCGTCACGGTCCCGGCCTCGTTCCAGATCTCCCAGCGCGAGGACACGCTGCTTGCCGCCGATCTCGCCGGGATCCGCCTCGGACACGGCGACCTGCTCGACGAGCCGCTCGCGGCGTTCCTCGACTTCCTCGCCCGCCAAGGTCCGGCGATCCTCGACGGCGTGGCCGACGAGACGGAGACGATGATCGTCGATTTCGGCGGCGGCACCTGCGACGTGGCGATCTTCACGCTGCGGCGCCTGCCCGACGGGACTCTCAGCGTCAGCCCGCGAGCAGTCTCGCGCTACCACCGACTAGGCGGCGCCGACATCGATCGGGCCATCGTGCACCAGGTCCTCATCCCTGAACTGGCCCGCCAGAACCGTGTCCCGCCCGAAGACTGGGAATACGAGGTGCGCAAGGAACAGCTTGAGCCTCAGCTGCTCGCGACGGCCGAACAGCTCAAGGTCGGCCTCTGCGAACTGCTCGTCCATCGCCAGGCCCATGGCGCCGACCTGACCGGAATCCTCGCCGATACGGTCAAGACCTACCCGGGCGTGCAGACCTTTCGCCTCGCCGACGGCTCCCAGCTCAAGCTGTCCTCGCCCGCGCTCGACGGCCTCCGCTTCGCGGAACTGATGACGCCCTTCCTCGACGCCGAAAGCCTGCAGGCCGACGAGGACGAATACACGCTCAGCTGCTCCGTCTTCGCGCCGATCACCGACGCGCTTGAACGCGCCAAGCTGCGACCTTCGCAGATCGGTTTCCTGCTGGCGGTCGGCGGCAGCTCGCTCAATCCGCTGGTCATCCAGGCGCTCAAGGAATCATTCGGCGAATTCCTGGTCCATCGGTTCGACTCGGCCCTCGACATGCAGGTGGCCGTCGCCCGCGGCGCCGCTTATCACGCCCTGCTGCTCCATCTCTACGGCCGCGGCCTGCTGACGCCGGTCTCCAGCGACTCGCTGAGCCTGCAGACCGACCGAGGCCTCCACGAGATCGTGCCACGAGGCCAGCCCTTGCCTTTCGCCGCCGACTTCCGCCCTTCGGGCACGTATCGCATCGTGGCCCCCGGCGGGCCCGTTCGCATCTCGTTCTGGGCGGGCGCCGGCGTCGAGGCCCGTCCGGTCTTCACGGGCGCGACCCAGACGATCCCCGCCGGCATGCCGCTGACATTATCGTTCGACCTCGACGCCAACCAGCATTTCACCTTCGGGGTGACGCCCGCCGAAGGAGGCGAGACCTTCGCCGGCAGGATCGAGTCGCCGCTCCACAACGTGGTCAACCCCGGCAAGGACCGTGAAATGATCCTCCGCATCGAACGCGCGGTCCGCTCCGGCGAATACAAGCCGGAGACGATACCGGCCCGCATGCTCGAACTCGCCCTCCTCCACAGCAAGGTGGGCATGCACGACAAGGCGGCCGCCCTCCTCAAACGGCTCATCCGCCAGCAGCCCGAATACCGCCAGAGCGCTCTCGTCCATCTTGCCAACGTCTACGGTCGCAAGGGCGACGCCTTCCGTCAGGAGAAATGCTTCCTCGATGCGGTGCTCGCGGGCAGCTCGATGGCGCTGCTCAACCTTGCCAACCTGTACTCCCGCAAAGGCCGATGGGAAGAAGCCGAGGAGATGTGCCGTCGATTCGAAGCCGAAGAGCCGAGCGCGATCGGGATGGTGCTGCTCGCCCGTTGCCTCCGCGCCCGCGGACGCAACGAGGAGGCCACGGAGGCGCTCTTCGACGCATTCAACCGGTTCGGCTCCGACCTGGCTTCCTTCGACGAGACGACCTTCTCATGGTATCAGGCCGCCGCGACGATGTCCGCCGACCCCGTCCATCGTAGGCTGGCGTCAGAAGAAGAAGCTCGCCGCAAAGCCGGGCCGCTGCGCCCCGACGAGGACGACGGCCACCTGCCACGGCTGGAATCCGACCCGCGATGACCTGGCTCCCGCCGCCCGACCGGCTCACCCCGGCTCAGACCGCCTGCGTCGAAGCTTCGACCGACAAGCCTCTGGTGCTGCGCGGCGGACCTGGCTCCGGCAAGACGGTCGTGCTGCTGCATCGCGCCCGCCGGCTCGGACTGGCCACAGGCCGCCCCGACCGCGTCGCGACCCTGGTCTACACGAACGTGCTCCGCGACTTCATCCGCTCGGCGACGGAGGAGCTGAAGCTGCCGGCGGAGCAGGTGCTGACCTTCGATCATTGGTGCCGCCTGCGTCACGTCGAACTGATCGGGCCGCCCCCGACAGGCTCCCACGGCCACCCGGATTTCCTCCGCATCCGCCAACAACTGCTGGAACACCTCCGTGCCCGCTCGCTGCCGCCCGCGCTGGACGCAGCGCTGGTCGACGAAGGCCAGGACCTTGACGAGGATTGCTTCGCGATCTTACGCCTGTCCGCCCGTCACGTGACGGTCGCCTACGACCTCAAGCAGTCCCTCTACCACGAGCCGGAATCCCGCAAGCTGCTTCGTTCGCTCGGCCCCGGCCGACGCGAGGAAGACCTCCGCGCGACATACCGCGCGTGTCCTTACGTGGTCGACCTGGCCTGCGAATTCATCGCCGACGAAGACGAACGCTCGGCCTTCCGCCTCAACGTGGCGACGCTCCAGACCGAAAGGCAGACTCCGCTGCTCTACCTCGCGGCCGACGAGGGCGACGAGCGCCGGCGTCTGGTCGAGATCCTCCGCGAACGGCTGCTGCGCAACGAACGCGTGGCCATCCTTTTCCCGACCTTTCCGCAGGTCGGGCTGTTCGCCGGCTTCCTCCGCGCCCAAGGCATCATGGCAGACCAGCAGACGCAGACCGACACCCAAGGCCGCCGCCCGGCGCTGGACTTCAGCTCCGGGCGCCCGGCCGTGCTGACCTACCACAGCGCCAAGGGACTTACGTTCGATTCGGTGCTGATGCCCGGCCTGACGAAGTCCGCCATCCGCGCCCGTCACTCGTCGGTCCGCCGCATGCTCTTCGTAGCGGTCACCCGCGCCACCCATTGGGCCTACCTGAGCTCACGTGAATCCGACTGTAACGCCTCAGTGCTCGAAGCCATGCGCAGCCTGCGCAGCCGACAGCGAGCCACGATCCAGACGAAGGCCGACCTGCCCCGCCAACCCTTGCCGCCCCCTCTGCCTAAGCCGGGCGACTGGACCGACATCTGAGACGGCTCCGGTTTAATCGCCGGACTCCAAGGCGGCCGTGAAGAAAGCGACACCGAGGACCAAACCGGTGACGACGTCACTCAGGCTGCCGAGCAGGGAAAGGATACCAGGTTCGACGGTCGGGCTTGCGAGCAGCTGAAGTGAAAAGACGGCGACGACGACGGCCATGAGCCAGGCCGCCCAGCGTTGGTAGCAGAAAAGCCCTACCATGCTGACGAGGAAGAGGAACAGGCCAGCCGCCCAGAAGAGGAGTCCGAGGATGTCGCCGAACGAGAAATCTCCGGCGTTCTCCTGATGCACCCAATCGGCCAAAGCCTCCGGCAGAAGCTTATCCGCGACGAACGCGAGACCTACTGAAATCACGATCAAGCCGAAGAGGGCGACGAGCAGGAAGCGCAGGACGAGACGGGCCTTGGATTTATCCATACTCTTATTTTTACCCCGTCCCCACCCTCCGCAACGCGAAACCCCTGCAATGCCTCGCGCTTCCTACCCCCACCTCTACCCCTCTAACCGTCGCGCAACGCGCGACATCACTCCACGACCAAGACTCCACGCATCAGCTGCGAGTGCCCTGGGAATGAACACAGATAAGGATACCGGCCAGGAACCTTGGGAGCGGTGAAATAAAGGGTGGTCTGCTTACCGGGATCGAGCAGTCGGCTATGCACGATGACATCCGGTGAGTCGGGCACGTAATGCCGGTCCGCGCCGTCCGGCATGGATACCATCAAGGCCGCGGCGGCCCCCACCTTCTCCTCGGCGCCCGGCTGGACCAGCACCCAGTTATGCGGCATGACATCCGGATTCTCAAAGGTCAGCGCGACCGCCCGACCGGCCTTGGCGCGGAGTTCCTTCTGCACATAATTCAGGGCGTTGCCGGCCTGGAGCTTGAGGATGACCGGATCAGGTCCGCATAGTTCGGTCTCCCATCGCACGGCCCGTGCCCCCTGGCTTGCCACGGCGACATGACCGTGCGCCTGCTTGGCAATGGGTCGGTAGCCTTTGAAGTCCTTGAAAGGCTCGCCGAGCGCATGGGCGGAAAGAAAGAGCGCCGTGGTCTCGCCGCCCCCAAGCTCCACCTGCAGGTGCACCTGACTGGAAACGGTGAGCTGCGGTATTTCCAAGAATAACTGACGTCCGCCCTCCATGAGATGCGCCGAGGCCACGTCGAGCACGTCATGTCCGGCCACCGAGGGATGCCTGACGGAATACTCCGGCGATCCGTAGGCCCGACCATAAAGGTAGTTCCAAGCCTGAGCGAAGTGTCGGCCCGCTTGCGCGGCCTCGGCGCCCAAGGGAGTATCGAATCGTAAAAGCACGCCGTTATCGCGGACTTCGTGTCCGACGAGCACAGGCGCACCGCCTACATGACGTATCCGCTGGAGGCTGCCGTCGTCAGGCGTGTAACTTCCCCACCCCTGCATGCCGCTGACGTAAAGGTGTCCGTCCTTTGGGTTGAAACGGAGATGCTGAGCTCCCGAACGCATCGCGCCGCTGAGCCGCTGGGCCGCCCCCTGCCAGACGCCTCCGACCTTCTGCCGGCTGACGACCCAGACGCTGCCCGTCCCGAAGGATGCATGTAGCAGATTACCCTTCCCGCTCAGCTTCGGCCAAGCATCGTCTCCCAGATAAACCTGCCCGGAGCTGGAGTTATCTTCGCCACGCGGCAACTGAAGCAACGGCACGGTCGGCGCCTTGCCGTCCCGCGGTCCGCCCGCGCCGAAATGGGCGCCTTCATTGAAGCCGACCTCGATCTCGCAGATCGCCGAGGCGGGCGTCCAGTCCCCTTCCTGGACGCTGCTGCTGACGAATCGTCCCACCACGTCTACGCCGATTCCGTTAGGATTGCGCAAGCCGGTCGCCAGGACCTCCACTTTGTCCGGCGGCGTCAGCCTGAGCACGCCTTGCTTGCCCGAGGCGGTGTAGAACCTGCCCTGACGATCCCTGTCCAATCCGACGATGAAGTCATGGCCGCCCGGCGAAGTCTCATAGGCGGACATGACGTTTTCGTAATAGTCGGCCTCGCGATCGCCGTTGAGATCATGCAGGCGGGTGATCTGGTCGCGCCCCAGCACCAAGACCTTACCGTCCAGGACCTTGAGTCCCAGCGGCTGGTGCAGGCCGGTGGCATAACGCTTCCAGGTGACCTTGCGCAGACCGGCGTCTAATCCGCCGACCAACCAGACCTCTCCGGTCATGGTACAGACGGCCGCCGAACCGTCTTCGAAGAAATCGAGGCCGCTGATGAAGAACAACGTACCGTATGGATTATCAAATGGCACCTGGATGGCATCCACGGCGAACGGCTTGCGACCGCCGACGGTTCCTTGGGTCTCCAGCTCGCGCGTCCAACGGGCAGGACCACCGCGCGTCAACGGCTGGAGCTTGGCCTCATCCTCCTCCCACGCGGAGATCAGCCGACGCTTCCCGTCGCGCTGATAAGCGAAGACGACTTCTTCGCCGTGACGATAAAGCCCGAGATAGCGGTCGCCCGGCTTCGCCGCCATCGGCTTCTGGGCGAGGCTGATCTTACCTGCGATGGCAGGACCGGACGCCATGCCATGCCGAGCTTCGCTGAGTTTGATGAAGCCACCCTGCCATCGGAGCGGGAAAGAGAGGCTGACGGGATCGAAGCAGGCAGCTTCATCCCCTTTCTTCACGGCGATGCCTTTGGGCACCATCACGGCGCCGCTTCGGATGACGCCGCTGAACAGGACGCCTTTGTCCGAGAGATTCCAGCGGCCGTCTTTCCACGTGACGGCATCGTTCTGGTTGCCCCAATGCCCCTGCCTGCCGCCATCGAGGCCCGGATAGCCAGGGATGAGCGTCACGTCCTTGCCTCGGAAAGCCGCGGCCTGCTTGGCGTAGAAATCAAAGATGCGGTCGCGGTTGACGGGGTGATCCGCGAAGACGTCGTCCGTAGGGTCCAGCGGTGCCTTCGCAGGCTCATACGTGGGCATGGCCGGGGCCGGCGGCGGGACATTGACCGCCCCAAGGTCATCGAACGACCAAAGCGCGATGGTGTTGTCCATGCGTGCCCGCGGGCCTTCGACCTTCCTGGGCTTCATGACTCCGCGGGAGATGCGCACGTCGTCGATCGCCCCATCGCAACCAAGGGTGCCTTCGACCAACCGGCCGACGGCGACCTGATCCGGCGTCGGCCCCGAAGCGGCGACCGGCGGCTTGCGCGAGAGGACTTCGCGCCCATCGACCCACAGCGTCACGGCTTCATCGCTGAAACTGACGAGCAGGTCATGCCACTTTCCGTCCGTGATTTCGACCTGACTCTGATACTCGCCGCCGCGACCAGGAAGATAGACGCTGAAGCGTCCGCTGCCGGCATAACTGTAGATCTCCCAATGCCTCGGGCTGGCCTTAGGTCCGCCGGCCGCGAGGATGTTGAAGCGTTGCTTGCTATCCAACTTGCACCGCAGCTCGACCGTGAAAGGCCAGCGGAAGAAGTCCTCCGTCGCCGGATGCACCTGCCCGCCGCGAAAAGGCTTGCCGAACTCGGCAGACAAGGAAGGCACTCCTCCCGCCGTCGTGGCTTGAACAGGCATCATCGGCGCCGCCTGAACGGCATAAGTCCGATACTGAGGCTTAGGGCCGGGCGGCAGGTCATCCAGCTGCGGCACGAGGTGACGAAGCCCGTCGAGGTTATCCAGCAGTCGCCCTTCGGCGTCCTCCATGGTGTGATTAAGCACACCGACCGGCCCCGCATATCCGCTGGCCCGGACCTGACGCAGCACCTTCAGATCTTCGGTCCCGGCCCCGATGGGCAGGATCTTGCGGCCCTTCGTGTCACCGGCGACGTCCATGCCGTTGAGATTAAGGCAGAGCAGATGCGGCAGCATCCGTTTCAAGGCTTCGTCCAGACGGGCGAGATGCCCGTGTCCATGGTGGAGATTATAGACGATGCCGACGTTCGTGACGGCATGGTGCTTCTGCAGGTATTCGCAGATAGCGACCATGTTCTCCGGCTCACCGGACCATCCGCCGTGATTATAAACCGCGACCTTGCTGCCGATCTTCGCGGCCTTGGCGATCACGGGCAGCAGTCCTTCGGCGGCGTTCTTCACCTTGGCTTCCTGCGTATCGCCTTTGTTGCCGGCCATCACCCAGATCTGCGGGTGCAGCTGGTGCTTCTCGAAAAGAGCGAAGGCCTGGTCATGCGTCGACCAGAAGGCGAAGAATTCGATGCCGTGCTTCTTGTAGGCGAGGATCTCGGCCTCGAACTCCGGCACTTGCTCCTGCCGCCAATCGTAGGCGACCTTGGTGAGGCCCATCTTCGCGACCATCGCAGCTCGCTGTTCCGGAGTGCGCTTCTGATTGTCGAACGGCACGATGCACCAGGCCGCCAGGTTCTTCAGCTCATACAACGGCTCAGAGGCGGGCAGGCCGGTGAGACCGATGACAAAGACACCGACGAGAAAGAGGCGCATCCTGATGAGACTAAGGGCTGTCTTCATGCGAGGATGATACCACGGACCGCCATCTGCGGATAGAAGGCCGCCGTCTCTTTTTTGAATAATCGCGACACTCACGCGGTGAAGGCGACCCGGTATGCCCGGGGCGTCATGCCCGTCAGGCTCCGGAAGTCGCGCGTGAAATGACTTTGGTCAGCGAACCCGCAACGGTCGGCGACCTGCGCCAAGGCCAGGTTGCTCGACACGAGCAACTGACAGGCGGTCTGCATCCGCAACCGACGGAGATACTGCTGGGGAGACAGACCGTAATCCCGCCCGAAAGCGCGCTCCAGCCCTCTCACCGAAGTCCCTGCGGCCTTGGCCATCTCGGCGCTGGTGATCTTCCGGCCGATCTTGCGAATCATGGTGGCCACGACCGCACCCAACGGAATCTCGGCCATCTGCTCGATCTCAGCGGCGGCCAGTTTTCGCGTAAAGCCGACCGTGCCGTTCGGCCGACCGCTCGGTCCGCAGGTCGCGAGCTTCGTCGTCCGGCACCAATGCGCGGAGTGATCGTATCGGCCCACCAGTTCCAGCCTCTGGTTGACCGACCGGCCGGCCAGCACGGCTTCGTCGCCCTCCTGGAAAAATGCCGCCAGATGGGCGGGCGAGAGATCACCGTCCGACTTGCCGACCACCTGCGCTGCGCGGGCCAATCCATAGTTCATGAGGAACGCCCGGTTCACCCACAGATATCGTCCTCTTCGATCCTTCATCCACGCTTGGACATCAGGCATGACCTCAAGGAGCTCCCGGAAAGGGAGACCGTCCAGGGTCTTCATCGGCTTTCGCATGTGGTATCCCTATGACAGCCCCACCCGACCAAGGTTGCCAGCCTTTCCCAATGCCTCTGATTGCCCCCCTTGCCCACGTGTCACCATGCCCACGCGCCCCCTCGCACGCTCCGCGTGCGCTCATTTCCCCACATGCCTCAGAACGGCCTGGGTCATGCCATCCCGAGCGGCTTGCGAATGGCTGTGCCCGCTGGGGATGTCGTCATAGATCTGCTTCGGGATGCTGAGCTGGTTATAAGCCGCATAGATGCTCGTCGGCGGGCAGGTGGTGTCGATGAAGCCGACGGTGAAGTAGGCCCCCTTGGCCTTGGTCCTGGCGGCGAAGTTGACGCAGTCGACATATCGCGCCGCCTCGACGACCTTGAGGTCAGGCTTGCCGTCCTCGACCGGCACGATCTTCGGCCAGCCGGCGATGCGGTTCGCCAGCATGCCGCTATGGTCGCAACCTGCCGGCACGCCGGCGGCGAAGAAGGTCACCCGGCCGTCGATGCCGGCCGCGGCGATGGCCTGGTATCCGCCCTGACTCGCGCCCGAGACGACCACGTGCTTACCGTCCCACTCGGGCTGCGCGGTGAGCACGTCGATCGCCCGCACGAGGCGAAGCATCATGCCGGTGAAGTAGCCTTTCTCGCGGTCATCACGGTTCTCGAAGCGGTACCCCTTCATGGGCCCGGCATAGAGATCAGCGTAATACTGACGGGGCTTCCCGTTAGGCAGTCCGTGCGCGTTCATGTCCATGGCCAGGAAGCCTTTGGCGGCCCAGTTAGCCGAACCAACAAGGGAGCTGTCGTTCACGCCGGCCCCGTGCACGGTCAGGATGATCGGCAGGCTCTTGGGTTTCGCACCGGCCGGCTTGGCCATGTAGGCCGAAATCGGCTGGCCGAGCGCAGGGGCGGTGACGTCGAAGGATTGCACGTCGGGCAAAGGTGATTTGACGCTGCGCACCGAGGGCGCGACCGGCACGTCGGCCAATCTCCTCTTCATGCCATCCCAGAAGGCGTCGAAATCATCCGGCACCGGCAGGCTGGGCTTGATCTCGGTCGGGTCAATGGCCGCGCCACCTAGCCCGGACACAGGGGCGGCCTTGGCCTTGGCGTGGGGACGATAACTCGCCCGAACCTGGATGAAGCCGGGTTCATTCAACGAACCAGTGGCAACGGCCTTGCCGTCCGTCAGCTCGGACGCGCCCTTCTGGTCGGTGGGCAAACCATCCTTGAGGATCACCCACTCGACGAGACCCGCGGCGGGTTTACCGCGATCAGTGACGGACAGATTGAAGAGGACCTTCTCACCCTGACGATAGGTCGCGTTGGGCCGCTCGGCCCGGGCGGCGATCTTGATCGGAGATTCGGGTTCGGACTTCTTGGCGGTCTGGGCGGAAAGCGGCTGCCATAGCAGCACCGCGACGAGGGGTAACAGTCGGGTCATATGATTCCTATGCCCCAGCCCTTCCCCTCCGTCAAACCCTTGCACGATTTCCGATACTCCATACTCAATACTCAATGAAACTCGTCCTCCTCGCCTCCCTTCTGGCCGTCTCCGCCTCCGCGGCCGACTACTTCCCGCCTTCCGACGCCCAAGGCGGCTGGCGCACGCCCAAGGACGCCGCGGAGGCCCGGACCCTTGCCGGCATCGACCTCGATCGCCTCGAACAAGCCTACCGAGCCGTCGAACGCTCCAACACGGACAACGGCGGCTTGGTGGTGATCTCCAAAGGCTACCTGGTCTTCGAGAAATACTTCGGCAAGGCCCATCGGAACGCCAACCCTGACATGGCTTCCACGGGCAAGGCTTTCACGAGCATCGCCTGCGGCGTGATGCTGCAGGAGTTCAAGTCGAAGATCCCGCAAGGGCTCGACACGAAGGTCTACACGCGAGAATTCCTGCCGGAGGCGTTCCCGCTCCGCGACCCTCGCGAAGCCGATATCACCCTCGGCCAACTGCTTTGCATGACCTCCGGCCATAATGGCGAAGGTCAGACTCCTACCGGCGTCATCCGCGGCACGGCCCAACCGCTTAAGCCCTCCAAGGGACAAGATATCCGCGACGTCGACGGCTCCTCCTTGCGCGTGCCGCTCTGGAACGCCCCCGGCGAAGGTTATTCCTATTCGTCCCCTGCTCCGCACATCGCTTCGATGGTCCTGCGTCGCGTGACGGGCAAGGAGCTGCCGGTTTACATCGACGAGAAGTTCGGCAAGCCGATGGGCTGGGGACCGTGGGGCTACTGCCTCTACCGCGGCGATGTGACGATGGCCCACGCCAATGGCGCCGGCTCCATCGCCCTCCGCGCGACCGACGCCGCGCGCTTCGGCTACTGCCTGGCCCAAGGCGGACGCTGGAAAGACCAGCAGCTCATCCCGGCCGACTACATCAGGCTCTGCCAGCAATCCCTGCCCTACAACCCGCACTTCCCTTTCAGCCTGCAGTTCGAACACAATCAGGCCGGTCAGATCGTGGGTGCTCCGCGCGATGCGTTCTACAAGACGGGTGCCGGCGGTTTCTGCCTCTACGTCGTGCCTTCGCTTGACCTGGTGATCTACAAGCTCGGCGGCAAGGACGGCCAGTGGAGCCCCGACCTCACCCGCATCCCGCAGCCCTCGGACTCCTTCGGCACGCACACCACGCCACCGCCCCCGCCGAAGAACGGCGCCTACGAGAACTACAGCATCCCGCGCATCCTCGAGATGGTCTGCCAGGCGATCGTCCGCTGAGCCTTAGCCTAGGGTTGCCCGGACTGCTTCCGCGGTCCAAGGTTCGGTCATGCGAACCCCTGCGCTGCTCCTCGCCTTGCTGGCGTGGCTCCCCCTGCACGCCACCCAGCCTAACATACTGCTCATCATGGTCGATGACATGGGCTGGGCCGACCTCGGCTGCTACGGCAGCGAGATTCCGACGCCCAACATCGACGCCTTGGCCCAGCAAGGAGTGCGCTTCACCCAGTTCTACAACACGGCGCGTTGCAGCACGACCCGCGCATCCCTGCTGACCGGGCTCTACCCCCATCAGGCCGGCATGGGGCACCTCGATGGGATGAGGATTCCGACGTCGCTTGGCACGCATGGCCGTCTCCATGACCGAGCGGTCACGATCGCCCAGGTGCTGGGTTCCGCGGGCTACCACACTTCGATGGTCGGCAAATGGCACCTCGGCCAGCAGGCCGGGACGACGCCCTGGAACAAAGGCTTCCAGCGCACGGCCACGACCCGTTTCGGCGAGCTCTACTTCCCGCACGAGAAACACAAGCCAGGCACGGAATTCGTCTACCTCGACGGCGTCGAGACGCCCGCCGAAGACCCGAAGGTCGGCTCCGGCGAATGGTATTCGACGTTCATGTTCACGGACTGGGCCCTGAGGTTCGTCGACGACGCGAAGCAGCAACAGAAGCCTTTCTTCCTGTATTTCGCCCATGGCGCCCCGCACTTCCCGCTCAAGGCTCCCGCCGAAACGATCGCGAAATATCGAGGCAGATACAAAGGTGGCTGGGATAAGCTCCGCGCCGAACGCCACGCCCGACAGATCGCGATGGGCCTGGTCGACCCGAAATGGCCGCTCTCCCCCAGGCCCGAAGAAGTCGCGGCCTGGGATTCGCTCTCCCCTCAGGAACAGGATCGCTACGACAACCTGATGGCGGTCTACGCCGCGATGCTCGACTGCGTGGATCAGAGCGTAGGACGCATGGTCTCCGGCTTGAAGGAGCGCGGCATGCTCGATGATACGCTCATCCTCTTCCTCAGCGACAACGGGGGCAACGCCGAGGGCGGCCCCCGCGGCATCAGCGAAGGCGAGGTCCTTGGCTCAGCTGACTCCCGAGTCTTTCTCGGGATGAGCTGGGCGACGCTGAACAATACTCCGTTCCGACGTTATAAGCACTTCACCCATGAGGGCGGCATCAGCAGCCCGCTCATCGCCCACTGGCCCAAAGGAATCCCCGCCGAACGTCACGGCAAGCTGGAGCCGCAACCCGGCCACCTTATCGACGTGATGGCGACGGCGGTCGACCTTTCCGGTGCGACCTACCCCGCGAGCTTCGCAGGCCATAAGATCATCCCGATGGAGGGACTCAGCCTGCGCCCTGCCTTCCTCGGTCAGCCCTTGCGCCGCGTGAAGCCGATCTTCTGGGAGCATGAAGGAAACCGAGCCGTCCGCAGCGGCCCCTGGAAGGCCGTGATGAAGCTCAAGGGCGAATGGGAACTCTACAACATCGCGGAAGATCGCACCGAACAGAACAACCTCATCGGCATCAACAAGGCCGTCGCCGGACTGCTCATCCAGCAATGGAACGACTGGGCCGCCGCAAGCTTCGTCGATCCTTGGACCGGCCCCGCCCGCAATAACTGGGGCGAGGAACCCCGGAGCGGCAAGAAGGCCGGCCCGAAGCAGAAGTGACCTACTTCCCCGCCGGCAGCTCGACGACGTGGGCGTAGAAGGCGATCTGGTCGTACTCCTTCTTGTGATTGCCGAAACCTTTGCGCAACGAGACGCGGAGCGCGTTGGTCCCGCCGGCTTGCATGACATCCGGACCCTCCTGGGCCAGCAGTCCGGCGTCCTTCGCGCCCGGACGGACGACCGCGATGTGCCCCGGGCGCATGGGGTCCGGGTTCTTCAAGGAGGCCAGCACGAGCCGGCCGTCGTTCGCCGCCGCCTGGGCCGCGGCGCCGTCCTTAAGGGCGACCCAGCCGGCCTTCTTGCCGGCATCGGACGCCAGCCAGTCGAACTGGGCGTTGGCCAGGCCGACGACTCCGTGCTCCGGCGGCCGGAGCAAAGGAATCGCCAGACGGTCCGCGACGGCGGCCACGAACTGGCTGCAGTGCGTATGCTTGCTCTTGGCGTCCTTGATCGGCTGACCGGTCGGCAAGCCTGTCTTCCAATCTACGATCGCCCCCGGCAGCCAAAGCTTGTCGACCTCCATGGCCTCGAGGCGCTTCCAGAGTTCTTCCGTGGGGCCTTGGGAACGGGCGACCCAGCGCACGGCCTTCTCGACGACCGGCTCCAGGCCTGCGGTCTGCTCGGGATGCGGACTCGAAACGAAGACCCGGCCAAGCCCGTAGGCGGCCCGCACCATGGCGGGCGAATTGACCATGACACCGACCGGGGTGCCGTTCTCCGCCAGCTCGGTGCGGAAAGAGACCAAGGTCTCGAAACCAGGCAGCTCCTTGCGGACGTCCGCCTTGATGATCGGCCCGTTGACGTAGCGCACTCCTCGATCGGTCAGTTTCACGCCGAAGGCTTCGCCCTCGACCTTCACCTCGCCCTGCCCCCGCCGCCATTTGGACGAGACGGTTTTGGCGTTCAGGACGCCGACACCCCACTCGAAACCGCTGCACGCCAGATAAGCACCGGCGCAGATACCGACATACCCTCCGCCGTTACGCACGAAATCCCGGACCTCCTCCCGCCCCTTCTCACCGAGGCCTGCCGCCTCGGCGCTGCCGCTGCCGCCGGTGAACATCACCAGGTCATACCCCCTCAACCCACCTGCCGCGATGTCCGCCCCCTTGAGCCTGGTGAGTTTGATGTCTTCCGTCCTGCTCATGATTTCCGTGACGCAGGGGATGCCCTTCCCGGTCGCGCCTTTGTCGTCGTAGACGGCGACCTTGATGACCGGAACTTCCGCGGCGCCCAGGCCGAGGGCAAGCAGCAGAATCGAGAGGGTGCCACGCATGAGGTTCATCGTAAGGGATGGGCCCGGTCGGCCAAAGGCAGTGTGACCTTGGCGCCGCCGGCGACGAAGGACGCGAAGACGGCGAGGGTCAGCTCCACGGTCTCGAGCCCGTCCTTAGGCCCGCAGAGCGGCTCACGCTTCTCGGCGATCGCGGCGAGCAGGTCGCGGATGGCCCCATGGTGACCGCCATTGATGAGTCGGATGTCCTTGATGGGCTCAGGCTGACCGATGCCGGCGCTGGTGATCGGCGTCTTCTTGCCGTCGCGCTCCAAGATGGCGACCGGTTCCTCGTCGATCTGCAGAGAGATGACGCCTTTGATCCCGATCAAACGGGCGCCGAACGGCGTACCCTTCGTCCAAGTTCCCTTCTTGGAATCGAAATAAAGCGGGATGCCGCTCTTGGTCTCATAGCGGGCATGCGCCTCGTCCCCGACGATCGGGCCGACGCCTTCGTCACCAGGCCGGATGTCCGCCTTCGTCGCGGGACGACCTTCGACGAGGATGCTGGCCTGACACGAGGTGGCCGGGCCGGTGAAGATCGTCGCAAGATTGAAGCCGTGGCCGCCCAGAACCCATAGGTCCAGTCCTCCTCCGCGTTGATCCTGCTTTCCGCGTACGCGGACTTCCTTGAGCTCCCCGATCTCGCCCGCATCGACGAGCTTCTTGATCAGCGGGATGACGGGGTGATATCGGTTGCGATGCGCGATCGCGAGGCGCACGCCTTTCTCGGCGCACAGTTTTACGACTTCGTCGGCTTCCGCCAGGGTCCGGACGAAGGGTTTCTCGATGTAGATGCCCTTCACGCCGGCGGCGACCGCCGCGAGGATCATCTCGTGATGCTCGTGGATGTGCCGCGGGCAGATCGCCGCGATGTCCGGCTTAACCTCGTCCAGCATGACCTTATAGTCGGCATAGGCTTTCACGCCTCCGAGCTTCTTGGCCTCGAGCGCCAATCCCTTGGGGTCGGCGTCCGCGACGGCGACGATGCGGGTGGCGGGTATCTGCAACCAGACGGTGTCCTCGCCGTGGCCGTAGTTGCCCTGTCCGGTATGGCCGATGACACCTACGGTCAGCGGGCGCTCGGAGACCTGGGCCCGCAGCAAGGCCGCAGACAAGGCCAAGGCCGAAGCGGTGAGGAAATCGCGACGTTTCATGGGGTGCTCCTTTGCTGTCGTTTATCATTAATCTAGCAACCCGATAAGGGCGGTGATGTCCTAGGCAGACCGACGATGCGACCCCACTTCCTCGCCCTTACCCTCGCGCTCTACGTGAACGCCTTCGCCGCCGAGTTCGCCGGCTATGCCGACCTTCAGGCAGCCCTCGATGCTCAACCGGGCAAGGTCATCACGCTTCCCGCCGGCGACTATCCCATCTCGCGCAAGCTGGTGCTCCGTGGCGATGGCGCGGGCCTGGTAGGTCCTGGTCGCATCATCCAGGAGAACCCCGACGAACCGATCCTCGAGGTCGACGGCCTCAAGGATGTCCTCCTGCGCGACATCACCCTGACCCGCGCCGCCGGCAAGACGGTCGCCCGCAAGTCCGCCCTGCTGGCCATCCGTTGCTCTTACCTGCGCGTCGATCAGGTCCGCATCCTCGATAACCAATCCCCGACCGGAGCCCTTGCCCTGCGTGAATGCCGCTTCGCCCGCGTGACCGGCTGCCTAGTCCGGAATTACATGCGCGTTACCATCGATGATCGCACCAAAAGCCTCGACTGGGGCTACGCCTTCAACTGCACCGATGGCACGGGCATCCAAGTGACGGCCAGCCAAGGTACGCTCATCGAAGGGAATACGGTCGTCGAAGAGATCTTTCGTCCGACCGAAGCGCTCAAGAAGGAGCACCAGCTCGGCGTCTGGACGAAGAAGAATCCGATCAAAGGGAAGCTCCTCAGTCAGGAGACGTGGGACTCTGGTTATACCGACAACTGGCAGCAAGGCTCAGGCATCGTGGTGACCGCACCCGAAGCGAGCGACCTGACCCGCATCCTCGGCAACCACATCGAGAACGCCGCCCAAGGCATCGACCTGCATGCGGACCACGTGATCGTGGCCCATAACGTGGTCTCCAACAGCTTCATGGGGATGAAGGCCATGCACGGCTCTCGCAATGTCCTCATCACGGGCAACCAGTTCGTGAAGAACTCGCTCTGGGCGATCGGCCTGATGCCCGGCGCGGCCGCCCATCCCGGCCAGCCGGACAAACCTGAGACCGCCAATGCCGACGGCGGCTCCGTCATCTCGGCCAACATCATCTCGGACTTCGGACATGGAGATGCCCGCTGGATCTGGGGTGACGATCGCTCGCCCTTCAAATTCGACACGGGCCAGCAGCCCGATGACCCGCCTCTCGCCGATGTCATCGTGCAAGGAAACCTCCTCCATTGCATCGGCGCCCCGCGCTACCGCTACGCGGTCGTGATCGCAGGCCCAATCGACGGTCCTAAGACGCCTCGCGGCCTGCGCTTCCACGGCAATACCCTTGCGCCCGGCAAGGATGGAGTCGCGAATCGTAAGCTGCCGGAATGATCAACGGGCGGCCGCTGACCTCGGATTCCTGAGGTAGTAGAACTTGCCGTCTTCGGCGCCTCCGAGGAAGTCAGGAACGCCGTCCGCATCGAAATCAACGGTGGTCGGGCTGACGTCATGGCCTTCGATGTTCTGCTTCACGAGCGGGCCTTCGTCCTTGAACAGCCAGCAGCCGTCCTTGAAGCCGACCTGACGAAGCAAGTTCGCGCTGGAGGAATTGAGCAGGAAGTCGGCCTTGCCGTCCCCATCCCAGTCGGTGACGCACAGCTTGCGGCGACCGCTCTTGCCGGCGGTCCCCTTGCTCAGCTGCAAGGGCTTGCCGTCCTCGCCGCAGAAGGCCCGACGAGGCGCCAAGAGCACGAGCTTACCCTCAATCTTGGCCCGCTCGAAGTAGGCGAGATAACCCTCCTGATCCAACATCACGAGGTCGGTGAGGCCGTCCTTGTTCCAATCGACGGCGACCGGTGTCGTCCGCCACTGGGTGAGCAAAGCCTTGCCTTGCGGCTTCATCCAACCCCAGGCGAGCTCCGGCTGGGAGCCCTGCCATTCGACCTCGATCGGCGCTGCGGCGGCGAGCTTGGGCTCCTTGCGCGTGCCGATGTTCCGATACCAGACGACCTTGCCGAGGATGGAATTGACGATGAGGTCCGGCAGGCCGTCGCCATCCCAATCGGCGACCGTCTGCGTGGTGTATCCCCACTTGGCTTCGGCGGGACCCTGGATGCTTCCGTTCTGTCCAGCCATGATGCGCAGGGTCTTGCCGTCCGCCTGCAGCAGCTTGGGCGCGGCGAACTTGGGCTTGGCGACACCGGACCCGCTCAGGTTCTCGAAGAAGGCCACATAGCCGGCGGTGTTGCCGGAGATGATATCGACGTCCCCGTCGCCGTCCCAGTCAAAGCCGACCGGAGTGGCGAGGGCGCCGAACTTGATGTCATCCGCCTGCTGCTTGAAATATTTGGGCGGGAGGAACAGCGGCGTGTGGTCGGCGGTGAACTTACCGGTGTTCTCGATGAAGGCGACCCGTCCATCCTCGTCTCCGACCACGAGGTCCAGCTTGCCGTCCTTGTTCCAGTCGAAGGCGACCGGAGTGATCATTTCAAGGTCCATGGTCAACGCCCGCGGCGAGCCCGGCAGCTTCTTCGCCTCCGCCGTCGCCTTCCAGGCCGACGAGCGGGCGCCCGTCGTGATTTCCGGCGGCAGAGTCAGACGGCGTCCGGCAGAGTAGCTCGGCTCGGTGCGCGACCCGATGTTTTCGAAATAAGTGAAGCCATCCAAGAACTCGCCGCAAAGCAGGTCGAGGTCCCCATCTCCGTCGAAGTCCGCGAAGTTCGGAGACGGCCATCCGAAGACTTCGAGATCCTTGCCGGCGGCGACTACCTTGGCAGGACGACCATACTTGGGCTGCTCGTTCGAGCCTTCGTTCCGGACGACGTAGACGTAACCCCGCAGCGGCCCTTTGATCCAGACGCCCTTGGTGTTGTAAGCATTATCCCAACCATAGTCGGTCCAGTCACCGACGCCGATGATGACGTCGGTTCGTCCGTCGCCGTCATAGTCGGCATACTTCCACATGTTGGCGCGGACCTTGTTCGGATGGACGTTCGAAGGGATGGGCAGTTTCTTGCCCGACTCGAGACCGGTACGGGTGAACTCAGGGTATTCGACGCCCGGCGACAGCACCCGCGGCTTGCCGTCGCCGCCCCAGCTGAGCTCGACGTTCTGCATGCCCTTGCTGATCCGGACACCCGGCTTGAATACGGGCAAGGGGCGCTTCGCGGTGTCCGCATCCGCACGGAAGACATAGACGCCGTTCGAAGGCTTATCGGGGCAATTGACGACGAGCTCATATTTGCCGTCGCCGTCGACGTCCATGGGCAAGGGCCAGGCCCAGAGACCGACGCCGAGATCCACGACGAGTCCCGGGTGGTTATACTTCAGACGCTCCAAGCCGGCCTGCCCACCCTGCGTTTCGGCGGCCTTCGGCCAGGCCAGGCCGTCCATGGGCTTGGACACGATCTTCGAAGGGTCTACGACGACATGCTTGGCGAGCTTGCGCTTCCACGTGTAAGTGATGTGGACGAGGCCGTCGGACGACTGGATGATGGCCGGATAGCTGAACTCGGCCTTAGGCTCATCTTCCAAGACCATCGCGGCCTCCCAGGTGATGCCGTCCTTGCTGACCGCTAGGTTCAGGGGGCTGCGTCCCTTGGCGGTATGATTATAAATCAGGAGGTGGCGTCCGTCCTTCAGGGTGACGGCATCCGTGCCCGAGTTGGGATTGGGCAGGTCGATGAGTTCGACCTTGGACCAGTTAGTCCCTTGGTCGCTCGAGAGCGTGCTGAAGACCTTGCCGTTCCGGGTCCGACCCAGCGACATGAGAGAGCCGTCCTTCAAGAACAGGATGCTGGGCTGGATCGAAGCAGGACTGCCCTGCCCTTGGTCGACTTTGATTTTCTCCCAGGTGACCCCGTTGTCGCGGCTACGCTCGAAATGGATCTGCCACGAGGGGCCGACCTTCAGGCCTTCGGCGCTGCTGCCGGAAAGGATCGTGCCGTCCTTCAGCTGGACGGGCTTGTTCTTGATCGGACCAAGGATGCCTTCAGGCAGACGCCGCGGCTCACCCCAGGTCTTGCCGTTATCATCGCTCAGACGGAGCAAGCCCCACCATTCGACCGGGTTGGGGCCGACCTTATAGTAAAGCTGCAGGGGTCCGTCCTTGGGCTGGAACAGGACAGGATTCCAACACGGGAACCGTTTCCCGTCCGGCTGCAGACCTTCGGCTACCTTGACCGGCGCCGACCACTTACAGTCGACCTGCCGCGCCACCCAGATGGAGACATCCGGCTTACCTTCGGCTTCGCCCGCGAACCAAGCGGCGACCAAGGATCCGTCACGCGCTTCGACGATCGTGGTGGCGTGACAGCTGGGCACGGGATTCGTCTCGAAGATGAATGCCGAACGGACCAGCCCCGGCTCGGCGCCGAAGAGCCCAAGGGTCAGGAGAAGCGTGACGCAAAGCAGATGGCTGCGCATGGGGGTGAGCCCAACATCAACCCAAACCGCACCGGAAACAAGCCTGCTTAGGGCCGACCGCCGCTCAGGCGAGATACGACCACCTCGCGGGTCTTCCGCTGGATGGAATATAACTCCTGCGGACGCGACGGGTCCCAAGCGAAGGCCTGGCCACGCGAGACGAACCCGACGGAACCGACCCAAGCTGCTTGCCCTCCGCCCTGAGGCAGCTCGAGGACGTAGAGCTCACGCGCATCATGCCCGCTAATCCAGACCCGGCCATCGATCGCATATCCGCCTCCGGAACTGCTGAAGGCGCCAAAACGGGAAAGCAACTCGGGAGGGAAAGACCAGGTGGCGAGGACGTTCCAGCGGGAGTCATATCGGACCAGACGACTCATGGACGGATCGCTGTTGAGGCGATAATGGGCGAAGCAGGCCAGCCAGCCGTCGCCCGAAGGAACCAGCCAGGTCAGCGACCCCGGCGGCTGTTCGAAGATCTTGCGGCCGGCCGGACGCAGTGTCTCGACATCGAAATACTCCAGGCTGCTTTCGTCCGGCTTGGCCGGGAAATTCGAGTGGGCGACCAGCAGCTGTCCGCCGACGACGACGCCCGAGTTGAGATGCTTCACCGGCGAGCCCGCCGGAGCCTTCCATTCGCCCACCTTCCTTCCGGTCGCCTTCTCATATTTGCCGATGGCTCTGTCATCGATCGCATAGAAATGCTCCGCATCGGCGGCGACGCCTTGGTTCGCCTCAACCGCCTTCCACGTCCGCACCGACTCCAGCCGACCGAGGTCCGGCCGGGTGGCGCAACCCGCGAGGAACAAGACCGTTACGCTAAGCGCGAGCATCTTCATGAGCGAACCCGACCATTACGTCATGGACCCGCCGTGTCATCCGAAATCAGGAGCAAATGCGTTGCGAGATCGTGCCCCCGAACTATCACCATGGGCATGCGCCCGCCCCGCGTATTAAGCCATATCCTCGGCCTGGTCGGGTGCGCCCTTCTGTTCGCCGCCGATGGCATCAGGACCACGACGACCTATCAGCAGGCTTACGGCACATCCAAAGGAGCTCCGCTGGTCGACGCTGCAAAGGAACTACCCCGCTACCCCGCCGTCGAACCAGCCGCCGCCCTCTCGACCTGGAAGGTGAAGCCCGGGTTCAAGTTGCAGCTCGCCGCCCAGGAACCGCAGGTCCGCGATCCGATCGCCCTCTGCTTCGACGAGCGAGGACGCATGTTCGTCTGCGAGATGATCGACTACTCCGAACGCCGGGACGAGACGCCGCATCTGGGCCGCGTCTCGGTCCTCGAAGACAAGGATGGTGACGGTCATTATGAGACGAGCCGAGTCTTCGCCGATAACCTGCCATGGCCCACCGGCCTGATCTGGGCCAACGGCGGACTTTACGTCATCGCGACGCCGGACATCTGGCGCTTCGAAGACCGCGCGGGCCGCGGAGTCTCGGATCATCGCGAAAGGGTCTTCACGGGCTTCGGCACAGGCATGAAGCTCATCAACGTGCAAGGGATGGCCAACAGCATGCAATGGGGTCCCGACCAACGCATCCACCTCCTGGCCGGCGGCGGCAACCGCGGCAAGGTCTCCTGCCTGCGCCGCCCCGAACTTCCCGCCGTCGAGCTCGGCGGCAATGACTTCTGGTTCGATCCGCTGACGCATGAGTTCGGGCTCGAATCCGGCGGAGCCCAATACGGGATGAGTTATGACGACTATGGTCGGAAGTTCGGCTGCTCGAATTCGGACCACCTGCAGCACTGGGTCCATGATCGCGCCGGTCAGGGCCTCAATCCTTACCTGCCACTGCCTGCGCCACGGTCGAGCATCGCCAAGGACGGCGGCGCGGCTGAGGTCTTCCGCATCAGCCCGGACGAGCCTTGGCGCATCATCCGCACCCGTTGGCGAGTATCCGGTGCCGTCCCCGGAGCGATCGAAGGCGGCGGACGCGTGAGCGGATACTTCACCGGAGCGACCGGCACGACGATCTACCGCGGCGATGCCTATGGCCCCGCCTTCAAGAACAACAGCTTCACGGGCGATGCCGGCGGCCAGCTCATCCACCGCAAAGTGATCACGCCCGCCCCCGACGGGGTGAACCTTTCCGGCGAACGCCCGGCCGACGAACGTGGTTTCGAATTCGCCGCCAGCCGCGACACCTGGGTGCGCGTGGTCAACTTTTCGAACGCCCCCGACGGCTGCCTCCATGTCTGTGACATGTACCGCGAAGTGATCGAGCACCCTTGGTCCATACCCGACGAGATCAAGAAGCACCTCGACCTGAACAGCGGCAACGATCGCGGCCGTATCTATCGCCTCGTCCCCGATGAGAAAGACTGGGTTCGACGCCCTTCGGTGAATCTCGCCGCCGCGTCGACCGGTGAATTGGTCGCTACGCTCGCCCACCCCAACGGCTGGCATCGGGACACAGCCACGCGGTTGCTTTACGAGCGTCGTGACCCCGCCGCGACCGAACTGCTCCGGAACATGCTCTCCGCCTCCGCGGTTCCGCTGGCGAGGTTGCACGCCCTCAACCTGCTCGCAGCCCTGGAGACACTGCCCGAGCCCCTGCTGACCGGCGCGATGGAAGACAGCGATACGGCCGTAAGCGAAAGGGCGATTCGACTCGCGGGCGACTTCTTCCTGAAGCGCGCCCTGCCCCTGCGGGCCAAGGTCGCCCTCATCCAGACGACCCGCTCGAAAGACGCCCGTCTCCGCTTCCAATCGGCGCTGACCCTCGCGCGGCTGACCGGACCGCAGACGCCTTCCGAAATCACCGATGCCTTCGTAGAGCTGGCCCGCAAGGACCATGACCATGCCTGGATAGCCCCTGCCATCCTCTCCGCCCACCCTGACTTCCTCTCCCGTCAGCTGCTTCCCGCCCTCGCTTCCGACGATATGGCGACCAAGGCCGAAGCCTTCCTGGCTCAGCTCATCTATGTCCGGGCAAAGTCACAGCCCGCGGCGGACCGTTCGGAACACATCGACTTGTTGATAAGACTCGGCACCCGACCTGCTCATGTCGTGGCGCTATCCAAAGGCCTGCCTTCTTCCGGCACGGCGCTCGAACAAGCCGATGCTTCCGGCAAGCTGACCAAAGCCTTCGTCCAAGCGGGCGAAACCGCCAAAGACCCCGGACAGGCGCCGGATCGCCGGGTCGCCGCCCTCGCCCTGCTGGCGGCCGCCCCGCTTAAGCTGAGCCGCCCGATCCTGTCGGACTGCCTCGCCCCCGGTCGCCCGACCGAACTGCAGGCGGAAGCCGTCGTGCGCTGGGGCGGCATCGGCGACCAGTCCTTCGTCTTCGCGGTCATCGAGGCATGGGATGGGCTGGCGCCCTCGGTCCGACCAAAAGCCCTCACCCAGCTGCTGCAACGCCCGGCTTACCTGCGCCCTTTGCTTCACGCCCTCGGAACCAAGAAACTCCCGGCGAACGCCCTCGATGCCGGCCAGATCCAATCGCTGCTCAAGCTCAAGGATCCGCAGCTCGCCGCCGAGGCGCGCAGGGTGCTCGCCGACGTGATCCCTCCGTCCCGCGAAGTCGTCACGGCCAAGTTCGCCGCCAGCATCGATCTAAGCGGGGATGCGGCAAGAGGCCTGGCCATCTATCAGCGCGCCTGCCTGATCTGCCACCGCGCCGCCGGTCAGGGCATGGAGGTCGGTCCCGACCTGCTGACGGTGAAGAACAAAGGTCGCGCCGCATTGCTCGAAGCAATCCTGCACCCCAACAAAGAGGTCGCCGCGCAATACATGACCTTCCAGGTCCAGACCCGCGCCGGCGAAACCTACCTCGGCATCATCGCCGAAGACACGGCCACGCAGCTCACGCTCCGGATGCCCGGAGGTATTTCCAAGACGATCCTCCGCGCCGAGGTGGCCGGAAATTCCTCCGAAGGACGCAGCCTGATGCCCGAAGGCCTCGAAGGCGGCCTGTCGACCCAGGACATGGCTGACCTCCTCACTTTCATCGAAACCCTGAAATAAGATGCGCGTCCTCCTTTCCTGCCTGCTCTCGCTTCCGCTCTTCGGCGCAACGCCGCCCGAAGGTTTCCGTGCGCTCTTCAACGGCCAGGACCTGTCCGGCTGGCATGGCCATAATCCGCACCAAGGTCTCAAACTGACGGGCGAGAAGAAGACGGCCGACCTCGCCAGGCAGCGCGCCGACCTCCCTCTGCACTGGCGGGTGGAGAACGGCGAACTCGTCAATGCCGGGACAGGTCCGTATGCGACGACGGACGAGGAGTTCGGCGACATCGAACTGCGGCTCGAATATAAGACGGTGGCGAAGGCCGACTCCGGCATCTACCTCCGCGGCGCCCCGCAGGTCCAGATCTGGGACCATCATCAGGTCTTCGATCCGCAGAAGCCCGACCGCAAGCCGCACCTGGGTTCAGGCGGTCTGTTCAACAATACCCCCGGAGCCCCCGGACGCGATCCGCTCGTGCTCGCCGACAAGCCCTTCGGCGCCTGGAATTCTTTCCGCATCATCCAACAAGGCGACGTCACGACGGTGTGGCTGAACGGCCAGCTCGTCGTCGACCGCGCGAAGATGGAAAACTACTGGGACCGCGCGAAGCCGCTCCCGGCCAAAGGCCCCATCATGCTCCAGACCCACGGCGGCGAGATCCGCTGGCGCCATCTTTTCGTCAAAACCCTCTGACCATGCGCCTCCTGCTGCTGCTCGCCTGTTCCGCCCTCGCCTCGGCCGCCCCGGTCAAGGTCGCCACCTTCGACGTCGATGCGACCCCGCCCCTCGGTTCGGCGATGGCGTATGATCCGGTCAAACGCTTGGATGACCTGACGCTGCGCTGCCGTGGCGTCGTGATCACGGGTTCCGGTGACCCGATCGTCCTCTGCGCGGTGGACTGGATCGGCATCGCCAACGAGGGCCACGACGCCTTCCGCGCCGCGCTCGCCCAGGCCGCCGGGACGACGCCCGCCCGCGTCGCCGTCCACGCCCTTCATCAGCACGACGCCCCAGGCTGCGACTTCACGGCGGAGAAGCTCATCAAGGAACTGGACGTCAAAGGCTACTCACGCTTCGAAGGCGAATTCCACCGCACGGTCATCGCCCGTGCCGCCGAGGCCATCGCTCGCGCCCTCCCCGCCGCCCGCACGGCCACCGAATGGGGCTGGGGTCAGGCCGAGGTCAAGGAGGTCGCCAGCCAACGCCGCCTGCTCGGGCCCGACGGCAAGGTGAAGTTCACCCGCACTTCTTCCACCAAGAACGCCGCCATGCGCGCCGAACCGGAGGGGCTGATCGACCCGATGGTGACCTCGCTGAGTTTCTGGGATAAGTCCGGCCCCATCGCGGTGATCACCAGCTACGCCTGCCATCCGCAGAGCTACTATCGCCTGGGCTATCCATCGCCCGACTTCCCCGGCATCGCCCGCTTCATCCGCAGCCAGTCCTGGCCGCACGCGCTGCATGTGCATTTCAACGGCGCCGGCGGCAACATCACCGCCGGAAAATATAACGACGGCGCCTGGGAGAACCGCATGGTCCTCGCGAACCGCCTCGCGGAGGGGATGAAGACAGCCCTCGACCGGACGGTGAAGAAGCCGCTGTCGGATGCCGACATCGGTTGGTCCCACACGCCGGTCCGGCTGCCGCTCGCCCCGCACCTCAAGGCCGATGAGTTGATCGCCAAGCTGAAGGCGACACAGCCCAAGGGTTACATATCCTACGGAGACCAGCTGGCCTGGCTCCGCCGCCATGAATCCGGCCACCAGATCGACATCACCTGCCTGCGTGTCGGTGACTCACGCATGCTCCACCTCCCCGGCGAACTATTCGTGGAATATCAACTCGCCGCCAAAGCGATGCGACCCGACCTCCGCGTGGCCGTGGCCGCCTATGGTGACTACGGCCCGGGCTACATCGGCAGCACCTGCGCCTACGAACAAGGCGGCTATGAAGTCGGCCCGACCTCCTCCAACGTCGCCCCTCACGTCGAACCCGTCCTGCTCGACGCGATGAAGCGCCTGCTCGAAGCCAAGGATGCGCCCGCCACCTCCCCCGCTCCGGTCGCGCCCGGGATCCCCAAGCCCGTTCCGGCCAAGGATCCGGCGGGGATCAAGTTCGAGAAATTCGAACTCAAGGACGCGAAACTGCTGACGGTGATGGGCGTGGTCCGTTCCAAGGCCTACTTCCAAGGTCAGCAGATCGACATCGTCTTCAAGGACCCGAAAGGCGAACTGGATAATCGCCCGGTCAGCCTCAATCTGACGAACACCACCGTCGGCCAGGTGATGGAGATGCTCTCGCGCCTCGCCGACTTCAAATACTCCATCGAAGGGAATACCATCACCCTCGAACCCAAGTAAGCACGCGGCCTACCCCTGCCCCTACCCCGCACTCTCATGCTCTCCCTCCTCGCCTCCCTCTGCCTGCTCGCAGCCGACGCCCCTCCCTTGCTCGCTCCGACCAAGGCCGATGTTCCCTACGCCGGCACCACCGAGTTCCGCCAGACGCTCGACGTCTACGCGCCTACTGCCAAGGCCTCCAAACCCGCTCCGGTCGTCTTCTGGATCCACGGCGGAGGCTGGCGCGGCGGCGAAAAGACGAGCGTGCAACTCAAGCCGAAATTCTTCACGGACCTAGGCTACGTGTTCGTGTCGACCAACCATCGCTACGTCACGACGACCCCGATGAACGAGATCTTCAAGGACATCGCGAAGTCGCTGCGCTGGACTCACGACCACGTCGCTGAGTTCGGAGGCGACCCTAACCAAATCGTGATCATGGGCCACTCCTCCGGCGCACAGCTGGCCGCCTACCTGGCCATCGATGAACGTCCGCTGAAGGCCGAAGGGCTCTCCCTCTCGATGTTCAAGGGCTGCGTGCCGGTCGACGCCGATACGTTCGACATACCCGCAGTCATCGACCTCGCGACCGCCAACCGTAAGGCCGCCGGCAAACCCGAGCCGAAATACGGCCACCGCGAGATCTTCGGCGGCAAACCCGAACTTTGGACCGAGTATTCCGCCGTCACCCACGTCGCCACCGGCAAAGGCATTCCGCCCTTCCTGATCCTCTACGACGCGGCCGCCCCGCTGACGCCCGACCAAGCCAAGCGACTTGAAAAGGCGCTCACCTCGAAAGGCATTCAGGCCAAGGCCTACGGCGCGACCGACACGAATCACGGCAAGATCAACTCCGACCTCGGCCTCCCCGGCGACCCCTCCACCGCCGAACTGCTCTCGTTCCTGAAGACGGTTCTTAAGTAACTGGGTAGGGTCAGCACTGCGTGCTGACCTAGTAGACATTATCTATCTGGCGCTACCAACCGCTTACCGTCATCACCTGACTTAGGTAGGGATGACCGGCCCGGTCATCCTCGTACGCGCGGGCCGCACGCCCCTACCCCCTTCAATCGCATCGGCACCCCATGCCCCCGTGTCAACATGCCCACGTGCCCCCTCGCGCTAGCGCATGCCCCCGTGTCACCGTGCCCCCTTGTCACCTCGCGGCTCCGCCGCGCTCATCGGCTGCGTCCACGCCATCTCGACCTCGCCGCCGACCGGCGAACTTTGCATGGGCTTGGTCGAAGTGATACGCGCACGGACGTAGAGTTCGTCGCCTTTGAGGACATACTCGGCCTTGGCGCCCTTGACGGTGGCCAGGACCGTTCCGACCTCAGCGCTGTATTTACGGGTCACCCGAGGCTCGCTGCCGTCCGCTGCCTTCACGGCCACGGTCTTACGGTCATACCCCTTACGCGTGCCGATGAATTCGACGACGTACTCGACTCCGGGCTGGGCCTTGACCTCGAGTTCGATCTTTCCACCGGAGGACTTCAAGGCGGCAAGCTCGACACCGGTCGAGGCATAGAAATCCCCCTTCTCCATCGCCGCGACGATCGAAGCGGCGCTGAGATCCTTGGCCCGCACCATCACCCAACCCCGGCCCGAGAGACTGGCCTTGGGACTGGTGCTATGGTAGTTATGCGAATCATCGGTGGCCAAGCCGTACATGACGGGCTTGCCGAGATGGCCGAGTCGTTCGGCCAAGACGATATCCCAGACCCGCTCGGTGCCGACATGTAGTTCGTCGCCCAAGTTATAGACCGTCGGGTGGCCGTTATAGACCTCGAAGAACTGTTCGTGGTCGATCTGCATGAGCTCCTCTGCCGTAATGGCCCACTTGAAATTCGGGTGATTAAGGTGCGCGAACATGGGCACGCCGGTCCGTAGGCGCTGCGCATGGACGGCGTCAAAGGCATGCTGGAGCGCCTTGATGATCTGCGGGCTGGTGGTGGTATCGAGCGACTTGTCCGGCAGGATGAGCTCCTGGATGTTCGTCGCGTTGACGTGTACGTTCTTATCCGTGATCTCCTCGCTGGGGATGAGCAGGAAACGGCCCGGCTCTTCGAGCTTGGACTTGATCTCGGGCAAGGTGCGCAAACGCACCTCCTTCTTGTCACCCTCGCCACGGACGACGACCCAGTCCTTGCCGAAGCGCTTGAGATAACCGTCGAGGGATACGGGGCCGGTCTTGGACTTATTGACCTTCAGCCACTTATCATGGTCGGCGATGATGTTATGGTCGGACAACGCCAAGAAATCGTAGCCATGGCTCTTATACCAGTCGGCGACCATCTCCGGAAAATCATCCCCGTCGCTCCAATAGGTATGCGTATGCAGGTTACCCTTGAACCAACGCGCCTCCTCGGCGGCGGATAGGACGGAAGACGCGGCCAAGCCGCAGACGGCAAGCAGACGAAGCAGGGGCATGAGGAGGAGATAAACAGAATAGATGACTGAATCGAGGTCTGAATGGAGGGCTGAATGGTTAGCAGCGCCAGAGCAGAATTGCCTTGAGCCCCTAGCCCCAGCCCTGGCTCTGGCCCTATCGCCCCCTTATCCCCGTGTCACCTTGCCCACGTGCCCCCTATCAGAATCCATCCTTCATCTTTCATCCCTTATCTGCATCTGTTATCTTCAATCATGCCCACCCGCCACATCGCCGTCCTAGGCGGAGGAGCCGCCGGCTTCTTCGCGGCGATCACGTGCGCCGAAAAGCTGGGCAAGGATGGTACCGTGACCCTTTTCGAGGCCACCCCTCACCTTCTCTCCAAGGTCCGCATCTCCGGGGGCGGTCGCTGCAACGTCACGCACTCCTGCTTCGAGCCGGCCGAACTGGTGAAGAAGTATCCCCGCGGCGGCCGTGAGCTGCTCGGAGCCTTCCACCGCTTCCAGCCGCGTGACACCATCGAATGGTTCGGCTCCCGCGGAGTCGCCACGAAGACCGAAGAGGACGGGCGCATGTTCCCGACGACCGATGATTCGGCGACGATCGTCGATTGCCTCATGAACGCCTCCGCCCGAGCCGGCATCACCGTCCGCACCTCCACCCCGGTGCGCTCCATCAGCAAGGACGCCGAGTCCTTCCAACTGACCCTCGGCACGGGCGCGACCGAGTCCTTCGACCGCGTCATCATCGCCACGGGGGGCAACAAATCGTCGGGCGGCCTGGCCATCGCCGAATCCTTCGGCCATGCCATCGTACCGCCGGTCCCGTCGCTCTTCACCTTCCACATCACCGACCCTCGGCTGACTGACCTCGCGGGAGTCTCCGTCGAGAACGTCGTCGTGACCGCCCCGGGAACCAAGCTCAAGACGGACGGCCCGGTGCTCATCACGCACGCGGGCCTCAGCGGCCCTGGCATCCTCAAGCTCTCCGCCTGGGGCGCCCGCGAGTTCGCCGAGAAGAACTACTCCTTCCCGATCACGCTGAACTGGGTTCCGCCCCACACCCGCGACACCCTGATCAAAGCGCTCTCCGTCGTCCGCGAACAGAATGCCCGCAAGCAGATCACGACCTTCAGCCCGGTCGCCATGCCCCAGCGCCTCTGGGAACGCTTCGTCATCGCCGCCGGCATCCCGACCGCCACCCCCTGGGCGCACGTCAGCAACCCTTCCCTGCAAGCCCTCGCCGGCCAGCTCACGGCCGCCGAGTTCAAGGTCGACGGCAAGAGCATGTTCAAGGACGAGTTCGTGACCTGCGGCGGCGTGAAGCTATCCGAGGTCGACTTCAAGACGATGGAGAGCCGCAAATGCGCCGGCCTGCACTTCGCCGGCGAGGTCCTCGACGTCGACGGGGTCACCGGCGGCTTCAATTTCCAGAACGCCTGGACGACGGGTTATCTCGCCGGTACGGCCTGCGCTGGTTGATTCAATCAAGCAGACACTCTCAGGTCCCAGGTCTCAGCCTTCAGGTAACAGGTTCAGGCCCGTACCTGTACCTGAACCCGGCAACCCGTACCCGGGACCTGACGGCCGAGACCTGAGACCCGAAAGTCTTTTCTGCTACTCGCTACCCGGCGCTGCCACCTGCCACACGAAACGCGTCTTCCACATTTGCACCTTTGCACCGGCCGCAGGCCGATTTGCACTTTTGCACTAAGGCTCTGGTCAACTAAGCCTCCGAGCAGCGGTACCTCTCGTTTGCACCCTACCCACTTGCCCCCTCGGAATAATCCGCTACTCGGATTATTCCGAATTCAAATGCAGCTTCGAAGAATACCCATGCTCTCCGAGATCACGAACCGAGACGAGCATCCGCAGCTTCGGCGCACGACCTGAACCTGGCGACTCGACGGTCGCGAGGTCGCGGCTGAGTTCGGTCAGTTCAATCGTCCTCTCTTCCACCGGCTCCCCGCCGGTCATCGCTGGCGCCACCTCGATCAGCGCAAGCACGGTGATCAACACTATCTTCAGCACCGGAAACAGTGAAGAGTAGTTCATGGCAGTGAATTTATATGTTAAACCCTGATCCGCACCCAAAAGTTCGCGACTAGGCAAAACAGCCTATCATCAGTTCCGCTGATGCGCGGCGCCCGGGTCATAAGATTATTAAACCAGGCCGCCCGACCCAAGGCAGGGTCGGGACCGCGTCACGACATAGCTGCATCTGGTCTCAATCATTTTCGGGTGACAGGTGCCAGCCACCGGTGCATCGGCCTTTCGGTCGCCAGCCGTCCGGCCATCAGCCGCCGGCACCTGGAATCCTGCTCCTGATGCACGCGCCCGTCACCCGAAATAGTGCCTCTGCCTCCACTCGATACTCTATACTCGATACTCGCGTATCCCACCTTTGCACAGGCCGCAGGCCGATTTGCACCTTTGCACCATCTCACTCTGGCCAACCGAGCCTCTGAGCCCCGGGGCCTCTCATTTCCCCCTGCCCCCTTGTCACCGTGCCCACGCGTCCCCTGTCGCGCTTTGCGCGACACAAAAAAACCCGCCACTCTCGTGACGGGTCGTTGGGTCCCGGTTTCCCGGTTCCGGAAAGGAAAGCCGCTTAGGCCTTCTTTTCGGTCTTCTTCTTCTTGTCGCCCTTCTTCTTCTCTTCCTTCTTCTCTTCGCCGGCAGCGGCGACGGCGACGGAGAGAACCTTGCTCTTCACGTGCTTGTCGACGTTGACTTCGACGTTCTTGCCCTTGAGGTCGGCAGCCTTGTCAGCGCCTTCGGTCTCGGGGGTGAGGGTGTAGGTGGTGTCAGCGCCGGCGACGGTCACGACGAGCTCCTTCTTTTCGGAGTCGTAGGACTTGACGGTGCCCTTGGAGGAGATCTTGGCGCCACAGCCAGCCTGGGCGGCGGCAGCGAGGGCAAGAACGGTGAGGATGCTGAGGATGTTCTTCATAGGATTGCGGGGATAGAACCCCAAACTGACCCCGAAGTTGCGGATGGCAAACCACAAACGGGGTTGAATCCCTAATGTCACCGACCCATCGTCACCCCATGCTCAGGTCGACCCCCCTGCTCCGTCCCTTTTTCATGGCCTTTTTGGGGCTATTTTGCGCCATCCTCGGAGCCCACTCCATACCCGACGTCCCGGTCCGCGGCAGCTTCCAGACCGGCGGTGAGGCCGAAATCACCATCGAAATCAACCCCCGCAACTGGGAGGAGAGCCCGAAGATGGCCCTCTCGCTGGAGAACAAGCAGTTCCTGGCATACACCGAGGCCCAGCGCGAAGAGCTGCTCAAGAAGACCCGCGCCTGGGTGGCCACCTACCTGGAATTCACCCTCGAGCCGATCGGCCGCGTGCAGCCCGACTTCACCTACGACTTCGTGGCCGAGACGGGCAAGCCGTTGATGAAGATGGATGATGCGGTCGTCGCGCGTGGCCGCTGGAAGACGAAGATCCCCGCCGGCGTCACCGGCTGGAAGGTCCGCTCCCTGCCCGGCCACAAGGTCGCGACCGTCTTTACCAACTCGGTCGACGGCAAAGAACACCCCCGCTTCATGGTGATGTTCCCCGGCGAAACGAGCTTCACGTTCGACCTCACCGGCCTCGCCGCCAAGGCGCCGACCGGCCCCACGCCCGGCAGCGTCGGCACCCACTCGACGGACGCCCACACGGGCTCGACCTTCCTGAGCTACCTCAAACAAGGCTTCGAACACATCCTGCCCGAAGGCCTCGACCACATCCTCTTCGTGCTCGGCCTCTTCCTGCTCTGTCGTGCCTGGCGCCCTATCCTCATCCAGGTCACGACCTTCACGGCCGCCCATACGATCACCCTCGCTCTGGCGACCCTAGGCTACGTGTCGGTCGACCCCAAGCTGGTCGAGCCGATCATCGCCGCCTCGATCGCCATCGTGGCCCTCGAGAACATCTTCCGACCGACCTACGGCAGCTTCCGCCTGATGATGGTGTTCATCTTCGGACTCATCCACGGCCTCGGCTTCGCCCAACGCCTCATCGACGAACGCATCCCCGCGGGCTCCGTCATCAGCTCCCTGCTGGGCTTCAACGTGGGCGTTGAACTCGGCCAGCTCGCCGTCATCGGCCTGGCCGTCGCCGCCACCTTCTGGCTCAAGGATGAGGACAAGTATCGCCGCTGGATCGTCATCCCGGCCTCCGCCCTGATCGCCCTCGCCGGCATCTTCTGGGCCATCCAGCGCCTGATCTGACCCAAGGTCGGGATGCGATGACATCGCATCCGTCCATGCCCCATGTCCCCTTCGCCTGAAATGCTCTGCTTCCTCTTCTTCTGCGGAGGAATCGGAGGCTTCATCGATTCGATCGCCGGCGGCGGAGGCCTGATCACGGTGCCGGCACTGATGGCCGCCGGCCTCCCCCCGCAGCTGGCGCTCGGCACGAACAAAGCCCAGAGCTCGATCGGCACGATGGTCGCGGTGACCCGCTACGTCCGCGGCGGGCTCGTCGATTGGCCGCAGGTCCGCGGCGCCGCGGTGGTGAGTTTCCTTTCGTCCGCCATCGGCGCCTGGGCCGTCAGCCTCATCAGCAACGAACTGCTCCGCGCTGTCGTACCTTGGCTGCTGCTGGCGATCGTCGCCTACGTGATGTTCAGCCCCAAGCTGGGCGAGCACTCCGGCCAGGCTAGGCTCAAGGCCGGCGCCTTCGGCCTGATCTTCGGTTCGACGCTGGGATTCTACGACGGCTTCTTCGGCCCCGGCACCGGCGCCTTCTGGACCATCGCGACGGTCACCTTGCTCGGACTCGAACTTCGCCGTGCGACGGCCTACACCAAGGTCGTCAATCTCGCCAGCAACCTGGGCTCGCTCGTCGTCTTCGCCTACAAAGGAGCGGTCGTCCTTCCCGTCGCCGCCGTCATGGTCGCCGGACAGCTGATCGGCACCTACCTTGGCTCAGGCCTCGTCCTCACCCAAGGCGCTCCCCTTATCCGCCGCATCTTCCTCCTCGTCGTCATCGCCATCGTCCTGAGGTTGTTGATGCAGTAGGAGAGATGACTTAACGGAAGGGCTAGAGTCAGGGCCAGGGCTAGGGCCAATAGTTAAACCATGGGATGGTTAAACCCCACCTGTTCGCTTGGTCAGAAATATTTCCTGAACTAACGCGAGTACGTCCATAGCCCCAGCCCTAGCTCTAGCCCTAGCTCGTAGCCCTTGCCCACGTGTCACCGTGCCCACGTGCCCCCTCGCGTAGCGCCTGCAACTTTCTTCCACCCACCGGTGTTCCATCTTCGAACACCCATGAAATCCTCGACCCTCGGTCTCTCCCTGCTCGCCCTCATCCTCGCGGCCTCTTTCTCCCAAGCGGTCCCCGAAGGTGACAAGCCCGCCCGTAAGGACGCTCCGGCCAAGCGCGCCGGCGACCCCCGCGAAGAATTCCTCAAGCAGCACCCCGAACTCCGCGAGGCGCTCGAGAAGCTGAAGAACATGTCGCCGGAAGAACGTCAGGCCTGGCTGAAGGAACACCCTGAGGTCGCCGAGAAGATCGAAAAGGCCAAGGCCGCCGCCCGCGAACGCGCCGACAACCTGACGCCCGAGCAGAAGGAGAAACTCAAGGCCAAGCTCAAGGAGCGCGGCGAAAACCTCACCCCGGAACAGAAGGAAAAGCTCCGCGAGAAGATGAAGGAGCGCTTCGACAAGATGACCCCTGAGCAGAAGGAAGAACTGCTCAAGAAGCACCCCGAGCTGAAGGAAAAGCTCGAAGGCGATAAGAAGTAACGGCGGCTGACGCCGCCAGGGGGCAAGCTGGCACGCTGGCATGCTGGCACGGATCGAAACATTTCAAAGGGCGCGACACCCGTCGCGCCCTTTTTATTGCCTCAAGGTAGGGGCAGCACCGCGTACTGCCCTATGATGCAGCGGCCACAGGTAGGGACGGCGCTCCGAGCCGTCCGATCGATAGCCGAAGCGGCGGGCACGCGAGCCGCACTTCCCTACCTGTTAGGCCCAATCTAAGTATCTTACCCTCTGCTGCCTTTGGTAGGGTTGAGCGCCCTCGCTCAACCGCGGCTGATCAAGGGTGATCAGCACTACCGGAATAACTCTTGCCCCCACGCGCCCTCCTCGTTCGCCCTCAGCGCACGCCCCACCCTTCGTCAAAGAAACCAGCCGCATTGACCTGGCCTGGCCACTGCGCCGAAGGCGGCACGGTGATATCGACGATCGCCCAGTCAGGCAACTTAGGGGTCTGCAAGGCGTTGGTGACGTCGCTCCCCTGTCGGAAGGTATAACCGCTGTTCAGGACGACATAGCGCTCGGGCGACAGCGGATTAGGATGGATCAGGATCGGGACATGGGTGGCGGCATCGTAGCTGACCTTATCGATCGCGATCTTGCCGGCGTCCCACTTCATAGGCAGTTTGGGCAGGACTCGAGCGATGAGTTTGTTCGACTCGGCGTCGCCCCACAGCACGAGGTGCTTGGTGCGCATCATCTCCTTGGTCACGGCGACATCGTCCACGACGGTCACCTCCCCACGGAAGTTCACCCGCCACTTGCGGACGGCGAGCTCGAGCTCGGATTTTGCCCAACCATCGACCCGCGGATGGGACGACTTGCCGGTCGGGCGCACGAAGACGAACGCATCCATGAAGGCGTCGTCCACCGGTCCCTGGAGGTCATGCTTCTTGCGGATGGCCGGCTCGACCAGATTGCGCGTCCGTGGATCGACCCACTTGCCGCCGATCTTCACGAAACGGGTCACGCCCTTGAAGGCGGCGCCATCGACCGTGACGGCCGGCTCGCCTTCCCCGGCCCAGGCAGCCGGCAGGTTCAACGTAAACTCGGCCACCCCCTTGGTCGTAACCTCGATCTTGGCCGGGCCGACCTTGGTCGCCTCGACCTCGGAGACGGTCCAATGCTCCTGCAGGGCGTTCACGGTGACCCAGTCGACCTTGTTATATTTAAGAGTGGGCGTGGAAAGCCGGACCCGTTCCGGCGCCGTCGGCCGGCCCTTGGCCACCGCGGCGTCCATCAGGGCGTCCAGCTGCTTCTTGGTCTCAGGGTGATACTTATGGCCGGTCTTCGGGCCGACGAGTTCCGGAATCACGAATCCCCTGGCCTTGGCGGCGGCGACCATCTTCAGACCCTGCCAGCGGGCCGGGTCTTCGTCGCCGCAGTAGAGGTAGACCGGACGGTTGGACAGGTTCAGCACATAGCCAGGAACGTCATATAAGGAGAAGAGCTTCCGTTCCCAAGGGGTGGGAGGGACTTTCCCCGCAGCGTCGACCTTGGCATATTCGGCCGTTTCGACGAAGCCAGCCCCGGGAGCGATGGCCGCGAACCGGTCGATGTATTGGGCCCCCACGTGCCAGGTGCCGGCCCCGCCCATGGAGAACCCTCGCAGGGCGACATGATCCGGGCTGCAGCCATATTCCCGGATGGCATGCTCCATGGCCTCAAGGACGTCCACCTCGCCGGCGAACTTGTAGGCATTACAGAAGCGTCCGTAGATATTAAGGGTGATCAATTTGGACGGGGGCGGGGTCTTCGGTTTGGCCAGCTGAGGAGCCATGAAAGCGAGCTCGGTCAGGACATCGCTCCGGCCATGCAGCCAGACGTCCAGACGGCCGCCCTTGGCCGGACGATCCTCGGGGATGACCAGGCCATAAGGCTGGGCGGAGCCGTCGATCCGGGAGCGATAGCCGCGGATGACGTTGCCCGTCGCCTTACGCCAAGGGGTCTGCCCGGCCTTCAGCGCCGCCAGACGTTCGTTGCCGACCTTGAGCAGGTTCCGGGCGTCCGCCACCTGCTTGAGGGAGTAGATCTCATTGAGTTCGACCGCCCAAAGGGCCGCCTTGGCGAAGATTTCCACGTCCGGGACATACTCCGCGATGTCCACAGACAGCGCCCCCGGCTTCTTCAGCGCCTCGATGTCCGCCCGGAGCTTACGACCGACGGCGAGGAGCTCCGCCTTGTCCTTCTCCGGGACCGCGATGCCAGCCGGGGGGCTCTTGGCGTTCTGATTCTGAGCGGACAAGGTCAGGCTCAGGAGGAAAAGGCAGGAAAGCAGGCGGAGAAACATAGGTCGGTGGGGCGAGATTCCCCACCCTATGCCCCACCACGCCCGGTTCAACCCTTAGGTAAGGTCGGGACCGCGTCGCGAAATAGCTGCATCAGGTTTTAGCGGTTAGCGGTCAGCGGTTCGGCCGCCGCATGGTGGCCGCCAGGTAGGATCGGGACTACGTCACGACCGTCACCCACCCTGACTTTGCTTCGCAGCATGCCAGCGTGCCGGCAGTCCCCACGGGCTCATCCTGCCACCCGATCACCGCCTCCACCTTTGCACTTTCGCACCGGAGCTCCGCTCCGATTTGCACCTTTGCACGGCGGCCTAGCCGCCATTCGCCCGCCTAATGCTCCGTCCGCCGTAGTCATAAGTTACTTATGCCTTCCGGAGCGTCCCCGCGCCCCTTGCGCCGCCGCCCCGGAAATGTCAGTCTAGAACTTTATACAACAATCCCACCCTGCTCTTTCGCATCCTCCCGTGAACCGTTTCGCCCGCCTGCTGCCCCTTCTTCGCAATTCGCTCATCATCCTCGGCACCCTCGCCCTCGCCATCGGCTTCGCCTATCTGCTCGACCGTTCCACCGATCGCCAGGAGGCGAAGACCATCCAAGGCGTCATCACGCCCGATGAAGATGTCACCGCTGCCGGCTCATCCCGACCGACAAGACAGCAGACCGCGGAGGAAGCCGCCGACCGCAATGAATACTGGCTCTTCGGGCTCTATCGCAACGATGTGCTGCATGTCCAAGGAGTGATGCATCAAGGCGACGAAGGACTGATCGGCAGCCTGGGCACGGACCTGCACCATGATTTCCGCTCAGTCTTCGGAGGACGCATCAACCGTGATGAGAAACCTTCTCCTCACAGCGATCTCATCCTCTCGGCCGTGCTCGCTTCGCTGGCGGAATGGCAGAAAGCTGACCAAGCCGCCCGGCAGGCCCGCGGCGAAGCACCCTTGGCAGAACCGATCATCCCCAAGGCCTACGCGCTCTACCAACAGTCGCTGACCGTCGACCGTGAGGCGGCGATCAAACTGATGGACGAACTCCTGGCCTTACCGGCCGAGGAACGTAAGCCGCTCGCCGCGATCGCGAAATATCGCCGCGCCCGCCTGACGATGTCCCTGGAAGATTGGGCGAGCTTGAGCGACGAGGCGACGAAGCAAAGGCTCGCCGCCATCCGTGTCGACCTTGGATCCGTTGAGGCGCATGCGCGTGAAGGCTCGCTCGATCCTGCGCAGATCAGCGAGAACACCGCCTACTGGCTGGCCTATACACGCTGCATGATCCTGCCCTCAGAACGACTCGCACGCCTGGGCGAAGCGGATTTCGCCGGGGCGGTCGACGCCTACCTCCGCATGCCCCAGCGCGGCTTCGCCAACGCCGTCAATTCGTGCATGATGCTGGCCCACAAGCTCTGCGGCGAAGGCTACTTCCAGCCTGCGCTGGTCGACGAAGACCTGCGGATGCTCGTGACGATCTTCCTTACGTCCGGCGGAAGCCATAACCGCGAGCGACAACTCCCCTCGGACGTCCTCGTCGAACGACGCCGGCAATGGCTGGAAGCACTGGCCGCCGCGAAAATCCCGTCCACCTTCGCCCCCGCCCATGTCGCCATCCTTCAGCTTGCGGTCGGTCAGTGGCAGGCTTGCGCGGCGACTTGCGCGACGATGTCCGCCGGAGATCCGACCCGCCGGCTGCTGCTGTCGCGCTGTAACCTGCGCTTGAGTGGCGATCGTGACGTCTCCCGGGCATTCCTTGACGGCGGTTCGCCTCGCCTCGACCTGACGGCCTCGGCCAAGGGCTTCACTACCTTGACCACCGATCAGACGACCATCAACCCATTGGACCCGCAGACGGTCCTCAAGCGAGTCCATGGCGAGTCCGGCATGCTCGCTCTCAGCGCAGGCGACATCCTCACTGCGCTGCGATACTTCGATGAAGGCGATTTCTTCATGGAGTCATTCTACCTGGGCGAGTGCCTCCTGACGATCGAGGAGCTCAAGGACTATGTCGATCGCCGTCAGATTCCTCCGAATAAGGGTCACGGCGCGGACGACTACTCTTATCATCCCTTGGTCAACCTGCGCGAGCTGCTTTCATCGCGGCTCATGCGCGCTGGACGGCTTGAGGAAGCCTTGGAATACGTGGCCCCTAAGCTACGCGTCCAAGCCACGAATTACGTACTGCTCCGTCGGGCGGCGGAGCGTAAGGACGTCGGGGCGCGCGAACGGGCTGACTCTCACTGGCGCAGCGCCTTGGCGATCCGGCAGCTAGGCGAGATCATCCAGCACTCGCCCTTCGGGCTCAGTTGGTCGAGCGGCGCCGGGTGGTACGTCGGCTATGGATACTGGCCCCGAGTGCGACTAGGCCAATCCATGGGCGGTGGACTGCCTTTGCCGATGGAGATCGCTCCTGCCGGCAAGGATGAGATAAGTCGGCTTCTTTCCTGGCAGTCGCAGCATATCGACCAGGCCGACCACTCGGAGCGAGATGCCCGCTACGCCAGCTTCCGGCACGCGCTCGAGGCCGCCCGCCTGCTTCCCGACAACGATCCGGCCGGCGCCGAGATCCTGCAATACGCCGGCAACCTGCTCAAATACCGGGAGCCCAAGGCGGCCGTGCCCGCCTACCGGATGTTGGTATCCCGCTTCCCAAAGACGCCTTACGGCCAGCATGCGGTAGCCAAGAAGTGGTTCTCCGCCGAACGCCCGGAACCCCCGTCCGACATCCTGAGCCGTTGATCACGAAATCACCCCTCCCTTATCCATCATCATTTATCCCTCATCGTTAATCATTCATTCCTGATGCGCCCCTACGTCCGACCTCTCGTCGTCACCTTCTCCGCCTTCGCGCTCGCGTGCCTCTTCTCCTACGCCGCCATCGCCCTCACCGAACCTTCCGCCGCCAAGGTAGAACCTAAGAAATCCCAAAACAAAGACTACGATGCGATTGCCAAGGAGACGTTCGCGAAGGCGAAGGCCGCCGCCGCCGGCGGCGACCCGGCCAAGCTTGTCTCGCTGGCCAATCTGTACCTATGGGGCATCGGCACGGAACCTAATGAAGCCGAGGCCGCCAAGCTTCACCGTCTCGGGGCGGAAAAGAACGATCCCCGCTGCATGTACCTCTATGGTTCCGATCTGCGCCTCGCCATCGGCGTGAAGGAAGACAAAGCCGCCGGGCTCGCCCTGATCCGCAAGGCGGCGGAAAGGGGCCTGCCTGAGGCCGAGTATAAGATGCACGAACTCCTCGAAGAAGGCGACGAGCTCAAGGCGGACCCGGCCGAGGCGCGCCGGTGGCTCCTCCTCGCAGCCGAACACGGAGACTACGACGCCCGGGCCGACCTCGCCGAAGAAATCCTGACCCAGAAAGACAAGTCGCGTTTCAAGTCTCTCGTGAACTGGGTAAAGAAAGGAGCCGAGGACGGCCATGGCCGCTCCGCCTTCATCATGTCCTTCGTCTACGACCAAGGACTCGGGGTTAAAGCCGACCCGGTGGAATCGATGGCCTGGCGCCTGGTAGCGTTGAACTGCGATGACGATCTCGACCCCGAACGTTTCGCCGAGGATTACGAGGCTCTCTCCGAGGACCAGCAGGCTCGTGCCGAGAAGCGCGCCAAAGAGCTGTCCGGCATCCGCACCTATGAATCGCCTTTCGCACGCGACCCGGAGGAGCTCGCGGCCGAGCGCAAGCACTTCGACGAAACCCTGGCCAAGGCCAAGACCGGGGACGCCGAAGCGCGCTACGAGGTCGCCCGCCTGTTCTATTTAGGCGAAGGCACGAAGAAGAACAATGACGAGTCGAACCGTTGGTGTCTGATGGCCGCCGAGCAAGGATTGGCTAAGGCGCAATGCATGTGGGGCCTGACCCTGCTCAAGGGCGACGGCGTCACCCCCGATGCCAAGCAGGCGGCCGAATGGTTCCGCAAATCAGCGATCCAAGGCCACCCTCGGTCGGAATTCATCCTCGGAATGTTCTATCGTGATGGCACCGGACTGAAAGCTGACCCTGCCGAATCCACCAAGTGGCTTACGCTGGCGGCCGAGCGCGGCTACGCGGACGCCCAATACGAACTGGGCAACGAGCTTTACGGCGAGGAGGCCGATCCCGCCAAGGATGCCATCGCGGCCCGTTGGTTCCGCAAGGGAGCGGAGCAGCTTCAACCGGCCGCTTGCTTCAGCCTGGGACATTGCCACCTGAACGGCCGGGGCGTGGTTCAGAATAAGATCGAGGGCCTGGCCTGGATGCTGATGCGCGCCGAGAAACTCAACCGAGCATCGAAGGACGAACTGACGCGCGTCTTGGCCGAATTCGGCGAGGACGAGATCAAGCGCGCCAGCGAACGAAGCCAACAACTTCAAGCAGAGCTCGAGGCCAAGCTCGAAGCCAAGTAGGAGTTGCCGTAATAAAAGGGCCAGAGCTAGGGCCAGCGCAGGGGCTAGTTAAAAAGCCCGATCCAGAGTCATCAGCCAGTATATGATCCAGCCCTAGCCCTGCAGCGCCATCAGCATGCCTCCGGGCCTCTCGTGTGCGCACCTTGTCAACGTGTCAACTTGCCAACATGTCCCCTCGCGCGAGCGCGTGCCCCCGTGTCACCATGCCCACGTGCCCCCTCGTGGCTACGCCGCACTGCCTCCCTTGCCAACATGTCAACTGGTCAACAAATAGCAGTCATCTGGCCCACTGGCCAACCGATCAACGGATCAACTACCAGTCGCACTCCGTGCGACTAGAATCCAATCACCGTCATCGTCCCCTGACTGACCTGAGTGGCCTCGACGCCGAGGATCCAGCGCTCTTCATACTCCGGGCCCCATGAATCGGACACGGCGACCTCGCCGGTGATCTTGTTGTAACCGACGATCATGCAGACGTGTCCTTCGTTGCGATTCGGCTGCAAGGGCTTCTGCCCCTTGCGTGCGTCGGCGACGGCCTTCTTCCAGGCCACCGGGTCGGTCATGCCCTGACGCTCCTTGGTCCGGCTGTTGGCGATTTCATTGTACTGACTGGTCGAAAACATGGCCCACATGATCGGCAGTCCCTGGTCGATGTACTTATCGACGGTTCCCGGGTCCACCTTCATGCTGACGTTCTCGATCTTACGATAAGCCCCGGTCACCGCGGCCTTGGCACCGTTGGCGATGGCGACGACCGAAGTGCCTCCGCCCGCACCGCTCTGTCCGGCCATGGCGAGGACATACATGTCCGCCGGCACGCCCATGTAGCGCATGGCGCGCTCCCAAGTGGCGGGTACGCAGTAACCCTTGGGACCCTGATTCACCATGGGGATGTCCTTGAGGATGACGTCGCCATTGGCGCGCTTCTCGACGCGGCTCTTGGCTCGGGCGAAAAGCTCGGAATCAGAAACGCGGCTGCGACCTCCCTCATCGGCAGACTTGTTGGAGAGAATACGCAAAGCGACATATTCGTCCTTCGGAGCGGCCAGGAGGAACGCGTGGCCGTTCCAGTTCCAGCGGCGGACGACTTCACGCGTCGCCTGCGCGTTCCCGATGCTGCCGAGGGTAGGCTTTCCGAAAAGCTTGGTGAGCTTCTCTTCCAAATCCTTGGCGTCATCGGCGATGGCCTTCTTGTAATCCTTGATCTGCTCCTCGCGGGCCTTGATCTTGGCCCTGTCTTTGGCGTCCTTGGAACCGATCGAGACGGAGTCGCCCTTGTTCGCGAACATCAAAGAGAGCGAGGTGGGCTTGTTCTGGTCAGAGAGGAACGAGCAGGAATAAGGACGGCACTCCAGGATCCGGTAATCGTCCTTGGGGTAGAGACGATAGCTGGCGTCGTTCGTGGTCTCCGATTCCTGCGGCCAAGCCAGACGTTCGGCGACGGCCTTGGCATCATCGTCCCAGAGGTTCGCATCAGCGAACAGCTCCAAGCCGATCGTCTTGTTGACCTGCTCGACCGTGACGTCAGCGGCGGAAAGACTCACTGCCAGAAAACATAACAAGGTACGCATATCAGAGAGTTAAGGCCTGAATTGATGGCTGAATCGTGGACTGAATCGAGGACAGAATGGGAAGCAGGCTAGAACCAGGGCCTGGGCCAGAGCTAGCCCTACCACCGCATCAGCTACCCCTACGCTCTCTCATCCTCTGTGCCTAAGCACCCCTGCGACATCGTGCCCTTTTCTATCTAGCCAAAACCCTAGCTCTGGCTCTTGCTGGCAGGCCTTGCCAACGTGTCACCTTGCCCACGTGCCCCCTAATCAGAATCCATCCTTCATCTTCCCTCCCACATCTGCATCTGTATCTTCCATCTTCCTTCAATGCCCCTCTCCCGCCTTCTCCCCCTCCTCGCCTTCCTCGTCGCGGCAACCGCTCCGGCCCAGACGCTGCGCCAAGCTTCGCCGTGGGGCTCGGGAGTCGGGCTCTCCGACCGCATCGCCGATCAACCCGACAACTGGCCTCTGCTGACCGCCCAGTTCGGCATGGTGACGCCGGAGAACTGCATGAAGCCCGCCGCATTGCAGCCGAAGTCAGGCGAATGGCGCTTCGAACAGGCGGATAAGTTCGTCGATTTCGCCCGCTCCAAGGACCTGAAGGTAGTAGGACATTGCCTGGTCTGGGCCAAGGATGACCGGACACCGGCCTGGTTCTACCTCGACGGCGACAAGCCCGCCTCAAAGGAAGTCCTGCTCGCCCGCATGAAGTCCTATATCGACACGGTCGCCGGACGCTACCGCGGCAAGGTCGCGATGTGGGATGTGGTCAACGAAGCCCTCGCCGACGGAGGTTATCTCCGCGAGTCCGGCTGGACCCGCGCCTGCGGAGAGGAGTTCATCGCCAAGGCTTTCGAATACGCCCATGCGGCGGACCCCGACGCGCTCTTGATCTATAACGACTACAACAACGAGCTCGACGGCAAGCGGGAGCAGATGCTGAAGCTGCTCGCCGACCTGCGCGCCCGCAAGGCGCCCGTCCACGCCATCGGCCTGCAGGGACATTACGAACTCGACAAGGTGCCGTATGCCGAACTGGAGAAGACCCTCATCGCCCTCCGTGCCGCCGGCATGAAGGCCGTCGTCTCGGAACTTGATATCGACGTCATCCCGCGCGGTCGATGGTGGGCCGACGGCGGCAAACACCGTGCCGAGATGGCGAAGATCAACCCGTACGCCGACGGCTGCCCGCCCGAAATCCTTGCACGCCAGGCCGAACAATACGGCAAGCTCTTCCAGCTCTTCCGCCGCTATCCCGACGTCATCATCCGCGTCTCCTTCTGGAACCTCCACGACGGCCAGAGCTGGCTCAACAACTTCCCTTGGAAGCGCGTCAACCACCCCCTCCTCTTCGACCGCCAAGGCCAGCCTAAGCCAGCTTACGTCTCTGTCATGCAGTCGCTGAAATAAACAGGACGGACTAGACTTATTCCTAAGTCTATTTGGTAGGAGCCACCGCCTTAGTCTCGCCCTTGGCCTCAGCCTTTGCTGGCTTCGGAGACTCTTGGGTGAAGAACAAGATGATGGCTATAACTGCGACGGCTGCGACAACCCCAACGGCCACGTTGACGGCCATCGAAAGGCGTTTGGCACGCCGTGCCGCCGCGTGGCGCTCGTTAACGATCGACAATGCAATCGAGACGATGAGGTCGGCGGAAGTAAAGGAGATGCGAGCGGCTTCCTCCGGAGAGAATCTATCCTGAAGCTCGAGCATCATCTGAGACCTGACCTGCTTGCCATCCTCCAACGACTCCGGCGGCAGCACGCAAAGCCTGTCTGCGAGATGATTGACGAAGTCACGTCGAGTCTGGTCGAGGCCCGCGAGGGCCTTCGAGGCCATGCTGCTTTCGGGAATATACATGAGATTAATAAGAGCCGTGCCAGGAGATAAGTCAATCACCCCAACGCATGGCGGTTTCTTCCCAGAACACCTTGCCCGAATCCACGCCCCAGGCTCGGGCTTCGCTCCATGGGCGCAGATACGAACCAGGCACATCGACCCTCAAGGCAGGGCCGTCTCGGTCTCTGCAGGACCTTAGGGTGATGTTCCCCTTGGAGGGGATAAACTCAAGCCAACCTGAATGATGGCCCGAAGGAGGCGCATGGCGGACGAACAGATCACCTCCATCCGATTTGACCGCCAGGACCCGGTCGGAGGCCAGCTGATTGAAGCTTATGACGTCCCCACCCACATAACTGACGACGGCAGGTCCTCGATCGCCTTCGCGTAACGTGATGCGCATCTCAAACTCACCGGACTTATTGGATAAGAATTCGGTCTTAGTCCCGGAAAGAACGCCAGCCGGACGATGGCAAGCCTCACTCTGGACCAATCTGCGGCTTCCCATGTCGTAAGCCGACGCTTCCAGTTTGCCGAAGTCGACCAAAGTTCGGAGATCCTTGTCGGACACGGCAAAGCGAACATCCGACCGGGCCGAGGACTCGATCATTCCCGGGCCGCTCCCCCACTTCAGGGAATCCAAGACGTTCGAAGACGCCACAAGTACTAGCTTGTCTTGATTAACGAACATGAGGTTCTGCTCGTAACCATCAAACCCGACGACGTTGTCCGCGTAAGGCACCCCCTGGGAATCGAGCACCGAAACTTCGCCCTTGAGGGCGTCGAACTTATTATCCTTCCAGACAAGCTTCCAGGAACCGCAATTGCGGTTAATAAAAGGCAATGAGTCCGTCGGCTGATTTAACTTAGGCCTGACAATCCGACCTTCGATCACTGAGGTGAAGGCTTCGGATGAAAAGTTTCTGACTCCGTAAGCATCCTCCAACGTCACGACGTCTTCCGTAAGGGAAACGGCGGTGAAGTCCACGGACGGATACACACCTGCCCTGAGCGTAAGGGCACCTAAATCGAAGCGGAAAAGACCGGCTTCCGAACGAACAAAAGAAAGACCGCCCTCCACGGCATAATTCTGGCGCTTTTCGGTCGTGCTACCGTCAGAGAGCGACGGCAATTCAAGCAAGCGAACCGAGCGGCTCGACTGCAAGACGACCTCTTTGTGGGACTCATCTGCCCAGCTAAGACGGGAGCTACCAACTGCATCGATGTAACGTCCGGACGAGAGCTCCCCGCCTGCGCCATAGAGGGAAACCCAAGCACCTCTGCACGACTGCAAGAGCAGTTCGCCGCTCGCGAGACGAACCGCGGCCACGGGATCGCCTTGTGGCGTCGTCCAACCGTCCAGTTGCTCAGACTTGTGCAAAGGGATCGACAGGCCGGGACGAACCTCGACCCGACTATCAGGAAGGAGGCTGCAACTGAACCTGTCGCGGACAAAACTACCCGTCATGGGATCCACCGGACGCATCTCCTCGGCCAGAAATGTAGCCTGACCCAGAAAGACGTCTCCGACGAAGGACTCTTCAGCCAGGTCGTAGAGGGAGAGTACGTTCGCCAAGGACGAATGATCGCCGGAAGGCATGACCATGACGCTTCTGAGCGAAGAGTAGGTGGAGAACGAAAAAGTCTTGGAACGCGCGCTTCTGAGACAGATACGTGCTGCATCGTCTATGTCGAAGGGCTTTCCCTCGGCGTAACTGCCGATCTTGGCAGACTTGCGAGTACCGTCAGGCATCTTCATGCCCAGCATGAGCCCTTGCGAAGAAGACCAGGAAACAGAAACTGCCCCTTCTTTGATCCACCATTCCGACCTGACTTGGGCACGGACAAGACCCGCGCGCGCAGGAGCATCCATTGTCAGCTCCGGCTTACCTGAGTCGTCAGGAACCTTGAGATACAACTGCGCTTGGAGCGAGGTCCTTCCAGCCTCGAAGAATATGGCGCCAGCTGACGGCTTAGGATTAGCAAAAGCTCCGATGTGCGGTAGACGTGCGCCTTTTTCGATGGAAAGCGCGATCGTCTGCTCAGGCGAAGCTTTCAACTTCAGGGAATAAGAATCCTTCTTCGAACGCGTGAAGACCATGGAATTACCCAACGAATCAGACCTGCGTATCGTCTCAGCGGGTACGTATCTGGCCGGCAAGGCGGATTCGTGACGTCGCGGGATCCCGCCATCGACGCCGATGGAATACCAGATGGGCTTCGAGCTGTCCGTCATTCGTGACTTGTAGGCGATGCGCCCAGCCGGCAAGGCCCTGTAATCATCGAATGATGCCGACGGAAGATCGCAGGCCAACGCGACAGGTTCGCTACGACATGGGACTTCATCCCATCCTGAACCGGTCGCATTGAAGATCTTGCCTCGCTCAAGGGCCCATGTGCCACCCGCATCCTTGGGAATCTCCCCGAACTGACGCAGCGGGGATTCATCCATCTTCGTGGCGGATACGCCACCGGACTTGAAACCTATGACGAACCAAGAGGAACCCGCCCGGACGTAAGCCTTTCCGTCGACCGAAAGGACCATGTCGGCCTTACCCTGAGCGGCGCCCATTCCTACCTCCATGAGAGGACCTAGCCCGCCGCTGAGCCAATCCCTGGCGAACACTCTTCCCGCATGCGAACTGACAGTGATCAGACAATGACGTCCGTCCTCCGACATGGTGGCTGCATGCCGATGGCGATCAGCCTCGAGACCGCCTCCTGGCATGAAGTCGATAGGCTTGGCGATTCCCTCATGGCGAACCACCAACGAACCCGATTGCCAGTCGAAGGTATAGCCTCCCGAACGAATGGTTTTTATTGTCGGATTCGCTTTGAATTCCGACCCTCCGGCCAGCTCAGCACGAAGCATCCGCCGCTCTCCCTCAGCAGGGACATGCAGCACCGCCCTTCCCGGCTCCTTCGCTTGGCTGAACCGGAGCATGAGCGAGTCACCGGACCTGACCCCAAGCGTAGGCTCAGGGTCGGCACCTTCGATTATCCATCCATCTGACGAGACCGAAAGAGGATAGCGCGAAGCCAGCATGAAGGTGAAACCGTCCGACGCGCGTGTAACCTTCAACCGATCGACATCGATCGACATCCTATCCGGAGACGCCGCGACCTGGCCCTCAGGCGGCTGCTGGACCCCGAGCACCCCGTCGGACTGGAACAAGCGACGCCTTCCGCCATCCTCCAACGCTACGGCCATGACATCCCCGCGGGCGGGCTTGAAATAGACCAGACGCGCGCCTGGGCCTGCCTTGTCGAGATAGGTCCTCACCCCGGAAATGAGGTCACGCTTCCACACGTCGCCCTGTCCGTCGATCTGTACGGCCACCGAGGACCCCAGGACGGCCAGTTGCCTGATATCATCAGCCTCTGCGGGCTCGCCTGGAATCACCTTCCTGCGCAGAAGACGGATCTTCTGCCCATTGAAATCAGCATACAAATGATCCTGAACCAACACAGCCGATTCAGAGGGAAGCAGCTTCGCGAAATCAGGATGAACCAAGGACATTTCAGCCGCCCTGGCGCAATCAACCGTGACTGGAACGAGCTCTTCAGATGCGCCATCAAAAGCGACCTTTCTTGCCATGACAACGAGCCTTCCGGATTCGAGGCGCAGGGGATGACCGGGGGCAGGAACCTGGCCTGAAGCATATCCGCTCTCATGCAGATATCGCCCCGCGATCTTGATCCATCCGCGGGGGGAACGATCAGGCTGCAAGGCCTTTCCAAGATACGAAAAATCATAAGCGGAAACCGCCATGGAAACATCACCCTCATCGGAGATGCTCACCCTAAGGATGAACGTCGTGGAATCACTGATCACGAAGCCTTCAGCCCCTTCGAAGAATTCAAGATCGGCGAGCTTCGCAGGAAGCGGCAGCTCGAATTCATTGAGACGCCCCTTGCACCTCACATGAAGCACGGCTGCCTTTGCTCCGGGCGAGGAGAATGACAAGGTGGCATCCTGCCCGAGCGAGTAGGTCGAAGACTGCTCCGTGAAGGCGACCTTTGTCCTCACCCATGCGTCCATCTCAGAACTGATGTCCTTAGCTCCGGAACGCACCCCGAGCTTTCCGGTCACGTCAGCCTTCACCTCCACCAATGAACCGGCCAGAGAGACCCCCATGGCCAGCCCTCTCTGGACGGAACCCGTCGGCAGGCCATCCGCGCCAATACCGACGGCGTCGGCGTTTCGCTCATCCACGAGATACAGACGGCCATCCCTGCCCTTGCGGATGGATGAAGCCATGAATGCGGGAGGCAGGTCAGGCTCCGACCATTCGCCACGATCCAAATCATAGCGATAAAGCCTTTCATGCTCCGCATGGACCACGTTCCTCCCAAGCATGATGGTAGAGCCTGAAGCCAGAACGAGGTCCTTGGCGGGTGAGGTCCTCAAGGAGAAATCAAAGGACTCTTCCGAGACGTTGGCTACGCCCTTGATCCAAGTCCTGCCTCCCGGCGCCGAGTTTTTGAAAACAGCCAGATGAGCGGGCGAAACCGCCAGTTTGACAGGGCCAAGCTCCCGCAACGGAGGCGGCAAGGCGACGGTTCCATCTGAAAGGAAATAATGGCCTTCGGATTGGACCGAGGCCGCGACAACGCCGCCAGGACGGGGAAATAGGATATCGGCCTGACCGTGCTTGGTGAATTTATCCGTACCCAGATCAACGCTCACCAGCGATCCATCGATGCTCATCGCAAGCTTGGCTTCGGACTTAAGATGGAGAACCCCCGCGACCACGCCTTTACGCGACCGGGACAACGAGGGGAGCTCGACCTTGGATAAGATCATGCCGCCAAGGGGGCCGGCGCCGACTACGTATCCTGATTCCAGCCAGCGGAGCTGCCCTGACATGATCACAGGCGAAATCGCTCGCTCGGAAATGATCTCAACCTCGCCATGCGTCCTGGAAATCCTGCCTAGCACCCGGCCATCATGGATAAACGGGAGGACGTCGGGAGAATCAGAGGCATACATGAAATCGACATCGGTGTCGAAAGGACACCGCATGTCGGCCCTATCATCCGCCTTGACGAATTTCATCATCGTATCGACACCCGTCGCGGGGTCATAGAATGCGACCCCAACGCCGTTGGCGCGCTTAAGCACCAACAAGCCGGCATCAAGCGGATGAACCCTTGACGTTCCGCCAAGCGCCGAGCCTCCGCCGAAAACCTGCCCCTCGCTCCCGTCGTAGGGGATTAGTTTCTCTCCGACGGCAACCTTGTACACGGACGAAGCGCCTCCGCCGGGAACGAACACCGGCACGTCCAATCCGTTGGTAATCCTGAATCCCGACTCGGCATCCTTGGTGATCAGGGAAAAATCCAGCCTATTGGCGAGCGAGTAGCATCCGAGTCCGCCCGCAGGGGCGACCTTCCCGAGCGTGCCGACAGGACGGAACCAATCCGCACCGCTCCAGGCGATGCGGGTGAAACCAGGTCGCTCATCTTGGGCGGGGAAATCTGGACGATGATGAATACCTCCGTCGACCGAGAGAATGAGCTGGTTCGCATAGCTGGCGGCGGCGACGACTTTGGCCTTGGAAGCAGGGGACTCGCCGCTCCGGGCATCACCGACGATCCTGGCTTGAAGCGCCCCCCCTGAAAAGCCCGCCATCCACATGTCTCCGGAATTCGAATTCATCACGGCCATGTCGCCGAGACTATGAAGTCCGTTCAGGCCTTTGCCTACCCCGGCGCCGGCGGAGAACACGCCGATAAGACGCGACTCACCCTTGATTTCGGTGATGCCTAGGAGGCGTGAATCGACGTTGGCGATCACCCCGAAAGATGACCCGCTTGCCGCGACGAACTGGTCGTCATCATCGAGGGTGAGGACCTTGCCGCCACCCGTAGGCAGGAAAGCGATGCCGGCCTCGCTTTCCTCCATCATGGCCACCCCGGAACTGCCGCCTTCAGGCTTCACCGGGGCGAATAGTCTGCGCGTAGAGCCGTCGCGCAGACTGAAGGCGAACAGAGCGTTGTCTTCGTTGGTGACCGCGTAGGTCTGCCCGGAAGCGGCTCCGGCGGCCAATACTCCTACCTTGGCGAACATGGCGGCCTTATCCGAACTGAGCGCATAGAGATTATGGCTGTCATCCGCCCACCAAGCGATGTCGGATGCGCCCGAAGCGGAGCGGATCTCATCAGACAGGACCCTGTAACCGACGAGCTCGCCAGGAGCCCGATCCATGAGCTTATCCCACGACCTCGTCATCGGATCATATGACCAGAACGATTCTGCGGTGGGGAAAACAAATCCTCGGCCTGCCACCGGCACCACCGCATCAGGACTGGGCAATGCTCCCCTGGGGACGATGGAAGAAGGCCGCCAGAGCGTTCTCTCCTGAAGTCCGTCAGCGGAGGGAATGACCTGAGATATGCGGAGCACATCACCGTCATGCTTATCCCCTCCGCGCTGTCTTATGACGGTTCCGCCATCGGATACGTTGACGATGTTCGTCCACTGACCCGCGAACGACGAAGACCTCCAGACATCGTCCTTCAGATCACGGAATACGAGACCGCGGGCGTCATTCAAGGCGATGACTGGACCAAAAGAAAAACCTCCGTCGTCACGGTCGACCCTGGAACGCAGGAGAGAATTGACATAAATCCGTCCGTCGGCCCGACCAGGAGCCTGCCGAGACCAATGGCTGTCCTGCCTGAAGTGATTCTGCAGGCGCCAGATCGTCGCAAGACGAGGAGCATCCTCCGGCTGTGAATCTTCCTTGGGCTCCTGGAAATAAATCTCAGGTCCGGTGATCGTATCGCTCAGGCCGATGGGTACTGCGCCTCCGTTAGGCATGACCGGCGACATGGGCAGGAGAGCGGAGGACTTTGCCGTGGATACGCCGAGCGATTCCAAGGACATCTCATAGACGCCCAAATTCGATGATACCAAGAATTTGGTGGCATCACCGGACTGGGACACGTCGCTGACCTTGAACCCCTTGGTCTTCCCCAGCACATCATCGGACATTTCCAGCCGGAGCCCATCTCGACCGGTATTCACCAGGCCGTGCATGCCTTTGTCATGCTTCAACCATCGGCCGGCCGAATCGAAGTGATAGGTAATATTGCCCGCCTTGCAGATGCCAACGACGTCTGTTAGGCTGAAATCTGCGGACAGGAAGGCGGAAGACTGGACGGGCGAAGGCCATTCAGGCCGGATAGCATCCAAGGCAAGGCCGACGAAATCCCGAAGCCCGATCAGCCGGACTTCGGATCGCTCACCGTCAGCGGTGGCGAGCACCACCTGACTTGAACCGATATGGATGGAACGCAGACGGGACTCAGGCTTGGGAAGCTGCATGCGACGAGCCGCGCTCGCTGCCGGATTACGATGGGAGAGCAGGTCGATCCGGTCCCCATAAGGAACAATGAGGTAACCTACGTCATCCACGCTGAAAGCATGTATCTCACCGAGGTAACCCTCTTCGACGGCGGCGACTTCCACCCACGGCATAGGAAGCTCGGCCTGCAATGGGTCCCTCGGGATGGAGCGGACGTAGACCTTGCCGCCTTTCAACATCCATAGGGCATCATTGAGCGCAACCTCAGGCCTGCGGCTGATAGCGATGGCATCCGCGGAGGCCAGCCCGCCTCCCTCCTTCGCGCCCTTCGGGGAGCCGGCCTTGAGCACCCACTTCTCATCCATTCGCACGTGGATGTTCGAACGACCGGCATCGAGGCACCAAAGATTGACGCCGTCGTGGAAGATCCGTGAAGGGTCTACCTGGGGATCATGGCTGTACGGTTGGAAGACAAACCCGCCGCCACTGCCGAGCCTTACCTCGCTTACGACCATCTTTCCCTCCTTCTTGTGCAGAATCCACGCGCGTCCTTCGACGCTCTTGCTGCCACATGCACCGACAATCTCAGTGGGTGAGCCGGGCACGGACACCAGCACCCTTCGGGATGCATCGTAATAAAGCAGGCCTCGGCTGAACACGAACAGGGCGTCCTTGCCTACGTTGACCATCGTGAGAGGAGGCTCAGATGTGAGCGTGGAATGGTCGTCGGGTGAAAGACCGATGATGGGAGACGCCCTGCCCTCCCTGATGAAGTCCAACCCCTTTGCGCCGTATAACCCTTCGGTTGCCGCCACGAATGAACCATTCGACAAGGCCACGACGTCGGTGAGTTCATTGGAGGACAGCCCGTCAGGAACCCCGGTGCGGCGGACGCCGTAGTTCCTGACGTCGATGGTCAGCAGTCCTTGTTGGGCCGTCGCTACGGCGACCTTGGAACCATCCGAGGAAAGATCGATGGACCTCGCGGTGGCATGGGCGCGCTCGTAAGGTCCGAATAGATCGTTGAAAGGCTTCTTAGGGGAAAGCCAGAATGGCGAACTCAGCACCAGGAACAAGGCGGTGAGCGCGACGACGAGGGAGGCGAAGGCGTTCGTCACGCTGATCCTACCCACCCCTGGCTCGGCATCATCCGAGAGGGCAACCGTCTGCAGCGACTTGAAGGCTTCCAGTCCTTTGGCGAAGTTCTCCCACTGCAGCGGGGCGGCCTGCATGAGGTCAGCCCATGCGGCTTCGGGATAATCCTTGGATTTGAACCCCGCCTGGGCCGAAGCCATGAGCAACCTCGCGACGACGGGCCCCTTCTGCGCATCAGTAAGACCGCCGGATTGGAGCTGACGACGAAATGCGACGGTCAGGCAAAGGGCCAGCTGCATCGGACTCAGACCGGATTTCTTCCATTCGAGCGCGCCCGTCTTCTCCGACCCGTAGACGGAGGCGAACTCCAAAGGCAGATGCTCGGCCGCCAGCTGCGCGGTGAGCAGGAAGGCGAATTGAGATTTTCTTGATGCGAAACCGGGCTTCCTGAAGCCAAGGACATGACGATCAAAGTCCGAACGCAGGTCCCGGGGTGAGACCTTTGCGTCGGGAGCATACCAAGCAACTGCGGCCTGCATCTCCTTGCCGCCAGCGGGGTCATCCCGATGCACGACGAGCATGATGTCCTTGGCGTCCTCGAGAAGAGGCATCAGGACTTTTGCGCGCAGCTCGAGGACAGACGCCTCGGATGCCGCCCCGCGGACGCGAGACGAAAGGCGAAGGAACGCCTTAAGCAGCAACGACCAGCGGTTATAGAACTCCGAGGGCCAGCGCTCCGCGACGTCGCGTCCGCCGATCTCGCTGTTTTTCGAGCCGGACATCCTCGCCGCCAGGATGATGCGATGCAGGGCGATCTCATGTGAAAGCGCCGATGCATATCTCAGGAAAACGGCTTCGGACGGCTGAGCATCACATTCCGCCCCGAGCCGGTCGGCGATGAGGCGGAACTCGGCTTCGATCGCCCGGCTGCGGGTGCGTCTCAAGCCGAGGATGCGCTGGCATCGTTCCCTGACGGATAGTACGAGCCTCGCCCCGAGCAGAGGCGGCGGGAGCTTCGCCCGCGCGGGGTCGACGTCCAGCATCCTCGCATAGGCTGACAGAAGGTGGGTCCGGCCGGTCGGCGCGGCCGCGAGCGACCTGGCGACTACGGTGATCAGCAGGTCCGCGACGAATGCGCGCCCCGCAAGGACCGACGAAAAACATGCGAGCAGCGACAGGTAGGCGCGGTCGTCGCGGATCGCCAGATCACAGAAGGCCAGGAAGAAGAATGCGAGCACGACCGCCCCCGATAAGCATATGAGATGCACCGCAGACCAGAAAGGCGAACGTGCCCTGCTCGGATCGCATAAGAAAAGCGGGCCTACGATCGTCACGACGCAGACGACGAACCAGTCATGCAGGACGACTGTCGCAAGGAATTCTCGACACGAAGGGATGGACAAGAGCGCCAGCAGTCCGGCAAGCACCGAAAGCACGGAAAGCAGATAGATCCGGGGCATGACGATGCCCCGTCGTCTCATGAAAGCTTCGAACTGGGTGAGATATTGGTTCATCTTACCTTCGTCCGTAAATAGGTGCCGGCCGGGCCTGCCTCCATCCGAAGCAGCGCACGCCTGAGCGCGTCTCTCCGTACGGTCACCTCCCCGGCGGAGGATAGTACGGCGGTGGCGGCCGGAATGGAAGACAGGCGGGAGATCATGTCTCGTTGCGATCGTTCCAACTCGGCCAGCTGGACACAATGAGCCTCGAGCCTCGCCACGATCAGCTCGCAGTCCTCTGTGATCTGCTCACGGGTCGCGGTGTCGGCTTCATCGATCTGCGCGACATGGGACAACAACGTCTCCTTGTCATCGAGGAAGGCGAGCCGGAGGTCGGCCAGCCGCTCCGACCTGTCGGACAGCCTTGCCAAGGAACTTTCGAGCAAGTCTACCTTCTCCCGAGCCCTCTTTATTGCGGAATCAAGGCTGGATGGAAGATTCATAGCAGCTGCTTCAGCGAGTCGATCGCTGCGTTGATCTCATCGACCAGGGGGGACTCCAACGGGTTACGGCAGCGGAGATAGGTCACCCTGGCCGCCGCAAGCCTGAGGGATGCTTCCGCCTTGAACTGCTCCCAGGAACGAAGCTTGTCCACCGCGACAGGGTTGGCGCGCATGGCATCCTCTCCGGCGAGGGCGGCTTCAAGCGATTGGATTGCCTGCTCAAGGACCTTTAGGGCCGCCTCCGTGCCTTTGACCTGGGCGCCGAGTCCGTCGACTGTCTGCCCATTGAGCAGTGCATCGAGTTCGGCCTCGAGCTTGGCGATTTCAGCATCTCCGTCGGTGAGAAGTCTCCTTGCTTCATTGACGTCCTCGATGTCGGCCCTGACAGCCTTGGCCTTGTCTAGAAGAGCCTTGGCCAGCTGACGAGGGTCACCTGCCTTGATCATGTCGGCAAGAGCCTTCTCCTCCCTCGCCAAGGCGCGGGTGAGATTATCTCGATCTGCTTCGGCGTTCCGTACGTCGACTCCCTGGGCCCTGATCTCCTCACGACGTCGCGTGATTTCCGCGGACTGGGCGGTGACGATCCGCTTTTTGTCCGCCAGCGCCTGAAGCGAACTTTCGAGGCTCAACAGCTCATCCTTGACCTGCTGCTCATGGACCTCGCACTGCGCATAGGCATGCCGGAGATTCAACGACTGGATTTCCTTGGCATGCCTTAGGTCGGCAAGAGCCGCCATCTTGGCCGTCAAGGCGTCGAAATACGCCACCCTTTCTGCGTCTTGCGAGATTGAGGCGCCTAATCTCTCTATCTCCGCCTCCACGCGGACGACCTCCCCTTCCAGACGCGAGACAAGATCGGAGGACTTGACGTGCGCGGCGGCGACCTCTGCCTCAGCCTGACCGAGTTCTTGGATCCTCCTGACGAGGATGGCTTCCTGCGATTTGACCCTGGCCAATTCCGCCTGCGCGTTGGAACTGACGGTGCCATCCAGCATGCGAGCATATGACTCGAAGAGCTGGACATGCTGCTGCAGGATTCTCTGCAGACGCGACCAATTCGCCGATTTTTCCGCTGAACCGCGAATCGCTTCCTTGAATCCGACTACGGTCTTTTCGAGATCATCACGTGTCTGCTTGGCCTCGGCATGCAATGGGGCCGCCATGTCGGTGGTCGACCGGACCTCTTCTTCCATTGCCCGAAGGCTTTCGTCGAGAGCCCTTGCACGCTTCGAAAGCTCTTCGAACAAGCTCTGGGCGTTCGCATCGTGGGAGGCCTTCTCAGATTCGGCCGCATTAATCCACGCCGCCTCAGCTTGAGCAGAAAACTCAAGATGCCTGTCTTTCTCATCCGCGATGAGTTCAGCCCTGACAATAGGACCGAAGACGGCCACATGTTTGCGATAACCCTCGAATGATTTGAATTCAGGGATGATGACCGCTGAGACGCCGGAAAGCCCGTCGTCACCTTGGGCGCAAGGATCGACGAGAGCCCAACCAGCCTTGTCCTGGCCGGAGGAATCGAAAAGGGCCGACTTTATGGCGGAGCCCCATCCGTCATCATCAGGCATCTCAGGCACGAATCGATAGCCCTGACGGACGGCCAAGCCACGACCTTCCAGCTGGGCCTCGATGATCCGGTACGAACGTACATCGCGGAAAGATTCGAGTTCAGCGATGAAATCAGAGCGGAAGGCGTAGACAGAGGCGCCCGAACCGGCATCGCTCCAACGTGCGAACGACAGGTTTCCCTGACCTGATAACTCGGCGGCATCCACGATCCTCGCCAGGGCCTTGAAGAAAAGAGGGGCTTGGTCGCTGACGACGTAGATCCTCCGGTCGTCCGCCAATGCGCGATCTTCCCTTGCCAACCAGACCGGCATGTCGACCGCGCCTTCGGCCAGGATGCCGGCCGAGGACTCCGGAAGCAGAGGCCTGTCAGGAGTGTTGAGGCTGAGCTTGATGAACGAACCGAGTCCGGACTCATCTTCACGGTTCCAACGGCACAGCGCCGTCTCAAGCGAACCATCTTCTCCGCGGAATGTGACCAAGGCCTTGTTCTCATCGGGATGCTCTCGGGCGAGCACCGGCACGAGGACGACGTCGTTTTCTGCCTCGAACATCCAACGGCAGGAGCTGCCTAGGTGAGTAAAGACCAGGCGGCGAGGGTCATCCGATACGCGGATGACTTCGGCGCTTGGAAAGATCGATTCCAAGGCTCCGCCGGGGAGACCCTCCTTGCCGAACTCGAGCATGACACAGGTCATCGGCCCCTTGCCGTCCGCTTCCATGGTGATGATGGCGGCCCGGGCGCCGTCGACGTGAGTGACTTCCTCGAGCAGCGCCTCGAACCTTCCACGCCGGGATTCCAACATGACATGCCTGACATCACCGCCTGCGCCGGGCGCAGGAGAGGCGATCCTATGAAGGGAATCGCCGCCGCAGAAAGGCTTGTCCTCGAAGCCCAACGGCAACGTTGATTTGTATTCGGCACCAAGTTCCTTGAGCAGGTTGTCCCACATCGGGCCGGTCGCGTTATCCAGACAAGCCTGATCCTTCACCACGAGACAGTAGCCCTTGGAGTGGGGCCCTCGTCCTCGGTGCATTTCGATTCCCTTCAGCACCCTCATGCGATCCTCCACGGCTAGGCTCCGCCCCTCGTTGCGGGCGAGCAGACGCTTGACCAAGGCGAAGCAGGCTTTCTGCGAGAGACCAGGCCCCTTGTCAGCGATGGAATAAAAAGCCTTCATGCGGCGCCCTCCTGACCGAACAAGGCTTTGACCACTTCGTATCCTAGCGCACCCGGAGCATCATGCTCGCTGACAATCGATGACCTGACCTGATCGCTGGTAAAGCCGATGACGCGGGCGTTCAGGGTGCAGGCGCCCGGGTCGGCCTGCACATCGGCCCGGCAGACGTTCTCGCAGTCATCGGAACGAACGGGCGAAGGCTGGCCGAGGCTGAGGAGCACAAGCATGGACGGCTCGGACTCCGGATGCGCGCTGCCGCCTGTCTCTTTCAGACGTCGCAGCAGCACGCCTGAAAAGACCTGCGGGAAAGCCATCCAAACGGCCTCGAAACAGGAACGCGGGCTTCGTCTTGCCGCCGCCAGGAAATCCGGAGGTAGCTTGCGGACCATGCGGGCGGTACCACCGAGGGAAAGGATGACCTTCACGTCGCAGTCAATGGGACTGTCTTCCATGGATTGGGCGAAATGGTGCAGGAAATAGACCATCGTAGCCCTGTAGAGATTGACCTGAGAGAACTCCCTGCCGTCGGAACCCACCGGGGGAACCGAACGCGAAAGACGATCGTCATGCAGGGTCACCCTCACTTCCATCTTCCTGGACCTTTTAAAAGGGTCAGGCTGCGCATGATATCTCTGGCTGATGTCGGATTCCACCACCTTGAGGGCGAACCTCAGTCTCAGCCGTTTCTTGAGTTCCTCATCGACCCTTTCGCCTGCGTTGAGAAGCACGAGGTCTACGGGCGAGATTCTCGCTAGGTTATCAGGAAGCGGACCGGGGGAGCGTTCGAAGAAATCGCCCGCATCGCTGCGTCGCTGAGAAGGATCCTTGTCACCCGGACGGACGGAGACCGGAAGCTGGTTTCGATCCCGGTAGACCTCGAGTTCTTCGATCAGCGCGTCCAGCTGCTCATCGACCGGCGGGAGATCCTGGAAAAGAAAGACGTCGTTCAAACGACTACGGAAGGAAGAACTGAAAGGGATGACCTTCTCTCGACCGGCATCGTCCGCCACGCATTGGTTCAGATGATCCCAGAAGGGAGTCCAACGGGCCTTCTTGGCTGCCTTGGGCGCCAACGCTTTGAGCTCCTCGGCGACAAGCCGGTCCACTCCCGACGCGACGCACTCCTCATACTGGGCTGAATTCCAATACCGGTGGGCCGTCGACTTGAGATGCTGCGCCGTGGCCATGAGCAGGTCATGACCGTGCTCAAGATCCCCGATACGTCCGGGAAGGGCGCGTCGGGAGACGGCGTCGAGCAGTTCCGTCCAACCCTCGCTCGAAGCACGGCTCGCATAACCGCCGGGAGTGAGGGCATTGATGGGCTTCGTCACGGCGACCAGGAGATCGAGCACCAGCAATGGCGGCAGAAATAGCCGCGACTTCAGCAGCTTCTCGTAGAGCTCGGGGAAGGCGGCCACGACCACGCGAGAAGGCGCGGCCTTGCAATAGTTCCTGCCCAGGGTCTCGATGTCCCTCTGAAGGCTCATTCCGTTCAGTTGGCCAGGGTAGCCGAAACCTTTTCAGCAAGACCACGTCGGCCCTGACCTGTGCGTGCCACGTGTCTGAAGACGAGGAGGTGCCCGTCCGCGCGCTTCGTGTTGGAAGCGGCTTCATAGGGCTGCGTCGGATCCATGCCGCGCACGAAATCGAGGGCGGCGGCGAAGAACCACAGCTGGGCCAAGGATCGGTCGGACAACCGGGCGATGGCACGGCAGTCGTGGAACATGCCGATGAACTCGCTCCAGCGCTTGTCAGCAGCCTTGCCGGACGCGTCCCTGAGCATGGCATGAAGGATGGCGCGCCCGCAACGGAAGTGATTCGTGGTGATGACCGGCGACGCGGTCTTGACCTTCCCCCTACCCCACGTGCTCAGCAGGCGCTGACGGTCGCCGCTTACGGCTTTGTCGAGCAATTGGAGTTCGAATTTCTCCGGGTTCGGCCTGTCAAGCAGAGGGTCAACCCAGCAACGCACCGGGAAGCGGTCGAAGAAGGCCTGCATCTCCTCCTTGTCGGGAGGGTTGTTGGCGGCACCGACGACCGAGAGCAAAGGCACCGGCTTCAATCCCTCGCCGCTGTCATACCTCTTCTCGTTGATGATGGTGAGGAGCGTGTTCAGGATGTGGCTTCCGCCGCGGAACACCTCATCCAAGAAAGCCACCTCGGCGACGGGCATCTTGCCCTGGGTGACGCGACGCATCTTGCCCTCGACGAGACCGCTCAGGTCCATCGAACCGAATAGCTCCTCAGGCATGGTATGGTTGCTGATGAGATAATCGAAGAACTTGTCACCGCTGACCCCGGAGGCCTGCGCGACCGAACGGACGAGCAAGCTCTTCGCCGTACCCGGAGGCCCCATCAGGAGCACGGAAGTTCCCGAGAGAAGGCCGGCGGCCACGACATCGATCTCCTCATCCCTGGAGACGAGCGTCCCCTTGACGGTCTTGGTCATGGACGAGATTTCGGACATCACCTTTGGCTTATGAGCCATCAGTTCGGCGGTGCCGGCAGGGTCGGCCAGCAAAGCGGCCATCTTCGCCTCGAATTGATCGGGGGGTAAATCGAACATACTGACAGTGTTATAGATAAGCCTCAGGCGGCTATGCAATGGTGCGATTCAGGGTCGCCTCCACCCATTCGGCCTGTTCATGGGCACAACCCGCCACGAGGGAGGAGAAATCCGTCAAAAAGGCTTCTTTGCGTTTAGGCTGAAGGCTTCGCCATCCCACCCTCAGCCATGTCGAGGCCAAGGCGCAGATCACCAAAGGCACTCCGAGGGCTCCCTGGGCCGCGAGGCGGGCCTGACCTCCCGGAAGATAAGCCGAGATCAGAGGCGGCCACTCATCGGCCTTACCCTTTACGCCGGCCGCATTCCTGACGGCAGCATGGAGCAAACCATGGAAGGATTCGCAAGCCAGCAAGTCCCTTCGCGTCCCCACGGAAGTCGGCGGCAATGATTTCGGGAGATTGCCCGCCCTGAGGCCGGACAACGCTTCGCTGAGCTCAGCCAGTTCAGACTCGATATCCGTAAGCGCTATCTTCTTCTGCTGGGCATAAAGCGTCAGGTGACTCTTGCCGAAGGGCACGAGGCTCAGCAGCAACGCGTCCGACAGAGTGGCGGCGGAAGCACGCTCAGCGAGTACGGATAGTACCGCCGGTGAATCGAAGAGCGCATCCACGCCTCCGAGCGACGGACCACCCTTGCGGGAGTGTTGCAGCGAGGCCTTGTAGAAGAGATCGAGCCCAAGCGGTGTGACTTCGGGAAAATCGTTGGCGCGGCGAGGCATCCCGATGGAAACGCCCAGACCAGAAGCACCATCGATGACGCGGGAAGCACGCAAAGATGCGGCCGACAAGAGGTCCGGCTTAAGGTAGAAACTGCTGGCCAGCCAATGATTCGCATCAGGTTGACCTTTCTGGGCCGAAGCTTGCGAGCCATGGTCGATGCGGGCCAAAGCGGCGATGACGGAGCGAGGCAAAGCATCGTCGTTTTCATCCCGGAGGGCGGTGACGACGGCATCCGTGATCACGGTGTGCTGCGCCAGGAGCTTACGCGACTTCAGAACGCGCTCCTCGATCGGACCGATGCGGCTCATCCCCTTCTGACGCGGAGCGAAGTGGCTCCGGCACCCTTGCCTACGGCGAATTCGACCTCGCACTTGGGGCACGTATGGCTGAAGCCTTGCGGCCCCTGCCTGACGCCGCCTGCGCACGAGATCGTGCCGCATTCAGGACCGCAGATGATGTACTTGTCTACGCCGCAATAGGGGCATGCGGGCGGGGATGACACGATCGAGATGTCTATCGATTCGCCTGCTCCCGCATCTTGGTCCGGCTCGATGTCGTCCAGTGAAAGCGCGTGAGAACGATGAGCCTTGAAGCTCTCCTCCGAATCATCCCACTTGAAATGCATGATGAAGGGTCGTCGCTTGGCGCCGCACACGGCACGGAGATAGAAGTCAGCGACCGCGCTGTCATCAGGAAGGTGCTTCGCATCGACCATGGTGACGCCGACCGGCAGGCTTTCGAGCATGGCGCGACCTCCCCTGTCGTCCTGGGAACGGCTGGCCTCGGTGAGCGTCTCGCTCATCCAGAAGAAGAGACGGTCAAGCACGCCTGCTTCCATCGATTCCGCCTTGAGCAAGATGTCCGATATCTTCGAAAGCGAGCGCAGGTCGGCGTCTTCACCGCATCCGACGACGTAGAAGTTGGCGACCAGGTCGCCGATGGTATCCTTGTAAAGCTTGAGCGATCTTTCGAAATCATCCGTCGGTTTTCCGTCCGCAAGAAGGATGACGATCGGGCGCCAGTCACCTCGCTGGACGCGGTCACGTCGGGTGACCTCATCCCGGATACGGGCGGCGAGCAACTCCAAGGCGGCACCCAAGGCCGTACCGTTGCCCAGTTTCACAGGGGGCATCACCGCATCCGGGAGGGACGTCAGGGGCAGAAGGACCTTGGCGCGGCCGGAGAAGCCTATGATCGAGATATGGACGGTCTCAAGGGCCTGAGGGTTGACGCTGAGCCTGGAAAGGATGCTGCCGATGCCTCGTCGGGCCGCGGCCAGCCCCTCCCCCACCATCGATTCGGAGCAATCCAGCAGGATGTAGACAGGGAGACGTCGGATCATGTGCTCAGGGGATGCGGATCAGCAGGATCCGTCCGTCGGTGTTCAGCTGCAGCTGCATGTTGTTCACCACTTCGACCTTCTCGCCCGGCGGAATGGGTTTCTTCGCGCCACGTTCGATCAGGTTCTCGAAACCGATGTTCTCGAAAGCCCAGCCGGTCTGGGTACGGATGAAACGCCCCTTGATGGGCCGCTCGGAATCCTTCGCGGACATGTTCTCGTAGCCGATCTTGCTCTCATGCCAAGAGCCCAAGGTACGATCGTGGACGACGGTGATGCTGGCGCCGTCTGGCGCGTAGGTGCGCGAGTCTCCCATCCCGGTAGGCGAATAAAAAGTCCCCTGCGGATAGGAGTAGGAGGTCGTACCACAGAAGGGGCACTGGTATTTGCCGAAGTAAGCGAAGGTCTTCTGCTGGCACTGCTTGTTGTTGCAAGGCACCACCATGGCGAGCGTCTGCTCGATGCCACGGATCCAATCGGTCGCGGAGGGTCGCTTGTTCGGGTCATGCAGGCCCTCCACGAAGGCCTTCAGGAAAAGCTTGGTCAGCGGCTCTCCGCAGACGCTCATGGGGATCTTGTCCGTGTCGCAATACGGCAGGAACTCAGCGTTGTCGGGACTCTTGGCGTTGACGCGGTTACGGGGGTCGGTGGGGTGCTCGATGAAAAGCGCCTCGGACCCCATGAGCATCTTCTCGTCATTGCCCGCGTCACCCGGACTCAGCGTACCTTGGAGCCGCCCGCGCAGAGGGTGGCGGTAAAGGAGATACTGATAGATGAGGACCGCAAGGGCATGCAGGTCGGTCTTCTGGCTGGGCAGGACACGGCTGGGATCACCGAGCGGGAAATGCTGCGACTTATAGACCTCAGGAGCGATGAAATCCGGAGTACCGGCGACATCCGGAGGGAACATGCCGACGACGACGAGCATGTCGCAATCGATGACGCATGCGGTGCCTGAGACGGGGTCGATGAGGACGTTGTTATACGAGAGATCCGAATGAGCCACGCCGGCCTGATGCATCTTTGCGATGGCCCGACACATCTCCAGGCAGCAGCGCAGATGGCTCTCCCAGGTGCCGAGCTCGTCGGGATGGAGGACCTTGCGCCTGTGCTTGGCAGAGGCGAACCATCGGCCCTTCTTCTCCTTGTCCTTCAGCTTCGAAGGCGATTCGGGTCGCGAACCCTTCTTGAAAAAGAACGCCTTGGGGTAACGCGGCAGGACGACGAACTGCGTGTCGACGCCCAACCGCGGATGCTTCGCCTCGCCGCTCGCGAAGGGCAGACCAAAGACGCTGCCGTAATAGGGCTCGTTGCCTCGCAGGATGGAATCGCGATAGACTCCGGTGATCTTCTTGAGACGCACCAGGTCACGCGCGGTGAGCGGCTTCTTGAAGAAGGCCGCGACGTTGACCTTGTCGTCACAGAACCAGACGTCCTTCATCCGGCCGGACTTCTCCTCTTCGTCCGTATTGATAACGTACTGACGGCCATCTGCCGTCCTCAGGTTCATCTTAGGCATGATTACGAATGATTGCGGTAAAGGACGGCGACGGTGCGGTCGTCATGATGGCCCTTTTCGTAAGAATCCAACCAACCGCAGAGAGGCCCTTTGTTCTTATAGGACTCACTGACCTCGCCTTCGCCACCGACAGGCTCCTTCGCCGCCAAAGGCTTCAGCTCTTCGGCGAGCTTGTTCCAGACTTCAGGGTCGGCCTCCTGGCCATGGGGGATGCGCGGGTCGCTGACGCCATCGCTCACGAGCATCAATGCGTATGCATCGGGAAGCCTGGTATGCATGAGACGCTTCTCGGCGTCTTCGGCGCCCTTGTTGAGGATGAAAAGGGTCTGACCTGCGGAAACGCCATGGTCGGGCACGCACTTCAATCCTGAAGCGGCTCCGGCCAGACCGAGTCCGATGGCGCCATCACCGGCGGAATAGGTCAGGAGCACGTCGCCGGAGGGGGTCGGAAGCACGAGGGCTGCGAGGAAGGTGGCGTACATTTCCTTGGCCTGGAATTCGGGACGCTGCTTCTGGATGCAGTCCGCCTCGAATTCGATCTGGGACCGGATATCGCGAACGGCGGAAGCGAACCCTTCGACGGCATCCGAAGACCTGACGTCGAGGGCCCCGGGAATGCTCAACAGTTTCTTCCCCAGGCTGACGAGACACTGGACGCCGACTTTGGCGACGATCGCGGAACCACGACGGGAGAGAGGAGCGGAGCCCGCCCCGTCCGAGACGACGATGGCGACGGCCCTCCCCTCTTCGAAGAAGCTGAATTCGACGTCATCCTCACGGAAGCTGCCCGACTTGATGTGGCTGCGGCCACGGATCGAGGCGTAAGCCAAATCAAAGCTACCCGACTGGGTGCGACGGGACACGCGATGCGGCTTCGAGAAAGTATCGTCCGGCTTGGGGATATCGAAGGAACTGGCCGTCGAGCGCACCGCTTCGGCCATCTTCGCAAGCTCGACGAGCTTTTCTTCGTTGATGTCAGCCGGCTTATCCGAGTCGGTCTCCTGGATTTCTTTCCACCTCAGCTCCGGATCCATGTTGCAGGTCAGGAGAAAGACCACCTCAAGCCGGGCGCGCGGTTCGCCCTTGCACTCGACGATCGTGACTATCTTCATGTCCGACCCTACCTCCGGCAGGCCTGAAAGCACCGCCTTCTCGACATCGTAAGAGAGCCCGGCAGGCAGCTGGACCTCGACCACGGAGGCCCAATCGGCGCCGATACCCAGCTCGTCGGCGAGACAGACGGACATCAGTTCGCCTTGGCGGACGTTCTTGAGCCTGAGCAAGGTCTTGGCCTTCTCCTTCCACTCCACGAATTTCTTCATGGATGAGGGGTAGGAGGCGAGGATCACGACGGTCAGCTCACCCTTGATGGACTGGTCGCGGAGGTCAGAATCCGCCTGCATCACCGGATCGGTGACATCTATCCTCAAGGTGCACTTGTCCTCACGACAGAAAGAAGCGGGATCATTGACGGATATCCTCAAAGTCCCGGGCTCCAACGATAGATACGTTCTCAACAGGGAGGCGCGCATCTCCCCCTTGAGACCCGATTCGGAAAAAAACGTCCCCAAGTCCAGAGTGTCGACCTGCTCATTGAACTCGTATTTCGAAGGAATCGCGCCCTTGAGCTTGGCAAACTTCTCTTCGAATTCCTTCCTGGCCGACTTGACCTTCTCCTTGAGCTCACGCTCGAGGGCTTCCTTGCTGGCCTGGGGCGGGACCGGCTGCGCCTGAGCCGTGGCCGGACCTTCAGGCTGAGCGGAGGAAGCAACTCCGACAACCGAAGCAGGGGCTGCCGCATTCTTCTCTTCCTTCGCTGAAGGTGAGGAATGATTCGGTGTTCCTTCTTTGCTCATGTCTTCCTGTCTTTTGGATTGGTACAAAGAAGTGGCACAATACAGAGCGTAAAAAAACCAAGACGCTAAAAGGAAAAAACCGAAACCCCACAACAGGTGCAGACCAGCCAAGGTCAGGAAAGGAGACCAGAAGCCATCCCAATCATAGAGCGAGACCCATGACTTGAAAGACCAAGGATCCGTCTTGAATGGCAAAAAAGAAAAGAGTTTAGCCCCGAAAACCAGGGGCAAAACAAGAATGACAACCCAGCCTAGGATGATCGCGCTGAGATGAACATCAGCAGCGAGATTGGAAGGAATCAACTTCCTCCAGTCGAACTCCCTACCGCCGATTGGCTCAGCCATTTAGGTGAGGATCGGAGGGGGCGGAGGCAGCGGAGGATTACCGGAGGAAGTCGGAGCGGGAGAAGAGCTGCCAGGGGGAGGAGGCGGCGCGCCGCCGGCCATGTCATCAGGATTCGCGCTGTTTGAAACGGCAGCGATCGAAGCGGAGACCCACTTGAAGAAGGCCTGCATACGCATCGGGTCCGCGGTGCTGACGTGGACGAGATTGGTGCCGGACTCGTCAGGGTACCCAGGCGACGCATCAGTAGCGTCCAGGAAACGGTTGAGGGTCGACTCGTCGGCGTTGTTGACCGCACAGGCTACGCGCACGCCCCAGCGGAGTTTCTTGAAATCGCGGATGCCAGCCTCGAAGTCATCGGTCGGGACGCCATCGGAAAGCAGGAACACCATCGGACGCCAGTCACCCGCGGTGCTGCCGGTCTTGGGCACGAGGTCAGCCTTACGCGTACGGACAAGCAGCTCAAGGGCTTCGCCCATGGCGGTGGAGCCGGCGGCATCGAGGACGGCCGGAACATTGAAGTTTTCCAGCGAGGTGAGCGGGACTTCCACCTTGGCGGTGGCGCCGAAGGTGATGAGGCAGAGGTGAGCCGTCTCGAGTGCCTGAGGATCGGCGCGGAGCCCGTCGATGATGCTGCTCAGCTGGGTGCGAACCTGGTTGATCGGGTCACCGCTCATCGAACCAGAGGTGTCGACGAGGAAGTAGATGGGGAGACGACGGGCGGAGCTCATAGGGGGTGTGCCATTGGGATACCCCCTCCCCCACCCCCCGTCAAGCATCGGGATTTCTTGTGCTCTTATATGAATTTCGTCGGTAACCCGCAGGCCAACGTGGTCCTAAGATGTCCTGCCAGCAGCAGGACATTCAGGCCCTCGCCTGACGGGCACCATGGCGCCGTGACCTTCGCCATCCTGGCTGCCAAGAATAAGGCAAAGCATGGCGCAGAACCTAGACACGACACCTGTGCCTTGGTCGAAATGGGACAGATGGGAGAATCGACCCGGCGGCTCGCCCACGAATCTCTCAAGTTGACCTAAATCAGAGCCAGGCAGAGCCCATGCGACCCTCGCAGACCAGCGGACGGCTTCCATTCGTGTAAGAGCGATATCGAAATCATCCGTAGCCACCCCGTCCGACACAATCAGGGCCACGGCAGGCAAGCGCGGCGATGCAGATGCGACAAGAAGGCTGCGTTGCTTTTCAAGCATCAGTTCGATCGCCGCGCCAGTTTCAGTCGAGCCAGCCGCTTCGAGTTCTGCGGGAAATTCGATGGTGGCAGCAGAGGCAGGAGCAGCCAGCAGGCGCGCTTCGTTGCCGAAACCGAGCAGGCAGACATCCACCCTCTCCCTGATTGATTCATGCTTTGACATCTCAATCTTCAGCAATCGGAGGCTTCCAAGCAAAGAACACATGGGCTCCCCCGCCATCGATCCGGAGGTGTCGATGAGGATGAAGACGGTCAATCGGGCGGTCGTCATGATCAGATCATGCCAAGCCAGCTCTCCACGTCCTGAGGAGTCACGCTATAGAGGTCCGGCGCCGGCTTGCGTCCGCCCTTCGGCCAGTTTTCGAAATAAGCCAATGGCACCCTGAAAGAGGCATCGACGCCAAGGCTTATCCTGAGCGACTTGGAGAGCTGGGCAAAGCGCCCGGTGGCCTCGACCACGTCGTCGACAAAGTGCCCGTCAGAAAGCAGGATGATGAGATCGGATTCGCTGTCGCCGCCCTGCTCGACTTCCTCCTCGAGAAGTCGCGTGGCCGCCCCGAGAGCGGCCCCTCCGAAGACGGCAAGTTCCGAGGGGTCGGGTAAGACGAAAGAATCGACATCCGCGTCCTTCGCCAGCCACTCAGCCGAGGTGTCGAAGGCTATCAGGCTGATGAGTACGTGGCCGTAAAGATGCCGGTTCTCCCGGAGGGTGGCCAGAAGGCTCCAATTCACGAAAGCGGAGACTTGCCCGACAGGCGTACCCCCCATGGACGAGGAGCGATCGAGCAAAAGGGTGACCTTACGCAGGCTCATGGGCGCGGAGTGGTGAGGTAGCCCGCGATGATACGCACCTCGATGACCACGCTGCCCAAGGTAAGCTTGTTGCCGTTCTTGAGGATGTGCGTTGTCTTGGACATATGGTTGGTAAGCACGGCTTTGCCGTCTTTGAGCTGGAAGCTAGCGATCTCCGGGGGATAGCCGCTCTTGACGGGCAGACGCACTGTCGAGTCACGGGAAGTCCCGATCATCACGAGACGAGACCCAAGGTTCACCGTCGAGGTCTCGTTCTTAGCCCAGTGGACCACGAGGTAAGCCTCCCGGGCCACGGCTTCGGCGATCGTCACGGCCAAGGCGATGAACAGCCCTAGGAACGAGGCGCCCATCAGACGCGAAGCCATGTCAGCGCCTGACATCGACACGAGCAGGAATCCTCCTACCGCGACCAAACCTCCCAATGCGCCGAAAGCCACGGACCTGAAGACATTAAGATTAGGAATCGCCAGCGAGATCGTCAGACCGAGCCCAGCGCCCACGAAAGTCCAGGAGGCGATACGCGGAAGTTCGCCGTAATCCTTCACCCCGCCCAAGGCATAGGTATAGAGGGCCTGGGCGATGACGCCGGCGGCGAAACCTAGGCCAAGGCTGATGGCCATAGTCCTGAGGACAGGCAAGGGCCTCAAGGAGCCGCCAAGGAGCACCTGCTGGAATGCCTCGACGGCCACGCCGATGCCGAAACAGACCAAGCCCACCCAAAGGCCCGCCTGCAATGCGTCTGGCCAGAAATTCTTACGGATCAGGGCGATGTCGATCTTAGCTCCCGGCGCACCGGTGCCTCTCAACACCGAACTGTCCGCTACGGCGACCGCCACTTCCTTGAAAAGATTGGCCAGGCCCTCGGACTGACGGCCGTAACGGTCCATGGTGAAGCATTTGCCAGGAGCGGCGGAAGACAGAAAGGCGTAATCATCGGACAGCGAGGCAAGCGTCACGACATTCACCTCATCGACGCGTGCGGCCTTGAGCTTGGCGACGACGTCATCAGTGGAAAAGATCTCATCATCTGGGATGTCGGTCGTCTCATCGGTGATAAGAATGACCACCTTGCGTGCGTCTCGATTGAAAGGCAGGCCAGCCGCGACGGCCAGGCCTGACAGCGAACTATCTCCGCCCGCACGTCCTCCCTTGACGAACAACGGCTTCATCACCTCGACGATCTTCCTGACGTCCGTGGTCAGGGGGTGAGTCAGGCGCGCATCGCCGTCGAAGGTCACCAATCCGAAACGCCCCTTGATCTTGCGGGCCTCGAGCTGACCGAGGAACTCCGTCAGGCTATTCCGCACCCCCTCCAGCTCCCCCGACATGCTGCCGGAGATGTCCAGGACGAAGACGAGGTCCACCGGACGCTGATCTTCGGCGACCATGATGGTCTCGCTGCGCTGCTCCCCCACCCATCTCTCGGCGAACAAAGCGAGCAGAAGGCCGCCGAGAAGACCGGCTACGCCAAGGACGAGCCATTTAGGAGAGCGGGCAAGAAGGGAGCGCATGACGACCAGGAATCAGTGGACGATCCTGACCTCGATGACGACGGTTCCAAGCGTCAGCTTGTTGCCGTCCTTGAGGACATGGGTCGTATGTGACATATGATTGATAAGGGTAGGCTTTCCGTCCACGAGCTTGAAACTGGCGACTGCACCGGGATAGCCGGTCCTGGGTGAGATGCGCACGGTGGACTCGACGCTGGTACCGACGAGGACCGGAGCCCCGCCGATGTTGACGGTCGATTTCTCGTTCTTCGCCCAATGTACGATGAGATAGGCCTCCCGGGCGATTACCTCAGCCATGGCCACCGCGATTCCGACCGAGAAACCGATCAGCAAGGCGCCGACGACCCGTCCGCCGAAGTCGGAAAAGCGCATCACGCGGACGATGAGCATGAATGCGACGCATCCGACGAATCCGCCCGCGGAGGCGCAGAGCAAGGTGTTGAGCCTCGAGATGTTGGGAATCACGAAGGTCATCGCGAATCCGAGGCCCGCTCCGACGACGACCCATGAGATCAGCTTGCCCAAGGCATCCGGCGCACCCAAGGCATCCAGGCCGAAGAAAAGGGTCTGACCCAGGACACCGGAGGCGGCGCCGATCAGGGTGCCGATCAGCATCGACTTCAGCAGGCCAGGAACCCTCAGCGAACCCGTGAGCATGAACTTCTGGCCGGCGACCAAGGAAAGACCGACGCCGATCGACACCATTGAGAGCCAGAGCCCCACGGACATGACCCCTTTGAGATAAGAGGAGAAAGAGTGATCCTTCTGCGCATCCGCCGAGACGCTGCCCAACATGGAGGGACTGACGATTTCACGCGCCACACCTTGGAAGATACGCGCAAGGCTGCTTTCAGTGCGCCCGGATGCATCCAAGACGAAACGCCTGCCCGGAACCTGTTCCTTAAGGAAATCGAAGGTGTCGATGATGCCTGAGGAGGCTACCACATGGACGGCTTCGATACCTCCGGCACGAATATCCGCGGCCAAGCCCGAAGCGGAAACCACCTGACCATCCGGTTCATGCCATGTTTCGTCGGTGATGAGCACAAGAACGCGACGAGCCGCGGGATCGAACGGAAGGCCGGAGGCTACCTTCAAGCCGTCCAAGGAGCTTTCTCCTGTGTTATCCCCTCCCCCCGAAGCCCTGAGCCTTGTCATCCCTGAGGCGAATACACCTGGGTCCGAAGTGAAACCTATGACCACGTCGGTTCCTTGATCGTACGTAAGGTCACGGAAGGTCACCAATGCGAAGCGCATCGGGACGCCGGAAGCCTGGGATTGCCGGGTGAATTCGACGATGCTCGACCTGACGCCGTTGATCTCCTTCTGCATGCTGCCGGTGACATCCAACACGAAGACAAGGTCCACCGGCGACTTGCTGGGCTGAGCCGTGGCAACCGGCACAGGCGCGGTCAATGCCGCGGCGGGCTCTCCCAAGAGGGAGAAGAGCAAGCCTCCCGTCATGCCGACCAGTCCGAAGACCAGCCACTTGGGCGCACGATTCAGGAAAGAGCGCATGATGCTCAGCTGAACAGGTGGATTTCGATCACCACGCTGCCGAGGGTGAGCTTGTTGCCGTTACGAAGGGCGTGAGTCGAACGTGACATGTGATTCACCATCGTGGCCTGACCGCCCTGGAGGCTGAAGGTCGCCACGATCGGAGGATAGCCGGCGGAGGAAGCCATGCGGATGGTGGATTCGCGGGAACTGCCGACAGTGACGGGCTTTTCTCCCAAGTTGACGCGGGTGTACTCACCAGGGCCCCAGACGACGCGGAGGTATCCCTCCTTGGCAGTAGCCTCGGCCACCGCGACGGAAAGTCCGATGAAAAGACCGATGATTGCCGTGCCCACCAACCTTCCGCCCACGTCACTTGCGATAGCACAGACCAAAAGAAAACCGAGCGCGCCCGCAGCACCGCCTAGGGTTCCATAGAAAAACGACCTGAACATTTTCAGGTTGGGAACAGCCAAGGAAATCGCGATTCCAAGGCCACCGCCTGCCATTGCCCATGCCACGATTCTAGGCAATTCCCCGGCATCGATTCCGATAAAGTGGACGAAGGAATAAAAATACTGGGCGGCTGCACCAGCAAAAAAACCTAGAACCGACCCTGCGAGGATCGGCTTGATTGAGTCGGAGATGAACTCTTCGGCGCCCAGCAAAACTCGCTGTGCGATAAAGACCGCCGTGGTTATACCAGCCCCGAAGACGCCGAACCTAAAGCCAATCGAAGACGCGACGATGTGTAAATTTTGACTAGAAGAACCTCCACCGAAGAAGAGTTCGTAACCCGCGTTGAACAACCCCGCCCCCAGCAATCCTGCCAAGGCGAAGACAAGCCATTTCGGATATGCGGAGAGCAGTTTGCGCATGGGAGTATCAGGAGAAAAGCTTCACCTCTATGGTGACGGTTCCGAGCGGCAGTTTGTTGCCGTCCCTCAACGGGTGGGTCGCTCCGGTCATGTTATGGAACATGGTCGCCTTGCCGTCTCGCATGGTGAAGGTCGCGATCGTGGCAGGGAATCCGCTGGACTTGGGGATGCGCACGGTGGATTCGGACCCAGTGCCCACGGTGACAGGCGTTGCGCCCAAGTTGACGGTGGTGAACTCGCCAGGTCCCCAGATGACACGGAGATAGCCTTCACGGGCCAATGCTTCGACGACGGCCACGGAGAGTCCGACGGCGCCACCAAGGACAAGGCATGCGATCAGACGACCGAAAGTCATCGAGCCGGCCAACAGGAAGGAAAGCACCAAGCCGGCGAGAACGCCTCCGGCAAGCCCGCCTAGGATGGCCTTACCACGGTCAAGATTCGGGATGATCAATGAGAACGCGAATCCCAGCATCCCGCCGACGACGACCCAAGCGACGACCTTGAGCATCTTATCCGCTAAGGCGCCGTTACCACTCGAAAAGGCCTCGAGCATGCCCTGCCCCACCAATGCGGCGAAGATACCAGCGCAAAGACTAAGGAGCAGCACCTTTCCAAATTGCGGAGGAATCCAGGAGTCAGCCCCCAGCATCCTTCGCTGGGCTGCTGAAATCGCGAAAGAGGTCCCGAAAGCAAGGCAACCTAAAGTCAGTCCTACCGAAGCCACGCCGAGCAGGAAGGAGGCAATGCTGGTCTTCCGGGAGGCTCCGGAGGCAAGCTGGTACTCGAATTCGCAGGCGACCACGCCGCCGTCCAAGATGCTGGCGCTCCCGCTCGAGACCGTACCGGACCTCCGGATGACCTGATCTCCGATCAGAACGTCGAGCTTGAAGGGAATGTCGCGGAGGGTTGAGCGTCGTGTGTACAGCTGCACCTTGAACAAGTACTTGCCCTGAGGAGCTTGACCGGTGGGCCAGTAGATGTGCTCGACCGGGTCGAGCCTTAGGGTCGCTCCGGCATTCTGGTCTACGTCGAGCTCGCCTTGGGTCGGCGAGCGGCGTCGGCCGAAATAAATGTGCACCCCAGTGGGATCAATGCAATGGAGGTCCAAATCATCAATAGTCTCCCAGCTCAAGGCGGTGCGGATATCGCCCGACATGCTGGCACCGGCGGCCGCCAACCTGCTCTGGACGGCGGAATCGAACAAGAGCGAGGGCGAAGATGAGACCTCGGTGTCGTTCCTGCGATACACGCCCGGTGAGACTTCCTCAACCAACGACCCCGAGGCTGCGCGCGCCGGCGTCTTTGCGGCAAAAATCTCCCCGGCGCCCCAACCCAGCAAGGCGCCGACCGAACCGAGCAGGAAGAACAGCAGAGGCTTGGGGAGTGAAAGCAGTCTCACGGCGCCAGAGATAATGCGACCCCCGGAGGTGGCAAGCCACAAGCAGGGATAGAAGAGTAGAACTAGAAACCTTACTCAGACCGAAGAACCAAGCCAGGAAAGCAATCGCTCATGCTCTTCCATGTGCCTGCGACAATCAGCCATGCGTTCGCTCCTCCGCTCCGCCGACGGATCGTCCCGGAGCGCGATGAGCCTCTGCCGGAAGAAAGCATGCATGCGGCGGAGGTGCGCGACCTTGGGCGCGCCTTGCTCGAGGAAATCGACCTCGAGCCTGCGTTCCAGCAACGACTGCTCATGGTCGTCGGTCGGAGCGGAATCGTGAGTGTCGAAGATTTCGGCCACGGCGAAAAGATCGGCAATGGCAAGGATGCCTTCATGCACGGGAGAACCCGCGCGCGAGGCGGCGAAGGCTTGCCCGCAGAAATGCACGAGGTCGGCCATCTCCGCGTAGCTGGCCTGAGCTGAGAAATCAGCCAGCACCTGTCCATAGGCCTCCTCGTCCTCGGGAATCAGGCGCAAAGCCTCCCCCAGGGACTGCTCGCAATCGACGCCGCTGACGGAACCGACGGCGAGCCATCGCGCGCCATACCATTCGCGGAAAAGCCCCATGGGGAAACCCGTGGGATTGCCGCAAGCGATGCGACCTATGATCCTGGCGCAAAGCCCGAGACGCACCCCATAGCCACGAAGCGCGGCCTCGTCGTACGAGGCCATATCAGGGGCGTCCTTGAGCTTCGGCGGTCGCGGAGCGCCAGGCCGGAAAGAGGGCGATACCATCACAGCGGGGTCAGCGGAGGAAACCGAGACGGCGGGAATCACGGGCGTGGCGGCAAAGCCCAAGGCCCTCCAGGCCTTCGTCAGCAACGGCGACCAGAACCTGGCGGTGAAGTAAAGACATGCGATGACCAGTACGTAGATCAGCACGAAAACCTGGACTGCCTCGGAGACGTTCATGAATCAGTTGTCGCTTGCCTTGCGAAGTTCACCGGCGGCCTCCTCGGCTAGTATTACATATGAATCGGCTATCTCATTGAATCGTGTCCTGCCGAAGAAAAAAGAACCCCAGTGGCTGAACAGCACTACATCCCGAGTTTTGATTTCAACGTCCGCTGGTTCTGACCTATCAAATGTGTTTAAATACGTCACGGTCTGCAAAATCTCGATTCCGCAGGCCCCTACGACGGCCCCGCGAGGCGAGATGCCTGAATCAAGCACGTTCCCGACCACGCGCACGACGCTGTAAGGATACTCCTCGGAGCCTTGCGAAAGAATCTTGAACCCTTGGTTCCTGAAAGCAGACTCCACCTTGACCTTCAGATTCGCCTCGGAAACCGAATACATTCCGTCTCCATTGAAATCGGTGATTACTTTGACTCGATTGGAGATTCCGAAGAGCCGTGAATCTTTCTTGTGATTAGCAAAATCGTGGAATCTCGAGTAGAAAGTGATGGCCTTCTGCTGCTCTGAACTAAGGACAGCAGGCACCTCCACTCGCTTCACGACGGTCCTTACTACCTCAACGGGCTTCTCGACGATACGGTCGACCGGCCTGTCCACCGTCACGACATTCGGGAAAAGATAGGTGGTCAGCAGTCCGACGATCGCTCCCAAGATGACGCCTCCGGCGATCCATCCCCAGCCGGCGACACTTGAAGAAGTGACCTGCGATGGTGACGCCTGAGGCATCGGAGGCTGCGCTCGACGCCGCCCGGAGGCAACGGGCACGGGCATGGCGGCGACGGGCGGAAAGGCCTTGGCCGCGGCGACCGCACCTCTCAGCTGAGTCAGCGGCGCCCAGCCAGACATCCCTTGCGTCCAGCAGAGGTCAGTCCAGAGAAACTCTCCGGAGTCGAGCAGCTCGACGATGCGGTCGATGTCGAATTCGCCCATGACATGTCCGTTACGCGAGACGCGGTAGACGATGCTTCGATCCGGGGGATTCATAGGTTTTATGGAGAAGGAGGATCAGCGGCTCAGCGATGAGAGCTGCAGCGCGGTCGCGACTTCGGCGGATAGCTCATCCGTGAGCAACGGAAGCAGCGACAGCGTGTCGGCGTTGTATCCCGTGAAGTACTTTGAACGACGCCACACAGGATAGTCCCCTCTTCGCCAGGTCCTGTCTTTGCCTGCTTGGATGTTCTGGCTGAGGGTCATGCCGATATGACCTGAAATATCATCCTGCCTTCCGAAAAGCTGGATATCCAAGGCCAGACGGGTTTCGCCATCTTCGCCGGCCGCGGCGACCCTCAACCCCCTGGAGGCGAGGAGCTGCTCCACCCTAGTCCTGACCTTCTCTTCCGGGACTCCGCCGTTCGCGACGCTCCCCGTCACCTTGACGGTGACTCGGATGATTGAACCCGTGGCATGGGGAAATATCTTATCCTCGTCATTCCGCGCGATGCGCGCGGCCTCGACGGCGGCACCGAGGCCCAGGCGACGTATGTCGTCCGCCGTGACCGCCGAACCCGCCGAAGTAGCGACCACCCTTTCGTAAGGAACATCGACGACCCTTTCGACGGTCACGATCTTCTCTCGTGGGAACAAGAGGGTCCACACGTAACCGCAAGCGAGCCCGACAAAGATAGGAAGGTAGAACGTGGATTTGCTGCCCGACGATGCGGACTGGGACTGAGGCCGTGATACCTGCTTCGGCGCCTGTCGCTTACGAGGAGGAGGTGTCTTTATCTTGGGCTTTTTCGGCGCAGGTTGAGCGGATTGAGCCTTCGACGGAGGGAAAGCCCTGGCGGCTTCGACCTCCTCCTTCAAGGAGGCGAGCGCATCCCAATCCGCCATCCCCTCCGCGTAGTAGAGATCCGACTCCTTGAATTCCCCGCACGCCAGAAGCTCAGCTATGCGATCGATCTCGAATTCGCCCATGACATGACCATTGCACGATATGCTGTAGCTGATGCTGCGATCGGGCGGCTTCATTGCTCGGGGACGAAGCCAATCAAAGAAATCCCCAGTGCTTGTCGAGAACAGCCACTTGGCAGGACTCTTTAAGATTGCCTGTACGCGCAGGAAGAAGGCATGGTCTGGCATGACCCAGCCCGTCGCAGAGCCGAGCTATGACGTCGCCCGAAAAGGGACGTCGCTGGGCTCCTACCGGCTGCCTGAAATCGCTTCCGAAATCGCCGCCGGAAAGCTGCTCTGGACGGATGACTGCTGGACCGAAGGCATGGAATCATGGGGAAAGCTCGCGGACATCAAGGACCTCGTCGAATCCGCCGCCTCGCCGTCTAACCGACCAAACACCGCAAGCCGACTCCCGCTTTACGTCGGTGTTACCGGCGGAAGCCTGCTCTTGGCCGGCGCCTTGGCCTTCTTCCTGATCTCACCCGATTCGGCGGAAGTCTCGGCCGAGGCTCCGGCGGCCCCTACGGCAAGCGTCGCTGCTCCTTCAGGCATAGCCCGCGACAAGCCACGGCAGATGAGCCTGAGCGAAATCCAGGATAAGGTCTCGATGCTGGTTTCTTCCTCGTTCCAAATGAACAAGGCCGAGAACGGCACGACGACCTTCAGCCATCGTTATTACAAAGGCACCAGCAATAGGATTCCGCTACGGATTGAAATCGACGCAGAGGGGCGATGCAAGCTCCTGACCTTCTACCAAGGAAAGAGCTGGATCTTCCACCGACAGCTACGCTTCGTCATCGGAAAGCAGACCTTGGAGACAGGAGTCATCGAACCCCATAAGCGCGGTCGTTCGATCGGAGACGATAATACCGTGAGCGAAACCTGCCGGTTCGCGACCCCCGATGACGCCAAGCTGATCGTACCCCTTGCTTCCGCAGCCGACAGCCAGATCACCTTACATATGGTTGGGCTTAAGACGTTTGAAACACCTCTTTCCTACGAGACCAAAATCGCGATCAAAGAATCGTACGAACTCTCGGAGCTGCTATCGAAACGCCGCAAGCTCCTCGAAGAGCTCGGGATCAGGCCCTGAAGGTCAGGGACGACGTCCGCACTGGGCGGGAAACTCTCCGAACTGGGCAGACCCTGCGATGAAGGAGATCAAAACGGGGGGCGCGCTCGCATCCGTCAGCTTGAAGCAAAGCGTATAGGGAGCGGTCTCACTTCGGGACGAGGCATTGGTGAAAGTGACGATGCCCGACACGGCATAATATCGGGTGACCCCGTCATCCCAGCACTTACGTACCACGGAGACGTCCTCATCGGATAGTTCGATCACCCTCAGCTTCTGCATCAGCAATGACCTGCTGCGGCTGAATACCTGAGGTTTGGACAGCGGCCTGTCCTGCGAGGCCGCGGTATCGTAGGGATTGGAGGAAGCCGAAGCCGGCGTGAGCGGCTTGAGGGTGCGATACAAAGAAAGGTCAGCCAGCTGGCGGAACATGACGGGGGTGATGACTCCTGCCTGAAAATGATCGAACAGCGCCTCCGGCGCGCCATCCCAGTCCGCGGCGACCTCGGTTTCGGCGAACATCCGGAGCCTTCTTCCCGAAAACGGCTCCGTACAGCCAGCCCGGGATGCGACCGCATAAAAAGCCCAAGCCGTGGCAGGAGACGACGGGTAGATCCGGCCGGCGTCGAAATGAATGCCCAAAAGCAGCAAGGCGTCGGCGTCACGCTTGCTGGCGGCGAGTTCGAAGAGACGAAGGGCCTCTTCGCTGTCCGGCTTGGCGAAACCGTAGCCGAAGTACGTGGCGACACCTCTGGCGTATGCCGCCCGGGAGTCGAGCACGGCATCGGCCGCAAGCGGCGCCTTGGCCGGGAAAGCCGTACGCACCGTATCAGGCATCAGGACCTTCTCGGCCAGAGCCTTGTCACGCAGCCCCTTGGCGACCAAAGGCGCCAGAAGCCCTGCCTCAAGCACCTGGAGATGCCGCTTCAAACCCGCTTCGGGAGCGGAAGCATCATTGGCCACATCCTTGAACCGGATGAAGTCGGCCGTATCCGCTGGCGCCGACTCAGGGAAAGCAACGGTGCGCAAAGCCAGTCCGAACGCGAGGTCGTGGAAAGGATTGGCTTCATCCAGATAAAGCTGCGCAAGCGGCGCCAAGGCATCCTTCTCCCCCTGTATGGCCGCTTTCGTGAACCAGTTGCGGGCATCTTCAAGGCTCTTCGGCACCAGAACTCCCTCCAAATAACCTTTCGCGACCTCCAATTGGGCGGCAGCGCTGCCATCGCCGGCGTCCCTCAGCCTATTGCGGAACGCCATCACCTTGGGAGAGTCCCACTTCCTAGGAAGTTCGCCGCTGTAAACGACCCGGCGGCTCAATGTCTCGGAGAACGTCGCCCGGCCGTTGCAGGAACTGCAGACCCAATGAACCTGGTACCCGAGGTTGGCCCCTTCGCGCCCTTCGATCCGAACGCCACTGCCCTTGCCTTCGCAGGTCGAGCAACGACGAAGGACGGTGAAGGTGACCGTGGGATTCTCCTTCGCGATGTAATGGATCAGGGCGATCCTAGCGGCGTCGGTGTAAGGCAGGCGTTTGCCCGGAGCGCGCACGATTTCTCCGTCGGCGTTGTATTCCAGGCCATCGGCAAGCTGGTTGAAGACCGCATAGTACTCGCCCGGAGTGGCCGTCCTGATATCCAGATCCTCACCCTTCAACGCGCAAGCCATGGCGGCCCACAGCGCGACCTGAGCAAGAAGCATGAAGCTTGCCCTCGTAAACGGGGAGCGTCCTTGTGCATACCTGTTGGCCGGCATCGTCGCAGACTAAGGACGACGAACGCCCCGCCACAAGCAACTAAACGGGGTTTGTGTTTCTAGATGAATCCAATAGCAAAAGGCATGGACGCCAAGATTCACGTGAGCCGCAACCGGGACTCCCTGGGAGTCTTCTCGGAAGAACAACTGAAGATGGCGATCGGCAGGGGCAGCGTGTACGCCAGCGATTTCTGCTGGAAGGCGGGCATGAAGGAATGGGTCTCGATCGGCCAGGCCTATCCTCACCTCATCCCCACGACGCCAACGGCCCATCAATCTCACCCGCCCTTCCCCTCCTCCGGGGCATCGACGCAGCCGCCCGTCCAAAGCAGCCAGTCTCCTCCTTCAACCCATTCGTCGACGGGGTACGCACAAAGCTCGGCCGGACTGCCGACGGGAGGCGATCGTTTCTGCGCCTACCTGTTGGACAGTCTCTTCATGCTGCTCCTCTGCTGTGTCATCATGGTGCCGGCCGTCGTCTTCCTCGCGGTCATCGCCGAAGCCGGCAGCATGCGCTCGAGCGTCATGCAGTCCTATGTCCAACTGCTTACTTACGGATGCGGCTTCTTCGGCCCCTTGCTCTATTACGGAATCATGGGCAACACCTCGCAGAACGCCACCTGGGGTCAGCGCATCATGGGGTACAAGATGGTGGACGCCCGCACGGGAGCGGCGCCGGATAGCAGTCAGGTCTGGAAGTGGGCCTTCTTCCGCGGACTCATAACATCCTGTTGCGGATGCATCGGCTTGCTCTTCTTCATACCGATCCTGAATGACGCCCGTAAACAATCCGCCTTCGACAGCTGGGCGGACATCCTGATGGTGAAGAAGTGAACCTATCGACCTCCCGCTCAAGGCGTCGGCGGGACGACATTAGGCCTCAAGAAAGGCCCTAACACCCATCGGATGAGATACCAGGCGGCGATGGGGACGAGGCTAAGCGAGAACCCGGCCACCAAGGACATGTTAAGCAACCCAGCGGGCTGCACCCAACGGGGCAGATCGAGGATGAGGTCAGCGTAGGCCGCGTGCTGGACGGACAGCCATTGGAGCGAGAGCAGGTAGGCGAAGCTGAAGGAAGCCACGACGCAGGCCGGAGCCCAAAGGCAGGCACGGAAGATCCGGTCACGCAGCCTTGCGCTCCCGGGGAACACCAGCCACGCGACGATCAGGGGTAAGGTCAGGATAGCCCAGGTAGCCTGGAAGAAATCGGTCAGTTCGTTCCAACGGCTGGGCGAGAAATCCTCCGGCTTAAGCATGGGCTTGGGACCTGCGAGGCTCGGAGTGCGATCGTTGTACTGCCAGTCAACGGACCCTCCGGTGACATGTACCATCTCATTGGCATTCCAAATCTGGATGAAGGTTTCCGCGTCCAGCTTGCCTGGACCATAGACGATTTTGGAATCCTTAGGGATAAACCGCGTCAGCATGGCCTCCAAAGTCGCCTTTTCGTAGGAGTAGCTGATGGACGAGCTGAGCCGGAATACGCTAGGCATGCCCAATCTGGCATACTCCGCGGATACGAAAGGTCTCTCGGTATACAGCTTCCAGCACACCGCACCTGCCGCGATGAGCGAGCCGATGAAGCCGAGCCGGAGCAAGGCGTCGAAAGAACGGGTCAGGAAGGCGAACATCCCGGCGCTGAACAAGGCCTTGAACAATCGTCCGACGGATTGGAACACCCAGCCGATACCACGGAAGAAGAAGATGATCAGACGGACGAGAGGCACGCGGGACAAATGCTCCAACACCTAAACACTGTAAAGAATTAAGAAAACAGGCGTTCCTCAGGACGGCTTTGCGTTGACCCGACCGCGGTCGCGGAAGAGGCTTCATCATGCATTATCACGTCAGCCAGAATGGCGTTAACATCGGCAAGTACGGTGAGACGGATATCCTGAACAACCTATCGAACGGGACTTTCACTTACGCCGACCATTATTGGGCCGTAGGGATGCCCGGATGGATGCCGCTTTCGCAGTTCAAGCCCGGCTCGGCCGCCGGCGCGGCCCGTCGCCCGTCTCCTCAACAACCCGCCGCGCAGCCCGCAAGGCAATCGGCTGGAAGCCGCCCATCTCATGCAGCTGGCCACGCGCATGCGCCTTCCGCCGCAACGCCGTCCTCGAACGCGCAGACTTTCGGTCTGCTGGGCGGAGGACTCATGGCGCTGGGTGTGTTCGGTCCGGCAGCCGAAATGGGCAAGCTGGGATTCTCCATCATCGCCAACGGAAACACCAAAGGCGTCATCCTGCTCGCGCTCGGCGGCGTCGGCGCCCTGCTCGCCCTGGTTCGTCAGCACGTGTTCACATGGATACCTGCGGTCATCATCGCGCTGATCCTCGGAGATATGTGCATCAAGCTTCTAGACGCGCCTTCCGCCACGCTGTTCGGCACCACGATCAGGCTCACGCCGGGATGGGGCCTCTTGGCCATGCTCGCCGGCAATGCCCTGCTCTTCGTGTCGGCATGGACGGGTTCGAATGAAAAGAGACCCTGAAACCAAATTCTATAATCGCTTACGCCAGATGAACGCCACACGCCTTCTCCTTCTTTGCCTCTGCCTATCCCTCGCCGGCTGCGTCTCCCCTTGGGAGAAGTTCTATTCGGGAGTAGAGACGCCTTCGGACTTTGCCTACGGAGGCACGACGGTGTGTCGTCGCGTGGATAACCCGGAAGAGGTGAAGGCATACTTCCGCGATGGCTACGTGGTCTTCGGGGAATCGAGCTTCAACGCCGGCGGCGGCGTCTCCCTCGACAGCCTGCAGGCACAAGGCGAGAAAGTCGGCGCCGACGTGGTGCTCTACTGGGCCGGCAATGCTCAGACCACGCAAAGCGCCATGGTCATCCCTCAGTACAACCCAGGCACCCAGCAGACCACCTATCTCAACGGATATGGATACGGCGGCTCTTTTTCAGGCACTGCGACGACCTACACCCCAGGGACGTACAGCACCCAGGTCGTGCCGGTCACGGTCACCAGGATGGACTACTCCGCCCTCTTCCTGCGCAGACGCATCAACAAGCCCGCCATGGGCGTCCGTGTCCGCGAGATGACCGCCACGGAAGCTTCGGCGCTCGGCACCAACTCAGCGGTGGCCGTCGAAATCGTGCTGAGGAACACTCCGGCGTTCGAAGCCGACATCATGGAAGGAGACTTCCTGCTGGAGATCGACGGAAGCAAGGTCCCCGACGTCCGCTCTTTCCTGGATATGATCGCGGCAAAACGAGGCCAGACCATCCGCGTGCTCATGTCTCACCGAGGCACGCGAGGTTACAAGATGATCAAGACCAACCCCTGAGCGAAGGACTCAGGGATTGGACAGCAGCCTTTGCCCGGCCGGAGAGCTCGCCGGGACGAGTCGGTCGCTCTTGCAGGAGCTGCAGACCTGACCACGCGTGGTCAGGCGCCAGATCGAATATACCAGACCCGGGACGCACATGAACAGCCAGAGGACGACCTCGATCATGAAACTTCCCTTGGTGTGGCTTTCGGTCCCGGTACAGCCGCACTGGGTGCACACCATCATACCAGGGGGATAGCTGCGCGCCGGCCGGCTGAGCGGCGGAGGAAGGGCTTGGCCGGCGGAGGGAGGCGGAGGAGCGACCTGATGACGTGGCGCCGACTTGGGCACATGTCGCATCCACTCTTCATGGCTGCTCACCCGAGCCCAAGCAGCCATGCCTGCCGTCCAATAGTAGTCAGTCGGGAAGACCTGCCCCGTCGCGACCTTCGCGATCATCTCATTGCCGTCGAAGGTGCCGATGACTTGGCCTGAGCGTGAGATCTGATAGCGAGTCGCCGTCATAGGATTAGTAGTAGTAATCTATGATGGACCGGTGACATCAACACCTTTCGGCTGAGTCTGCCTGCCATGCCGCATCCCGGACATGTTTTCCGTTGAAGCAGGCAGGCCTGCCTCCACGCTCTGAACCATGGCTATCCTACCAATGCTGGACGGACCTGTTTTCTGGGCGCTGCTCTGCCTGGCCTGTCCTGCAGTGACCGTCTTCATCGTGCTTAAGTCGATCAAGAAACCCAACGCACAGTCGGGACAGATGCCTCACGGCGGCACCCCTCCCCCTAGCGCAACAGGCAATGCCGACCATCAGGTCTCACGGGCAGGACGTGTGCTCGGTACGCACTCCGAACCTGAACTCCGCCAGCTGCTCGCCTCCGGCCATTACCTCCCTGCCGATTTTTACTGGAAGCCAGGCATGCCCAGCTGGGCGCCCCTTTCCTCGCTGCCCTCCCAGGCCGCGAACCCTGTCGCTCCCGGCGCCTCGGCCGCCTCGGGGCAGCGCCTTGCGATCCAAGGAACCATCCTGAGCTTCAACATCCAGCAAGGGGTCGGTTTGATCAGCGGGTACAACGGCTTCCGCTATAACTTCATCGTCGCCCAGTGGGGCTCCCCGACCCTGCCGCCTTCGGTAGGCCTGGCGGTCGAGTTCGAGGCGAACGGCACTGACGCCGAAAACATCTACCCTGCCGCCGGACGAGCCGGCGCCCAGACCTCAGGAGACTTCTACCGAAGCAGCGACAACGTCATCGTCGCCGGCGTCTGCGCGGGCCTCGCCCATAAGTGGAACAGCGACCCCGTGCTCATCCGTATCGCCATGGTGTTCGTCCCCTTCGGCTGGATCTTCTACATCATCGGCAGCATGAGCTGGTCGGCCCGCCCGACGCGCTGAACAGATGGCCTGAGTAATGAAGCCAGACGGCGGGCTCGGAAAGCCACGCCCTACCTCAATTGCCTCGGATGCCAGCAGCCCTTGCCCACGTGTCACCATGCCCACGTGCACCCCTGCGCGCCTTCGCCTCGCATCGTCTCCCTTGTCAACGTGTCAACTTGCCAGCCGGCTAGCTCATCTGCCTCGCTCTTGTCAACCGGCCAACTTGTCAACATGTCAACTAATCTAGTCTTTCTTACGCGCCTACGGCGCGTCTCAACTCAGCCATCACCGCGCTTCCCGGATCGATCGCCATGCCGCTGGCATCCTTGACCGAACTCTGGTGGGCGTAGTCGGCGAAGATCTGCGACTTCTCGGCCACGAGACGGACCAAGAGTTCGTCGATGGTTCCCTTGGCGATGAGCCGATGGGCGTTTACCTTACGCGTCTGGCCCATGCGACGGACCCGAGCGATGGCCTGGCGTTCGGTGGACGGCTTGAACTGAGGTTCCATCAGGATGACGACCTGGGCGCATTGCAGGTTGATACCAAAGCCGCCGGCTTCGACCTGAAGGGCAAGGACGCCGAAGCCCTCCTGGGTTGCGAAACGGTCGATGACCTGCTGACGTTCGACGGAACTGATCTCGCCGTGGATCTGCGCACAACCGCCGACAAGCGTGCTGACGTCATCGAGCACCTGCCGGAAATAGGAGAACACCGCCACCTTGCGTCCGTCGTCGCGATACAGCTCCAGCAATTCCTTGAGCCGGTCGAACTTGGCCGACTGCAAGCCACCAGCGCCGATGGTCGCCGCCAAGCGCTTATGCATGAGGTTATCCGGGCTGGCCCGATAGGCTTCCACATCCGCCGGCTCCAACGGGACGATTTCGTCTGTCTCGGTGATATCCGGCAGCTCCGTCAACACGTCCGCTTGGGTGCGACGAAGATAGACAGGCGCGAGCTTCTCCCGCACCTCGGCCGGAGCGGGCCGGACCTGCTTCAGCAAGGTCAGCACCTCCTGATCGAGCTCAGGCTGGACGGTCGTCACGAGCGTCTGGAGCTCGCTGAGGCGATTCTCCAGAGCCGTGCCGGACATGAAGGCGACATGCTTGGCGATGCTGGTCAGGCGCATGACAGCCTGGGTCCGCTGTGCCTGCTTGTTCTTGACCGAGTGGGCTTCGTCGACCGCCAGGAAATCGAGTTCGGTGATGCCATCGACCAGTCGGCTCAGCGTGGTATAGGTCGTGATCGCCACCCCGCCCTCCCGCCGCCACTGGTCGAGCTCATCATCCCGGTCCGAACCGTGCACGACGATGGCGCCGAGCTTGGTGTGCTTCTTCACCTCTCGCTCCCAGTTGATCAGCACGCTATTCGGCGCGACCACGAAGAAGTACTTCTTACCTTGGGCCGCGAGATGGCACATCGCCGCGAGCACCTGCATGGTCTTGCCCAAGCCCATGTCGTCTCCGAGCAGGACGCGTTTCTGGCAGACGATATATTGCGTCCCGAACTGCTGATAACGGCGCAAGGTGGCCGTGAGCAGGCGCAGGTCGACTTTCGTGGCCTCGACCGCATCGGCGATCTCCGCCGGCAAGCCGCCCCGCAGGTCAGGGGCCGCCAAGGCGCCCTTCGTGACGGCCCGGGCCGGCAGCAGGCTTTCCAACAGAGCGATGAACGAAGCCGAGTTATCCGTGTAGCGTCGCCAGACGACCGCGGGGTCGAAAGCGAGACGCTGAGCGTAATCGGCCAGCCCGCGGGCTTCATCGGAGATCCAGCGGAACTCCGCCTTCAAGCCTTCGCAGTCTCGCGCAAGTTCGTCCTGAGCCGCCAATGAAAGCAGCTGATCGCTCAGTCGGGTCCGGGCCCGGGTCTGCTGAAGGCGCTGGGACGTGTCTTCGAAACGGATGCGGGCATCTGCCGGACGCGTCCCGAAATCGCGCAACAGGGTCTCGTACTTGACCAAGGAGACGAGCAGCCGGGTGTCGGACGGCCGACGATTATCCGGGTCCGGCAGCAGGCGAACGCGGGCTTGGGCTGACGCCTGAAAAGTCGCCAGCGCCTGCAAGGCGGCGCCCGCCGTCACCTCGCCGATGCCACGGTACCCCTGTAAAGATGCCAGCGTATGCCCGATCAGGTCAGAAATCTTCCGGAAACCTGCCGCCTGCAGGGGGCCCACCGCCGCGCCAAAATCCTTCAGCTCCGAAATCGGAGTCGAACGCAGCTCGGCGACGACCGTCGCGGTGACGATTGCTTCCGCCGCAGCCAGGACCTCCGCACGGGCCGCGGGAATAGACTGCTCGAGCCGATTCAGCTCCCCATAGGCCTTCAACCTCTCGGCATATGCCTCACCCTGACCGGAACGGACCTTCATGGCCCTTCCGATTCCTGCGAAGTACTGTGAGATGCCCTTGAACATGCGACCGCCCCACTTTGCCCGCTCCCCGGCCTCCCGCCAGCGCTAACGAATGAGCTAGGGGCAGCATCGCGTGCTGCCCTGGTTGCCTAGGGTAGGGATGACCGACCCGGTCATCCTCACCATCCTTTATGACCTCCAAAGAAAAGACCCGGCCTTAGGCCGGGTCTTGGAACATGACTGCCTACCTCCAATCAAGGCTTCGCCGTTGCTGACTCAGACTCCAGCTGGACCATGAGCGGATTGGGCTTATGTTCGTACATCGCTCCGGTGCCGGCATCGACGCCAGCACCGATGATGCCACCGAACAATACATTTCCCGCCATGCCAGCGGCGCCACCGCCGCCGACTTCGGATTGGACGATCAAGGTCCGGCTCTTGTAGCCAGGCTTGCTCACGAAGACCGTCAAGGTATCCCGCCGGCCGACCTCGAAGCTGGCCGGAGTCCGTCCGACCTGGCCGCTGGAAAGCCTGACTTCGGCATCTTGCGGAGTGGAATCGACCACGAAAACTTCTTTGGTTCCACGAGTGATGGAGGCGCAGCCCACCATGGATAGGCCGAGCAAGAGGAGGATATGGGTTTTGTTAAGCATTTTAGGGTGATGTTGGTTGCACAAAAAGGGTCCGGCACACGCCGGACCCGTAAGCGTGCTATGAAGACCGCTTAGAAGTTGTAGCCGGCCGAGAGCGACCAAGCGCCGTCGCCGTCGACCCAGGCGTATCCGAAGGTGACGTCGATCTCCTTGGAGACGTTGCAACGGACGGCCACGCCGAACTGGTTGTCGGACTGGCTGGCAGCACCGACGAGGGCGGTGCCGGTGGAGAGGTCATACGAGCCAGCGGCGTACTCGGTACGGACGCGGTCGTAGCTCACGAAGGCTTCCCAAGTCTCGCTGAAGGAGTGGCGGTAAGCGATACCGAGCGAGGTGACGTTGGCGGCCACGGCGACCACGGAACCACCGTCGACTCCGGCGCCCTGCAGCTGGCCGTAGGAAGCGCCGATGATGATGTCACCGGAGCCTACGCCGAATCGAGCGCCGAGATTGAAGGTGGAGGCTTCGCCATCGACATCGTCGAGGTTACGAGCGGTGAGGTCCTGGTAGGAACCACCGATCAGCACGTGCTCGCCGAGGAGAGCGGTGCCGGAAAGGGCGATACCTTTGATTTCTTCGCCCTGGACATAGCCGGCGCGGATGAAATCGTAGGACATCTTGGGGGAACCGGCGCTCTGCGCGGAAACGGCAGCGGCGGCGGACAGGAGGGTGACGGTCAGTAGGGTATGCTTCATAGCGGCTGTCAAGATGCTGCGGGGCACCTCACGGGCAAGCGTAATTTTATACAGTAATAAAATATAATATTCTCCTAAAATATCCCAATAACTTTTGCCCATGCCACTAGGACAAACCCAAGTCCCATCCCTAAACACCGCCCTGCCCCTCTTCGCCGCCTACTTGCAACTGGCCAGCTAGTCGTCCTTCTGGCCAACCGGCCAACTGTTCAACCGGTCAACTCCGGCTATCTCTCTTCAACCGGGCCTCTGGCCTGCGTGCCTCTAATTTTCACGCTCCGAGATCTCTCAACAACTTAGCCTCCACCACCGGTTCATGCCTCAGGTGCTTGATTGTCCGGATGACCTCTTGGACGTCATAGGACGTCCGGCGAAGCGTCACTTCGCCCGCCAAGGGGTCATAAGTCGCCCAGGAGGCCCGTTTGTCATCCCCGCGAGGCAGACCCACGCTTCCGACGTTGATGACCGTCTTACGGCCTGGCTCGAGGCGATAGGCCCCTGACTTCGGCAACGGTACGGAATCTTCCCTGCCCTCGTTCCAGATTTCCGGAACATGGGTATGGCCGACGAAGCACAGCGGGGCCTTCTGAGCGGCGAAGTGAGCCTTCAGCGCCCGAGGAGTCAGCAGGTAGTCGAAGACCGCATCGGGGTTCAGGGAAGCATGAGCCAGCTGGATGCCCTCATGCTGCCCGGTCGGCCGCCACTTTGAGATCAGCTCGCGGTCGGCATGGGTGAGCTTCTTGCGTGTCCATTCGATCGCGCCCCAGGCTGCGTCATTGAACCATTGTTCGCCCAAAGCGCCGCTCACGCCGGCCTCGTGGTTACCCTGCAGGCAGACCTCAGCCTTGGCGACCATCCGCAGACAGTCGTTCGGAAAAGGCCCGTAGCCGATCACATCTCCTAGCACCAGCATGCGCTGCACGCCCAGGCGCTCCATCTCCGCGAACACCGCCTCCAACGCCGGCCGGTTGCCGTGGATGTCTGAGAGAATGGCGAACATCCGCAGGTTGATGATTTCCTCCCTGCAGACGGACGTGTCTCAGCGGACGATCCAGCGGCAGCCGCAGATGCCGCACTTGTAACGGGTGCCGCCGACCGTGACTCCGTCGATCATCCCGAAACCGTAGCACTTCGGCCCGTTACCTCCGTTCAGATATCCCGGACAGTTCGTGGGGCTGCTGGGAGCGGAATAGCGCTCGGTCGTGACGATCCAACGCGCACCGCAGATAGAGCAACGGTAACGAGGACCGTTCATGGTCATTCCGTCCATCAGTCCGAATCCGTAGCACTTCAGGCCGTTACGGTAAGCCGGGCAATCGGTGTCTCCGGCCTGGATCTGGCCGTGATCGTGGTGGTGTACCTGGACGGGCCCCAAGGACTTGTCCGCCGCCAGCAGGGAAACCGACCAGAAAAGCAGGAGAAAGACGGATCTCATGGCTCAGTTCTCGGCCCGGAAAAGACCTGCGTAAAGAGAAATCAGATATAACTGTTGATTTCACGGACGGCATCTTTATATAAATCTTATGTTCAAATCCCCGTTCTCCTTCGAAGGCCGTATCCGTCGCACCGAATACTGGCTCAGCCAGCTGATCATGGCGGCCTACATCGTGTTCTGGTCGATCATCATGCAGGCCAACGAATTGCTCGGCGTCATCGCCCTTGTGCCCTATTTCTGGTTTGCATTTGCCGCCGGAACCAAGCGCTGCCATGACCGCGGCAATCCGGGCATTTACATGATCATCCCCTTCTACGGTCTGTGGATGGCCTTCGCTGACAGCGACCCGGGTGACAACCAGTACGGCCCGAACCCCAAGGGGAAGTAATACTCCGGGGTCGCACGACCCCATGAACTCCTGAATGGAGGAAGCAAGCCTACCTTGAGGTCGGACATGATTACGCTTGTCCTGACAAGATGTCCTCAGCCGAGGACATGCTCATGGTAATCAGGCCAGAGCGGCGGGCGGGGTCGCATCAGCCAGGTCACGCAGGGTAGGAACTGCTCGTCGGTCATGTTATCAGGACGGCGTGCCAGCAGGACCTCCAGCAGATTCACGACCTGCGGCCGCATGCCCAGGCTCGGCATGAGCATGTTATTGGTATAACTACCCGGCAGCCGGCTCGCCAGGAAGACCGCCGCGAGCAAAGGCGCGAATTCGACGTGCAGGGCGAGCTGCCGATGGGTCAGGCGGAGCGGGCGGAAATAATCATCCCGCATGCCCGTCAACCGATAGTCGCCGAAAGCCGAAGGACAGAGCTTCATCGCTTCGAACTCATCTGGATAGGCCACCCTATCCCCTTCCTTGATAAGCCGACGCGGGGCCGGGGCCACCGGCTTGAGCCTAGCCGCGATCGTTCCGATCCAACGCATGAGCACCAATTCATCCTCCGGAGTCTCCACGATGCTCGTCGGATACCTGGAGTCATCCATGCGAAGGGCGTCGATCCTCGGCCATACGCGCGTGAAGGCGGAGAAGAAGGAAGCCTTGTCCCTTGCACCCATCCGCGGCGCCAAACACATGACCTTGCTCGCAAGGACCGGAATGGGGATGGGAGCCTCCTCGCCGTCTTCGCCAGCCTCCGGGGCGGGAAGGCAATTGCGTCGCCAGACCGTGGTCACCATGGCGGACGCGCTCGAGTTGTCAGGAAAGAGGGACATCAGATCAGGGAGAGGTCGCGTCGGTTGAGAAGCAGGCATGCCCGGGGGTCGGCCTTGACCAAGGCGACGACCTGGGCCTCGGTCTTCAGGCGGACGTCGTGGATGCGTCGCGAACAACCCTCGCAGGTCAGCCGGCCTTTACGATCGACGCCCAAGAGGCCGAGAGCCGCGGGTCCCTTGGGGCAGTGGACGTTCTTGATGAACACCCCCGCCGAGGTGAAGAGATCTCCGTTGGCCTGCTTGAAGAGCACGTCCTCATAGTGCCCCAGCTGCCCTCTCTTACAACATTCTTAAGTCTGATATAACCTGACACAGGCAGGGTCGGGACCGCGTCACGACATAGCCGCCTCTCTGTGTTCCCAACCGCTTACCGCTAACCGCTCGCGGCATAGGAGCGGTTGGTAGGGATGACCGGCCCGGTCATCCTCGGGCGCGCGGGCCGTCGCGCCCCTACCCTAACACATTCAAGATATCCAAAGCCTGGCCGCGGAACTTGGCATCCTCGACCGGCGACACCTTAAGGAATAATCCCACAGAACTGCGGAGCTTCAGGACATCCACCTGACTGCCCATCAGCATCAGCGGCGCCACCCCACCCTGACACAGATGACCGTGGACGACCTCGAGACATTCCTGATACCGGGCGCCCAAGATCGGATGCTGAAGGTAGGCCCGCGCTTCGGCTTCATCGGCCAGACCGTAATAGGTCGAGTTGTGGGAAGAACCTAGACCCCTCAGCTGCGGGAAGACCCACCAGATCCAGTGGCCGGTCTTCTGGCCGGCCTTCAGTTCGGCCAGCGCCCCCGCGTAGGTCTTTTCCTGGGCTTGGATGAAGCGTTCGAGGGACATGGTTAAGCGGGGGTAGGGTCGGCGAATTCCCCAAACTACTAAACCTCAACCTATCCTCTTGCAATGCTAACAGTTGCTGTCAGGGTATACTTAAATCCTTCAAAAACATGTCAAAACCGAACAAAGAAGCCCTTTTGGCCGAGTTCAAAGACCGGATGGCCACCGCCAAGGAACACCGTTTCGCCGACCGCATGGAATCGGCCCGGGCGGAGTACACCCAAGCCCTCGCGTTCGCCGAGGAGCACTTCGGCCCAGACAGCACCCAGGTCGACACGGTCTGTCTCGACCTGGCCTTGTTCTACTCGGAGATGAAGGAGCCCGGACCCGAGCTGGCTATGCTCGAACGACGCGTCCGCATCCGAAAGGCCGAAGCAGGCATCCCGCAGATCGTCGACGCCCTCCAGGATCTCGCCGAGTGCCACAACCAGCAAGACCACCCCGACGTCGCGGAGAAGACCTACCGGGAAGCAGTGGATCTGTGTGACGAAACGATCGAGGCGCACCTCCCTGCCCTGCGCATGGCCCTGCTCTACTTCGGGATCTTCCTGAACTATCGCGAACGCTATGATGACGCCATCCCGGTCTTCGAACGCGGCCTCGCGGTCTGCAAGCTGGACAAGGATCCGCCTACATTCACCGCAGCCCGTACGGCCATGCATTTGGGCGAAGCCCTCCTACAAGTCAAACGCCACGAGGAAGCCCGCGAAATCATCGATGCCGCCGCGCCGGTGGTGACGCATCGCGGCCAGTCGCCCAGCACCGTCTTCGGCAAGATCTTCTACTACCTCGGCAACTACCATCAGCGCGAAGACCGCTTTGCCGAGGCTGAGCGCGCCTACGATCTGGCCCTGCTCCAGACGCATGGGGCCCGCAACGTCAGCTACCGCAACCTCGCATATATCCAGCAGGCGGCGGCCTCCAACGACCTCAAGCTGCAGAAGCCCGGCCGCGCCGAAAACCGCCTCAAACAGGCCGTCCACCTGTTGCTCCGATCGCAGCAGGAAGAGCACCATCCTGACGTCCTCTCGGTCAAACAGGACCTGGTGAACATCTACATCCCGGCTAAACAGTACGCCAAAGCCGAAGAAATCCTCGAGCAGATGGCCGCCGCCACCGAGCACCCCGAATTCGACGACGAACGCGCCAAGGAACGCTTCCTCAATAACCTCGGCTTCGTGCAGGTACATCTCGAAGAATTCCCCAAGGCCGAAGCCAATCTTCGCCGCGCCCTCCTCTCCGCCGGCGAAGACCATGGCTGCTACGTCATCAAGAACCTCGGCCTCATGTACCAGAAGATGGGTTACTCCGCCGAAGCCATCCGCGAATACCGGAAGGCCCTGCCGCTCTTCGAGGAACACTTCTCGAAAGATCACCCCGTCGCCGAATTCATCCGCGGAGCGCTGGCGGAGCTTGAAGGCCAGACCAGTTGACAAGTTGGCAAGTTGACACGCTGGCAAGGAACACACCGCCACCTGCCACCCGAGGCCGCCACCCGCCACCCGTAACGAATTCAGCTTCTGTTCAACTAAGCCTCCGAGCCTCAAATTATCCCTCTGGCCAACCGGCCAACTGATCAACCGATCAACTCCTTCAGCGCTATCATCCATCCTCCATCTTTCATCATCCATCTCCATGGCCTCCACAATTTCCGAAATCTCCACCCTCCTCGACTCCGCCGACATCAAGCATCGGCTGAAGGATGACGTCATCCGCACCAGCTTCGCCACCGACCTCTACACCGATGAAGACGGTGACCATGGCGTGAACATCATGATCCGGCTCGAGGAAGACGGCGAACTCCTGCGCGTCCAGACTCCCATGGCCTATCGCATGCCCAAGGACGCCTCGCCGGAGACGCAGGCCGCCGTCCTGCGCACCATCAACCAGCTTAACTGGGAATCGAAAATCATCCAGGTCGAGATGGACCTCGAGGACGGCGAGATCCGCTTCGGCGTCGATTTCCCACTGGAGGACGGCCAGCCCACCGAGAAACAGGTTGTCCGCATGGTAAGGCTCATCCCTTCGCTGATCGACCTCGCCCATCTTCCGCTGCGCGACGCCCTCGAGAAGGCCATCCCCATGCCGACCGAGGCCGAGATCAGCCGGCGCTTCGACGCCTACCTCCGCGCCCGCGCCTGAAGCCTTCCCATCAAATACTCTTACCCATGAGCCAATTCGAACCCCGCATTCCCCGTGACCTCGCCGTACGACTCGGCGAAGAAGCCGTCGCCATCTCCAAAGCCGGCCGATACGTCGGCCAGGCCGGCGAGGTCGAGATCACGGCCCACGTGACCAACTCCCTGAAGAAAACCCGCTACTACGCGCCTGAGCATGATCACCCAGCGCCGCAGAAGGGTCTCCACCAGACGCGATTCGAGGTCACCAACGAGACCACCCTCTCCGCCCATCGCCGTCATCAGTCCAAGGGACATAACGTCGTCTCCTTGAACTTCGCCTCCGCCACCCATCCCGGCGGCGGATTCCTCAGCGGGGCCCGCGCCCAGGAGGAATACCTATGTCGGTCTAGTGCGCTCTACCTAACCATCAAGGACTGGCCCATGTATGGCTACCACCGGGCCAAGGGCGGGTGTCTCTACAGCGACGCCATGATCTACTCGCCGGACGTCCCGGTGTTCCGAGATGACGAGCACGACCTGCTGCCCTCCCCTTATCACGCCTCCTTCATCACCTCGGCCGCGCCATTGGCCAAGCATGCCAGCCCCGCGGAGTTCGCCCAGCTACCGACTGTCCTTCGCGAGCGTATCGCCAAGATCCTCTCCGTAGCCCAGTCCCATGGCCACGACTCCCTGATTCTCGGCGCCTGGGGTTGCGGAGCCTTTGGCAATGACGGCCATCAGGTCGCCGAGCTCTTCCACCGCGCTCTCACCGTCGACTTCGCCGGGGCATTCAAGGAAGTCACCTTCGCCATCGTGGATACCTCGCCCGAGGAGCGCTTCATCAGCCCCTTCGCGCAGCGGTTCGGCGCCCAAGCCTAGGTAGTTAGGGAAAGCCGCCGGATCATCAGCCAGCCTTGAGCGTAGACCTGTCAGTCTGGTTGAAATTCGTGGAGTCGCACCCTCACGACTTCACCATCCAGTATCCGGTACGTCGTGAGTACTTCCTCCAGAACTTCCGTCGTAATCCCGCACCTTCCGCCCGCGACTGGCTGCACGACGCCCCGGAGGCCTTGCTTTACCTCCATGTGCCGTTCTGTGAGGCGAAGTGCTTCTACTGCAACTTCGCCGTGGACGTCAGTGCGGATGAGCAGGTCCACATCGGCTACGTCGACGCCCTCTTACGCGAGTTAGACAGCCACTCTGACTGGCTAGGCCGCACCCAGATCCGAGGCATCGACATCGGCGGAGGCACGCCCACCCGCCTATCTGTCAAACAGTTAGAACGACTCTGCCAGGCCATCGCCCCATTCGCCCAGTACTCCGGGCACGCCTTCCCCGTCAGCATCGAGACCACTCCCCGGATTGCGTCCCAGGAACCCGAGAAACTCGCCGTACTGAGCCGAGGAGGCGTCCAGCGCGTCAGCATGGGCGTGCAGAGCTTCAACGCCTCCACTTTAGCCTTGGTCAACCGCCGTCGCCAGATCGAGCAGACCGAACTTGCGATGCAGAATCTGCGGATGGCAGGATTCAAACGTCTGAACCTAGATATCATCTTCGGCCTCCCCGGACAGAGCATGCAGGACTGGGAGGCCGACCTCGATCGGGTCATCGCATTACAGCCCGACAGCATCACCACCTACGATTGCCTATACCGCGGCAAAGGACGCGCCCTGACAAAGATCGCCCCCTCAACGCCCTCCCCTGCGGCCTACGGCGCCATGTACGATGTCGGATACGCCAAGCTGACGGCAGCTGGCTGGCATGCCCCTTACGGCTCGGTCAACTTCAGCCGCCGGGCTGACGAGACAGGCACCAGCGCCTGCTTCGAGGGACGTCTCCTCGATGGTCTGCCCTACCTTGGCTTAGGTAACTACGCCTCATCGCTCAGGGGCAACCATTGGTCATTCAACGCCTTTGCCGTCGGTGATTACGTCAGCCGCATCAAAACCGGCGCCAATCCCTGCGAGTATTACTACGAACTCCCGCAGGCGGAAGCCCAGGCCAAGTACCTGCTCTACTCCCTGAACTACGGATTCATCGACGAAGCACGCTTCCAACGCCGTTTCGGAATCCCCCTCGACGAGGCGTACCCTAGCGAACTCGATCTCGCTCTCTCCGCCGGCCTGATCCAAAAAATCGGTTCACGTTGGCAGGTCATTTCGGGCCGCTTCGACAGCATGCACCTCATCCGCGCACTTTTCTACCCTGCAACCGCCAAGGATTGGCTGATGAATCTACGAAGCGATGCATCGAGGTAGGGGCAGCACCGCGTGCTGCCCTAGTTGCCTCGGGTAGGGATGACCGGCCCGGTCATCCTCGGGCGCGCGGGCCGCACGCCCCTACCCAACGCCCTAGAGGCTTTTCTGGCTTGAGGGCAGCAGAACAAGAGACACATTCATTTACGCAATGGGGTCTGGCATGAAAGGCAGCCTCACCATGGGCGGCTTTCCGTAAGGATAGTCCAGACCTCGCCCCCCCTTTAGCTGCGCCACCGAAGGTTCGCCTCCAGGTGGTACAACGCTTACCAACATTACGTGATACGGACAGGGTCGGGACCGCGTCACGTCCTTGGGCTATTTGACATACAGCCAGCCATGGGCAGACCGACGGGCCTACCCATCATGTCCAACCCTGAAGCTGTCTCCCCCACCCCGAACGCCGACGCGGCGGCCATCGCCACGCTGCTGCTGAGCCGCGGCAAATACTTCATCAGCTCGAAGTTCGACACCACCATCACCCCGGATGAGGGCGAAGGCCCCTACGTCTGTACCTACGCCGGCGTCGTGCGCGATCGCACGCCCGACAATCTTTATTTCCTGGTGGATATCTTCGGCTCGGCCTTCGAGTTCACCACAGGGGAAGACGTGGTCCTCGGCCAGCGCCTTATGTCGCTGGAGCAGCTCGCTCGGGCCACCTTCTACCCTGATTTCGAGACCATGCAGGCCATCGCCGCCGATCACAGCGGCTTCATCGATTCACTGAACATCGACTGAGGATAAAAATGCGCAATTGCTATCACCGGATGGCTAGCCTTGCCCCGACTTTAACGCTTATCTAACTCGCGAAGGCACTCGACAAAGATGCGCTCAGACAGCTCATCAGGAATAGAGAATAGCTTACCCAGGGATTCAGGGATATCTTTACGGAAGTAATCCTTGGCGGCCGACATTAGCGCCTTGGCCTTGGAAGCCCCGTCCTCATCGACGTAGTGCATATCCGTAATAGCATAGATAGGCCTAGTGCACTTATGACACCAAGTCCATTCACCGGCACCTGTAAGCTTGGGATAGGCCGATAATCTCCGGAAGCTTTCGTAGTACTGACCGGAATACTTGTACATCGCCTGGTCGATCAGCACGGTCCAACAAAGGCAGACGGCAAAGAGGGGCCGACGGTCAGCAGGCACGGCTTCAATTGCGTCCCCCGCTCGCAATCTATCCAACTGAATCGTCAAGGCCGAGGGATCATTCCATAGGGTTCGCTTATGCTTCTCCGGAATACGCCCAAGCAGAGCTCGGAGATCGGCCTCAAACAGCCCCTTGTAATATGTCTCGAAATCCATGGGAACTCGGTGAGTGAGATTGCCCAAGGCCGGAAACGATTCAATCTTCTATGGTTACTCCTTAAGGTAAAAAAGCAGGCTACAAGAAAGTAGCCTGACCCTTTTGCATTCTAGCAGGAGCTCAGGGCGTCATGGGGTAGTCATCGATCCAGCCGATGACCATGGCGCCGTCGCGCATGTCGCGCGTAAAATGAATGCGCAGGACGTTGGTGCCGTCTTCGGACGGAAGGTGTGCCTGATGGATGAGCGGGAGGCGACGTCCCTGGCGCCAGACGGTCTGGGCAGGCTCGTAAGTCTGTACGAGTTGGGCGGCGCGTCGGTACCTTTCATCGCCTCCGCCGGGCCCTTCGACGAGGACGGCGGTCAGCTCACCGATCAAACGGAGCTCTTCCGTGACCTCGGGCAGGTCATCCCAAAGGAGTTCCAAGCCGCTTTCGACGGCTGAAGGCAGGATATCCAGGCCCTTAAGTCCAGAGCGCGGTGCCGCGCCGGCCAGGAGACAGTGCCCCACCGTTAGATCTTCGAACGGAAAGAAACTCCCCTTCCCCGCCGGCTTATCGGCCATGGCCTCGTCACCAAGGGCCGCGATTAGACGCTCGACCAAGGGGCGATCGCCCTCGCGGAAGCGCAGGGAGAGGCGGGTGCCGATCGGGGAGGCGAATTTGCAGTGGGAGAGCAGCACGTCGCCGTGCTGGTGCATGCCATGCAGCCGGAAGATCGACGGATCTTCGCCCACGATGAAACTCTCATTCAGCAGCGGCTCCGCAGCGACCGCACCTTCGATCAGTTGCCGGAACCTGGCGGCCGGCATCGAGGTACGGAAGGCAAGGGTCTGGATGGTCAGGGACTTGTGATAATTAGGCTTAGGCATTAAGAGTTGTGGGAATGAAGGGGGTTGGATGGAGGATATTTTGCCCAGGCGGGCGTATTTCGCAAAGGGTGCAAAAGGGTCAGACTGCTATTTGGTAGCCTACCCCTTTCGAATTAGGCCTGATTTCGCAAATATGCAGGCCATCGCCACCGATCAGTCCATGTTCATCGATTCGCTGAACATGGACTGAGCTAGCTGAAAGGGGCAGGCTTACGATTTGGCCAAAAACTCGATTTCCTTGCGGTAATACAAAAGTGCTTGAGCCTTGCTAAGACCAAAACCCCAGACCTTTTCGCCGTAGTTGAGCTGCAAGTAATGCTTCTCAACCAGAATACCGGCACGGTTGATGAACTCACCTTGCTTAACCACCTTGGCGGTAACGAAGCTCGTATCTGGAACGTATCGTTCCTGCGCTTGGAATAGTGGAGGCTTGGCGCCGACCGACCCCACATATTCCCCGATTACATCCCACGTTGCTAAGATCAGCTGGGCCTTAGTCTTACCGAAACGGAAATGAGGGTTCCCGAAAGGCAGATCTTCTCCCCAGGCTTCGCCATTACGAAGCAACTCCACGGTCAGAACGGCATTCTGCTCTCCGGGAGAATGCCACTTTAACTTTACGATAGCTGACATGCTTTATTTTGAGGCAAATCGATGAGCTTGAAAAATCTGGAGGACAATCAGTCCTTCTTGTCATCTTGGGTGAAATCCTCGAAGCCAGGGCCGTTCAGCGATTCGCCCCCCTCGCGCAGCTCCATCAATGCCCGAAGACGAGTTGGGTGCCTCATATTGCGCAGAGCCTTGGCTTCGATCTGACGAATACGTTCCCGGGTGACCTTAAAATGCTGGCCGATTTCCTCAAGTGTACGTTCAACACCATCGAGTAAACCGAAACGCAGGATAAGGACCTCCTTCTGCTGCTCGGTGAGCGAGCGTAAGACATAGTCAATCTTCTGACGCTGCAAATGGCGTGCGGCTTCATTTGATGGATTAACCTGGCCCGCCTCCTCGACATAACCAAACTGCAAGGATTCTACCGCCGTATCAGAGGTCTCATGGCTGCCGGGATCAGTATTCAGCAAGCCGGATGCCTCCTGCGAATCAGCCAACTTCAAAACATGCATAACGACATGAACTGGCAGGTTAGAATTTTCAGCGATTTCCGCGTGTGTTGGCTCACGGTGTAGCTTACTGGCAAGCCGCTTCTGGACTTGTAAAACCTTGTTCAGCTTCTCGGCCAAGTGTGATGGGATTCGAACTGTCTTAGAGTTGCTGGCAATACCCCGGGCAATCGACTGGTGGATCCACCAGGTCGCGTAAGTGGAGAACTTAAAGCCACGTCGCCATTCAAATCTCTCGATGGCCTTAACGAGACCCATATTGCCTTCTTGGATGAGGTCCTCGAAGAGCATACCACGATTCTCGTATTTCTTGGCGATTAGGATGACCAGCCGAAGGTTGTGTTCGGCGATCTTGGCTTTCGCACGTCTTCCTTCATCGAGATGGTTACGGACGTTGCGAGTCAGGTGGACTAGCTCGGCCGGCGTGAGGCGCCAGCGGAGCTCAATCTCGCGGGCGCGAGTAGAGGAAATCTCCGGCTTGAAGTCATTATGATCGTCGACCGGGCTATGGTCGCCCATGGTCGGTTGGATAAGCTTACGGGCCGCCTCGATGTCTCCAATGATGTCGGGCAGCTCAAGCCATTCCTCGAGTAGGTTCATCTTGAAGCAGAACTTACGAAGGACGTCCTTGCAGCCCTCCTTGGGGGTCAACTGGATCTTGACGTATTCTTCTCGGGCCTTTGCCTTTAAGCCAGCGTCGGATTCGTCGAGATAGTCTTGCCATGCTTTATCGAGCCTAGCCTTAAGTTTTACGCACTTCTCGGCGGCCACAGGGAGTAACGTGAAATAGAAATCACGGGATTCTACCTTCTTGTCGACGACGACCATGTCGTAGCGCACTTCCTTGCGTAGAACCTTGAAGGCGAGGTCGAGCTGGTAAGGAAGGGTGAGCCAACAGGAGAAAAGGAATTCCTGGGCGCGAAGTTCGGCATCTTCGATGCGCTTAAACATCTCTACCTCCTGTTCGTAGGTCATCGAAGGCTTGTTGCCGATCTGCTTACGATAGACCTCTAAAGTATCGTATGGCACGTTAACCGGCTCGGCACGCTCTACATCCAGCCCGGAGTCTTCGACTTTCTTGCGGTAGGCCTCGACCTCGTCCTCGTCCAAGAGCTTGATGTCCAGGTTATCGAGGATGTTCATGACGTTCTCGATCAGTTCCGGGTCGGTTGCGCAGTCCGGGATTACCTCATTGATGTTCTGGACGGTCACGAAACCATTCTTCTTGGAAAGGCCGACCAGGACTTGGATTTTACGGTTAACATCCGGGCTAGGGTGGGGATCTGCATGCCCGTCCCCCTCTCCGTTAGAGTTACTAGTATTTTCCATAACCATTAGTAGCGGCTTAGGGCTATCCTACGCGACAGGATACTGTCGTGGCTTAGGCGGCGAGGAGCTCTTCGGGCCAGGCGACGATGGCCGGCTGGGACTTGTCGGCATGGGCGCGACGGAAGATCTCGAGGGTAAACTCATCGACGACGTCCGGCATGAGCAGGTCGAGCAGGAGGCCGGCGAGCTTCGCGTCCTTCTTATGGAAGGTGAGTTCGACGCGTTTGATCTTGTCGGTAAGGCGGAAGACCGTGAAGCGGAGGCTGGCGGCCTGGTCGATACCCTGGACGCGGAAGCCAAAGGCCTCCTTGCCCGGGACGAAGGAGCGCAGCAGGCGCTCGTCCTGGCGGAGGAGCGTCTCGACGCGCTCCCGGAGGGCTGCTTGGGTGAGTAACGTCCGGGCGGGGACGGTTACGAGGGAGGTGGAGGGGGTGGCGATCATGGACGTGGGGGTACGCATAAGAGGGGGGAGTGGAAGAGGACTTGTTTGTTTTTAGGCACAAGTGGTCGCTGTCTCCCTACCGGGGAGATTTGGAAAACTTGTCAAAAACGGATTAGAGGCGGTTTTTAGCGACTTTTCCGGGGTTTAGTCCGGAGGGAGGTGGCTTGGGCGCTTCGTACTTTCACCTCAATAGTATACAGCATGTTTTAAGAATTTTCAGATTTCTTGGCGATCAGCCCCCGGAAAAACAGGTCGACGACCTGCATGGAACCATTGATTTTATTGAACAAAATCGATGTGTCCATTTTTCTGAAAATTTCTGAAGTTTATTTGACAGGGGTTTTCAGAAAACCACTAGGGTCCAGTTAGGTTGTTGTTAAACAAGAACTTGCATTAAAACACTTTAACCGCCCTAAGCCTCTCCGGCCCAAATCTTGGTCACGTAGCGCCGATTAAGCCAGAAGCTGCGCTTGAAACCGGGGTACCTATGTTTGTCGTGCGGACGAACATGGACTGCGTAGGTCGAGGACTCAGCGGGAAGCTCTTCTAGGCGATTATCGCGAATAAGTCTGACGGTATCAGCCCAAACCTCCTGCGTGGCATCGAGATCTTTCTCCGGCATCGACCAGAAAACAGCCTTCTCAAAGCGAGGACATGATTCGTCCCCGTCATCCCTCAAGAAGATAAACAAGAACCTCTTAACCAAATCCTGGTAGAGCGAAGAATCTTCCCATTCCGTTTCATCGACGATTTCGTCATAATCAAAGGCGGGAAACGAAACTGATTCGGCGGCTTCTTCGTTATTCTCAATTCGGCCAACGCAGATCCTGAGACCAGATTTACGGAAAGCATCGAGGGCTTCCATCGGCACCCCCTTCAGCTCAGCCGAAATCGCATCGAGCAACCTGCGCATGCGACGCGAATGTCCGCTCTTGCCCCCAAACTTTCCTTCGAGACGCATACTTTCGCAGATATCGACGGTGCTAATACCTTTAAAGTCCTTCAACCGATCAAGAATCGCGGCTTCTAGATTCTGCTCGGTGTCAGGCCTAAAGGACTGAGCGGCGATAGCAGACTCCTTAACCATCGCTTCGACCTGAGCGGCATGGAGAGATTGGAAGATATCCGTCACAAAAGCCTGCTTCAAAGCAAACGCCCGAGGTTTAGCCGTAACTGCACCGACCCGCTGCTTAACGGTCTTCTTCGCATCGGAGCTTTTCGTGCAGGCGCCAAGCAAGGGCGTCAGCCCTTCGCTCAGCTCATGAGCCCTACCCTCTTTGACATATCCTTGAATGACCTCCCAGTCTCGCTTGAATAGAGCTACGTCCTCCGCAGAAGGCGCCCAAGTATCGACCAAACGAATGGGCAGGTCCAGAAACTCTTCCGGGCTCCCGACCTTAGCGTAGTCATAGAAGACCAGGAGAATGCTCAGGAGCTTCTTGAAGGCGTGGCTGGTCTCCGCCGTCTCTTCGATCACGCAAGGAATCTTCGAGTCCGGGTCACCCCCGTAATTGATCATGCAGATGACGAGGCGTTCCTTGGCCCGATGGCCGCCATCGCCGTCTGGCAGCAAGCCGGTGCACTTCAGTTCGGCCCACTCCAAGTCCGGTTCGGAGGAGGAGTTCGGGGGATAATAGAAATGGCCGGCCTCGATCGCATTACCGAGCACGCCTTTCCCGCCGGTGCGCAGAATCGCGCCCACCTCCTCGAAGACCTTCGCCTGATGCTCGATTGGGACGCAATCATGGATGGCTTCGCGCAAAGAACCGGCGGCCTGCAGCCGCCGCGCATGTCGAAGGCAGGACGTCCGGTCGGCCGGATCGTAAGGCAGAGGCTCGAATAGGAAGGCGCCAGGCACATAAAATTCTTATGAAACCCGTCTCCGCCCTGCCAGCGTAATAAGGACCTTATGACAATAAGGACTTCAGGATACGCTCGACGACCCCGACCACCAAGGCGTTCCCCATGAAGAAGGCGCGACGACCGTCCGAGATCTTCAGTTGCTCACAGACCCGGGAATGGGCTTCCGAGAAACCGTTCATCGCCTCCAGCTCGCGAGGGAAGAGACGACGTAATTGGCCATCCTTACCACAGTCATGGTGAAGCTTCTTGCCGGCCTTGGCACAGTCTTCGCAGATGACGTGCTTGAAGCGGGAAACGGAAGCACCGCCTTCGGAGGTGATAATCGTGCGCCCAGGGGCGTCCAGCGGATCAGGGAAGGCCATGCCACCCTCCTTATAGCCGTAGGCGAAGCTGGCCCCTGAAACCGTATCCCGGTCGAGCGTCAGTTCTGCTTCGCCGACGGTGACCCGGACGGAAGGATTCTTGCCGAGCAAGGCGGTGATAGCCTGCCGGACCTTGGCAGCCAGTCCCTTCCTAAGCTTGGCCTGCTCAGCCTTGTCCTTGAGAGCCAGGAGCGAAATGGCCCGATCCGCAACAATGCCCGCGACATGAGACTCGAGTTCGCGGCACATGGTTTCGTCATCCAGCACGAACTTTACGTCAGATCGATTGATAAGATTCGGGCGCAATGGATTCGCCCGGTTGCCCATCAACGAAGCCACCTTGAAGTTAAGTTCCTCACGAGCGAGGCGGACCTTCACCTCACGCCCTTCGAAAGCGATGACCATCTCATGGTCCATCGAAAGCAGCTCCGGGATCTTCTTGGCAGCCTCGGCCAGCTCAAGCTTGGTGGCCTTACCCTCTCCTTTGAGCTGGGATTTAAGGAACCCGACAAGGGCGACCTGCTTGCGGCGAGGTTCGTTCTTACGACCTTTGGCATAAGCCCAAAGTTCGGCGTCATTGGCAGGGATGCTGAACTTGGCAGCCGTCGAGGGATAGAAGGCTTGCCCAGACCTCACAAGCAGGTGACGGAGATAGGTCGGCTTGCCCTTCATGACCGGGTCGACCTGCAGGGTATGCACATCACCATTAAGCATGAAGCCCGCAGACAGGAAGGGAGAGGCGTCTTCAGCGTAACAATCCTTCACGTCGACGTCGGTCTCGAACTTGTTCAGGTCGAAGACCTCGGGGATCAATTCCTCCGAGACGCAAGGCAGCGCCTTGGCGAGCACGCCCTTTGAGGTCAGCACCGCCGCCGGCTCATCCTGAGAGGCCTTGAGCGCCTTACCTTGGGCTGTCTTCAGTTTGTAGGCCAAGATGAAGATACGCCGACGCTTCTGCGGGAAGCCGTATTCACCTGCGTTGATCACGCGCCATTCGACGCCGTACCCCAGTTCCTGGAACCCCTTAAGGATGACCGCGAAGTCACGTCCTCGGTTGTTGGCCGGTGAATTGATGAGGCGATCGACGTTCTCAAGCAGCACGTAATCCGGCGAGCGCTCTTCGAGCAGTCGCTCGATGCTCCACCAGAGCACACCCTTGGGTCCGCGGAGTCCCTTAGAGACGTTCTTAGGCTTGGCTACGGAATAGTCCTGGCAAGGAAAGCCGCCGACCAATAGGTCGATGTCCGGGACAACGCTCTTCGGAATCGGCCCTTGGATGTCTGATATCTTATGGATGTCATCGGCATAGTGGCCCTCATGGCCGAACTTCGCGATATAGACTCGGTTCGCGAACTGCTCTTCGCCTTTCTTGGCTGCTTCCGAAGGTTCCCACTGATTCGACCAGACCATCCGGAATATCTCAGCGCCTTCTTGTTGGTTAAGCGCGACCATGGCCTCGCGGAAACCACCTACCCCAGCGAAGAGTTCAGCGACCTTTAAAGGTGACGACTTGTTAGCCATACGACGATACTGAGGTAACCAGATTGGAGATCAAGAAGAAAGAACCAACTTGGCATCCCCTTCTTACGCACGAAGCTAATCCAAGTATAACATCCTGACTGAACAAAGAAGCACCCCACAACGCACCCTTTCAAGGCATTCGGCGTGGGGCGACCCCGAGTTCATGAAAAACCGCCCGCGAATCGCTCAGAGGGCGGTTTCTGCATGCTGACTCCGACCAAGCGAGGCCTACGCGCGCTTGAGGTTCGCGAGCGCGGCCTCGGTAGCGATGAGGTAGAGCTTATAGCGAGCACGGGACATGCCCACGTAGGCTTTGCGGCGGTCACGCAGGGTCTCGACCTGGTCGAGGTCGGTCACGATGACGACATGGCTCTCCATGCCCTTGAACTTGAAGACGGACGTCGCCCGGATAGCGCCAGGCACGCGAGGCGCCACGGGGTCATAAGGTACCAGCGGGAAGCCGCCGAGGGTGGTCTGGCCCTCGAAGGAAGCCTTGCCAGCGCCGCGCATGCTCAGGACGACGATGTCTTCGGGGGAATACTGGCGGATGGCGATCTCGGGCGCTAACTTCTTCTGCACCAAGGCCTCGAGCATCGCGAACTCCTTGCCCGGCATCAGCGGAGCCGTGAACACTTCAGGCCCCTCGAGGGCCAAGCCATCCGGCTCATAGTCCAGCCCCATCGCGGCGCTGACACGGGCGGCGATCTGGGCCGTGTTACGCCAATTACCTTTCAGGACGTATTCCCCGGCGTCATCCAATACGGAGGTCAGCTCGGTCAAGACCGCGGAAGGCTTCTCTGTGGAAGCAGGGGTCAGAATCTGGTTGAGGTCCTCGAACCAGCGCCAGCGGCCCTTGGCGAAGCCACCCTTGAGCAAGCCGTCCAAGAGGGCCAACTTATCGCCGTCATCACGGAAGTCCTGTCCTTCGTCGACGATCAGCACATCGAACTTGGCCTCTTCGGCCAAAGCCTTCGCGGCCTTGATGGCTTGCTGCACCCGCTGGTGATAATAGGCCACATCGCCGTCAGCGCGTCCGACGTCGCCCAGCAGACGATCGACGTGGACATAGAAAGAACCCGTCACCGCCGTCAGCAGCCCTTCGGAGCGGGCGACCTCGCCGAGGAACGAGCCGAGGCTACGGTTGAAGCAGACTAGTCCGATTTTGGAGCCCGGGCGCTCGCGAAGTTCGCGACGGGCGACCTCTACCGCCAAAAGCGTCTTCCCTGAGCCCGGGCCGCCGACGACGCGAAGGCGCTTGCTGCCCTGGACCGTGTCGAGCGTGCGCAGCTGGCTAGCAGAAAGACGGATCAGTTCACGTTCCACATCGGTGGCCGAGAGATTGGGGACCATCATCAAGTCCGGACGGAGCGCGTCGGCGATCTGCAGGATCTGAGCATCCGTGAGCGGGTCCGGCAGCCGGATTTGATCGAGCGTCAGCTCGACGACCGGACGAGGCGTGAGACCGGCTTCCTGAGCCTGCTTGGCCTCGTACTGCTGGGTCTTCAGGTCCTTACGCTGGCGACCCTCTTTGAACTGCTTCTCAGCTTGGTCAAACAAGCTATGGACGGCGGCAAGCACGCTGCCTGCGCCGACGAGATTGGATTGATCGAGCACCATCTGATCCGCAGCTTCGATCGAGTCCACTTCGAGCATGGCATCCGGGAAGACCACCGCTCGGCCGAAGAGGGCCTCCGCCCGGGGGTCGCCGCGACCGAAGCGGTCTTCCAGGTATTCGCGGACGGCGTGGCTATTGACGCGGGATTGGTAGAACGGGGACTTGTTCTCACGAATCCACACCCCGCCCTTCCAACGTTCCCAACGTCCGTCTTTACGGCGCAGCTTGCCGCCCTTGACCTCGATGACCAAGCGGCCACGGGGGTGAAGCAGCACAAAATCGACCTCGGACTCCTGCTGGTCCCTTCGGGCGGCGACCTCCAGGCTCGGGATGACCACGAACTCGTCGGGCAGTTCGGCCTTCAGTCGCTCGAAGAACACCCATTCCGGGTGGGTCTCTTCCTTGTCTTCGATGAAATCAGGGATGCAACGGGCCATGAATCCGTCATGGGGGATTGAAACCAGATAGGCAAGGCTACCCGAGGACATACCGACATAGCAACCCCGGCCCCGGGGAAGCCCCCCTTAGTTCATATTATTTATAAAACCACCCCCCCACGGGCTTGCGCTTGCCTTGTATTAAGGCAGAACAAATCGACCCCCATGAGCAACTTAGCCCTCCAAGGAAACATCCGCACCGTAATGACCGGCGTCAAGTCCGGGCAAACGGTCGACGAAGCGGAGAACGAACTGCTGCAGCAGCTGATCGAAAACGAAACTCCTGAGGATGTCGCCAAGCAACGCTCAAAGGCGGCCGCTGATGTCGTCCGCGAACGTCTCGCAAAAATCTATGACGAGCGCGACCCACGAATCGCCGTCGGCCCACTGACCCGTGACGAAAGATGGTATCCCGGACCGATGGATAACGACCATCTTTGGCCGAGATACCGCGCACGCTTACTCGAGAAGGGATATACGCCTGAAACGGTCGAACAGATACATTCCGACACTAATCGCATCACCAGTAACCTTGGCAGCCCTTCGACGAGGCAGTTCCGTCGCCAAGGCCTCGTCGTAGGGCGCGTACAAAGCGGGAAAACCTCCAACTTCATGGGCCTGCTCGCGAAGGCAGGCGATGTCGGTTATCGCATCATCATCGTCCTAGCCGGTACGACTAACACCCTTCGTTACCAGACCCAGGAACGGCTCCAGAATGAACTCATCGGCTTCGACGACAAAAAGTGGCGCTGGCTTACTCAAGCTAAGTGCGACCCTGCCACGCTAAGGGTTGATCCGCTCGGGGAGTTCAACGAGATCGGGACCGCATCTCCTACGATGTCTAACCCCGGGGTCCGCGTCATCGCCGTCATTAAGAAGAACTACACTGTTCTTACCCGCCTGCGACGCTGGTTCACCGGCGTTCCAGATATCGAAAAGGAAATGTGCCCAGTGCTCATCGTCGACGACGAGTGTGATAACGCTTCCATCAATACAAAGAGTGCCGACGAGGACCCAACCAAGATCAACGGGGAGATTCGTGACATTCTGAAGATGTTACCGAAAGTCAGCTACGTAGGCTACACCGCTACGCCCTTTGCGAACGTACTGACAAACCCAGATGCAGAAGCACAAGACCTTTACCCGAGGGATTTCCTGTTCGCACTACCGCTGAACCCTGAATACTTCGGCCCAGAGCGCATCTTTGGCCGGGACTCCGAAGGACCTCATGACCTAGGTGCTGAAGGCAACGACATCGTACGGACGATCACCCCAGAGGAATCGGACCAAGTTTCGCCCGCAGCGAAAACAGCAATGGACACCTTCGCATTCGAAACCCCTCCCTCGCTAGTCGAAGCAACCCGCTACTTCCTTCTTAATTCTGCCGCCCGAATCGCCCGAGAAAAATCGTCCGGACGAGACCCAGAATTCAAGTCCATGCTGGTCAACACAGCCCCCTGGGTCCGAGTACATCGCATGACTAAGCCCAAGATGGATGAACTACTCCGAGTCCTGAAGGCAGATTTCGAAAGAAACCGGGGCGAATGGGAAACGCACTGGAATGACGAGTCGTCAAAAGTCCAACAAGAACAAATCGGGTGCAAAAACCCGAAGGTAACCTGGCAGGACCTCTCCAAGGAACTGACGCCGGAGTTCTTCGATGGCATCAAGGTCATCGTCAGCAACAGCAGCCCGAACGAAGCCTCGAATCTCAACGCCGAATACGACAAAAAGAATAAGGGCCGCGTCCTAGTCGTGATCGGTGGCAATACGCTCTCCCGTGGCATCACGCTTGAAGGGCTCACCGTTTCCTACTTCGTCCGTAAGTCTTCCGCTTACGATACCCTTCTCCAGATGGGTCGCTGGTTCGGCTATCGTAAGAACTACGAAGACATGCCCCGTGTTTGGATGACCGCCGAGATGGAGGATCAATTCCGGCGCCTTTCCGGCGTCGAGCAGGACATGTTCAACGAGCTGCAATCCTTCATGACCGGCAAGTCGCCCGCCGAAGTCGGGCTCCGCATCAGACAATGTCCAGGCATGCAGATTACGGCTCGTGCCAAGCTCATCTACGCCAAGCAGTGCTCCATTGACTACAGCGGTCACATGGAGAACTCCACTTTCCTGTTCAGGAAAGACAAAGCGGCCCTCGAAAATAACATCAAGGCCGTGGAAAGCCTGATTACTCGGGTAGGCGGACCGAACAAGTTCTCCCGACGCAGCCAGCACCTGCTCACGCACGGAGTGGATAAATCCGAAATCATCAAGTTCCTCGAGGAGTACGCCTTCCACCCGAAGAACCAGAAACTGGATGCGACCATCCTCAAGAAGTACATCGCCGGACAGAACGCACAAGGAAGGTGCGTCACTTGGAACCTCGCCATCAAGACGCGCAATGATGATGATAATTCCGGATTCAAGCTAGCAGGACTCCCGATCAACCGACTACAGCTTCCGCGAAGCAAGAACTACGGCGAAGAACCCTTCGCCTACGTGCAGAATCTTTCGACCCGCGAAGACATCTTTGCCGACGCTGAAGACCCCATCGCGATGGAGGCGCAGTCCAAAGCCTCCAGCAGACAGGAAGTTCGTGGTAGCTACGAGAACGGCGTCGGCCTCATCGTGCTCTACCCTATCCACAAGGATTCACAAAAGGGGAAGTCTTTAACCCGACTGGATATGGACGCGGCCGCCGACCCGATTGGCATCGCCATCTACTTCCCGGGTAACCCGAAGGCGGCCGGGCAGCATGATTACGTTAGCGTGACGATCACTCCGCCTACCCCTGTAATCGAAGACGAAGACGAGAACGAAAAGACCATCGCATGAAAACAGCAGCCGAAACCTTCGAAGCGATCATCGAATCGCTCGAAACCATCGACCTTGTCGCCACCCCCACCAAAGGTGTGCTTAAGTTCCAGAAACTGGAGCTTGGTCACGACGGGGGCTACGAAGCCCGTCTCAGCATGGACGAGAATCGCACGATTTCCCTGTGGCTCAACAGCACGGATAAATCCGAGCAAAAGAAGACATTCTGGCAAAGCAGTGGCATCAAGGCCACCGCCCTTGCCAGTGACTCCGGCGCAGACCACTCGTGGGTCGTGGTGGAAGCAGATGAAATCTTCTCTCGCGACCTCTTCGCCTCGCTGACCCAGTCCATCGTCCGGAAATACCTAACGGGGACCGGAAAAACCAAAGCCAAGGTCTGCGCGGCGCTTGATGAATGGAGCGAGCTGTTCCTGAAGAACAAGAATGGCCTAGATGCACAGAAGCTGTCCGGACTTATCGGCGAACTCCTCACCCTCCGGGACTTGGCGAAAGAGTGCGGCCCAGAATCCATCGAAGCCTGGCAAGGATTCGATGGCGAGCGCCACGATTTCCGAAAAGGAAGCGTTGCATTGGAAGTCAAAGTTACGACCACCCCTGGATCGACCGTCTCCATCAATGGCTCGACACAGCTTGAGGCGCCCAACGGTGGCACTCTTACGCTCCGCTTCATCAGGCTTGAGAACACCCCAAACGGCTTAATTCACCTTCCGGGTTTACTCAGCGAACTAGCGGCACTTGGACTCAGCAAGACCACCCTCGAGGAAAACATCCTCAAGCTCGGAGCCAAGCCGGCAGAGCTTCAAGATACGACACGCGCATTCTCCCAGCACGAATCGGCCTACTATGAAATCCGAGACGGGTTCCCAAGGATCACCCCCCTGTCCTTCCATAGAAACGCCCTGCCGGACGGAGTTTCTGGCCTGAAGTACAAGATCGACCTGTCTATCGCCAGCGAACTCGTGCTCTCAGATCTGGCGAGCAAGCAAATCCTGCGCTCCTTCAAATGAGCAAACTTTCCCTCTTCACCGAAGTCATCAGTCCGCTGGGTGGATTTGACTTCATGCAAGCGACGAGGCTGCTGGGCGTACCCAACCTAGACGACTACTCCCAGTTCGTCCGGGAAACCGCCCAGAATTCTTGGGATGCACGCCTGGACAAGGATAGCAAAGATGACGTTTATTATTCAATCAACATTGGGGCCTTTACGGCTGCCCAGGCCAAAACAATCTCCACGTCTGTCTTTACCGGAGACAAGAACGCGCACGAACTAATCACTCAACTCAAGGAAAAGACAGAGGAAGGAAAGGCTTTCGTGATCGTACGCGATACCGGCACCGCAGGACTGGCTGGACCGACCGAGGCTGACGTAGGAGGGAAGAAAAGGAACTTCGTCTCATTCGTACGTAACATCGGACAAGATTCCCATGCCAACAACGACGGGGGCGGTTTCGGCTTCGGAAAATCTGTCTTCTTCCGGTTCAGCGGGGCCAAGACTCTCATCACGTTCAGCCACACCGTTGACGAGCACGGAAAGCCTGTCTCCCGCCTGATGGGCATGACCCTCAACCGCGACTGCTTCGAACAGCATCATTGCACCGGACGTCACTGGTGGGGGGTAAAGCCGTCGAGCGCTAAGACTGAATTCAACCAACCCCTTACTGGCGATCAAGCCGACGCCTTGGCTGCTGCGATCGGATTCCAACCGTTTGGCAAGAATGAGACCGGGACCGCGGTGATGATCATCGACCCCGTGTTCCAAAGCATGGATAAAGAAGGGAACCCTGCCTCCACCGCCCAGGGACGCGCCAAACTTGCAGAAGCTTTCCAAGAGTCGCTCGTCGCGTGGTACTGGCCTAGGCTCTTGGGCTCAGGCGAACAGAACGGAAAGCTCATCTGCCAGATTCAACATGACGGGGAAATCATCAAACTACCGAACAGCATTGAGGCATGTCCCTTTAAATACTATGTCTTTGCTTTTGAGCAGATCCAGCAGAAGATTGCTGATTCAAGTTTCGTGCCCGACCCGCAGACTTACCTGAAAGAAGTCAGGTGGAAAGATGAGTCTTATGGTTACTTGGCCATCTACAAGACGAACAAGGAAGAAAGGCCAACCTTTGTCACCGAATCGCTGGTGTTCAACCACCCCATTGCTTCGCTTCTATGGTCAACCGGCGACGCACCTGCCATCTCCAACCACGTCGCGCTCGTCCGTGGACCAGGCCAGGTGATCCGGTACGCCGAGATGGCCTCATGCGCGCGCCCTTCCCAAGAGTATGGTGCCGTCTTTTTCCTCCACCCTGCCGGCCCCAAGGCGGAAGAAATCAGGAGCGAAGTCAAGAACAGCGAGCCAGCTGCTCACGACGAGTGGAGTGCGGTCAAAAGCCCGCGCGCGGCAAGAATCTTGCAGACGGTGCGTAGCCTCGTCGCCCAGCACGTCGCGCCAGCCTCAACGAGCAACACAGGCAGTTCGGGACGCATGGGAAGGGTCGCCCTTGCATTGGGCAGCCTATGGGGAGCCGGCGAAGCCGCAGGCGGAAGTACGACGGAAGGTCCAGGACCTCGCCCTGACGCGCCCCCGACTGACCGCCTCCCAAAGGGTGCGTTGAAATTCAATTCGAGGCTCGGTAAATACGAAAACCAGAAATGCGTCTTCGTGGAAGTCGCTATTCCAAAGAACATCGGTAGCGCCACTAGAGTCGAAGTCAGCGTCACGGCTAGGTTACTCGGCGGCGAGTCGACGGATATCGACGACGGTAAGACCGGCAAGGTAATCGGCTGGTTCCAGACCCCAGAGAAAGCGCCGACAAAAAAGTCCCTCCTCTCTTCCGACAACGATCTAGCCATCGACAAAGACATCATCGGAAAAAAAGTGCTCCTCATCATCCGAAACGCGGAAAATTTCGGCCTAACGGTCGAGATCAATCTTAAATAATATATGCCAAAGATCAGCGCATCCCCCTTCAATACGCTGCCGGCAGACTTTGCCGGAGTCAGCATTGAGGTAAGCAGAGGAACAGATGAGAAAGTACGGCCTAACGACTTCGTCAAAGGCTACACCTGCGACCGTCCGCTTGCTTTTCAAATCACGGCAAGCATCAGTTGCCCGGACATCTTCGAGTTACTTGAGCTGAGCAAAGACGCCCGGATAGTCTTCGTCGCCCGCGGCCGCTGCAGGACCACCCGCTTCACGATCAGCGAACAATCTTCACCGCTTGATGGCGCGAAAGGAAGAGACGTGAAAATCACACTCACCATCCCGGCCGGCATGATCGCTGAACAACTTTCTCTCGAATACTTCATCTGCCTCGAGAAAATGGGGGCCAAGAACGAGGATTTCACGCCTCAGCAGCAAGCGTCAATCCTCTGGGAACGCAAAGAGCGTTACTTCCTAGAAGGACTTGGGGCGATGTTCCCGACGACCATGGAGGAATTCAAGGAATCCGAAGGAGGCAAGCTAGCCGCATGGAGGGTTGATTGGAGCAAGACCTCGCTCCACGGCAGTCCTTCAAGAGTAAGACTCGTACTAAACAGCCTGAACAAGAGCTTCATCCATCGTATCGATCCACCCGGCGAAGGAAACCCTGACGAAACAGCGATGCAAATGCTCTATCATGGCGTCGCCCTTTCACTGCTCGAGCATGCAGTCAGGAATGCGGATGATCTCACTCGCGAAAAGTACGAGGATGGAACGCTCGGCCAATACATCCAGAAGTTCCTCAACTTACATTTCGGAATTAACTACACCGCCGTTAGCGCAAGCAGCCTTGCCAAGCGATACCACGACAACCCGGAAATCGTTAAGGCCATCCTCCAATCCAAACTCCCGCTCACCGCGCTGCACGACTAACATGAAATTATACCCACAATTCCACCCCGTCGACAAAGATATGGCCGTGGGGAGCGACTGGCAAAGGCTTTGCACCCTGGTCAAGCAGCCTATCCAAGAACTAGAGGTTCAGCGTAAAACCCTCTTCTCTGAAGAAATGTTCGAATATAGTAAGATCGGCGTGCAGGTCTCGGACAAAGAGCTGGACGACATCTACGCAGAACTATTAGCCGCCGCAAAGGCACTTGGGTACCCCAAGAACCGCGACAAGAGAGTGGAATCCGATGAAACGTGGGCAGCAATCCTTCATAGGCGCATGGGATTGACCCGGAATGAGGCGAGCAAAGCAGGAATCTGGAACGCGCTCTCATGCCACTATATGCCTAATCTGATCGCATGGAGATGGGAAGATCTGCGTAAACCCGCAGATAGGCCATCGGAACGTTGGCTAACCCAGGACAGGCCAGAGAGACATGCGTTTGCGCGTTTATGGTGGAGAGCCGAGCTCCTTAAGGATGAAGAGAATAAGCCAGCCCCTTATCATCTGCTCACAAAACTAGGGGAGGATGACCTCGTACAGCTAATGGAGCGCCCAGAACTCGCTTCACAACCCAGCATCTGCCGCGCTATCGCCAAGCACCACATCGAGTCTACCAAGAAGAAACCTAAGGGTGATTCCTTCCGCAAAGGCGTCAAGAACCTGCGACTGAGGGCTAGCATTCTTGACCTCGACGTCTTAGAAAATGCAGGGAAAGCCAACGCTTTCGCCATTCACTGCTACGACGAAGTAAACTGACCTAACATGCCCCTTGACGCCAAAGTAATGACCCTTCGTGAGTTCTTCACGAAGTACCGTAAGCTAATCGTCCCCAACTACCAACGGGCCTACAAGTGGCAGGACGAATACGTGGAAGACCTCTTCACTGATATCCTAGAGGGACTTCGACTGCGCGAAGGTGCCAAAGATCGCTCATGCTTCTTAGGTTCGATCGTCCTCTCTCATGATACTAAAACCGGCGTTACTGACCTAGTTGACGGCCAACAACGTCTAACGACCCTCTCAGTACTGCTCAACTGTCTGTCCAAAAAAGTTTCCGGCAACGAGAAGCTCAAGAGAGAGGTACGCAAGCTCCTGACCGTCGATGGCGTCAACCCGGTCATCCTACACAAGCAGCAGAAAAATCTACCATGCGATGATCGGCAAGCCTTCCGCGAGATTGCCACCAAGGATGAACCCAACCTATCTCCGTTCGGCCCGGACCAGAAAAAGAACCAGAAATGGGAAAAAGAGTTCAGATCGCATCTCATCATTCAAGCGAATGAAACTTTAGACAAACAAATCACTGATTTCGTTGAGCCGAAGAACGGACAGCGCCCAATCGAAGCATCCCTGATTCTCGAGACTATCATCGACGGCATCAAACTGGTCATCATCGATACCGATGAGCGCAAGGAAGGCATGCGTGTCTTTGCCTCCATCAACGCCAGCGGCACCAAACTCGAGTCATGGGAACTGGTGATGAGTGCATTCTATAGCCACGGCACTTCCCAGAAATCAACAGATCGGACAGAAAACTTCTTCGAAGGAGAAAGGAATTCCCTGGCCACTGCATTCCAATCCACCGACGCATCCGTGTCCGATGGCATGAGAAATGAGTTCTTAAGAAGCCACTGGATATCGGAAAACGGCAACATACCAAAGGATGAACTCTTTGACGCCTACAACAACGAGCTGTCTCGTGACCCCAGACTTCATGATAAACTCATCGACGGCCTCGAAAAGTCATTAAGGGCCTACAAGGCCTTCCATGACTACAAGTACAGCCACCCCTCCTCGGGGGTCATCTCCTTCGACTTCCTTCAGCCATTGAACAATCTTCAGGCGAAACTCAGTCGCCCTGCCCTTCTGGCAGTTGCCTCACTCTTCGAAGATGCCGATGATCTCGAAGATGCGATGCAGAGAGCCGCCTTCGTGTTCGAGAAACTGCATCTGCGTTGGAAGATCTGTGACCGACGCACGAACAGTATAGACACACCCTTGGCCGAACTAGCTAAAAAAATCTCTAGAGGGTCGCTAGGCAACACCCCAAAACAAGTGGAGGCCGGCATCATCGCCGAGCTCAAGAAACTCAAGGATACCCCCTCGCGCGATGAGTTCATTGATAACCTGATGCTCAGGGACATGTTCCGAGAGGCCAAGGTGTCCAAAGCGATCACCAGCCGGATCCACCACGCAATCAAGCACCCTTCCAACTCCAATCGCGCCCTCGACTATAAGCACATTCCGCTGGTCACGGCAGGCTACTCCCTTGAAAGAGGCATCAAACTCAAACCCTCTGACTATGACGACACCGTCCGGGTGGGATACAGTTTCAAGGATGAGGAACAATTCAGAGAATTGATCAATAGCCTCGGTAATGTCTTCCTGGCCGCGAACGGACGTATCAATACTAACCTCGAATTCAACGGTAAGCACCAGATCTCCAGCCTTAACGCAAAGACCCTTAAGTCCCGATGCGAAGAGCTAGCTGAGATTGCCGCTGACGTCTGGCACTTCTAATTCAGCCCCTAAGTGCCGCCCAAACCCGCTGACCGATCTGATAGGCAAGATAAGGAGGAACAGCATTACCTACCTGGTGGTACTGCTGTGTGCGGTTACCCATGAAGCAGCAGTCATCCGGGAAGATCTGAATCCGCACCGCCTCACAGACCGAGATACTGCCAATCATGGCAGCCTATCCTCAGAATAAGCGCCCACCCACGTACATCTTCTTCAATTCAGTAATACTATAAGCCGGATTCCTCGTATGAATAGCACGGTGGCAATTAGGGCAAAGTGGCCGAAGGTCATCTATAGTGACTAAACGACCCGGATTAAAGGAAAGCTGATTGAGGTGGTGTATTTCGATACAATCCCTCCGCAGACCATCAAAGTTATCTGCAAAAGAATAGCCGCAACAACTGCATCGATTTCCCCACTTCTTCAAAGCACCTAAGCGAAGTTCGGAACATCTCTTTCTCTTGGAGGAAAGGGAGCCGGGCTCACCCTCAATCGCAGACAGTATGTCGTCAGGTGATTCGTCACTGTAAACCGAAGGAGAAACGAGTTCGTGTGCCTGGTTTCTCCTCAACGAAAACTCGTATTCGCTCTCACCGATTCGCTCTAAACTGATTTCGTCACCTGCAGCGCAACGATTTTTCAGAAACAGAGCCTTAAGCTGCGTCACCCGATATTCCCCCTTAGATTCATAATAAACATACCTTCCTTGATAACGCATTCCATCCAAAGAATCGAATACGGTAATCCGTGTCTCTCTTACGCCTTCCTCGCCATCTAGGGACGGGAAAGCCTCTGATCTGGCGTCTACAACTGGAACAAGAAATCCGCTCTGATGAGTCGTTGTACTGACATCGTTCCGGGACAGTATCTTCCTGAATACCTTCATTCACTGAGTAAAAATCCCTAGATTGACCCATCAATCATTAAGAGGGATAAATTAAATTTTAGGCCTGGAATTTGCCAGAAACCGTGCTCAAATGAGGATATGCCCCCCTTCAAGCCAACATTTATAGACCTTTTTTGCGGGATCGGAGGGTTTCATTATGCATTCAAATCAGCTGGCGCAAAATGCGTATGGGCCGCCGACTGGGATGAGAAGGCCCGTAACACCTATGCCGCGAATCATGACATCACACCCTTCGGGGATATTACCACGGCGAGGTACGTGGATTTAAAACGACCGCCTGCCCTTCTTGCTCGCGATCAAATCCCCCCCCATGATATTCTTTGTGCAGGTTTCCCTTGTCAGCCCTTCAGCATCGCCGGGGTCTCCAAGAAGCTGAGTTTAGGCCGAAAGCATGGCTTCGAAGACGAAAAGCAGGGGAACCTTTTCTTTCATCTCGCCAAGATTATCGACCATTACCAGCCGAAGGCATTCGTGCTGGAAAACGTAAAAAACCTTCGATCACACAACAAGGGGGAGACGTTCCTGATAATCATGAACACGCTTCGTGACCTAGGATACCACGTCCAAACGCAGATTATCGATGCGCAGGCATACGTTCCGCAACATCGTGAACGCATCTTCATCGTTGGCTTCAAAGACCCCCTACCCTTCGAATTTCCGACGACGGCGAGCCGGCGAGTCATGCGAAATGCGGGAAGGCCCATCTTGGAAGACATCCTCGAAAAAACGCCTGACCCTAAATACACCCTTTCGGACAAGCTCTGGAACTACCTGCAGAATTACGCCAAGAAGCATAAGGAAGCCGGAAACGGCTTTGGTTGCGAAGTAGTCGGTCCGGATGACGTGGCTCGGACTCTCAGCGCAAGATACTACAAAGATGGCTCCGAAATCCTTATCGAACAACGCGGAAAAAACCCTAGACGCCTCACTCCGAATGAGTGTCGAAAACTGATGGGCTACCCGGAAGACTTCAAAATAGTCGGCGCGGACGCTACTGCCTACAAACAGTTCGGGAACTCCGTGGTCGTACCCGTCGTCAGCGCCATTGCAGAAAGAGTCATGAAGACGCTAAGGACCTATGAATTCGTAGATGGCGAAGTGCGAATGAGATGAGTTTCGCTTCGGTCCAGGCCCTAGCATCATGCTTGGCGGAGGCCGGAGCCGCCAGGTTGTATGCGAAAGAACTGGCTCCGAATGATAATACCAAGAACCAAATCTACCTCGGTCCATCGTTCGAGGTACTTCAGCTGATTCCCTTCGGGGAGGTCATCGCCTCGAGCATAGCTCCGGACAAAGTCCTACAAGCATCCGTCAGTCTCGACTGGATAAACGATAACGGGGAACAAACGCCTGCTGCGCACACCAAACTCATACTCTACCCGCAGTATCCGGAAGTAAGACTCTCCGGCTTCGTCAGGGGATGCAGGCATGCGCCATCGGAATGGCTCAGCAACGAGAAGAAAGGTCGCGCCGAAGGACGTATCCTACTCCTAGGAGTCTGCCCGAACGGCAAGGTCTTAGCATACCTAGGTACTCCGACATCGTCCCTGGCCATTTCGTATTACGCCATAAAGGCCGCACTCCCTACCGCTGGGGTCCTCATCGACATGTCCGTGCTCTTACAACGTCAAAAAGAAAAGGACCAAGACAGCGAGCTCATCAGCAGGCTCCGATCCATACATCAGAAGGGATGGATTGAAGCAAAACGCCTGGTCAAGGGCGGTAAAATCGTCGAGTGCAATGGAACGAACTGCGGTGGCTTAACGCTTGAAGCGGAACTCGGGGTCGAAGAGAACGGCACAGCGGAGCCTGACTTCCTAGGCTGGGAAATCAAACAGCACAGGACCACCAATTACCTCAGGCACGGCACCGGACCAATCACGCTACTGACACCTGAACCTGATGGCGGATCCTACGTCGACGGAGTGGAGGAGTTCGTCGAAAAATACGGTGAACATACCGACCGCGAAAACATAAGCTATTTCCAAGGGATACACTACGCAGGGACCGCACACCCAGAAACCAAGATGCGACTCGAAGTCGTCGGATTCGACAAAGACTCCGGAAAAATCACCGATGCCAACGGATGTGTCGTCCTCCTATCTCCCCAGGATGAGGTGGCTGCATCATGGAGCTTCAGGAAAATCCTGACACACTGGTGCAGGAAGCATAACAAGGCTGCCTACATTCCAGCCGAAGTCGACCGGGAGTCTGAAAGGCCGAAGTACCGATTCGGCAAGGACATCAAGCTCTGCCGTAGCACCGACGCCACCCTACTGTTAAAAGGCGTCGCGGCTGGCGCTGTCTACTATGATCCAGGAATCAAGTTGGACCGCAGCACTCGAAAGACACATAGGCGGAGCCAGTTCAGGGTTAAGTTCAATCAAGTAAGCACATTGTACCGTCTGTCTGAGGAACTAGATGTGACCCTCACTAATCAATAGGGGGTACCCAACTGGGTACGTTATAGAGAATCGGCCTCAACAAAGCATCGAGATTGTCCCGTAGAACTATCTCACCCCTTCAGTTTTAACTTAAGTACTTCGAAGTCGCAGTCAGGGATACGATGGACGGCGCGATGGCAGCTGGGGCAGAGCATGATGAGATCCGAAATCTCGGTCACTCTGCCCTCTTCAGACTTGGACAAAGGGATACGATGATGGGCCTCGATTACTTCGACGCCGTAGACCTTGAGCGGCTCGACGCCACACGCCTGACAGAAGAGCTTGCCGCCATTGGCCTTGGCAAAAGCGGCCTTGGCGTCACGAGATAGCCCGGCATCGCGCTCGCGCTGGTAGTGCTTCACGAGCTTCTTGGCCCCCTCAGGGCTAGCCTTCTTGGCCAGCTCGACGTCCTCCTGCTCCTGCGGCGACAAAGCAATTGAGCCAGGCCCAGCGACGACACCGAACAAGGCTTCCTGAATCTTCGGATTCATGCGCACACCTTGGTCGATGAACTGCTGCGCCAGAAGCACGCACTTCGGCAGATCTTCCAGGAAATACCTCAAGGAATTCCCTTCAATTCGTCGCTGGACGCCAATGTGTCCGCTCAATCCCTTTCCCGTGGCAACGGGCATGCGATAGCCATGGATCATTGCGCCTGCCAAGCCGTTGGCGTTCCAGACGAAAGCGATATTACCGAACTTCCGGGTCCACCAGTTCTTACGGTTCTTCAAGTCAGGCGTCTTGCCGGCGAAAGTCGCATCAGCGAGCTCGTTGATGATGTCACCGCGCTTAGCGCGCCCTGACTGGGCGGCGAAGTAGCCGAGCAGGCAAAGGCACTCGCTCTGCACGTGCTGATCGTAGGTCAGCTTGTCGTTATTCATATTTTTAATATAAGAACTGCCGACAGAGCCGCCCGGAGGCCAGCCGGACCCAAGTCACTTATTCACAGGCCACGGACCAACCTATCCGGAAAAAGAATAGGGCTAGGTAAGCAAAGACGACACCAACCGCCTCAGATCTGCTCGCCGGACCGATACCTGATCAGATACTCCTTGAACCTGAGGGCGAACTTCTGGGCGTTCTCGTGGAACTTGGTGTCTGCCAGCTTGGGCAGAAGGGCCTCGAGGTGAGCCGTCATCCGATACGGGCAGCGCTGGATGGCATGCCTGATGAGTCCGTCGAGACGGGAATGAACATCTTCATCCCGCTTATCGACAGGCGCTTTCTGGATTTGGCCGAGAATCGCCTTGATGACGTTCTCTTCGGGCTTGATCTGGGGATGGACGTCATAACGACCCACCTCGCACCTGCCTTCGAAATGAACCTGCGCGGCCGCTAGGTTGTTGTTCACGTCATAGATGACGTCATCCATGAGTTTGCTGGCGTAGTAATCGAGCGTCGCATGGAGGTCTTTAGCGACTTCGACGTCGACCTCGGCGTGGGATTTCCCGCCCTTCTTGCCGATGAGCTTTAGGTATTCCTCCGATTCCGCGAAATGGCTGAGGGCACGGATACGCGCGTAGAGCGAGGGGTGGGTGGTGAACGCCTCCTGGAAATACTCATTATGATCGTGGACGTAGCCCTTGATCGCTTCCTTGGCATAGCTCACGACGTCGTCGGTGATGTGCTGGGCGCCGAGGCCGGAGTGAAGCTTCAAGAAAGCGACCGCCGCTACCTTGTAGTCCCGGCAAGCCACCATGCCGAAGCGGTCCATGGAGATCTCAAGCTTACGGTACGTGATGGCATCCTCCATGCTGGCCGGATCGCCGTTCGGCAGCAGATTGCACAAACCCGCATTCGGCATGATGTAGTGACCGAGCTCATGGCCGAAGACGTAGGTCATCTCGGGGATGGTGAACCTTTCGATAGCCCCGGAAGTCATCGAGACGACGGCATTGCCCCGGATGTAGGAACAGGTCGCGCCCATCTTGGGGTCGCTTTCGACGAACCCATGCACGATTTCACGGTCGATGCCAAGACGCTCGCACGCGATATCCAGCGCCTCATCCGCCGCGGGGACAATTTCACGCTGGATCGGTACTCGCGACCGGTAGAAATTACGGTGCTTGTCGGGATCGGACGGCCTATCCTTGTCTTTGGCAAGGTTCTTGAAGTTGACCTCGGCGAAGCAGCAGGCTTCGAGACGTTTACGCACCTTGGTCAGGGGGTTGGCGACGCGGGGCATGATTCGACGTTTAACCAGACGACATTCCCGACAAAAGCCAAATGTAGTGCGTTCGTATAGAATGAGCCGTCCGCCACAGCTGGGTTCGCCCTTGGCCTAGGCTGTCAAGCCAGACCCGTTCGGCCCGGGCCTGGCAGGATGATAATAATCCACCCTCCCCCGCTCGCCAAGGTTGCGCCGGCGCCATCCCCGGGTAGACCAGAGCCTTACCCCGCTTTAGTTCCTCATGCCTCTCACCAGTTACCACGTCACCCGAATGACCGAGATGGGGGACATCCTTGCCCGAATCACGGCCGAGGTCCGTCGCCCGGCGGATAAGCTCTTCTGCAAGGAACTGATCCTCGTCGACGGCAAGGCGCTCAGCAACTGGCTGAGCCATTACCTTGTGCGCGAAGTTGATTTGGGCGACGGTCGCAAGGGTCTGGGGGTGCATGCTCACTCGGACCTGCTCAACACCCACCGCTTCGCGCCTTGGGCAGCGGCGCTCCTGAGCGGCCATGAACCCGGGGCGAACCTCGGCGACCCGCTCGAATCCCTGGCTCTCCGCATCCACGACATCCTTGCCACGAAAGACCATGCGGTAGGAAGGCTGTTCGCTGACTGCGTCGGCAAGCCAGAGGTCGATGGCGGCATGGTGCGATGGGAAGTCTCTGAGCGACTGGCAAATCGCCTTCGCGAACTGACGCTCGATGACCCGAATTGGACGCTCCGTGCCCAGACCAATCCCGGCGATGACCGGCTGGGGCTACTTTGGAAAGAACTACGCACCCGCATCGTCAAGAGCTCCGGCCGACAGCTGGTTTCGCCGACAGACGTCATGCACCTGCTCGAGACGGACGAAGCGGCCTGCGAACTCCTCCGCTGCCGGCTGCCAGGTTACCTCACCCTGCTCGCCAGCGGCGACATCCCTCGCACCCTCCTGCGCTCCCTCGCCGCGCTCGGGCGCGCCGACACGCTCGCGGTGCATGGCATCTTCCTCCAACCGACCCTTGGCTTCCATCAAGACCTGCGCAAATGGCAGAAACTGCCGGAAGGCCTGAATACGCCAGGCGCCGACTTCATCCGCCAGACGGCCGAACACTTCCAGAACCAATTCTCCAAGCTCGTCGACAGCCCCGCCTGGAACTTCGGCGAACCCGCCGAAGATCGCAGCCATTTCCCCGCGACGCTGCTGGGCTCACTGCAACAGAGCATCGCGCAATTCGACCAAGAAGAAGCCCGGTTCGATCTCTCGGCCGACCCAGACCGATCCTCCGTCACGATCCATCGCTGCCATAGCGTCGTCCGGGAAGTCGAGGTCCTGCGCGACGAATTGCTGGCCGCCATGTCCCAGGATCCGACCATCCGCCCACGCGACGTCCTGATCCTCTCCCCCGACCCCGAAACCTACGCCTCACTCGTGCAAGGCATCTTCCGCGACCGGCAAGGAAGCGACATCTACGTCACGCACGTGGCGCTGGAAGGTACGTCAAAATCCGAACTAGCCACCCTGGCCGAAGCCCTGCTGGCGCTTCCAGCCGGACGTTGCACGTCAGAGGAAGTCATGGCGCTCTGCGAACTCAAGGTGGTGCGGGATCGTTTCGGGTGGGATGCCGGCGACACCGCCACCATCAAGGAATGGTTCCGCGCCGCGCCGTTCTTCTGGGGCGCCGACGCCGCCCATCGCGAGAGACTGACGCAAGTCGCCTATGACGAGTGGAGCCTGGCGGACTTCCGCCGTCGCCTAGTGCTGGGCACCGCGCTCGCCCCTGACGTCATGCTCGCCGGTGAACCGGCCAGTTTGCCTTTAGATGCCGTCGAAGGAAAGCAAGGCGCGCGCCTGGCGGCCGAGCTCATCGAATTCACCGACCTCCTGCGCGACTGGATCAACGACGCCCATCATCCGCGCCCGCTCGAATCGTGGTGCGCCCGTTTCTCCCTGCTCGTTTCCGCCCTCCTGCCGCAAACACATGCCTACGCGGAGGAAACCGCCAAAATGGAACGGGCGCTCGGCTCGCTCTGCGAACAGGGCAAGCAAGGCTCCTACGAGCCAGCGTCGCTCAGCCTCTTCGCCGCCTTCGCCCAACCCATGCTCGACCTGGACCATGGCAAAGGCCAGTTCATGTCCGGTGGCGCCGTGCTGGCCCCGCTGCGCAGCTCGAGCATCCATCCGGCAAAGATCATCGCGCTGCTTGGCATGAAGGACGGCAGCTACCCCGTCCGCGGCCAGAGCCCAGGACCGGAACTGAAGAGCACGCTCGCCCAGGAATCCGAACGTCAGAAGAAACAGAGCGAGCAACGGGGCATGCATGCCGTGCTTCTCGCCATCGGTGCGGCCCGGCATCGCCTCATCGCGACCTTCCCGGGCTACGCCGGCGCCAGCGGCAAGGAAGCCTCCGCCGCCCTCCCGGTCGAACTCATCAAACAGGCCTGCGATCGCATCCTGCAGAAAGAGGCCAAGGAGCGGTTCCGGCTTCGCCGTCACGGCATCCACGCCCATGAAGCCGCCGAAGGAACCTCTTCGGAATTCGGCCAAGAGCATACGTTCGACACCCATGCCGTAGCGGCCGCCAAGACCCTTAACTCATCCATACCGGAACCCGAACCGCTCCAGATCACCCCGAGCCGTCCGTTCGACACCTGGTCAGCCGACGAGTGGGTCGGCTTCTGGGAAGATCCGGCCAAAGGTCTTTTCAACTACCTCGACCTGAGGACCGTCTGGGTGAAAGATTCGTTGCAGACGGACGAAGCCCTCGTGGCCCCGCGCGTCGAAGGCAAGCTCAGCGACGCTGAGTATGACGCCAAGTATGCCGCCCTCGACTGGGTGCGAGACTACCTCGAGCGCAGCCCGAAGCAGGCCGACGGCACGCCGACTCCGCCGACCCGCGACGAAGCCATCCTCTCCGGACATTTCTCGGCACATGAGGACGGAGAACTCGCGATCATGCTCAAGGAACTCGAAGAGAAGATTGCCGAAGATTGGCCGAGCTTCATGGAAGAAAATTACTTCTCGGCTCCGCCCCAGCCCATACAGGAGCTCTTGCCCTCCTATCACTCCCAGACCTTCCCCGAACCTTATGTTTTCAAGGATTGGCTAGTATTGACCCTGCCTGACGGAATCCTCGTCAATGATAAGCACCTATTCCCCAGTCTGGCGATGCTGGGGTGCATCAGCAAGAAACTGCCTCAACTGCGTAACGTAGCGATCTTCGGAGCCAAGAAACGTACACGCGGGGATGAGACTTACACCGACCGTGGGGCGCTCGCGGTGCAGGTGGGCGACCCGGACACGCTTTTCTCCAGGCTCACCGAACTGGCCAAGCAGGCCAGCACCGACCAGTTCTACCTAGGCAAGAAAGCAACCGCCGAGTGCGCGAAACTCATCATGTCGGACGACCTCAAGTCGGACGACCTCAAGCCCAAAGAACCGGAGACATTCGAGGAGGAATTCTTCGGCAGCCCGCCCTACCGGGGGGGAGACAATCATGATCGCTTCGGACGCCTTCTCGCGCCCTCACGCTATGTCCCGGAGCTGTTCGTCCAAGCCATGACGAAAGCCCTCGGCGGCAACACCCGTCTGACCGACAACGATTTCAAGAAACTATTCAAGGAGCCGCCTGCACCCAAGCAGCCGAAAAAGCCCAAGCAGCCGAAATAACACCAAAATGACCACACCCCCTCTCAACCTCGATATTTTCAAGCTTCAGCCCAGGCTCGTCGTCGTCGAAGCCGGCGCCGGCTCAGGCAAGACCTTCAACCTCGTCCGCATCGTAAAGAAGATGTCCTTGGAAGGGACGGACATCTCGAAGGTCCTGCTCGTGACCTTCACCAACGCAGCCGCCCTCGAGATGCGTCAGCGCATGCGCGAACTCCTGGAAAAAGAAGGCTCCCCGAAGGCCCTGCAGGAGCTCGCGGCGATGCAGATCACCACGATTCACTCCTTCTGCCACCGTGCTTACGCCGAATACGGCACGGCCGCCGGCTTCCCGGCCATCGAAGGCGCACCCGAAGACAGCCAGGCTCTCGCCCAGGAGATCGGTCTCGATTTCTGGCGCAAGAAGACCCGCGAAGGCTCGGCCCCCGAGGTCGAACCGTCCGAAGTCGTCAAGGCCGCCGAACTCCTCCTGGCCGAAAGCGATGCGCCGGCCGCAGCGACCGCCGGCATCCGTCTTTCGAAGCGACTCGACGCCTCGGGCCTCCGGGAATTCGTACGGATGCGAGTGGACGCCCTCCGGGCCGCCGGCGGCCTGCTCACCTTCGATACGGTCATCCAGAACCTCCTCGACGCCCTGCGAGACAGGTCTCGTGGCGCCATCTTGCGCCAACAGATCCGCAACGACTTCGTCGCCTGCCTGATCGACGAGTCCCAAGACACCGACGCCAAACAGTGGGAAGTCTTCGAAAAGATCTTCGCCAATCGTCCGGAGGACCAGGACCAGAAGCTGCTCATCATGGTCGGCGACCGTAAGCAGTCCATATACGGCTTCCGCGGGGCCAACGTCGACAACTACAAGCAGGTGGTCGAGAAAGCTGACGAGCGACTCGGACTCAACGAAAACAACCGCTCCTCGAAGGACCTAATCGCCCTCTTCAACCGATTGTTCTCCAAACAGGACGACGGCCACGCTTTCTTCGGAGAAGAACCCTTCGACACGATCATGGTGCCTCGCCGCCCCAATGACGACCCGCGGCCTGGCGTCAAAGCCGAGCTCAGGAATCACCCGGAAGGACCGCTACGCATCCTAGACCGCAACTCCACGGATGACGTCGTGAACGAGGTCGCCCGCATGCTTAGCGAACTGCAGACGCCGGGCACCATTCAGGAGCCGCTCTCCAAGAACGGGGCAGCCTACCGCGCAGAAATGCTGGCCGAAGCCAATGTCGGCGTACTGACACGTACCGGCGCGCTCGCCCGCACCTTGCACCTCGCCTTGGTGAACAAAGGCATTCCGGCGGCCCTTGCCACGGATTCCTCCGTCTTCACCTCACCGCTGGCGCCGCGGATACACCATCTTCTGCAATGCGTCCTGACGCCGGAAGACACCAGCCTGCGCCGGGCCCTCTTCATCATGCAGCCCAGGCTGTTCGCGCAGTCAGGCGATATCCAGGCCTTCATCGAAGCGAATGACTCGGCCTTGTCAGCCTGGCTGCGGGACATACGCGAGAGGTGGCTGGAGGATGGTTTCGGCCGTGCCTGGGAGAAGATGCTCAGCACACACCCGCGGTTCGCAGATACGAATAATGAAGCCATCCGGTGCGAGCTCGCCAAGGGTCCCATGGGACTCCGTCAGGTCGCCGACCTTTCGCACATGGGGGAAGTGCTCAGCATCCGCGCACGCGAACACAAGTTCACGCCGGACGCCCTGATCGATCATCTCGCCGAACGCATCACCAGCGCCAGCGGGCGCGACGACGAAGCGGACGAACTGGAGCAGATCCGACCGGAGACTGCCCATCCGCAGGTGATCGTCCGCACCATCCACAGCGCCAAAGGACTCGAATTCCAAGGCGTGATCCTGCCTGACTTCGGCAAAGCCATCTCCGTGAGCCACCAGCGTGGCGGCCTGCTCCGCGACGGGCAGCGCATCGCCTTGGTCAGCGACTCATCCGAGGATCATGAAGTCGCCAGCTACGCCGAGCAGACCCACAAGGACGAGGCGAACCTGCTCTACGTCGCCCTGACCCGCGCCCAGCGCAAGATCAGTATCCACTGGAAGAAACCGAAGAAAAACTCCGACGGCGGCTTCGTCAGCGGCTTCCCGGTCGTCCTTGAACGGGCCGGCTTCGGTAACAGCGCCCAGTCCTTTGCCGAAACCCTTGAGCTGGAGGTGTCCCCGCCAGCGCAGGGCGACGCAGTCAAGCAACTGCTAGCCAGCAAGATCCTCCGTAAGCCCGAATTCATCAAGGCCCAGATAATCGCACCGCCGAAGTTCGCCTTCGCCCGAGGCAGCACCAGCTTCACAGAGCTTTCGAAGGGGCCCAAGGGAGCCGACGCTGATGACGTCGCCACCCATGGCGCTAATCCTCTGAAATCCGGCGCCAAGCCCACCGTCGCCGACCTGCAGACGCTGCCATTCCTGGCATTCAAAGGCGGCAAAGGACCAGGCGTGGTGATGCACAGCATCATGGAGCAGGTGGACTTCAAACGGGCCTCGCTCAATACGCCCGACGAGCAAACCAGGAATACCATCGAAAATATCCTCCTAAGCAGCGGCATTTGCCTCAAAGACGACAAGGCCGACACCGAGAAGGCCGTCAAAGCGACAACCGAACTCTATCTGAAGATGCTCCCATGCTGGATGTCGCGGCGCCTCTCCGGCGAGGGCGACATCCGTCTGGCCGAGGTAGGCCGCGCAGACCGAAGCGCCGAAATACGTTTCAGTCTCGCTTGCGATCTCAATCCGAAGATGGCGGAAGAGATCAGCGCCCTGCTCGCCGAGGATGCGGCCCCTGGCAGCCTGCTGGCTGAAAACCGAATAGCCCCGAGCGAAGAAGCTGTCCGCGGCCTGCTCACCGGCTCGATCGACCTCGCCTTCCGCCATGCAGGCAGGTTCTACATCGTCGACTGGAAGAGCAACGTCCTTGGCCCCAAGCCCGCGCACTACGCACGGAATGTCATGGAGGCAGAGATCCTGGCCCATAAGTACCACCTCCAATATACGCTCTATGCCGCGATCTTCCATCGTCACATGCTGGCATTGAATCCGGGGTGGGATTACGAACGCGACTTCGGCGGCTGCCACTACCTCTTCATGCGCGCCTTCGGCCACGACGACCAAGGCACGGGCGATTTCTTTCACCGTCCCAGCTTCGTCACCATCCGGCGCCTGCTCAAAGCCCTCGGCCAGAAAGACGCCTGAAAACGACCACGAACATGCCCTCCGAATCATACTCTCCTCCCGAACCTTCGGCCGTCCTGACCCGGGCCCTGCTGGAGGCCTATCGTCTGCCGCCGATACCCGACTCCGCGGCCTACCAGGCGACCCGCAAGGCTTTCGATGCCTATCTCAGAGGCTCCACCTGCATCGATACCGATGATAAAGCCCTATCCGGCATACCCCCTAGCTTCGTGACGATGGATCCGTCGCAAAGGGCGACCGTCCCGCTTATCCGCCGCGGCAACAAGCTCTACCTCTCCAAACTCGACCATCTGGAACAGTCGCTGGCTGATGCCATCCAGAGTCGCCTACGGGAACCAAACCGGAAACTGCAGCCCGGAGCCCATTGGCTACCGCAACCCAAGCCAGGCTCTCCGTTCACCTGCGCTGACCAGCAGAGGGCCGTCCAACTGGCCGTGCAGACCGAACTGCTCGTACTGACCGGCGGCCCAGGCACAGGCAAGACGACGACCGCGGCCTGCATCATCGGCGCCACACTCGAAGCGCACGGCCTTCGGCTCGAAGACATCCGCCTTTGCGCCCCGACCGGCCGGGCAGCCAGCCAGCTCCATGGCGGCCTAGGCTCACCCGACAAAGCCTTGGCCCAGCAACTCCCCCGTCTTGGCTGCGCTGACGTGGGGGAACTCCAGCGCCGCCTGCCGAAGTCGTATACCATCCATAAGTTCGTTCACAACGCCGAGATGATGACCGGCGCCAAGCTCGTGATCGTCGACGAATGCTCGATGATCGACCTGAGCCTCTTCCTGAACCTGCTGAAGATAATCCCCGATGATGCGCGTTTGGTGCTGATCGGCGACCCACAGCAGCTACCCTCGGTAGACACAGGCTCCGTGTTCGCCGACCTATGCCGTAGCCGCCAGATCGAAGCCGACCATATCGCGACGCTGAAGGAACCCTTCCGCGCCGAAGGGGATGCAAAGACTTGGTTCGATTTTGTCGTCGGTTATCGGAACCAACAACTGACCCCGCCGCCTGCCGTCGGCATCCATCAACCCGACCTCGAAAGCATCCTGTCGGAATGCCTGCCTGAATTCGGCAAGGTCGTCGAACTGGCCCAGCAACCGTGCTATGCCACCATGAGTTCGCCGCTCGACACGTCCCAGTCCGAGGCCATCGCCAAAGCAATCAAGTCGGTGCGCATACTCTGCGCTTACCATGGCGGCAAACTCGGGGTACGGAAACTCAATGAAATCATCCGTAAGCGGCTTGGACTGAGCGATGAATCTTCCGCCGGCTCCCTTGTCATGGTGACCCGTAACGACCACAAGGTAACCGACCTCTCCAACGGCGACGTCGGCCTCGTCGGCGGCGGCGATCTGGTATGGTTTCCGGAAAAGGCCGTGCCCATCCCGTTCACGCAGCTCCCGCCGAACACCCCCGCGTTCGCGACGACCATCCACAAATCGCAAGGCTCGGAATACGGCAAAGTGCTGCTGGTGCTTCCGCCCCAGGAACAGGACATGACTGATGCCCACACCGAACCCTTCATCACGAAGCAGCTGGTGTTCACCGGCGTGACGCGCGCACAGAAGACCATCGCGATCTTCTCCACCGCGGATATCGTCTGCTCGGCGCTAAATCTTTCGGCTGATCGTGCGACCGGGCTTAAGGAGAGACTAGATCAGAACAATGAGCCTAAATGAGACTCCGATGACGCGCTGGTACTGGCGCGAGGTCCTGAAGAAGGGCACACTTATCGAGGAATACGTAGCCGTCGAACGGGCTGAGGATGATTCCAAAGCTCCCCGGTTCATGGATGGCCTCGTCATCCTGGACGGCCCTTTCGAGATTTCAGACGACATAAGGCAATGGAGCACATAAATGCACTCAATAACCCTGCTCATCTTAACTGATCAAAAGTTTTTTTGATGACCTTCGGTATAAGCTTGGCCCTAGCATCGACGAAGTCATCGAAGTCCATAAGATGCCAATCCTTTGGCAGAGCATTGGCGGCACACATCGCATCCCACTCTTCATCGCTATATTTGCGGTCTTCCTTGATCAGTGCAACATACTCAGCAGGAGACTTATCACTGATCATCCTATTCGCCGCTGCATCAATAGAGGCCTTATTGGGGCCAACATCTGACGCGTCTTCGTCACGGCGCTTTGCCGCCTCAGGATGCGTCAGCAAATAGTTCTGTGGGAAAATGTGGTGAATCTGGACCTCCATCGAGCCGCCGGATTGCAGGTACTGGTCACTGACTTTATGCACCTTGGAAAACAAGGTCTTCTGCCCCTGTTGAATCAATGCAATCGTCATGATGGTCTCACGATTTCCGGCAAAGGGCGCCTCCCAGAATGAATCCGTCAAAACCTTGTCGATCGTGGTATTGATGAGTTCCAAAACCGCCGAGCTCGTGGCAGCGGCATCAAAGGTCTTACAATCCTCCGCAGTCTGGGTATCCGTGTGGGAAGTATAGCGGCTCGTGAGGGTGCAGAAAAGCAGCCAGCGTCCAATTGCTTTCTGTCGCTGCTCTTTGCTGACAGGTTTGTCCTTATGGCACATCATCAGATAGATGACATAGGATGAGATCAACGCGGCATCGGAAGTGACAAGGTTGCGGTGGCAAATTCCTGCGCCCATAATGGCCGAAAGAAACTCGCGCCACACCTTGAGGTCGCACACAACATCCACATTTGACTTCAGTGTCTCGAAGTTCTTCTCCTTCAGGCCAGGCACAAAATTACGCCCCTCTCTGCCTCGAAGAAGATCATAGACCCTTTTTCCTGCCGACTGCCTAAAGGAGTAACCGACAAGAGCCGCGAGCGTATCGCCGTTCTCAGGCGCGTAAACATCCTTGAGCACATCTATCTTGGCAGCGTACCGAGAGAAATCCGTGATTTTGTCGCGCAATGCCTGATCGCCTACCTCGAGCAGGGTCAGGATAAAGTCTGAGCCCTTCAGCACAGTCCCCTTGCTATTGATACGATAGAAAATCTCGGCTGCATTATCGACATCCACATCCTCAGATACCTCCACACAGGCTACTTGATATTCGCGCAACCTAAGCAGCTCGTTGATAGCGCTGGCTGCGGCAGACTTCTCCGCATCACTTAACTTAGGATTGGCCGTGAGGTATGCGTTATAGGAGGAAATCGGGTCCTTGGAGCTGAGCACGACAGCGACATCGACCCACTTGGGCGACGGCTTAGTCTTGTACTCCTTGAAGGCCTTGTCCGGCGACCCGGACAAGTGAACGAGCGGATTAAACTGAATCTTAATCGTCTTCAGACCAGAATTGGTCTCGATGGAAATACCCTCAAAAAGGACCTTCAAAGAGGTTAGTCGCTGCTGGCCGTCGAGCACCAGGTCGGTCAAGTCATTATGCGCAACAGCCTTGGACGATCCAACCGCACGGGCGCGAACCCCGCCCTGAGCCTTCCAAGTCATGATACTTCCGACCGGATACCCAAGGAACATGGATGAAATCAGGTCGCAGACCTTTCCGCCATTCCAGACAAAAGGCCGCTGGAGCCGAGGAATCGCCCATTGCGTATTTCCTTCGCTGAGGTAAACGAGGATTTGGTTAACAGTGTAGGCTCGATTCTGATATTTTGCGTCCATATTTTTCTTATAAATATGAGGCAAAATATCGCAAGACTTATCCCGTCCCACCAAGGATGAGTCTTCAATTGTTACATCGTTTCCGCGCAAAAAACCTGCCTGAAATCAATCAAGATGAGTAAACACGAAACCCCCATGACCGAGTGGTATTGGCAAACGCTCAACGAGGGCAAGGGGCTGCTTATCCGGGAGTTTCCGGCCGTAGAGGGAGGAAAAAGCCGTGCCGAAGGAAAGCGACACATCGATGGCGTAATCATCTGCGGAAAGAAGAGCGGTAATCGCAAAGGAAGAAAGGTGGACCGAATCAAAGTGAAGGGAAAGAAAGTGATCGTGATCCAGTCAAAGGCCAAGCGTCTGGGCATGTACCTCATTGGACAGACCATCGTCTCACGAGAACTGATGAAAGCTCTCGGAGCCAATGTAGTCCTATCCGTTGCCGTGCACCGCAAGAATGACCCAGTGATGCTCAAGGTGCTGAAGCGCTTTAAAAAGTGCGAGGCTGTCGTTTACCCTGGCGCAAAGAAGTAAAAACTGGGGCAGCACGTGGTGCTGCCCCTACCTCGAGACCGATCAAACTTTCCGGTCTCCGGTTTCCCTTTGAGCTCCACATCCCCCTCCTATGACATTCTTTCCTCCCTACTACGTAGGGAGAGAGATTGACCGTTTGTCCGAGGCTTGATGAGTTGCCGCCGAGGGACATCAGGCGTTGGCCATGAGCCACAAAAAGCCCTCCGACGATCTGCCCGACTTCAACTCGTTCTTCAAAAACGAGCTCGGCCCTTGCAAGGCGCCTCGCAAGAAGCCCAAACCAGATGAATTCCCGCCTCACCTCCGCCCCGGCAATCCGGACCGCTGGGACGACAATGCAAAACGCTACGCCGCCTTGTGGAGGCTTGAACTGATCAAAGAACTCGAGGCCGGGCACGACACCCCACCTGGGCAACTGGCGGAGACCTGCCAGGAATATGCCAGGCTCTGCTTCCTCTACGGCAACGCCGGCGAGGTCGTGGCCTTGGCGAAGATGACCCTCCGGCAACTGAGCCACCAACCCGAGGCCCGCAAGCGGGAAGGTTTCGACCAGCTATTGAAGACCTTCAACCGGGTGTATCAGCTGGCGCATGGTTGCCGCTTCTACGCCGAAGCCATCGAATTCGTCCGCTATGCCATCGAGCTGGCGGAACTCATCGGGAATTCGACCTACCGCCTATACCAGCAGAAACCTTCCTTCCAGATCATCTGGGAATCCTGGTATCTGGACCTAGCGGACAGTTGCCTTTCGGCGGGACAGATCGACGAAGCCCTGCAGGCGCTGGACGCCGGAGCGGCGAAATGCGACCGGAGTGATCTCCAATCCTTGCGCATCCAATTGGACTTGTTCGCCGTCCAAATCGCCTTCCATCACGGGAAGCGCGAGGATGCGCTCCGCCGCTGCCTGCAGATCATCGATAACTACGACCCCAAGGCTCCCAATCAGCTACCCATTATCCTGAAAGCCAAGGGATTGTATGAGGAGTTTTGCGTGGAGAGCTGAGTAAGGTAGGGGCAGCACCGCGTGCTGCCCTAGCTACACCTTACCATTCTCGGGTGGCGGGTGGCAGCCTCAGGTGGCAGGTGGCGGGTGAGATACCAAACTCAAGGGGAGACCGGGAACCGGAGATAAGGTAGGGGCGCGACGGCGTCGCGACCGTGGGGCGTAGGGCGGACGCGTACGCCGACGCGTCCCTACCCCATAAAACAACCTGCCACCCGCCACCCGGGGCCGCCACCTGCCACCTGGAAATGAGGATCCACAACTAGGGCAGCACGCGGTGCTGCCCCTACCTCGCGACAATTGAGGCCTACCCCATTTGACAAACGACCAACCCGTGGCAACACGACGGCCATGAAGCTGCAAGTTGACCGGTTGATCAGAGGGCCAGTTGGCCAGAGCTAACAAATCAGCGAACAATGACGAACTAAGAACGGCCGCGACCTATGTCGTGACGCAATCCCGACCCTACCTCCGAAACATAACTACCCCTACCCCTGCCCCCACCCCTACCCCTTTTCAAAAACACTTCATGCCCAACCCCACCCTCCCTCCAACCAAACTCCAGATCCGTACCTATGCCTGCCGGGCCTCGGCTGCCCGGGTCAAGGCGGGGCTGGAGAAGCTGGTGGAGACTTCCCTGGCCTTTAATGAGTCATGGCTGCTGGGGGAATTCAACGAGGGCAGCCGCATCGGCGGCCTGCGCCAGCACGGGGATATCATCATCCGCCACACCTCGCGTCGTCCGAAGTCCGAGCTGACGATCGAATACCGGGCCGGCGACGAGGCCCTAGCCCTGATCATAGAAGCCAACTTCGGTAAGTTCCTGACCCCGAAGGCCCCGCGGATGGCCACCGGCAGCCGGCGGCCAGCGGGGCTGGCGTACTTCCTGGAAATGCTACGGCTCAACCCGGTGAAGCGCTCCCTGCTCATCGCCGACGCGGCCATCGAGGAGGCCCATGATCTGTCGTTCAGTGACTACAAGCAGGCTCACGCCGAACTGAACTTCCTAGAACTGGTCCCGAAACTGGGAACCCTGCAGGAGAGCCTCGATGTGCGCATCCAGAAAGCGTACAAGGAAGCGACGGTCCGCCACCCGGATCCCAAGGTGTGCCTGCATGAGGGAAAGCGCGTGTTCCTTCGCCATCGCTTCCGGATCTTCGCCCGCAATAAGCGCGATATCCTGGTCGTGCATTTCGCGCGACTGGGAGCCGGGAGGGTGTTGGTGGGATGGGTGCAGGAGAACGCGGCATAGCCGCGAGGGGGCACACAATAGTTGATCGGTTGATCAATTGGCCGGTTGGCCAGATCACACAACCAGCTGGCAGGTTGACAAGTTGACGAGTTGGCAAGGGAGGCATGCGCTCTCCACGAGGGGGCACGTGGGCACGGTGACACGGGGACATGGGGGATACAAACTAGAGGCTCCGAGGCCCAGAGGCTCGGTGGATCAGGGAACACAGCTTCAGGTCTCGGCTGGTCGGGCATCAGGTACGGGTCTCCTGGTTCGGGTACGGGTGCGGGCCCGAACCTGTAACTGCACCAGAACACCTGAACCCGAGACCTGATGGCTGAGACCCGGGACCCGACGGAGTCACGACCCACTCTGCCATCGATTAAGGCCTGTATCATTGACTTAGCCATACCCTCTTCAATCAATCACCCTTAAAACGCCAAATATTCGACTTCTAAAACATCCTGTTTAGTCTCTTATGAAAGAACATGAGAAGCCTACTGCTGTTGTTCTTGATCTTCAGCCTGCCATCGCTGCAGGCTCAGAAAACGGACCTCGGCCCCCACGTCCTCGCCGGAGGATTCGTCGGCGCAAGAACCACCATGATCGGCTCAGGAGGCCAGAATGGCGCGCCTAAGTTCGGCTCGAGAGTCCCGGACACAGGGGTGGCCCGCAGCAAAGGCAGTTACCAACTGGCCGGCATCGACGTCGGCGAGGTCGTCATCCGAACGCTGACCGGCAATGTCATCAACGAATTCATCGACATCCCGTTGCTCCGCGCCGACGACCTGGAAGCCACGCCGAAACCAGCGACGAAGGGCGCACCGCCTGCCGGCAAGACCGACCTGTCCAAACAACTTACCTCCTTCCTCGAAACCGGGCTCGGCCGGAAGATCTCCTCCTACTCGGTGCCCGGCACCAACGGATCCTCCAGCAAGACGGCCACCCTGTGGCAGCTCAAACAAGGCCTGAACAGCATCTCCGTCCGCCTGGAGCTCTTCTTCGAAAACGACCAGCAATACCTGACGAACTCGCACCCGCACTTCGCACGCGTCCTAATCCAGACGGTCCCCGACATCGAAAGCGTGGTCTTCGACCCGACCCTCTTCACGCTTAAGCGGCATGAACTGGTCGAGAAACTCTCGCTGGTCGGCCTTTCGGTCGACGGAGACAAAGCCGTGCCGACCAAGATCCTGCAGGCCGATGTCTCGCTGAAGGTCAACGCGGTGCTGGACCGGCTGCAGAACATCGAGATCAAGTTCCAGGGCGCGATCCCTACGCGATCCATCGTGATGAACAAATACCGGGACCCGTTCGTGAACGCCGCAAACTCAGTCATCACCGACAAGGTGAGGAGCTACCCTACGGAGCTCACCAAGACCAACGTGAGCTATTCGTCGCAGAGCTACCTGCTCTACGACCCCGCGACCGACATCCATTACACCTACACCGACGTCTACGAACATCGCGAGCAGGACGTGAAACTGATCTGGAGCCCCGGTCGGGGCGCCGCCAACTATCGCCTCACAGGCCGCACCCTGGAAGTCCTCCCGCCTGGTTTCGGCGTCTCCAAGGCCATCGATCCCACCATCGGCTCACTGGGGAGCGGCAACGCCTTCAATAACAGCATCACGGCCGACTTCAACCTGCCCACCCTTTCGTTCGCGGATTACCAAAAAAACATTCAGGTCGGACCCCTCGGCACCTGGATCGACCTGCCCATGGAGAACCAAGGCGAACTTCCCTTCTGTCTGCCCGCCTCGATGGCCAGAATCCTGCGTTACTTCGGACGTCAGGTGAACCAGTACGCGGTCGCGCGCGTCGGCGGCGTCGACATGCGCGGCACCAACTGGCGTCAGATCGTCCACATCGTCAACACGGCCTGCGAAAAAATGAACCTCAAGGTCATCCGCTTGGACCGGAAAGAGAACCTGGGCGCCTTCGTCAAAGAGAACATCGACAAGGGCCTGCCCATCCTCTGGCTGATCCCCGATCACGCCCGCATCATCAACGGCTATAACCTGCGCAAGCGGACGATCCTTTACACGGACTCCTGGGGCGAAGGCTTCGAGGTCCGTGAAATGCCCTACGCCGAGGCGCAGGGACTGACGGAGTTCGCCATCACCTTCGTCCCCCCGAACGTAGTCAAGTAGACAACTAGGCTGCACACGCGACCACGCGAGAATGCGCTCTAGCCGCCCCTGAGCTGACCTTCGGCCGAGGGACCGGATCTCCTGGCTTGTAGAAACGCAGAAAAGCTAAGCCCCCTTCCCGCTTGCACGGGGGCAAGGCCCGAGATACCAAAATTCATGGAGCCAGTGGCCCCCCGATACCACCTCGAAGTCAACGGCATCGCCGAGGGTCCCATGACCGTGCGTGACCTGGCCTGGAAGATCGGCATGGCCGGCAACGATGACGTCATCCGGTTCAGGCAGGAGGGCGCCGGCGACTGGCAGCCTCTGGAAGGAAACCGGGATCGACTCCAACAACTGGCTTCAGCCGAACCGGGACAAGCTGCCGCGCCTGTATCACCTCCCAAGCTGAAGCTCAAGAGACGCGGCGATGCTCCGTCGCCTAGCGGCAACGAGACTCCGCCCCCCTTCCCGTCCGAGCCCCCCACCCCGCCGACGTCGCTCGACTCCCCTCCGCCTCCCCCGGGAGCCCCAGGCAGCCCCGAATTCCCCGAGGTCGTCGAGTATACCGACGATAATCCCCCACCTCCTCCAGGCGCTCCCGGCTATCAGCCCATCCCCCCGCTGCCGCCGGCCACTCCGCCACCCGTCCCGCAGTTCAACCCAGGCACGCAGGCTCCGCCCTCTGCGCCGAGCATGCCGCAGCCTCCGCCTGTCCGCATCACGACCCTCCTGACGGTCTCGTTCATCATCACCGTGGGGTTGGTGGGCTACATCTTCTTCCTGATGCCGCAAGACGTGGTGGGATCGGCGAAGCGCAAGACCGAGACTTCCTACAGCCGAGAGGTCAGCGGATTATTCTACGCGGTGCTCACCAGGAGCCAGGCCGAGGAATGGAAAACCGCTTCACTCGAAAAACTCGCTGCTTTCGGCTCCAAAGCCAGGGCGGAAGCCGAAGCCTCCGCCGGGCGAAGCCTTACGCTGAACGGATCGACCCGGGAGATCATCGCGAAGTACACCGCAGCCGCCCGCGCCCTCTCGATGGCAGGCATCAACGCGAAACATCTGAGCTCCGGCTTCGACCCTAATTCCTCCCGGGACATCAAAGCCCTGCGCAGCCTCGAGCTCGCCATGGAGATCGCCGAGGCCTACCTCCCTCCCGAATGCAGAGGAGATGTCGAGGGACGCCGCTTCCCGACGGTCGTTCTGGCCGTCAGGGGCGTCGGCTTCACCAACCTCAAATCGGCCTTCGATGCCGAGATCCTTACGGTCGAGAATCGCCTCAAAGCCGAGCTGGCTCAGATCAAGCCGACCGCCGACGCAGGTAAGGGTCTCACCAGAAGGACGATGTTCGAGGTTCCGACCGAAATCATCGCGGTGGCGAGAGGTACCTCCGATAACCTAGGCAGATTCGACCTTCGGCTCGCACCGGGTGATTACGTCGTCGTCGCCTCCGCAGATCCCCTCGGCACTTCCCCCGGAATCGAATGGGCCAGGCGCTTCAAGGTAAAGGCGCTGACGGAAAACAGCCTCAGCCTGGATGATGCCAACCGAGGAACCAAAGGCGAAGGCACCCTCTGGAAAGCCGAGGAGACTTCGGCCATCGAACGAGATATCGCCGCCGCCGTGGAACAAGCGGGACGCCTGGACGCGACCCTCAGCGAGACCCAGAAACTGCGAGCTGACATCGAAGAACTGAAGGTCCGGGTGGGACGTCTGCTGGACAACTAAGCAAAGCGAAGCCCCGCAGCCATGTCATCGACCCGACTCTACCATATCAGCCGCGACGGAAAACTGCTGGGCAAGTACGACGAAGGCGTGATGCGGGAACTGCTCCGGGTCGGCAAGCTGCGCCCGACCGACGACTACTGGACCCCCGGGATGAAGGCGTGGGCTAAACTCGCGATCCTTCCGCCTAGACGCGTCTCTTCCACGACACAGGCCACGGTCAACACGCGCGCTCAATCCAACGCGACACCCACGAAACGAAAAACAAACTGGACCAAGCTGTGGCCGGTGCCCGCCCTCATGGTCCTCGCCTTGCTGATCGGTTACGCCGCCTCCTCGAGCCGGACCCAGTCCTTAGCCCCCGCCCGTGAGAGGAAGGCGACCGTCAGGAAGACCAAGGACGCGCCAGAACCCAGCCGCGTCCCGATCGAATTCACCCAAGGTTTCGCACCATTCCGGCCGCTAGGTAAAGAGCTTTTCCCTTCCCATCTGATTGCTTCGGCCAACTCCCGACTGAAGCCCCGCAACCCAGCCTCCCCTGATGGGCCTCATTACGGCAGCCCCGACTTCATGGCAGGCGTGCAGATGGCCGTCCCCAACGAAGGCGACCGGATGGTCGTCGAAGTCTCGGCGGACCGCTTCATGCGGCCCTCAAGCGTATCGTTCACTGTCACGCGCACCTGCCCTTCGGCGACCGCCGGGCCTGCGCCCTTGTTCGACTACGAAGCCCTCGGAAAAGTCAGGCAGACGACGCCTTTCAACGTGACCATCAAAGTCCGGCGAAATGACGATGCTCCCGTCGTCTTCAATGAAGTGTGGCAGGCGCACCAGCTCAACGACTGCCCGACCCACATCTCTTTGACGACGATGTCGAAGAGCGGCGATACTTTCTCTGAACGCCACCTGAGCCCCACGCTGGCCGGGTACGTCAACGAAAACCATCCGCTCGTCGACCAGATACTGACCGAAGCCAAGGACACCGGCATCTGCAGGGCGTTCGTCGGTTACGGCGACAAGGATGACGACGTGATGAGGCAGATCCGCGCTGTTTGGAATGCCCTGCAGAACCGAGGCATCACTTATTCGAACATCGCTGAAAGCACCCACTCGACGATGCACTCCTTCCAGCACGTCCGGATGTTCGAACAAAGCCTGAACAGCGGCCAAGCCAACTGCGTCGACGCGACCGTCATGCTGGCCTCGGTGCTGAAGAAGATCGGCCTGAAGGTAGGCGTCATCCTGGTGCCCAAGCATGCCTATCTGGTGGTCTACGATAAGACGGGCAAGAGACGTGAATTCGCGATCGAGTCCACCGGGCTCGCCAACGCCACGCTCGAAGACTCCATCAGGGCAGCCACCGAAGAGCATGAATATAATCTCCGGAAGATAGAGGAGCAGCTGGATGACGACTCGAAGGACGGGGATTTCTTCGAATTAGCCATCGAAGATTCCCGTAAGGCCGGCGTCCAGCCCATCCCCTACGCGCCCTGAGGCGACGGGCAGCTCAAGGCCTGCTGCGTCGCGCGGCCTCCTCGGCTTCGATCTGCGACGTGATGGCGGCTGCACGAGCCCGGGCGGCCGAAACCTGCGCAGCGGAAAGACTGCGGTACAGCGCATCCCGTGCCGGCTTCGCGTCTTGCTCACCGCCGCGTACCGCGAGATCGTACCAGGCAGATGCCTCGATCGGATCTCCGGCGACACCGTCGGCCGCCTCCAACCGGCGGCCGAGTTCGGCCTGCGAGGGCGAGTGACCGAGCATGGCACCCTTGGTAAGGATGCCGAGCGCCTTGGCATCATCCTTGGCCACGCCCTTTCCATCGAAATAAAGCTGCGCGAGATACAGATGTCCGTCGCCTGAGCCGTGGTTGACCGAGAACTCAAACCAACGACGGGCCTCGGAGTCGCTCTGCGTCACGGATTGCCCCTTAAGATACATCAGACCCACGTAACTCTGGGCGTAAGGATGGCCTTTGACGGCTGACTTACGGAACCAAGTAAACGCATCCCCGAAGGACTGCGGGAGAAACGTGCCATGGTAGTACCAATTACCCAGAAAATACTGGGCCCGATGATCGCCCCTTTCCGCCGCCAACCGACAGAAGCGGACTCCTTCGGTCTGGGATTTTTCCACGCCCTTCCCGTTGAAAAATGCAAGCGCCAGGCTGAAGGCTGCATCACCATCCCCTTTGCTCTCGGCCACACGCCACCAGCTCACGGCTTCGGCCTGATCGGCGGCGACCCCATGCCCGCCGGAGTAAGCCGTCCCGAGGAGACGCGCGGCGAGCATATCCCCTTTGTCGGCGGCCATGCGTAACCACTTCACCGCCTCGGCATTGTCCTCCTTGACCTCCATGCCTCCGAAATAGAGCTGTCCCAGCTGACGCTGGGAGACGACGTCACCGGCGCGGGCCTGGCGGCTCAGGCGGTCAAACAAGCCCTCGGGGGGCGTGGTGACGCGAGGCGCGACAGGCGCGGGCTCAGGTGCCTTGGGCGGAGTCGCATCCTGGAAATACAGGAAACCGGCGACGACCGCGATGAGGACCAAAGCGACATAACCTACCATGTCCCATAACGTGTTCGCGGATGACCGGGGGGAAGTCGTCATGGCCAACGAATTAGAGCCCACCCCCATCGATGACAAGCCATCAGGCGATCGGACTATCGGTACGTGCTCAATTAAAGCCTGTGTATATGAGTATTTTACAAATATCGGATCCGCCGAAACAAACGCCCGACCCAAAGACCTATCATGCCAGCCCTTGAAGAGGGACAGCCTTCGCCGATAAGCCAACGCAGCGCGACTAATCCGGACGAGCGCACGCCGAGAGTTCGTCCATATAGATAGGCTTACGGGAAGGCAGGGTCTCCCATTTGATCTTGGGCTTGGACTCCTTTTCGTCGAATTCGTTGAGACCGCTGGTCCGCTTGACCTTGCCGGTGAGGTGATTCGTGCTGACGAGATCCTTCTCGCCGGAACCACGGTGGAAAGAATCCGTCTCGCTCCCGATGAGCCTGAGCCGGCCGGCCTCCAGCCTGAACTTATAACTCTCCATGCTCATCCACCAGGTACCCGCGCTCGCCCAGTAACGAAATCCGACCGTCAGAATGCCCTTCTTGACGGAGATACCGTTGAAACGGTCGTCCATCATATCGTACATAGGATCAAAAGCAGGAGGGATCAGTTTGGTGTATTCGGCAAGCTTACGATAGCCGCCCTCCTCCGCCAACAGCACGACCATGACACGTGGGTTTAAATTCCTGACCCCGTCGTTGGACCGAGGCTCCTGGGTGATTTTCTTCGGGTCAGCCTCCTCGCGGACGAAGACCAGATCATCTCGTCCATCCGAGTTCAGATCGGCCTTCACGACCTCCAAGAGTTTCCAACCCTTCGGCAGATAAGACTGAGCGGCGGCCGGCAGAGTCGGGGCGGCGCCTACCGCCAAAAGCATAGAAGATGACAGCAAGACGAGCGTGAGGGATGCGCAGAGACGCCACATGTTATTGCTTTTGAAATATACTCGTCCCGCGGACTGACAAGCGGAAGAAAATGCGCAACGTGATAAACGTTTTCAGGTCTCAGGTCTCGGCTGATCGGGTATCAGGTACGGGCCTTCTGGTTCGGGTACGGGTGCGGGCCCGAACCTGTACCTGCACCAGAACACCTGAACCAGGGACCTGAAGGCTGAGACCCGGGACCTGAGAGTATTTCCCGGTCTCCGGTTTCCCCTTGAGCCAATGCATCCCCGGAGGCGATGTCATCGCCTCCCTAGCCTTTTCCGTAAGGCGGCTTGTCTTCGACAAGGAGAATGCCGTCGCCGTAATCAATCAGCTGCGAGCCGTCGGGAAAAAGCAGCGACTGCAACCAGGCGGAATCGCCGGCAGGGGTTGTCGGCGCCGGAGCGTCGATGGGATTGGATGGATTGTTCATGTTGTCTTAAAGTGGTTGGCCCTGCGGGATTCGAACCCGCGACTCGCGGATTATGAGCCCGCTGTTCTAACCAGCTGAACTAAGGGCCTCAAAATTGTTAGGGGGCATGCTGGCACGGTGACACGTGGGCATGGGGACTAAAAAGTGGTGCGGAGAGCGGGACTTGAACCCGCAGGACGCTGGTTCTAGGCCAGCGATGTCTGCCATTGCATCACCTCCGCGTTTAGTCCCTCAGGGATTCGAACCCCGGCTAGGAGGGTCAAGACCTCCCATGCTACCATTACACCAAGGGACTGAAAATTTAAGAAGGGGTGAGACTACCCCCTTCATCGCTGGCCTTTGGCCGGATTATGCCTGCCTTGCAGGACAGGTTTCCCGGCGTATCCACGTCCGCGGCGATCAAGCCTACGGCGTAGCCAGCACGAATGCCTTTTTAAGGATGTGGCGGGTCATCCATGACGATCCGTTACTCGAAACAGTTTCCTCCGTCTGCCTTGCGGGCAGCTAGACGCGCTAACGTCTCCGTGCTATCCTGATTCAAGACCAGGAAACCTTGCAGTCTCCCGACCGCCGCGTTCACCGAAGTGCGCGGCCTTAATTCGCTTTCACGAACCGTTGGCAACGGCTTTGCATTTATCACTTGTACGTAATGCTCCTTAGCAAGGAAACCAACGAAGACGTGCGCTGCCTGCAGTAAGATGATCTTTTGGATCACCCCATGCTGCCCGCCTTCTGCCACGGTCCGACGACCGCAGCTGAATCTCCAGCTCACGTGCCTAGGGGTTTGAACCGAAGGACCGCTTGCTGTTGCTCTGCCCGGACGCTCTCGGCTTTCACCTCTTGGACGTCGGGACTTGGCTTGGATCACAATCTTGGAAGTTTTTCGTGCGCTCAGTGGTCGGCGAAACCGTTACCGCCATCCTACGAAGTTATCCTGGGACGACTTATGCGCGCTCTTCTTCTGACCTTGCTCAGCCTTTAGGACTAAGCTCTCAGACCTGCCTTTGCTTAGGTGTCCGGATCTTGCGACCCGGCGCAGGCCCGTTGGGGGGTGACTGCTTTCCTCGCCTTACGGCGATGTATCTTGCGGGGGCTAAGCCCCCCGTTGTTTGGCGTCCTGCGTTTGAGGTGATCTCGGCAGGACTATGTGTGAAAGAACTGATTCGGAACGTAGGAATGTGACAGTTCGATGCAAGTAAATGTTAACAGCGACTTATTTGTTTTTACATAAACTATTGATAATCAATGAAATTTAGTGACAGTAAAATTCAGAAAAGGGCTAAAGCTAGGGCCTGGGCTGGGGCTAGAAGATAAAAAATGAGAGGCCTGTAGGCTCAGTTGATCAGAGAATATCTTCAGGTCTCAGGTCTCGGCTAATCGGGTATCAGGTGCGGGTTATCAGGTTCAGGTACGGGTGCGGGCCCGAACCTGTACCTGAACCAGAACACCTGAACCCGAGACCTGAGGGCAGAGACCCGGGACCTGAGAATGAGATGATACCACTAGGGCAGCACGCGGTGCTGCCCCTACCTTAGATGCTGCGGATGCGATGTCATCGCATCCCTACCTGAGATCTAACTGGAGCTTAAGGCCCACAATGCGGGCATAAGCATGAATATCACCTAGGCTGAGATCGGCATCCTGGCTGTCCTCGATCTTGGAGATTCGGCTCTGGCTGCAGCGCAGCTTAGCAGCCAGTTGCGCCTGAGTAAGACCGGCTGCAACCCGGGCTAAGATGAGCTGGTCAATCAGCCTGGTCTTGGCCGAAAGCTGACGGACAGCGTCGGCCACCCGACGATAGCCGTGTCCACGGAGCATCTCATCGACGCTACGGTAGGTACGACCAGATAAGGTTGAGCGGCGGGTGACTATCTTAAGTGAGGCCATGGTCAGGAATTGAGGGTGCGGGCGATGGGTGACAGGCGGGCCAGGTCAGCAGGCTGGGAGGATTTGTCGCCAATACCGAGGAGATGGACGGTGTGACTGCTGGCATGGGCATAACAATAGAGCCTCGTCTCCTGAAGGCGCCCCACCCCGCCACGTTGATCAATGGCAACCATGCCGTGTGGCTCCGGATGGATGAAGCCGGCATGGACGGAACGGGCTGAAGGACTGACGGTGAGGAGTGCCATGTATCTTTCGAGGTTACGAAGAACAGCCGCAAGTTCCGCAGGTCACTTCTTCGCATACCAACGCAGGTCGCGCAGGTAAGCAGGACGAGGCGATAGCAACCAGCTGCCCTTTTCGGAATTCATAGTTATTCGATTTTGGAATAAAGTCAAGAAGGCCTGATACCTTGGGAGGCATGTGGGCAGGATGACACGTGGACGCCGAATAAACTGCTGACGCGGGGAACGGCTGGCCAATCGCCATAGTCCCTAGATCCGGCATAGGGTTGAATACCGAAAATCCGGGGCAAGCGGCGTCTCGACCAGAGGCGATAAGGATAACCGAGGCGGTCATCCCTACCCTGCGGTCACAATGCTGCGGCCAAACCGCTAACACTTTTCCATACTCCATACTCGATACTCCATACTCTGGCGCCATACTTTGGCGCTATGACCGCTTCCCCGCTTGCCAGGTTTCTCGGTGCTCTTTCCGCAGTCCTGCTGGCGCTGGGTGCGACCGGCCCGCTGGCGAAGGCGATGCTTATGACGGCCTATCTGAGCGATGTTTCTCCGACCCGAGTCACGATCCTGCTGGTCGTCGCCGGCGCTGCCCTCGCCTGCTCTCTCATCGGCCGCACGGGCTGGCTCGCGGTCACGGCCCTGCTCGCCATCGGTACGCTGGGCTCCATGGCCATCAGCACCGGCGAACAGACCTACATCCCGATCGTGAGCGATGTGCTCAAACTGATCACCGACGCCCTGACCTCGATCTTCACCGATTTCGCCAAGGCAGTCGTCAATCTACAGTGGGGCGCGCTCTGCCTGGTGGGTGGAATTGTGCTGATGGGGTTGGTGGGGGTGTTTAGTCGGAAATATTGAGCGCAACCGCAAGGCGGTTGCGAGGGGGCACGTGGGCACGGTGACACGTGGGCATGGGGGATACAAACTAGAGGCTCCGAGGCCCAGAGGCTAAGTGGATCAGGGAACACACCTTCGGGTCTCGGGTCTCGGCTGATCGGGTATCAAGCACGGATCTTCTGGTTCGGTTACGGGTGCAGGTCTGAAAGCTGCACCTGGCACTGAACACCCGACCCCGTGACTTGATGACTGAGACCCGGGACCTGAAAATGGACTAGGGCAGCACGCGCTGCTGCCCCTACCTAAAGACAACTGGCCCTAGCCCGAGCCCTGGCTCTAGCCCTAAATCAACCCCAAGGATTAAGTTTCAGCTTCTCAATCTTGGCTCCGGGCAGACCGAGCAGGCATTCGCCGACTTTGAGTCGACTGAGATCGGTGGCGAGCTGGCTGGCGGGTGTGGCCAGCGGCTGGCCGAAATGATTGAGCGGCATGGGTCGGTCGCCGGAGATCTGACGCGTGGGATCGGTCGAGAGCAACGCCTGCGACATGGTCTTCAGGCAGCGCTTGAAGAAGTGATAGAAGCAGACGTGCGTGCTGAAAAGCGCGAGGAGATCGTCGTCCAGGGTGCTGGGCGACTGGCAGGTGACGATGAGCGTATAGCCCGACTTCACGGCGGTGCGCAGGAGCAGGCCGAAGGTCGAGAGCGCCGACGATTGGTGCGAGATGTCGACGATGAGGAAACGGCGGACGTCCCGATCCGGCGGATTCTTCACGAGTTCGACATAGAGCGAACGCAGCAGAAGGTCGGCCATGGCGTCACGTCCGGCCCGCTCACAGGCGAGGGTCGCGATGGCGGACGAACCGAGCAGGTCTGGAGCCGGCGAAGGGGCGTTGGGATTGGAGATACCAAAAGTCTCTTCACCATAGACCTCGCGACGGAGGCCTTTGACCTTGGCGCCGATGACGTCGGCGTAGTCGATGACGAGCACCTGGGCGCCCGAAGCGACGAGACCTGGGATGATCGCCTCACGCAGCAGGTGCGATTTGCCCGCGCCAGGAGCGCCGGAGATGAGCACATGCCCTCCCCCGATCACCCCTTGGGTGTGATGAGGAGTCCAGACGCCTAAATTCATAGGGCGATGGGAGAGGAAAGCGGAGAGGAAAGCAAAGGCGCAATTAGTTGATCGGTTGATCAGTTGGCCGGTTGGCTAGAGGGAGATGCAGTTTCGGGTGGCAGGTAGGGCTGACCACCTTGGTCAGCCGCGGTTGAGCGAAGGCGCTCAACCCTACCAAAGGCAAAGGAGAATCGGAGGCTGGCAAAGGCAACTATGTCGTGACGCGGTCCCGACTCTACCCAAACAGAATAGCCGCCCGGATGGGCGGCTGATTGGCAAAGGCAACTAGGGCGCGCTGACGGGGTCAGACACGTTCAGCATTCCGAACGAAGTCAGACCCCATTGCGTTTACTTCGCCGAGGCGCTGTAGATCTTGAGATCGTCGAAATGACCGCTGGATCCCGCAGTCACGCCGGCGACGCCGAACTCGAAGCGGGACTTGGTGGCGTGGGCGATGCCGGAAGACTTGAGGTAACCGACGGGCTTGCCGTCGAGGACGACGCGGATCTGGTCGTCGACGATTTCGACGACGAGGTTCTGCCACTCGCCCGGCTTGACGTCGGCCGGGAACGTGGCGGAGCGGCCGACGATGAGCTTCTGGCCTTCGGCCTTGCGGGCCGGATCCTGGAGCATGGCGCGGATCTCGTTCTTCATGCCGCCGTCGCGCTCGTCGATGATCTGGACAGAGCCCTTCTTGGTCTTGGCGTCATAACGGACCTGGGCGCGGCAGATGTGGCCGTAGTGGGCGGCGGTGTACTTACGGTCGTCGAGCTCGACGTCGACCATCGAGGCGCCGTCCAGCTTGATGCGCACTTCGACGACGGAATCCTTGGTCGGGACTTCGAGGCCATGCACGGCGGCATGGGCCTTGATGACGGACTTGCCGTCCTTGGAGGGCTCATCCTTCACGCGGGTCTGGACGCCCTTGAGCGCGCCTTCTTCGACGGAGAAGGTCGGGACGACCTTGACCCAGCGCTTGTCCGGCGTGCCGGAGAAATCATCGGCGAACAGCAGCTCGCCTTTCTTGGCGATGGATTCGGCAGGAATGGTCTCAGCGGCGAAAGCAGCGGCAGCCAGGAAGAGAGGGAGGAGGGATTTCATGGGGAGGCCCAAAGTCAGGTGCAAAAGTGCAAAAGTGCAAAGGTGAAGTGGAGGGCTAGAGCCAGGGCTAGGGCTAGGGCTGGGGCCAGTGCTAGGGCTAGGAAATCCAATGAGAGGCCCGGAGGCTCAGAGGCTCGGTTGACAAGGAAGAGTCACAATAGTTGAACTGTTGATCAGTTGGCCTGTTGGCCAGAGCGATAGCAGGTAGGGCGTGGCTCTCCGAGCCTGGCGTTATGGGATGAGAGAATAGGAATACTCGGGAGGTTCGCATTTCGCTCGGCGAACGGCGGGCTAGGGACAACCCGCCCTACCCTGTGGCGGCCTAACCGCCAACCGCCATCCGCTGACCGCTAACACCTAAGCGCGGCCCCTCTTTGTCCCTTTACACTTTTGACCCTTTCCCCCGAGATGGGCCGCGATGTCCACCAGCAGGCTGAATTTCAAACTCGAGGCGACGGCTACCGGTTCGCGTGCCCGGGCGGCGACGTTCCGCACCCTGCACAACGAGGTGAAGACGCCCCTGTTCATGCCCGTGGGCACCCAGGCGACGGTCAAGGCTCAGACGTTCGACACCCTGCTCGATTCCGGCTCCCAGATCCTGTTGGCGAACACCTATCACCTGCTCCTGCGGCCGGGCCCCGAAGTCTTCAAGAGCTTCGGCGGCATCCATAAGTTCACCGGTTGGGAGAAATCCTTCCTCACGGACTCCGGGGGTTTCCAGATCTTCTCGCTGCCGCATGCGCGCAACATGAAGGAAGAAGGCGCCGAGTTCCGCAGCTACGTGGACGGCGCCATCCACCTGCTCAGCCCCGAGACCAGCATCGGCACCCAGGTCGCCATCGGCAGCGACATCATGATGGTGCTCGACCAGTGCATCCCCTCGACGGCCGACAAATCCACCGCCAAGGAAGCGCTGGAGATCACCCACCGCTGGGCCATCCGCAGCCTCAAGGCCCGCGGAGATTCCCCGCAGTCGATGTTCGCGATCGTCCAGGGCGCCCTCTACCCGGACCTCCGCAAGATCAGCGCCGACGGCCTGACCCAGCTGCCGTTCGACGGCTTCGCGATCGGCGGCCTCGCCGTCGGCGAAGGCAAGAGCGAGCGCGAGGATACCTGCGAGATCGCCGCGGCGATGCTCCCGCACGACAAGCCGCGCTACCTGATGGGCGTCGGCACGCCGCTGGACCTGCTCGAAGCCGTGCACCGCGGCGTCGACATGTTCGACTGCATCATCCCGAACAAGGTCGCCCAGTTCGGCACCGCCTACACTTCCCGCGGCATCCTGCAGCTACGACGCTCGATCTACCGGTTCTCGGAGGAGAAAATCGACCCGGCGTGCAAGTGCCCGGTCTGCGCCAAGTATTCCCGCGGCTATCTGCATCACCTCACGAAGACCAAGGAGCCGCTCGGCTGGACGCTCCTCGGACAGCACAACATCTTCTTCTATCATCAGATGATGCGGGAGATCCGCCAGAGCATCCTGGATGACACCTTCCTGGCCTACTACCACCAGCGTCGTCAGGTCCTGCAGGTCGAGGACATGGATAATCCTGCCGTCCCGCCGAAGGTCGGCAAGGAACGCCGTCCACGCACGCTTGGCGACTACGAGATCCACATCCACGAAGAAGGCTTCGCGAACATCCGTCAGATTTCCTCAGGCGAGATCATGCACCTCCGTCGCGCGCCGATGGACGAAGCCAAGGCGCTCTACATCGACCAGGCCAAGCTCGCCGAACGCCTGAAGCTGCCGGAAGGCCAGACGCCGGAGACCGCCGCCCCGATCGTCATCTGGGACCTCGGCCTAGGCGCCGCCGCCAACGCCATGGCGTCGATCCATTGCTACGAAGCCGAGGCCGCCAAGGGCCCCGTGCGCCACATGAAGGTCATCAGCTTCGAGAACGACCTCGATTCGCTGCGCCTGGCCATGACGCACAAGAACCGCTTCGAGTACCTGCGTCACTCCGGCCCCGACGCCGTGCTCGCCCGCGGCACCTGGCAGTCACGCCAGTTCCCCGGCCTGAGCTGGGACCTGCATGTCGGCGACTTCTGGGCGCTCGCCTCCAAGGCCTCCGCCGCCCCGGACATCATCTTCTACGACTTCTTCTCGCAGAAGACCAACGCGGACTGCTGGGAGCTCGAATCGTTCAAGAAGCTCTTCGCCTTCTGCGACCCGCAGAAATCGGCGCAGCTCTTCACCTATTGCTCATCGACGACCATGCGGGTCGCGCTGCTCAACGCCGGCTTCTATGTCGCGAACGGCGAAGGCACTGGATCGAAGAAAGAGACGATCATCGCGCTGAGCCCAGGTTTCCCGACCCCCTGCCCTTATCCGTTGGTCGGCCGCGAATGGCTCGAACGCTGGCGCCGCTCCTCGAAGAAATTCCCCGACGGACTCACCCCGGAACAACAGGTCGAGGTGGAGAAGAGGATTGAGGGGCATCGCCAATTTTCAACGGAGTGAAAATTGGCGAGGGGGCACGTGGGCACGGTGACACGTGGACAAGGGAGTGAAAACTGAGCAGGGCTAGAGCTAGGGCGCGGGCCAGGGCTAGTAAGTAAACTAGAGGCCCGGAGGCTCGGTTGACCAGAAAGGCCCACTAGTTGACCCGTTGACAAGTTGACCGGTTGGCCAGGGAGGCAAGCGACAGGACACAAGGGACTGAGGACTGGAAATCACATCTTCGAGGTATCAGGTACAGGTCTTCAGGTTCAGGTACGGGTGCGGGTCCTGAACCTGCACCTAGTGCTGTACACCCGAACCCGAAACCTGACGGCTGAGACCCGGGACCTGAGAATGGACTAGGGCAGCACGCGGTGCTGCCCCTACCTAAATACAACTGGCCCTAGCCCCAGCCCTAGCTCTAGCCCTATCTGGATAACCTTCCCTTAACCTTCGGCTTAGTATAGTCATTCCGTTCCCTCGTGGACCCCCTTCCGCCCCAGCCACCCCGCCTGCGCAAACGCACGCCTGAAGCGCCGCCTCCCCCTCCCGAGGATGTGGCGCCTCCGGCGGCTGCGCCTGCGCCGGAACCGGAGCCGGAGCCGGAGCCGCGTAGAATCCGCACGGGGATGTCGGCCTGGGCGCGCCGGTGGCTGAAGTTCGGTGGCCAAGGCTTGATGGTCTCTTTGCTGATTCACGGCGGCCTCCTCTTCCTCGCGACCGCTTGGGTGGTCTCCGTCACAGTCATCCAGAAGAAAGAACCAAACGCCTTTGCGACCGGCGCGGGCGGAGGCAAAGGCGGCGAACGCTCGGTTCAGGCGAAAGCGAAGCAGAAGCCGAACACGCCCAAGAGCCTGACCAAGAGCGCGACCAAGCTCACGTCCAAGAGCGCCAACGCCGAGATCACCTTGCCCGAGATGCCGGACCTCAACCGCGGCATGCTCGGCGCACTCTCGGCGCCGTCCAAGGGCTTCGGCGGCGGCTCCGGGGGCGGCATCGGTGGCAGCGCTGGCTTGGGCAAGGGCGGCAAGAACTTCACCGGCAAGGCCGTGATGGGCATGAAGATCTCCGGCGCCAACATCGCGGTGTACTTCGACAGCTCGCCGTCGATGAATCCTTATTTCGCCTCGGTAGAGAAGCAGATCAAGGAGCAGTTCCCCAGCGCCGACGTCTATCGCTACTTCGGCGTCTTCAATTTCATCCAGGACGGCGAAGTCCTCGGAGCGCGGCCGAACCAGAAACTCGTCGTCCCCACCGTCGACCAGATCTACATGGACCGCCGCGGTGGAAAGCGTGACGCTCCGGCGACCGATCAGACCAAGCTCAGTCCGGCGGGACGTAACATGTACGGCAGCAAGGACGCCCTGTTCCGGATCGGCGGGGTCGGCGCCTGGCTCGAGGCCATGCTCAACCAGAAGCAATATGACGCCATCGTGATCTTCTCGGACTTCGAGGACGGCATCATCCAGTGGCGCACCATCGGCGAGATCAAGCCCAGCATCGTCTTCGACGCGGACATGCGTCCGCCGACCGATCTTCGCACCGAAGCCGAGAAAGCCTGGGAGCAGCGCTGGATCCGGGGTTTCGCCCAAGCGCAGGACCGCAAGGCACCGCGACTCTACCTGTACTCGACCTCACGCGAACCCCAGGAGCTCTATCGTCGCTGCGTCGCGGCCTCGGGCGGAGATTTCAAGATCGTGACCATGGCGAGAGGCGGGGTTTTTGGCGCGCCCGTGCAGCCGAATAAGTGAGCGCGCTGAGCAAGGCTCAAGCGCGAACGGGCACGGGGGCAAGGGGACGAGCGCTTGCGCGAGGTGACATGCTGGCAAGGTGACAAGGGGGCAAGGAAGGCAGCCAACCGTGCAAAGGTGCAAAAGTGAAAGCTACATTCTCGGGTGGCAGGTGGCGGCCTCAGGTGGCGGGTGGCGGGAAGATGCTTAACTCAAAGGGAGACCAGGTAGTTCGATCTGTCATCGACTCAGTCATCTGTCATCGATTCAGCCCTCTTCTCCATCTTTCATCCTTTATCGTCCATCCTACATCCTGCATCTTGCCGCTACCCCACCCCCATGCGCCTCCTCCGCCATCTTTACGTGCAGGTCCTGATCGGGATCATCTTGGGCGGGGTCGTCGGCTACGTGTGGCCGCAGTTCGGCGAGCAGCTGAAGCCGCTCGGGGATGCGTTCGTGAGCCTGATCAAGATGCTCATCGGACCGATCATCTTCACGACGGTCGTGGTCGGACTGGCGGGCATGGGTGATCTGAAGAAAGCCGGCAAGGTCGGCCTCCGGGCCTTCGTATACTTCGAAGTCGTCACCACGTTGGCCCTGGTCATCGGACTCGTCGTCGCGAATCTCTTCACGCCAGGCGCGGGCATCCACGCGGATCCGGCGACATTGGACACCAAGGCTACGGCCGGATACGTTCAGGCCGCCCAGAACATGGGCTGGGTCGATACGCTGCTCCATCTCATCCCCAAGACCTTCGTGAGCGCCTTCGCCGAAGGGGATGTCCTGCAAGTCCTCCTGCTCGCCCTGCTCTTCGGCTTCGCCTTGGGACGGATCGGTGACCATGGGCGGCCCGTCATCAATCTTCTCCACGAGATCGCCCGGATCTTCTTCGGCATGGTCAGCTTCATCTGCAAGCTCGCGCCCCTCGCCGCGGCTGGCGCCATGGCGTTCACCATCGGTAAATACGGCATCGGAACCCTCGTGAACCTCGGACAGCTCATGCTGTGCGTCTACCTCACCTGCGGACTCTTCATCTTCGTGGTCCTCGGCGCGATCATGCGGCTCAGCGGTTTCAGCCTCATCCGGACGCTTCGTTACGTGAAGGAAGAGCTTCTCATCGTCGCCGGCACCTCTTCATCGGAGACTGCCCTGCCCGGCCTGATGGACAAGATGGAGAAAGCCGGCTGCGCCCGACCCGTCGTCGGCATCGTCGTCCCCGCCGGATACTCCTTCAACCTGGACGGCACGTGCATCTATCTGACCATGGCGGCGCTCTTCATCGCGCAGGCCACGGACACCCCGATGACGCTCACCCAGCAGCTCAGCCTCCTGGCGGTGCTCCTGCTCACCTCCAAGGGCGCGGCCGGCGTGACCGGCAGCGGCTTCATCACCCTCGCCGCCACGCTCGCCACCACCGGCTCGATCCCCGTCGCCGGCATCGCGCTCATCATCGGCGTGGACCGGTTCATGTCCGAGGCCCGTGCCATCACCAATTTCATCGGCAATACCGTCGCAACGCTCGTGATCGCCAAGTGGTGCGGGGAGTATGATGAGGCGAAAGGCGACGCGTGCGTAGCACGCAATGAACAGAGGCGCGAGTTGACCAGTTGATAAGTTGATTGGTTGGCCAGATTAAAAACCAGAGGCTCCGAGGCTCAGAGGCTTAGTTGACCAGTGAGCACACCTTCAGGTCTCGGGTCTCAGCTAATCAGATATCAGGTGCGGGTTATCAGGTTCAGGTTCAGGTACGGGTGCGGGTAATAATGTGCAAAGGTGCAAATGCGGCGTGGCCGCGTGCAAAAGTGCAAAAGGTGAGAGACATTCAAACAGGCCTAAACATGGTCCTGGTGCTGAATACCCGAACCCGGGACCTGATGACCGAGACCAGGGACCCGAGAACGGAAAGCTGCAACTAGCCCTGGCCCTAGCTCTAGCCCTAACGATAACCCTTCCCTGACACCGATTTGTCACATAAGAAACATGATAGGGATTGAAACAATAGGCCTAAAGTAAGGTTCTTAAGGCATACCCCTTTCATGAGCTTCCTTTCCATGGTCCTTCGTCGGCCGGTCACCCTGGTCGTCGGCGTCCTCGCCCTGGTCCTCTCGGCGGTCTTCGGACTCAACCGCATGGCCAAGGACGTCTTCCCTCCCCTGAACGTCCCGACGATCTACGTCGCCCAGCCCTTCGGCGGCATGGACGCCGCCCAGATGGAAGGCTTCCTCACCTTCTATTACGAATACCACTTCCTGTACATCACCGGCATCGAGCACGTCGAATCGAAGAACATCCAGGGCGCGGCGGTGATGAAGCTCCAGTTCCACCCCGGGACGGACATGTCGCAGGCCATGAGCGAGACCATCGGTTACGTGAACCGCTCCCGCGCCATGATGCCGCCCGGCACCGTGCCTCCGTTCGTCATGCGCTTCGACGCCGGCAGCGTGCCGATCGGACAGCTCGTCTTCGCGAGCGAGACCCGTTCCGTCGCCCAGCTCCAGGACGCCGCGCTGAACACCGTTCGTCCGCTCTTCGCCACCCTGCCCGGCGTCTCGGCTCCCCCGCCCTTCGGCGGCAGCGCCCGCACCATCCTCGTCAACCTGAACCCCGATCGCCTGCGCAGCACCGGCGTCACCCCGGAAGAAGTCGCCGCCGCCCTGGCCGGAACCAACGCCATCCTGCCCGCCGGCAACCTCGTCCTCGGCGACCAGAACCTGCTCGTGCCGATCAACGCCACGGTGAAGAACATCAAGGACCTCGAGAACGTCCCCGTGCGTCCGGGTCAGAACCCCGCCGTGCTCATCCGCGACATCGCGCAGGTCGTGGACGGCGCCGATGCCGTGACCAGCTACGCCCTCGTGGACGGTCGTCGTACCGTCTACATTCCCGTCACCAAGCGCTCCGACGCCTCGACCCTGGCCGTGGCCAGCGTCGTCAAAGCCAACCTCGGCGTCTTCCAGAACGCCGTGCCGGCGGACATCAAGGTCTCCTACGAGATGGACCAGAGCCCGATCGTGGAACGCGCCATCCATGACCTCTTCCTCGAAGCCGTGCTGGGCGCCGTGCTCACCGGCCTGATGGTCTTCCTCTTCTTGCGGGATGCCCGCAGCACGCTGGTCGTCGTGGTCAACATCCCGCTCGCCCTGCTCATCGCCCTGCTCGGCCTCTGGCTCTGCGGCCAGACCATCAACCTCATGACCTTGGGCGGCCTCGCGCTCGCCGTCGGTATCCTCGTGGACGAAGCCACCGTGGCCATCGAGGCCATCCAGCAGGAACGCGAGAAAGGCCTGCCCATCGCCCGCGCCGTGAGGACCGCGATCACCGCGACCGCCGGACCGCGTTTCCTCGCCATGGCGTGCGTGGTGGCCGTCTTCCTCCCCTCCCTCTTCATGGAAGGCCCGGCGCAGGCGCTCTTCCTGCCGCTCTCGCTCGCGGTCGGCTTCAGCATGTTTGCTTCGTACGCTCTGTCCTCCACGCTTCTGCCGGTCCTGGCGGTGTGGCTGCTCAAGGACGAGGGCGCGCATGCCCCGGGTTTCTTCGCCGGCGTCAAAGCACGCTATGAAGCCATCCTCCAAGGCGTCATGGCCCGTCGCGTCTTGATCGTCGTCGCCTCGGTGGCCCTCGCCGCGCTCTTCATCGTGGGCGTCGGCCCGAAGCTTGGACGGGAGATCTTCCCGCCCGCCAACAACGGTCAGCTCCAGGTGCGCCTGCGCGCGCCGGCCGGCACCAAGCTCGACCGCACGGAACAAATCGCCCTGCGGGCCTTGGACGTCATCAAGGAGGAACTCGGCGCGGCCAACGTCGCGACCACCCTCGGACTCGTCGGCGTCCACGCGCCGAACTACCCCGTCAACCTCATCCACGCCTGGAACAGCGGCACCGATGAAGCCACCTTGCAGGTCCAGCTCAAGCCGGGCGCCGACGTCGACCTCGACGCCGCCAAGGAGAACCTCCGCCGCCGTCTCGGGGTCGCGATGCCGGACGTCCGCCTCTCGTTCGAACCCGCGGACATCGTCAGCCGCGTCATGAGCTTCGGCGCGCCCACGCCGATCGAAATCGCCGTCAGCGGCCCCTCGCTGGCGGACAACCGCGCGCATGCGGAAGCCATCCGCGCCCAGCTGGCCAAGATCCCCGAACTGCGCGACCTCCAGTTCGCCCAGACCATCGACACCCCTTCGCTGGAAGTGAACATCGATCGTGAGAAGGCCGGCCTCATGGGCGTCCGCCTCGCCGACGCTGCCCGCTCCGTCGTGGAGGCCACCGGCTCGAGCCGCTTCATCCTCGCGAACTATTGGGCCGACCCCAAGACCGGCGTCGCCTTCCAGGTCCAGGTGCAGGTACCGCCCGCGCAGACCAAGAGCGCCGAGGACCTCCGCAACCTCCCCGTCGGCGCGACCGGCCAGCAGCCCGTGCTCCTGCGCTCCATCGCCACGCTCAAGGAAAGCACCGCCGTCGCCCAGTTCGACCGTTACAACATGCAGCGACTGGCGACCCTGACCGCGAACTACTCCGGTACGGACCTCGGCCACCTCTCCGCGCGCATCGACGAAGCCATCGCCGCTGCGGGCAAGCCGCCCGCCAAGGTCAAGGTCGACCAGCGCGGCCAGGTGCCGCCGCTGCGCGAGCTCCTCAACAGCCTCGGCGCCGGTCTCGGCATCGCGCTCATCATCGTCGCGTTGCTCCTCGCCGCCAACTTCCAGAGCGCCCGCCTCGCGGGCATCGTGTTCGTCTCGCTCAGCCTCGTCATCGCCGGCGTCATCGCTGGCCTGCTCGTCACCGGCTCGACGCTGAACATCGAAAGCTTCATCGGCGCCATCATGGCCGTCGGCGTCGCCGTCGCGAATTCCATCCTCCTGCTCACCGCGGCCGAGGAAGCCCGACGCGGCGGAGCCACCGCGGAAGCCGCCGCGCTCAAGGCCGGCTCCACCCGCCTCCGCGCGATCCTGATGACCTCGCTCGCCATGCTGGCGGGCATGATTCCCATGGCCCTCGGTTGGTCCGAAGCCGGCAGCCAGACCGCGCCGCTGGGTCGCGCCGTCATGGGCGGCCTTATCTTCGGCACCTTCGCCACGCTGACCGTCGTGCCGGCCGCCTACGCCTGGCTCATGGGCTCCGTCGGCCGCGCCTCCCTTTCCGTCGACCCTGACGATCCCCACAGCACCCATTACCATAAAGACCATGCCGTCTCCTAAGCTCCTCGCGCTCTTCCTGAGCGCCCTCTCCCTGCAGGCCGCCGACCTCACCGTCACGCGCCTCAAGACCGGGGACATCACGCGCTCCGTCCAGCTGCTAGGCGAAGTCCGCCCGCGCCAGCAGGTCGCCCTCTACGCCAAGGTCGGCGGCTACGTGAAGGCCCTGCGCGTCGACATCGGCGACCGCGTCGAAGCCGGCGCCGTGCTGGCCGAACTCGAAGTCCCTGAGCTCGTCGCCGACGAAGCCCGCACGCGGGCCGAGCTCGCGATCGCGGAACTGGAAGCCAAGCGCGCCCAGGAAGCGTTCAAGCAGGCCCCGGATCTCATGCCGCGCCAGCAGGTGGACGCCGCCGTGGCCAAGCTCGCCATCGCCAAGGCCCATCAGGAGCGCAACGCCACCCTGCTCGCCTTCGCGCAGATCCGCGCGCCCTTCGCCGGCGTCGTGAGCCGTCGCTCCGTCGACCTCGGCGCGTTCGTCCCCGCCGCGACCGGCGGCGGTTCGGGCCAGGCCGCTCTCTTCGTCCTCACCGACCTCGCCAGCGTGCGCGTGCAGGCCGCCCTGCCGGAAGTCGAAGCCGGACTCGCGACCCCCGGACAGACCGTCAGCATCCTCGCCGAGGCCGCGGGCGCCAAACCCTTCGAAGGCAAGCTCACCCGCACCGCCGGCGTGCTCGACAACCCGAGCAAGACCATGCTGATCGAGACCGAGGTCGCCAACCCGACCGGCGCGCTCAAACCCGGCATGTATGCCAACGTGAAGCTCGGCATCGAGACGCATCGCGGCACGAGGCTCCTGCCCCTGACCGCGATCGTCATGGAGAAGACCGTCGCCACTGCTTATGTGCATGAGGCCGGCAAGGCCCGTCGCCGCGTCCTCAAGGCCGGCTTCAACGACGGCGTGAACCTGGAAGTCCTCGACGGCATCAAGGCCGACGAAGACGTCCTCGTGGTCGGCACCGCGACCCTCACCGACGGCCAGGCCGTCACCCTCGCCAAGTGATGCGACTCGCACTCCTCCTCGCCCTCGGCCTCGCCGCGGGCCCGCTTGCCGGCCAGGAAGCCGTCCGCAGCGAACCCATCGACCTCCCGACCGCCTTGCGTCTCGCCGGGGCGCAGTCCCTGGACGTCCAGCTCGCCGAGGCGCGTTGGCGCGAAGCACAGGCCAGCGCCGACAGCACCGCGTGGGCGCTCTTCCCCACGATCTCTCCCGGCGTCGGCTATCGCAAGCATTCCGGCCAGCTGCAGGACATCGTCGGCCAGGTGAGCGACATCACCAAGGAATCCGTCAGCGCGGGCGCCACGCTCGGCGTCTCGCTGGAACTCGGCGAAGCCGTATACCGTCGCCTCGCGGCGAAACAGGTCGCGCTCGCGGCCGGCCATCAGTTCGAAGCCCAGCGTCGGCAGACCGTGCTCGCCGCCGCCGCCGCGTATTTCGACCTCTGCCGTTCGCATCAGACCGTCGCCCTCCTCGAGGACGCCGTGAAGACCGCGCGCGAATACCACGCCCAGCTCGCCAAGGGCGTGAACGCCGGCGTCACCTTCAAGGGCGACGAACTCCGCGCCGCCAGCCAGACTCAGCGCTTGGAACTCCGCCTGCATCAGGCGCTCGACCAGCGTCGCGGCGACGCCGCCCGCCTCGCCCAGACGCTAAGGCTCGACATCGCCGAAAGCCTGCGACCTGCCGACGACCGTCCGCTGGCGCTGACGCTGACCAAGACCGAAGCCAAGCTCGACGACCAGGTCCGCCTCGCGATCTCGCGTCGTCCGGAACTACAGGCCGCCGGAGCCCTGCAGGAGGCCGCCACCCATCAGGGCAACGCGGCCGACTATGCCCCGCTCTACCCGACGCTCGGCGCGCAGGTCTTCGCGGGCGGACTTGGCGGCAGCGCCAGCTCGGCCCGTCGGGATTTCGACAACAGCACGGACACCTTCGTCACCCTCTCTTGGAAGATCGGCGCCGGCGGATTGTTCGACAGCTCCCGCTCGGACGGCGCCAAGGCGCGTCTCAAGCAGACGCAGCTGGGCGAAGCGCGCACCCGCGACGAGATCGTCCGTCAGGTCGTCGAGGCCCAGGCCAGCACCCATTACCTCGCGCAGCAGCTCAAGATCGCCGAAGAAGGCGTCAAGACCGCCGAAGCCGGCTACAAGCTCGCGCTCGGACGCAAGGAGCTTGCCGTCGGCGTGGTGCTCGAGACCTTGCAGTCCCAGCAGGACCTCATCCAGGCCCGACTCGATTATGCGCTCACCGTCGGAGAGTGGAACAAGGCCCAGTATCGGTTGAAGTTCGCGGTGGGAGAGTGAGCGCAGGCGCAAAGCGCCTGCGAGGGGACATGTGGGCACGGTGACGAGCGCTTGCGCGAGGTGACATGCTGGCACGGTGACAAGGGGGCAAGGGGGGAACATGAGAGGCCCGGAGGCTCAGAGGCTCGGTGGATCAGAGAGACCCACTAGTTGACCCGTTGACAAGTTGGCCGGTTGGCCAGGGAGGCAAGCGCGGCGGAGCCGCGAGGGGACACGTGGACAAGGAGTGTAAATCACGGGCGTGAGGCTCAGAGGCTCGGCGGACCAGAGATACAGTGCAAAAGTGGAAATCGGCCTACGGCCTGTGCAAAGGTGGCATGCGAGAGCATCGAGCATGGAGAATTGAGCATAGAGAGAGGCACTATTTCGGGTGGCGGGTGGCAGCCCCAGGTGGCGGGTGGCGGGAAGATGATAAACTCAATGGGAGACCGGGAACCAGATAGTTGGCCGGGTAACTTATTGGAGGACCAGAGGACAAGAGGGCTCGATGGAACTGGCACCCGGCTTCCGGCGGCTGATGACTGAACGGCTGGCTCCCGAAAGGCAGACTTCCATGGCCGTCACCCTTCACCGGGAATGAATCATACCCGAAGTAACCGTTCCGGTCTCCGATTTGCCTTTGAGCGGGCTGAATCGTGGAGGCGTTGGATAGCGTGAAATAAAAAGGGCCGCCTGCCCAGGCGACCCTTCCGGCTCATATCAGCCGATCCTATGCTATGAAACCCAACACGGACTAAAACGAATTGGAGAGGCTCAGGTTGAAGCGATTCTCCGCATAGCCGCTGTCACCCTTACGATGTTCGTAGCTAAGCTGAGCGTTGAAATCGCCGGCCTGCCAGCGCAGACCCAGCATGCCTACGGCATAATCGCGATCCGGGTTGGGCAAGGTCATCGCCAGTCCGACCGAGCCGCCGTTGGTCAGGACCGAGACATTGCTGACGCCGTCCTTGCCACCGAAGTCATGGTCGAAGCCGACGCGAACGAAAGGCGTCAATGAGCCTTCGGTGAGAGCGAACGCCTTGGCCAGTTCGACGGAAGCCGAGGCCGTGTTCGCGTTGAGTTCCTGGTCCGAGTAGGCGATGCCGCCGACGCCCGCTTCGGTGTAAGCATCGAGGTTGGAAGTCGTCCGGGCGACGCCCAGGATGGGGATGACCGCCCAGCCATCGAACTCCGCGACCGTGGCGCCGACCACCAGTTCAGCGGAAATGCTGCTGCCTTCCGTCTGGCCGAAGGGCGTCGAGCCGTAAGGGCCCGCGGACTGGATCGAGTCAAAGTCCTGGCGGCCAGCGGTGACCGTGAGGCTGCCAAAGAAGATGTCGCTTCGTCCCATCAGGTAGGAAGTCAGGCTCTTGCCCTTGTAGCTGACGTTGGCCCCGTCGGAACCGTCGGACTTGCCGTCCTGCATTCCGACGCCGAAACCGAACACGAAGCCTTCGCCCAATTCCCACTCCAAACCGAGGGCGCCAGCCGAGGCGCTGGAGTCAAGCGACTGGCCGACGGCGTTGGGATCCTCGGAGATATTCCGGATAGAACCATCGAACCACCAGCGCATGCCTTTATGCACGCCGTGGGTCGCCGGGAGGCCGCTGGCACAGAGATCGGCCAAGGGTTCGCCGGTCTGGGGGTCGAAACCGGCGACCTTGCCGGGCGCGGCCATGCGCATGCTGTTGGTCAGGCGGCTCTTGAGAATCGTGCCGAAGCTGGACCCCATGTTGCGGGTGGATTGAAGGGAATTGGCCGCCATGACGGGCGCCCGGTTGGTGGCCGAGATCACGAGACCCGGATCGACGTAACCCGGCAGGGTCACACGATAGACCAGGACGCGGTTCGGATTATCGGCGACAGCCGGACCGGCGGTGGCGTCGACGGGTGCGCCGCCAAGCATGGTCACGCTCGTGCCGAGGAAGTCGTTGTCGTTACCGACCAGCAGGAAGTAGTCGTTAGGGGCCGCGGGATCGAGCACCGGGACGATCGAAAGCGCCTCCCACTTCTCACCGAGGGAATTGACGTTAACCGGAGAGCCCGAGCCTTCAGCGCCAACGTTCATATCGATACCAAAGCGGGCGAGCTGGGTCGGATTGAGCAGGTTCACGAAGGGAGTTACCTGAGCGGCGACGATGCCGTCCAACGTACCGGAGATGCCGTTGGCGACCGGGGTGTAACCGGTGGCATAAGAAGTCCCGGCGAGGTTAGTGGCGCCGGTCAGCGTGACGAACGAGACCGTCTTGAAGACCAGCGGACGGCTATTGTCACCGGAGCCGTTGCCGTTGCCATCGCGGCTGAGCACGAGGAAGGAAGTCGGCGAAAGGGCGACGATCTCGGACTGGGCGGCCGCGCGGTCGGCGGAACCACCCGTGCCGTCGCGGTCGAAGGTGGGGAGCTCGACCACATAGTGGCCGACCGGCGAGGCGGGCGTGGGGTTATTGCTCACGTCATAGACCGACAGACGCGTGAAGAGGCGGCCTTGATTGTTGTCAGCGGGATTATCCTGGCGGGTGGCGCTCTGGAGCAAGGTCATCAGGTAACGTCCGTCCGGGGTGAGGTCGACAGCTTCCATGCCTTGGTTGTCGCGACGTCCGCCGGTCTGCACGCCGGCGCTGGCGGTGGGGTAGCCCGTGGTCGGCACGGAGAACTGCGGCAGGAGAGCCTGCGGAGGAGTGATCATCCCGAGCATCTGACCCGTCTTGCTCACGTGGTAGACCGTGGCGCCGTATTCGTCCGAGACGTAGAAGGAGCCGTCGGCGCGGATGGCGAGGCCTTCGCCATCGATGGCGAACTTACCCCCGGCGGTGGCGACATTGCTGAAGCCCTGCAGGGTGGTCGCGCCGGTCGGATCGACGGCGGTCGTGATCTGCCCGGCGAAGTCGGTGATGGTGATCGTGCGCTGCAGGGAAAGCGTGAGCTGCGTCTGCGAGACAGTGTTGGCGGTATAGTCCGGGGTGAACGACAGCGCCATCTGGTGGATGCGCGCCGGATAGGCGATCAGGCCGGCGACGTTGTAACCGCGGTCAGGCAAGGTGTAGAGCGTACCGGAGTAGGAGCCGTTGGCGTTCTTGCGCCAGGTGTTGTGGTCGACCTTGAAGGAGGAGAAGGACCCGAAGGTGTCGCCGCGACCGTCGATCACGTTAGTGGCGAAGACGCCGACGCCGACAAGACCTTGGTTGACGAAGTTCTGGCCGCCGAGCGAAACCGTGGTCGAGATCGTCGGCGCGGTATTGTCGAGGAACGGCGTGCCGAAGTTAGCGGCGAACAGCGGCGAGGTGGCGGCGGCGAGAAGCAGGGATCGGGTGAGCGTGCGCATGGGAGTGTGGGATCACAATCGGGCGCGCATGCGCCGCGCGACAAGCCATGGATTGTCAGGTGTTCGCGTCGGATAAGACAATTAAGACGATAGGCACGGAGGCCGTCGCTCAGTCGCCGCGACCGACACAATCCGAGGGCCGAAGACACACATCCGCCATACTATCGACAATCACATGCGATGTGATGGTTTTTCGGCTACGACTTGGTTCGGATAGAATCCTTACAAAAGTGCACATAGGCCTGCGGCCTTTGCAAAGATGAAAAAGCCTACACCAGGGCCAGAGCTTGGGCCAGGGCTGGGGCTAGAAACGCGAAAGGCAATTAAGTCAGGCAGCACAGGGAGCGCGTCACAGCGGTTGGCGGTTAGTGTTTGGAGCAGCATGATGACAACTGGCCCTGGCCCGAGCCCTAGCTCTGGCCTTTTAATCAGTTCATCCTTTATCCCCCATCTTCCATCGTGCATCCTGTGGCCACACCCATGCGCTTCCTGATCCTCGTCCTTGGATTCCTCCTGCTGACCGGCTGCCGTCAGCAGAAGCCGATGCCCGACAATGAGAACGCCGTCACGGCTTTCGCGCTGCAGCATTTCGTGGACAGCGACGTGATCACCGGCGCCGTGACCGCGGTGGTCGGACCGGACGGCCTGATCGCCGTCGAAGCCTTCGGCCTGGCGGACGTCGCGCAGAAGCGCGCCATGGGCAAGGACTCCATGTTCTGGATCGCGTCCATGACCAAGCCCATGACCGCCATGGGCGTCATGATGCTCGTCGAAGAAGGCAAGGTGAAGCTGGACGACCCGCTCGAGAAATACGTGCCCGCGTTCAAGGGCATCCAGCTCAAGACCGCGCAGGGCCTCGTCGCCCCCAAGCGTCTCGTCACCGTCAAGGACCTGCTCACCCACACCAGCGGCATCGATACTACGACGGCGACGCCCGCAGGCAAGCCGGTCGACACCCTGCCCTTGGCGGCGATGGCCGAAGCTTACGCCACGCGTCCGCTGACGGACGAACCGGGCACCAAGTGGACCTATAACAACAACGCCATCAACCTCCTCGGACGCATCATCGAAGTCTCCAGCGGCAAGCCCTACGCCGATTTCATGCAGGAGCGCCTGTTCGATCCGCTCGGCATGGAGAACACCACCTTCTGGCCGAATCCCGACCAGCTCGACGTCCTGGCCAAGCCTTACTCGTCGGACAAGGCCACCGGCGCCCTGCTCGAAGCCAAGAACAGCCGCTTCACCGACCCGCTGCACGACCTCAAGCGCACCGCGATCCCGGCCGGCGGGCTCTATTCCTGCGCCCGAGATCTCGGCCAGCTTTACCAGATGCTGCTCAACGAAGGCGAACTGGATGGCTATCGTTACCTCAAGGCCGCGACCTTGAAGGAGATGACCACCAACCAGCTGGGCGACCTCCCGAAGGTCAGCTTCGCGCCTGGAATGCGCATGGGCCTCGGCTTCCACATCGTCGGCGAGCCTCAGGACGTCACGGAGAGCCTCAGCCCTGGCACCTTCGGCCATGGCGGCGCTTTCGGCACCCAGGCGTGGATCGACCCCGTCAAGAAGCGCGGCTACGTGCTTCTCATCCAGCGCACCGACCTCAAGAATTCCGACCAGAGCGATATCCGTCGCGAGTTCCAGAAGGCGGCGAAGGAAGCGTACGCGCGCTGAGCGCGGACAAGCTAGTTGATCGGTTGATCAGTGGGCCAGTTGGCCAGAACGAGGCAGACTAGCTGGCATGTTGACAAGTTGACAGGTTGGCGAGGGAGGCATGCGCTCTCCACGAGGGGGCACGTGGGCACGGTGACGAGCGCTTGCGCGAGGTGACATGCTGGCAAGGTGACACGGGGACACGGGGGAAACATGAAAGGCCTGGAGGCTCAGAGGCTTGGTGGATCAGAGAGACCCACTAGTTGACCCGTTGACAAGTTGGCCAATTGGCCAGAGAGGCAAGCGACAGGACACAAAGGCCTGAGGACTGGAAAGCACATCTTCGGGTCTCGGGTCACGGCTGACGGGTATCAGGTACGGGTCATCTGGTTCGGGTACAGGTGCGGGCCCGAACCTGAACCTGATACTGAACACCCGAACCCGAGACCGGATGGCCGAGACCTGGGACCTGAAAATGTTTCGCCGGTCTACGGCTTCCCCTTAGCGGAATAAGAGTCAGTTACAGCGGATTAAGTTCATATCGCTGGATTGCGTCCGGGAACGCGAACGGGCTCAATTCGTTCACCCCACCCCGCCATGACCCTGTCTCGTCGCAATTTCCTGCGCACCGCCGCCTTGGCCTCGCTGGCCTTCCCGGCCGTCGTCCGCGCCCGTAACCTGAACTCGCAGGTCCAGATCGCCGCGGTCGGGGTCGATGGCAAGGGGTACTCGGACATCGATGAGTGCGCCTCGCACGCCAAGGCCAGGTTCGTCGGCCTGTGCGACATCGACGCCGGCCGCTTCGCCAAGATCGACAAGCGTCACCCGGGCATCACGCACTACGCCGACTGGCGTGAGATGTTCGCCAAGCTCGGCGATGGCTTCGACGCCGTGACCGTCTCGACGCCTGACCACATGCACGCGCTGCCCACCATGGCCGCCATGCGCCTCGGCAAGCACGTCTATTGTCAGAAGCCGCTCACCCACACCGTCTGGGAGGCCCGTCAGCTCCGCCTGCAGGCCGCCAAGTCGAAGGTGCGTACCCAGATGGGCAACCAGATCCATTCCGCCAAGGAATACCGTACGGGCGTGAGACTCATCCAGACCGGACGCATCGGCAAGATCCTCGCCGTGCACACCTGGCATCCGAACACCGGAAACAAGTACACCGGCATGACCGCCGCCCCGGCCTCCGGCCCGGTGCCCGCCGGCGTCGAGTGGGACCTCTGGCTCGGCTGCGCGCCTGCGCGCGAGTTCGCCCCGGACGTCTACCATCCCTTCAAGTGGCGCGACTGGGTGGACTTCGGTTGCGGCACCATGGGCGACTTCGGCTGCCACCTGCTCGATCCGGTGTTCACCGCGCTCAAGCTCGGCAATCCGCTCAGCGTCAAGGCGGACAGCGTCGGCGCCAATCCGCAGACCTGGTGCCGCGAGCAGACGATCGAGTGGACCTTCCCCGGCACCGAATACACCAAAGGCGACACCCTCAAGGTCACCTGGTATGACGGCGGCCGACTGCCGGACATCGCGCTCGCGCAGATGCCCGCCGGCAAGCCCTTCGTCGCCGCCGGCTCGATCTTCATCGGCGAGCTTGGCGTCATGATGCTTCCGCACGTCGGCATGCCGTTGCTCTTCCCTGAGGAGAAGTTCGGCAAGAACCTCAACCCCGGCGAACTCGCCCGTCGCGCCCGCGCCAAGGACAAGCCCACGGACAAGGCCGCGCTCGAACTCGCCGACTTCGTCGAAGGCTCGAGCCATTACCACGCCTGGGTCGATGCGATCGTCGACGGCCATGAGACCACGGATAATTTCGCCTACGCCGGCCCGCTCACCGAAGCCGTGCAGCTCGGCAACGTCGCCTCGCGCTTCTCCGGCGTGAAGCTCGATTGGGACGTCGCCAACATGAAGTTCCCGGGCAAGCCTGAGGCCGAAGCCTTGCTGACGAAGCAGTATCGGAAGGGATGGGAACTCATCGCCGCGGACAAGTAAGGCGGCGATGAGAGGGGGCACGTGGGCAAGGTGACATGGGGGCGTGGGCTTATGAATAGGGCTAGAGCCAGGGCTAGGGCTGGGGCTGGAATGACCAAAGGCAAATGAGGTAGGGGCGCGACGGCGTCGCGACCATGGCCCAGGGCGGACGCGTCGCCGACGCGTCCCTACCCGAGTTAACCCAAGATGAAACCTTGCCCAGCCTCGGGGGTTAGTAGGATGAGCTTACCCCATGATATTCTCCCGTCTCCTGGCCTTTGGCTTTTGTTGCGCCGCCCTGACCGCCGCTGAAACGAAGCCGCTCAACGTGCTGTTCATCGCCGTCGATGACCTGCGTCCGGAGATCAACGCCTCCGGCAACAAGGTGATCAAGACGCCCAACCTGGACCGCATCGCCGCGCGGGGTACGACGTTCGACCGCGCCTACTGCCAGCAGGCCGTGTGCAGCCCTTCCCGATCTTCGCTGATGACCGGACGACGTCCTGACTCCACCCGCGTCTGGGATCTCGAGACGCACTTCCGCACGGCCCTGCCCGACGCCGTGACCGTCGCCCAGCATTTCAAGAACCACGGCTACCACAGCCAAGGCATGGGCAAGATCTTCCATGGCGGCTTCGACGACGCACCCAGTTGGTCGGTGCCGTGGGAAACGCCCAAGGCCCCGCAATATGCCGCTCCTGCCAATCAGCAGCTCCAAGCCGGCAACGTGGACAAGAAAGGCCGCGGGCGCGGTCCGGCCTACGAGTCGGCCGACGTGAGCGACGACACCTATACCGACGGCAAGACCGCCCGCCTCGCCGCCAAGACCCTCGCCGAACTGAAGCAGAAAGGAAGACCCTTCTTCCTCGCCGTCGGCATGGCCAAGCCGCACCTCCCGTTCGTCGCTCCCAAGAAATACTGGGACCTCTACGACCCGAAGGACATCTACGTCCCGGCCTACCAGAAACTCCCGGCGGACGCGCCCAAGTTCGTCGGCCACACCAACGGAGAACTCGGCAGCTATGCGGGCATGCCCAAGGATGGCGTCGTCGACGACGCGACCGCACGCACGCTCCGCCATGGTTACTACGCGGCCATCAGCTACATGGACGCTCAGGTGGGGCTCGTCCTGGACGCGTTGGAGAAGGAAGGCCTGGCGCAGAACACCGTCATCGTCCTCTGGGGCGACCATGGCTGGCAGCTCGGCGAACATGGCCTCTGGCACAAGCACACCAACTTCGAGGTCGCCGCGCGGGCGCCCCTGCTGATCAGCGTGCCCGGCCAGAAGGCTGCCGGACGTAAGAGCGCCTCGCTCGCCGAGTTCATCGACATCTACCCCACCCTTGCGGACGTCTGCGGACTGCCCAAGCCCAAGGACGTCGAAGGCGTGAGCCTCAAGCCGGTCCTTGACGATGCTTCCGCCCAGGTCCGCCCGGTCGCCATCAGCCAGTATCCGCGCAATGACGCCGGCAAATCCCTCATGGGTTACAGCATCCGCGACGACCGCTGGCGCCTGACGCTCTGGCGCGACCGCAAGGACAACACCATCCACGCCACCGAACTCTACGACGAAGCCAACGATCCCCACGAGACGGTCAACGTCGCCGCCAAAAGCGAGCATGCCGAAGTCATCTCCCGTCTCACGAAGTTCCTGCCTGCGCCCATCGCTCCCGCCACCGCCGAGAACACCGCGGCCAACGGGAAGGGCAAGAAAGGCAAAGGAGCGGCCAAGGGCGACCCCAAGGCCGGGACCCGCGATCGTGGCGCGATGTTCGACGCCCGTGACGCCAACAAGGACGGCAAGCTGAACAAAGAGGAATTCATGATCCGCCAGCCCGACCCCGAGCAGGCCGCCAAGAACTTCGTCAACTTCGACAAGGACAAGAGCGGCGACGTCGACCGCCAGGAATACGTCACCTCCGGCAAGTAAGCCGGCTCACTCCTTCCGTAGTCGGTCGGTCTCGCGCACGCGGAACTGCGTGGGCGTGAACCCCGTGTGCTTCTTGAAGTCCTTGCTGAAGAAGTAGCGGTCGGAATAGCCCACCTGCTCGGCGATCTCCTTGATATCGTCGGCCGTGTCGGCGAGGCGGCGCTTGGCCTGGCTGATGCGCTCTCGTCGCAGCCAGTCGATCGGGCTGGTCCCGAAGGAGGATTTGAACACGCGGGAGAAATGGGTGGGGCTCAGGCCGGCGAGCCGGGCGAGCGAAGGCACCGTATGCTTCTCGAAGTAGAAGAGCTTCATCTGTTCGACGCACCGGGCCAGGGCCGGCGGCACCTTCGGAGTGAGTTCGCCGAGACGCTGGCGGGCGCAATACGCCTGGGCGACGAGCGTGGCCACCTGGGCGTGGATGAGAGCGGGAGCCTCCGGGGAATCGGCGGGGATGAGACGGAACAGTTCCTTGAACACCGGCGTCGCCGCCCGCAGGTCCATGCCGCCGATGACCGGAGCTTCGCGCACTCCGAGCAGGTCGGACAACTGCGCCAGACGCGGACCCTCGGCACGGATCCAATAGACCTCCCAGGGATCTTCCTGCACCGCGCCGTGCTCATGCGGATGGTGGCAGTTGATCCAGACCAGGTCGCCGCGGCGGACCTGGTGCGTCCGGCCCGCGATGCGGGTCCACCCCTTGCCCCGCAGGCAGAGGATGAGCTCATGTCCCGGGAAGTGGTCGCGCTTGATGTGATGCTCCGTGCCGGCCAGCAGATGGCCCGCGCGGGGGACGGTATAGAACACCTCCTGGTGCGAGGGATTCGGGGTCGCATAGAGCGAGATCGGGAAGCGGTTGGCGACGGGGGGCTGAGCCATGGTAGGATAATACAACCCGCCGGTCGGGGCATGCCATTTCAAACTGCCGGCATCGGCGTAGAATAACCGCCAGATGAAACAGCCGGCCCCGCTGCTCCTCGCCCTCCTGGCGCTCGCCCTTCCCGCTTCCGCGGCGGAACCGGTCAGCTTCAGCCGCGACGTCCTGCCCATCCTGTCCGACAACTGCTTCGGCTGCCACGGCCAGGACGAATCGCACCGCAAGGCCAAGCTCCGGCTGGACGTCCGCGAAGCGGCCATCGCCAAGGAAGCCTTCGTACCCGGCAAACCGGACGTCAGCGCCCTCATCGAACGCGTCGTCACCACCGATGAGGACGAGCTCATGCCGCCGCCCAAGTCGCACAAGGCCCCGCTGACCAAGGCACAGGTGGACATCCTGCGTCGTTGGATCGCCGAAGGCGCCGTCTGGGGAAAGCACTGGTCCTTCGAAGTCCCCGTCAAGGCGGCCGCGACCGGGCACCCCGTCGACCACTTCGTCGGCAAGAAGCTGGCCGCCGAGGGACTCGCCCCCGCGAAGGAAGCCCCGAAGCACACCCTGCTCCGCCGTCTCTCCTTCGACCTCACCGGCCTGCCGCCGACCGAGGCTGAGACCGCCGCCTTCCTCGCAGACACCTCGCCTACGGCTTACGAGAAAGCCGTCGACCGCCTCCTCGCCTCGCCGCACTACGGCGAACGCATGGCCATGTGGTGGCTGGATGCCGCGCGCTACGCGGACACCGATGGTTTCCAATCGGACTCGACGCGCACCAACTGGCCGTGGCGGGACTGGGTCGTCGATGCGTTCAACCGCAACACCCCTTACGACCGGTTCACCTTGGAGCAGTTCGCCGGCGACCTGCTGCCGAACGCCACCCCCGAGCAGAAAATCGCGACCTGCTTCCACCGCAACCACATGACCAACGGCGAAGGCGGCCGTGATCCGGAGGAATCCCGCGTCGACTATGTCCTCGACCGCGTGAACACCATGGGCACGACCTGGCTGGGCATGACGCTCGGCTGCGCGCAGTGCCATACGCACAAGTTCGACCCCATCACCCAGGCCGACTACTACGCCCTCTCGGCCTTCTTCAACAGCATCGACGAAGACGGCAAGGCCGGCGGCGCCGCCAAGCCCTACCTGCCCTACCAGTCGAAGCATGCCGCCCGCGCGATCGCGGAAGCCCAGCAGCTGGTCGACGCGGTCAAGCCGGCGGAAGAGAAGGCCCGCAAGGAAGCGGAAGCTCCTTTCGAAGGCTGGCTCGGGAAGCGTCGCAGCGAAGTCACCGCCGGTTGGCAGACGTGGAAGGTGATCAAGGCCGCCTCGCTCGAGACCGCCGAAGGCACCATTCTCAAGCAGGAAGCCGACGGCGCGGTCCAGTCCTCGGGCCCTCATCCGAACCAGGACGAATACCGCATCGTCAGCCATGACCGCCTCGACCGCATCACCGGCCTGCGACTGGAAGTCCTGCCCCATGCCACGCATACCGGCGGAGGCCTCTCCCGCGGCAAGGACGGCGAATTCAAGCTCACCGACCTCAAACTGCAGGTCCGCACCCGGGGCAACAACCAGCTCCGCGACATCCTCATCGCCAACGCCGTCGCCGACGCGATGGCCGACAAGAAGAAGAACGGCAACTACGGGGACGTGAAGGACACGCTCGATGACGACCCGCGCAACGGCTGGACCACCAAGGGCGCCGACAAGACCAAGGCGCACGTCGCCGTCTATGCGCTCGCCGAGCCGCTCGTGCTCGGACCGGACGACGAGCTCCTGATCGAACTCCGCCAGCGATCGACGCTCGGCGACGCCAACATCGGCCGCTTCCGCATCGCCCTCGCCGCGGAGGCGGGCGAAGCCGTGAACAAAGTCGGCCCGAGTCCGCGCGAAGAACTCGCCGCCCTTCCTTCCGGCCAGCCCATCGCGGACAAGCTGCGCGCCCGGCTCTTCGGCGAGTTCCTGGCGGACCACGTTCCTTACCAGACCTCACGCCTGGCGCTCGAGCGGGCACAGCGTCAGCTAGGGGAAGCCAAGGCCGCGAGCGGCAAGCTCAACGTCATGGTCCTTGCCGAGCGCAAGCAGCCTCGCGACACCTTCGTGCTCGTGCGCGGCGTCTGGGATAAGCACGGCGACAAGGTGACCCCGGACGTCCCGCAGGCGCTGGTCGGCTGGCCGGAAGGCGCTCCCCGCAACCGCCTGGGCCTGGCCCGCTGGCTGACGGCCAAGGAGAACCCTCTGACCGCCCGTGTGACCGTGAACCACCTCTGGCAGATGCTCTTCGGGCAGGGACTCGTGCGCACGACCGAGGACCTTGGACTGCAGGGCGAACGCCCGATCCATCCTGAGCTGCTCGACTGGCTAGCCGTGGACCTCGTCGAGCATGGCTGGGATATCAAGCGGACGCTCAAGCTCATCGTCATGAGCCGCACCTATCGTCAGGACTCTTCGGTCACCCCCGCCCTGCTCGCCAAGGACCCCGAGAACAAGCTGCTCGCCCGAGGCGCGCGCTTCCGCCTGCCCAGCTGGATGATCCGTGATGCCGCGTTGCGTAGCGCCGGCCTTTTCAATCCGGCGCTCGGCGGACCTCCCGTGCGTCCTTATCAGCCCGAAGGCGTCTGGGAAGAGCTCTTCATGGGCCGATTCAAATATGAGCCCAGCGAAGGCGCGGCCCAGTATCGCCGGACCCTCTATGCTTTCTGGCGTCGTTCGATCGCCCCCACGTTCCTGTTCGACTCCGCACAGCGCCGCTCGTGCGAAGTACGCACCGGACGCACCAACACACCGCTGCAGGCCCTGACCCTGCAGAACGACCTGACCTACCTCGAGGCCTCGCAGGCGATCGCGGCGGACGTGATGCGCGAAGGTGGGGACTCCGGTCGAATCCAGAAGCTCCTGCGTAAGGTCCTGTCTCGCGAAGGCGATGACCGGGAAGCCGCGGCGCTCGGCAAGACGCTCATGGAAGCACGCGCCTACTACCGCGGGCACACTGCCGAAGCCGCCAAGTTCCTCAGGGTCGGCCAACGCAACCCCACGGGCAGCGACTTGCCCGAACTCGCCGCTTGGACCCTGGTCGCAAGCCTCGTCCTCAATCTCGATGAGGCGATTACGCATGAGTGAGAGAGATACAAAGGGGGCACGTGGGCACGTTGACACGGGGACACGGAAGCGCCCTCAAATAGGGCTGAGGACCAGATTAACCCATCCGCAATCTTCCATAGCTCATCCTTAATCAGCCATCTTTCATCCCTTATCTTAACTTCATGCCGCCACTTTCTCGTCGCTCCTTCCTCGCCACCGGTCTTGCCGCGTTGACGGCTCCGCGCGTGCTGGCTCAGGCCGGCGCCACGCCGGCGCATCACGGCGCCATCGTCGGCCATGGCGAGTTCCGCTACCGCGTGGACAAGCTCTGGTGTCAGGCCGACAAATCCAAGCACCCAGTGAAGGATTGCCATGAGATGGTCCAGTCGTCCGACGGCCGCCTCTTCCTGATCACCAACCATAAGCAGAACAACGTCCTCGTCTTCGACATCCAGGGCAAGGTGCTCGATGCCTGGACGCTGGGCATGGGAGCCGGCCATGGCCTGACGCTCCATCGCGAGGCCGACGGCACGGAATACCTCTACCTCACGGACAATTCCGGCCGCATCGCCAAGACCACGCTCGCCGGCAAGGTCGTGCTCGAACTCCCGCACGCGCAGAAGTGCGGCGCCTATTCCGACAAGGAACCTTACGCCCCGACGGAGACCGCCGTCGCGCCGAACGGGGATATCTACGTCGCGGACGGCTACGGCTCGCAGTTCATCCTGCGCTTCGACAAGACCGGCAAGTATCTCGGTAAATTCGGAGGCAAGAGCACCCAACCGACCAATCCTGGCAAGTTCATGCAGGCCCATGGCGTTGCCATCGACACCCGAGGCCCCGAACCCCTGCTCGTCTGCACGGAACGCGTCCGTAACGAATTCAACTGGTTCACCCTCGAAGGAAAGCACGTCCGTGGCGTCTATCTCCCGGGCGCCTATGTCAGCCGACCCGTGATCGCCGGCAAGCACCTCTACTCCGGCGTCTGCTTCGGCGCCAAGCCGGACGATTACCGCATGTGGCAGGGCCGCGGCTTCGTGACCATCCTCGACGAGAACGACCGCGTCGTCTCGAACCCCGGCGGCCAGGAACCCAAGTATGTCGACGGACGCCTCCAAGCCATGCTGCAGGACCAGCCCGTCTTCAACAACTGCCACGACGTGTGCGTCGACGCCCGCGGCGACCTTTACGTGTGCCAGTGGGCCAGCGGCAACGTTTACCCCTACAAACTTCATCGCCTCTCATGAGTCCCGACCCCTTCGACGCCTCCCGTCGTTACTTCCTCGGCCAGTGCACCGGCCTCTCGATCGGCGCCATGGCGCTGTCGACGCTCGTCGGCCGGGCGCTCGCCGCGGACGGCGCCCCGAAGATCGGCTTGCCGAACCTCCCGCACTTCGCCGCCAAGGCCAAGCGCGTCATCTTCCTCACGCAGTCGGGCGGACCTTCGCAGATCGAGCTCTTCGACGAGAAGCCGGGTCTCATCAACCTCGCCGGCACCGAACTGCCTGAGTCCGTCCGCCGCGGGCAGCGACTGACGACCATGACCTCGGGTCAGAAGCAGCTCATCAAGCCCGCCGCCACCAAGTTCGAACGTTGCGGCAAGAGCGGCCAGAGCATCGGCGAGTGGTTGCCGCATCTCAAGACCGTCGCGGACGACATCTGCATCGTGAAGTCGATGCACACCGACCAGATCAACCACGCTCCGGCCATGACGCAGTTCCTGACCGGCAACCAGATTCCCGGACGTCCGAGCCTCGGCGCCTGGGCGAGCTACGGCCTCGGCAGCGAGAACCGCAACCTCCCCGATTACCTCGTCCTGCTGTCCAAGATGCAGCGCCCGAGTGATCAGCCCTTGTATGACCATTACTGGGGCAGCGGCTTCCTTCCCTCCCGTTATCAGGGCGTGAAGCTCCGCAGCGCCAAGGACCCCGTCCTCTACCTCCGCGACCCCGACGGCCTGCCGCGTGAACTCCGCCGAGAGATGCTCGACGGACTCGGCGCGATCAACCAGCGGGCGCTGGAGCGCAGCGGCGACCCTGAGATCTCGACGCGTATCCGCCAATACGAGATGGCCTACCGCATGCAGGCCAGCGTGCCGGAGCTCACCGACCTCAGCGACGAGAAGGACGAAGTCTTCGAACTCTACGGACCGGACTCGCGCCGACCGGGCAGTTACGCCGCCAACTGCATCCTTGCCCGCCGTCTGATCGAGCGCGGCGTGCGCTTCGTACAGCTCTTCCATCCGGACTGGGACCATCACAGCCGCCTCACCTCCTGGTGCACCGCGCGTTGCCGGGACACCGACCAGCCCAGCGCCGCGCTCATCAAGGACCTCAAACGTCGCGGACTCCTCGAAGACACCCTCGTCGTCTGGGGCGGAGAATTCGGACGCGGCGTCGCCGGACAGGGCAAATGGGACAGCCCGGAAGCAGGCCGTGACCACCACCCGCGTTGCTTCACCATGTGGATGGCCGGCGGCGGCGTCAAAGCCGGCACCACCTACGGCGAGACGGACGAATTCAGCTACAACGTCGCCAAGGATCCTGTGCACGTGCACGACCTGCACGCCACCATCCTGCATCTCATGGGCATCGACCATGAGCGCTTCACCTATCGTCACCAGGGTCTGGACTTCAGGCTCACCGGAGTCGAACCGGCGAAGGTGGTGAAGGGAATCATCGCGTAAGCGCGGAGCGCGCTTCCGCGAGGGGGCACGTGGGCAAGGTGACAAGGGGGCAAGGGGGAAAACGAGAGGCCCGGAGGCTCGGTGGACCAGAGAGCACATCTTCGGGTCTCGGGTCCCAGCTGATCGGGTCTCAGGTACGGGTTATCAGGTTAAGGTACGGGTGCGGGCCCGAACCTTAGAATGAATAACCCCAGCGGTATTCATTCTGGTCTTCGATATCCCTTTGAGCGGATGGATTGTGGCTTCACTGGCCCTGGCCCTAGCCCTAGCCCTGGCCCTAACACCATTTTCCTCCATTTGAACAACCGCCGTTGACGGGTGTCCTAAGGGCATAGAAAACATCTGCCCCATGAGAAACCCCCTCTCTGCGCTGCTGGCCGTTTTGCTGGCCGCCCTCTCCCCTCTTTGCGCCCAGGAAGGCTTCAAGCCGCTCTTCGACGGCAAGACCCTCGCCGGCTGGGACGGCAATCCCGAGCTCTGGACCGTCGAGGACGGCGCCATCACCGGTAAGACCAAGGGACCGGACCATCTCGCTTACAACCAATTCCTCATCTGGCGCGGCGGCGTCGTGAAGAACTTCGAGCTGCGCGCCAAGATCAAGTGCTCCGCCAGCAACTCCGGCATCCAGTATCGCAGCAAGGAGCTCGCCGAGGTCGGCAAGTGGGTCGTCGGCGGCTACCAGTGCGACGTCCACGCCAACGCCCCGTACAACGGCATGGTCTACGAAGAACGCGGTCGCGGCATCCTCGTGCAGAACGGCCAGAACGTCGTCATCGACGACAAGGGCGACAAGTGGCTCGCCGCTGAGCGCGACGCCGTGAAGGTCGATTTCACCGAGTGGCACGAATACGTCATCATCGCCCAGGGCAACCACCTCATCCACAAGGTGGACGGCAAGGTCACCATCGACCTCGTCGACCATCAGGAAAAGAACCGCACCCTCGAAGGCCTGCTCGCCTTCCAGGTGCACAAAGGACCCGCCATGATCGTCCAGATCAAGGACGTCGTCCTGAAGGAGCTCCCTGACAGCCCGCTGATCACCCTCGACAAGAGCCCGATCCCGAGCGACGCGCAGCGCATCGTCGCGCCCGCCGCCAAGAAGGCCGCGCCCAAGGCCGCCGCCAAGGCTCCGGCCAAGGGCAAGGCCAAGGCCCCTGCCAAGAAGGCTCCGGCCAGCGACACCGGCAAGGCCATCGGCGAGAACAAAGCCACGCCCGTGGGCCGCATCAAGGCTCCCGCCGGCTTCAAGGTCGAACTCCTCTATTCCGTCCCTGGCGCCGAACAAGGCTCCTGGGTCGCCCTGTGCACGGACGACAAAGGCCGCATCTACGCCAGCGACCAGTACGGCGACCTCTACCGATTCCCCGCCCCCGCGGCCGGCCAAACGCTGAAGGCGTCGGACATCAAGAAGATGCCGGTCAATATCCGCGCCATCAACGGCATGACCTGGGCCTTCGGCGCGCTCTACGCCGGCGTCAACGATTACGAGAAGAAGATCCCCAGCGGCTTCTACCGCCTCAGCGACAGCGACGGCGACGACCAGATCGACAAGGTCGAACTCCTTCGCGACATCCAGTCGGGCGGCGACCACGGCGTCCACAAGGTCGTCGTCACCCCTGACCAGCAGGGCTTCTACCTCATCTGCGGCAACAACGCCGTGAAGACCGAGACTCCGACCACGTCTCCTGTCGCGCCGCTCTGGGGCGACGACCATCTCCTGCCGCGCATGCCGGACGGCCGCGGCCACAACCGCCACGTGCTCGCGCCCGGCGGCATCGTCTACCGCATCAGCAAGGATGGCAAGACCTTCGAGACCTTCGCCAGCGGCTTCCGCAACATCTACGGCGGCGCGCTCAACCGAGCCGGCGACCTGTTCACGTACGACGCGGACATGGAGTATGATTTCAACACCCCGTGGTATCGTCCGACGCGCGTGAACCACGTCGTCAGCGGCGGCGAGTACGGCTGGCGCAACGGCGCCGGCAAGTATCCCGAATTCTACGCCGACAACCTGCCCGCCACCGTGAACATCGGCCCGGGCTCTCCTACCGGCATCGCGTTCGGCTATGGCGCCAAGTTCCCCGCCAAGTATCAGGAAGCGCTCTACATCATGGATTGGAGCTGGGGCAAAATCTACGCCGTGCACCTCAATGAAAAGGGCGCGAGCTATGCCGGCACCAAGGAGGACTTCATCCTCGGCGCCCCGCTGCCTGTCACCGACCTCGTCATCCATCCTGCCGACGGAGCCATGTATTTCGCCATCGGCGGTCGCAAGGTCCAGTCGGGCCTCTACCGCGTGACCTATGTCGGCAAGGAATCGACCGCCCCAGTGAAATACGACCCTCCGGCTCCTTCGGCGGAAGTCCTCGCCCGCAAGGCCCTCGAACAGTTCCACGGCAAGCAGGACCCCAAGGCCGCGGATGCCGCCTGGCCGCACCTCTCGTCGTCCGACCGCTGGCTGCGCTCCGCCGCCCGGGTCGTGCTTGAGCACCAACCCGCCGTCGGCTGGGCTGAGCGCGCCTTCGCCGAGAAGGACGCCACCGCCCGACTCGAAGCCCTGCTCGCCCTCGCGCGCCAGTCGGCCCCCTGCCCTTACCACACCGAGAAGGCCGCCAAGCCTGACCCGCGCACCGGCATCGCGCCGACCACGGCCGAGCCCACGCCTGCCCAGGCCGCCCTGCGCGACCGCCTGCTCGCCACGCTGCGCAGCATGGACTTCGCGAAGCTGACCAAGAGCCAGAAGCTCACCCACGCGCGCCTCGCCCAGATCGTCCTGCACCGCTACGGCAAGCCCGACGCCGCCGGCATCGCCGCCGTGACGGCACAGTATGACGCCGCCTACCCTGCGGCCGACTTCGAGCTCAATTGGATCCTCACCGAGACCCTCTCGTTCCTGCAGTCGCCGACGCTCGCCGCCAAGGGCATGGCCCTCGTGGCCGATGCCGGCAGTCAGGAGCCCGAGATGGAATACATGCGCAGCCTGCGCATGCTGAAGGCCGGCTGGACGCCCGCCCTGCGCGAAGCCCAGCTCAACTGGTTCGTCAAGGCCGCCAGCTACCGCGGCGGCTCGAGCTTCGGCAAGTTCATCGAATTCATCCGCAACGACTCCCTCGCGACCTTCACGCCGGAGGAGCTCACCCGCCACGAAAAGCTCATCGCCCTGGCCAAGAACCCGCCCGTGAAGTCGGCCTATGAGAACGTCGGCGCGATCTTCGCCGGACGTACGCCGAAGAACTGGACGCTCGAGGAACTCAGCGCCGCCGCGAGCACCGGCATGAAGGGCCGCGACTTCGAGAACGGCCGCAAGATGTTCGGCGCCGCCGCCTGCTTCGCCTGCCACCGCTACGGCAACGCCGGCGGCATGAACGGCCCGGACCTCACCGGCGCCGGCGGCCGTTACAGCCCGCACGACCTGCTCGACCAGATCATTAACCCCAGCAAGGAGATCAACGAGCAGTTCGCCCCGGTCATCGTCACCAAGACCGATGGCACGACCGCCACCGGCGTCATCGTGAACCTCAACGGCGACACCGTGCAGATCAACACCGACCTCTCGGACCCCGACCAGCGCGTCGGCTTCGACCGCAAGCAGGTGAAGAGCATCGAAGTCTCCAAGGTCTCGCCGATGCCGCCCATGCTGCTCAGCATGCTGACCAAGGAAGAGGTCCTCGACCTCGTGGCCTTCGTCCTCAGCGGCGGTGACAAGGAAAACGCCGCCTTCAAGAAGTAAGCGCGACCGCAGGTCGCGAGGGGGCACGTGGGCACGGTGACACGTGGACACGGGGAGATACAAATCAGAGGCTCGGAGGCCCAGAGGCCCCGAGGACCAGAAGGAAAAGTCAAAGGAGACCGGTGGCCGAAAGGCTACCGGTCTTTTTGTTTTAAAGGCTAACCGTTCCGGGTGGCAGGTTCGGGAAACACCTTCGGGTCTCAGGTCTCTGCTGATCGGATATCAGGTACGGGTTATCAGGTTCGGGTACGGGTGCGGGACATAATGCGCAAAGGTGCAAGTGCGGCGGGGACGCGTGTAAAAGTGCAAACGTGAGAGACACCCAAACAGGGCACGGGCCCGAACCTGCACCTGGTGCTGAATACCCGAACCCGGGACCTGACGTCTGAGACCCGGGACCTGAGAACGGTAAGTTGCAGCCACCGTCTGTCATCGATTCAGCCCTCTTCTCCAGCTTTCATCCTTTATCCCCCATCTTCCATCCTCCATCTTGGGCCTACGCCCATGCGCCTCATCCTCGCCCTGCTCTCCCTTTGCGTCGCGCTGACCGCGGGCGCCCAGGAAAAAACCTCCAAGAAGAAAGCCGGCGGCCATCCGCCCGTCATCGAGGGCACGAGGTCCGAAACGTACCGCAAGGTCGGCGACACCGAGCTCAAGGTCTGGATCTTCGACTCACGCCAGAAGATGACGGAAAAGCCTCTGCCCGCGATCGTGTTCTTCTTCGGCGGCGGCTGGACCGGCGGCTCGCCGACGCAGTTCGAACCGCAGAGCCGTCACCTCGCGAGCCGCGGCATGGTCGCCATCGTGGCCGACTATCGCGTCAAGTCGCGCCAGAACGCCAAGCCCGCCGATTGCGTGTCCGACGCCAAGGCCTGCGTGCGCTGGGTGCGTGCGAATGCCGCACGTCTAGGCATCGACCCTAAGCGCATCGCCGTCGGCGGAGGTTCGGCCGGCGGGCACCTCGCCGCCTCGACGGCGACATTGCCCGGGCTGGATGACTCCGAAAGCGACAAGCACGTGTCATGCGTTCCTGACGCGCTCGTCCTCTTCAACCCCGGGACCGTCATGGCGCCTTTCCCCGGACTAGACCTCAAAGGCTTCGGCGCCGGTCTCGACAAGGACAAGTTCGGCTGCGAACCGACCGAGATCTCGCCGCTGCATCACGTGAAGAAAGGCACGCCGCCCACGATTATCTTCCACGGCAAGGCGGACACCACCGTGCCTTACGCGACCGTCGAGAAATTCACCGAAGTCATGAAGGCCGCCGGTAACCGCTGCGAACTGATCGGCTACGAAGGCCAGCCGCACGGCTTCTTCAACAAGGCCAAGTATGCCGAGACCCTGGCGGCGACCGACGCCTTCCTCGTCTCGCTCGGCTATCTGCCCGCCAAGTAATCCCGGATGCGCCTCGCCTTCGCCTGCCTGCTCCTGACCGTCTGCCGGCTCACGGCGGCGACGCAGCCCAACGTGGTCGTGCTGCTGGCTGACGACGCCGGGTGGGGCGATTACTCGTTCAACGGCAACCAGCAGGTCGCCACGCCGAACATCGACGCGATCGCCAAGGGCGGCGCGCACTTCGACCGTTTCTTCGTCCAGCCGGTATGCTCCCCCACCCGTTCGGAGTTCCTGACCGGACGTTACCACCGCCGCCTCGGCGTCTACGGGGTCTCCACCGGACAGGAGCGCATGAACCCGGACGAGAAGACCTTCGCAGATTCCTTCAAAGCCGCCGGCTATGTGACCGGCATCTTCGGAAAGTGGCACAACGGCAGCCAGTGGCCGTACCATCCGCTCGCCCGGGGCTTCGACACCTTCTGGGGCTACACCTCCGGCCATTGGGGCGAATACTTCGACGCGCCGCTCGAGCATAACGGCGTCATGAAGAAGTCGCAGGGCTACATCGTCGACGTACTCACGGACAAAGCCCTGCAGTTCATCGAACGCAACAAGGGCAAGCCCTTCCTCTGCTACGTCCCCTTCACCACGCCGCACTCGCCTTGGTCGGCCCCTAAAGAGGATTGGGCGCGATTCAAAGATAAGGCGATCACCCAGACCGCCACGCAGGCCAAGCAGGAGAAAGCTGACGAGACGCGTTGCGCGCTCGCCATGGTCGAGAACCAGGACCGCAACGTCGGCCGCATCCTCGCCAAGCTGAAGGAGCTGAACCTCGAGAACGACACCATCGTCGTCTACTTCTCCGACAACGGACCGAACGGCCATCGCTGGACCGGAGGCATGAAAGGCACCAAGGGCACCACCGACGAAGGTGGCGTCCGCTCCCCTCTCTTCATCCGCTGGCCCGGACGCATCGCGGCCGGCACGCAGGTGAAGCCCATCGCCGGCGCCATCGACCTCGCCCCGACCCTGCACGCCCTCGCGGGAGTGAAGCGGGTCGGTGACAAGCCCCTCGACGGCCGGGACCTTTCGCCGCTCTTCAAGCGAGGCCATGATGCCGATTGGGCGCCTCGGCAGATTTTCCAGACCTGGGGCAGCAACATCAGCGTGCGTACCGAGACCCATCGTCTGGACAACGCCGGCAACCTCTTCGACATGGTCGCCGACCCTGGCCAGACCACGCCGATCCAGTCGAGGCAACCTGGACTCGCCCAGGAACTCGTCGCGGCGGTGGCTGCCTGGCGCAAGGAGATGGGCATCGCCGCGCCCGCCGGCGGCAAAGGCAAGGCCAAGGGGGGCAACGGCCCGGGCAACGCCGTCGACCCGCGGCCGATCTCCGTCGGCTACCGCGAGTTCCCGATCACCATGTTGCCGGCCCGCGACGGCGAGCCTCGCGGCGAGATGCGTCGCAGCTCGTCCGCGCCCAACTCGTCATATTTCGTCAACTGGACCAAGCCCACCGACGCCGCCGTGTGGAACATCGAGGTGGTGAACGCCGGCACCTATATCGTCACCCTCGACTACGCGTGCGCTTCGGAGGACGTCGGCTCTGCGCTTGAACTCTCCTTCGAGGGCACGCTGCTCAAAGGCAAGGTTGCCGAGGCCTTTGACAGCCCGCTGAAGCACGAGCAGGACACTCTCCCACGCCCGCACGGCGAATCGGTCATGCGCGATTTCAAGACCATGACCCTCGGCGAAGTGAAACTCGAACCCGGCAAAGGCGAACTCCGCCTCCGCGCCACCGCGATTCCAGGTAAGAGCGTCATGGACCTGAGACGCGTGACTTTGACCCTGAAATAAGCATGCGCGCGTCGGCCGGCCTCCTCTTCCTTGCCTCCGGACTTGTCGCGGCCGAGTCGCCGCCGACGAACAATGCTCAGGTGCTCGAGATGGCCAAGGCCTTCAAGGGTCGCGGGGTGCAGGCCGACGACACCCCGCCGTCGACGCCGACCGAGGCCTTGGGGAAGTTCACGCTGCGCAAAGGGCTGACCGTCGACGCGCTCGCCACGGAGCCCGCGATCGCCCAGCCCATCCACGGAAGCTGGGACTCCCAAGGGCGTCTCTGGGTGGTGCAGTTCCGCCAATACCCCTTCCCCGCAGGCATCAAAGTAGTCAGCTATGACCAACACCTCCGCGCGCAGTTCGACAAGGTGCCATCGCCTCCGCCCAGCGGAGACAAAGGCGCGGATGTCATCAGCGTCCTCGAAGACACCGACGGAGACGGGGCCTACGACAAACAGACCGACGTCCTCAAGGGCCTCAACATCACCACCGCCGCGGTGGCCGGCAACGGACGCCTCTGGGTGCTGAATCCTCCCTATCTCCTCAGTTACGCGCTCCAGGACGGCCTGCCCGTCGGTGACCCAAAGGTGGAGCTCACGGGCTTCGGCCTCGAGGACACCCACAGCACCGCCACGAGCCTCCAGTTCAATGTCGACGGCTGGCTTTACGGCGCCAACGGCAGCACCACGACCGGCCACGTCGGCGTCCCCGGGGGCCAGCGCACGCGCTGGTCCGGCCAATGCGTCTGGCGCTTCCATCCAACGAAGAAACGCTTCGAGATCTACGCCGAAGGCGGCGGCAACACCTACAGCTTGGATATCGACGGGCGGGGTCGGGTCTTCTCGGGCACGAACTATGGCGACACCCGCGGGATGCATTATGAATTCGGCTCCTATGGAGTGAAGAACTGGGGCAAGCATGGCCCGCTCACGAACCCCCATGCCTATGGCTGGTTCGAACACATGGCCAACACCGGGGACAAACGTCGCTTCCCGCAGGCCTTCGTGATCTACGAAGGCGGCCTGCTCGGGGCGGAATATGAGGGCAAGATCCTCGCCGCGAACTCGCTCGCCAACAAGGCCTACGTCAGCCGCCGCATCCCCCAAGGCGCGACCTTCCGGACGGAGGACGAAGCCGACCTCATCGCCAGCAGCGACCGTTGGTTCCGTCCCGTCTGGACCGGCGTCGGGCCGGACGGAGCCGTCACGATCGCGGACTGGTATGACACCCGCCTCAGCCACGTGAATCCTGTCGACGACTGGGACAAGCAGCGTGGAAGACTCTATCGCATCCGTCCGGAAGGCGCGAAGATCGGACTCAAGCCCTTCGACCTCTCGACCGCGCCGACCGCCGATCTCGTCGCCCTGCTCGCGCACCGCAACGAATGGTTCCGCAAGCAGGCCGTCCTCGAGATCGGCTGGCGCCAGCTCAAGGACGCGACCCCCGCGCTCCGCACGATGCTCGACGGCCCGCAGGCGCTCGAAGCGCTCTGGGCGCTGGACCTGCTCGGCGAAGCCGGCGAACCGCCCGTCACGCATGCCGATCCGTATGTGCGCAGATGGAGCTGGAAGATGCTCGGCGAACGCAAGACCGCGCCATCCGCCGCGCAGGTCGCCGCGGCGAAGCAGGAGACCCATCTTGAAGTCCGGGCGCAGATCCTCGCTTCGGCGAAGCGCATGCCGGCGGAAGCCTTGCCCCTGCTGGCCGCCGCCCTCGGCGAACCCGATCCGTCCGGCCGCATCGCCCTTCTTGCCTGGTGGGCCCTTGAAGCGCACCTCGGTTCATCCCGCGAACGCGCCTCCGCGCTTGCCTATCTGCGCAGCGCGCCGGAACTCCTCGGTTCGGCGCTGTTCCGCGACGCCTTGGCCGAACGTCTCGGCAGGCGTCTCGCCCATGGCGCGGAGGAAAGCAGCCTGGCCGGCGTCGAAAGCATCCGCTCGATGTGTCCGCCGGACGTCGCCGCCAAGCTCACCGGCGGCGTCCTCGCCATGCTCGACCAAGGAGACCTTCCGCCCATGCCAGCCGGCCTGCGCGCCGCGATCGAGCAACGCCTGAACGAAAGCGGGAGCAAACCGCTCCCCCTCGCCGCCCTGCGCGCGGGCGAGAAGACCGCGCTGGCCGCCGCCCTCAAGGAACTGACCGACAGACAGACGCTCGCCCGGCGCCGCACCGAAGTCGCCGAAGCCCTCACCCTCGCCGGTCGTCCTGAAGCCATCGACCCGTTGATCAAGCTCATCGTCGCGAACGGGACCGAGGCGAAGAAATCTCTTTTCCTCGCGCTGTCGCGTTATGACGACCTCAGGGTGCCCAAGGCCGTCAGCGACAACTACGAGCGCGCGATCGCCGCGGACGACGGCCTGCGCGACCTCGCCCTGCGCACGCTCGCTTCACGTCCGGCGTGGGCGCGCCTGCTGATCGAAGCGGTCCATGCCGGCAAGATTCCCGCCCCGGCGGTCACGGCGGACATCGCCCGCGCGCTCCTTCGTCATGGCGACCCCGAGGTGACCGCCGCCGTGGAACGACTCTGGAGGCCGTTGCTCGTGACCGGACTCACACCGGAAAAGGACCGTGAAGTCGCCAGGCTTAAGGCGCTCGCCCGGATCGGAGAAGGCGACCCGACCAAAGGCCAAGCCCACTTCCTCGCGCGTTGCGCGAGCTGCCACGTGCTCAAGGATGAAGGCGGCCTGATCGGCCCGGACCTGACCGGCTACGACCGCACCAGCCTGGACTTCTGGGTGCTCAACATCGTCTATCCCAGCCTCGAGATCCGCGAGGGCTTCGGCTCCTACGACCTGCGCCTCAAGGACGGCTCCGTCAACCACGGCATCCTCGAACGACGCGACGGCGGCGAAATCGTCCTCCGCGACCTCGCAGGCAATCGTACCAGGATCAAGGAAGACAGAGTCGACGCGTTGATCGCCAGCCCGACTTCGGTCATGCCTGAGGGCCTGCTTGCGGGGATGTCCGACCAAGAGCTCCGCGACTTCTTCGCCTATCTGATGAAGTGAAAGCGGCCGTAGGCCGCGAGGGGGCTCGTACGCGACCGTAGGTCGCGAGGGGGCAAGCTGGCACGGTGACATGGGGGCAAGGGGGGGGGAACATGAGAGGCCCGGAGGCTCAGAGGCTCGGTTGATCAGAGGGAGCGAGTGCAAAGGTGCAAATCGGCCTGCGGCCTGTGCAAAAGTGCAAAAGTGAAAGCCACATTTTCGGGTGGCAGGTGGCAGCCCCGGGTGGACGGTGGCAGGAAAACGCCGAACTCAAGGGGAGATCGGATAGTTTAATCTGCCATCGATTCAGCCATCCGTCATCGACCCAGTCATCTACTCTTCAATTCAGCCCTCAACTCAGTCCTCCACGCAGCCCTCTGTTCAGTCCTCCATTCAGAGAGGCATCCTTGACGGGGCTCGGCGGCCAGACCAACTTCTCGGCATGAAGACCATGATGCTTTTCCTGCTCGGCGTGCGCCTGCTCTTCCTGTCGGCCGCCGGCGCGATGTGCGTCTATGGCCTGCTCCACGCCGCCGACCCCAAGGTCCTATGGTATTGGACGGTCGGACACATTCTCGTCCTGGCCGCGTGCGTCTTCCTGATCGGCAAGGTCTGGGCCTCGATCAAAGCGACCTGGAAGGAATAAGACTCCGCTTAAATGAGGGAAATCGGAGCCTATATCAGGTAAGTCGTGCTGGATTATCCACGGGCGAAGCTCAGGATGGGTGGCCAACTTCCCATGCTGCCTCGCGCCTTCCTTCTCGCCGTCGCCTCCTTCGCCGCCGTCGCCATCGCCGCCGACAAGCCGGTCGCCGACCACTCCAAACTCAAGACCAAGGAGGACAAGGCGAACGCCGCCAACTGGCCGGACAACAGCAAGGGATCACCGACCCCGCACGCCCCGGCCGAGAACCCGCCGGCCGCGACCACGCAGCGCAGCCAGCAGATCGCGCCGCCCGCCGCCGGCGAGCGCGTCGTCTTCATCGGCAACGGCTTCGCCGAGCGCGAAACCTACTACGGCCGGCTCGAGACCGAACTTCAGCTCCGCTTCCCGCAGCAGGGACTCATCGTGCGTAACATGGGTCGCTCCGGCGACACCCCCGCGTTCCGGCCTCACCCCGCGCGCGCCAGCCAGTGGGCCTTCCCCGGCGCCGAGAAGTTCCACCCTGAATATGCCCAGCATAACGGAAAAGGCTTCTTCTCCATGCCGGACCAGTGGCTCTACCACCTCAAGGCCGACACCATCGTCGCCTTCTTCGGCTACAACGAGTCGTTCGACGGCCCCGGCCGTGCCGCCAACTACGAAGCCGAGCTCGATGCGTTCGTCGCCCACTCCCTGACCAAGGCTTACAACGGCAAGACCGCGCCGCGTCTCGTGCTCGTCTCCCCGATCGCCTTCGAAGACCTCTCCGCCGTCCGCGACCTCCCGAACGGCCAGAAGGAGAACGCCAACCTGGAGCTCTACGTCGCCGCCATGGAGCGTGTCGCCAAGAAGCACGGCCTCACCTATGTCGACCTCTTCCACCCCACCCTCGCGGCCTACGGCAAGAGCAAGACGCCCTACACCGTCAACGGCTTCGCTCCTTCCGACTTCGGTTACCGTGAAGTCGCCAAGCTCCTCGCCGACGGACTCTTCGGCGCCACTCCGCGCGTCTCCAAGGCCGACGAAGCCCTCGTGAACGCCGCGGTGAAGATGAAGGACTACATGTGGAACACCGACTACTCGATCCTCAACGGCGTCCACACCCACGGCCAGCGCTACAACCCCTTCGGCCCGCAGAACTACCCTGACGAAGTCTTCAAGAGCCGCCAGCTCACCGCGATCCGCGACGAGCTCATCCACGGCGTCGCCCAGGGCAAGAAGACCGACCTTACCGTCGACGACTCCAAGACGCTGGTGCTGCCGCCCGTGCCCACCAACTTCAAGCCGAGCGAGAAGAACGGCAACCCGACCGAATTCCTCTCCGGCGAAGCCGCGATCGAGAAGATGAAGCTCGCCCCCGGCTACAAGGTCTCGCTCTTCGCCTCCGAGGAGAAGTTCCCGGACCTCAAGAAGCCGGTGCAGATGTCCTTCGACGCCAAGGGTCGCCTCTGGGTCGCCACGACTCCGACCTATCCTCACTATCGTCCGGGCGACGCGCTGCCGAACGACAAGCTCCTGATCCTCGAAGACACCGACGGCGACGGCAAGGCCGACAAGCAGTCCGTCTTCGCCGACAAGCTCCATATCCCGATCGGCTTCGAAATCGCCCCGGAAGGCGTGTACGTCTCACAGGAACCCAACCTCGCCCTGCTCGTCGACGACGACAAGGACGGCAAGGCCGACCGCATGGAACTGATCCTGCACGGCTTCGACTCCCACGATTCGCACCACGCCATCTCGGCTTATTGCGCCGACGCCTCGGGCGCCTTCTACCTGCTCGAAGGACGCTTCCTGCACAGCCAGGTCGAGACCCCCTATGGTCCGCGTCGCTGCAACGACGGCGGCGCCTGGCGCTTCGACCCGAAGTCCTACCGCCTCGAGCGCGTGCAGGCCGACGTTTCCAATCCGTGGGGCTTCTCCTTCGACTATTGGGAACAACCGTTCCTGTCCGATGCTTCCTCCGGTGAGAACTGGTGGGCCCTCCCGCTCTCGGCCAAGGTCCCCTACGGCATCGAGCAGATCAAGGTCGAGCAGTTCGTCCCCAAGCGCTCCCGCCCGACGTCCGGCGCCGAGTTCGTCTCCTCGCGTCACTTCCCCGACGCGCAGCAGGGCGACTTCATGATCTGCAACACGATCGGCTTCCTCGGCATCAGCTTCGGCAAGAAGGCCGACGACGGCGCCGGCTTCACCGGCAAGGCCAACGGCGACCTCCTCACCTCCACCGACGGCAACTTCCGCCCGGTCGACCTCGAGTTCGCCCCGGACGGCTCGCTCTACTTCATCGACTGGCACAACCCGCTGATCGGCCACATGCAGCACAACGCGCGTGACCCGAACCGCGACCACGAGCGCGGCCGCATCTACCGCATCACCTACCCCGAGCGTCCGCTCGTGAAGCCCGCGAAGGTCGCCGGCGCCTCCGTCGCCGAACTCCTCGAGAACCTCAAGGAACCCGAATACCGCACCCGCTACCGCACCCGTCGCGAACTCCGTGGCCATGCGCCGGCGGAAGTACTCCCGGCCGTGAAGGCCTGGGTCGCGAAGCTCGACCCCAAGGACCCTGCCTACGAACACCACCTCTGCGAAGCCATGTGGGCCACCTGGGCGCAGAACAAGCCCGACGCTGAGCTCATCGCCCAGGTCCTCAAGGCCAAACAGCCCGAAGCCCGCGCCGCAGCCGTGGATGTCATCCGCCACTCCTTCTGGCAGATCCCGAACCATGTCGCCCTGCTCCAGCAGGCCGTGCGCGACGAGAACGCCCGCGTGCGCCTGACCGCCGTCGTGGCGGCCACCTGGCTGGACAACGCCGAAGGCGCCAAGATCGCCGTCGAAGCCTTCCGCCTGCCCGTCGACCGCTGGATCGGGCCCGTCCTGCATTACGCCCTGACCTACACGCTCAAGGATGACGTCGACGCCCTGAAGGCCGCCGGGCAGTTGAACCTCGAAGGCAACCAGGCCGCCGCGGACTACTTCAGCGGCAAGCTCAAGATCGGCCAGCCCGTCGCCGAAGCCGGCACCAACTCGAAGCCCGCGCGCAAGCTCACCGCCGCCGAGGAGAAGGTCTTCAAGCTCGGCCGCGAGATCTACTTCCGCGACGCGCATTGCGCCACCTGCCACCAGGCCGACGGCAAGGGCATCGTGAACATCTATCCCCCGCTCGCCAGGAGCAACTGGATCGATGACGACGAACGCCTGACCAAGATCCTGCTCAAGGGCATCTGGGGGCCGATCAAGGTGAACGGCCAGGACTTCGACCCGACCAAGGGCGTCCCGCCCATGATGGGCTTCGGCGGCCTCCTCAACGACGACGAAGCCGCGGCCGTGCTCAGTTACGTCCGTCTCTCCTTCGGCAACAACGGCAAATTCGTCTCGCCCGCCACCGTCAAGAAGGTCCGCGAAGCCACCAAGGCGCAGGTCAACTTCTACATGGCCGACGAGTTGCTGAAGCAGCACCCGTTGAAGGCGCCCGCCCCGGCGAAGAAGTGACATGCTAGGGCTAGGGCTGGGGCTTGGGTTTGGGCTAGGGCTGGGTTGACCAAACCTGCCCCTATCCATACCCCTACCCCATGCTTCGACTACTCTTCGCGCTGATCGCCCTGCTCTGCTGCGCCACGACGGTTTCGGCCCAGGCGAAGACCCAAAAGATCCTCTTCGTCGGCAACAGCATCACGAAGCACGGACCTAAGGCAGACATCGATTGGCACGGCAACTGGGGCATGGCCGCCACTTCGGCGGACAAGGACTATGTCCATCTCGTGACCCAGTCGCTCGCGGCCAAACAGGGAGCGCGGCCGGAAGTCATGGTGAAGAACGTGGCCGACTTCGAGCGAGGCCATGCGACCTACGACATCGTCGGAAAGTTCGCCGACGCCGCGGCCTTCAAGGCCGACCTCATCATCCTCTGCATCGGCGAGAACGTCGCCGGATTGAAGACCCCCGAAGCCCAGGCCAAATACCAGGAGCGCGTCACCGACCTCCTGAAGACCCTCAAGGCCAACCCTCAGGCCGCCGTGATCGTACGCAGCAGCTTCTGGGCTAACACCGCCAAGGACGCCGCCATGCGCCAGGCGTGCGAAGCCGTCGGCGGCACGTTTGTCGACATCAGCGTGCTTTCCAAGGACGAGAAGAATTACGCCCGCTCCGAACGTCCGTATAAGCACGCAGGCGTGGCTAATCACCCCGGCGACCGCGGGATGGCCGCGATCGCCGAGGCGATCGTGAAAGCGGTGAAGTAAGGCGCGACGGAGTCGCGCAGGGGGCACGTGGGCAGGGTGACATGGGGCACGGGGCCTAACTAGATGCCCGGAGGCCCGGAGGATCGGTGGATCAGAGAGACCCACTAGTTGACCCGTTGACAAGTTGGCCAGTTGACAAGGTAAAGGCATGGTGACGGGCACGGGCATCGGGAGTTCAGGTGGCGGCCTCACGGGAGTCTGCAGCGGGCTCCTGTTTCCTGCGGCCGAAGCTGAACGGCTGGCACCCGAAAGGCTGACCACCGGGGCCGTCACCCGTCACCCGAAGTTGTGTTGAAGCACAAAAAAGCCCCCGAACTCGGGGGCTGATTCGTGATGGCCGGAAGGCTTACTTGCCGCCGCAGCAACCGGAAGAAGCAGACTTATCGGAAGAGCCGCAGGATCCGCCGTCCTTGTTGCAGCAACCGCAGGTGCCGAGGCACTCGCCGGAACCGCAGCAGGCCAGGCAGCAGAAGCCCTTGCGACCGACCCATGCGAGGTAGAGGCCGGCGAGGACCATGCCGATCACGATCGGATTCCAGATGTTCATGATCAGCACGTTCACGAAGAAGATGTTGAACAGAATCGCGCCCGAGAGCACGACGCCCCAGCCACGGGTGCACTTCACGATGAGCAGAAGACCGGCGACGATCTCCAGCGCCTTGATCACGCTGAGATAACCGGACCCGGCAAGACCGGTAAAGAACGCGGTGGTGAGTTTGCCGGCCTCCTCGCCGTTGGGCGGAGTAGGCGCAGGCAGGATGGACTTCACGGCGGGCACGAAGTAGGCGACGCCGAAGATGATGAACGCCACGCCGAGCAGGAGGGCGACGATGCAGGGGAGTTTTTTCATAGCCCCGCCAGATTAGCCTAAACGAGGCCTTATGAAAGGGCTAACTTCAGAGGGCCTTGTGGGCTCCGTCGCACAGGGCGCCCTTCTTCGAGTGCTTGCACGCGCAGAAGTAGACCGTGCCATTGGCCTCGGCCTTGTAGGGAAAGGGCGTGAAGGCCGAACCTTTGTGCGCGCCGTCGCAGAAGGGCTGGTTCTTGCTGTGTCCGCAGGAGCACCAGTAGTAGGTCTTGCCGGCTTCGACGAGGACGGGGATCGGAGACTTCTGGGGGATGTGGGGGGAGCTCATAAATCGAGAGTATGGAGTATAGGGAGAATGTAGGATGAATCAGGCGAGGTCGAAGAGGAGAGCTTCGACGGGGCCGGAGTGCTTGAAGGCGAAGGTGCCGGCGTCTTCGGAATTCAGGGCATCTCCGGGCGAAAGCTTGACGCCGCCGACCTCGACTTCGCCGGCGATGAGCTGCAACCAAAGCCCCCTGCCCGCCCGAAGCTCATGCGAGACCGTACCGCCGGCCGAAGACTTCACACGGTAGACGTCGGCATCCTGGCTGATATGCGCGGAACCCTCGCGACCATCGTTCGAGATGATGAGCACCTTAGGGGCGGCGAGCTGCTCCGGCGTGGGCGTCCACTCGGCGTAGCGCGGACGAAGGTTAGGTCGGTCAGGCGTGATCCATACCTGGATGAGGTGGAGCCGGTCGGTCTTGGAGGGGTTATATTCGCTATGCTTCACGCCGCTGCCGGCGCTCATGACCTGGATCTGACCGGGCCTGATCTGAGCATGGTTGCCCAGGCTGTCGCGGTGCTCGATGACGCCTTCGAGGACATACGTGAAGATCTCCATGTCCCGATGGCCATGCGGCGGGAAGCCGTTGCCAGGGGCGACCAAGTCCTGGTTGATGACCCTCAGGGACCGGAAAGACATGTGGGCCGGGTCGTAATAATCGGCGAAACTGAAGCTGTGCCGGGCCACCAGCCAGCCGTGATCGGCGAAGCCGCGGTCCCCGGACCGTCTGACCGTAAGGTTCATATCTTGCCCAAGATGGGCCGAAAATGGCCGAAGTCCAATAAGCCGCGGAATTTTCCCGACGGAATTAGTTTGAAAACACCCCCCTGGATTGGTCTATGCTTATGACTCGTGTCGGGCAGTGGCTCAATCTGGTAGAGCGCTGCTTTCGGGTAGCAGAGGCTGAGAGTTCAAATCTCTCCTGCCCGACCAATTTAAAGACCCCGGGGATATTTCGATGTCCCCGGGGTCTCCTGCTTGGGGGTTGAAGGGGTCGGCCAACCTCGGTCTACTGCCTCCATGCGCCTCGCAGGCTTATGGTTGGCCTTGCTCTCGGGCTGGCTCTCGGCCGCCGAGAATCCGCCCGCCTGCGCCCCCCGGCCGCTGGTCCTGGTCCACGTGATGCCTTGGTTCGAAAGCAAGGCCGTCAGCGGTCGCTGGGGCTGGCACTGGACGATGGGCAAGACCAACGCCGACAACGGTGAACTCGCCTCGCACAACCGCCCTACGCTGGGCGCCTACGACTCCTCGGACCCCGCCCTCATCGCCACCCAGATCGCCCTGATGAAGGCGAGCGGTGTCGACGGGGCCATCATCGACTGGAACGGCCCGGAGGGCTTCGCGGACTATGAGATGATCCACCGCAACACCGGGCTGCTCATCGCCGCGCTCAAGAAGGCCGGTCTTAAGTTCGCGCTCTGCGTCGAAGACAATCCGGGGCATCGGTTCATGCAGGAAAAGAAACTGTCGCGTGAACAGGCCGTCGCCAAGGTCGCGGCCTCTTTCGCCTGGGCCGAACTGAACTGGCTCAACGACCCGGCCTACGTCCGACTCGGCGACCGCCCCGTGCTGTTTCTCTTCGGGCCGCAGTTCCTCACCGAGGCGGAATGGCCGGCGATCCGCGCCACCCTCAAGAGCAACCCGCTCACGTTCGCCCTGCCCCACCTCAGCCAACGAGCGGGTATCGACGGCGCCTTCGCCTGGGTGCCTGTCAGCGAAGGCAAGAAGGTCGACGCATCGGCATGGAAGTCAGAACTGGAGTCGCTTTATGCCCGCGAAGCCAAAAGCGGCCGCCCTTACGTCGCCGTTGCCTTCCCTGGATACCACGACTTCTACGCGCAGGCGGGCGTCGGCAAGAGCTTCGGATTCATCGACACCCGCGAGGGCAAGACCTTCGCCGACTCCTTCGGCCAGGCGATGACGAGCGGCTCTCCGATCGTCCAGATCGCCACTTGGAACGACTATGGCGAGGGAACCAGCATCGAACCCTCGGCGGACCGCGGCGCACGTGACCTGGAGGTCATCATGACATGGCTCAGGCCCGGGGCAGCCCCCTCAGAACTGAGGGGGAGTCTGCAAAAACTCCGACGGTAGGGATTGAAATCCCCGGCCCATCGGCCTGATTTAAGACCCACGCGCGGAACACCCCTGCTCCGACGGCTGTCCCCTTCCCATGCCCCCCAAGGCCACCCTCTTCCTCGGCGTCTTCATGACCGCCGCCTGCTCGGCCGAGACGATCCATTTCAGCCGTCAGATCCGGCCGATCCTGTCCGAGAACTGCATCGCCTGCCACGGCCCCGATGAGAAAGGCCGCAAGGGAAAGCTGCGCCTCGACGACGAACAGGACGCCAAGCGCGACCGCAAGGGCGAGTTCGTCATCCTCCCCGGCAAGCCTGAGCAGAGCGAACTCATCAAGCGCATCGAGTCGTCCGACCCCGACGAGGTCATGCCGCCGCCCAAGCAGCACAAGACGATCCCGCCCGCGCAGCTCGCGCTCCTGAAAGAATGGATCCGCCAGGGCGCCCCTTGGGGACGTCATTGGTCTTACGAACCGGTCGCGTTACCGGCCGTGCCCCAGAACGGCGAAGCCAACCCCGTCGACGCCTTCCTCGCCGAACGACAGAAGAAGGAAGGACTGACCTGGTCCGCGGAAGCGCCGAAGTCCGTCCTGATCCGCCGCGTCGCCCTCGACGTCACCGGCCTGCCGCCCACGCCCGCCGAGGTCGCGCAGCTCGCCGATGCTCCGCATACGGACGTCGTCGCCCACTTCCTCGCCAAGCCGGCTTACGGGGAACACTGGGCCCGCCAGTGGCTCGACCTGGCCCGCTATGCCGACAGCGCCGGCTACCCGTCCGACCCGGGCCGTACGATCTGGGCCTACCGTGACTGGGTGATCAAAGCCCTTAACCGCAACCAACCCTTCGACCAGTTCGTCATCGACCAGCTGGCCGGCGACCTGCTGCCCAACCCGACCGAGGACCAGATCATCGCCACGGCCTTCCATCGTAATACGATGACCCAGAACGAAGGCGGCACCAGCGACGAGGAATTCCGTAACGCCGCCGTCATCGACCGCGTCAACACGACCTATGCCGTCTTCATGGGCACCACGATGGCCTGCGCACAGTGCCATACCCACAAGTACGACCCCATCACGATCACCGAGTACTTCCGCTCCTACGCCTTCCTCAACCAGAGCGCCGACAGCGACAAGCGCGACGAAGCACCGCTCCACGAGATCTATCCGCCAGGCGTGAAGACCCAGCGGGAACAGTGGATGAAGGAAAGCACCGCGGCCGAGGCCGTCTTCAAACTCGTGAAGCCCGGTTCTGACTGGCTCGCCGGATACGACGAGTGGCTGACGAAGAAGCCGAACCTCGCGGACAAGGGCCTCAAGGCCGCCCTCGACGCGCCCAAGGACAAGCGCACCAAGGCACAGGATAACCTCCTTCGTCAGCATTACGTCCGCAACGTCTCGCCGGCGACCAAGGCCGAACGCGCCCGAGCCGACATGCTCAAGAAGCAGATCGCCGACTCCGCCCCCGTGACGGTGCCGATCATGCGGGATCTCGTCGGCGAAAAGCGCCGCAAGACCTTCGTGCAGCTCCGCGGTAACTGGCAGGCCCTCGGCGACCAGGTCGACGAAGGCGTGCCGACGCACCTCGCCCGCTGGGACGAAGCCTATCCCAAGAACCGTCTCGGCCTCGCGCGTTGGATCGTCAGCCGCGACAACCCCCTCACCGCGCGCGTCACGATGAACCGCCTCTGGGAATCGGTCTTCGGCGTCGGCATCGTGCGCACGAGCGAGGAGTTCGGCAGCCAGGGCGACCTGCCCGTCCACCCCGAGCTGCTCGACTGGCTCGCGAGCGAGTTCGTCGCCAGCGGCTGGGACACGAAGAAGATGCTGTCGCTCCTGCTGAACACGCGCGCCTACCGACAGAGCTCGGCCAGCGACGTGAAGCGCAACGAACGCGACCCTGACAACCGTTTCGTCGCCCGCGGCCCGCGTTTCCGTCCCTCCGGGGAGATGCTCCGCGACCAGGCCCTCGCGGTCAGCGGACTCCTCAGCGCCAAGATGTACGGCGCGCCCGTCCGTCCGATGCGCCCGAACATGGGACTGAGCATCGCCTTCGGCGGCTCGGGCGACTGGATGACCAGCGCCGGCGAAGATCGTCACCGCCGCAGCCTTTACACCGAGACGCGCCGCAGCACCCCTTACCCGAGCTTCGCGACCTTCGACGCCCCGAACCGCGAGACCTGCGTGATCCGGCGCGACCGCTCCAACACGCCGCTCCAAGCCTTCGTGACGCTCAACGACCCCGTCTTCGTCGAGACCAGCCAGGCCCTCGCCCGTCGCCTGCTGAAGGAAGGCGGCGCCACCGATGAATCCCGCCTGAAGCTCGCCTACGCGCTCTGCCTCTCGCGTGAACCCGACGCCGGCGAACTCAAGACGCTCAAAGCGCTGCTCGCGAAGTCGCTCGCCGAGTATCGCGCCGACATCGGCCTCGCGACCAAGATGGCCACCGAACCCCTCGGACCGGCCGACAAAGGCGCCGACCTCCCGAACCTCGCCGCCTGGACCGCCGTCAGCAGCGTCATCATGAACCTCGACGAGTTCCTCATGCGCCGCTGAGCGCAACAGGCCCACCCCTACCCCTGCCTCTGCCCCTTTTCGTCCGATGCTCCACCCTCTTCGCGAAGCCCAGCTCAGCCTGCAGACGCGCCGAACGTTCCTCAGCAGCGTCGGCCAGTTCAGCCTCGGCGCCATCGCCCTCCACGCTCTTCAGGCCGACGCCTTCGGCGCCTCTTCCGTCGCCGATAATCCGCTCGCTCCGCGCAAGCCGCACTTCAAGCCCAAGGCCAAGCGCGTCATCTACCTCCACATGTCGGGCGGTCCGCCCAATCTCGACATCTTCGACCACAAGCCGGCGCTCGTGAAGCACGACGCCCAGCCCTGCCCCGACTCCTTCCTCAAGGGTCGGACCTTCGCCTTCACCACCGGCGTGCCCAAGCTCATGGGCAGCCCGCGCACGTTCAAGCAATACGGCCAGGGCGGACTCTGGATGAGCGACGCTGTCCCGAACTTCCACAAGGTCGCCGACGATGTCACCCTGCTGAAGGCGATGCACACGGATCAGTTCAACCACGCTCCGGCCGAACTGCTCCTCTTCACCGGACATAACCGTCAAGGCCGCCCGTCCATGGGCTCCTGGGCAACCTATGGCCTCGGCACGGAAAACCAGGACCTTCCGGGCTTCGTCACGATGATCTCCAACGGCGTGCAGCCCAGCGGCGGCCAGGGCTGCTGGGGTTCCGGCTTCATCCCTTCCGTCTTCCAAGGCGTCCAGTGTCGCAGCAAGGGCGACCCCGTCCTCTTCGCCAACGACCCGCCTGGCATGAACCGCGACCTGCGTCGCGCCACGCTCGACGCGCTCAAGGACCTCAACCAGCGACAGCAGGACGAACTCGGCCACGCCGAGACGGTCACGCGCATCGCCCAATACGAACTCGCCTTCCGCATGCAGGCCAGCGTGCCCGAGGTCATGGACATCTCCAAGGAGAAGCCCGCCACGCTCGAAGCCTACGGCGCCACGCCCGGCGCGGCCAGCTTCGCCAACAACTGCCTGCTCGCCCGTCGCCTCGTCGAGAAAGGCGTGCGCTTCGTGCACCTCTTCGACTGGGGCTGGGACTTCCACGGCACCAACCCGAAGGAGGATATCCGCGACGGTCTCACCGCGAAGATGGCGGCGACCGACAAGCCCGTCGCCGCGCTCATCAACGACCTCAAGGAGCGCGGACTCCTCGAAGACACGCTCATCGTCTGGGGAGGCGAGTTCGGCCGCACGCCCTTCCGCGAAGGCCGCACCTCGAAGGGACAGATCCTCGGCCGCGACCACTACCCGGACTGCTTCACCATCATGATGGCCGGCGGCGGAGTGAAGGGCGGCTTCCAATTCGGCGAGACCGACGAGATGGGCTTCGGCGGCGTGAAGGACAAGGTCCACGTCCACGACCTGCAGGCCACCATCATGCACCTCTTGGGCTTCGACCACGAACGCCTCACCTACCGCTTCCAAGGCCGTGACTATCGACTCACCGACGTCCATGGCCATGTCGTCCGCGATATCATCGCGTGACGACGCGGGGGTACGTGGGCACGGGGACATGGGGGCATATGAGAGGCCCGGAGGCTCAGAGGCTCCGTTGATCAGACGAAGGCACACCAGTTGACCCGTTGACCAGTGGGCCAGTTGGCAAGGAAGACAAAGCCACAGTAATAATACGGAGGCAATGCTTCGGTTGGCGGGCTTATCGATTCAGCCCTCAACGCAGTCCTCCATTCAATCCTCAGCCTGCCCGACCAGCCCTCTTTCATCCTTTATCATCCATCCATCATCTCCCATCTTTCCTCGCATCCCCATGCGTCTTCTCGCCCTCCTGCTAGCGACCACCCTCTTCGCCGCCGACACCCCGAAGGCCAAAGCTCCTGCCGCCCCGAAGCCGCCGGAGCCGCCGGTTTACCTGACCGAAGCCGAAGCCGCGACGATCGGCCCTGACTTCAAGCTACAGGGCGAATACGCCCACCCCAAGATGGGCGCCAACGTCATCGCCCTCGGCAAGGACGAGTATCGCCTGGTGCTCTTCAAAGGCGGCCTGCCCGGCGCCGGCTGGGACGGCACCCCGAAGATCGAAGTCGAAGGCAAGCGCGACGGCGAAGGCATCCTCTTCAAGGACAACATCGACTCCGCCACCGTCGTCGACGGCACCCTGACGATCAAGAGCAACGGCCTGGTCCTGAAGCGCACCATCCGCCACAGCCCTTCCGAAGGTCTCGCCGCTCCCAAGGGCGCGATCATCCTCTTCGACGGCAAGAACGCCGACGCCTGGGTGGACGGAAAGATCGACCCACGCGGCTTCCTCGAAGCGAATACGAAGACCAAGCAGACCTTCACCGACTTCACGCTGCACCTCGAATTTTTCCTCCCCTTCAAACCCCTCGGCCGCGGCCAGGGACGCGCCAACAGCGGCCTTTACCTTCAGCATCGCTACGAAGTCCAGGTCCTCGATAGCTTCGGCCTCAAGGGCCTCGATAACGAGTGCGGCGGCATCTACAAGAACGCCGCCCCCAAGGTGAACATGTGCTTCCCGCCTCTGCAGTGGCAGACGTATGACGTCGAGTTCACCGCCGCCAAGTTCGACAAGGAAGGCAAGAAGACCGCCAACGCCGTCGTGAGCGTCCGCCACAACGGCGTCCTCGTGCATGACAACCTCGAGCTCAAGGGCGCGACCCCCGGCGGCGGCTTCAAGACCGAAGTCCCCGCTCCCGGCCCCTTCTACCTGCAAGGCCACGGCAATCCCGTCGTCTACCGGAACATCTGGGTGGTGGCGAAATAAGGGGTAGGGGTTGGGGTTGGGGTAGGTCGATTCAGCCAGCAGCCATCTGCTTGTTCTCCCTTTTTCCGCTCAAACATTATCCAATAACGCAGCGCCTCCTAAGCGACTTGCCTGCCCCTACCCCTACCCCTACCCCTGCCCCTGCCCCATCATGCGTTCGTTGCTCTCACTTCTTCTCGGCGCTTCCCTCTTCGCGGCCGAACACAAGATCAAGCCGGGCGACGACCCCCAAGCGGTGATGGATGCCGCCGCGCCGGGCGACAAGCTGACCTTCCTCCCCGGACTGCACCAGCACGGGCTGAAGAAGCACCGCTCGATCCTCTACGTCGATAAGTCCGTCGAAATCGAACTGATGGCCGGCGCCATCCTCAAGCTGGCCGATAACGTCTGCCGCAAGGAAAGCGTCGGCGAGATCACGACCGACCAGGATTCGGGCAAGAAGCTCGATGACCTCGAGATCGGCGGCGCCTACGACATGAAGAAGACCAAGGTCGACGGGTCCGAACTATTCGGCAGCACGGTCTACACGATCATCGTCACGGGCGGCAAGAACGGCGCCTCTGACACGCTCGCCTGGGGCGACGGCAAGCTCTTCGAGACCCCGCACAAGGGCATCCCGATCACGGGTGACTGGCAGGAACTGAGCCACGGTGTGAAAGTGAAGTTCGCCAACAAGACCGGTCACGGCACCCGCAGCCTCTGGTTCGTCTCCTACGACGCCCCCGAGGCCTACGGCATCCGCATCGGCCACGGACTGCAGAAGGATGCCATCTCCGGCGTGCGCATCACCGGCAAAGGCACCATCGACCTCAACGCTTCGCACAACGACCTACCCAGCGGACTGGTCAAGAACATCAACGCCTGCGTGCTCATCCACGGACGCGTCCGCAACGTGCTCGTCGAGGGCATCACGATGACCGACACCATGCGCGCGGTGATGATGTACGGCGAACATACGGGCAAGTTCCTCCCCGGCGGCAAGGTCGGCCCGGGCGAGTCGTTCGACGCCGAGAACATCACGGTGCAGTTCACCCGCACCCTCAATCCGAACGGCAGCGGCACCCTGCTCGGCCATCCGTCCTTCCGCGGCGGCCTCCGCAACGTCCGCTGCAATTACAACTATTTCGAGACCAAGCTGACCGCGATCGAACCGAACTTCAACCTGGACGGTTATGAGGTCATCGGAAACCACATCAAGAGCGACGGCGAAGCCATCCACTGCTGGCGACACTCGAAGAACGGCCTGATCGCCGATAACCTGCGTCTCGGCGACGTGACCTTCCGCAAGGTCATCAGCGTGAACGCTCCGGCCGGCTGGGAAGCCCCCATGCCCCCGGTGATGCGCAACAACCGCAACGCCCTCGGCGACCGCGCCCAAGGCCCCCAGACCAGCCTCGACCCGAAGCCCTTCGGCCGCCGCCTGCTCGTCAGCGATTACGTCGGTAACAAGGTATCGATCGTCGCCGCCGACGGCCGCGTCGAATGGTCCACGCCCGCCGAGCGTCCGCAGGACTCGTGGCTCCTGCCCAACGGCAACGTGCTCTTCAGCCACGTCAAAGGCGCCAAGGAAGTGAAGCCCGACCAGTCCGTGGCCTGGGAATACGTCGCCGACCCGAAGACCGAAATCCAAGGCTGCCAGCCTCTCGCGGACGGCCGCGTGCTCGTCGTCGAATGCGGCCCGGGACGACTCCTGGAGATCGGTCGCGACGGCAAGATCGCCAAGGAGCTCAAAGTCCCCCTCTCCCCGACCATCCGCACCCACGAACAGATGCGCGGCTGCCGCAAGACGGCTGACGGACGTTACCTCGTGAGCGCCAAGGGCGACCGCGCAGTCCTCGAGCTTTCCGCCGACGGCAAGCTGCTCCGCTCCCAGCCCGTCAATGGCGACATCCATGACGTCCGCGAACTCGCCAACGGCAACTGGCTCGTCGCCCTCGGCGAAGGCGACGGCGTCGTGGAATACGACAAGGCCGGCAAGATCGTCTGGAGCATCGGCCGTAACGAAGTCACCGACAACCACATCTACCTCGCCAGCTCGGTCGAACGCCTGGCGAACGGCAACACGATCGTCATGAACTGGCTCGGCCACGGCCATCTCGGCGCCACCGCCCAGATCTTCGAGGTCGACGCCCAGAAGAAGCTCATCCGTCAGTTCACCGACCACCGCCAGTTCACGAGCATCAATCACATCCAGGTATTGGAGTAATGAGGTAGGGCTGACCACCCTTGGTCAGCCGCGGTTGAGCGAGGTCGCTCAACCCTACCCGATGCATCCAGGTAAGGGCAGCACCACGTGCTGCCCTAGGTGCATCGTGGCAGGGGCCAGACACCCCTTAAGACTCAGAACTCAAGGGGAGATCGGGAACAGTGATGAATACGGGGGGTATAATAAGCCTAAGCCCCAAAGCAGTCCCTGGCCCTAGCCCCAGCCCTAGCCCTAAATACCCTTTATCCCCTGCCCCGGCTACCCCAACGTCTGCTCACCCCACCCCCTTGGACCCGACGTCCCGCATACCCCTTTGGCTCAGCCTTCCGCTGACGGTGGCGTCTGCCTTGGCCGCCGATCTCAAACCGGCGGACGTGGAGTTTTTCGAGACCAAGATCCGGCCGGTGCTGGTGGCGGAGTGCTACGAATGCCACGACGCGAAGAAGCAGAAAGGAGACCTACGCCTCGATTATCGCGATGGCCTCCTCAAGGGCGGAGAGGAAGGCCCGGCCATCGTCCCCGGTGACGCGAAGAAGAGCATCCTGCTCCAGTCCATGGACTACAGCCATGAGACGCTGCAGATGCCCAAGAAGCGTCCCAAGCTCGACGCGAAGATCGTCGCGGATTTCACGGAATGGGTGAACCGTGGCGCGCCGGATCCGCGCACCAAGGCCCCTGAAGACTCCATCACACCCGCATGGTCCGACCTCCTGCAGGTCCGACGCAACTGGTGGAGCCTCCAGCCGCTCACCTCGCCTGCCATCCCCGAAGGCAAAGCCGCCGGCACGATCGACCGCTTCCTCGATGCGAAGATCGCCGCCGCCGGCATCACGCCTTCCGCCCCAGCCGACAAGGCCACGCTGATCCGTCGCGCGACCTATGTGCTGACGGGCCTGCCGCCGTCCCCCGCCGAGATCACTGCCTTCGAAGCCGACGCTTCGCCGGAGGCTTTCGCCAAGGTCATCGACCGCCTGCTGGCCTCGCCTCGCTACGGCGAACACTTCGCCCGCCACTGGATGGACCTCGTCCGTTACGCCGATACGCATGGCAGCGAAGGCGATCCGGCCATCCCGCAGGCCTGGCGCTACCGCGACTACCTCATCCGTGCGTTCAATGGCGACGTGCCTTACGACCAGTTCGTCCGCGAACACCTCGCCGGCGACATCCTGCCGAACCCTCGCCTCAACGCGGCCGAGCAGCTCAACGAGTCGATGCTCGGCACCGGGCACTTCCGCATGGTCGAACACGGCTACCAGCCGGTCGACACCGTCGATGAACAGGTGCGTAACGTCGACAACCAGATCGACGTGGTGAGCAAGACGTTCCTTGGTCAGACCGTTTCCTGCGCGCGCTGCCACGACCATAAGTTCGACGCCATCAGCCAGGCCGACTTCACCGCTTTCTACGGCATCTTCGCGTCCAGCCGTCCCGGCCAGGTGACCGTGGATTCGCCCGAGGTGCTCGACAGACACCGCGACCGGCTGTCCGAACTCAAGCAGGCCATCCGTTCGGAACTCTCCTCCCGATGGATCCGGCAAGCCAAGGATCTTCCCGATGCGCTGGAACGTATCAGAGCCGTCTCCAAGGAGCGTTTCGCCCTAAAGGACCAGCTGGCGAAGATCCAAGGCGAACTCTCCGCCGATGAATTCCGCCGTCGACTTAAAGCCGAGCAGAACGCCGGCCCCGCCCCCAGCCATTGGTGGACCTTCGAGCAGGACGGACGCGATCTCGTCGGCAAGCTCGACGCCAAGCTGAACGGCGGAGCCGTCATCAAGAACGGACGCCTCATCCTCGACGGACAGGACGCCTTCGCCGAGACGACTCCGACCTCCACGACCCTGACCGCCAAGACCCTCGAAGCCTGGGTGGCGCTTCCCACCTTAGAACAACGCGGCGGGGGTGTCATCACGGTCGAATCGGTGGGCGGTCGCATCTTCGACTCCCTCGTCTTCGCCGAAAGGCAGAAGGGGCGATGGATGGCCGGCAGCAACAACGGCGTCCGCACCCAGGACGTGAACGGCCAGCCCGAGACCGCCAAGCCGGGCGAGCTGATACACCTCGCCATCGTCTATCAGCCGGACGGCCGCATCGAGCTCTACCGCAACGGCAAGGCCTACGGTTCGGGCTACGCACCGGCCAACGAGAAGGCCGCGCTGCAGGCGTTCGCCGCAGGGAAATCTCATCTGCTCTTCGGACGACGCCACACCGGCGGCGGCAACGCCTTCCTCCGCGGCGAACTCGAGGAAGCCCGCCTTTACGGCTTCGCCCTTACGGCCGGCCAGATCGCCGACTCCTTCCGCGCCGGCACGCTCCGCGGGGAACTCCCGGCCGTCGCCGTGAAGAACGTGCGGCTCGACGCCTTACGCGCCCAGGCCGATGCCCTGCGCAAATCGATAGCCGCCCTCGGCGCCGCCGACGCCCGTCTCGACGAAGGACTGATCAAAGGAGAAGCCGATCCGACCCACCCGCTGCACGCTTCCACCTTCCTTCGAGTCGGACTTCGCCCCAAGGATACCCCTGCCGCCCGCAATCAGAAGCCCGACTGGACCCTGAGCGACGGCACTTCCGCCGCCTGGCGTCGCCATGGCAACGGCCTCGACGGACGCTTCGTGCCCGGCGACTTCCGTGTCGAGACCAAGGGAGATGCCGTCCTCGGACGCATCCTACCCTCCGGCCTGCACTCCCACACCCTTTCGTCCAAGCACAGCGCCGTCCTGACCTCGCCGCGCTTCAAGGTCACGACGGACTTCATCAGCGTCCAGGCCATGGGCAAGGGCGCGACGCTCCGCCTCATCCCGGATAATTACCCTCTCTCACCAGGCGGCTCCCGTTTCCCCAAGGCGGCAGTGAACAGCAATCATCCTACCTGGATCACGCTCGATACCGCCTACCGCAAAGGATCGCATGCCTACTTGGAACTGACACTCCCCGACGATTCCACCAATCCCGACAAGCAGGCCGATGGCCACGAGGGTTGGTATGGCGTGCGTGAGGTCTTCTTCCATGCCACCCGCGAAACCGGACCTTCGGGAGAAGCCGTCATCACGCAGGCGCCTCCGCTCAATACAGTGACGGAAGTCTCCCACGTCCTATCCGAAGCCGCCAGCGCTTGGGGACGCGATGAAGCGACCGAATCGCAGGCCGCCCTGCTCGACGCCGCGGTCCGCCATGGGGTCCTCGATGCCTCGATGACCGGCGCAGCCAAGCTTGCGGCGCTCACCGCCGAATACCGCAAGCTGGAATCCGAAGTTTCCGTCCCGCGCCGCGCCCCTGGCTTGCTGGAGGCGAATGGCTTCGACCAGCCGCTGTATGTCCGCGGAGACCATAACAAACCCGCCGCACCGGTGCCCCGACGCTACCTCGAGGTCTTCGACACCAAGGCCTTCGTGACCCAAGGCAGCGGACGTCTCGAGCTTGCCGAGAAGATCGCCTCCGCGGACAACCCGCTGACCTCCCGCGTGATGACGAACCGCCTCTGGCATCATGTCTTCGGCCGCGGACTCGTCGGCACCGTCGACAACCTAGGCCGTCTCGGTGACCAACCCACGCACCCCGAGCTCCTCGACCATCTCTCCAGGCGTTTCATCCAGGAGAAGTGGTCCGTGAAGACCCTGCTTCGAGAGATGCTCCTCACCGAGGCCTTCCGACGCTCGAGCGTGCCGTCCGCCAGCGCCTCGGCCAAGGACGCCAATAATGACCTGCTGGCCCACATGCGCGTGCGACGTCTCGGCGGCGAAGCCCTGCGCGATTCGCTCATCGCTCTCTCCGGCCGCCTGGAGCACCGCATGTATGGCCCGGGCGACAACGCCGCCGCCGCGCCCAAGGAGCAGGTCCGTCGCAGCATCTACCTGACCATCCGTCGTAATTCGCTGAACCCGCTGATCACCGCTTTCGACGGACCCAAGCCCTTCACCACCGTCGGTCGCCGCGACGCGACGAACGTCCCGGCTCAGTCGCTCACGCTCCTGAACAACATCTTCGTCATCGACGCCGCCAAGCGCTGGGCTTCGACGCTCGACACGTCGCAAACCGATGCCGCCAAGGTCGACGCCCTGTTCACGCAAGCACTCGCCCGCAAGGCCACGCCGGCGGAACAGGCCGCCGCCGCCCGTTATCTCGCAGACCTCAAGGCCGCCCATACCCAAAATCCGGCGATGGTCTGGGCGGACTTCGCCCAGTCGGTGCTCAACCTAAAGGAGTTCCTTTACCTCAAATAACATGTCCCCGCTCACCCGCCGCGAACTGCTCCGCCGCTGCTCCCTTGGCTTCGGCGGCATCGCCCTGTCCGGCCTCCTCGCCTCCCCCGCCTTCGGCGCGGAGACCTCCGGCAAGCGCGCGCTCAAAGCCAAAGCGAAGAACGTCATCTTCTGCTACATGTCCGGCGGCGTCTCCCATGTGGACTCCTTCGACCCGAAGGCCGCCTTGGCCAAGCTCAACGGCAAGCCGATGCCCGTGCCGGTCCAGCGCACGGTCTTCAACAACAACGGCAACATCATGGGCAGCCCTTGGGAAGCCAAGCGTTACGGCCAGTCGGGCATCGAGATGACCAACCTCTTCCCGCAGATCGCCGCCTGCGCCGACGATCTCACCGTCGTCCGTTCGATGACGAGCAAGGTCAGCGAGCACGCCCAAGGGAACTACTTCTTCCATACCGGGTTCCCGTTCATGGGTCACCCGAGCGCCGGCGCCTGGCTCAACTACGGACTCGGCAGCGAGAACCAGAACCTGCCGGGCTTCGTCGTCCTGCAGAGCGGCAACGCGGGTGTCCCGCACGGCGGCGTAGGCGTATTCAACAACGGCTACCTCCCCGGCCAGCATCAGGCCTCGATCATCAAGGCCGACGGCGCCCTGCCCCTCGCGAACATCAAGCCCGGCGAAGCCGACGCCGCCCAGCGTCGCCGTCTTGGCTTCATCAACGAAGTGGACAAAGCCTTCGCGGAGGCCACCCGCGAGCCGCAGGTCGAAGCGGCCATCCGCAATTACGAGACCGCCTATCGCATGCAGGCCGCCGTGCCCGAGATCTGCGACCTTAGCGGCGAGTCCGCAGCCACCAAGGCCATGTATGGGCTGGATTCGCCCGATCCGCTCACCGCTGGTTACGCCCGCCAAGCCCTGCTCGCCCGACGGCTCGTGGAGAAAGGCGTCCGCTTCGTCGAGCTCAGCTGCCTCTCCGGCAACATCGGCGGCGGCAATGCCGCCAATCCTTGGGATCACCATGGCGCCATCGTCAAAGGCCACGGCATGATGGCCCACCAGGTCGACCAACCCATCGCGGCGTTGCTCAAAGACCTCAAGCAGCGCGGACTTCTCGACAGCACGATCGTCATCTTCTCCGGCGAATTCGGGCGCACGCCGTTCTCGCAGGGCAGCGACGGACGTGACCACAACCCCTACGGCTTCAGCCTCTGGGTAGCCGGCGGCGGCTTCAAACCCGGCACGGTCTTCGGCGCGACCGACGAACTCGGCTACTACGCCGTCGACAAGCCCCTGACGGTCTACGATTTCTGGGCGACCGTCCTGCACCAGCTCGGCATCGACCACGAGAAGCTCACCTACCGTTTCGGCGGACGTGATTTCCGCCTGACGGATGTGCATGGGAATGTCGTCAGCGACATTGTCGCGTGACGACGGAGGGGGCACGTGGGCACGGTGACATGCGGACAAGGGGGTATGACTCAAAGGGAGACCCGAAACGAGGAGGATGATGGGTCTATCCTTTATCCTCCATCTTCCATCCTTCATCATTCATCTATCATCCGCCATCCGTCATCTGTCATCCGCCATCTTCACCTTCATGCGCCTCCTCCTCGCACTCCTGCCCTTCCTCGCACTCGCCGCTGAGCCCAAGCCCATCCGCGTGCTGGTCTGGGACGAACAGCAGCAGCAGCAGTCTCAGGGTTACGGGGACAAGTTCCTCGGCGAGACGCTCGCCGCAGGACTAGCCGATCGCCCGGGCCTGAGCGTCAAGACCGCCAAGCTGGCCGATCCGGAACAAGGCCTGAGCGATGTCGCGCTCGACCAGACCGACGTGCTCGTCTTCTGGTGTCACCGTAAGGTCAAAGAGCAGGACGACGCCCGCGTCGAAGCGATCGTGAAGCGCGTCCAGGCCGGCAAACTCGGCTTCATCGCCCTGCACTCCGCCCATTGGGCCAAACCTTTCGTGCGTCTCATGCAGGAGCGCTCCAAAACCGACGCCTTGGCCGCGCTGCCTGCCGCCGAACGGGCGAGCGCCCAGTGGGTCTTCGTCAACTTAGCCCCTTACTACAAAGGCGTCAAAGCCGGCGCGCCGCTCACCCCGTCCGTGAAGCGCGATGGCCACACCTACACGCTCACCCTGCCCCAGTGCGTCTTCCCCTCGTATCGCAACGACGGAGCCCCTGGACACGTCAGCGTCGTGAAGCCTGCCCATCCGATCGCCGCCGGACTTCCCGCCAAGTGGGACATCCCGCAGACCGAGATGTATGGCGAACCCTTCCATGTGCCCGCGCCCGACGAAGTCATCTTCGAGGAACGCTGGGACAAAGGAGAATTCTTCCGCAGCGGCATCACCTGGCAGGTCGGCGCCGGCAACGTCTTCTATTACCGCCCTGGCCACGAGACCTACCCGATCTTCAAGCAGCCCGAGAATATCAAGGTCGTGGAGAATGCGGTGAGGTGGGCGGCGGGGAAGTAAGATTAGGGGTAGGGGTCGGGATAGGGGTTGGGGTAAGCGAATAAAGGAACGGCACCCTATGTCGTGACGCGGTCCCGACCCTACCCATTGCCGACATTACCCCATACTCCATACTCAATACTCCATACTCTGATTAAAACCACCTTTGCACTTTTGCACCTTTGCACCTATGCAATGCCTACCCCTACCCCCGCCCCTACCCCTACCCCTAACCTCCCATGCGCTCCCTCCTCCTGACCGCTGCCCTGCTCTCCGCCACGTTCACCTCCGCCGCCGAAGTCTTCACCTACGGTCCGGCCCAGAAGGTCGGCGAGGGTTATAAGTTCACCGAAGGCCCGGCGTGGCATCCGCAGGAGAAGGCGTTTTATTTCTCGGACATCCCGAGCAACAACATCCAGCGCTGGACGGCCGAAGGCGGCAGCAAGCTCTTCGTCGACCGCAAGTCCCGCTCCAACGGCATCGTCATCGACCCGCAGGGCCGTCTGATCTTCTGCGAGATCGACAAGCGTGCGATCGTGCGCCGCGCCCAGGACGGCACCGAGACCATCCTCGCCGACAACGTCGCCGGCCAGAAGCTCAACGCGCCGAACGACCTCTGGCTCGCCCCGAACGGCGACATCTATTTCACGCTGCCGAAACTCCGTCCCGCCAAGGCCAAGAAAGACGGCGTCCCGGAAGACGTCCTTAACGGCACGCTCTGCCGCATCTCCGCCGACGGCAAGTCGGTGACCAACGTCGGCAAGGCCGTTGGCGTCGAAGCCCCCAACGGCGTCGTCGGCACTTCGAACGGCAAGCAGATCTGGTGGACCGACGGAGCCGTCTGCAAGACCGCTAAGATCAACGCCGACGGCACGCTCTCCGACCCCAAGGTCGCGGCCAAGGTCGGTAGCGACGGCCTCGCCGTCGACGCCCGCGGACGTCTCTACACCACGGCCAAGGAAGGCCTCGCCATCCACGACGATGAAGCCAATCAGATCGGCCTCATCCCCGTCCCGGAAAGCCCCTCGAACATGAAGTTCGGCGGCGTCGATGGCACCACGCTCTTCATCACTGCCCGCACCGGCGCCTACCTCGTCAAATCCAAGACTGCCGGCGAAGGATTTGGGAAATAAACGATGTAAGATGAGAGATGGATGATTGAAGATAAGAACCTAAAGGCAATTCAACACCCCGGCTCAACGTCCTCATCACTCAAGTAGCGATCCTTCATCGATTATCATCCATCGTCCATCATTCATCGCCTATCCTCATGAACCTCCTCCGCCTCCTGCCCCTGCTCGCTGCGGCTTCCCTTTCCGCCGCCTCCGTGTCGACCTTCGCCGGCAACGGCCAGAAGGGTTACTCCGGTGACGGCGGCCCGGCCACGTCCGCCATGATGGACAATCCGTTCGGCGTCGTGCGCGGCCCCGATGGCGCTATCTGGTATTGCGAATACACCGGCCAGCGAATCCGCCGCGTCGACAAAGACGGCAAGATCACGCTGATCGCCGGCACGGGCAAGGCCGGCTACTCCGGCGACGGCGGCCCCGCGACCGCGGCCACGTTCAACCTTCCCCACGAACTCCGTTTCGGACCGAAGCGCGGCAACCTCTTCATCGTGGACATGCAGAACCACGCGGTCCGCAAGATCGAATTGAAGACGGGCATCATCACGACGGTCGTCGGCACGGGCAAGCCGGGCTACGCCGGTGACGGCGGTCCCGCCGATCAGGCCCAGCTGAAGCAGCCGCACAGCATCCAGTTCGACGCGCGCGGCGACCTCTACATCTGCGACATCGGCAATAACGTCATCCGCAAGGTCGACATGAAGACGAAGGTCATCTCGACCATCGCCGGCACGGGCAAGCCCGGCGTCACCCAGGACGGCGCCCCGGTGAAGGGCACGCCCCTGAAGGGCCCGCGCTCGATCGACTTCGACGCCGCCGGCAACCTCTGGGTCTGCACCCGCGAGGGCAACCAGGTCTTCAAGCTGGATCTCAAGGCCGACAAGATCACGCACATCGCCGGCAACGGAAAGAAGGGCTTCACCGGCAACGGCGGCCCGGCCAAGCTTGCCACCCTCAGCGGCCCGAAGGGCGTCGCCATCGACGCCGCCGGCAACGCGTGGCTCGTCGACACCGAATCCCACTCCATCCGCATGGTCGACGCCAAGACCGGCAACCTCGAGCTGATGATCGGCACCGGCCAGAAGCATGACGGCCCCGACGGCGACCCGCTCAAGTGCGGCCTCGCCCGCCCTCACGGCATCTGGGTCGACGCGGACGGCTCCGTCTTCGTGGGTGATTCCGAAAACCACCGCCTGCGCGTCCTGAAGAAGTAAGCCGTGACGCTTAGCCGCCGCGCCCTCCTCAAGAACGCCCTGCTTGCCGGGGCTTGGTATGGCGCGGTCGGTCGGGCCTTCGCTCAGGCTTCCTCTCCTGAGGTGCTCGGCCAAGGAGACTTCAAGTATCGGGTCGTCCCAGGCTGGGGCGTGCTCGACGCGCTGACCCCGGTCAATGACTGCCACGGACTCGCCCACACGGGCGACGGGCACATCGTGCTGCTGACCAACCACGTCGCCAACAACGTCATCGTCTACGACGAACGCGGCAAGCTGGCTCATAAGTGGACCGGACCCAAGTTCCCCGGCGCGCACGGTCTCTCGCTCGTCCGCACCCCGAAGTCCGAATCCCTCTTCGTCACCGACCTCAACCTCCACACGGTCACCAAGCTCTCCCTCGCCGGCGAGATGCTCGGCGAATGGCGACTCCCCGTCGGCACGGGGAAGTACGCCAAGGAGTCGGATTACCGTCCCTCGTGGACGCTGCATCGGGCGGACGGCGGCTTCTACGTCCTCGATGGTTACGGCAAGGACTACATCCTGGACTACGCCGCCGACGGTTCATTCAAACGCCTGCTCGGCGGACCGGAAGGCGGCATCGTCCACTGGGGCCCGCACGGCGGCATGATCGACACCGATCCTCGTCCGGAGGTCGACAGCGCGGAGACGATGCTCATCGCGATGAGCGACCAGCAACATCTCCTACGTCTCGACCTAGACGGCAAGAAGCTCGGCCAGACCGACCTGCCCGGAGGTAATCCGCGCCAGATCCGCCGATTCGGCCTGCATTACGTCGTCGCGCACCTCGCCGACAACTGGCCCAAGGATCGGAACAGCCGAGGCTTCCTCTCCGTCCTCGACCAGAACCTCCGCGTGGTTTCGAACATCGCCGGCTCCGCGCCCGTCTATGACGCCGCCGGCAAGCTCCTGCCCATGAAGCACACGTCCGACGCGTTCATGCACCCGCACGACGTCCTGGCGAACCCTGATGGTTCGCTGGTCGTCGCGCAGTTCGCGTCCGGCAAGACCTACCCGCTCAAGCTCGAGCGGATCTGAGCCGGCTCAGTGCTTCCAATTCAGGCTCAGGCCGAAGGAATCCTGATCCATGCGGAACGAGATCGGATACGGCGAGCTGCCGGAAACGGTCTCATCGAACGCGTGGGCATAGAAGAACGAGACCTCGGTCGAGGGCGTGGCCTGCCAGGTGGCGCCAAGCGTGGCGTGGTGACGGACGACGCCGGGGGCGAGCTGGTTGAAATAGACTTCCGACGAACCGATAGGCTGCGTGGTGTGGTTGTAGCCCAGGCGGACGACGAGCGTCGGCGAGACCTCATAAGCCAGGCCCGTCTTGATGACGGTGACGTCCTTCCAGCCGAAGCCGGGGCCGTCGGAGGCCCCGAAGCCACCGGGCGAGGAGCCGGGATTACCGACCGAGTTCACTTCGCTGTAATGGATGCGCTCGACGTCGAAGGCCCAGGTGAGCGAAGAATCGATCTTATAGGCGAAGCCCACCGCGTAATTGGAAGGAATGTCGAAGCCGCCGCGCTCGGCGAAGAGGGCGGCATACTTGTCGAACTTGCTCATCCACAGGCGAGACTGATAGGTCGCGCCGACCTTGAGCGATTGGCTGGCCTGCCAGGTCCAGCCGAGGCGGGCGCCGCCGCCGACGGAAGTATCGTAGCCTGCGCTGGCGATGCCGAACTCTTCGAGGCCGGTCGCCTTGAAGCGCTGGCCGGCCAGGATCGCGGAGACACCGAAGGCATGGCCGCCATCGACGCGCCACGACCAGGTCGGAGCGATGAAGAGCTGCGACATGTCCATCGAGGTGTTCGAAGGGGTGCCGGCAGCAGGCGTATCAAACAGCGGAGCCTGATAGCCGGTGTTCATCCCTCCGTTGCCGAAGATGGCGAGGCCGTAGGCGACGCCGCTCGAGAGCGTGGTCTTGTAGCCGAAATCAGGAATGTAGAAGCTGCCGTCGTCGTTACCGTCGAAGGTGTTGCCGTTGGCGGTGACGCTGCGATCGGGAGAGAACCAGGTCAGGCCGATCTGGTGACTATCCTCGACATCGACGAGACCCGCCGGATTGGTGGCCGAAGCGAGGGAGTCCTGCGCGAAGGCGACGCCGGCTCCACCGAGGCCCTTGGCCTTAACGCCGTAGCCATGGTCGAAATAGCCATCGGTCGCGAGAGCGGTGGAGGCGGTGAGCAAGAGGACGAGCGGGAGGTGGTGTCGCATATTCAGCAGGAGGTTTCTTTAAACATTACATCATTGGTAAGGAAGTAAAGTATTAAATTTACCCCATTTTCTTTGTCCCCTACCCCGACGCAAAATAGACCTCCCCCACCCCCATGCTTAGACTAGTCCTGCTGCTTGCTTGCGTCGCCTGTCTGGGCGCCGACCGGCCCCCGAATGTCGTCCTGATCCTGGTCGACGACCTCGGTTATGGCGATCTCGGCTGCTTCGGAGCCAAAGACATCCGGACACCCCAGCTCGACCGCCTCGCCGCCCAGGGGACCCGTTTCACGGACTTCTATGTCGCGCAGGCCGTCTGCACGGCGAGCCGCGCGGCGCTCCTGACCGGATGCTACCCGAACCGTGTCGGCATGCAGGGCGCCCTCAACCATACGAGCCGCTTCGGACTGAATCCGAGCGAGTGGACCCTGCCGAAGATGCTCAAGGATCGCGGCTACGCGACCGCCTGCTTCGGCAAGTGGCATCTCGGCACGGTCCCCGAGCTCTCGGCCCCGCGCCAAGGGTTCGATGAATTCTTCGGGCTGCCCTACTCCAACGATAATTCGAAATACCACCCGACCCTGGCTGCCGAGATGCCGCCGCTGCCTCTGCTCGACGGCGAGAAGGTCGCCGAACTCGATCCGGACCAATCCGCCTTCACGGCGCGCTTCACCGCCAAGGGACTCGACTTCATCGAACGCCATAAGGACCACCCGTTCTTCCTCTACCTGCCGCACGTGATGCCGCACGTGCCGATCTTCGCCTCGGCGAAATTCAAAGGACGCTCGGCCCGCGGCGTCTACGGAGACGTCGTCGAAGAGCTCGATGACGCGATCGGGACGATCCTGGCCAAACTAAGGGACACCGGCCTCGAAAAGGACACGCTCGTGCTGTTCTTCTCCGACAACGGCGCCTGGATGAGTTACGGCGAACATGCAGGCTCCAACGGACCGCTCCGCGAAGGCAAGCTGACGTGCTTCGAGGGCGGCGTCCGGTCGCCGCTCCTCGTCCGCTGGCCGGGCAAGGTCCCCGCCGGACGCGTCAGCGGAACGCCTTTCATGTCGATCGACCTCCTGCCCACGCTGGTAGAAGCCGTCGGCGGCAAGTCGCCGACGCTCAGGATCGACGGAAGCTCCGCCCTGCCGCTGCTGCGCGGCATCGACGACACCCCCACGCACGAAGCCCTCTTCTTCTACGCCGGCGAAGAACTCCATGCGGTCCGCGCCGGCCGCTGGAAACTCCATTTCGATCACCCTTATCTGTCCAATCGCGGACTTCCCGGCCGAGGAGGCAAGCCCTCCGGGCATGGCACATACGAGCCATTGCCCATCGCGGACTCGTCCATGGATGCCATCGCCAGCCGACATGGGCAGAAGGTATCGCGCCAGCCTCAGGCGCTTTTCGACCTGACCACCGACCCCGGCGAAACTCGCGATTTGTCCGCCCAACACCCCGAGATCGTCCGCCGACTGGCGGCCTTGGCCGAGCCGGTCCGCGCCGACTTGGGCGACAAGCTCACGGGCGTCGCAGGAGGCGGCCGCCGGCCCGCGGGCCAGGCGCCAGCTAAGTGATTTTATCATCGTAGGGAGTCAGCCAGGTTCATCATCCCCCCTATGCTCACCCCAAGCAGCATCCTGACGTGTCTGTTCATGGCCGGCCTCGCCTTCGGCGGCCTTGCCCAAGCCGCCGAGCCGTCGCGCGTCGAGGTCTCGCGCGACCTCTGGATCTCTTCGTTCCCCACGGAACAGGAAGGCAATAACGGCGGCGCCTCGAAACTGAAGCTCAAGGGCACGCAGGAATTCTTCCTCATCGATTTCGATCCGGCCAAGTTCAAGGGCCGTCGCGTCGTCCGCGCGACGCTGCACGTCAAACTCGAAGCCGCCTTTCCTCTCGGTCGCACGACGGTCTCGACGATCGCCCAGGAATGGGTCGAAGGCAAAGGTTCGAGCTACGCCAAGGAACCCGGCGCCACGAGCTTCCGCTGGGCGCGCAACGGCGAGCAGCGCTGGAACGGCGACGGCAAGGACATCACCGCGGTATCGCTCGGACTCGGCGGCTCGACCTGGGGCTTCGGCGATCCGACTCCGCCGGACGCCAACCGCTGGCAGGCCATCCCGATCGACCCCGCCGTCGTCCAAGCCCGCATCGATGGCCGCAGCTATGGCTTCCTGGTGATGGATGACGTCGGCAGCGAATATCAGCGCGAGGGCGACAAGTTCACCTACACGCTCTTCCCGAACCGCTACGTCGCCAGCAAGGACAGCAATCGGAAGTCGGCGCCCTACTTCACCCTCTGGCTCGAGGACGGCCCCGCGGTTCCCGCCCCGCAGGCCAAGGCCGACGCCTATCAGGCTCCGAAAGCTCCGGTGACGCTGCCCGCGGTACCGAAGCTCCCGACCGCCGAGACTTCCGTGACCGCGACCGACGCCCTGGGCCTGCCGATCCCGGGTCTGCGCCTCTTCGCGGCCAAGGGCGAAGCGGTCACGATGCTGCTTTCGAGCCCTCCCGCCAAGGTCACCATCGACCTGCCACACCGCCGTTACGACCTGCCCAAGGTCGGTGCGCATATCGACCCGCTCAAAGCCTCGCCGAACGGACGTCTCCTCGAATTCCAGATTCCGAAGGACGCCAAGCCCGGCGAACACCGCGGCATGCTCCGTCTCGACGGCCAGGACGTGCCGTTCTTCGTCCACGTCTGGAACTTCACCCTGCCCGACCAGCTCTCGTTCATCGCCCAGATGAACGGCTACGGACTGCATGACACTTCGCGTGATTGGTTCCGTCTGGCGCACGAACATCGCCTGACGCTCAACATCCTGCCCTACGGCTGGACGGGCCGAGTCAGCGCCGCCCCGAAGCTCCGCCCTGACGGCACTCTCGATTGGAAGCAGTGGGACGACCGCTTCGGCCCGCTCCTCGATGGCTCCGCCTTCGCCGACCTCCCCCGCGGCGCCGTACCGACCGAAGCCCTGTATCTTCCTCTCAACGAGAACTGGCCGATGAACCACGAGCAGCACTTCAAAGGCGGCTACTGGATCGAGGACGCGTATGACCCCGCTTATTGGCAGGGTTTCCGCGCCGCCGCCGATGGGTTCGCGAAGCATTTCGCCGAGCGTGGCTGGAAGGAGACGATGTTCGAGTTCTACCTTAACAACAAAGTCTACTTCAAGAACGGCAAGAACGGCCAGCCCGGCAACTGGAAGGCCTGCTCGGCTCCGTGGATCTTCGACGAACCCATGCACACGCAGGACTTCTGGGCCATCCGCCGTTTCGGTCAGGAGTTCTGGCAGGCCGTCGCGCCCTACAAGGACGTGCGCACCGCCTACCGCATGGACATCTCGCGTCCGGAGTGGCAGCGCGACCTGCTCGACGGCGTCTCGAACGTCGACGTCGTCGCCGGCATCCTCCGCGAATATCCCGCGCGCGTCATCGGCCGCAACCGACGCGACGGCAAACTGACCTACATGTATGGCGGTCCGAGCAAGCTCGGCCAGCCGCTCGTCATCAATGTCGCCTGGTGCGCCGAAACCTGGGCGCTCGGCGCCGACGGCGTCGTGCCTTGGCAGACGATCGGCGACAAGGATTCGCTGACCAAGCCCGACGAACTCGCGGTCCTCTACCCCGGACCCGACGGCCCCCTACCGAGCCTCCGCCTCAAGGCCTTCCGCGCCGGTCAGCAGCTCGCCGAATACCTGACCATCTACTCGCAGGCCTCCGGCCAGGATCGTGACGCCATCGGCGCCGCCGTGCTCGCCCTGCCCGGCCTGCGCGCCGGCACCATCAAGACCTATGCCGATGACGCCGGCAGCTCGGCCTTCGGCGACGGCGCGGCCCGCTCGGTCGCCGAACTCCGCCTCCGTCTCGGCGCCTGGCTCGACGCCGAGGCCCCGGCCCCGCGCGCCCGCTGGCACGACCCTCGCCCCAAGCAGGCGGACCCGGCCAAGATCGAGCCGCGCAAGGCGCTCAAGCCCTGAGGGCCAAGGTTGACGGAGCCTGCGCCCAGGAGCAGGATGTCGCTCACGGAATCCGCCATGCGACTGACTCCCCTGCTCCTGACATTGTCGCTGCTGACATGGTCCATCGCTCAGGCCAAGACGAACGTGGTCCTCATCCTGATCGATGACTTCGGTTACGAATGCGTCACGGCCAACGGCGGCGAAAGCTACCGCACTCCCGTGATGGACAAGCTCGCGGCGACCGGCGTGCGGCTCGACCAACTCCACGCGCAGCCGCTGTGCACGCCGACCCGCGTGGCCCTCATGACCGGCGTCGGCAACAAGCGCAATTACACCCATTTCGGCCATCTCGACCCGCAGCAGAAGACCTTCGGGAATATATTCAAGGCCGCCGGCTACGCCACCTGCGTCGTCGGCAAATGGCAGCTCTCGAACGGCCTCGAGGGACCGCGCCTTTTCGGTTTCGACGAAAACTGCCTCTGGCAGCTGGTGCGACGTCCCGGCCGCTACCGCAACCCGGGACTCGAGATCAACGGCAAGGAGGTCGACTTCACGCGGGACGAATACGGGCCGGACATCGTCAACGACTACGCCCTCGATTTCATCGGACGCCAGAAGGACAAGCCGTTCTTCCTCTACTACCCGATGATGCTCACGCACTCGCCCTATGACGCGACCCCCGACAGTCCGGATTACCGGACGGCCAAGTCCGTCGACGGCACGAAGGAAATCCGCCACTTCCCGGACATGGTGGCCTATGCGGACAAGCTCATCGGCAAGCTGGTCGCCAAGCTCGAGGAACTCAAGCTCCGCGAGGACACGCTCATCGTCATCATGGGCGACAACGGCACCGGCGCAGGCACGCCCTCGCGCTTCAAAGGGCGCGACGTGATCGGCGGCAAAGGCAGCAGCCTCATCTGGGGCACGCACGTACCAGGTATCGTCAGCTGGCCCGGCCGCGCGGCGTCCGGACGGGTCTGCGCGGACATGCTCGAAGCCGCCGACATCCTCCCGACGATCTGCGAGGCGGCCCAGGTGCCCGTCCCCCCCGAGCTCAAGGTCGAAGGACGCAGCTTCCTCCCCCAGCTCCGCGGCGAGAAGGGCAATCCGAAGGACGCTCTCTACGTCTGGTATAACCCCGACGGCGGCGACGCCGCCAAATACGAGTTCGCCCACGACGCGCGTTTCAAGCTCTATGCCGACGGACGCTTCTTCGACACCGTATCCGACGACCGCGAGAAGACGCCGCTGAAGGAGTCCGACCTCTCCGCCGAAGCCAGAAGCTCCCATGCCAGACTCAAGGCCGTGCTGACCGCCCATCAAGGCCCTCGCGACGCCTACTTCGCCCGACAAGGCGAGCCCGGGCCCGGCGGAGAGGGCGCCAAGAAAGGCAAGGCCGGCAAGAAAGCATCATCTTCCGGCGCCAAGATCGCCGAGGCCGACCCCAAGGTCGCCCGCTTCAATGAGCGCGATGCCGACCACGACGGTAAGATCACCTACGAAGAATTCCAATCCAGCATGACCGACAAGAAGATCGCCAAGGAACGCTTCGAAGCCCGGGACGCCGATCACGACGGGCACCTGACCCTCCCGGAATTCCTGGCTCCCATCCAATAGGCGAAGTAAAGATCCCCTCGCTGCTTCGCCTTACGCGTTACTACAAATCGAACCAACCGGCAACATGACCCGAACAGCCATCCTATTGCTTGCGGCCGCGCCGATGCTTGTCGCCCAAACAACCCAAGAACGCGTCGCCACGGTGACGAACACTCCTGGCCTGGTCGCCTTCTGGGACTTCACCCAGCGCGAGGCCCCGGGCAAGCGCTTCACGGCCCACGTGCCGGCCGGAGCGACCAATGACTACGCGCTCGATGCCGGCAACTACGTCAAGGACCTCTGGAACGCCGGCCCCGCGGCCAGCTACGATGACTTCCCTCTCCTCGGCTCGGGTCCGTTCGGCCAGGCGATACGCATCAAGGCCGAGACGAATCCGGACTTCCGGCCGGTGCTTTTCGTGCCGCGCGCCCGTCTGCATGACTCGCCCCTCGACATCAAGGGCGCCGGCAAGGCCGTCACGGTCGTCGTCTGGGCCATCCGCGAAAGCGGCAACCACGCCCTTGCCGGAATCTGGCACGAGGGCACGGATCTGAAGGAGAAGGCCACCGAGTCCATCGCCAAGGTCGAACGCGGTCAGCGCCAATACGCCCTCTTCGCCGGCCTGAACAAGGAGGGCTCCGCCTGCGGACACGTCTCCGAGAACGGCGCGAGCTCGTTCACGAACAAATACGCGCTGCACAAGTGCAACTCCGCCGCTCAGTCGCCCAAGGTACCGCACGACTCCGCCCCGGAGGTGCTCGCCCAATCCTGGCAGACCTTTGCGATGACCTTCGACAGCAAGACGCAGCAGCTGACCGGCTGGCTCGACGGCCAGAGCGGCGACCGCTGGCTCGACAACCCGCAGAAGGACAAACTGCTCTCCTTCGCCGCCAACGCTTGGCTGCAGGGCCGCCTCGCCAAGATTCCCGGCCAGCAGGAAGGCGAAGACCCGAAGTTCCCGGCCGACCAGTATTACAATCCGCCCGAAGACAAGGCCGTTAGCGTGAAGGTGCTCAGCGAGACGAAGGGGGATAACACCCGCGTCGAACTCCGCGAATACGCCTACACCAAGGTGAAGGTCACGCTCGTCGCCGGACAAGAGACCGCCCGCGAACTCGTCTCCCTGCGACTGAACCCCTGGTGGTATCCGCATGACCTCTACCAGCCGAAGAACGACGGCACTGGCGGACCCTTCACCATCGGACGCGTGATACATAGCTCACGTAGCGTGGGCTTCACCGGCTGGATCGGCGGCGTCGCCGTCTTCGACCGCGCCCTGACGGCCGAGGAACTAGCCAAGTTCCACAGCCTCGCAAGGTAGGGTCGGGACCGCGTCACGACCTAGTTGCCTTGAGGTAGGGTTGAGCGCCCTCGCTCAACCGCGGCTGACGAAGTTGGTCAGCCCTACCCAGTGCATCGAAGGTAGGGGCGTGGCTGCGCCGCGCGCTCCGCATAGGAGTCCCGACCCTACCCACCACACCCTGCACTCGCCTCCGGTCATCGGGACCTCCATACCTCGTGACCTCGAGTCATGCGCTCCCTTGCCCTCCTGCTCCTCCTCAGCTCCGCCCTCTCGGCTCAGACGATCACCATCACGCCGGCGCCGGTCGATCGGGCCGCTTTGACGGTTGAGTTCAAAGCTCCCGAAGGTTCGGCGAAGATTGCTCGAGCCACGAAGCAAGACGGCGACACCCTCCCGGCGCAGGTCGATGAAGACGGCAAGGCTTGCCTGGTGGTCGGCTTCCTCCGCGCCGGCGAATCACTCACGCTCAGCCTCGCATCCAACAACGGGCAGTCCGCCGAGGTCGTGCGCATACGTCCCGGCAACGATGGTCTGAGCCTCAGCGCCGAAGGCAAAGAGGTCCTGAACTTCCGCACGGACAAGGACAAGGTCCCGCGCACCGACATCCCCGCGACTATCCTCCGCGCCGGCTACCTCCATCCGGTGCGCTCCCCGTCCGGCGCCATCGTCACGGGCGACTACCCCTCTAACCACGCTCACCATCACGGTATCTGGACTCCTTACACCAAGGCGGTCTTCCAGGGACGCACGACGGACTTCTGGAACATGCAGTCGAAGAAGGGCGAGGAACAGCTACGCGCCGTCGGCCGTCTCTGGACCGGCGAAGTCCACGGCGGCTTCGACGCGGAACTCCGCATGACTGACCTGAGCGGCACCGCCCCGAACGACGCGTTGATCGACCGCTGGTCCGTCAAAGCCTACGCCATCAAGGGCTCGCTGAAGCCGATGCATGTCTTCGACCTGACAACCACCCAGTCCTGCGCGACCAACGATCCGCTCGAGCTGCCCGAGTACCATTACGGCAGTTTCGGCCTCCGCGGCCCCGACGAATGGAACGGCAAGGATGGCGCCCGCTTCCTGACCTCGGAAGGCATCACCGACCGCAAGAAAGGCGATAGCACCCGTGCCCGCTGGTGCTACCTCGGCGGCAAGACCGAAGCCGGCATCTCCGGCACCGCCGTCCTGGGCTATCCCGACAACTTCCGCTTCCCGATGCCGCTCCGCCTGCATCCGGACATGCCCTACTTCTCGATCGTCCCTCAGAAGCTCGGCGCCTTCTCGATCCAGCCCGGCAAGCCCTACGTCACCCGCTACCGCTTCATCGTCACCGACGGCGAACCCGATGCGAAGCTGTTCGACGCCTGCTGGAACTCGCTCGCTCATCCGGCGGTGGTGAGTGTGACGAAATAGGTCATAGCGGTTAGCGGTAAGCGGTTGGCGGATAGGAAAGACAAGGCCGCCGCATGGTGGCCAAAGGTAGGGGCGTGGCACGCCGCGCCCTCCGATCTGGAGTGCACGATAAATCGTGCCCCTATCCTTAGGACAGCACGTGGTGCCGTCCCTACCTTCCGCCCACGCTTGCCATCAGAGCCAACGGAACGACACTCTCCCTGCCCCATGAAAGCGCTCCTGCCCTTACTCGCCCTCCTGACGACGATCACGCAGGGAGCAGCTGCGGAACCGACCCCGCTCACGCTGACGGCTGCGCAGCTCACGATTGCGACAGGCAAGCCGTCCCTGGTCACGATGACGGACGGGGCGAGCCACCTTCCGGTCTGGTCTCTTTCCGGCGGTACCGAGGGCCAGTCCGTCGCGGGCTTGGTCAACCTGCCCTTCGATTGCGCCGCCGTGAAGGTCGAAATCGTGGTCACCACCAATGAACCTTCGACCGAAGCCGGCGCCGAAGACGTCTATCGCGTGCACCTCTCGCAGATGCTTGAGAACGTCACGTTAGGTGAGCGCTACGTCGGCAATCCGGTCCGCACCCTCGTGCCGGCCAAACCGTTCGTCACCCGCACGATCGTGCTGGACTCGTATCATCGCGTCATCGGAGGCGCCCCGCTGAACGTCCGCATCCAGCGCGAGCCGAAGGATCCCGCCAATACCTTCAAACGTCCGACCGGCCTTGCGATGGTCAAGGTCACGCCCCTGCCCGCCACGCCCAAGCCCTTCCTCGTCGAAGACGTCAAAGGCTACAACTCCTGGCCGATGATGCAGGCGATCGGCGATAAGCTGGTCTGCGTATACAGCCGCGGCTCGGGACACACCATCCATGAGGACGCCCGCGCGACCTACGCCCGCACCTCTTCGGACCTCGGACGCACTTGGACGCCGGAGACGGTCGTGGCGAACACCCCCGGCTTCGGCGAAGTCCCCGTCGGCAAAGGCCTGGATGCCGAAGGCGCTGCCCTCTTCTGGATCCGCCGGGTCGGCCAGGAATGGCTGCAGGACCTTTATCGCACGACGGATGGAATGAACTTCAACCTGGTCACCACTCCGAAGCTCACTCCGGCGCCGGTGCAGATCACCGACATCTTCACAGTCCCGAAGGTCGGACTGATGTGCCTCTGGTTCTCCGGCAGCTACGCCGACGGCAATGACCACGCGTGGGGCACCCTGACCAGCGCCGACAACGGCCAGACTTGGAAACAGACGACCGTCGAAAGCGGACTCACCAAGGCCGAGTGGCCGACCGAGCCTTCGGCGGTCTACCTCGGTGACGGCAAGATCCTCGCCATCGGACGCTGCGAAGTCTGGGGCGGAGGCACGACGGCCCGCTCCCAGCATCAGCTGACCTCCACCGACTACGGCGTGACATGGAAGAAAGCCCAGACGAACATCGGCGAAGTCATGGGCTCCACGCCCAGCCTCGTGCTCGACGCCAAGACCGGCCTCCTCAGCAACTACTACTACCAACGCGGCAAGGGCGGCATCCTGCGCAGGCGCGTGGTCGACCCCGCTTTCATCTTCGAGCGTCCGCTCAGCTGGCCGACCTCCGAAGCCATCGCCGTCGGCAGCGAAGACCCCACCGAGGCCGGCAATATCAACGCGACCTTCATCAAGGACACCCACTTCCTCGCTTTCTATTCCGGCCACTCGCCCAACACCGCGGTCTTCGTGACCGAGGTCGCAGCGCCAAGGAAGAGATAGGTAACAGCGGTAAGCGGTTAGCGGTTGGCGGATAGGCACTGAACCACTCAAAGTGAAACCGGAGACCGGATGATTGGCTGGGGTGCATTAACCCCCGCATCCTTCCCGATTTCCGGTCTCCCCTTGGGCCCTGTCTCTCCCCATGTCCCCATGTCACCATGCCCACGTGCCCCCTTGATCGCATCCACTAGCCCTAGCCCCGGCCCTAGCCCTGGCCCTAAAACCATCCTTTATCATCCATCCCTCATCCTTCATCTTCCCCGCCATGCCCTCCCGTAAATCCCCCTGGATCGACGTCACCATCCCGTTCACCAACGGGATGCACGGCTGGCCGGGCAATCCGCCGACGGTGATCAAACCGCATGCGGCGCTCGCCAAGGGTGACGTCTGCAACGTGTCGGTCTTCAACCTGAACACGCACGCGGGCACGCACATGGACTCGCCGTGGCACTTCCTCAAGGGCCTCGGTACGATGGACGACCTGCCCTTCGAGTCCGTCATCGGACCATGCCGCGTCGTCGAAATCAAGGACCAGGAATCCATCAAGCCCGCGGAGCTGGCCAAGCTGAAGCTCAAGAAGGGCGAGCGCATCCTCTTCCGCACCCGCAACTCGAAGGTCAGCTGGAGGAAGAAGTCCTTCGACAAGGATTTCGTCTACGTCTCCAAGGAAGCCGCGCAGGTTCTCGCGGATAAGGGCGTACGCACTGTCGGCATCGATTACTTCAGCGTCGGCGGCTTCTACAAGGACGCCGTCCCGACCCACCACATCCTGCTCGGCAAGAAGGTCTGGATCATCGAGGGCCTGAACCTCGCGAAGGCCAAACCCGGCCGCTACGAGATGATCTGCCTGCCGATCCGCATCGCCAAGGGCGACGGCGCCCCCTGCCGTTGCATACTCCGCCCGCTCTGAATCAGCGGAGCGTCTTCCTGCCCCGGGCGAAGGCGCTGGGAGTCACGCCGGTGTGACGTCGGAACTGGGCCGTGAAGCTGCTCTGGTCGCAGAAACCGAGGCGGTCGGACAGGGCTCCGAGCTTCTCCTCGCCCTTGAGGATGCTTTCGCAGGCCGAACGGATGCGGCACTTCATCCAATACTCGCGAGGCGACAAACCCAGCGCCTCGGTGAAGCGGCGCTGAAGCTGACGCACGGACAGCCCGCAGGCGTCGGCGAGCACGTCGGCCGAAGGATACTCGAGCAGATTATCCTGCAGCATCCTTGTCGCGGGGCCGATCTTGACGTTCAGCGAAGCCACGGGAGCCTGGCCCATGCAGACACGGGAGATGCCCAGGATGCCGATGATCTCTCCTTTGCGGTTCCGCACGGGGTATTTGCTGGTGACGTGCCAGTCCGGCAGGCCGACCGCGTCGAGGCAGATCTCGATCTTGTCCACGACGGGCTTGCCGGTGCGGTAGACGATCGCGTCATCGGCGAGATAAGACTCGGCCATCGCGCCGGGCGTCAGGTCCTGGTCCGTCTTGAACAACATCTCCCACGCCTCACGGAAGCCGTGACGCGTCGTCCACAGCCCGCTCGCGTAGAGGTGCTCGCCGGCGCGGTTCTTCAGGAAGCACAGGAAGCCGGGGAGCGAATCGAAGATCGCCATGGTCTCGACATCGATGACCACCTCGCTGAGCGCCTCCCTCTGCCTGCGCAGGAGGTCGGTTTGGCTGAGTGTCGCTTTTGGCATAAATTTGGTTTGTGGCGTTAAAAAATCAGGCTGTCGACACGCATCAGGGGAAATGCCTGTGACTATTATCTAAAACCGATTTGCCCCGAAGGTTACACCGGACGATAAACCTTCACCCGAATGAAGCCAGTTGTCCAAATCTCCCTAGACTTGACGAACATCGACGAGGCCTTGGAAACGGCGGCGATGGCCATGCGGGCGGGCGTGGATTGGCTGGAAGCCGGCACCCCTCTGATCCTCGCCGAAGGCCTCCATGGCGTCCGCGCCCTCCGCAAGGCCTTCCCCCGCACCCCGATCGTCGCCGACCTGAAGACGATGGACGGCGGCTACCTCGAGGCCGAGATGATGGCCAAGGCCGGAGCCACCCACGTGGTGGTGATGGCCCGCGCCCACGAGGAGACCCTCAAGGTCATCGTTAAGGCCGGCCGCGATCACGGCGCCAAGGTCATGGGCGACAACCTCGGCTGCCCCGACATGGTCGCCGGCGCCAAGCTCTGCGAAGACCTGGGCTGCGATTTCGTCATCCACCACATCGGCTACGACGAACGCCGGGGCATCGCCGCCCGCGGCCTTCGCATGCCCAGCCCGATGGACCAGCTCCGTGAAGTCGTCCAAGCGGTCAACGTGCCCGTCCAGGCCGTCGGCGGCCTCACCCTCGAGCAGGCCGTACGTTGCCCGGAATACGGCGCCCCGCTCGTCGTCCTCGGCGCCCCGCTCACCATCGATGCCGACGCCTTCAAGACCGCCTCGGGCGACCTCGAATCCTCCCTGCGACTCATCTGCCAGAAGGTCCACGCCTACGGTGACGTCAAAGTCGGCCGCTAAGCACTACGCTGAAGATCAATGATGGAAGATGGGCGATGAATGATAAATCAAAGCAACCGCGCCGACTGAAAAACCCTAAGGCATAAACAACACCCCGAGCCCCTACCCTAAGTCATCCCATCGTCCATCTTTCATCGTCCATCCCTCATCTGCTCTCTCTTATCTTCCATCATCCATCCCTCATGCCCCATCTGCCTCACCCATGAACTCCCCCGCCGTCGTAAACTTCGCCCCCGAAAAGGGCTCCGTCGAGATCCGCGAGATCGCCCGCCCCGTCATCGGCGAAGAAGACGTCCTGCTCGAAGTCGCCAACGTCGGCGTCTGCGGCAGCGACCTTCACCAGTGGACCTCCGACCACTCCTGGCCCGTCAACTACCCGGTCGTCCTCGGCCACGAATTCGCCGGCCGCATCGTCGAGCTGGGCAAGAAGGTCGAAGGCTGGAAGGAAGGCGACCGCGTGGTCAGCGAGACCGCCGCGATCATCTCGCAGAACAACCCGATGACCCGCCGCGGGCTCTACAACCTCGACCCGACCCGCAAGGGCTTCGGCTACGGCGTCAACGGCGCGATGACCAAATACGTCCGCGTACCGCAGCGCATCCTGCACGCCGTGCCAGACGCCCTGCCCTTCGAACAGGCCTGCCTCACCGAGCCTTGCTGCGTCGCCTACAACGCCGTGGTGAAGAACGCCCGCATCGAACCCGGTGACCGCGTGGTCGTCCTCGGACCCGGCACCATCGGCATCCTCTGCGCCGCGATGGCCAGACAGTGCGGCGCCCAGGTCGCCATCGTCGGCCTCCCGCAGGACGCCCATCGTCTCGCCATCGCCAAGCAGTATGGCTGCGAAGTCATCATCGGCGACGCCAAGCCCTGGGCCCAGCAGCGCGACGGCCTCGGCTGCGACGGCGTGATCGACGCCGCCGGCGCCTCCGCGACGCTCAAGATCGCCCTCGATATCGTCCGCCCCGCCGGCTGGATCAGCAAGGTCGGCTGGGGACCTCAGCCGCTCGGCTTCAACCTCGATCCGCTCGTGCAGAAGAACATCACCCTGCAGGGGAGCTTCAGCCACAACTGGCCGATCTGGGAGCGCGTCATCGCCCTCCTCGCCAGCGGCCAATTCGACGTCCGTCCGATCATCGGCGGCGTCTGGCCCATCACCGACTGGCACACGGCCTTCGAGAAGATGCATAAGGGAGAAGTCGTGAAATCCGTCCTCAAGCCCGTCTGACCATGCGCCTGCAAGACAAGGTCATCATCGTCACGGGCAGCACGACCGGCATCGGCAAGGCCATCGCCAAACGCTGCGTGCGCGAAGGCGCCAAGGTCATCATTCACGGACTCGAGAAAGACCTCGCCGCCGAGACACTCGCCGAGATCGGCGCGGCCAACGGCGTCGTCCATATCGAAGACCTGATGTCCCCGGGCTGCCCGCAGCGCCTGGTCGACCTCGCGGTGAAGACCTACGGCAAGCTCGATGGCGTGGTGAACAACGCGGCGATCGTCGCCCAGGGGAACATCCAGACCACCGATGCGGCCTTCTTCCACAAGATGCTGGCGGTGAACACCGTCGTTCCGTTCCTGCTCATCCAGGCCGCCCTGCCCCATCTGTCCAAGGCCCGCGGAGCGGTCCTCAACATCGGCAGCGTCAACGCCTACTCCGGCGAACCGAACCTCCTCCCGTATAGCGTCTCCAAGGGCGCCCTCACGACCCTGACCCGTAATCTCGGCGACACCCTCCACCGTCTCAACGGCGTGCGCGTCAACCAGATCAACCCGGGCTGGGTGCTCACGGAGAACGAATCCAAGCGCAAGAAGGAGCACGGCCTCAAGGCCGACTGGTATGCCGACCTGCCGCGCGTCTACGCGCCCTCGGGACGCCTGATCACGCCCGACGAGATCGCCGCGGCGTCCATCTACTGGCTCGCCGACGAAGCCGGACCGATCAGCGGCTCGGTCGTCGAACTGGAACAGCACCCCTTCATCGGACGCAACCCGCCGAAGGATCCGGAAACCCTGCCGGGACAGAAAGCCTGACCATGCCGAAGATCGCCGCCTTCCCGAAGGCCTACATGCATGCCCTCTGCAAAGACGGCACGATGAAGCTTTCCGAGTGGTTCAAGCTCGCGGCTACCCTCGACGTCCAAGGTCTGGAGTTCTACGCAGGTTTCCTCGAGATGGCCGACGAATCCAACTGGCCGCTCTTCCGCCGTCAGGTCGCCGACCTCGGGATGTCCATCCCGATGATGTGCTGCTCGCCTGACTTCACGCATCCGGAAAAAGCCTTCCGCGACGCCGAAATCGCCAAGCAGAAGCGTTGGATCGACATGACCCACGCGCTCGGCGGCTCCTACTGCCGCGTGCTCAGCGGCCAGCGCCGTCCGGAACTCTCCGACGCCGAAGGCGTGCGCCTCGCCGCCGACAGCATCAAAGCCTGCATCCCGTACGCTAAGGAACGCGGCGTGACGCTCATCCTCGAGAACCACTACAAGGACGACTTCTGGCTTTATCCCGAGTTCGCCCAGAAGATGGACGTCTTCTGCGCCCTGGTGGACGCCCTGCCCTCCGACGGCTTCGGCGTGAACTACGACCCCAGCAACGCCTACATCGCCGGCGACGACCCGATCGCACTGCTCAAGCGCGTATCCAAGCGCGTCGTGACCATGCACGCCTCGGACCGTTACCTCATCGAGGGCACCCTTGAGGATCTCCGAAAGGAAGAAGGCGGCGCGGCCGGGTACGCCAAGCGCCTCCGCCACGGCGAGATCGGCAAAGGACTGAACAACTACGACGCCATCTTCACCGAACTGAGGCGCGTCGGCTTCGACGGCTGGATCAGCATCGAAGACGGCGTCGACGGCATCGACCAGCTTCGTCGCAGCGCCGAATTCCTCAAACGCAAGACCACCCAATACTGGGGCTGAGCCATGTCCGACCGTCGAAACTTCCTAAAATCCGCCCTGCTTGCCTCGGCCTTACCGCTGGGTGCTTCGGCGGCAGTCAGCCGCAAGGCCGAGCGAAAAGTCCTGTCCACCGACGTCCTCGTCGTGGGCGGAGGATGCGCCGGAAGCGCCGCCGCCCTGGCGGCGTCCCGCGCCGGAGCGAAGACGCTCCTGGTCGAGAAAGCCCCCTTCGCAGGCGGCATCGTGACGAGCGTAGGCCTGCCCTACTTCGATGGTATCGCGCACATCACGACCAAGCGCGTGGTGGTCCGCGGCATCGCCCTCGAATTGCTGTCAAAATCCGGCGTCTGCGCCCCGGATGCGCAGAAAATCGCCAGCCATAATCCGACCATCCCGAACACCTTCGAATTCAAGCTGCTGCTCGACCGCCTCTTCAAGGAACAGCAAGGACGACTCGAGGTCCTGTTCAATACGTTCGTATGTGATGCGACCTCATCCGACGGACGCATCACCGAAGTGACACTGGCGAACAAGGATGGCCTCGTGACCGTGAAGCCCAAGGTGGTCATCGACTGCTCAGGAGATGCCGACGTGGCCGCATGGGCGGGTGCGCCGTACGAACAGAACAGCGAGGTCCAGCCCCTGACCCTCCACTTCCGCGTCGGCAACGTCGAACGTACGCCCGATATCACCAAGCTCTGCCGCGAGGCCCTCAAACTGGCCCAGTCCGCCGGCGAACTGCCTTATTACTATGGACCAGGCGTGATGTTCATGTTCGCGAAGGATGAAGTCTACATCCACGGCATCCGGGTTCCCGCCAATCCGACCGACGCCGCCGACCTGTCTCGCGCCGAGATGCAAGGCCGGGCCGACGCCCATGCGATGTTCCAGGCATGGAAACAGCACGTGCCTAATTTCAAGGAGGCCTATTTCATCGAAGCCTACCCTTGGATCGGCGTCCGTGAATCACGTCGCATCATCGGGCAACACGTCCTCAGCGAGGACGACCTTATGAAAGGACGTCGCTTCGACGACGCCATCGCGACGGGCTGCTGGTATCTGGACATCCATCCGAACAAGACCACGAACGGAGGAGCCAACGACTTCGACCCACGCAAGGTCCAGCCGGAGCCCTACGATATTCCTTACCGCTCGCTTCTTCCGCAGAAGTTGGATAACCTGCTCGTCGCTGGACGCTGCCACAGCGCGACTCGTGGAGCCCATGCCTCGACCCGCGTCACCGTGACGGCCATGGCCATGGGGGAAGCCGCCGGCGTCGCCGCCGCCCTCGGGGTAGCCACGAAGACCCAAACTGGTGCGCTCAACGGACAGAAAGTGCGCGAAGCGCTCGCTAAAATCGGCGGCGGACCTTTCACTGAGTGACATGAATCCGGAAATCGTGCGTCCTAACATCGTCGGCCTCGGCGAGGTGCTGTGGGACGTCTTTCCGGAGGCGGCCCATTTCGGCGGCGCCCCCGCCAACTTCGCCTGCCACGCCGCCGGACTGGGCGGTGACGCCTGGGTGGTGAGCGCGGTCGGCCGCGACAAGCTGGGCGACGACGCCCTGGCCTCCCTTTCGAACAAGAACGTACATACCCTCCTGCTCCAGCGCAACGACCACCCGACCGGCACGGTCACGGTGACCCTCGACGCCGCCAAGCAGGCGAGCTACGTCTTCGCGGCCGACCCGGCCTGGGACCACATCGCCTGGAACGAGTCGCTCGCCCTGCTGGCCCGCAAGTGCAAGGCAGTCTGCTTCGGCACCCTCGCCCAGCGCGCCCCGATGAGCCGACGTACCGTCCGTGAGTTCCTCGAGAACACTTCCCCGGACTGCCTGCGCATCTTTGACGTCAACCTGCGCCAGAACTTCTTCTACCGCGAGATCATCGAGTCCTCCCTAGGCTTCGCCAACGTCTTCAAACTGAACAACGACGAAGTCCCCGTGGTGGCCGAGCTGCTCGGACTGCCCACGGACGAGAAAGCCTTCGTGCTCTCGGTCGCCCAGCGCTTCGACCTCCACACGGTCGCCCTCACCCGTGGATCGGCCGGATCGCTCGTCTGGCACAAGGGAGCCTATGATGAGAAGAAAGCCCCGAAGGTAGCCGTCGTGGATACCGTGGGCGCAGGCGATTCCTTCACCGCCGCCCTGGCCATCGGCCTGCTCCGAGGCGAAGACCTGTCTCGCATCCATCAGCGCGCCGTCGATGTCGCCGCCTTCGTCTGCACGAAGCCCGGCGCGACGCCGGAGTTGTTGCCGGAGTTTAAGAGGTAGGTCGAAGCGGTTAGCGGTAAGCGGTTGGCGGATAGGTGAGACGTTCATTTCAGGTCACAGGTCTCGGCTACAGGTGCGGGTTCGGGAACGGGTTCAGGTATCAGTCCCGGGGCCTGCACCCGAACCTGAACACCTGAACCAGATACCCGACGGCCGAGACCCGAGACCTGAAAATGCAGCCACAGCATCCCTCCCGGTTCCCGGTCTCCCCTTGAGCGCTGCCTCTCCACGTGTCCCCGTGTCACCATGCCCACGTGCCCCCTCTCACGGCTTCATCCTTTATCTTCCATCCCTCATCTTCCATCCTGCTTCAACCACCCCATGCGCTTCCTCGCATTCCTTCCCATCCTGCTGGCTTCGCTGGCCTCCGCCCAGACCCATCAGGCCGATATCGTGATCTATGGCGGCACGAGCGCCGGGGTCATCGCCGGCATCCAAGCCGCGAAGCTGGGCAAGAAGGTCATCATCGTCGAAGCCGGTCAGCACATCGGCGGTATGGCCGTCGAAGGCCTGGGCGGCACGGACATCGACAACCAGAAGGAGATCCGCAACAGCCCTGCGGTCGGAGGGCTCGCCCGCGAATTCTACCGACGCATCAGCCTGAAGTATAACCGTAACGGGGCCTTCGATGCGATCGCGGCCAACGGCACCAAGAACACGGGACTCTGGCGCTTCGAATCCCACGTCGCCGAGCAGGTCTACGACGCCTGGGTCAAGGAAGCCCGCGTCACGGTGCTCCGAGGCCATCGCCTGAAGGAGACCGGTGGCGTGACGATGGAGAAACTGAAGATCGCCGCCATCACCTGCGAGAACGGCGCCGTCATCCAGGGCAAGGTCTTCATCGATGCGACCTACGAGGGCGACCTGCTGGCCTTCGCCGGCCTGAGCTTCGCGGTCGGCCGCGAGGGTAACGCCAAATATCGCGAGACGACCAACGGCCTGCAGCTCGACAGCAAGCACAAGCAGCTCGACAAGGCCATCGACCCCTACGTCCGTCCGGGCGACCCCTCGAGCGGACTCATCTACGGCGTCCAGCCCACCCCGGCAGGCAAGAACGGCGACCCCGACCAAGGCATCCAAGGCTACTGCTTCCGACTTTGCCTGACCCGCGCCGCGGACCGTACTCCCATCGAGAAGCCGGCAGGTTTCGACCCGTCCCATTACGAACTACAGCGACGCTACCTTGCGGCCGGCGGCAAGATCGACCCGCCGAGCCCGGGCGTGCCCAACGGCAAGACCGACCCTGGCTCCTGGCACTCGCTAGCGGGCAACTTCACCGGCTTCAATCACGGTTACCCGACGGCAAGCTATGCGGAACGGGCCGAGATGATCCGCGTGTCCCGTGAGCACATCCAAGGCCTCTACTGGTATCTTGCCAACGATCCTTCCGTCCCGGAGGCGACCCGCAAAGCCTGGGGTGCGTGGGGGCTGACCAAGGACGAGTTCACCGACAACGGCGGCTGGCCTCGCGCCTTCTACGTCCGCAACGGCCGTCGTCTCGTCGGAGACTTCGTGCTGACCGAAGCGCATCTCCGACGCAACAACCCGACGCCCGTCGTCGACTCCGTGGGATTGATCTGGTGGCCGCCGGACTTCCACCACGCCCGCTGCATCGTCAAGGACGGTCGCGTCTGGATGGAAGGCGCGGTCTTCGACAACTCCCCCAACCCGAACTGGATTCCCTGCGGCGTCCCCTATCGTTCGCTTGTCCCCAAACTCAAGGAGTGCACCAACCTCCTCACGCCCACCTGCCCTTCGTCGAGCTACGTGGCCTATGGCGCCTATCGTATCGAGTTCACGTTCATGGCCGCCGGACAGGCTTGCGCCAACGCCGCCTCACTCGCCGTCGACAGTAACAGCCCCGTGCAACGCATCAATCTCGGCCAGCTAACCGAGATGTTGCGCGCACAGGGCCAGGTGATGTCTATCCCCAGGTAGGGTCGGGACCGCGTCACGACATAGGTACCATTGGTAGGGCTGAGCGCCTCGCTCAGCCGCGGCTGACCTAGGAGGTCAGCCCTACCCAGTTTCCGGCCTCCCTTTGAGCTGCTGTCTCTACCCAACCGCCTGCCGCTAACCGCCAACCGCCGTTACCACGTATAGCGGATGGTGTAAGTGACCGTCTGCTCCTCGTCCGGACGGAGGGGGACGCGGAATTCGAAGGTGCGTGCGTCCGTCTTCTTGTGATCCTGGCTCTGCGCGGTGAGGGTCCATTCGCCGCCATGGTTGGCGTGCTCGACGACGCGGATCTCGACGGGCTCCTTCTTGCGATTACGCACCTTGACCTCGAAGGACTGGGTGGCGACGCGGTTAGCACCGTCTTCGCGGCTGCTCTTCATGATACGCTCGCCGACGAGGTCGAAGCTGTTGCCGACGAGGACGCGGATGGTCTCGTTCTTGGGCGTATGATCGATCTGGTTCTCGCCGACGAACTCAAGCTGGCGGTCGCCATCCTGGGAATAGAAACGCACCTTGCCCTTGGGGAGCGCGATACCGAGCTTGTTGGCCTCGGAGTTCTTGAATTCGCGGTAGACCTGGACCTTCCCGGAGGAAGGCACGCCGCGGCGGTAATTTCCTTCGCCTTCATAGATGTAAATCCGCTCGGCCTTGACGCCCGCGGCGCGGACGAACTCCACCTGCTTGGTCTCCTTGTCCCGAAGGGTCACGGGATTACCGAGCGTATAGAGATGGAACTCATCGAAGGACTTTTCAGTGACCACGGAGTCGGCCATCTTGGCCGCGGCGGCCATGGGGATCATGCCGTTCCGGGTGCGCGCGAAGGTTTCGACGACGCGATTGACGTCGCCTGCCATGAGCTTGATCTTCGCATCAGGAAAAATCATGCCGCTTTGGTTGTTCATGGTGATCCAGCCCACGACGTCCAACAAGTCGCTCTTCTCATTGGCGACGAGGTTGTAGCTCGCCTCCCAGGTGAATCCGTTGCTGAGGTAGGCGACCTCGGCATCGATCTTGCCGGAGGATGCGGAGTTGAGCTTCCAGTTCAAGGTGGGCTTCAGGACATTGTCCGAGCCCAGCGAGGGGAAGATCGGCGAACCAGGCAGGGAGAACTGCAGCTTGCCGTCCACCTCGATGATGGGCTCGACGGAGTATGTGCCGCCAGGCACGAAACCGCTACGCACGACCTTTCCGACGATGATGCGGTCCGGCTTGTTGTTCTCGTGGCGCACGAACTCGAGGGTCTTGCCTTCGAAAAGCGAAAGCAGCATCGCCTGCGAGACAGGGTCGTTGCGGTAAGATTGCTCGAGGATCTGGAACTCGGCTTTGCCGGCGATGTCGCGAAGGATGACGGAGTCCGCTTCGACGTGCGCGGTGGCGCCTGCGAAGGAGACCTGGTTGACGCCGGATTTGAGGTCGATCGGCAAGGTCTCACGCACCACGGCGTAACCGCCGTTGTAGATCGTGAGCGCCGGATCGGCGGCGAAGGAAGCGGAAGCGGCGGCCAGCAGGAGGAACGCGGGGAGTTTCATGGGGTTGGGGAAAGTATTGGGCAAAGACACTAGGTTGCCCATATCTTAATGAGCGAAGCCGTTGTCGGGTTTAGCCTAGGAGAAGTTGATCCGTTGAACGGTTGGCCAGTTGGCCAGAGGGGGGGCCCAACGAGAGGCCCGGAGGCTCAGAGCAGCCTGCTGAGGTAGGGCTGACCGCCCTTGGTCAGCCGCGGTTGAGCGAGGGTGCTCAACCCTACCCGTTACAGGAGACCGGATGGTTGGCTAGGGCCGGCAGTTTCGGGTGTCAGGTGACGGGCACGGGCGACGGGAGTTCAGGCGACGGGAGTTCGGCCATCGGGAGCTGGCACCCGGGTTCCGGCGGCTGAAGGCCGAACAGCTGACTCCCGAAAGGCCGACTTCCGTGGCCGTCACCCGTCACCACCAAGAATCATGCCCGCAGGCAACATCCCGGTCTCCGGTCTCCCTTTGAGTTCCAAACTCTCCCCGTGTCCACGTGTCACCATGCCCACATGCCCCCTAGATCGCTTCAACTAGCCCTAGCCCTGTCCCTAGCCCTAGCCCTGTTTCAAGCCTCTCCCCTTCTTCCTCTGCTTTTTCCGATACTCCACGGGAGTGCACTTCATCTCCCGTTTGAACAGGCGATTGAAGAAGGTCACCTGGCGGAAACCGCAGGCCAAGGCGATGTCCAGGACGCTTCGGTCGCCGTCGCGCAGTTCCCGGCGGGCGGCCTGGAGGCGCAGCTCGTTGACGAACGCGCTGAAGCTATGGCCGGAGTGCTGCTTGAACTGCCGGGCGAAGGTCGGCCGGCTCAGCCCGGAGATTCGGAGCAGATCTTCCAGCCGGACCTCGTCCCGGAAATTCGCCACGAGGTGCTGGACGGATTTCGAGATGGCCTTCTGATAGTGCGATTCAGCGCTGAGGGTGAAACTACGGGAGGACAGCAGCGAGAGATCGGACTCCGGCGCCTCGGCGACTTCGGCGAGCAGGCGCAGCAGCGTGGCGAGCTGGCCCGCGCCTTTGCTCCGGGCGACCTCCTGCATGAGCGCCGCGATGGCGACAGCCGTACGACCACGGATATGCAGACCGCGCTCCGCCCGTTTGAAGAGCTCGCGCAGTTCAAGGTTCTCAGGAAAAGCCCAGACGGGGTGGCTCTCCGGGAAATGCCACTGGATCGAAAGGCCGCTCGAAGCACCGGCGGTATGCCAGTGATGCGGGAGACGTTCGCCCAGCAGCACCAGGTCGCCTGCGCCAAAGGTGCCGATGGCGTCGCCGACGAAGCGCGTCCCCTCCCCGCCCGTGAACAGGGTCAGTTCGACCTCCTTATGGAAGTGCCAGTGATCGCCCTCGCCTTGGACGGGCTGGGTCCGGCCGGGCCCGAGCAGGCATTCGACCTCCCGCAACGACTTCGACCAACGCAATACGCGGAAGGAGTGCCCCTCGGGCAGCTCGACCTTCTCGCGGATGGCTTTCATAGGGTCATTCGTATCAGTGAGGCCCCCTCCTGCAAGGGGTTTAATGAGATAATAGTGCCACCAAGGGAGACGCCCAGCGTAGCGATTCCCCACCCGGGTGATAGTATAGACCTCTACCCATGAGCACCCCCGTCACGTATCGATTCTCTTTCGGCCCCTGGAACATCAGCGAAGGCGGCGACCCCTTCGGCGGCGACGTCCGCAAGGCCTTCCCCCACGAGGAGAAGTTCGCCCTCTACCGCCCGCTCGGCTTCGAAGGCGTGCAGTTCCATGACGACGACGTCGTCCCGGGCATGGACGGCCTCAAGCCTGAGCAGATCCAGAAGAAGTCCGCCGAGGTGAAGGCGATGCTCGCCAACCAGGGCCTGACCCCGGAGTTCGTCGCCCCGCGCCTGTGGTTCGCCGACCAGACCGTCGACGGCGCCTACACCTCCAACAGCGCCTCCGACCGCGCCTACGCCTGGGATCGCACCAAGAAGTGCATCGACATCGCCAACGCCGTCGGCTCCAAGGCCATCGTGCTCTGGCTCGCCCGCGAAGGCACCTACATCCGCGAAGCCAAGGACGCCAAGCTGGCCTACCAGCGTCTGCTTGAGACGGTCAACGCGATGCTCGATTACGACAAGAACATCGAAATCTGGATCGAGCCGAAGCCGAATGAGCCGACCGACCAGGCCTATGTGCCCACCATCGGCCACGCCCTCACCCTCTCCTACGCCTCCAAGGACCACAAACGCGTCAAAGGCCTCATCGAATCCGCCCACGCCATGCTTGCCGGCCTCGACGCCAGCGACGAGATGGCCTTCGCCCTCGCCCATGACAAGCTGGCGAGCGTCCACCTCAACGACCAGAACGGCCTGAAATACGACCAGGACAAGAACTTCGGCGGCGCCAACCTCCGCGCGGCCTTCAACCAGGTGCGCGTCCTCGAGGAATCCGGCTACGGCCGCCGCGGCGAGTTCGTCGGCCTCGACGTGAAGGCCATCCGCACCCAGCGCGGCTGCCCGGTCACTGACCATCTCAAGAACAGCCGCGAGCTGTTCCTTGCGCTCGTCCAGAAGGTCCGCACGGTAGACCAGAAGCTCGTCCAGCAGTATCGCGATGCCCGCGACTACGAAGCGCTCGAGCTCTACATCCTCAAGCACATCATGGGACTCAAGTAAGTCCCGCCCCTCTCCCCTCATGAAGCAGTATCGCCTCAACCGCCTCTTCAACGCCTCGTCCAAGCGCTGCTTCGACGTCGCCGTCGACCACGGCTTCTTCAACCAGCCCGGCTTCCTGCAGGGCATCGAAGACATGCGCCAGGTCGTCGCCACGCTGGTCGACGCCGGCCCCGACGCCATCCAGCTGACCGTCGGCCAGGCCCGCCACCTGCAGTCCATCCCGGGCAAGCAGAAGCCGGCCCTCGTCCTCCGCACCGACACGGCCAACGTCTACGGCAAGGAACTCCCGGCCACGGCGTTCAGCCTGATGATCGAGGAGACGATGCTGCAGGCCGTCCGCCTCGACGCCGCATGCGTCTGCGTGAACCTCTTCCAGATCCCCGGCGCGCCGGACGTGACCGCGCAGTGTATCGAGAACATCCTCAAGCTGAAGCCGCAGGCCGATTACTACGGCATGCCGATGATGGTCGAGCCGCTCGTCTTCCAGCCTAACGCCGTCGCGGGCGGCTACATGGTCGACGGCGACCTCACGAAGATCCTCCACCTGGTCCGCCAGGCGGTCGAACTCGGCGCCGACGTCATCAAGGCCGACCCGACCGATGATGTGTCGCAGTACCACAAGGTCATCGAGACGGCATCGGGTATCCCGGTGCTCGTCCGCGGCGGGGGTCGCGTGAGCGATAAGGAAATCCTCGTCCGCACCGAAGGCCTCCTCAAGCAAGGCGCCTCGGGCATCGTCTACGGCCGCAACGTCATCCAGCACCCGAACCCGCGTGGCATCACGCAAGCGCTGATGGCGATGGTGCACCGCAACGCATCGGTCGACGAAGCCCTGAAGCTCATCTGAGCCCGTGTCCTCCCCCGCCCCAGCCCTCCTCGCCCGCCTGCGTGAAATCGTCGGCGCCGCGCAGGTGCTGACGGCGACGGAGGACACCATCCCTTACGGTTTCGACGGCACCGCCGCGCTCAAGGGACCGGTCGGCGTCGTCGTGCTGCCCGGATCGACCCAGGAAATTTCCGCGGTCGTCAAGCTGGCCAACGAACACGGCGTGACGATCGTCACCCGCGGCTCCGGCACCGGCCTCAGCGGCGGCAGCGTCCCGTCGGAAGGCTGCATCGTCCTCTGCCTCACCCGCCTCGACAAGATCCTCTCGGTCGACGCCGCCAATCTCACCGTCCGCGCCCAGTGCGGCGCGATCACGGCCGCCATCGACGCCGCCGCCAATAAGCATGGCCTCTTCTATCCGCCCGACCCGGGCTCGATGAAGATCAGCACCATCGGCGGCAATGTCGCCGAAAATTCAGGCGGCCTCCGCGGCCTGAAATACGGCGTCACCCGTGATTACGTCATGGGACTCGAAGTCGTGTTGCCCGACGGACGCATCGCCCACTTCGGCAACGCCTGCGTCAAGGATGTCGCCGGCTATTCGATGAAGGACCTCTTCATCGGCTCCGAAGGCACCCTCGGCATCATCACCGAAGTCCTGCTCAAGGTCGTCCCCCGCCCCTCCGCCCGTCGCACGATGCTGGCGAGCTACGACCGCATGGAGGACGCCGCGCAGACGGTGTCCGACATCATCGCGGCGAAGATCATCCCCTGCACGCTGGAGTTCCTCGACCGCATGACCATCGGTTGCGTCGAGGATTACGCCAAGATCGGCCTGCCCCGCGACTGCGAGGCGCTCCTGCTCATGGAGACCGACGGACACCCGGCCGCCGTCGCCGACGAGGCCGAACAGATGCTGGCTCTGGCCCGCGCCCGCGGCGCCCGAGACGTCCGCGTGGCCCGCGATGACGCCGAAGCCATGCAGCTCGCCTCGGCCCGCCGCTCCGCCTTCTCCGCCCTCGCCCGCGTCCGCCCGACCACGATCCTCGAGGACGTCACCGTCCCGCGCGATAAGCTCGCCGAGATGGTCGGCTTCATCGCCGAGGTGGCTAAGAAGCATAACCTCCTCGTCGGCACCTTCGGCCACATGGGCGACGGCAACCTGCACCCGACTTTCCTGACCGACGAGCGCAACACCGAGGAGATGGCCCGCGTCCATGAGGCGCTGGAAGACATCGTGACCAAGACCCTCTCCCTCGGCGGCACGATCACCGGCGAACATGGCGTCGGCCTGGCCAAGAAAGCCTGGCTGCGACGTCAGGTCGGCGAGAACAGCCACGACCTCATGCGCGAGATCAAGCGCGCCTGGGATCCGCGCAACCTGCTCAACCCCGGCAAGATCTTCGACTGAGGGATGAAGCCTTCGCTCAAGCTCCTCGATTACTCGATCCTGCAGCAATGCATGCATTGCGGGATGTGCCTGCCGGCCTGCCCGACCTACGACGCCACCAAGAAGGAGCGCCACAGCCCGCGCGGACGCATCTCGCTCATGCGTGCCGTGGCCGACGACGAACTGAAGCTCACGCCGGCCTTCGCCGACGAGATGAGCTACTGCCTCGGCTGCCTGGCCTGCCAGACCGCCTGCCCCGCGGGCGTGGATTACTCCAACCTGCTCGAGACCGCCCGCGCCGAAGTACAGTCCGCCGGCCTCAACCAGACCTTCACCAGCCGCTTCTGGCGCATGGTCACCATCCGCGGGCTGTTCATGCGTCCGCGCCTGCTCCGCTTCGCCGGTCGCCTGCTCTGGCTTTACCAGCGCCTCGGGCTGCAGACCGCCTTCCGCAAGATCGGACTGACCAAGCTGCTGCCCAAGGACCTCCGTCGCCTCGAGCCCCAGTGCCCGACCGTCGCGACGAAGTTCTCGCCGCAGCTGATCCGTCCGATCGAGACGCCGACGAAGAAGAAGCACCGCGTCGCCTTACTGACCGGCTGCGTCCAAGACCTCGTCTTCGCCGACATCAACCGCGACACCGCGGACGTCCTTCTGGCCAACGGATGTGAAGTCCACACGCCGCCTGTCCAGCCGTGCTGCGGCTCGCTCCACGCCCACAACGGCGAAGGCGATGCGGCCAAGACGCTGGCCAAGCGGATGATCGACCTCTTCCCGCCTTCCCAGTTCGACGCCATCATCACGAACGCGGGCGGCTGCGGCAATCACCTCCGCCACTACGGCTCCCTGCTGGCCGCAGACCCCGTCTACGCGCCCTTGGCCAAGCTCTGGGACACCAAGCTGCGCGATATCCACGAGTGGATGATGGAGCACGGCTGCCGGGCGCCTCAGGCCGGCTTGGGCGACCTGACCGTCACCTACCACGACTCCTGCCACCTCACGCACGGCCAGAAGGTGACCAGGCAGCCGCGCGAGCTACTCAAGCTCATCCCCGGCCTCAAGCTGGTCGAACTCCCCGAGGCCAACTGGTGCTGCGGCAGCGCCGGCATCTATAACATCACCCAGCCCGAGCAGTCCGAGCAGCTCCTCGTCCGTAAGATCGGACACGTCATCGGCACTGGCGCATCGGTCCTCGCCACCGCCAATCCCGGGTGCCACCTTCAGATCGCCCGTGGCCTCCGCCAAGCCGGCTCGCCCATCACCCTCCTCCAACCCGTGACGCTGTTGGCGAGAGCCTACCGAAAAGAAACCAATCACCACACTAAACGATGATCCCCCAGACCCCGCAGGCTAACGCATCCCAACCCAAGATGTCATCGTTGCTCATCGCGGGCGTCTTCATCGCATGCGCGATGGCCATTTACCTGGCCGGCTACCTAAGCGGCACAGGCAAGTCACTGATGTCCGACGAGTTGGCGACGACCTATGTCAGAATGAACCTCAAGTTGCCGGAAATGATGGATGAAGTCACGAGGTGCGACGCCATCTGCCCAGGCGAGGCAGACGGAAAGACATTGATCTACAAGTTCACGTTGATCGGGGTCGACGACCTTGATGCGACCGCGATCGCCAAGCTCAGGTCGATGATGGTCGAGAAAACCACCAAGAATTATAAGGACAGCGACGCCATGTCCGGCTTGAGAAAACGGTCGGTCGTCCTCCGACACCAATACTTCGACGTGAAATGCTCCAAGATCATGGAGTTCACCATCGATCCGAAGACTTTCTAAGAAACACCGCATGCAAAACGTAAAAATCGGCATCATCGGCGGCGGCCTCATGGGTCGCGAAATGGCCAGCGCGTTCGCCCGCTGGTGCGCGCTCACCGACGTCTCCGTCCGCCCGGTCCTCACGGCCGTGGCCGACCTCAATCCTGCCACGTTGTCGTGGTTCGACTGCATCCCCTCCTGCACGCAGAAGACCACCGACTACAAAGCGCTCCTCGCCAATCCCGATGTCGACGTGGTCTACGTGGCTGTCCCGCATAACCTGCACGAGCAGCTCTATTGCGACGTCCTCGCCGCGGGCAAGGACCTCTTCGCCGAGAAGCCCTTCGGCATCGACCTCGCTTCCGCCCGACGCATCCACGCCGCGGTGAAGGCCAGCGGCCGGTTCGTGCGCTGCAGTTCCGAGATGCCCTTCTTCCCGGGCGCCCAGCGTGCCTTCGAGCTCGCGAAGTCAGGCTCGATCGGCCGGGTCCTCGAAGTCGTCTCCGGCTTCCACCACAGCAGCGACCTTGACCCGACCAAGGCCGCCAACTGGAAGCGCATGAACGCCCTGTGCGGCGAAGGCGGCGCCCTCAACGACCTCGGCATGCACGCCTGCCACATCCCGCTCCGCCTCGGCTGGAAGCCCTCCCGCGTCTTCGCCCAGCTCCAGAAGGGCTACCCGCAGCGCCCCGACGGCAAGGGCGGCGTCGCGAACTGCGACACCTGGGACAACGCCCTGCTCAACACCTGGATCAAGGTCGGCGGCCATGACGTCCCGATGCGCCTCGAGATGAAGCGCCTGATGCCCGGCGCCACCAATACCTGGTATATCGAGATCCTCGGCACCGACGGCGGGGTGCGCTACAGCACCGCGGATACCAAGGCCCTCTGGCTGTTCGAACGCGGCAAGGAACAGTTCTGGAAGCGCACCGACCTCGGTTTCGGCACGCCGTTCAAGACCGTCACCGGCGGCATCTTCGAACCCGGCTTCGCCGACGTCATCCAGCAGATGTGGGCCGCCTACCTCATGGAACGCGCCGGCCTGCTCAACGGCTGCTTCGGCTGCGCCACGCCGGAAGAAGCCGTCGCCACCCACGAGATCTTCGCCGCCGCCCTGCAGTCGCAGGCCCAAGGCACGGTCGTCTCGCTCTGAATTCTCATGCCCAAGACTCCCCGCCAAGGTATCCTCGCCGCCGGCAATTTCATCGTCGATTACGTCAAGGTCATCGACGGCTACCCGGCCCAGGACATGCTCGCGAGCATCCTGAGCGAGTCGCGCTCCAACGGCGGCGGCCCTTACAACGTTCTCAAGGACCTCGCGGCGATGAAGGTCGAGTTCCCCCTGTCGGCCTGCGGACTCGTCGGCGACGACGCCAACGGCCAGTGGATCAAGCGCGACTGCCAGAACTACCGCATCGACGTCTCGATGCTGCATCTCAGCCAGGAGTATCCGACCTCCTACACCGACGCGATGACCGTGCAGTCCACAGGACGCCGTACGTTCTTCCATTGCCGCGGAGCCAACGCGCACTTCGACCTCAAGCACTGCGGGTTCGGCAAGACCAACGCCCGCATCCTGCACCTGGGCTACCTCATGCTGCTGGACCGCATGGACACATTCGAGAACGGCCAGACCATCGCGGCCAAGCTGCTCTTCAACGCCCGCTCGGCCGGGCTTGAGACCTCAGTGGACATGGTCAGCGCCTCGCACCCGCAGTTCCGCGAGATCGCCCTCAGCGCCCTCCCCCTCACCGACCACCTCGTCATCAACGAGATCGAAGCCGGCCTCGTCGTCGGCGAAGTCATAGACCCCAAGAACGCCGGCTGGCTCGTCCGCACCGCCGAACAGCTGCTCTCCCTCGGCGTGAAGAAGACCGTCACCATCCACACCGAACACGGCTCCGTCTGCGCCACCGCCGAGGGCCTCCGCCTCAAGCAGGCCTCGCTCAAACTTCCGGCCGGTTACAGCAAGGGCGCGACCGGTGCGGGCGATGCGTTCGCCGCGGGCATGCTCTACGGACTCCATGAGGGCCTCGAGATGCAGGAACGCCTGAAGCTCGCCGTCTGCTGCGCCGCCGCCTGCCTCGCCGACCCCACGCCCTCCAAGGGCCTGCGTCCGGTGAAGGACTGCCTCGCCTTGGCCGATCAGTTCGGCTTCGGGGAGTTCTGACGGCGGCTCCGCCGCCGCTGGGTGGTAGCGGTTGGCGGTTAGCGGTTGGGAATAAACAGAGAGCACCATTACCAGGTCTCGGGTCTCGGCCGTCTGGTCACGGGTTCAGGTGTTCAGCACCAGGTACAGGCTCAGGGCCTGCACCTGTACCCGAACCCGATAACCCGTACCTGATACCCGGCGGCCGAGACCTGGGACCCGAGAATACGGTCCCAACCGCCAACCGCTAACCGCCAACACCTTTCTTTTAACGCGACGCTCGGTGTCGCGTTAAAAGACACCATTCGAGCGTAAAAAGACACCCGATTGGGTTTCCTTCTTTCAGGAGTGGAAGCATCCTTTGGATCACCCCCAAGACGCGCCCCCATGAGCACCAAGAAATATAACGTCGGCATCATCGGCTACGGTTGGGCCGCGACCGCCCACATCGACGCCATCAACGCCACGAGCCAGGCGCAGGTCACGGCGATCTACTCCTCCCGTCCGCTCGACTCGGCGACCCTCAGCGCCAAGCACGGCGGCAAGATCAAGGCCTACCAGAGCGTCGAGGCCTTGCTCGCCGATCCGGACATCCACGTCGTCGACATCACCAGCTACCCGAGCCAGCACTGCGCCCAGGCCGTCGCCGCCGCCAAGGCGAAGAAGCACGTCATCCTCGAGAAGCCGATGGCCAACACGATGGCCGAGGTGATGCAGATCTTCGAGGCCGCCGAGAAGAACGGCGTGAAGGGCTGCGTCTGCTTCGAGTGCCGCTTCTCCAGCCAGATGGAGGCCACCAAGGCCGTCATCGACCAAGGACTCATCGGTGACATCCATTACGGCGAGGTCGACTACTACCACGGCATCGGCCCCTGGTATGGCCAGTACCGCTGGAACATCGGCAAGAAGGACGGCGGCAGCGCCCTCCTCACCGCCGGCTGCCACGCCCTCGACGCCCTACTGATGTGCATGCCGGGCGAAGTCGACTCGGTCACGAGCTTCAGCACGAAGTCGAAGAGCGAATACTTCACGCCCTACGAATACGACACCTCCGCCGTCACGATCCTGAAGTTCAAGAACGGCGCCGTCGGCAAATGCGCCGCGATCGTCGACTGCCTCCAGCCCTACTACTTCCACACGCATCTCGTCGGCAGCCACGGCAGCGTCCTCGATGACAAGTTCCACTCCTCGAAGCTGAAGACCAACAAGGCCCAGTGGAGCGGGCTTTCGATGAAGATGCTCGATTCGGGCGACGTCAGCGACCACCCCTACCAGTCCCAGTTCCAGGCCTTCTTCGACGCGCTCGACCAGGGCAAGGACATGCCGTTGACGAGCTTCCGCGACGCGCTGCGCACCTTCAAGGTGATCTTCGCCGCCGACCAGAGCGCCGCCAACGGCGGCCAGCCGGTCAAGGTCGCCTGAGCCGATGCCCTCCTGCCTCGCCATCTTCGCCCACCCCGACGACGTCGAATACTTCGCCGCGGGGACGATGCTCCAGCTCGCCAAGCGCGGCTGGGACCTGCACTACTTCGACCTCTGCGCCGGCAACGGCGGGTCGGTCCAGATGGACGGCCCGACGACCGCGACCGTCCGCCTGGCCGAAGCCCAGCAAGCGGCCCGCATCCTCGGAGCGAAGTTCTACCCTCCCGTGGTCAACGACATGACGCTGACCTTCGACATCGAGGTCATGCGCAAGGTAGCCTCGGTGATCCGCCAGACCCGCGCCGACATCGTGCTCACGCACGCGCTGTCCGACTACATGGAGGACCACATGGCCTGCGCGCGCCTGGCGACCTCCGCGGCCTTCACCCACGGGATGCCCAACTTCGACACGGTGCCCCCGGCCCCGACCTACGCGCACGACGTGACGATCTACCACGCCATGCCGCACGGCCTCCGCACGCCGTTGCGCCAGAAGGTCCGAGCCGGACTTTACGTCGACGTCGCCGAGGTCCACGACCAGGCACGCCGGGCCCTCGCCGCCCACGCCTCGCAGAAGGACTGGCTCGACAAGAGCCAGGGCATGGACTCGTACCTGCTCACGCTCGACAAGATGGCGGCCGCGGTCGGCGAACTCTCCGGCAAATACAAACTGGCCCAAGGCTGGTGCCGCCACCACCACCTCGGCTACAGCGCCTCCGAGATCGACCCCCTCCGCTCCGCCCTCGGTTCCGACTGCGTCGTCGACGCGACCTACGAAGCCGCCCTCGAGAAACCCGCCCCGTGAGCGCCGCCCCTGAGAAGAAATAAGCGTGCGCCTCATCAAGGAACAGCAATCTCCCGCCTCGGCGAACGAACTGGTCGCCTGCGAACACCTGAGCCAGCGCGACTTCGGCTGCGTCTGGCATCACCATCCTGAGATCGAGATCTTCTTCCTCCTGCGTGGCGGCACCGAGCGCTGGATCGGCGACAAGATCACCCCGCTCAAGGTCGGCGAAGTGCTGCTCCTCGGCTCGGACCTCCCGCACGACTTCCGCAACGACCGTAAAGGACGTCAGGCCGGCGTGGAGTGGATCCTAGTGCAGTTCCGCCCGAATCTCTTCGGCGAGGATTGGACACAACACTCGTCGGTCGCCGCCATCCGTCGCCTCCTGGAACGCGCCAGCCTCGGACTTGAGTTCCGCGGCGCGACCCGCCGACAGGCCGCCGCGATCCTGCATAAGATGCCCAAGGCGCACGGACTCCGCCGTCTGGCGCTGCTGATCGAACTCCTCGAACTCGCCGCCGGTTCGGATGAGCTGAAGGAGATCGCCTCGACGGGTTTCCACGCGACCACCGATGCGCAGACCTCGGACCGCATCGGCAACGTCGTCGCGCACATCAAGGCCAACCTCAGCAAGCCGCTCTACGTCCCGGAGCTCGCCGGATTGGCCGGGCTGAGCGAGAGCGCCTTCAGCCGCCTTTTCAAGAAGTGTACCGGACGATCCGTGCCGCAGTATCTCAACGAACTCCGCATCGCGCGGGCCGCGCGGCTCCTCGCCGAGACCGACGAATCCGTGAAACAGATCGCGCACCAGTGCGGTTACCCTACCGCCGCCTATTTTCACCGCCAGTTCCAGCGCCACCAGGAACTTCCGCCCCTCGCTTACCGCGAAGCCATCCGCCGCCACTCCTAAGATTTCAACTACCCCCACCCCCACCCCACCCCTACCCCTATTTCACTACAATGACCCCCACCCTCTACCTCCGCCTGGCCACGATGGTCTTCCTCCACTACTTCGTGTGGAGCTGCTGGTATAACACCATGGCCGTGTATCTCGGAAAGCTGGAGTTCACCGGCACCCAGATCGGCCTCGCCTATGGCACCACCGCCATCGGCGCGCTCGTCTCCCCCTTCCTCATCGGCGTTATCGCCGACCGCTACGTCCCTGCGCAGCGACTGCTCGGCGTCCTGCACCTCCTCGGCGCCGCCTTGCTCTGGTGGATCTCCCAGCAGACCACCTTCGGCGTCTTCTACCCGTCCCTGATCGTCTACACCCTGACCTACATGGCCGGCCATGGACTCATCAACACGATCACCCTGGCCCACGCGCCGAACCCCGCCAAGTGGTTCCCGATCGTCATGGCCGCCGCCTCCGCCGGCTGGATCGCCGCCGCCAACGTCGTGAACTTCGCGGGACTCGCCGACAACAAGGGCATGTTCACGCTGGCCTGCGGCGTCGCCGTCGCCATCGCGCTCTATTCCTTCACCCTGCCGGACACTCCGCCCAAGGGCGACGCCGGCCCGGTCTCGGCCGGCAAGCTCCTCGGCCTCGACGCCCTCAAGCTCTTCAACGACCGTTCCTTCGCGGTCTTCATGTTCTGCTCCTTCCTCATCTGCATCCCGCTGAGCTTCTACTTCACCTGGACGGGCGCGTTCCTCAGCGAGATGAACGTCGCCAACTACGCCTCCAAGATGACCCTCGGACAGATCTCCGAAGTCGGCTTCCTGCTCCTCCTGCCGTTGCTGCTGCCGGTCCTCGGCGCCAAGCGCATCATGATCATTGGCATGGCCGCCTGGGCCCTCCGCTTCGCCCTCTTCGCCTACTTCCACGAACAACCCACGGCCACCTGGATGGTGCTCGGCGGCATCCTGCTGCACGGCATGTGCTATGACTTCATCTTCGTGATGGGCCGTATGTATGTCGACAAGGCCGCCGGCGACGGCCTCCGCGCCTCGGCGCAGGGTCTCCACGCCGTGTTCACGCTCGGAGCGGGCATGTTCGTCGGTTCCTGGCTCTCCGGCGTCGTCGCGCAGCACTACACCGCGAACAACGTCCACGACTGGAAATCCATCTGGCTCGTCCCGGCGATCATGAGCGCCGTGCTGATCCCGATCTTCCTCGCCCTCTTCCGGGAAAAGACAGGCGATGAAGGATGAATGATGGATGATAAAAGATAGAGACAAAACCGCATTCATCCGAATCCCATCTCCCTCATCTCACATCGTTCATCCCTCATCATCCATCCTCCATCTCTGCAACCCATGCCCCGCCCTCTCAGCCATATCGCCCCCGACTGGTGGGATTACACCACGCTCGACGCGTCACTCATCAACGACGCCGCGAAGCTCACCGAACGCGACCTGCGTCAGCTGTCGCGTCCGGGCTTCAAGGTCGTGATGTATGACACCCTCGAAGACTTCTACCTCGCCGAGGCGCTCGAATACATCGCGGCCTGGAAGCAGGCCACGGCCGACAATCCCGTCGGTATCTGCGGTCCGATCGGCCCGACCGAGCAGCTCCCGCTCGTCGCTCGCCTCGTCAACGAACTCGGCCTTTCGCTCAAGCACGCGCACTTCTGGGGTATGGACGAATGGTACGACGAGAAGACCAAGAAGGAAGTGCCGGTGACGCACCCGCTCTCGTTCGAGCGCGCCGACCGCGAACTCTGCTTTGACCGCATCCAGAAGAAGCTAGCGATGCCCGAGGCCAACCTCCACTTCCCCAAGGCCAAGATCGCCGACTACGTGAAGACCTGGCACGCCGGCGTCCGTTGCGCCGTGATGCAGGGCGGCCAAGGCGACATCAAGCACTGGGCCTTCAACGATCCGCTCAAGCGCGCCGGCAAATACAAGGATGCGCCGCCCTCCCCCGCGGAATACCGCAAGCTCGGCACGCGCATCGTCGAGCTCCACCCCGTCACCCTCAGCCAGAACGCCCGCACCTCCGGCGGCGGCAACATCACCATGGTCCCCAAGATGGCCATCACCGTCGGCCCGCAGGAGACTTGGCTCGCCGATAAGGTCTCCATCTGGCACGCCGGCGCCCACGACAACCCGCTGGGCCAGCGCCTGACCGCGCTGATGATTTCCAAACGGATCGCCGACGCGGCCGTCCCGATGTCCCTCCTGGCCGACCATCCGAACGTGCAGTTCAATTACTTCCGCGGCGGACTCGGCTCCTGCGCGGTGGAGATGCACTGAGGTCGGCAACAGGCTTGAAGGCGGGAAGCGACGAGATAACAAATCGATATGCCCCGCCTTCTCGCCCTCCTCGGCTTAGCCCTTGGCCTGCACGGTTGCGCCCAGTCGCCCGCCGTCGTCCCGCGGACCTATGACGTCGTCGTCTACGGCGACTCCGCCGCGGCCGTCGCCGCCGCCGTGCAGGCGAAGCGCCAAGGCCTCTCGGTGGTGCTCGTCAATTCCACCGACTTCCTCGGCGGGATGACCTGCAGCGGGCTGTCCGCGAGCGACATCTTCCACCGCGAAGCCGTCGGCGGGGTCGCCCGCGAGATCTACGGCCGCATCGGCAAGCATTACGGCAAGACCTACGTCGACTACTTCGAACCTCACGTGGCCCAGGCCGCGGTGGACGGCCTGGTGAAGGACGTCGGCGTCGAGGTCGCGATGAACGAGCAGCTCGACCGCGGTCCGGGCGGCGTGACCAAGGAAGGCAACCGGATCGTCGCCTTCCGCACCTTGTCGGGACGGGTCTTCGCCGGCAAGGCGTTCATCGACGCGAGCTACGTCGGCGACCTGATGGCCGCCGCGGGCGTCAGCTACGCCGTCGGCCGCGAACCTAATTCCCTGCACGGCGAGACGCTGAATGGGATGCAACGCGGCGACGACAAGCCCCGCCGACACTACACCCAAGGCGACAAGGATCACTTCATCAAGGACGTCGACCCCTACGTACGCAAAGGCGACCCGCAGAGCGGCCTGCTGCCCTTCGTCTTCGCCGAAGACCCCGTCAAAGGCGCGGGCGACCATCGCATCCAGGCCTATAACTACCGCCTGTGCGTGACCACCGACCCCACCAAGCGTATCCCCTTCGCCAAGCCCGACGGCTACCGCGAGATCGACCACGAGATGCTGCTGCGCAACCTCGAGGCCGGCGACCTGCGCCTGCCCGCGCTCATCCACAAGCTGCCCAACGCCAAGGCCGACTGGAACTCCATGCACGCGGTCGGCACCGATTACGTCGGCGCGAACTGGGAATACCCGGAGGCCAGCTACGCCCGCCGCCGCGAGATCGAGCAGGCGCACGAACTCTACATCCGCGGCCACCTCTGGACGCTGGCCAATCACCCCCGCGTGCCGGAATCCATCCGCAAGCAGGCTTCCGCCTACGGACTCTGCGCCGATGAATTCAAGTCGCACGGCGGCTTCTCGCCGATGATCTACATCCGCGAAGCGCGCCGTCTGCAAGGCGCCTACGTGATGACCGAGCTCGACTGCAAAGGAAAGCGCACGCCCGCCGACCCGGTGGCCCTCGCCAGCTTCGGCCTCGATTCGCACGCCGTGCGTTACTTCGTCACGGCGCGCGGCTTCGTCGAACGCGATGGCGTGATCTGGAACGTGCCGCCCCGCCCTTACGGCGTCTCCTACCGCAGCCTCGTGCCCAAGCCCGCCGAATGCTCCAACCTGCTCGTGCCGGTCTGCCTCTCGGCCACCCACGCCGCCCATGGCTCGATCCGGATGGAGCCGGTGTTCATGCAACTCGGTCAGGCCGCCGCCATGGCCGCAGGCATCGCCGTCCGGGAAGGCTTGACAGTCCAGGACGTCCCCTACGCCCGCGTCCGTGACCTGCTCAAGGAAGCCAACCTACCCGTGGAGTGGACGGCGCCAGCTAAGCCAAAAAAGGCCAAATAACCCATACTTACAGGCCAGCGGGGATAATCGGCCATTATTTTTGACAAAGTCCAAATCTGAGTCTTGGTGAGCCCAGATGCGCGACCCGGAAGCCACCCTCCGCCAGCATGACCTGCCCGTGACGGCGCAGCGTCTCGCCGTGCTCCGGGCCGTTTCCCAGCATCCTCACGCGACGGCGGACGATCTCGCGGAAAGCGTCCGCACGGAGATCGGCGCCATCTCGCGCCAGTCGGTCTATAACGTCCTGAACGTCCTCACCGACAAGGGCATCATCCGCCGCATCCAACCCGCCCATTCGCCGGCCCTCTACGAAGACCGCGTCGGCGACAACCATCACCACCTCGTCTGCCGTTCGTGCGGCAAGACGGAGGACGTCTGCTGCGCCGTCGGCGAAGCCCCGTGCCTGCATGCCCACGATCATCGCGGCTTCCGCATCGACGAAGCCGAAGTGATCTACTGGGGCACCTGCCCTGGCTGCCAGCAGAATAACCGCTCCTGATTTCCCTTTCCCCTCACCACCATGACATCAAGATACCAAACCCTGAAGCTGCTGGCGCTCGCCGCCCTCACGCTGACGTTCACCCCTGGCCAGCTCATGGCCGAGTCCACCCCTTCCACTCCCAACAAAAAACCCGACATGTCCGACATCTCCAAATGCCCCGTGATGGGCAACCCTGCCCCCGCTAATCGGCACACCGCCGCCGGCGCCATGACCAACCGTGACTGGTGGCCGAACCAGCTCAACCTGAGCATCCTCCACCAGAATAACGTGCGAGGCAACCCGATGGGTCCCTCGTTCAACTACGCCGAGGAGTTCAAGAAGCTCGACCTCGAAGCCCTGCGCAAGGACCTCAAGGCCCTGATGACCGACTCCCAGGAATGGTGGCCGGCCGACTACGGTCACTACGGCCCCTTCTTCATCCGCATGGCCTGGCATTCCGCCGGCACCTACCGCACCACCGACGGCCGCGGCGGCGCCGGTTACGGCACCCTGCGTTTCGCCCCGCTGAACAGCTGGCCGGACAACGCCAACCTTGATAAGGCCCGTCGCCTGCTCTGGCCGATCAAGCAGAAGTACGGCAGCAAGATCTCCTGGGCTGACCTCATGATCCTCACGGGCAACGTCGCCCTCGAGGACATGGGCTTCCCGACCTTCGGCTTCGCCGGCGGCCGCGCCGATGTCTGGGAAGCGCAGGAAGACATCTACTGGGGTCCCGAGACCGAATGGCTCGGCGACAAGCGCTACAAGGGCGACCGCGAACTCGAGCACCCGCTCGGCGCCGTCCAGATGGGCCTGATCTACGTCAACCCCGAAGGCCCCAACGGCAAGGCTGACCCGCTGGCCGCGGCCCGCGACATCCGCGAGACCTTCGCCCGCATGGCCATGAACGACGAAGAAACCGTCGCCCTCATCGCCGGCGGCCACTCGTTCGGCAAGGCCCACGGCGCGGCGACGCCCGTCGGCAACGTCGGACCGGAACCCGAAGGCGCCCCGCTCGAACAGATGGGCCTCGGCTGGAAGAACAAGTATGGCAAGGGCAACGGCGCGGACACGATCACCAGCGGCCTCGAAGGCGCCTGGACGAGCACCCCTGCCCGCTGGTCCTACCAGTATCTGACCAACCTCTGGAACTACGAGTGGGTCCTCACCAAGAGCCCGGCTGGCGCCCAGCAGTGGACGCCCAAGGACGGCGCCGGCGCCGGCACCGTGCCCGACGCGCATGACAAGTCGAAGCGTCACGCTCCGATGATGTTCACCACCGACATCGCGCTGAAGATGGATCCGGCCTACGCCAAGATCACCAAGCGCTGGGCCGAGAACCCCAAGGAGTTCGAAGTAGCCTTCGCCAAGGCCTGGTACAAGCTCACCCACCGCGACATGGGTCCCTATGTCCGCGGCCTCGGACCGCTCGTGCCCCCGGCCCAGCTCTGGCAGGATCCGCTCCCGGCCGTCGACCACCCGCTGGTCGATACGGCTGATGTGGATAGCCTCAAGCAGGCCGTCCTCGCCACGGGTCTCTCGAACTCGCAGCTCGTCTCGGTCGCCTGGGCCTCCGCCTCGACCTTCCGTGGCAGCGACAAGCGTGGCGGCGCCAACGGCGCCCGCATCCGCCTCGCCCCGCAGAAGGACTGGGAAGTGAACAACCCGACCGAACTCGCCAAGGTCCTCGCGACCCTCGAGAAGGTGCAGGCCTCCTTCAACGCCTCCGCCAAGGGCGGCAAGAAGATCTCCATGGCCGACCTGATCGTCCTCGCCGGCAACGCCGGGGTCGAAGCCGCCGCCGCCAAGGCGGGCACGCCGGTCAAGGTGCCCTTCCACCCCGGACGCACCGACGCCACCCAGGAGATGACCGACGTCGCCTCCGTGGGCGTGCTCGAGCCCAAGCATGACGGCTTCCGGAACTTCCTCGGCCGCAAGCTCGACCGCCCGGCTCCGGAGAACCTCGTCGACCGCGCCCAGCTCCTGACGCTCTCGGCGCCGGAGATGACGGTGCTCGTCGGCGGCATGCGCGCGCTCGACACCACCGTCGGCTTCCCCGGCCTCGGCGTGATGACCAAGCAGCCCGGCGCGCTGACCAACGACTTCTTCGTCAACCTCCTCGACCAGTCCGTGGTCTGGGAGAAGGCGAAGGTCTGCGAGCACTTCTTCGAAGGCCGCGACAGCAAGACCGGCCAGGTGAAGTGGACCGCCACCTCGGTGGACCTCGTCTTCGGCTCCAACTCGCAGCTCCGCGCCCTCGCGGAGGTCTACGCGAGCGCCGACGCCAAGGAGAAGTTCGTGCAGGACTTCGTTGCCGCCTGGACCAAGGTCATGGAGCTCGACCGCTTCGACCTCGCCAAGAAGTAAGCGATCCGTCCATCGCCTCCTCAAGGCCCGCCCTCACCGGCGGGCCTTTTTGTTGGCCCGGAAGGATCGTGATGATACGCGGCAACTCCGGAAGGCCCACGGGGTTCAAACCATGAAACCGATGCGAGAACACCAACCCTCCGCCCCAGGCACGCGACGATATTCGGCCGCGGCATCACTTCTCTTGCTGGCCGTCATGGTTGCTTCCGGCGCATCGGCTTCGGCCCAATCCGCTGACGCGGTGTTCCGGAAGTTCGACCGTGACGGCGACGGCCGGGTGACCTCCGAGGAACTGCCGAGCAAACCGGCCTTCCAGCGCTACGATACCGACAAAGACGGCGCCATCACGCTGGCGGAATACAAGGCGGTGACCGGGAACACGCCCGGAGAGAGCCCCCTCCGGCGACCGGGCAAGAAGAACGGAGCAAGCGGAGAGATGCCCTCGGTCCAGCCGGAGGACATCCGCAAGATCACGAACGGCCCCGAGACCCTGAAACCGGGCGAGCTGGGCATCGGGCGCATGATCCCCGACGTGACGTTCACGGACCTCACGGGCAAATCCCACCGCCTGAGCGACGGCCGGAAAGGAACGGTCATTCTCATGACCAGCGCCACCTGCCCGGTCAGCAAGCGTTATGCGCCTAGCGTCGCCGAACTTCAGAAAGAGCTGGGCAAAGAAGGGCTCACGCTGCTGTTGGTCAATCCGTTCGCCAGCGAGAAGCCGGAGGAGATCAAGGCCCAGCTCGCCGCCGCCGGCATCACCGCGACCTATGTCCATGATAAGGAAAAAGTCCTCGCCGGCGTGCTCCAAGCCCGGACCACGACCGAAGCCTTCCTCCTGGACGCCCGTCGGACGCTGGTCTACCGCGGGGCCATCGATGACCAATACGGCATCAGCTACAGCCACGACGCCCCCAAGCACCGCTATCTCCGCGCAGCGATCGCGGCCTTCCTGAAAGGCGAACCGCCGGCGGTCCAGGCGACCGCCGCACCGGGCTGCGAACTCGACCTGCCGGAGAAATCCGCCGGCCAAGCCGCCAGCGCCGTCACCTATCATCGCGACGTCGCCCGTATCCTGCAGCAGAACTGCGTGACCTGCCACCGGGCCGGCGGCGTCGGACCTTTCCCGCTGGATGACATCGACGAGGTCCAGGACCGCGCCAAGACGATCCGGCGCGTCGTGACCGAAGGAACGATGCCGCCTTGGTTCGCAGGACCGGATAAGGATCCGACCAAGAAAACCTGGGCCAACGACTGCAGCCTGTCGCCGCGCGACAAGGCGGACCTGCTGGCATGGATCGATTCCAAGGATCGTCCGCTCGGAGACCCGGCGGAGGCGCCCCTCAAGCGCGCCTACCCCTCGGAATGGAGTATCGGCAAGCCCGACCTGATCGTCCAGCTGAGCAAAGCCCATGACATCAAAGCCACGGGCTTCATGCCCTACGCGCATGACGTCGTCCAGACCGAGCTCATCGAAGACCGCTGGGTGCAGGCCTACGAAATCCTGCCGAGCGAGCGGGACGTGGTCCACCACGTGATCGTGCGGGTCCACGCCAAGGGGGAATCCATCCGACAGGCCGACGAAGGCGCGGAAGGCTACTGGGCCATCTATGTCCCCGGCAACGGCGCCAAGACCTACCCCGAAGGGTTCGCCCGCAAGATACCCGCCGGCGCGAAGGTGAGTTTCCAGATTCATTACACCCCGAGCGGCGTCGCCAAGAAAGAGCGCCTCAAGATGGGATTGGTTTTCGCGAAGCATCCTCCCTCGTACGAGATGAAGACGGCGCCCTTGGCCAATCGCCGGATCGCCATTCCTCCGGGAGCGCCGCGACATCTCGAAACCTACTCACAACGTGTCCCTTTCGACATGCCGGTCACCGGCTTCATGCCGCACATGCATACCCGGGGAGCCGGCTTCCGCTATGAAGTCGCCTACCCAGACGGCCGGAACGAGGTCCTTCTGGACATCCCGCGCTATGACTTCAACTGGCAGCTCCACTACGAACTCAGGCAACCGAAGCTCATCCCCAAGGGCAGCACCCTCAAGATCACCGCGGCCTTCGACAACAGCGCCGGCAACAAGGCCAACCCTGACCCCACCAAGCTGGTCAGGTGGGGCAGCCAGACGGTGGACGAGATGATGATCGGCTACGTCGAATATTTCAGGCCGCTGAAGCCTTGAGACACCCTCTCATCCATCCTCAACAGCTGACCCAGGCGGCGACGGACCATCGAGGGCGCTTATCGTTCAGACGTCGGCCCCGCCCACGATCCGCTCAACGAACAGAAGTGACGCTGATGTTGTCGAAGGCGACGTCCGCGCCACTCGCATCCGATGCCAGCGCGAGGCCCACATAGGCGGTCTCGGCGAGCGGGATCGTCTCCTTGCCGGTCACAGCCCAGTCGCGGCCGTCCTTGGATCGGAACGCGGTGACGGTGTCACCTCTCCGCACCAGCCTGACCCAATAAGGTCCGACGGACTTTTCGTCGCCCGTGGCGGCGTTGGCTCGCTGACGACCGCCGTGCGGCCCGCGCCGCATGGAAACTGACGGACCGGAAGCATTACCGACGAAGGCCATCGGGGCGTCCTCCGTGAGATCGCGACGGACGACCAGACCGGCGTCTCCGTTGACGGCGCCGGCCCCGGGGACGACACGGGCGACGATCTCACCGTCCCCTCGCATCGACCGGTAGACGAAGTGGAAGCCACCCCCCTGACGTCGCGCGCCATGACCCTTGCCGCCGGCCAAGCGGCGCGGACCGGCCTCACCGGCGGAACCACGACCCGCGGAAGAAAGCCGGACCGAGTCCGCCTCGAAGCGGACGAAAGTAGGCGCCTCGGTCGGCCCCACATCCTGCGAGTTCCATGGACGCGGGATGAGCGGGGTCACGGCGAATTCGGACCCGGGCCGGCGATCGGCCTGCGCGAAGTATCCCTCGGCGACGGTCAGTTCGCGGCCATCATCCAGCCTTTGCCAACGAGCGCGGCCGGATTCGACCTCGAGCCTGACGCCCTCCGGTTGCGCGCGGAGGGTCATCGCTCCCTGATCGATGAGCGCCACCGTGTCGCCGGCTTCGACCCGCGGTCCGGAGACGGCGGACGAAGAGAGGCGGAGCTCCCCGCGATGCAGGCTCAGCCGGGGGCCGGCCTCCACGGAACGGAAAGTGATCGCCGCCGGTCCGAGGAGCGTCGACGAGAAACCTTGGGAAGCATCTCCGAAGATCGCCACGCCTCCCGTGGCGACGACGATGCCATCGCCGTCCCGGAGCACGAAACCATCGGCGGGAGCCGGAATCTTGCGACCATCCCGTTCGACCAGGGTCGAGCGACTTTGCCCGGAAAGCGTCAAGCTGGCCGCAGGGTCAAGGCTCAGGGCAAACCAAGTGCCGAGGGCCACGACCAACAAGGGCAAAGCCAGCCGGAGGACCGGACGGCCCAGCAGCCACGAAAACATTTCATCCCATGGGGACGACGACTCGGCAACCGGTTCGCGGAGCGGGGCGGAAGCAAATCGCTCCGCCGACACGGACGCGACGGAAGCGGCCTGCTGATCGCGCAGCGCCTCCCGGACGAGGTTGTCGAAACGCAGCTCGCGCACAAGCTGACGGCGGGCTTCCGGCTGGGCCAGCAGCGTGTTGAGCTCGCGTTGCTCATCGGCGGAAAGCGAGCCGTCCTGCCACTTCAGGAGGATTTCTTCGAGACGGCTCATAAGCCGAGTTCCCCGAGTTTGAGTTTCTTTTCCACGCAGACCCCCAGCGCCTGGCGCAGCCGGACGAGGGCCTTGATCACGGCGTCGCAGGAATGCCCCGCCTTGGCGGCGACATCCTTGAGCGGAAGTTCCTGCTCATACCTGAGCGACAGCATCTGACGGGACTTCTCCGGCAGAGCCCGCAGGCATTCGCCGAGGGCCTGGCGACGATCCTGGTCCGAGCCATTGGCTGCGTCATCCTCCCCGAACGCCTGTTCGACGCAGTCGAGGAACTCCACGAGGGTGCTGTCCACGCGGACCTTCGAGTTCTGCTTCGTCCGCCAGTGCATCAGGATGAGGTTACGCGCCACCGTGCGGCACCAGGCCGGCGGATTCTGGATGACGGCGCCCTTCTCGAGCTCGGCATGGAGCTTCAGCCAGACCTCCTGGAAGACGTCCTCGGAAGTCTGCGCCTCGCGCAACAACCCATAGATGAACGCCATCAGCCGATGGCGGTCGGCGAGAAACCACGCGGTGATCTGTTGGTTGTTAAGGCTCATCGGACGTTCCCACCGGAAGCACCGTGGCCGGCAAGGAAATGCGGCCACGGTGCATGGAGTGAGTCAATGTCAATTGGCCTTACCCTTGCCCCGGCCGTTGTCGTTACCCCGGCCTGCGTCATCGCCGCGGCCATCACCTTTGCCGCCGGGTCCACCCTTGCCGCCGGGTCCACCCTTGCCGCCGGGTCCACCCTTGCCGCCGGGTCCATCCTTGCCGCCGGGTCCAGGACCACCTTTGCCGCCGGGTCCGTCCTTGCGACGGCCCGCGTCATCGTCTTTGCCGCCCGGGCCGCCTTTGCCGCCAGGTCAAGGGCCGCCTTTGCCACGTCCATGGTGGCCGTGATGCCGGCGATGCTGTTCGAGGGCCGCACGGTCCTCGGAGGTCAAGGCGGCGAGTTCCGATGCGTCGAGCATGCCGTCGCGGTTCTTGTCATACTTGGCGAGCAGCTCGGCGGGGGTGTCGGCCTGGTTGTCGCCTTTTCCTTTGGCTGCGCCCTGCGCATGGGCGGTGGCGGCCAGCGCGAGGCAGCCGAGGAGGATCGTGAGTGCTTTGTTCATGTTATTTGTGGTTTGGGTGTGTATGGGGTTGAGGTTGTCACGATTGCCTTCGCAGGATAAGCAGGCGCCCGGAGAGGGACCGGCCGTAACCATGCGGGGGTAGCAAGTCGTTACATAAGGGATGATGCAGCCGAGGGCCTGACATGGACATTTTTGTTTAACCCCAAGGCCGGACCAGATTCGCTAGTCAAAAGTTAGGCGCCCAGACACCTCTTCGACCCGCATAAAAGGATGGGAAGCGAACAAAACGCCCAGGTGGTCCGCGCGATACTGGCCTGAGTCTCCACGGGGGTTGCAAAATCCCGTCGGACGGCTTGCTTCTGGGGGATGGGACGCCCTGCCCTGCTCATCGCCCTCGCGCTCGTCTGGTCATCCCTGGCGGACGCCAAGGTCTCTTTCAACCGGGAGATCCGGCCGATCCTTTCCGAGCAGTGCTTCTCGTGCCACGGCTTCGACCCTAAGCACCGCAAGGCCGACCTCCGCCTCGACACCCGCGAGGGCGCCTTGGCCGATAACGACGGCGTGCGCGCGATCATCCCGGGAGAACCCGCGAAGTCCGAACTCTGGAAGCGCCTGCTCTCCCAGGATCCGGAGGAAGTCATGCCCCCGCCCGAAGCGCATAAGCCCAAGCTGACTGCGAAACAGCTGGCGACCCTCCGCCGCTGGATCGAAGAAGGCGCGCCTTACGAACCTCACTGGGCTTTCACGACCCCGGTGCGTCCGACGCTCAAGGAGAAAGGTCCCGCCGCGGTCGACGCGCTCATCGACCAAGGCCTCAAGGAAGCAGGCCTGACCGCCTCGCCCGAAGCCTCGCCCGATAAACTGCTGCGTCGCGTCTCCCTCGACCTCACCGGCCTGCCGCCCACGCCGGCCGAACTCGACGCCTTCGCTAAGGCCCGCGCCAAGGACCCGGAAGCGGCCTACGCCGCCGCCGTCGAACGTCTGCTCGCCTCGCCGGCCTACGGTGAACGCTGGGGTCGCTGGTGGCTCGACCAAGCCCGCTACGCCGACAGCAACGGCTACTCGATCGACGCCCCGCGCAGCATCTGGAAATACCGCGACTGGGTCGTGGGCTCGCTCAACGCCGACCTGCCCTTCGACCGCTTCACGGTCGAACAGCTGGCGGGCGACCTCCTCCCGGACGCGGGCGAAGCCCAGCGCGTCGCCACCGGCTTCCACCGCAACACGCCTCTCAACCAGGAGGGCGGCATCGACGTGGAGCAGTTCCGCATCGACAGCGTCTTCGACCGCGTCGGCACCACCGGCACCGTCTGGCTCGGCCTGACCGTCGGCTGCGCCCAGTGCCACGACCACAAGTTCGATCCGGTGACGCAGAAGGAATTCTACCGGATGTTCGCATTCTTCAACAACCAGGACGAGCCTGCGATGAAGGTCTCGGATCCGTCCCGCGACGAGGCCAAGCTGGCCGCCGACGCGCGCGATGCCGACAAGTCGCTGGCCGCCTGGCTAGAACAGCATCAGTCCTCCCTGAAGAGCTGGGAGGCCGGCCTCACCAAGGCGACCTCGTCGAAACTTTCCGGCCCGGCCAAGGCCGCCCTGCGCAAACCCGCCGCGAAGCGCAGCGTCACCGAACGTGCCACGCTCTTCGCCGCGAGTCCCGCCGGCTCGGACAAGGAGTTCAAAGCTTTGATGAAACGCGCCAAGGATGCCGCCGACCTGCGCGACGCCGCGCCGACGACGCTCGTGCTCAAGGAGCGCGCCGAGCCTCGCAAGACGCACCTGCTGACCGCCGGCGACTTCACCCGCCCCGCCGAGGAGGTCACGCCCGGCGTCCTCTCGGTGCTCCATGCGTTCAAGCCGGACCAAGGTCCGGTAAACCGCCTCGACCTCGCCCGCTGGATCGCCTCCAAGGAAAACCCGCTGACCGCCCGCGTCATCGCGAACCGCGTCTGGCAGGCCTACTTCGGCCGCGGCATCGTCGAGACCGATAACGACTTCGGCTCGCAAGGCACGCCGCCCTCCCATCCCGAACTGCTCGACTGGCTCGCCGTGGAATTCGTCGAACGCGGCTGGAGCCTCAAATCGCTGCACCGCACGATCGTGCACACACGTGCTTATCGACGCGACTCCGCCGACCGTCCGGACCTGACCGCCAAGGACCCTGATAACCGCCTGCTCGCCCGGCAGACCCGCCTACGCCTCGACGCCGAGCTCGTCCGCGACTCCGCGTTGGTCGCCAGCGGCATCCTGACCCACAAGGTCGGCGGTCCGCCCGTCTACCCGCCCATCCCCGACGGCGTGATGTCCCTCGGCCAGGTGAAGCGCGTCTGGAACACGAGCAAGGGCGCCGACCGCACCCGCCGCGGCCTCTACACCTTCACCTACCGCGTGACCCCGCCGCCGGCTTTCGCCGTCTTCGATGCCCCGGACGGCCTTGCCTCCTGCACCCGTCGTAATCGCAGCAACACCCCGCTGCAGGCCCTCACGCTGCTCAACGATCCGGCCTTCTTCGAGGCCGCGCAGGCGCTCGCCGGCGTGATCAAGAAGGAAGGACTCGCCTCCGCCTTCGTACGCTGCACCTCCCGACAGCCGGAGCCCGCCGAACTCGCCGTCCTCAGACCGCTCGAGCCCCTCTCGGCCGCGCGCGCCCTCCTCAACCTCGACGAGACCATCACCCGTGACTGACCTTCTCCGCCTGCGCGACCGTACTCGTCGCCACTTCTTCCGCGACTGCGGCGTCGGCCTCGGCTCGATCGCCCTTTCCTCGCTGCTCGCCCAGGACAAGCCAGCTGCTTCGGCCGATCCGCTCGCGCCCAAGACACCGCACCACAAGCCCAAGGCCAAGAGCATCATCTACCTCTTCATGGCCGGCGGCCCCAGCCAGCTGGAGTTCTTCGACCATAAGCCGAAGCTCAACGAACTCAACGGACAGCCCATCCCGGCCAGCTTCATCGAAGGAAAGCGGTTCGCATTCATGGGCTCGAGCCACCGCGTGAACCTGCTCGGCCATGACAAGAAGTTCAAGCAGCACGGCGCCAGCGGAGCGTGGGTGAGCGACATGCTTCCGCACACCGCGTCGATCTCTGACGAGCTGTGCTTCGTCAAGACCTGCAAGACCGACCTCTTCAACCACGCGCCGGCCAAACTGTTCATGAACACGGGCAGCGGGCTGTTCGGCCGTCCGAGCATGGGCGCCTGGATGACCTACGGCCTCGGCAGCGAATGCGCCGACCTCCCCGGCTTCGTCGTGCTGCAGAGCGGCCCGCGCGGTCCGCGCGGCGGTGCTTCGCTCTGGAGCAGCGGCATGCTCCCGAGCACCTACCAGGGAGTACCCCTGCGTGCGTCGGGCGAACCCATCCTCAACCTGACCAACCCGCAAGGCGTGGCCTCGGAGGAACAGCGCAAGGTGATCGACGCCGTGCGCGAGCTGAACCGTGGCCGTCTGGAGAAGACCGGCGACGACGAGATCTCGGCGCGCCTCAACGCCTACGAGATGGCCTACCGCATGCAGACCAGCGCCCCGGAGGTCATCGACCTGCGCGGCGAAAGCAAGGCGACCCTCGACCTCTACGGCATCAAGGATCCCGCCGAGGCCAGCTTCGCCCGCAACTGCCTCCTCGCCCGCCGACTCGTCGAACGCGGCGTCCGCTTCGTCCAGCTCTACGACACCAACTGGGATCACCACGGCGGCGTCACCGAGAACCTGCAACAGCACCTGCCTGCCAAAGCCAAGGACATCGACCAGGCCTGCGCGGCGCTGGTCAAAGATCTCAAGTCCCGCGGGTTGCTCGACGATACCATCGTCGTCTGGGGCGGAGAATTCGGGCGCACGCCGATGGGCGAGGTCCGCGAGTTCACCGGCCGCAACCACCACATCGATGCGTTCACCATGTGGTTCGCCGGCGGCGGCTTCCGCCCGGGCATGACCTACGGCGAGACCGACGAGTTCGGCTTCGGCGCGGCCAAGGACCCCGTCCATATACGCGACATCCACGCGACCCTCCTCCACCAGATGGGCCTGAACCATGAAAGGCTCAGCGTGCGATCCCAAGGCCTCGACGTCCGCCTCACGGGCGTCAACCCCGCCAAGGTGCTGAAGCCCCTGCTGGCCTGAAACGCCGCAAGGCACACCCGCTCCCATGCTCCGATTACTCCGCCTCTTGGTCTGCGTGCTGCTCGCACCGTTCGCCGCAGTCCACGCGGCGGATACCCCTCGGCCCAACATCATCTTCATCTACGCCGACGACTTAGGCTGGGGCGACGTCTCCTGTCACGGCGCTGAGGACTGGATCCGCACACCCCGGATCGACCGCTTGGCGGCCGAAGGCGGCGACTTCACGCAGTTCAACGTGCTGAGTCCGGTCTGCTCACCGAGCCGCATCGCGGCCATGACCGGCCGTTTCCCGGCGCGCTACGGCGTCAACAACGTCTTCAATTCCCAGACCCTCGGACCCAAGACGACCGGCACGATGCCGGACTGGCTCGACCCTGAAGCCCCCACGCTGCCGCGCTTCCTCAAGAACGCCGGCTATCGGACGCTGCACTTCGGCAAGTGGCACATGGGGGCCGACCAACGCTCGGCGCCGGACGCCCCGCCGATGTCCGCTTACGGCATCGAGGAGTCCAAGGTCTATCATGGTCCTGGACCGAGCATCGGCCTGCATGACATCGGCATCGAAGCCGCGCAGGCCATCGGCCGGCTCAAGGGCGGCCAGCCGTTCTTCATGAACGTCTGGCTCCACGAATCGCACACGATGCACATCCCCTCGCAGGAGTCGCTCGACGCTTTCAAGCATCTCGACCCGCGCCGCCAGGTCTACGCCGCGGTCCTCCGCGAAGCCGACCTGAACGTGGGCCGCATCCTCGACGCGCTGAAGCAACATGGCATGGACGAGAACACGATCGTGATCTTCTCCAGCGACAACGGTCCGGCCGGACATCCCGTGACAGCCGGCGATCGTCCCGCCGGCCCCAAGGACGGAGCCGTCAAGAAAGGGTTTGATGTCTACTACAGCGTCGGTTCGGCCGGCGGCCTGCGCGGACGAAAGGGCCAGCTGCACGAAGGAGGCATCCGGGTGCCCTTCATCGTCCGTTGGCCGGGCCGCGTCCCGGCCGGACTCAAGGACGACCGCACCTTGCTCTCAGCCGTCGATCTCCTTCCGACCCTATGCGCCGCGGCGGGCGTGACCCTCCCCGCCGAATACCCCGGCGACGGTGAAAACCTGCTCCCTTCGCTCCTCGGCAAGCCGACCGAGCGCAGCAAGCCGCTCTTCTGGAAACATTACGTCGTCAACAAGGGTGCTGACTCTTGGGCCGCATGGGCCATGCGCGAGGGCCGATGGAAACTGCTGACGAACCTCTCAGGCGAACGCTGCGCGCTCTACGATCTCGCGGCCGACCGGGCCGAGACGAAGGACGTAAGCGCCAGCCACCCGGACGTCGTTTCGCGCCTGATGCCGCAGCTGATGGGCTGGACGAAGACCCTCCCGACCGCCGCCGACCCCCGTTGCCTGCATAAGCCTTGAAGTCGGCTCTGGCCGCCAATCGCCTGGAACAGAGAAATCCGGCGGCATCAGGATGAGACAATAGTGCCACCCCTTGGAACAAGGGGAGTAGCAAGCCGTCAGAAGGAGAGTAGAATGTCCTTACCCCCATGTCCGACCCGCTTGAGCTGACCCGCCGCCGCTTCCTCGGCCAGATGACCACTGGCATGACGGGCTTGGCGTTGTCCCGTCTGCTCATGTCTGATCTCGGCGCGGCCGTGCCGCCCGGCGCCCACTTCGCCCCGAAGGCCAAGCAGGTCCTGCAGATTTTCTGCCCCGGCGCGGCTTCGCACGTCGACCTCTGGGACTACAAGCCTGACCTCATCAAATACGACGGTACTCCCCTGCCCGGTCCGGTCGAGGTCACCTTCCAAGGCAAGAACGGCAATCTGATGAAGTCCCCGTGGGATTTCAAACCCGCCGGCAAGAGCGGTAAGATGATTACGTCGAACCTTCCGCACATGGCGAAGCACGTCGACGACATCGCGTTCATCCACTCGATGACATCGCGCAGCAATACGCACGGGCCCGGTTGCGTGGCGATGAACACCTGCTTCACCCGCGACGGCTTCCCGAGCGCCGGCACCTGGGTCAGCCACGCGCTGGGTTCGCTGAACCAGAACCTGCCGACCTACGTCTCCGTCCAGGATGTCCGCGGCGAACCGCCGAACGGCAAAGCGAACTGGGGCAACGGCTTCCTCCCCGCCCGCCACCAGGGCGTCAGCCTCGCGGCGCAACAGCCCCTCCGCAACCTCGCCCGCCCCGCAGGCATCACCGACGAGGCCGACCGCGACACCCGCGCTTTCCTGCAGACGCTCAACGCCGAGCATGCGGCCGAACGCGCCGGCAGCGACGAACTGCGGGCCCGCATCGCCGCCTACGAGCTCGCCGCCAAGATGCAGCTCTCCGCGCCGGAGGTCAGCGACCTCTCCCGCGAGCCGGCGCACGTCCATGCCCTCTACGGCACGCAGGACGCCAACCCGCTCAAGGCCGCCTACGCCAAGAACTGTCTGCTCAGCCGCCGCCTGCTCGAACAAGGCGTCCGCTACGTCAGCCTCTATTGCGCCTCCCGCGCGAGCGCGGTCGACGGCTTCCTCAACTGGGACGCGCACAAGACGCTCAAGTCCGACTACGACCGCCACTGCCCGATCTTCGATCAGCCCACGGCCGCGCTCCTCACCGACCTCAAGCAGCGCGGGATGCTCGACGACGTCCTCATCATCTGGTGCACCGAGTTCGGCCGCATGCCCACCCACCAGGTCGGCACCTCGGGCCGAGACCATAATCCCGACGCCTACACCACCTGGATGATGGGCGCCGGCGTCAAAGGCGGCGTCTCCTACGGCGCGACCGACGAGATGGGGCGCCGCAGCGTCACGGACGTCGCGACCTGCTACGACTTCTACGCCACGGTGCTGCACCTCCTCGGTCTGGATCACGAGAAGCTCACCTATTATCACAACGGCGCCAACCGCCGCCTCACCGACGTCCACGGTCACGTGATCAAACCGATCCTCGCATGAGAAGCCTCACCGCCCTCCTGCTCTCCGCCGTCGCCGCCACCGCCGCCGATGATCCGGCCGGCATCGCTTTTTTCGAACAGAAGATCCGGCCGGTGCTCGCGGAGAACTGCTACGAGTGCCACAGCGCGAAGGCGAAAAAGCTCAAGGGCGGTTTGTTTCTGGATTCCAAGGCCGGCTGGGAGAAAGGCGGCGACTCGGGCAAGTCGGTCATCATCCCCGGCAAGCCCGACGAAAGCCTCCTCCTCCGCACGGTCCTGCACACGGAGCCGGACATGGAGATGCCGCCGAAGAAGCCCAAGCTTCCCGCGGCCGTGCTGGCCGACCTGACGGCTTGGATTCGCATGGGCGCGCCGGACCCGCGCACGCAGGCCACCGCCGAGGCGAAGCGGGCCGACAAGTCCTGGTGGTCGCTCCAGCCGTTGGCCAAGGAGTTCAAGCACGCCACCGTCGACGGCTTCATCGACGAAAAGCTGGCCGCGAACCGTCTCGATTTCAATCCGCCCGCCGGACCGGCCGCGCTGATCACGCGCATGACCTACGATCTCACGGGCCTGCCGCCCACGCCGGAAGAACAGGACGCCTTCATCGCCGCCCACGCCAAGGACGCAAAGGCTGCGACCGAGGCGCTGGTGGACCGCCTGCTCGCCTCGCCGCGCTACGGCGAACAGTGGGGACGCCGCTGGCTCGACGTGGTGCGCTTCGGCGAAAGCAACGGCTTCGAACGAAACTTCGTCATTGATGACCTCTGGCCCTTCCGCGACTACGTCATCCGTTCGCTGAACGAGGATAAGCCCTTCGACCAGTTCATCCGCGAACACCTCGCCGGCGACGTCCTCGGCAAAGGCCGGCCCGAGGTCGAGGTCGGCAGCGCCTTCCTCGTCGCCGGGCCTTATGACGACGTGGGCAACCAGGACGTGGTCGCCCAGAAGAACATCCGTGCCGCGACGGTCGACGACATGATCACCGCGGCGAGCGGGGCCTTCCTCGGCCTCACGATCAACTGCGCCCGCTGCCACCACCACAAGTTCGACCCCATCCAGACCGAGGACTACTACCGCCTGCGCGCCGCCTTCGAGGGTACGGTGCACGGACGACGCACGGTCGTGACGCCGGAGGAGAAACGCGACTATGACGTCAAGATGAAGCCCTTGGCCGCCGCCCGCGCCAAGGCTCAGGCCGAACAGGATAATCTCAAGAAGGAGATCGACGACAAAGCCCGCGCGCTCAGCAAGAACCTGAAGCCCAAGCGCCCTAGGGTCGACATCTACGGGACCGAAGAACGTTTCGAAGCCCACCCCGCTCGCTTCGTCCGCATGACGATGACCGCGCAGTCCTCCAGCCCCTTCAGCGCCTACGGGGCCAAGCTCTCAGAAGTCGAAGTCTGGAGCGCGGAGCCGACGCCCCGCAACGTGGCCCTCCGCTCCGCCGGCGGCAAGGCCGAGGGCGAGAAGAGCACTACCGCGCGGGACTTCCCCGAGGCCTATTCCGCCTGGCTCTGCATCGACGGCGATACCGGTGCGCAATGGTTCATCGGCCGGCCGAGCGTGCTGACGCTCACCTTCGCGCAGACCGAGACGATCGACCGGCTGGTGTTCCGCAACGCCAAGGGCACGGTGAAAGACGACCCGACGCGCGGCTCCACGCCCTGCGAATACTTCATCGAAACCTCCGTCGACGGCGTGAGCTGGCGCCGCGTGGCCGATTCCGACGACCGCGAGCCGTTCACGCCCGCCCACGCGAGCGCCCGCTTCCGCCGCGAAGCCACGACGCCCGAGACGGCCAAGGCTCTCAACGCGGTGACGCAGGAAATCGCCCGCCTCGACGCGGCCATCGCCGCTATCCCGCCCCTCCGCCAGATCTGGGTCGGCACGCACGTCGCCAAGCCGGAGCCGACCTTCGTCCACCGCGGCGGCGACCCGATGAAGCCGGCGCAAGCCGTGACGGCATCGAGCCTCGGTGTCCTCGACCAAGTGACGAAACCGTTCGTCCTGCCGGCCGACGCCCCGGAAGACGCCCGTCGCGTCGCCTTGGCCGAATGGATCACCCGCGACAATCCGCTCCCGCCCCGCGTGCTCGCGAACCGCGTCTGGCAAGGCCACTTCGGCACCGGCATCGTCGACACGCCAAGCGACTTCGGCTTCCTCGGCAGCCAGCCCACGCATCCTGAACTGCTCGACTTCCTGGCAAACCGCCTGCTCGCCCATGGCTGGAAGCTCAAGCCGCTGCACCGTGAGATCATGCTTTCACGCGCCTACCTGCAGTCCTCCGCCTATCGGACCGATGGCGCCAAGCTCGACAAGGATGCGCGCCTGCTCTGGCGCTTCCCGCCGCGCCGGCTGCAGGCCGAGGAGATTCGCGATACTCTGCTCGCCGTCAGCGGCAAGCTGCGCCTCGAGCCCGCCGGCGGTCCGGGTTTCCGCCTCTACGACTACTACGTGAACAACGTCTCGACCTACGTCCCTCTAGAGAAGCACGGACCCGAGACTTATCGCCGCGCGGTCTACCACCAGAACGCCCGTGCCAGCGTGGTCGATATCCTGAGCGACTACGATCTGCCCGACATCGCCTTCGCCGCACCCAAGCGCGCCAACACCACCTCGCCGCTTCAGAGCCTGACGCTTTTCAACCATAGCTTCACCCTGGATATGGCCGAAGCCCTCGCCGCCCGCCTGACCGGGAAGGATTCCGTTGCCGAGGCCTACCGGCTGGCCTTCCGCCGCGCCCCCTCCCCCAAGGAGCAAGCCGCGGCCGAGAACCTTATCGCCAAGCACGGCAAGACCGCCTTCTGCCGGGCCCTGCTCAACGCGAACGAGCTGATTTTCCTCGAATAGCCTAGATTCCTGAAGGACCGGCCGGGGAACTATCGGACGGACAGGCTGTCTTAATAGGTCACTACGCCTAGGGCGTGGGAACCCATGCCCTACGCCTCAAAAACACTGGTCGGGCCGCCAAGGAAAGACTCGCATCGCCAAGTCAGCCTGACGCAAGATGGAGACACCCCCGGCCTAGCCCCTTTCTGACATGCATCGTCGACGCTTCATCCTCCGCTCCCTGGGTGCCACCTTGGCCCTCCCCGGCCTCTGCTCCCTCAGCGCGAAGGCCCTCAGCGGCAACCCGACCGTCCAGCTCTCCAAGGGAGCCGGCATCGGCGCCCGCCGCTTCGTGGCGATCGGCAACCTGCTCGGCTACCAGACCAAGAAGCTCTTCCCGACCACCACCGGCAAGGACTACGAGAAGACCACCCTGCTCGAGCCGCTCTGGGAGCAGCGCGAGCACATGACGGTCTTCCGCGGCCTCGACCACGGCGTCAAAGGCGGCCACTTCGCGGTGCACTCGTTCCTCTCCGGCGTGCTCAACTCCGAGGCGCAGAACCGCCCGGACGGCAACGTCTCGCTCGACCAGTTCCTCGCCGAGGAGATCGGCCACCAGACCCGCTTCCCTTCCCTCACCGTCGGCTCCGAAGGCGGCATCCACGGCGGCTGTCAGATCGCCTGGACCAAGTCGGGCGTCCGCGTGCCCCCGGTCACCAATCCGGCCGAACTCTTCGACAAGCTCTTCGCCAGCGACTCCGCCGAACGCCGCACCCGCCGCGACCAGGAGAACCGCGTGCAGGCTTCCATCCTCGACTCCGTGCGCGAGGAGGCGAAGCGCCTCTCCGGACAGGTGAACCAGGAGGACAAGGCGAAGCTCGACGAATACTTCACCTCGGTGCGCGACGTCGAGAAACGCCTCGAACTACGCCAGCGCTGGACGCACCTGCCCAAGCCGGCCGCGCCCTTCGGCAAGCCGGCCAACCGCAACGCGGTCGACGACCTGCCGCTGATGTATGAGCTGATCGCGCTCGCCCTCCAGACCGACAGCACCCGCATCGCGACGCTCGAAGTCGGCGGCGACTTCCTGCCCCAGCACCTCGGCATCAAGAAGGACTACCACGGACTCTCCCACCACGGCAACGACCCCGAGTCGATCGCCCACCTCATCTCCCTCGAGCGCTACCAGATCGCGCAATACGCCAAGTTCGTCGGCCGCCTCGCGCAGATCAAGGACGGCGACGGCACCCTGCTCGATTCGACGACCGTCCTGTTCGGCAGCGGCATGGGCGACGCCAACTCGCACCGCAACACCGACCTGCCCATCTTCCTCGCGGGCGGCGGCTACAAGCATGGCGCCTTCCGCGAAGTCTCGCGCGAGGTGAAGCACAAGGTCCCCCTCTGCAACCTCTACGTCGACATCGCCCAGAAGATGGGCGTCGAGACGGAAGCCTTCGGCAGCAGCACGGGCCGCTTCTCCTGATCCTTCCGTAACCGTCCGACGTCGTGAGCCTGTTTACGGAATCCCGAGCTGCTGCGCCGCTCCGCTGGGCGCTGGCCTTGTCCGCCCTCTTCGCGGCCGGAGCGAGCCAAGCCGCCGATGCTCCCGCCAAGTCGGTCGAGCAGTTCCTGAACCGCTACTGCCTCGAATGCCACGACGCCGACGTCCATAAGGGCGACCGTTCTTTCCATCAGTTCAAGCTGCCGCTGAAGACCCTGCCTCAGGTCATCGAGGCCCGCGACATCATCGACCAGCTCACCCTGCGCGAGATGCCGCCGAAGAAGGCGGACCAGCCCAGCGACGAGGAACGCCTCGCGGCGATCCGCGCCCTCCGCGAAGGCACCGCCGCGGCCCAGGCTTCGCTGCAGAGCACGGGTTCGCGGACCGTCCTGCGCCGCCTCTCCAACCGTGAATATGAGAACACGCTGGAGACCTTGTTCGGACGACGCGTCGACACGCTCGGGCTCACCGCGGACTTCCCCAAGGAGAAGACCGCCCAGCACCTGGACACGATCGGCCAGTCGCTCGTGACCTCCGGCTTCCTGGTCGACCAGTATTTCCTCTCGGCCAACCGCCTCGTCGAGGCCCGCCTCGGCAAGCCCGCCACGGCACCGAAGACCTGGCGCTTCAACAAGAACTTCCTGCAATACGAAGAGCTGTCGGGTTCGCATAAGGCCGCCTTCAACTTCCGCTACCTCAACCTCTACGAGCAGCCCAACACCGACACCCGCCAGGGCGGCTACGGACACATCGAAGACTTCAAGCAGGGCGTACCGGTCTCCGGCCTCTACGACATCGAGGTCGAAGCGGCGGCGATGCACCGCGACACCCACTACGACCCCGCCATCTTCGGCATCGACCTGTCGGAGCCCTTCATCCTCGGCGTGGTGCCCGGGGACGTCACCAAGGGACACATCCATTACCCGCAGGCCATCGAGCCGCTGCTCGCCAGCAGCGTGGTGCCGGACAACACCCCCACCCGCCTGAAATTCCGCGTCTGGCTCGAGGCCGGCCAGACCCCGCGCTTCATCTTCCCGAACGGACCTTACGAGTCGCGCGCCTCGGTGATCACGATCAACAAGCGCTACGAGAAGGAGTTCTCGACGCCGGTCGGCTCCTCGGGCGTCGGCCGTTCGCATATCCTTCGCGAGGGCAAGCTCCCGCATATCCGCATCAGCGAGATCGTCGTCCAAGGCCCGGTGGCGGAGCCGATGGGCGGAGCCGAGGAAGTCGCGGTGTTCGGCAAGGACGGCTTCCAGGCGGACCGCGCGCTCGACCAGCTCTTCACGTTCGCGGCCAAGGCCTACCGTCGCCCGCTGCAGGACGCCGACCGCGCGACGATCCGTAAGATGCACGAGAAGCGCCTGGCCGAGAAAGCCACCCCGCGTCAGGCGGCGCTCGACACGGTGAAGCTGATCCTCTGCTCACCGTCGTTCCTTTACCTGAGCGAGGTCACCGCGGAAGGCGACCGCCGTCTCCAGCCCCACGACCTCGCCACCCGACTGTCCTACGCCCTCTGGGCGACGCCGCCCGATGAAGCCCTGTCCGCCTCGGCGGCCGCGGGCAAGCTGACCAGCGACGCGGAGCTCAAGAAGCAGATCGACCGCATGCTCGCCGACGGACGCGTCGACGGCTTCATCAACGGCTTCCTCGACAGCTGGCTGAACCTGCGCGAGCTCGGCGGCATGCCGCCGCCCCGCGAGACGAACCGCGCCTACTACGCCGAGGACCTGCCGACTTCGATGAAGACCGAGGCGCGCCTGTTCTTCCACGAGATGCTCAAGGAGGACCGGCCCGTGAACCAGTTCCTCCAGGCGGACCATACCTTCGTCGACAAGAAGCTGGCCAAGCTGTACGGCCTGCCCGAGCAGACGACGCTCCGCCTCGCCGACGGCTTCCGCAAGGTCAGCGTCGAAGGCAACAAGCACCGCGGCGGCCTGCTGGGCATGGCGGCCGTGCTGACGGTCAGCGCCAATGGCGTCGAGACCTCCCCCGTCACCCGAGGGGCTTGGATCAGCGAGAACATCCTCGGCGTGAAGCCGCCGCCTCCCCCCGACGTCGTGCCCGCTATCGAACCCGACGTCAGCGGCACGACCACCATCCGGCAGCGTCTCGCCAAGCACAGCACCGACCGCGCCTGCGCGGAGTGCCATCGTAAGATCGACCCCTACGGCTTCAGCCTGGAGGCCTTCGACCCGATCGGCCGGACGCGCACCACCTACGTCAAGCCGAAGAAAGGACCGGCGCCGAAGATCGACACCACCGGTGAGTTCGCCTCGGGCGAGACCTATCAGGATTTCGCCGGCTTCCGCGACATCCTGCACGACAAGCGCAACGAACAGTTCACCCGTCATCTCATCCGCCAGTTCCTCGCCTACGGCACCGGACGCCTGATGGAGCCGGCCGACGAGTTCGCGATCGACCGCATCTACGACAAAGTGAAGCAGCAAGGCCTCGGCCTGCGCGGCCTCATCGTGGAGTGCCTGACCAGTGAAGTCTTCCGTTCGCGCTGAACGCGCAAGACGCGTACACGGGTCGGTCTGACCCGCGCGAACCATCTCTTCCGAGACCTTCATGAGAACCATCATCACCGCCCTCGCCCTCCTGCTCACTGGTTCGCTCTTCGCGGCCGAGACCTTCGAGGTCGACGGGCATAAGGCCGTGATCCATCCGGCGGCCAAGCCGGCCGAAGGCAAGCCGTGGCTGTGGTATGCGCCGGCGCTCAAGGGCGGCGTCTCGATTGTCCAGCACAAGCTTTACGCCGACGCCTGCCAGCAGGCCGGCATCGCCATCGCGGGCTACGACCTCGGCGAAGTCCGCGGCGCCCCGAAGAGCGCGGCGCAGTTCACGAAGTTCTACGACGAGATGGTCAAGCGTGGCTACTCGCCCAAGCCCATCCTCCTCGGCCAGAGCCGCGGCGGCATGATGACGCTCACCTGGGCGTTCCGTAATCCCGAGAAGGTGAAGGCCTGGATCGGCATCTATCCGGTCTGCAACCTCGCCAGCTGGCCGCTCAAGAACTCCAAGGCCCAGACCCTCGCTGATTTCGGCCTGACCGAGGCCGAGCTCAGCGCCCGGCTCAAGGAGTTCAATCCGCCCGACAACCTCGCCGGCCTCGCCGCCGCCAAGGTCCCGATGTTCGCCGTCCATGGCGACAACGACGTCGTCGTCCCGCACCAGGACAACACCCTCCTCCTCAAGGCCCGCTACGAGGCCCTCGGCGGCAAGTTCACGGTCAAGATCGTCCCCGGCGAAGGCCACAAGGTCGGCCCCTCCTTCTTCGCCTGCCCGGAGCTGGTGACCTTCCTGCTAAACGATTGTAAATAAGCGCCCGGACGCAGGGAAAAGGTGGAACTCCGGAGCCCGCAGGCTTACGGATGAGGTACCCCATGCTCCGCCGCCTTACCCTAGGCCTGGCCCTGCTCCTGCCGTGCCTCTCCCCCGCCGAGACCCGTGACCTCATTCTGGTCGCCGGGCAGTCCAACGCGGTCGGCTTCGACGCCTATGCGGAAGAGCTCCCGGCCGACCCGAGGGACGCCGACACGATGTTCTGGTGGCGCGTCGGCGACCCGCCTCCCGACGAGTTCGACGGCACGAGCGCCCGCCAATGGACGACCCTGCAGTTCCAGCCGCGCACGCCGGCGATGCCGGCCATCGACGGCAAGAAGGTCGCGCGCCAATACGGCAACTTCAACCTGAAGACCAAGGGCGGCTTCGGACCTGAGATCGGCATGATCCGCACGCTCACCACGAAGGAGAGCCGTCCCGTCGCGGTCATCAAGACGGCCTTCAGCGGAACATCCGTCGCCGGCGATTGGAATGTCGGACTTCCCGGCAAGGCCGACGCGTGCTACCGCGCGATGATCGACGAAGCCAAGGCCGCCCTCGCCGCCGCAAAGTCGAAAGACCTCATCCTCCGTCCGCGCGCGTTCGTCTGGGTGCAGGGCGAGAGCGACGCCAACGCCAAGGACTCGTCCGTCTACGCGGCCAACCTTACGAAGATGTTGCAGAGCCTCCGCGCCGACCTCGGCGCGCCGGACCTGATCCTGCTCCTCGGCGTCAACACGCGTTTCGGCAACGGCAAGAACGCCTTCATGCCGAAGGTCGTCGAAGCCCAGAAGGAAGTCGCCGCCACCCTGCCCCGCGCCCGCTACGTCGACACCGCCGGCGCGGAGACCTTGCCGCCTTCCCATACGCACTTCACCGCCGTCGGCACCCTTGAGATCGGCCGACGTTACGCCGAAGCCCTCCTCGCCGCCGAAACCGCCCTTGCCAAGTAGACCATGCGTTCCGCCTCCCTCAGCCTCCTGCTCGTCGCCACCGGCCTCGCGGCCGCCGACGCGAAACTGGATTTCAACCGGGATATCCGCCCCATCCTTTCCGACAACTGTTTCGCCTGCCACGGCTTCGACGCCAAGAAGCGCAAGGCCGACCTACGCCTCGACACCGCCGAAGGCGCTTACGCGGTCAATGACGGCGTCCAGGCCGTGAAGCCCGGCGACCCCGAGGCGAGCGAGCTCATCAGGCGCATCCTCAGCAAGGACCCGGAAGAGGTCATGCCTCCGCCCGAGTCGCACAAGCAGATCACCGCCGCGCAGGTCGAGATCCTCCGCCGCTGGATCGCCCAGGGCGCCGTCTATCGCAAGCATTGGAGCTTCGAAGTCCCGGTCCGTCCGGAAGTCCCGGCCGCCGCGAAGGGCACCTCGCCGATCGACGCGTTCCTCGGCACCGAGATGACCAAGCAAGGCCTGACCGCCGGGCCCGAGGCCGACCCGGAGCGCCTCATCCGTCGCGCGACGCTCGATCTCACAGGCCTGCCGCCCACGCCGGCCGAGATCGACGCCTTCCTCAAGGACACCGCCCCTGGCGCCTATGAGCGCGTCGTCGACCGCCTCCTCGGCTCGCCACGTTACGGCGAACACATGGCCCGCGGCTGGCTCGACGCAGCCCGCTATGCCGACACCCACGGCCTGCACCTCGACAACGAGCGCAGCATGTGGCCCTACCGCGATTGGGTCGTGAAGGCCTTCAACGACAACCTGCCCTTCGACCAGTTCACCACCTGGCAGCTCGCCGGCGACCTCCAGCCGAACGCGACCCGCGAGCAGCGCGTCGCCAGCGGATTCAACCGTTGCAACGTCACCACCAGCGAAGGCGGCTCGATCAACGACGAACTGCTCTTCCGCTACGCCGTCGACCGCACTGAGACCACCATGGGGGTCTGGATGGGCCTCACCGCGGGCTGCGCGGTCTGTCATGACCACAAGTTCGACCCGGTGACGACCAAGGAGTTCTACTCCCTCTACTCGTTCTTCTACAGCGCCGCCGACCCCGGCTTCGACGGCAACATCCTGCTGACGCCTCCCGTGCTGATGCTGGCCACCCCGGAACAGGAGAAGAGCCTCAAGGACTTCGACGCCAAGATCGCCGGGCACCAGAAGGCCGTCCGTGACGCCATCGCCTCGCTCAAATACGTCGACCCCGCCACCCTGACCCCTCCTCCGCCCGTGCGCACCGGCGAGACGGTCTGGTTCGAGGATGCCTTCCCTGAGAAGGCGAAGGTCGAGCACGCCGGCAACCCCACGACTTTCGTCGAAGCCGGCCAAGGTCCCGTGCATAGCGGCAAGCGCGCCCTCAAGCGCACGGCCAAGGGCGTCGCCCAGGATTTCTTCGCCAACGGCGCGTCCTTCGACATCCCGCCCAACGGCGTGATCTCCGTCTGGGTCTACCTCGAGCCCAACGACCTGCCCAAGTCGATCATGGTGCAGTTCCACGTCGGCGGCTGGAACCACCGCGCCTACTGGGGCGAGGAAGGCGCGATTCCCTTCGGACGCGTCCGCACGCCGGAGAAGGTCAACGCCGGCAAGCTGCCCGAGGCCGGCAAGTGGGCCCAGCTCAAGATCGACATCGCGAAGCTCGGCCTGAAACCCGGCATGAAGATCGACGGCTTCGCCTTCACGCAGTTCGACGGCACCGTCTACTGGGACCGCCTCGCGATCAGCCATCGCATCGAAGAGGCCAAGGATATCCAGTGGTCGTTCAAATTCTGGTCGGAAAAGAAACAGGGCTCCCGCGTGGCCGAACTTCCGGGAGACCTCCAGAACCTGGTCCGCGGCAAGAAGGCCGCGCAGTGGACCGACGCCGAGCGCAAGCGCCTGCTCGACTGGTGGCTCGAGAACGAATTCCAGGGAGGCAAGGAGATGCTCGACGGACTCCGGGCGGCGAAGCTCGCCGAGGAATCCCGCAAGAAGGCCCTCAACGACATGATCCCCGCGACGCTGGTCATGGCCGACCTGCCGCAGCCGAGACAGGCGCACGTGATGACCCGCGGGCAATATGACAAGCCCGGCGAAGCGGTCTCCCGCGGCGTGCCCGCGGCCTTCCACCCGCTCCCCAAGAAGGAGACCTACGACCGACGCGACCTCGCCGATTGGCTGCTCTCGCCGTCCAATCCGCTGACCGCCCGCGTGACGGTGAACCGCTTCTGGCAGCAGTTCTTCGGGCTTGGACTCGTGAAGACCAGCGGCGACTTCGGCTCGCAGAGCGAGCCGCCCAGCCACCCCGAGCTGCTCGACTGGCTCGCGGTGGACTTCCGCGAGCAGGGTTGGGACATGAAGCGCCTCGTCCGCGACATCGTGACGAGCGCCGCCTACCGTCGCTCCGCGGCCGCCTCGCCCGAACTGCTCGCCAAGGATCCCGAGAACCGCTTCCTCGCCCGCGGCCCGCGCGCCCGACTCGACGCCGAGGTCATCCGCGACCAGGCGCTCTTCGTCTCCGGACTCCTCAATCCGCGCATGGGCGGCAAGGGCGTGAAGCCATACCAGCCGGACAACGTCTGGGAACCCGTCGGCTTCACCGGCAGCAACACCGCCCGGTATGTCCGCGACAGCGGCGAGGCGCTCTACCGCCGTTCGCTCTACACCTTCTGGAAGCGCACCGCGCCGCCGCCCTCGATGAGCACCTTCGACGCCCCGGCCCGCGAGGCCAGCTGCGTCCGTCGCGAACGTAGCAACACCCCGCTGCAGGCGCTCGCCCTGATGAACGACGTCCAGCACGTCGAGGCCGCCCGCGCCTTCGCGCAGCGCATCCTCAAGGAAGGTGGCTCCGATGACGCCGCGCGTCTCGCGTTCGCCTGGCGCACGGCCGTCGGCCGACGTCCTAAGACCGACGAAGCCACGGCCACGCAGGAAGCCCTGATGGCGCACCGCGCCCGCTATGCCTCGGCCCCTGAAGACGCCACCAAGCTGATCACCTTCGGCGACTCGAAGCCCGACCCCGCCCTGCCCGCGCCCGAACTCGCGGCCTGGACCCTCACCGCCGGCCTCCTCCTCAACCTCGACGAAACCCTCAACCGATGAACGATCCGATCCTCGACCACATGAGGCTGCTCAACCGCCGCAGCTTCCTCGGAACCGCCGGCCTCGGCGTCGGCGGCGTGGCCCTCGCCGGCCTGCTCTCGCGCGACGCCCTCGCCGCGAACACGGTGCACCGCCCGCTGGCGGGCTACCCGCACTTCGCCCCGAAGGCCAAGCGCATCATCTACCTGCACATGAACGGCGCTCCGTCGCAGCTCGACCTGTGGGATTACAAGCCGCAGCTGCAGCCGCACTTCGACAAGGACCTGCCGGAGAGCATCCGCAACGGCCAGCGCATCACCACCATGACGTCCGGCCAGGCGCGCTTCCCGGTCGCGCCGAGCAAGTTCAAGTTCGCCCAGCACGGCAAGTCCGGGCGCTGGATCAGCGAACTCCTCCCGCATACCGCCAAGGTCGTCGACATGCTCGCGGTGATGAAGTCCGTCAGCACCACCGCGATCAACCATGACCCGGCGTGCACGTTCGCGATGACCGGCAGCGAGATCCCGGGCAAGCCGAGCATCGGCTCCTGGCTCAGCTACGGCCTCGGCAGCGAGAGCGACGACCTTCCTTCGTTCGTCGTCCTCACGCCCAAGAGCGCCGGCGGCCAGGCCCTCTTCACCCGCATGTGGAGCAGCGGCTTCCTGCCGACGCGCCACACGGGCGTGGCCTTGCGCTCGGGCGGCGACCCCGTCCTCTTCGTCCAGAACCCGCCCGGCGTGAAGCCCGCCGACCGCCGCGTGACGCTCGACGCGCTCGCGAAGATCAACGCCGCCGGCCACCGCGAGCTCGGCGACCCGGAGACCCTCACGCGCACGGCGCAGTATGAGATGGCCTTCCGCATGCAGGCCAGCGTGCCCGACCTCACCGACCTCTCGAAGGAGACCCCCGCCACGCTCGACCTCTACGGCCCCGACGTGAAGGAGGCCGGCACGTTCGCCCACAGCGCCCTGCTCGCCCGCCGCATGGTCGAACGCGGCGTGCGCGTCGTCCAGATCCTCCACCGAGGCTGGGACCAGCACGGCAACCTCCCCAAGGACATCGCACGGCAGTGCCAGCAGACCGACCAGGCCTGCGCCGGCCTGCTCCTCGACCTGCAGTCCCGTGGCATGCTCGAAGACACGCTCGTGGTCTGGGGCGGCGAATTCGGACGCACGGTCTATTCGCAAGGCACGCTCACCAAGGACAACTACGGACGCGACCACCACCCCCGCTGCTTCACGATGTGGATGGCCGGCGCCGGGGTGAAGCCGGGCATCTCCTACGGAGAGACCGACGACTTCAGCTACAACGTGGTCAAGGATCCGGTGCACCTCAGCGAACTCAACGCCACCATCCTCCACCTCATGGGCATCGATCATCGCCGCCTGACCTTCAAGTTCCAGGGCCTTGACCAGCGCCTCACGGGCGTCGAGGAACGCCGCGTCATCAAGGAACTCCTCACCTAAGGTCCTTTCTCACCTCGCAACTCACTCCGCCTTGGCGGGGTTACTTCGCCATGACCCTCCGCCTATTGTCCGCACTGCTCGCCCTGCTCGGAGCCGCCTCCCTTCAGGCCGCCGAGACCAAACGGCCGCCCAACGTCATCTTCATCCTGACCGACGACCAGGGCTGGGGAGACGCCAAGTTCGCCGGCCACCCGTACCTCAAGACCCCGAACCTCGACCGGCTCGCCCGGGAAGGCACCTGGCTCCGCCAGTTCTACGTCGCCGCCACGGTCTGCTCGCCCAGCCGCACGGCGTTCATGACCTCGCATTACCCGGCGCGCCACCAGATCCACGGCCATTTCTCAACCCATGATCAGAACGCCGCACGCTCGATGCCGGACTGGCTCGACGCCGACGTCACCACCCTGCCCGACCTGCTCAAGCAGGCCGGCTATGCGACGGCCCACTTCGGCAAGTGGCACCTCGGAGGCGGCGCGGGCGCGCCGGCGCCGGAGGCCTACGGCTTCGACGTCTCCAAGACCGTCAACTCCAACGGACCGTCGCTCGGCGATGAAGGCAAGGAGCCCTACTTCCGCGCACGCTCGACGGCGCTGATGGTCGACGAGACGATCAAGTTCGCCCAGGCGAACAAAGACCGCCCGTTCTACGTCAACCTCTGGACGCTCGTCCCGCACGCGCCCTTGAAGCCGACCCCGGAACAACTCGCCGTCTATGCCGACCTCAAGCCACAGGCGGAAGATCCGGCCTTCGGCGAATGGATGCAGAAATATCTCGGCAAGGCCAAGGACCTCCGCTCGCAGATGCAGGTGTTCGCGGCCTCCGTCACCGACCTCGACACCCAGGTCGGCCGCCTGCTGGACGCGCTCGACCAGCTGGGCCTGACGAACGACACGCTCATCTTCTTCTCCAGCGACAACGGCCCGGAGGACTATCGCGTCGGCAACGCCGCCAACGCCGGCGTCGGCAGCCCCGGCCCGCTCCGCGCCCGTAAGCGCAGCATGCACGAGGGAGGCATCCGCACGTTCGGACTCGTCCGCTGGCCCGGCAAGATCCCCGCCGGCCGCGTGGAGGAGGCCGCCATCGTCGGCGGCGTCGATTTCCTGCCCACCATCGCCGCCCTCGCCGGCGTGAAAGTCCCCGCTGCGCTCGCGCCCGACGGCGAGGACAAGTCCGCCCTCTGGCTCGGCGCCGCCGCGGCCGCCCGCAGCCGCCCGCTCTACTGGGAATGGATCTCCGGCGTCCAAGGCCCCGAGGACGGCTACATGCCGCCGCCCCTCTGCGTCCGCGACGGCCAGTGGAAACTCTTCGTGAAGCATGACGGCCAAGGCGCCCAGCTGTTCGACATTCCCAAGGACGCCGCCGAGAAGAACGATGTCGCCGCGGCACATCCCGAAGTCGTCAAGGAACTCACCGCCAAGGCGCTCGCCTGGGCCAAGACCCTGCCCGCCAGCCCGGCCCGAGACAAGTTCGTCGCGGGCGGAGCGGCGCGGACGACTCCGCGCCCGGGGGCCAAAGCCAAGGCTAACCTCGACCGCCCGAAGATCTTCGCCGGCTGGGACAAGGACAAGGACGGCTTCCTGAGCAAGGATGAGTTCATCCCGCACATGGCCGACCAGGCAGACGCCCCGGCCCGCTTCGTCCGGTTCGACAAGGACAAGGATGGCCGCCTCTCGAAAGAAGAATTCGTCGCCGCCGGGAAATAAGCTTCAAACCTCACCATGAGACTGCTCACCCTCCTCGCCCTCGCCTGCACCCTCTCGCTCGGCGCCCAAGAAGCCCCCAAGCCCAAGGCGAAAGCCAAGGCCAAAGCCCCCGCGGCGGACGCCTATTCCGCCAAGCTGCCCAAGCCCACCGCGGCGAACGTCCGCTACGGCGAACACGAGCGTCACGTGCTCGACTTTTGGAAGGCCGAATCAGCCGTCCCGACACCGTTGGTCTTCATCATCCACGGCGGCGGCTGGGTCGGCGGCAGCAAGGAGCGCGCCGAGCGCTTCGCCGATGTCGACCGCCTGCTCAAGGCCGGCGTGTCCGTGGTGTCTATCAACTATCGCCTGATCAAGCGCGACCCCGCCGTCGACACCTCTCCTGCCGTGAAAGCCCCGCTGCACGACGCCGCCCGCGCGCTGCAGTTCGTGCGCGGCAAGGCCGCCGAATGGAATCTCGACAAGACCCGCATCGGCGCCGCCGGCGGTTCGGCCGGAGCCTGCTCCAGCCTCTGGCTCGCCTTCCATGACGACCTGGCCGACCCGAAATCGGCCGACCCGGTCGCCCGCGAATCCACCCGCCTGACCTGCGCCGCCGTCACCGGACCACAGACGACGCTGGACCCGGCCCAGATGAAGGAGTGGACGCCCAACAGCACCTACGGCGGACATGCCTTCGGCCTCGCCACCTTCGCGGAGTTCCTCTCGGCCCGCGAAAAGATCCTGCCCCTGATCGCCGAATATTCCCCCTACGCGCTGGTCAGCTCCGACGACCCTGCGGTCTACATGACCTTCGGCGCCCCGCCGGCCATCGGTCAGAACCAGAAGGACCCGACCCACACGGCCAACTTCGGCGTGAAGCTCGCCGAGCATTGCGCCGCCAAGGGCGTCGCCGCGGAAGTCGCCTACCCAGGGGCCAAGGACGTGAAGCACGCGACGGCGACCGACTTCCTCCTCGCCAAGCTCAAGCCCGCCGGAAAGTGAGGATCGCCGCCGTCATCGGCGCCCTGCTGCTGGCAGGCTGCGCGAACCCGGAAACCTTCACGGTCAGCGAAGACTTCGGCGCCGGCTTCGAGCCGAAGAAGTTCCTCACCCCGCTCCCGAACAGGAATACGTCGGTCCGCGACGGGGTCATGTGGACCCGCGGGGCCAGCGGCGGCAAATACCCGCCGATGGTCTACCTCGCCCTCGACGGCAAGGACCTGACGATGTCCTTCCGCTATCGTCACCTCGAAAAAGGCGGCATGCTGTGGCTCTTCGTCGACGGCGACGACGGCTACGGCTCGGTCGATCACATGCTCCGCGTCCGCCTCAACCGCGATTCGGTCGTGCTCGAAGTCGACGCCCACACCCTCGACCCGAAGCACCCGCTTCGTCAGAACACCCGTGCGCCGGACCCGGTCAGCAAGGCCTATCGTACGAACGAACACCTGCCCGCCGAGAAGGTCGACCTTTCGTCCAACGAATGGCGGACCGTACGCCTCGTCTTCAAGGGCGATACCGTGGACATGTCAGTGGACGGCAAATGGCAGCGCACGCTGAAACGCCCGAACTTCGACGCCACCAAGCGAAAGCTCCTCTGGATGCAGAACGGCGGCGCCGCCGGGATCGAGATCGACGACGTCATCGTCACCCCGACCCTCTGAGACCGCCCTTCCCCTATACTCCATACTCAAGACTCCATACTCTCATGTGGCACGCCCGCCTCCTCACCCCGCTGCTCCTCAGCCTCCTCCTGGTCGGCTGCGCCTCCCGACCTCTTCTCGTCGAGAACGACCCGCCGGTCATCGTCGCGCACGACCTCCGTTCCGCTTTCGGCGAACCTTGGAAGATACCCCACGGGGAGTGGAAGCCCGACAATGGCGTCCTCCGCATGACGGAGATCCCGGCGCGCAAGCACGTGCCAGTGCTCCAGCATTGGGTCGGCCTGAAGACGGCGGTCATCGAACTGGAGTTCCGTCAGGATATCCCGGCCACCTTTTACATCGGTTGCGACGCCGATAAGCACGTCGGTCGCGTCGTCATCACCCCCAAGGAAGTCCATATCGCCGAAGACTCCGTGAAGCCTTCCCACATCCTCGCACGCCTGCCGCTGGAGCCCGTCAAAGGCGTCTGGCGTCACGTCCGCGTCGAATGGACCGGCGACCGCATGGCTGTCCGCATCGACGGGCAGGAGCTGAGCGCCCAACACCCCTTCCTCGCCACGCCGAAGACCCGCAGCTGGATCGCCGGATCCAAGGCCGCGGAAGTGCGCAACTTCGTGATCAAGGGCGTGGCGCAGTGAGAACCCTCCTCGCCCTCCTGTTCGCCCCGCTCGCGGCCCTCGCCGCCGAGAAGCCGAACATCATTCTGATCTATTCGGACGACCACGGTTGGGCGGACCTCGGCATCCAAGGCTCAGACCAGGACATCCGGACACCGAACCTCGACGCCATGGCCCGCGACGGTGTGCGCTTTACCCGTGGCTACGTCACTGCGCCCCAGTGCGTGCCCTCCCGCGCCGGCGTCCTCACCGGCCGCTATCAACAGCGCTTCGGCGTCGAAGACAATAACAAGGGACCGCTGCCGCTCACCGAGCTGACGATCGCCGAGCGCCTCAAGGCCGCCGGCTACGCCACCGGCCAGGTCGGCAAGTGGCACCTCGACTTGGTCGGCGGCAAGAAAGGCGAGAAGGCCCTGCGTGTCTCGAAGGAGCACATGCCGCACGCCCAGGGCTTTGACGAATACTTCCGCGGCGAACTTCGGCAGTTCTACGCCTCGCACGACCTGCAGGGAAAACCCTTCGCCGACGCCCCGCACGTCGTCGCCGACAACCGCTTCCGCGTGACCGTGCAGACCGAAGCAGCCCTGTCCTTCCTCGACCGGCGCGCGGCCAAGCCTGACCAGCCGTTCTTCCTCTACCTCGCTTACTACGCACCGCACGTCCCGCTAGAATCCCCAGAACCCTGGTTCTCGAAGACGCCGGCCCACCTACCCAAAGAGCGCCGACAAGCTTTGGCGATGATGGCGGCGATGGACGAAGGCATCGGACAACTCCGCGCCAAGCTCAAGGCGATGGGACAGGACAAGAACACGCTTATCTTCTTCATCGGAGATAATGGCGCCCCGCTGGGCAAAGCCTGGGACGGCTCGCTGAACACCCCGCTCATCGGCCAGAAAGGCATGCTCGCCGAAGGCGGCATCCGCACGCCGTTCCTGGCCACCTGGCCCGCCCGCCTCCCCGCCGGCAAGGTCTACGATCAGCCCGTCAGCAGCCTCGACGTCGCCGCCACGGCCGTGGCCGCCGCGGGCTTGCCCAAAGCCCCGGAACTCGACGGCACGGATCTCACGCCCTTCGCCGCTGGACAGAACACCGGTGCGCCGCACGAGCGACTCTTCTGGCGCTGGGGCTCGCAGGCCGCGGTGCTGGAGCACCCCTGGAAACTCGTCCGCCTCGGCGACCGCGAGGAGATGCTTTTCGATGTGACGCTTCCCGACGGCGAGAGCCTCACCAAGGATCAGTCCAAGGTCAGGCCGGAGATCGTCGCCCGCCTGCGCACGGCGCTCAAGGCATGGAGCGACACGCTCACACCCCCTGGCCTGCCTACGAGCCTGGACCCGCACCACGAAGGGATGTTCGCCGAACACGGCGTCATCACGGCTTCCGCCAACGCTGCACCGCGCAAGAACGAACCCGCCGGCTCGATCCAGGGCTGGCTCTGCCGCAACGGCACCATCGCCGTAAAGGACGGCGCCCTGACTCTCACCGCTGACCCCAAGGTCGCGAAGAACGCCAAACCCTTCCTCGCCAAGACCGGCCTCGCGCTCAACGGCCCCGTGACCGCCGTCATCAAGGCCGACGCCAAGGTCGCCTCGGCCTGCTCGCTCAGCTGGCGCACCAAGGAACAGCCCGACTTCCTGCCCGCGAACCTCATCCGCTTCACCTTGCCCGCCGGCGCCTCGGAGCAGAGCATCGCCTTGCCCATCGACGGCCAGGCGATCCACGTCCGCCTGAACTTAGGCGACCAGGCCGAAGGACTACGCTTGCGCTCGATCGAACTACGCCCCGCCAAGGGAACTTCGGACCGAAGTGATTTCGGCGCAGTCGGACGCTGAATCAAAGGCCGTCGTTAAGCATATTTGGCTGTCCACTCTCTTCGCCGAGGGTAGTTTATGCCTACCCCATGAACGCGCGCGCCCTCCTCGCCTGCCTGCTCTCCCTGTCGCCTCTCCTCTCCGCCGAGCGCCCTAACATCCTGCTCATCGTCGCCGACGACCTCGGCTGGTCGGACGTCGGCTGGCATGGCGGCTTCGGCAAGACGCCGCATATGGACAAGCTTGTCCGCACGGGCGCGGAACTCGACCAACATTACGTCCAGCCTGTCTGCACCCCCACCCGCGCGGCGCTGATGAGCGGGCGCTGCCCGGGGCGCTTCGGTCCGCAGGCGCTCTCCCCCAGCAATTTGCGCGCGATGCCGCTCGGCACGACCACGCTTGCCTCCGCGCTCAAGTCGCTCGGCTACCGCACGCACCTCGCCGGCAAGTGGCACCTCGGCGCGCGGCCCGAATGGATTCCGAACGCGTACGGCTTCGACACCAGCTACGGCACGCTGACCGGCGCCGCCGACCCTTGGACGCACAAGTATCGCAAAGGCAACCCCTACGAAGACACCTGGCATCGCGACGGGAAGCTCTTCCATGAGGAAGGCAACGCCACCGAGCTCGTCGCCGCGGAAGCGCTCAAGCGCATCACGCAAGGCGGCGACCAGCCTTGGTTCATGTACGTGCCGTTCCATGCCGTGCACACGCCGGTCGACGCACCCGCCGAATACAAGAAGCTCTATGACGGCATTAAGTTCCACGAAGACGCCGTGAAGCACGAGTCGCGCCTACGCCTGGCCGCGATGGTTTCGCAGCTCGACGCCAAGATCGGCGCCTTCGTCGACGCGCTCGAGAAGACCGGCCAGCGCGAGAAGACGCTCATCATCTTCACCTCCGACAACGGCGGCATCGAAGGACTCAAGAACGCCTACGCCGGCGAAGTCCCGGACTCGCCTTTCAACAGCGAGAACGACCCGCTACGCGGACAGAAGAACACGCTCTACGAAGGCGGCACGCGGGTCTGTGCGTTCGCGAACTGGCCCGGCAAGCTGAAGCCCGGCAAGGTCACCGCACCTCTCTACGTCGGCGACTGGCTGCCGACGCTCGCCAGCCTGACCGGCTTCCAGCCTGGCCAGGATGCGAAATGGGACGGCCTTGATCGCTGGAAAGTCCTCACCGGCGAGGACGCCGCACCCGCTCCGCGTACCATCTACATCGCTCATCCGCAGGGACGTTCGATCCGCCACGGCGACTGGAAACTCATCGCCATGAACAAAGGCAAGCCCCAGCTCTTCGACATCGCAACCGACCCCTACGAGAAGGACGACCTCGCCGCCAAGGAGCCGAAGCGCGTCGAAGAACTGCGCGCCCTGCTCGCCGCCGAAGCCGCCAAGGATGAAAAAGTGGTGCCTGCCGACCTCAAAGGCCTGCCCCACTGATTCGGCCTACCCCTGCCCCTGCCCCTACCCCTCTTCAGCCCCATGCGCCTCCTCGCCCTCCTGTTCGCCCCGCTCGCGGCCCTCGCCGCCGACAAGCCGAACGTCATCCTCATCCTGGCCGACGACCTCGGCGGCCGCGACCTTGCCTGCTTCGGCAGCAAGTACCACGAGACGCCCAACTTGGACCGGCTTGCCGCCCGTGGCGTCCGCCTGACGCAGGCCTATTCCGCAAGCCCCCTCTGCTCGCCGACGCGCTCGAGTATCCTGACCGGCCAATACCCGGCCCGCATCGGCATCACCTCTCCCGTCTGCCACCTCCCGACGGTGCAGCTCGAGAAGAAGCTCGAGGCCGGCAACCCCAACAGCCGGATGCTCGTCGCGCAATCGATCACACGCCTCAAGCCTGACTACCATACGCTCGCCGAGGCGCTCAAGGCCGCCGGCTATGCGACGGCGCACTTCGGCAAGTGGCATCTCGGCCATAACCTGAAAGCGGGAGACGCCTACGAGCCGCGCGACCAGGGCTTCGACCTGGACTGGCCGCACACGCCCAAAGCCCCGGGCCCCGGCGGCGGCTATCTGGCGCCTTGGCAGTTCATCGCCGAGCCCGCGATCAAGGACGAAGCCGGCCGGCACGTCGACGAACGCATGGCCGACGAGGCCGGCAAGTTCATCCGCGCCAGCAAGGGACGTCCGTTCTTCGTGAACTTCTGGCTCTTCTCCGTGCATTCTCCCTGGAACGCCCGCAAGGACTACATCGAACACTTCAAGCAGAAGACCGATCCCGCGAACCCGCAGAAGAACCCGCTCTACGCCGCGATGGTGAAGAGCCTGGACGACTCGGTGGGGCGACTGCTCAAGCACCTCGACGATTCCGGCGAGGCGGACAATACGATCATCGTTTTCTGGTCCGACAACGGCGGCTACGCCTATCCGCCGAAGAAGACCGACCCCGACGGCTACGCCGAGATTCCCGCGACCAGCAACCTGCCGTATCGCAGCGGCAAAGCCTCGCTTTACGAAGGCGGCACCCGCGAGCCCGGCATCGTCGTCTGGCCCGGCAAGGTGAAGGCCGGCGCGACGGCCGATTTCCTCATGCAGTCGGTCGACCTCTACCCGACGCTACTCCGCGCCGGTGGCGCCGCGAGCAAGCCCGACCAGAAGATCGACGGCCTCGACCAGACGGAAGCCCTCCTCGGCGGCACGTCGTCCCGTGATCGTGTCTTCTGCCACTTCCCGCACGGCAACGCCACGCGCGACTCCGTCATGGACGGTTTCTACGCCGGCTCCTACGTGCGCAAGGGCGACTGGAAGCTCCTCCGCTTCTATGCCCGTAATGATGACGGCTCCGATGACCTCGAACTCTACGACCTGAAGAACGACCTCGGCGAACGTCGCAACCTCGCCAAGGAGAAACCCGAGCTCGTGAAAGAACTCAACGGACTGATCACCGACTTCCTCAAGGACACCGAAGCGGTGATTCCGAAGCTAAATCCGGATTTCGGCAAGGCCGCGCCCAAGGCGCCGGCCAAGAAGAAAGCCCTGGCGCCCGACGATCTCCCCGGCAACTGGAAGAATCGCGCCGGCAAGGCATCGGTCATCGACGGCGCGCTGCATATCGAGTCCAAAGGGGCTGACTCCTTCATCGGCGTCGGGGCCGGCCTCAGCCCAGGCCCGGCCAAGCTGTCCTTCCGCCTCCGCGCCCCGCAGGCCGGAGAAGGTCGCATCGCCCTCCTGGGCTCCGCTGGCGGCGCCGAGATGCTCTCCGTGCCCTACCGGACGTCCGGCGAAGCCTCCTGGCAGACGATCACCGTGGACCTTGAGCCCAAGCAGGGCGCGGGCATCCTCCGCCTGTACCTGCCCGCTGGCTCCGCCGCGGTGGACCTCGACGACATCGTCCTGACCCCCGCCCAAGGGGCGTCCCGTCGCTGGGAGTTCTGAGCTAACTCCTGCCATCGGCGGGTAGTATTTTTACACCCAGGCGGGGGAACAACCCGCCCAGGTAACCTATCTTATGTCGTGTTTGCCCTAATCCGGCTTCCCCTCTCCGTCTAACTGTCTTTATTCAGAACACCCCTCTCATGCGTAAGCCCTTCCTGGCTCTCCTGCCCTTTGTCTTTTCCGCGGCCTTCGCGGCGGACGGCGTGCAGTTCAACCGCGACATCCGCCCCCTGCTCGCGGACAACTGCTTCCACTGCCACGGCCCGGACCCCGGCACCCGGAAGGCCGGCCTGCGTCTCGACACCGAAGCCGGCTTCTTCGCCGTGCGCGTCGACAAGAGCGGCAAGGAAGAACCGCCGACCATCATCAAGGGCAAGCCGGACCAGAGCACCCTCTACCAGCGCATGCTTTCCAAGGACGAGGATGAGATCATGCCTCCGCCGGAGACTCACAAGACACTGAAGCCCGACCAGATCGCCCTCGTGCGCCGCTGGATCGAACAGGGTGCGCCGTGGCAGCCGCATTGGTCCCTCGTCGCCCCGCAGAAGAGCCCCCTGCCCCAGACTTCCGACGACGCGTGGGCGAAGAACCCGATCGACCGCTTCGTCCGCGCCAAGCTCGACGCCGCCGGCCTCAAGCCCGCCGCCGAAGCCGACGCCGCCACGCTCATCCGCCGCGTCAGCCTCGACGTCACCGGCCTGCCTCCCTCCCCGGCCCTGCTCGCCAAGCACCTGCCGAAGGACGGCGCGCGCCTTTCCGACGCCCAGCTCTCCGTGCTCATCGACGAGCTGATGGCCCTGCCGGCCTACGGCGAACACCGCGCCCGCTACTGGCTCGACGCCGCGCGCTACGCCGATTCGCACGGCCTCCACTTCGACGCCTACCGCGAGATGTGGCCCTACCGCGACTGGGTCGTGAAGGCCTACAACGACAACCTCGCTTTCGACAAGTTCACCGTCTGGCAGCTCGCCGGCGACCTGCTCCCGAATCCGACCGAAGAACAGCGCATCGCCACCGGCCTCCAGCGTTGCAACCCGACGACCAACGAAGGCGGCACGATCGTCGAGGAGAACCTCGCCAACTACGCGGCAGACCGCGTGCAGACGATGGGCTGGGTCTACCTCGGCCTCACGACCAACTGCGCGCAGTGCCACGACCACAAGTTCGACCCGTTCTCGCAGAAGGACTTCTACTCGATGGCGGCCTTTTTCCGGAACACCACCCAGGGCGGCCTCGACGGCAACGTGAAGGACGGCCGCGGCCCGGTGATCTATCTTCCGTCCGACGCCGATCGTCCGCGCTGGAACGCCCTGCCCGGCGAGATCACCGCCGCCAACAAGCAGCTCGCCGAAGCCCGCAAGACGGGCGCGCCGCTCTTCGACCAGTGGATCGCCGCCGCCAAGCCCGCCGACCTCGACGCGGACATCCCTGCGAAGGGACTCGTCGCGCGCCTCGCCCTGAACGAAGGCAAGGGCATCCCCGCCGGCACCCAAGCCGCCGGGGAGCCGGTCGTCTGGAAGAAGGACGGCAAGGGCGGCCCCGCCCCGAGCTTCAAGAAGGGTTCCCACCTCGTCATCGGCGATGCCGGCGACTTCAGCACCAGGCAGGCCTTCAGCGCCGGCGCCTGGACGCGCGTCGACAAGGCCGAGGGCACGGGCGCGATCCTCGCCCGCATGGACGACGCCAAGGGCTCGCAGGGCTGGGCTCTCTTCCAGTCCGGCAGGAACTTCGGCGTCTACGTCATCAGCAAGTGGCCGGACGACGCCATCAAGGTGACGACCACCAAGAATCCCGTGCGTGCCGGCGCTTGGCAGCATGTCTTCATGACCTACGACGGCAGCGGCAAGGGCGCCGGCGTGAGGATCTACGTCGACGGCGTGGCGATGGAGACCCGCGCCGAGGTCGACAAGCTCAAGTCCGACACCAAGGCCGCGACGCCCACCCGCCTCGGACAGCGCAGCCGCAGCGAACCTTTGCACGGCGACATCCAGGAAGCCTTCCTCTATTCCCGCGCGCTTCGCCCTGAAGAAGTGACCACGCTGTCGAAGCTCGCGCCGCTGCGCACGATGCTCGCCGGCAAGCCCGGTCCCAAGCAGAAGGACGCCCTCCGCGACTACTTCCTCTCGAATCGTCACGAACCCTCCAAGGTCGCCAACGCGCTCGTCGCGAAGCTCACCGCCGAGCAGACGATGATCCGCGCCCGCAGCCCGCTGACGCACGTCCAGGAAGAGAAGATGGATAGCCCGGCGATGGCCAACATCCTCATCCGCGGCGCCTACGACAAGAAGGGCGACGCCGTGCCGGCGGAGATCCCCTCCGCGCTCGGCAAGCTCCCGACCGACGCCCCCCGCAACCGCCTCGGTCTGGCCCGCTGGATCGTGAGCGAAGCCAATCCGCTCACGGCTCGCGTGACGGTCAACCGCATGTGGCAGGAGCTCTTCGGCACCGGCCTCGTCAAGACCTCCGAAGACTTCGGCATCATGGGCAGCCTGCCCTCCCACCCCGAGCTCCTCGACTGGCTGGCCATCGACTTCCGTGAACACGGCTGGGACGTGAAGCGCTTCTACAAGCAGCTCCTCCTCAGCGCCACCTACCGTCAGTCGGCGCTCATCACCAAGGAGAAGGTCGACAAGGACCGCGACAACTCCCTGCTCAGCCGCGGACCGCGCTTCCGCATGGACGCCGAGATGCTCCGCGACCAGGCGCTCGCCGTCAGCGGCACGCTCTCGCCCCGCATGGGCGGCCCGGGCACCAAGCCCTACCAGCCCGAGAACATCTGGGAAGTCGTCGGCGTCGGCATCCAGGTCTACCGCCCCGACATGGGCGAGAACCTGTATCGCCGTTCGCTCTACAACTATTGGCGCCGCATGGCCCCGCCCGCGAGCCTCGACCTCTTCAACGCCCCCTCGCGCGAAGTCACCTGCGTGCGCCGCGACCGCACCAACACCCCGCTCCAGGCGCTCGTCATGCTCAACGACCCGCAGTATGTCGAAGCCTCCCGCGTCCTCGCCCAGCACACCCTGAAGGGCCACGGCGACGACCTCGCCCGCCTGAACGCCGCCGCCGAACGCGTGCTCTGCCGCCCGCTCAAGCCGGCCGAGACCGCGATCCTCACCGACAGCCTGGCGAAGATGCGCAAGCACTACGTCGCCCAGCCGGCCGACGCCGCCGCCCTCCTCGGAGTCGGCGACGCGAAGGCCGACGATCAGGTGCCCAAGACCGAACTGGCCGCGTGGACGATGGTCTGCAGCCAGCTCCTCAACCTCGACGAAATCCTTAACAAATAATCCCATGCCCATCCTCCACGAGTGGAACGCCCTCCAGACCCGCCGTCGCTTCCTCGGCGCTGGCGCCAACGTCCTCGGCGCGGCCGCGCTGACCAGCCTGCTCGGCTCCAACCACGCCCATGCCGCGCCCGGCGCGATCAAGCCGCAGCATCTCCCCAAGGCCAAGCGCGTCATTTACCTCCACATGGTCGGCGGCCCCGCCCAGATGGACCTCTTCGACTACAAGCCGAAGATGAAGGAGATGTATGACAAGGACCTGCCCGCGAGCATCCGCAACGGCCAGCGCCTCACCACGATGACCAGCGGCCAGGCCCGCTTCCCCATCGCGCCCTCGAAATATAACTTCTCGCAGTTCGGCCAGTGCGGCATGTGGCTCAACTCCGACCTGCTCCCGAACCTCGGCAAGCACGCCGACGAGATCTGCTGGATGCGCTCGCTCAACACCGAGGCGATCAACCACGAGCCCGCCATCTGCGCCATGCAGACCGGCAACCAGATCACCGGCCGCCCCTGCCTCGGCTCCTGGGCCTCCTACGGCCTCGGCTCCGAGAACGACAACCTGCCGAACTTCGTGGTGCTCATCGCCACCCCGACCAACCGCGATCAGGAGCAGGCGATCTCCAGCCGCCTCTGGTCCAGCGGCTACCTGCCGGGAGAACATGCCGGCGTGTCCTTCCGCAGCAAGGGCGACCCGATCCTCTTCATCAACAACCCGCCCGGCGTGCCCGACGACCTGCGCAAGCAGACCATCGACGGCATCAACCAGCTCAACCGCCTCAACTACGAGGCCGTGGGCGACCCCGAGACGCACACGCGCATCAAGCAGTATGAGATGGCCTTCCGCATGCAGGCCAGCGTGCCGGAACTCACCGACCTATCCAAGGAGCCCGAACACATCTTCAAGCTCTACGGCGAGGAAGCCCGCAAGCGCGGCAGCTTCGCCAACAGCGTGCTGATGGCCCGCCGTCTCGTCGAGCGCGGCGTCCGCTTCGTCCAGATCTACCACAACAACTGGGACCATCACTCCAACGTCAACGGACGCATGCCCAGCCAGTGCAAGGACATCGACCAGCCCTGCCATGCCCTCATCGAGGACCTCAAGCAGCGCGGGATGTTCGACGACACCCTCATCGTCTGGGGCGGAGAATTCGGCCGCACGATCTACAGCCAGGGCGGACTCTCCAAGGAGAACTACGGCCGCGACCACCATCCGCGCTGCTTCTCGATGTGGATGGCCGGCGGCGGCGCCAAGGGCGGCCAGATCTACGGCGAGACCGACGAGTTCAGCTATAACATCGTCAAGGACCCCCTCCCGATCAACGACTTCCACGCGACCGTGCTGCACCTCCTCGGCTACGACCACGAACGCTTCACGTATAAGTATCAGGGCCTGGACCAGAAGCTCACCGGCGTGCTCCCGACCAAGGTCGTCAAGGCGTTGGTCGCTTGATAGGGGCAGGGACAGCACCACGTGCTGTCCTAAGGTGCAAAAGTGGCGTGTGAGTTTCGAGTATTGAGTATGGAGTATCGGGGGAATGCTTGCCTTGGGTAGGGTTGAGCGACCTCGCTCAACCGCGGCTGACCGCGGCGGTCAGCCCTACCCCCGAGACGCGGAAATGCCCTCCCCCTAACCCTACCGCTAACCCTCCTCGTTTCCACCTTTGCACTTTTGCACCTTTGCACTGTATCTTCCCTCCCCCACCCCACCCCTTAACCCCATGCAGACCCTTAGTCGCTCCCTCTGGCCAACTGGCCAACCGGCCAACTGGTCAACTTTGCTTCTCTGCCTAATGGCAGCATCCCTCGCCGCCGCCGACGACACCGCCTGGCTGCAGACCAAGGGCACCCTGATCTTCCACGACGCCTTCGAACGCGAGGAGACCGGCACGGGCCTCAAGGACATCGGTAACGGCTGGGAAAGCGCCACGGCCGACCGCGTCCCCAAGCTCAAGCAGGCCGACCTCGACGCCGGCATCATGAAGATCGCCAGCGCGACCAAGGAAGCCGGCCATGCCGCCCACATCCACCACGACGCAGGGTTCGCCGACGGCGGCGTGATCGTTCGCTTCAGGTTCCCCGGACTGAACAAGGCCGAGAACCTCGTCGCCGGTTTCGTGGACCGCTCCCTCAAGGATGTCCATGCGGGCCATCTCTGCTACGCGACCCTCTCGCAGGCCGAACTGAACCTGGCGGACCGCAAGACGGGCTCGATGAACCTCGCCGTGAAGAAGAAACACGCCGAGGATGCGGCCGCGAAGCGCAAGCCAGATCCCGCCTTCGAGGCGATGCTCAAGAAAAAGTCTCAGACCACCCCGCTGAAGGCCGACCAGGAATGGCACGTGTTCACCTTGGTCACCGAAGGAGACGAGATGCGCTTCAGCCTCGACGGCAAGCTCATCGCCAGCCACCGCTCCGAGGGCTACGCCCACGACCCCAAGCGCTGGTTCAGCTTCCTCGCGAACTCGACCGTCTGGATCGACGACGTGAAGATCTACAAGGTCCGCTGACCCTATGCTCGTCCTCGGCATCGAAGGCGGCGGCACCCGCACCACGGCGACCCTGGTCGACGCCGCGGATCAGGTGCTCGCTTCGGTCACCGCCGGACCGGGCAACCTCCGCCTCCTCGCCGACGACCAGCTAACCGCCCTGCTCGACTCGATCCGCGACCAGCTCCCGGCCAAGCCTGACCGCATCGGCGTCGGCATGGCCGGCGTCCGCACCGCCGCGGATCGCGATCGCCTCAGCCGCGCGATCACGCGGACCTGGCCAGACACTCCCGCCTTCGTCGGCGACGATCTGCTCCTCGCCATCGAAGCCGAGAGCTGGAGCCCTGACTGCGCAGCGCAGGTGCTTCTATTGAGCGGCACGGGCTCGTGCTCGCTCGGACGTCATCGCTCCGGCGCGACGGTCAAGGTCGGCGGCCGCGGCCACATCATCGGCGACCGCGGCAGCGCGTGCGACATCGCCGTGCACGCCCTTCGCTCGACGGTCACGATCTCCGACATCGAGGCCGGCTGGCCCGCCCTGGGCGCCGACATGCTGGCGTTCCTGCAGATGAACGACCCCGAGGCCCTCATCGAGTGGTCGATGTCGGCCAGCAAGACAGAGATCGCTTCGCTCGCCCAGGTCGTCTTCGCCGCCGCGGCCTCTCGTCAGGACGAGATCGCCGTCGCCATCCTGCGACGCGCCTCCGACCGTCTCAGCAAGGACGCCGTGCACTGCGCCGCCCGCGTCGCTGCTCCCGGCGAGAAAGTCCAGTTCCTGCTCAACGGTTCGACGATCCTTAAGAACGGTTGGTTCGCCGATGAGGTGACCGCCAAGATCCTCGCCGCCCGGCCCGGCAGCGAAGTCATCCGGCTGTCACGCTCCGGCACCTGGGGAGCCATCCGTCTCGCCCGTGGCCTCGAAGGCGGCACTGCCGCAAAGCAACAGCCTGTCTCAGCTCCGGCCTCCGCCGCTCTTGCTTCCTGGCGCCCCGTCGCTTCCGCACCGACCGAAGGCCGCAACCCGAAGTCCACGGGCTTCGCCGAGATGCCCTTGCCGCAGGCGATCCGACTGATACTCGACGAGGACGCGACCCTCCCCGGCAAGATCCTCGCGGAAAGCGCGCACATCGAATGGACCGTCAACGAGGTCGTGCGCGCCTTCGCCGCCGGTGGTCGCCTCTTCTACTGCGGTGCCGGCACCAGCGGCCGTCTCGGCGTCCTCGACGCCAGCGAATGCCCGCCGACCTTCCGGACGCCTCCACGTCTCGTGCAAGGCATCATGGCCGGCGGCAACCAGGCGCTCTGGAGCGCGGTCGAAGGCGCCGAAGATGATGCCGACGCCGGCCGACGCGCCATCGAAGCCCGCTCGATCCAGGCGAACGACGTGGTCATCGGCCTTTCCGCCAGCGGCCATGCGCCCTTCATCTGGGGTTGCCTCGCCGAGGCCCGCCGCCGCGGCGCCAAGACGGTACTGGTCTCGTGCAATCCGGGCTACCGCGACCACCCGCTGCTTGACCGCGCCATCCTGCCTGACACCGGACCGGAAGTCCTGACCGGCTCCACGCGCCTCAAAGCCGGCACGGCCACGAAGCTCGTGCTCAACCTGATCACCACGCTCGCGCTCGCCCGCTCCGGCAAAGTCATGAGCAACCTGATGATCGACCTGAAGCCCTCGAACTCGAAGCTCCGCGGCCGCGCCATCCGCATCGTGAGGGAACTCACCGGCGCCGATGATGAAGCCGCGCGCAAGGCCCTTGAGTCCAGCGACTGGGTCATCCGCCAGGCGTGCGCCAAGCTCGGTCTGCGCTGAGTCAATTCCCTCATGAAACTAGCGATCATCCACGCCTTGCTGCTCGGCATCGCATCGGCTGCCGCCGACGAATCTTCGGGAGCCATCACCGCTGACACCAAATGGACGGCCCAAGGCCTCGAGGACGCCAAGCAGGACCGCACGAGCATCCCCTATGAAGGCTACTCACCGAACCGCATGGTCTGCGACACGACCCTGCGCCTGATGCCCGACGGTTCCTGGATCTACTTCATGCTCGCCGGCGGCGACACCGAGCCGTCTCCGCTCAACTACACCGCCATCACGCGCAGCACCGACGAGGGCAAGACCTGGACGCCGCTGGCGTCCTTCGACGTCGGCTTCCCCCGCGAAGGCAAGACCATCGGCCAGGGCCCGACCGAAGTCCTGGTGCGCGACGGACGCGCGACGCTCTTTTTCTCGACGCATTCGAAGCACTGGGCCAACGACTGGCGCTCCTGGTACCTGACCAGCGACGACTCGTTCAAGACCTGGAGCAAGCCGCAGGAACTCCCCGGACGCCTCAAGGAGCGCACCTTCATCCGCCCGTCGATCACCACGCGTGACGGACGCATCCTGATGCCCTTCCAGCACTATGTCGGCCCCGACGCCGAAAAGGACAAGGCCCCGCTCGACCGCGCCTTCACCAACCCGCGCAACGGCGTCCTGATGAGCGCCGACGGCGGCAAGACGTGGAGCGAGCACGGCAACGTACGCCTCACGGCCAACGACAGGTATTTCGGCTGGGCCGAACCGACCATCCATGAACGCGCCGACGGCTCGATCCTGATGTTCATCCGCGCCGACCGCCTCGGCGGCGTCCTCTACCAAGCCGTCTCCATGGACGGCGGCCGCACCTGGCCGGAATTCGCCACGGTCACCGAGATCCCCAACCCGGGCAGCAAGGCCACCCTGTTCCCGCTCGGCGGCAAGTCCGTCGCTCTGTTGCACAACAACAACTCCAAGCGCCGCGCGCCCCTGTCGCTCTGGATCAGCTTCGACGACGGCAAGACCTGGCCCTACCAGCGCGTGCTCGTCCCTGAGGCCGGTCCCGACCCGAAATACCCCGGCAAGCTCATGAAGGGCTCGATCAATTACCCGGACGGTTTCGTCAGCGCCGACAAACAGTGGCTGCACTTCGCCTACGACGACGCCCGCCACCGCGCGGTGCATTACAGCGCGAAACTGCCCCCGTTGCCGGCGAAGTAAGCCGGCCTTGGCAGGCAGAATGAGTTGGCAAAGCGGGGCCGAGGGCTAAGTTGCCCTCCTCCCCGCCCATGCGCCTCCTCCTCGCCCTCGGGCTGCTCCTATCCTTGCCCGTCGCCCGGGCCGTCGAGGCCGATGTGATCGTCTACGGAGCCACGCCCGGAGGCTTCTGCGCGGCGATCGCCGCCGCCCGCGAAGGCGCCAAGGTCGTGCTCATCGAACCGACCGCCCATGTCGGCGGCGTCAACACGGGCGGACTCAGCTTCAGCGACTCCAATCAGACGATCCGCTCCACGCTCCGCGGCCTGTTCGAAGAATGGCACCAGCGCGTGGCCGCCGATTACGCCGCCCGCGGCGTCAAACTGCCCTACGACGTCGCCGTCAAAAACAACGTGGTCTGGACCTACGAGCCGCACGTCGCCGCCCGCGTGACCGATGCGATGCTCAAGGAAGCCGGCGTGACCGTACTGACCCAGCAACCGCTCGAATCCGTCGAAAAGGAAGGCGCCAAGATCGTCGGTTTCCGGACACCCGCCGGAGTCCATTCGGCCAAGGTCTTCGTCGACGCCACCTATGAAGGCGACCTGCTCGCGAAGGCAGGCGTCTACTGGCATCTCGGACGCGACAGCCGCGACGAATACGGCGAATCCCTCGCCGGCCGCCAGTATCCGAAGCAGCTCATGGCGATCGACGGCTTCGACGCCCATGGGCTACCGCTCCCGCTGATCACGACCGTACGCAAGGGCGACGACAACGCCGGCGAACAGACGGTGATGGTCTACAGCTTCCGTCTGTGCCTGACGAAGGATCCGGCCAACCGCGTGCCCTTCCCTGCGCCCAAGGCCTATGACCCGGCCCGCTTCGAACTGGTCCGACGCTATTTCCAGAAATACCCGAACGCACCCCTGCCCTGGGACCTCTATCCGCTGCCGGGCAACAAGTTCGACGCCAACAACGGCATCGGGAAGATGTTCTCGATGGGCCTCGTCGGCGAGGCCAACGGCTGGTGCGCGTCCGACCCCGCCGGCCGCGCCAAGCTCTGGGACAAGCACAAGGAATACACCCTGGAGTTCTATCACTTCCTTACGACCGACGCCGCCGTCCCGGCCAAGATTCGCGAGACGATGGCCGAACTGGGCCTCTGCCGCGACGAATTCCCCGAGACCGGACATTGGTCTCCCCAGCTCTACGTCCGCGAAGGCCGCCGCTTGGACGGGCGCTACACGCTCACGCAGAAAGACATCATCGACGACCCCAAGAAGGACGACCCGATCGCGGTGTCTTCCTTCCCGATCGACTCGCACGACTGCCGCCGCATCGCGCTCCCGGAAGGCGTCCTGAACGAGGGCACGATCTTCCCGGTACGCATGCCTGGCCGCCCTCACGGCTACGCCTACCACGTCCCTTATCGCGCGATCACGCCGGCCTCCGCAGAATGCTCCAACCTTCTCGTGCCCGTCGCCCTCTCCGCCACCCACGTGGCCTACTCCTCCATCCGCGTTGAGCCGACCTGGATGGCGATCGGCCAGAGCGCCGGCATCGCCGCCGCCCTCGCCGCCAAAGAAGGCGTCTCTGTCCAGACGCTCGACTACGGCCGGCTTCGCGCCCGCCTGCTTGCGCAGAACCAAGCCCTCGACCTGCCGGTGCTCCCGCCGCTGCCCGCCAAGACACCTGCCTCTGGCAAAGGCACCGGTATCGCACCCGCCTCCCTGCCCGGCCTGATCCTCGACGACGCGCAGGCCGAACTCTCCGGCGACTGGGAGCACTCCACGAACTTCAAGCCGCACGTAGGCTCCGGCTATGTCCACGACGGCAAGCGTTCGGACGGAAAGTCCAAGGCGACCTTCCGCTTCAAGGTGCCGGCCGACGGCGAATACGAACTCCGCATGGCCTACTCCGCCCACGAGACCCGCACGACCCGACTCCCGCTCAAGCTCGAGGGAGGCGGCGCGGAGCATCGCTTCACCGTGGACCAGACCCAGCCCATGCCCGCCGGCGAGGCCCTCCGACCCCTTCGTCAGTTTAAGCTCCGCCAAGGCATTGAATACGTCCTGACCATCAGCAACGACGATACCGTCGGATTCGTCATCCTCGACGCCTTCCAGTTGCTCCCGGTCGCCACTGCGGCAAAATAAGCCCCATGAAGACCCGCCTGCTTCTCTGTCTTTCCGCCCTCCTCGTGGCCTGCTCCACGCCGGAGCCGGAGACCAAGCCCGCCGCCACGCTGCTGCCCGCCGGATGGGACGCCAAGGCCGCCGGGGACAAGGTCATGACCGGACTCATCAAGGTCAGCGGCCCTGAAGTCAAAGGCTCCCACGACTCCCACCTCGTCATCGTCGGCGACCGCGCCTACGTCGTCGCCGAAGCCAATGACCGTCAGGCCGGCGAGGCCGCGACCTGGCCCTTCATCTACGCCACGCTCTCGATCGTCGACCTCCGCAACGAACGCCTGCTCGACGTGATGACCATCGCACGCTCCGAACAGGCCTTCGCCAACGAGACCCTACCGGTCGGCGCCTGCTTCGTCCCGCGTATCCGCCAGATCGGCCCGAAGACGCTGCGTTGCTGGTTCGCCAGCGAGCAGCCCGGCAAGCGCCAGTCGCAGACGTATTATCGCGACCTCGACCTCGGCACGATGACCTTCGAGCCGGAGATCCATCGCATGAAGATCAAGACGAGCGACGGAGTCTTCGACCTCCAGCCCCGACATCTGCATGCGGACGCCGCCAAGCAGGGCGTCCTCCGCAAGCCCATGGACGCCGGAGTATACCTGTTCGACAATTTCAAGGACTTCGACGGACGGACCTACATGGCCATCAACAACTACCTCGGAGCGCAGCAGACGCTCTGCACGCTGAACGCCGCGGCCGACACGCTCGAGGTCGTCGGTCACTTCAACGGGCCCGGCAAGCCCGCCCTCACCGAGCCTGCGGTCAACCGCCTGCCCGACGGAACGTGGCTGGCGATCTGCCGTCAGGAGAACGGCAATCATAATTATTGGTTCTGCGAGAGCCGCGACGGCAAGACTTGGACGACCGGCGGCGAGAAGGACTTCGTGAAGAAAGGGGCCGCCTCCAAGCCGACCTTCGACAAGTTCAACGGCGTCTATTACCTCGGCTGGCAGGAAAGCACCCAGATCGGCAAGGTGAGCCGCAGCGTGTTCAACGTCGACGTCTCCAAGGACGGCAAGACCTGGGAGCGCAAATACCGCTTCGAGACGACCAAGTCCTTCCAATACCCCACCTTCGTCGAGACCAACGGCCAGATCTGGTTCAGCGTGACCCAGGGGGATTCCGACCCGAGCCGTAAGGAACGCATCATGTTCGGTCGGCTGGAGTAATCATTAGCCTTCATTACGGGGTTTTGCCGAAAACTCCTCGCAACCAATCCCCGCATCGGGTGTATTAATCATACCCCCATGCGCCCCCTCGCCCCCCTCCTTCCGCTCCTGCTCGGCGTCTGCGCCGTCGCCGGCCCCATCTCCTTCGACAAGCAGACCCTCACGAAGGATTTCGTGGCCGAAGGCTGCGCCGTCGCCGACTTCGACCATGACGGTCATGCGGACGTCGCCGCCGGCTGGTTCATCTGGAAGGGTCCGGACTTCAAGCAGCGCGTCGCCTACGCCGCCGAGCCCTCGCATGACAAGGGCCCGAACAAGACGCCCTTCAACGGCGCCACGGGCTACTCCGACTACTTCATCTCCTACGCCTACGACTTCAACGCCGACGGCTGGTCCGACATCCTGGTCTTCGGCTTTCCCGGCGACCCTGCGCTGATCTACGAGAACCCCAAGGGCAAATCCGGTCCTTGGACCGTGCATAAGGTCTTCGACGTGGCCGACGGCGAATCGCCGCAGCTCGTGGACATGAACGGCGACGGCAAGCCCGAGCTGCTCTGCCACACCAGCGACGCCGTCAAGGACCCCAAGAACAACAAGGGTCGCCACGGAGGCCAGTTCGGCTTCGCCGTGATCGACTGGTCCAACCCGTTCGGCAAGGCCAAGTTCCACGCGATCACCGAGAAGTCCAAGGAGAACGACCAGAAGATCTTCAAGTACACGCACGGCTACGGCGCCGGCGACGTCAACGGCGACGGACGCATGGACATCCTCGAAGCCAACGGCTGGTATGAACAGCCGAAGGACCTCGCCTCGCCCGGCCCTTGGAAGTTCCACAAGGCGGCCTTCGGCGTGGGCGGCGCCCAGATGTACGTCTACGACGTGAACAAGGACGGACGCAACGACGTCATCACGAGCATCAAGGCCCACAGCTACGGTCTCTCCTGGTTCGAACAGAACGCCGACGCTTCCTTCAAAGAGCACGTCATCCTCGGCAAGACCAAGGAAGACAACGCCGACGGCAAGGGCTTCAGCCAGATCCACGCCGTCGAACTCCAGGACATGAACGGCGACGGCCTGCCCGACATCATCTGCGGCAAACGCCGCTGGGCGCACGGCATCAAGGGCGACGACGAGCCGAACGCCGACCCGGTGCTCTACTGGTTCGAACTGAACCGCGACGGCCAGGGAGGCGCCAGCTTCGTCCCCCGACGCATCGACGCCGACAGCGGCGTCGGCACCCAGTTCTTCACCGGCAAGGTCAACGCGGACGGCAAGCCCGACATCGTCATCGCCAACAAGCACGGCGTGTTCGTCTTCACCCAGAAATAAGCTGCCCAACGCCTTCCCCATAATGGGGTCAGACCCTATTAACGGGGTCTGACCCCATTATTTTTGCCACGTCCCGCCTTTGCACCCAACCTGACCTCACCCCATGCGCCCCCTGCTCTGCCTGTTCTTCGCCCTGACGGCCATCGCCGCCGAGCGGCCGAACATCCTCTGGTTCGTGGTCGACGACATGTCGCCGAACTTCTCCTGCTACGGCGAGAAGACCATCGCCACCCCGAACGTCGACCGCCTGGCGAAGGAAGGCATCCGCTTCAGCCGAGCTTACGTGACGGCCCCGGTCTGCTCCCCTTGCCGTTCGGCCCTGGTCACGGGTATGTATCAGACGACCATCGGCGCCCATCACCACCGCAGCGGCCGCGGCGAACTGAAGATCGAACTGCCCGCCCCAGTCACCCCCGCGCCGAAACTCTTCCAGCAAGCCGGGTACTACACCTGCATCGGCAGCGGCCTGCCGGATCTCGATTTCCGCGGCCTGCCCTTCGGCGCCGGCAAAGGCAAGAAGGCGAAGAACGCCGGCGCTTCGCGCCTCGGCAAGACGGACTACAACTTCGAATGGGATCCGGCCATGTATGACTCGCACGACTGGGCAGGACGCAAGCCGGGCCAGCCTTTCTTCATGCAGGTCCAGCTCCACGGCGGCAAGCTGCGCGAAGGCTCCGAGGCCGCCCGGGTCCAGTTCCGCGAAAGAGTGAAGCGTGAGCTCGGAGCCGGCACCGACCCCGCGAAGGTCACCCTCCCCCCGTACTACCCGCGCGACCCCGTCCTGCTGCAGGATTGGGCCGATTACCTCGACGCCGTCCGCCTGACCGACCTGCACGTCGGCCGGGTCCGCGAACGCCTGGAGAAAGAAGGCCTGCTCGCCGACACGCTGATCATCTTTATGACCGACCACGGCATCAGCCATGCCCGCGGCAAGCAGTTCCTCTATGAGGAAGGCGCCCACGTCCCGCTGGTGATGCGCGGCCCTGGCCTGCCGGCCGGACAGCTGCGCACGGACCTCGTCGAACACATCGACCTCGCCGCCGTGTCCTTGGCCGCGGCCGGAATCGCCGTCCCCTCCTGGATGCAAGGCAAGGACGTCCTTTCAGCCTCCTACGCCCGCCGCACCGAGGCCTTCTCCGCCCGTGACCGCTGCGACGAGACCACGGAGAAGATCCGCAGCCTGCGCACGGATAAGTTCATCTACGTGCGCAATTACCACCCGGACCGCCCGCACCTCCAGCCCTGCGCCTACAAGGACGGCAAAGCGATCGTGCAGCGCCTGCGCGAACTGCATGCGGCCGGCCAGCTGCCGACGCTCACCGAACAGCTGCTCTTCAGCCCCACCCGCCCGCGCGAGGAACTCTACGAACTCGCCGCCGATCCCCATCAGGTGCGTAATCTCGCGGGCGATCCGGCCTTCGCCGGCGTCCTCGAAGAGCATCGCCGCCGGCTGGACGCCAAGCTCATCGCCACCCGCGACCCCGGTCCGGAAAGCATGGCCATGTACGACAGCGACATGAAGCCTTACGTCGGCAAGGGCAACCCCGAGGTCGAAAAGAACATCGCCCAGATGAAGAAGTGGGCCGCCGAAGGAAAATAATCCCATGCGCTCCATCCTCCTGACCCTCCTCGCTCTCTCGGCCGTGGCCGCCGACCGGCCCGCCCCGGTCGAGACCGATAAACGCGTCCAGTCCGACGGCAAAGGCTGGCGCCTCGAGAAGGCCGTCATCAAGGACGCCAAGCTCCCGCGTGTCCTTCTCATCGGCGACTCGATCCTCAACGGCTACCAAGGCAAGGCTTCCAAGCTGCTCGCCGGCAAAGCCAACGTCGACCTGTGGGTGAATCCCTACAATCAGTCCACGCACGTCAACAAGCTGCTGGGCGAAGTGCTGGACAACGGTCCCTACGACGTCGTCGTCTTCAACATGGGCCTGCACGGCTGGCAGCCTGGCCGGATCAAGCCGGGCACCTTCGAGCCGCTGATGAAAGGCTACGTCGAAGTGCTGCGGACCAAGCTGCCCAAGGCGAAGCTCCTCTGGGCGAGCAGCACGCCCGTGACCGTCAAGGGCGCCCCGTCCGAGATCAACCAGGAGATCAATCCCAACATCGTCGAACAGAACCGCATGGCCGCCAAGGTCATGGCGGAGATGGGCGTGCCGGTCGTCGACTTCTACGGACTGCTGATCGAGAAACGCGAGCTGGCGCGCGGCGACATGTTCCACTGGACCGGCCCGGCCTACGACCTCATCGCGCAGGCCGCCGTCGACGCCATCCTCCGCGAACTTTCCTCCAAGTGACATGCGCCCCCTGCTCTGCCTGCTCTTCGCGCTGACGGCTTCGGCCGCCGACCGCCCCAACATCGTGGTCATCCTGGCCGATGACTTCGGCTACGGCAGCGCCGGTTGCTATGGCGCCGAACCGAAACTGATCCGCACGCCGGCCATCGACCGCCTCGCCGCCGAGGGACGACGCTTCACCGACGGCAACACGACCTCCTCCGTCTGCTCGCCGACCCGCTATTCCCTGCTCACCGGACGCTACTGCTGGCGCACGAGCCTCACCCACGAGGTGCTCGGCACCTTCTCACCCCTCCACATCGAACCCAGTCGCGTCAACCTGGCCTCCCTGCTCAAGGCCAAAGGCTACGCCACGGCCGCCGTCGGCAAGTGGCACCTGGGCTACGGCAAGGAGAACGAAGACCCGAAGTGGCGCACGGAGTATCAGGCCGAGCTCTCGCCCGGACCCCTGGACATAGGCTTCGACTACCACTTCGGCGTACCTTCCAATCACGGCGACCTCACCGGCGTCTTCGTCGAGAACCGCTTCGTCTACGGCCTGCGCGCAGGTAAGATCCCGGCCGGCATGAAGCTCGCGGGACCCGCCGCCGACAGCGACGACTTCAAGGCCACTTACGGACCCGAGGACATGGAGAACGGCAAGGCCAAGATCCTCGACCTCGATGCGCCCCGCCGGAAGAACGAGCGCGTGATGAAGGTGCTGACCGACAAGGCCACCACCTGGCTCGAGGCTCAGCCGAAGGACCGGCCGTTCTTCCTCTATTTCACACCGGTGGCGGTGCACAACCCGGTGACCCCCGACAAAGCCCTCGCCGGAAGCAGCGCCGCCGGCCCTTACGGCGACTGGATCCATGAACTCGATGCGAGCGTGGGGCGTATCCTCGCCACGCTCGACAAGATGGGAGCGACCAAGGACACCCTGGTCCTCTTCACGAGCGACAACGGGGGCGTCTTCAAACCCGAGAACGAACGGCTGCTGCAGACCGCGGCCTTCAAGGCCGGCCTCAAGGTCAACGGCGGGATCCGCGGAGGCAAACATGACGTCTGGGAAGGCGGCTTCAAGGTCCCCTTCATCGCCCGCTGGCCCGGCAAGGTGCCGGCCGGCTCCACGGCGACGCAGATGGTCAGCGTCGTCGACATCCTGGCGACCACGGCCGAAATCGTGGGCGCCCCCCTGCCCGCCAAGGAAGTCGGAGCCGAAGACAGCCGCAGTTTCCTGCCCGCGCTCATCCCGGGCGCCGCCGAAGCCAAAGGGCGTGAGGACCTGATCATCCATAGCGCCGACGGCGTCTTCGCCGTGCGCAAAGGACGCTGGAAATGGATCGAAGGGGTACCCGTCGACGAGATCGCAGAGGGCGCGCGCAAAGCACGCAAGGCGCAGCATCGCCCGCAGCTCTACGACACCATCGCCGACCCGGCCGAAACCAAGGACGTCTCCGCCGAGCACCCGGAGGTCGTGGCCGAACTCAAGGACCTGCTGCGTCGTTATCGCGACGGCGGCTTCAGCCGTGAATTACCCGCCGCGGACGTGAAACCCCTTCGTCCCGGGATCGCCACCCTTTCCGACCTGACCGGCAAGGCCGAAGCCCTCTCTCCGCTGGCCTCGGCCGGCGAGTGGAACGCCCGCGAGGGCGGGCTCTTCGCTCAGCCCAAGGGCGGACAGGAAAAACCGGCGTCGCTCCGCTCGCCTCTGACGCTGGGCGACGGCGTTTTCGACTGTGAAGTCAACCTGCAGGGCGCGAATCGCGTCTCGCTGCGTTTCGGCGCGGGCGACGCCGGCTTCCGTCTCGTCATCTCGCGGACGAACGCGATCCTCACGAAGAATCCTTCCAAGGGCGAACCGTCCACGGCCACCGAGGACCTCGCCAAGAAGAACCTGAAGCTGGCCGCGGGCGAGTGGTATCCCGTCCGGCTGACGTTCAAGGGCGACGAGGTCACCATCCAAGTCAACGACCAGACCTTCAAAGGCAGGCACCCCAGCATCGGCAAAGCCAAGACTTCCGTCGACCTGCTGGTCTTCGGGGCTTCGGCCGGATTCCGCCAGGTCCGCGTCGCCCGATAACTCCATGCGAAACCTGCTCCTCGTCTTCCTCGCCCTCGCCGTTTACGCCGACCCGGCCGCCGACCGCATGGTCGTGCTCGGGCTTGCCGACGCGTGCGCCCAAGCGCCCAAGGTTCATGAGGCCGAAGGCTTCAAACCGGACGGAACGATCCGCGCCATCTTCTACGACGCCCTGCCTTGGCAAGGAAAGCCGACACGTGTCTTCGCCTGGATCGGCCTGCCGTCGCAACGTACCGGCAAGGTCCCGGGCATGGTGCTGGTCCACGGAGGCGGCGGCACTGCCTACAAGGAATGGGTCCAGAAATGGAACGCCCAGGGCTTCGCGGCCATCAGCATCGCCGTCGAAGGCCAGACGGACGTGAACGAGAACAAAGTGAAAGGCCGTCCGACCTGGGCGCGCCATGCTTTCTCGGGGCCGGCCCGCGACGGCACTTTCGCCGACACGAAGCTCCCGCTGAAGGAACAGTGGATGTATCACGCGCTCGCCGACACGATGCTGGCGAATTCGCTCCTCCGCTCCCTCCCTGAGGTCGACGCCTCGAAGATCGGCGTGATGGGCATCTCCTGGGGCGGCGTCATCACGAGCACGGTCGTCGGCCTCGACGCGCGCTTCGCCTTCGGCATCCCGACCTACGGCTGCGGCCACCTCTTCGACGCCGAGAACCACTGGGGCCGAGCCCTGCATGACAACGTAGGGTACAAAGAAGCCTGGGACGGCATGAACTACGCCGAGCGCGTGAAGATGCCGGTGCTCTGGCTGTCCTGGCCGCAGGACGCCCACTTCCCGCTGGGCTGCCAGTCCGAACATTACCGCAAGACTCCCGGCCCGCGCATGGTCTCGCTCGTGACTAAGATGGGCCACAGCCACCCCGCCGGCTGGAACCCGCCCGACAGCTACGCCTTCGCGAAGAGCGTCGTCGAGACCGGCAAGCCGTGGGGCAGCTCCCCTTCGGCCAAGACCGAGTCCGGCACCGCCATCGCGGTCTTTCACTCCACGAAACCGATCGACCGCGCCGTGCTCGTCTCGACGACCGACAAAGGCTTCACCGGCACACGCAAATGGGTCGAGACGCCGGCCGCGGCCGCCAGCGGCGGCGGTGGCACCACGACCTCCGCTCCCCTGCCCGCCGGCACGACGGCTTGGTATGTCAATGCCTACGCCGGCCAGCTGACCCTCACTTCCGACTATCAGGAAATCCGCTGAAGACGGATGACTTGACGCTGGTCATCCTGGTTTCGAACCGCTTCGCTGATAACGTGCAGTTCACCGACCCCCAGGCCGCCCTCGACCATGCGATGACGCTGCACCGAGAAGGAAGGCATGCGCAGGCCGAGGAGATTTACCGCCAACTGCTCGCGGCTTTCCCCGACTCCACCGACATCCTCCACCTGCTGGGGCTGGCGGAGATCGACCTGGGCAGGGAAATCGACGGCTTCGCGAAGCTGCGCGAGGCCATCCGCCTCAACCCATCCGTACCGCATTACCACGCCAACCTCGGAGCCCGTCTGCTCGACCGTTCCGAGCCCGGCGAGGCCGAGATAAGGCTGCGCGAAGCCATCCGGCTCCAGCCCGACGAAGCCGTCCACCACTACAACCTAGGCAACGCCTTGCTCAAGCTCCGCAGGCATGACGAAGCCGTCGCGGCCTTCGAACAATCATGCCGGCTGCGCCCCGACTACCCGGACCGCGACCTGCAGCTGGGCATCGCGCTGCACGCCGCGGGGCGGCGCAGCGAAGCGACCGACTGGTATCGTGCGGCCTTGAGCCGCCACCCCGGCCACATCGCCATCCTGACCAATCTCGGCGCGATGCTGCAGGAAGCATGCGACCTGGACGGCGCCGCCGAATGCTTCCGCAGGGCGTTGGCGCACGATCCAAGCCACGTGGTCCCGCTCAACAACCTTGCGGTCCTCCTCAAGGAGCAAGGTGAGATCAGCGAAGCGACCCGCCTGCTGAGGCGTTGCGTCGAGCTCCATCCGGCCGGCCTGGAACTACGCAGCAACCTTATCCTCACCCTGCACTACGACCCGACGGCGGCCACGGCCGACCTTGTCTCGGCCCATGAAGGCTGGAACCGCCTTCAACCGACGCCGAGGATCGTCCATGCGAACCGCCCCGAGCCCGGCCGACGCCTGCGTCTCGGCTTCGTCTCGCCCGACCTGCGCGACCATGTGGTCGGCCGGGCCCTGCTGCCGTCCTTCCGCCGTTTCGACCCGGGGAGCTTCGAGCTTTACTGCTACGCCAACCCCGTGGCCGACGCCGTCGGCGAGGAGTTCCGCTCGCGCAGCCAAGCGTGGCGTGAACTCGGCACGAAGACGGCCGGCCAGCTGGCCGAAACGATCGCGGCCGACGGCGTGGACATCCTGATCGACCTCGCGCTCCACACTTCGGACAACCGGCTGGACGTCTTCGCGCTCAAGCCCGCCCCGCTGCAGGTCGCCTGGCTCGGTTATCCCGAGAGCTCCGGCGTCGCCACGATGGACTACCGCCTGACGGATGCCTGGCTCGAACCTCCGACCGGCAACGCGCTGGCCCACGCGCAGGAGAAGGCCTGGCTGATCCCTGACTGCTGGACCTGCTATGAGCCGCCGCCCGGCCATCCTGAAGTCAACGCCCTGCCTTCGACGTCGGGCAGGCCTCTCACCTTCGGTTCCTTCAACAACAACAGCAAGATCAACGGCGCCGTGCTCGACGCCTGGGCGCGGCTCCTGCTGGCCACGCCCGGCTCGCGCTTGCAGCTCCTCGCCAAGCAAGGCGGGCATCGTCGCCGGTTCGCCGATGAATTCTCCCGCCGTGGCGTCGACGCCGCCCGCATCCTCTTCGCCGACTACATGCCGGCCTCGGCCGACCTCTCCCAAGGCGCGCTCCTGCAACGCTATCACGACATAGACGTCGCGCTCGACACCTTCCCTTACGGCGGCATGACGACCACGCTCGACGCGCTCTGGATGGGCGTGCCGGTCGTGAGCCTCGTCGGCGAACGCAACCTCGGACGGGCCGGCCTCAGCCTTCTGAACAACGTGGGGCTAGGCGAGCTCGCGACCAAGGACGTCGAGGGCTATGTCGAGACCGCGCGGCGGCTCGCCCTGGATCCGGTCCGTCTGGCCGCGCTGCGCGGCTCCCTCCGAGGACGCATGCAAGCCTCGCCGTTGTTGGACGCCGAGGGATATACCCGCAAGGTCGAGCAGGCCTTCCGTGACATGTGGGTTGATTGGTGCGCGGGCCAGGCTAAGGTCGGGTGACCCCCATGCGACTGTTGCTCGTCCTGCTGCTGCCGCTCGCCGTCGTTGCGGCAGAGCGATCCAAACCCAACATCCTCATCATCCTGGCCGACGACCTCGGTTACGGTGACGTCCAGGCCTATAATCCGACCCGCGGCAAGATCCCGACACCGCACCTCGACCGGCTGGCGGCCGAAGGCATGCGCTTCACGGACGGCCACTCCTCATCGGGAGTGTGTTCGCCTTCCCGCTACGCCCTGCTCACCGGCCGCTATCACTGGCGCACGCGCCTGCAGACCGGCATCGTCGGCGTCTTCGGCGAACCGTTGATCGCCCAGGACCGACTCACCGTCGCTGGCCTGGCGAAGCGGCATGGCTACCGCACCGCGGCCATCGGCAAATGGCACCTCGGCTGGGATTGGCCGATCGCCGAAGGCGACCGACCGCTCTTCCGAAGCTACAAGGAGGCCGACCCATCCTCGGTCGAGACCCATCGAGCCGTCTGGGCCAAGGTCTTCGCGCAACCGATCAAAGGCGGCCCCACGACCCGCGGCTTCGACACCTACTTCGGGACCGACGTGCCCAACTGGCCGCCTTACTGTTTCATCCAGGATGACCGCACGATCGGCATGCCGAGCGAACCGTTGCCCAAGCAGTTCTTCGGCAAGAACCTCGCCAGTCAGCCCGGCCCCGCCCTGCCCGGCTGGAAGCTGGAGCCGATCCTGCCGACCCTCGTCGAACGAGCCACCGCGTTCATCACCGACGCCGCCCGCCGACCCGAGCCTTTCCTGCTGTACCTGCCCCTGACGACCCCGCACACCCCGCTCGCGGTGAACGCCGAGTGGCAAGGCAAGAGCGGACTCAACAACGCCGCCGCCGACCTGATCATGGAGACCGACGCGGCCGTGGGCAAGGTCCTCGCCGCCCTCGAGGCCAGCGGCGCGGCGAAGGACACGCTCGTGCTCTTCACCAGCGACAACGGCTTCGCCGCCTATGCCGGCGCGAAGGAGCTGGAGAAGCAAGGCCACTTCCCCAGCGGCCCGCTTCGCGATTACAAGACCTCGGTCTACGAGGGCGGCCACCGGGTCGCGTTCATGGCGCGTTGGCCCGGTCAGGTGAAAGCGGGGACGACCTGCGACCAGCTCGTGCACCAGGCCGACGTGATCGCGACCTTCGCCGACATCCTGCGGACGAAGCTGCCGGACAACGCCGCCGAAGACAGCATCAGCTTCCTGCCGTTGCTGAAAGGCGCGACCGGGCCGACCCGCCTCCAAGCCGTGAGTTGCGCCTCGGGCGGAACCCCCGGACTTCGCATGGGTAACTGGAAGTACATCCCGACCCAGCCGGCCCAGCTCTACGACCTCGCCACCGACTTAGGCGAGACGAAGAACCTCGCCGCAACGATGCCCGAGAAGGTCGCCGAGATGAAAGCCTTGCTCGAGAAACTCATCTCCGACGGACGGTCCACGCCAGGTGAACCGCAGAAGAACGACGTCGAAGTCATCCGCTTCCCCAAGCCCGCCGCGCCCAAGACCAAAGCGGGCAAGAAGGCCAAGTAAGCCCTGACACTCCTTTACCATGCGACTATTGTCCTTCTTCGCCCTCACGCTGTCGGCCCTTGCTGCCGATCCGACTCATTACGCGCTGCCCGCACCCGAGGCCGAGGCCAAGCTGCCTGGCGAAGGCGCGCTCCGCCGCTACGACGGCTACGTGAAGCGCTGGAACACCATCCGGCCGCAGTGGGCGACGGAGGCCGCCAAAGACCAAGGTGCCGTCGTCTTCTTCGGGGATTCGATCACCCAGGGCTGGGGAACGGATTTCCGGAAGTCTTTCGACGGCATGAAACTCGCCAACCGCGGCATCGGCGGCGACACCACGCGCGGGATGCTCCTGCGCCTGCAGGAAGACGTGCTGTCGCTCCGGCCCAAAGCGGTCGTGCTCCTGATGGGCACCAATGACATCGAAGTCGAAGTGCCCGCCGACGCGATCGGACGCAACTTCCGGAAGATCGTCGCGGCCCTGAAGGCGCACGACCCGAAGATGCCCGTCATCGTGTGCCGCATCTTCCCGAGCTCGGCCACGAAGAAGCGGCCGAAGGAGACCATCCTGGCCGTCAATGAGCTCTTCGCCGCCGCGGTGAAGGGAGATCCTCAGTTCACCGTGCTCGACACTTACTCGCTCTTCGCGGACGCCGAAGGCGACGCCCTGCCCGCCCTCTTCCCCGACCTGCTCCACCTCAACGCCGCCGGATATGCGAAATGGGCTTCGGCGCTGCGTCCGCTCTTCGCCACGCTCGGACACCTCGACACCCAGCCCGATGACTTCAAGCCCGAGGAAGGCTTCGTGAGCCTTTTCAACGGCAAGGACCTCACCGGCTGGGGCTACCGCGTGACGCCTCCCCGCAAGGGCGCGCCGAAGCCCGGCGCGCCGACGGTCGTCGAGATCAAGGCCGAACAGAAGTTCGATGGTCTGGCGGAGAGCTCCGACGGACGCTACCGCGCCATCGCCGGACGCCTCGTCATCACGACCCCCGCCGAAGGACGCCGCATCCAGGCGCTCTCGACCACGCGTGAATTCCCCGAGGACTTCGAACTGCGCCTGGAATTCCGCGCCACGCCCAACGCCGACAGCGGCGTCTACCTGCGCAAGCCTCAGCTCCAGTGCCGTGATTTCCTGGTCGCCGGACCTTACAAGGACCTGAGGCGCTACAAACCTCAGGACTGGAACGAGCTCATCGTCGTCGTGAAAGGCGGCGTCGCGCACGCCACCTGCAACGGCGAAGTCCTCGAAGCCGCCCTCAAGCTGCCCGAGACAGGTCCGATCGGACTCGAAGGCGACCGAGGCCAGATGGAATACCGGCGCCTACGGATTAAGACGCTCGCGCGCTGAGCGGGTTTCCGACTCACTGCGGCCGATGCTCGATTGGATCCATGGCCACACGCTCCTGCCCGCCGACGGCTGGGTGCTGCTGCTCGCCCTCTTCGGAGCCCTGTGCATCGGGCTTTCGAAGTCCGGCCTCGCCGGCACGGCCACGCTCAACGTGGTCATCATGGCCAAGATCTTCGACGCCAAGCCTTCCGTCGGCATCGTGCTCCCTATGCTCATCGTGGCCGACCTGATGGGCTACCTCCTCAACCGCCAAGGCGGCAGCTGGAAGCAGATCGTGCCGATGATCCCTGCGGCGGTCGCCGGCGTGCTCATCGGCTGGGTGCTGCTCGACCAGGTCGACAACGGCACCGCGCGCATCGTGATCGGCGTGCTCATCCTCGCGCTCCTTGCTTTCAACGTCGTGCTGCACCGCCGGCGTGAGCAGCTGCTGGCGCTGACGCGTCACCGGACCTTCACCTGGGGCATGGGTGGTATCGCCGGCGTGTCGACCATGCTCGCCAACGCCGCCGGCCCGGTGATGACGGTCTACCTACTGGCCCAGCGATTGGAGAAAAAGGAGCACCTCGGCGTCTTCTGCCGGTTCTTCCTGTTCATCAATCTCTTCAAGCTGCCCTTCAGCGGAAACCTCGGGCTCGTCACCGGCCAGACGCTCATGACCAACCTCGTCCTGCTCCCGGGCGTCGTGGCGGGCATCGTGCTCGGCTGGCAGATCCTGAAGCGTATCCGGCAGGACGCCTTCGAATCCACACTCGCCTGGCTGACGGCCTTCGCGGCGGTCTGGCTCATCGTGGGCTGACCGCTTGACTCCCCTCGGCCGGACGGCGGAAATAAGGGCCTCATGAAGACCCCGCTGCTCGCCCTCCTCGCCGGCTTCGCCCTCGTCGGCTGCCAGACCCAGGAAACCCCTGCTCCCGCCGCCAAGCCGGCCCAGGCCGCCGCCCCGGAGAAAGCCATCCCCGCCCAGCGCAACCTCGCCGTCGGCGCGACCCCCGAAAGCGTGACCAAGGGTTTCGGCGGCAAGTATTTCGTGACCCTCATGGGCGCCTCGCGTAAGCTCGGCGACGGCGACGGCAAGATCGTCAAGGTCGACGGAGAAAAGGTCACGGTGCTCACCGAAGGCCTCGACGACCCGAAGGGCATCGTCTTCGTGGCCAACCGCCTGATCACCGCCGACTTCGACAAGGTCTGGTCCATCGACGCCAAAGGCAAGAAGACCCTCCTCGCCGGCCCTTCCGCCTTCCCCACCCCGCCGACCTTCCTCAACGACGTCGTCGTCTCGCCCGACAAGAAGAGCGTGCTGATCACCGACATGGGCGCGGTCACCAAGATGCGCGGCGCCGACGGAAAGCTCTTCCCGGTCAATAGCCCTGAGCACAAGGCCATCCCGGTCATCGCTCGCGTCTTCCAGGTCACCCTCGAAGGCAAGGTCACCGAAGTCATCGCACCGACCGCCAAGATGCTCCTCCCTAACGGCATCGACGTGATGGCCAACGGACGCATCCGTATCGCCGAGTTCTTCACCGGCGACGTCCTCGAATACAATAAGGGCAAGTGGAAGACCCTCGCCAAGGGCCACCGCTCCGGCGACGGCATCGTCCATGACACCAAGGGACGCTTCTATGTCTCCGAAGTCATGACCGGCCGCGTCACCCGCTACGAAGCCGACGGCTCCGCCCCCAAGGAGCTCGGTACGGGCCTCAAGGCCGCCGCCGACCACTTCCTCGACGAGAAGGCCGGCGTGCTCATCGTCCCGGACAGCAAGGCCGGCGAACTGGTCTTCCTCTCGCTCTGACCACCATGCGCCGCTTCCTACGTCTTTTCCTCGTCGCCCTGACGTTGCCCGTCTTCGCGCAGGACGGCTTCACGCCGCTCTTCAACGGCAAGGACCTCTCGGGCTGGGACGGTGAACCAGGACTCTGGAAAGTCGAAGACGGCGTGATCGTCGGCACGAGCGAAGTCGGCAAGCCGAAGACGAACTCCTTCCTCATCTGGAACGGCAAGGTGAAGGACTTCGAACTGCGCGCCACGGTCAAGGTCGTCGGCGATAACAACTCCGGCGTGCAATACCGCAGCCGTCGCCTGCCTGAGATCACGCCTTGGACGATCCTCGGTTACCAGTGCGACGTGCACCCGACCGACGTCCATACGGCCATGACCTACGAAGAACGCGGCCGCGGCATCTTCGGCTACAACGGCGTCGACGTGGTGATGGATCCGACCGGCCAGCGCTGGCAGGTCGGCGAACGTCCCCGCGTGCATGCTGACATCTCCCAATACAACGAGTTCGCGGTCATCGCCCGCGGCAACCGCCTCGAGCATAAGGTCAACGGTCAGACGACCTCGGTCTTCATCGACCACGACGAGAAGGGCCGCGCCCTCGAAGGCCTCATCGCCATCCAGCTCCATGCCGGCAACCCGCATAAGACCTACGTAAAGCAGGTCCTGCTCAAGGTCCTCGAAGACGGACCCGTCCTCGCCTTCGACCAGGCCGCCCTGCCCGCCGGCGCCAAGAAGATCGACAAGCCCAAGGTCGTCAGCGCCCAGGGCAAGAACCCGCCCGCCAAGAAGGCCCCGGCCAAGAAGTAAGCCTCGAACCATTCCCCCGCAATGGGGTCAGACCCTCTTAATGGGGTCTGACCCCATTTCCGTCTTTGCCCTCCCCGCGGCTTGCCCCGTATTTTCGCCCTACCCCCATGCGCTCCCTGCTCGCCCTGCTCTTCGCCACGCTCTCGGCCCTCGCCGCGCCCCAGCGTCCGAACGTCGTGCTCATCTTCGCCGACGACCTCGGCTACTCCGACCTAGGCTGCTACGGCGGCGAGATCGCCACGCCGAACCTTGACGCGCTCGCCGGCAAAGGCGTCCGCTTCACGCAGTTCTACAACACCGCGCGCTGCTGGCCCTCACGGTCGGCCCTGCTCTCGGGCTACTACGCCCAGCAGATCCACCGCGACGCGTTGCCCGGCATCGGCGGCGGCGGCCAAGGCGTCCGTCAGTCCTGGGCGCGCCTGCTCCCTGATTACCTGAAGCCCGCGGGCTATCGCAATTACCACAGCGGCAAGTGGCACATCGACGGTCCGGTCCTCGCAGGCGGTTTCGACCGCTCGCTGGACATGCGCAACCAAGGCAACTTCTTCAGCGCCAAGGGCAACTCGATCGACGACGTCCCGGTGAAGGTTCCGGCCGACGAGAAAGGCTACTACGCGACCATCGCCACCGCTGACCACGCCATCGACTGCCTCAAGGACCACGCGTCCAATCACAAGGACAAGCCGTTCTTCCATTACGTCGCGTTCATCGCTCCGCACTTCCCCCTCCACGCCCTGCCGCAGGACATCGCGAAGTATCGCGACAAGTATCTCGCCGGCTGGGAAGCCCTCCGCGCCTCCCGCTTCGAACGTCAGAAAGCCATGGGGCTGACGCAGACCACGCTTTCCCCTTCGGAACGCGAAGTCGGCCCGCCCTACGCCTTCCCCGAAGCGATGAAGAAGCTCGGCGCCGGCGAAGTGAACCGCCCCCTGCCCTGGGCCGAGCTCACGGAGGAACAGCGTCGCTTCCAGGCCACCAAGATGGCCATCCACGCCGCCATGGTCGACCGCATGGACCAGGAGATCGGCCGCATCGTCGCCCAGCTGAAGGCGATGGGCGCCTACGAGAACACGCTCATCCTCTTCGCCTCCGACAACGGCGCCAGCGCCGAGATCATGGTGCGCGACGGCGGGCACGACCCGCAGGCCGAGATGGGCAGCGCCGCGACCTACCTCTGCCTCGGGCCCGGCTTCTCCGGCGCCGCCAACACCCCGCACCGCCGTCACAAGACCTGGGTGCACGAAGGCGGCATCAGCACGCCGCTCATCGCGCACTGGCCCGCCGGCATCGCCGCCCAAGGTGAACTCCGCACGACCCCCGCCCACGTCATCGACGTCGTCCCGACCATCCTCGAACTCACCGGCGCGACCAAGCCCGCCGATTGGAAAGGCGTCCCGATTCCCGCCGCCCCGGGCAAGAGCCTGACGCCCGCGTTCGCGAAGGATGTCACGATCGAACGCCCCAGCCTATGGTGGCTGCACGAGGAGAACAAGGCCATCCGCGTGGGCGACTACAAGCTCGTCGCCGCCAAGGGCGACGCCTGGGCCCTCTACGACCTCAAGACCGATCGCGCCGAACAGAACGACCTTTCGTCGAAGATGCCCGAGAAGGCCAAGGAACTCGCCGACCTCTGGCAGAAGCAGACCGAAGAATACGTGGCCCTCGCCAAGCTCACCCTCGCCGAACAGCCCAAGGGCAAGGCCGGAAAGAACAACGCGAAGAAGAAGGCGAAGTAAGCCGGAAGCCAGAAGTTGATCCGTTGACCCGTTGGCCAGTTGATCAGAACCCACCCGATCTTCTCGGCCATCGTTGATCCTCTATCATTCATCACCCATCCTTCATCACACATGCGCCCCCTCCTCGTCCTCCTCCTGCTCGCTCCGTTCGCGGCTCTCACCGCCGCGGATACTCCCAAAGCGAAGCAAGCCCCCAAGAAACAGGAACGTCCCACGCCGCCCACGCGCGCCTTCGACGCCCCGGGCGCGCCGAAATTCGTCCGACTCGACGGCAAGACGACCCTTGAGGACGGCAACTACCTCATCGGACCGGACTACGTCGCCGCGCCCGAGACCAAGGTCGTCGCCGGCGTGCCGCAGGGCAAGATCCAGCAGTTCCAGATCGATTCGAAGACCACGCAGCGCTTCAACCCGGGCATCGCCCGCGAGGAGTTCGGCGTGCCCGACCCGAACAACCCCAAGACGCTCATCGTGAAGACGCACACGATCGACTACAAGCGCACCATCACCGTCTACATACCGGCGCAATACGTCCCCGGCACCGCCGCCCCGCTGCTCGTCACGCATGACGGCCCCGGCCTCGGCAAGCCCGACCAGAACACCGCGCGCATCCTCGACAACCTGATCGCCCAGAAGCGCATCCCCGCCCTCATCATGGTCCAGATCGCCAACGGCGGCGGCGACGCCCAGGGCCATGAACGCGGCAAGGAATACGACACCATGTCGGGCCTCTACGCCGAATACATCCAGCACGAGGTCCTGCCTCTCGTCGAAAAGAACTACGGCGTGAAGTTCACCTCCGACCCCGACGGCCGTGCCACGATGGGCACTAGCTCCGGCGGCTCGGCCGCCCTCATCATGGCGTGGTATCACCCCGAGTGGTTCCGCCGCGTGCTCACGCTCTCCGGCACCTTCGTCAACCAGCAGTGGCCCTTCGACCCGAAGACCCCGGGCGGAGCCTGGGAATTCCACGAGTCCCTCATCCCGCAGAGCGAGCGTAAGCCCATCCGCCTCTACATGGCCGTCGGCGACCGCGACAACTTCAACCCCAACGTCATGCGCGACGGCATGCATGACTGGGTCGAAGCCAACCACCGCATGGCCCATGTGCTGAAGGCCAAGGGCTACGCCTACCAGTATTACTTCTGCCAGAACTCAGGCCACGGCATCGGCAACGCCCGCTCCCAGATCCTGCCCTCCGCCCTCGAATGGCTCTGGAAGGGCTATCAGGCCAAGTAAGGATCAGATCATGCGCTTCGGCTTGTCCATGCTTCTGGCCATTCCGCTCCTGGCCGGCGAATACGCCCACAAACCGGCCGACCCTCAGCCGACGGGCTGGCCGCTGACCGAAGCCGAGAAGGCCTTCATCGCCAGGCCGGAGTATGAACGCAGGCCTGGCCGTGAGGTGAACAAACATCTGCCTCACCTCTGGCCAGCCGTGCCTTCGGCCGGCACCTGGGGCGGCACGAGCTGGGTGGATACGCACGCGAAGCTGGTAGCCTACGTGCAGGCCAACCAAGGCCCGTGCGACATCCTCCTCGTCGGCGACTCGATCACGCAGCAATGGGGCAGCCCGCTCGACAAGGGCGTGCTCAACGCCGCCTGGCTGAAGTCCTTCCCCGGGGCGAAGACGATCAACATCGGCATCGGTGGCGACAAGGCCCAGAACGTCCTCTGGCGCCTCGACCACGGCGGCGTCGACGGACTCAAGCCCCGCGCGATCGTGCTGATGATCGGCAACAACAACATGTTCTTCACGCCCGAGACCGGCGTGGCCGCCGTCGCGCAAGGCGTGAAGGCCTGCCTCGCCAACCTCCGCGAGAAGTTCCCGGAAGCCGACGTGGTCGTGGCGAAGATCCTGCCCTGCCACGCGCCGAAGGTCCGCTTCTACGAGGACATCCTCCTGACCAACGCCGAGATCGACAAGCTGAACCTCGGCGCCGACCCGAAGGTCAAGGTCCTCGACCTGACCCAGGACTTCCTGAACGCCGACGGCACGATCAAGGCCGACCTCTTCACCTCCGACAAGATCCACCTGTCTCCGGCCGGATATGAGGCCTACGCCAAACGGCTGGTTCCGCTCCTGAAAACCAGCGTAGCTCGCTGAACAATGGAACGGGGTTGCAGGTCCGGCGTGAACTGCTGACATCGGGGACATCCCCATGCGCACCCTGCTGCTCGCCCTGCTCGGCCTGACCGCCATCCTTCCCGCCCAGGACATCGTCATCTACGGCGGCACCTCCGGCGGCATCACCGCCGCCATCCAAGCCGCCCGCGAGGGGCGCACGGCCGTGCTGATCGAGCCGACGAAGTTCCTCGGCGGCCTGACCACCGGCGGCCTCGGCGCCACCGACATCGGCAACAAGAAGGCGATCGGCGGCCTGTCCCGCGAATTCTACACGGCCATCGGGACCTATTACGCCAAGGACGACAAGTGGGTCCATCAGACGCGCGCCGAATACTTCTCCCGCCGCCCCCACGGCAACGCCGCCGACGAGGGCACGATGTGGACCTTCGAACCGCACGTGGCCACCGCCGTCTACGACCAGATGCTCAAGGCCGCCGGGGACAAGGTGACCGTAGTCTTCGGCGAACGTCTCGATCTCAAGAAGGGCGTGGTCAAGGACGGCGCGCGCATCGTGAAGATCGTGATGGAGAGCGGCCGTGAATTCTCCGGCAAGATGTTCATCGACGCCACCTACGAAGGCGACCTGATGGCCAAGGCGGGCGTGAGCTACCATGTCGGTCGCGAAGCCAACTCCACCTACGGCGAGACGCTGAACGGCGTGCAGGTCGGCCACGCGAAGTCCCACCAGTTCAAGGTGAACGTCGACCCCTACGTGAAGAAGGGCGATCCCGCCAGCGGGCTCCTGCCCGGCATCGAGAAGGAAGCCCCCGGACCCGACGGCTCGGGCGACCGCAAGGTCCAGGCTTACAACTTCCGCATGTGCACGACGGACGTTCCGGCCAACCGCCGCGACTGGGAGAAGCCGGCCAACTACGACGAACGCTGGTATGAGCTCGCCCTCCGCAACGTCGAAGCCGGCGAGGACCGCAACTCCTGGGCGCCGACCCCGATGCCCAACCGCAAGACGGACACGAACAACAACTTCGCGATCAGCACCGACTTCATCGGCCAGAACTGGGATTACGCCGAGGCCGACTACGCCACCCGCGCCAAGATCTGGCAGGCGCACGAAGATTGGCAGAAGGGGCTGATGTGGACCTACGCCTACCATCCCCGCGTGCCGGAGAAGATGCGCCTCGCCTTCCAGCGCCTTGGTCTGGCGAAGGACGAGTTCCTCGATAACGGCAACTGGCCCCGTCAGCTCTATGTCCGCGAGGCCCGCCGCATGATCTCCGACTACGTGATGTCCGAGAAGAACTGCCGTCGCGTCGAAGTCATCGAGGACTCCGTCGGCATGGGCGCCTACAACATGGACTCGCACCACATCCAGCGCTTCGTGACCAAGGAAGGCTTCGTGCGCAACGAGGGCGACGTCCAGGTCGGCAGCAAGCCCTACCCCGTCAGCTACCGCAGCCTCCGCCCCAAGGCCTCGGAGTGCACCAACCTGCTCGTGCCGGTCTGCCTCAGCGCCAGCCACATCGCCTACGGCTCCATCCGCATGGAGCCCGTCTTCATGGTCCTGGGCCAGTCCGCCGCCACCGCGGCCGGCCTCGCCATCGAGCGCGGCACCACGATCCAGGACGTCGACTACGGCGCACTGAAGGAACGCCTCCTCGCTTCCGGCCAGATGCTCGACTTCGTCGCCACGCCTTCCACCGGCGGCGGCCACGGTCTCGATAAGTCGAAGCTACCCGGCATCATCGTCGACGACGGCGAAGCCGCGCTCAAAGGCTTCGACCAGACGGGGCACACCTCTCCCGGTTATGTCGGCGACAGCTACCGCCACGACGGCAACACCGAAAAAGGCGCGATGTCCGCCCGCTTCACCCCTGCCCTGCCCGCCGCCGGCAAATATCGCGTCGCCGTGGCCTACAGCGTGAACGGCAACCGCGCGACCAACGTCCCGATGACCGTCCATCACTCGGGTGGCGAGACCAAGATCCTCGTGAACCAGAAGCTCAAGCCGAAGGGCGAAGGCCCCTTCCATGCCGTCGGCACCTTCGAGTTCGCCGCCGGCAAGGACGGCTGGGTCGAGATCTCCAACGCCGGCACCGACGGCCACGTGATCGTCGACGCCGTGCAATGGCTACCGGCCAAGCGCTGACGACGTTTCGGCTTAACCTTTGCCGACGGGCGGTATTCCTTAGGGGCACCCCATGAGCCCCCGCGCCTTCCTGACCGGCTTAGCCTGCCTCTGCGCCACGCTGACAGCCGCCGCCACGCAGCCGAACATCGTCTTCTTCCTGATCGACGACCTCGGCTACGCGGACTGCGGCTTCAACGGCGGCAAGCAGATCAAGACGCCGAACATCGACCGGCTCGCCAAGAGCGGCGCGGTCATCGAAAGCCATTACGTCCAACCGGTCTGCTCCCCGACCCGCTCCACCCTGCTGACCGGCCGCTATCCGACCCATACCGGCGTCTACACGATCGTGTCGCCCGGTGCGCCCTGGGGTCTGCCGCTCGCCGAACGCACGCTGGCCGACGCCCTCCGTTCCGCCGGCTACCGCACCGCGCTGACGGGCAAATGGCACCTCGGTGAATTTGAAAAGGCCTACCAGCCCAACGCGCGCGGCTTCGACCACCAGTACGGCCACTTCTTCGGGATGCTTGATTACCACACCCACGAGCGGATGAACAAGCTCGACTGGTTCCGCAATGGCGAGCCGCTCAAGGAAGAAGGCTACACCACCCACCTGATCGCCGCCGAGGCCTGCAAGGTCATCGAGACGGGAGACAGATCCAAGCCGCTCTTCCTCTATGTTCCCTTCAACGGCGTCCACAGCCCGTTCCAAGTTCCTGACCAATACCTGAAGCCCTACGGAGACCTGAAAGGCAACCGACAGAAACTCGCGGGCATGCTCGCGGCGGTCGACGAAGCCATCGGGAAGATCGAGGCATCGCTCAAGAAGGCAGGCATGCTCGAGAACACGCTCATCGTCTTCTCCAGCGACAACGGCGGCCCGCCGCCCGGCGACAACACCCCGCTCCGCGACTACAAAGGCTCGATCTACGAAGGCGGCACCCGTGCCGCGGCTTTCGCCACCTGGCCCGGCCGCATCCCGGCCGACCAACGCCTTCGCCAGCCCATGCACATGGTCGACTGGTATCCGACGCTCATCAAGCTCGCCGGAGGTTCGCTCGAACAGAAGCTGCCGGTCGACGGACGGGATGTCTGGCCGATGCTGACGAAAGGCGCGCCCTCGCCGCACGACGCCATCCTCTCCGTCTCGACCCAAGGTCCGACGCGCGCCGCCGTCCGCATGGGCGACTGGAAGCTGATCGTCAGCGGCAACGCCGACGCCGATGGCGGCGAAGATGCCGGCGCCGCGAAAGCGAAGAAGAAAGGCAAGGCGGCCGCCGGGAAATACGACTCGGTGGCGCTCTATGACCTCTCCGCCGACCCGTCCGAATCGAAGAATCTCGCCGAAGCGCAGCCGGAACGCGTCAAGGCCATGAGAGCCCGCCTCGCCGAACTGCTCAAGGACGCCGTGCCATCGGGCGTGAAGAAGTGAACGCTCCTCGCCTGCTGCTTCTGCTGCTGATCTCCGCCGTCGCCGCCGGCGCCGAGGAACGCCGGCCTAACTTCGTGTTCGTGCTGATCGACGACATGGGCTGGGGCGACTTCTCCTGCTTCGGAAACAAGGAGGCGAAGACGCCGAACATCGACCGGCTCGCGTCCGAGGGCCGGCGCTTCTCGCAGTTCTACGTCAACTCGCCGATCTGTTCCCCCTCCCGCTGCGCCTTCGTGACGGGCCAATATCCGCAGCGCTGGCGCATCGGTTCCTACCTCGCGCACCGGGACGAGAACACCCGGCGCGGCATCGCCCAATGGCTCGACCCGCAGGCGCCCACGCTCGCCCGCACGCTCCAAGCCGCCGGCTATGCGACAGGTCACTTCGGCAAATGGCACCTCGGCGGCCAACGCGACGTCGACGACGCTCCCGCGATCGCCGCATACGGCTACGATGCGTCGCTGACGAACTTCGAAGGGATGGGGCCGAAACTCCTGCCGCTCACGCGCAAGCCCGGTGATACGGCGCCGAAGAAGATCTGGGCCGACGCCGAACGTCTCGGCGGGCCCGTAACCTGGATGGACCGCGCCGAGATCACCACGGGTTATGCCGAGGCGGCCCTGAAGTTCATCGACCAGGCTGCGGCGAAAGGGCAGCCCTTCTACGTCGACCTCTGGCCCGACGACGTCCACAGCCCCTACTTCCCGCCGCTTGAAAAGTGGTCGCCGGAGAAACACCGGATCTACCTCGCCGTGCTCGAGGAGATGGACCGTCAGCTCGGCCGCCTCTGCGAACGTCTCCGCTCCGACCCCGCCCTGCGCGACAATACGGTGCTCGTGATCTGCTCCGACAACGGGCCGGAACCCGGCGCGGGCAGCGCCGGACCTTTCCGCGGGAAAAAGACCCAGCTCTTCGAAGGCGGCATCCGTTCCTCGCTCGTGGTCTGGGCCCCGGGCCTGATGGCGCGAGGCCAGGCCGGCCAGCTCGATGAGACGGCCGTCTTCGCCGCGATCGACCTGCACCCTACGCTGCTTTCCCTCGCCGGAGCCAGGAGGCCCGAAGGTCTCGACGGGGCGGACCTGTCGAGGACGTTGCTCGGCAAAGAATCCCGCTCCCACCCGGGGCCGATCTTCTGGCGTCGGCCGCCCGACCGAAAAACCTGGTCACCCGCCCTGCCCGACCCTCAACCGGACCTGGCCGTCCGCGAAGGCGACTGGAAACTGCTTTGTGAATACGACGGCTCCAAGCCGCGGCTCTACGACCTGGCCAAAGATCAGGGGGAGGCGAACGACCTAGCCGGAGAAGAGCCCGCGGTCACCGCCCGTCTCACGGCCTCCGTGCTTGCATGGCATCGGGCGATGCCGGCCGACAACGGGCCGCAGCTCGGCGCCAATCCGCCGCCTGGCGGCTCGAAGAAGAAAAAGAAGTGACGGCTACTTGCCGGCCGCGGCCTGCTCGCCGGCGAGCGCGTCGAGGTGCGCGAAGTCGGGCGCGGGCATGTCCATCCGCCGAGCCAGCCAAGCATAAGCCGCCTTCAAGGAAGGCCACGTCGGCTGGTGACCGGAATGATGGTCGAACATCACGAGACCGTCGCCCTGCCCCTGCGAGGCGCGGACCTTCCTCGCCGACTCCAGCATCGGTCCCGCGGAGGCTTGGCTGTCGTATTGACCGGCGATCAGGAAGAACGGCGTCGAGGTGACGGCGAGCAGCTGTTCCTGCGAAAGCCCGTCCGCGCGCATGGCCTTCAGCTTGTCGCCGAAATACCAAGCGTCGCCCCAGTTGGAAGAATCCCACGCCAGGCCGAAATCGCTGGCGACGATCGCCTTGAAACGCGGATCGAGGCAACCGGCGTAGAAGGCCATCTTGCCGCCGAGCGAATGCCCCATCACCGCGAGACGGGCCGGGTCGACCTGCGTATCCGCCGCCAGCAGGTCGGCCGCGCGCCGGGTGTCGTGGGTGAGCCTGCCCATGCCCGTCCAGCCGGGCTCCTGGCGGGCGAGCTTGGAAGCGGCGTCACGCCAGACCCCCATCCCTCCCTTGCTCGCCTTCTGCTCTTCCGGCGTCAGCAGGTTGAACGGGTAAGCCTCGACCGCGGCGACGACGTAGCCCTGTCGGACGAGATGCAGGGCGAAGAAGGCGGTGTTGCGCTCAGGTCCGAGCCGTTGCTTCGTCTTGAGATCGTATCCGCACATCCGGTCCGGGTCGTAGAACGGAACCACGACCCCGGCGGTGCGTCCCTCGAGCCTCTTCGGCTTCATCAGCAGGATCCGCTGCCAGGTCGCCTTGTCCGTTTGCTGACGAAACAACTGGGCCTTGAAATCGGGTGTCTCGAACGACTCGACGAGTTCGGAGGGCGGAGCTCCCGCAAAAAAAGCCGAAGATGGCGAACCAAGGGCCTCCGCCCACCGGACCTTCAGGGGGCGTGCTTGCTCGGCCGCGGACAGTCCCGCGGTGATAAGCAAGAAAATGAGGGCGGCGCGTGGCACGACCAGGCCATCCTGGCTCAATTTTAAGCGGTCGCAACCGCGAAGCCCCCGTGCTAATGGCTCGCAACCCCGGGCGGTCCTGCCTGTCTTATTGTTGTCCGCGACCCCGCCCGGACTTCGCCCCATGCCGCGCTTTCCCCTCGCCCTTCTGCTTGCCGGCCTCGCCGCCCAAGCCCCCGCCGTCGACTTCAACCGCGAGGTCCGGCCGATCCTTGCCCAGCACTGCTTCGCGTGCCACGGCATGGACGAACATTCGCGCAAAGGGAAGCTGCGCCTCGACCTCCCGGAATCCGCCCACGGCAAAGGCAAGTCCGGCGAGATCGCGATCGTCCCGGGCCAGCCGGACAAGAGCGAGGTCATCCATCGCATCTTCTCCGACGACCCGGATGACGTGATGCCGCCGCCCGAGACCAAGAAACCCATCTCAGCCAAGGACAAGGCGGTCCTCCGCGCCTGGATCGCCGAAGGCGGCGCCTACCAGCCGCACTGGGCCTTCTCCGCTCCGAAGCAGGCGCCCCTGCCCAAGCCGGGCATGCACCCGATCGACGCGTTCGTGCAAGCCCGCCTCGAACAGGCCGGCCTCAAGCCCTCTCCCGAAGCCGACCGCTACGCCCTCGTCCGCCGCGTGACGCTCGACCTCACCGGCGTCCCGCCGACGCCGGAAGAGGCCGACGCCTTCGTCGCGGACAAGTCTCCCGACGCTTACGAGAAACTCGTCGACCGTCTGCTCGCCTCGCCGCGCTACGGCGAACGCTGGGCCCGCCGGTGGCTCGACCTGGCCCGCTACGCCGACACCAACGGCTTCGAGAAGGACCGTCCGCGCACTATCTGGCCCTATCGCGACTGGGTCGTGAAGGCCCTCAACGCGGACCTGCCCTACGACCAGTTCAGCATCAAGCAGCTCGCCGGCGACCTCCTGCCCGGCGCCACGCCCGACGACCTCGTCGCCACGGGCTTCCACCGCAACACGATGCTCAACGAAGAAGGCGGAGCGGACCCCAACGAGTATCGTTACTACGCCATGGTCGACCGCGTCGGCGCCACGGGCGCCGCCTGGATGGGCCTGACGCTGAACTGCGCCCAGTGCCATACGCACAAATACGACCCCGTGCTCCACACGGACTACTTCTCGGTGATGGCCCTGCTCAACAACGCCGACGAACCGACCTACCACATCCCGACGTCCGACCTCGAAGCCAGGAAGTCCGACCACGCCAAGCGCATCCGCGTGGCGGAGGAAGCCTTGGAAGGAAAGTTCCCGGGCGGGGCCGCTGCGGTCGAACAACGCTTCGGAGAATGGCTGAACCAAGAAAGCCCTCGCGCCTCCAAGTGGGAGATCCTGCGTCCGTCCAAGCTGAAGACCACCCTGCCCACCCTCGACGTGCAGCCCGACGGCTTCATCCTCGGCGGCGGCGACATCACGAAGAGCGATGTCTATGACCTGGCCTTCGACCGCGCGATCAAGGGCGCAGTCGCCATCCGCATCGAAGTCGCCTCGCATCCGCTCCTGCCCAACGACGGCCCCGGCCTCACGAACTACGAAGGCCCTCTCGGCGGCTTCTTCCTCAGCGAACTCCAAGCCTGGCAAGGCGAACGTCGGCTGAAGTTCGACGACGCCACCGCGACCAACGACGAAGAGGAGGACCGCATCAGCGACGCCGCGGCGGCCCCCAAGGCGGCCAAGGCCGCGCCCAAGACGAAGGCCGCGAAGGCCAAGGCCAACCGGAAGAAGAACAACGCCTCCGCCGCGCTCGACGGCGAGATGTCCAGCGGCTGGCAGGTCCTCGGCGGATACGGCCAGAACCATGTCGCGGTCTTCCGCTTCGACCAGCCGACCGACCTCGCCGCCGGCTGGGCCCTGAAGATGCTCTTCGAAAAGCACTACGCCTGCCCCGTCGGCCATTTCCGCATCTCGGTGACCACGGACGAACAGGCCACCGCCACCGGACATCCCGCGGAGATCGAGGCGATGCTCGCCGGCAACGCCCCGCACGACCTGCCCAAGCTGCGTCAGCGCTTCCTCGAGACCGCCCCCGAACTGGCCGTCCACGCCAAGGCCCTCGCCAACCTCCGCAGGCAGATCCCTCGCGGCCAGCCCACGCTGGTCATGCGCGAGCGCCCCGCCGCGCACCCGCGACCGACCTTCCGCCATCACCGCGGCGAGTTCCTGAGCCCGAAGGAAGAAGTCCCGCCCGCCGTGCCGGCCTTCCTCCCCGCCCTGCCCAAGGACGCCCCCGCCAACCGCCTCACGTTCGCCCGCTGGCTCTTCGCGCCGGAGAACCCGCTCACGGCCCGCGTCGCGGTCAACCGCCAATGGCAGGCCTTCTTCGGGCGCGGCTTCGTCGCCACGCTCGAGGACTTCGGCTACCAGAGCGAAGCCCCGACGCATCCCGAACTGCTCGACTGGCTGGCCGTCGAGTTCCGCAAGGGCGGATGGTCCATGAAGAAGCTCCATCGCCTGATCGTGACCAGCGCGACCTATCGTCAGTCTTCGCGTGTCACGCCCGAGCTCGCCGCGAAGGACCGCGAGAACCTCCTGCTCGCCCGCGGCAGCCGCTTCCGCCTCGACGCCGAAGTCATCCGCGACGGCGCGCTGCAGGCCGCCGGCCTGCTCTCCGGCAAGATGGGCGGACCCGGCGTCTTCCCACCCCAGCCGGCGAGCGTCACCAGCGAGGGCACCTACGGCCGTATCGAATGGAAGCCCAGCGAAGGAGAGGACCGCTACCGCCGCTCGCTCTACACCTTCATCAAGCGCACCGCGCCCTTCGCCATGGCGACGACCTTCGACGCGCCGACCGGCGAGTCCTGCGTCGCCCGCCGCGACGTCTCCAACAGCCCGCTCCAGGCGCTGACGCTGCTCAACGACGACATGTTCATGGAGGCCGCGCGCGCCCTCGGCGCCAAGGCGATGACCGCCGCCTCCGACGACGAAGGCCGGCTTACCTTCATCCTGCGCCGCTGCGTCACCCGCCCGCCCGCGCCCGATGAAATCGCCACGATGAAAGGCTTCGTCGCCGCGCAGCGCTCCCGCAAGGTCGCCGACAAGGATATCTGGGCCGCCGTCGCCCGCGCCGCGCTCAACCTCGACGAAAGCATCGTGCATCCGTGAAGAGTCGATGACCGATGACAGAGGGCCGATGACAGATCGATAAAACTCACCCACCCCCTAGAGCCTTCTCCATTCAGCCCTCAATTCAGTCCTCCATCATCTGTCATCCGTCATCTGACATCCTTTACTTTTAACAGCCATGCCTCCCCGCCCCAACGTCACCCGCCGGCACTTCTTCCAGGAGTGCGCCCTCGGCGTCGGCAAGATCGCCCTCGCCTCCCTGATGGCCGACGGCGCCATGGGCCGCCTCGCCGCCGCCGGCTCCGGCCAGGTCTCCGGCCTGCCCCACCATCCGCCCAAGGCCAAGGCCGTCATCCATCTCTTCATGGCGGGCGCGCCCTCGCAGCTCGAGCTCTTCGACTACAAGCCCGAGCTGGCCAAGCTCGAAGGCAAGCCGCTGCCGCCTTCCATCATCAACGGACAACGCTACGCGTTCATCCGGCCCGACGCCGCCGTGCTCGGCCCCCGCTATAAGTTCGCGCGCCACGGCCAGTCCGGCGCCGAGCTTTCGGAGATGATCCCGCACATCGCTTCCATCGCCGACGACATCGCCATCGTGAAGTCGTGCCGCACGACGCAGTTCAACCACGCCCCGGCCCAGATCTACATGAACACGGGCTTCTCCCAGCCCGGCCGCCCCAGCATGGGCTCCTGGATCACCTATGGCCTCGGCTCCGAAGCCAAGGACCTCCCCTCCTTCGTGGTGATGAGCACGGGCGCGGGCATCAGCGGCGGCGCGGCCTGCTGGAGCAGCGGCTTCCTGCCGAGCAGCTACACCGGCACCCGTTTCCGCAACGCCGGCGATGCGATCCTCAACACGAGCACCCCTGCGGGCATCGACCCCGGCACGCAGAAGGACACGATCGGCCTCATCAACGCGATGAACGACCGTCGCCTGCGTCTCGACGGCGACAGCGAGATCGCCACGCGCATCGCCAACTACGAGATGGCCTACCGGCTGCAGACCTCGGCGCCCGACCTCATGGACCTCTCCTCGGAGAGCAAGGAGACGCTCGAGCTCTACGGCTGCGACCCCAAGGTGCCCTCGTTCGCCCGCGCCTGCCTGCTCGCCCGCCGCATGGTCGAGCGCGGCGTGCGCTTCATCAACATCTACAACGAAGGCTGGGACGCGCACAGCGACGTCGCCGGCAACGTGCGGAACAACTGCGCCAAGACCGACAAGGCCTCCGCGGCCCTCGTCAAGGACCTCAAGCGCCGCGGCCTGCTCGACAGCACGCTCGTCGTCTGGGGCGGCGAGTTCGGCCGCACCCCGATGGTCGAGGCCAGCGTCTCGCTCGGCCGCAGCCAGGGACGCGACCACCACCCGCAGGCTTTCTCGATGTGGATGGCCGGCGGCGGCATCAAGGGCGGCCAGACGATCGGCGCGACCGACGAGATGGGCTTCAACATCGTGCAGGACGAGGTACGCGTGCCCGACCTGCAGGCGACCATCCTGCATTGCCTCGGCGTCGACCACGAACGCCTCACCTTCCGCAACGCCGGCCTGGACTTCCGCCTCACCGGCGTCGAACCCTGCCACGTGGTGAAGAAGTTGTTGGCGTAGTAAAATGCCTAAGGGGTAGGGGCAGGGGTGGGGGTAGGTCAGAAGATTCCGCCACGCGACCATCAGCGCCAGTGCATCCAGATCTCTGCGGTCATGCGGCGGATCAACGACTACCCCTACCCCCACCCCTACCCCTACCCCTTCTCTGGAATCCTTTCCTGCAACCCGGGGCGCTTTCCGCTGTTAGAGGAGTATGCGCACCCCTCGCTTCCTCCCTCTGCTGCTCGCCGTCCTGGCCGGCTGTTCCACCCTCTTCGCCGCAGGGTTCCGCCTGGCCGCGCCGATCTCGGACCACATGGTCCTGCAGCGCGAGAAGCCCGTGGCCGTCTGGGGCTGGGCCGATGCGGGCGAATCCGTGACGGTCACCTTCGCGGGTCAGTCGAAATCCGCCACCGCGGGCGCCGACGGAAAGTGGACGTTGAAGCTCGACGCCCTCGCCGCCTCCGCCGAACCGCGCACGCTCGTCGTCACCGGCAAGGACGGACATAAGCTCGAAGTACAGGATATCCTCGTGGGCGAAGTCTGGCTCGGCTCCGGCCAATCCAACATGGCGATGACCGTCGCCGGCTGCAATCGCTTCCCGGAAGAGAAGGCCGCCGCGAACTTCCCGCTGATCCGCCATTACCAGGAATCCTCGACGCACTCCACGAAGCCCGAAGCCGAAGGCAAGGGCACCTGGAAGGCCTGCACGCCGGACAACGTCGGCGGTTTCTCCGCCGTGCTCTACTTCTTCGGACGCGAGATCCATCGCGAGGTCGGCGTCCCGGTCGGTCTGGTGAACACCTCGGTCGGCGGCACGCCCATCGAATCCTGGGTCTCCGCCGAGGCGCAATCGTCCGACCCCGAGACGAAGGCTAATTTTGACGCGAAGCTGAAGGACCACCTTGCCTTCGACGAAGCCAAGGCCCCCGAGCTGCACCAGAAGCAGATGGCGATCTGGAAGGCCGCGGTCGCCAAGGCCAAGGCCGAGGGCAAGGCCTTCGTCACGCCTGCGCCCAAGGACCCGCTGGCCATGCGCCGCTTCAAAGGCGGTCCCGCCGGACTCTACAACGGCAAGGTGGCCAACCTCGCGCCTTACACGCTCCGCGGCATGCTCTGGTATCAGGGCGAAGGCAACGCCGGCAACCCGGGCCTTTACGCCAAGCAGCTCAGCCAGCTGGTGACGAGCTGGCGCACGCTCTGGCAGGACGAAGTTCCGTTCGCTTGGGTGCAGCTGCCTAACTACCGCGATTCCGATTCCGAGAGCTGGCCCCGCGTGCGCGAGTCGATGATGAAGGTGCTCGCGCTGCCGAAGACCGGCATGGCCATCACCCTCGACATCGGCGACCCCAAGGACATCCATCCGAAGAATAAGCAGGACGTCGGCCTCCGCCTCTCCTACTGGGCGCTGGCTTCCGTCTACGGCCGCAAGGTCCCCGCTATCAGCGGTCCCCTGCCCGCCGGCGACAAGGTCGAAGGCTCCTCCGTCCGCGTTTCGCTCAAACACGCCGAGGGACTCAAGACCCGCGACGGCGGAGCGGTGCGCGGTTTCCGCGTCGCCGGCGCCGACAAGGTCTGGAAGCCGGCCACGGCCCGCATCGATGGCACGGACGTCGTCGTCAGCAGCCCCGAGGTGTCCGCCCCCGTGGCGGTCCGTTACGCCTGGGCCGAGAACCCGGACTGCAATCTCGTGAACGGAGCCGGACTGCCGGCCACGAGCTTCCGGACCGACGATTGGGACGCTCCGGGCGCCCCCGCGACCAAGCGGAAGAAGTAAGCCGCAGGCCCCTGGCCGGGCATGGGAAAACCGGGGGTTCGCCTTGCAACCCCGGTTCTTTTGGCCTGTCTAGAAAGCCTGCATGAAGACCCCGCTTGCCGCCCTAGCTCTGCTCGTCGGAGCTACGTCCGCTTTCGCCCTCAACAAGGGTAACGCCGGACCGACCGAGGTCACCCTCAAGCACCACCTGCCCGCCCCTGCCCCGCTCACCCCCGAGCAGGCCCTCAAGACCTTCCGCCTTCCTCCCGGCTACCGCATCGAGCTCGTCGCCTCCGAACCGATGATCGAGACCCCGGTCTCCATCAGCTTCGACGATAAGGGACGGATGTATGTCGTCGAGATGCGCGGCTACATGCGCGACCTGGACAGCACGACGGAGAAAGAACCTTCGGGACGCGTCTCGCTGCTCACCGACGTCGACGGGGACGGGCGCATGGACAAGGCGACGGCCTTCGCGGACAAGCTCGTCATGCCGCGTGCGGTCATGCCCGTGGCCGGCGGCGCCCTCGTCGCCGAACCACCGAACCTTTTCTTCTGCAAGGACACGCAGGACACCGGCGTCGCCGACCAGCGCACGGTCGTGACCGCGGACTTCGGCACCTTCGGCGGACAGCCCGAACACATGGCCAACTCGCCCACCTGGGCGATGGACAACCGCATCTACGCTTCAGGCTACGGGACCAGCCTCCGCTACCAGCAAGGCGCATGGCAGCGCGGCCCCGGCCTCGGCCGCGGCCAGTGGGGTCTCTGCCAGGACGACGCCGGCCGTCTTTTCTTCAACTACAACTCCGACCTGCTGCGCGCCGATCTCCTCCCCGCAGCGGCCTTCGCGCGCAACCCCCTCCTTCGCACGGCCTCTTCCGTCAATTTCCAAGTGATGAAGGATCAGTCGGTCTACCCTTCCCACCCCACCCCGGGCGTCAACCGCGGCTACGACGCGAAGACGCTCCGCGAAGACGGCACGCTGGCCCGCGCGACCTCCACCTGCGGCGCCGTCGTCTATCGCGGCGACGCGCTGCCTGCTGATTGCCGCGGCGACGCCTTCGTCCCGGAGCCTTCCTCCAATCTGGTGAAGCGCCTCAAGATCACCGAAAAGGACGGAGTGCTGACCGCGGCCGACGTCTACCCGGGAAAGGAATTCCTGACTTCGACCGACGAACGCTTCCGCCCGGTGATGATGGCCAACGGACCTGACGGCGCCCTCTACGTCGTCGACATGTATCGCGGCGTGATCCAGCACCCGGCCTTCCTCACGCACTACCTGATCGCCAACATCAAGGAGCGCCAGCTGATGGAACCGCTGGGCGGCGGCCGCATCTGGCGCATCGTGCGCGACGACCAGGCCGCGCCCAAGGCCACCAAGCTGCCGGCCGACGGCGCCGCCCGCGTCAGACTGCTGGCCAGCCCCAACGGCTGGGTGCGTGACACGGCGCAACGCCTGCTCGTCGAATCTGCCGACGCGGGCGTCGCGCCCGCCCTGCGCGCGCTGCTCGCCGACGCAGCCACCCCGGCGGTGTCCCGCCTGCATGCGCTCTGGACCCTCGAAGGCCTCTCCGCCTTGACCGCCGATGACATCCGTTCGGCCCTCCGCGACGGCGACGTCCAGGTACGCGCCGCCGCCGTGCGCATGGCTTCGCCCGACCTCATCCCCGACCTCGTCGCGGCCAAGGACGATGCGTCCCCCCTCGTCCTGGCCCATCTCGCGATCCGTCTCTCGGCCGTCAACCAGCCCGCGGCCGACCAAGCCCTCGCCGAACTGCTCTCGCGCCATGGCCAGAACGCGCTGATCCGCGAAGGCGCTCTCTCCGGCGCCCGCGGCCGCGAAGCCGTGCTCGCCCAGGCCGTCGCCACGGCGGCCACGCGCGAGAACCTTTCCCAGACCGGCCCCGTCCTCGAAGCCCTGGCCGCCCTGGTCTCCCAGGCCGGCAAGGCAGGCCCGTTCGAGCAGATGCTCGGCGTGGCCGTCACGCTGAACGACCGGACCAACCTGCGCGATGCCGTGCTACGCGGCCTCGACCAGACGATCCGTGACGCCAAGACCAAGAAGACCAATCCGCTGAAGACGATCTGGCTGAGCAGCGAACCCGTCGCCCTCGCCAAGCTGCGCGCGCTGGTGAAGGCCGGCGCCGGACTGACCCATCTGACCTCCCTCTCTTCGCGCCTGGCCTGGATGGGCAAGCCCGGCGCCCCTGCTCCGCCCAAGATCACCGCGCTCACCAAGGTCGAGCTGGCCCGCTTCGAGAAAGGAAAGGCCATCTTCACCGCTCTCTGCGCGCCCTGCCACCAGCCGCACGGCTACGGCCTCGACGGCCTTGCTCCGCCCCTCGTCGACAGCGACTGGGTCCTCGGCAAGCCCGACGTGACGGCCAGGATCGTGCTCAACGGACTCGGCGGCCCGATCAAGGTCGGCAATCGTACCTGGGACCTTTCGATGCCGCCGATGGGCATGCTGAATGACGAAGATGCCGCGAGCGTGCTGACCTACATCCGCCGCGAGTGGGAGCACAACGCCTCGCCCGTCGACGCCAAGTTCGTCGCCGGCGTACGCAAGCAGAGCGCGACCCATCCGAACTCCTGGACCGCCGACGAGCTCCGACCGCCCACGAAGAAAGCCGCGAAGGCATCGAAGGAAGAAGCGGCCAAATAATCCCATGTTCGGCGGAAAATGTCCCTTCGGCCATAAGCCCTCCGACCCATTCAAGGAGAAGCGGGAGGCCGCACCCGTCGCGCGCTTCCATTTCCAAGGCGAGGCCATCCCCATGATCCTCCGGCATGCCGACGTACGTCAGGCGGCCAAGGATTGGCAGACCTACAGCTCCGACGCCCCTTTCCGCGTGCCGATTCCTTCCGAGGAAGAAGCGCGCTCCATGCGTCAGCTGCCGATCGAGACCAATCCGCCCGAACACACGGAGTATCGCGCGATCGTCGAACCCTTCTTCAACCGCCCGAAGGACCCCGCGATGGTCGCGCAGGTGGAGCGTCTCATCGACGGCCTCGTCCGCGACGCGCTGAGCCGGGAATCCGTCGAGGTCGTGCACGGCCTCGCCCTGCCCCTCCAGGCGCGGGCGCTGACATATCTGCTCAATACGGATGAACGCGAGGCCGACACCTGGATCGGCTGGGGCATCCACGTCTTCCGCGTCCGCGGCGGCCTGAAGAAAGGCGTCGAACTGGAGAACTACCTGCAGGCGAAGTTCGATGCGGTGAGCCGCGCCCCGGGCGCCGATTTCTTCAGCGCGCTCTCGCAGGCGAAGTTCCGCGGCCGCCCGCTCACCCGCGAGGAGATGATGGGCTTCGCCAACCTGGCCTTCGCCGGCGGCCGGGATACGATCATCCATACCGTCGCCTGCGCCCTCGGACACCTCGCCGCCAACCCCGAAGCCCTCGCCTACCTGCGCGAAGATCCGAAACGCATCACCCTCGCGGGCGAGGAATTCTTCCGGTTCTTCATGCCGCTCACGCACATCGGCCGCGTCTGCCCCGTCACGACCTCCGTCCACGGCGAGACGGTGCCGGCCGGCGGACGCGTCTCGCTGGGCTGGGCTTCGGCCAACCGCGACGAGACCGTCTTCCCCGAAGCCGACGTCTTCAAGATCGACCGCAAACCGAATCCGCACCTTTCCTTCGGCTTCGGCGAGCACCTCTGCCTCGGCGCCCCTCACGCCCGCCTGCTGCTCCGCACGCTGCTCCATAAGTGCGTCGAGCTCGTCGGCTCCCTGGAGATCGTCTCGGCCGAGGAGCGTACGGAGGTCGAACACGACTACGAACGCAAGCTGGGCTACGAATCGCTCGTCTTACGCTTCAGGCCCAGGGCCTGATGGGGGTTGCCAGCCACCCGGCCCGGTCCTAAGCAAGGTTCCCCCAACCTTCGCGTCTCCGCGGGGTTTAAAAAGCGTACCCCATGCTCGCATTCAGCCTGACCATCTTCTGGGGAGCATGCCTGCTCTTCCTCGTCCAGCCGCTGATCGCGCGCTTCATCCTTCCTTGGTTCGGCGGCGGACCCGCCGTGTGGACGACGTGCATGCTCTTCTTCCAGGTGCTGCTCCTCGGCGGCTACGCCTACGCGCACTTCAGCATCAGCCGCCTGACGCCCCGCCGCCAGGTCATCACGCACCTCTGCCTGCTCGCCTTGGCCGTGATGCTGCTCCCGATCACGCCGGGCGAACAGTGGAAGCCCGCCGACGGCTCCCATGCCGCCGGCCACATCCTCCTCCTGCTGCTCGCGTGCCTCGGCCTGCCTTATCTGGTCCTCTCCGCGACCGGTCCGCTCCTGCAAGCCTGGTTCAGCAAGGCCAATCCCGGCGTGTCGCCCTACCGACTCTACGCGCTGTCCAACATAGGGTCGCTCCTCGCGCTGCTGGCCTATCCCTTCGTGCTCGAGCCTCAGCTCGCCCGCCAGACGCAGGCCGCATGGTGGTCGCTCGGCCTCGTGATCTACGCCGGCTTGGCCGCCTGGTGCGGCGTCGAGGTCTGGCGCAGCACCGGAGACGAATCGGCCATGGGCTCGTCCGACGACGCCGAACCGAAGACGCCGTTGCTTCACAAGCTGCTGTGGTTCGCCCTGCCCGCCTGCGGCGTGATGCTGCTGCTCGCGATCACCAACAAGCTTTGCCAGGACATCGCCGTGGTGCCGTTCCTCTGGGTGCTGCCGCTCAGCCTCTACCTGCTTTCCTTCATCATCAGCTTCGACAGCCCGCGCTGGTATCACCGCGCCTTCTGGCTGCCGCTCCTCGCCGTCCTGCTCGGACTGGTGCTCCAGAACCTCTACCAGGCCGAATCGCACCCCGACATCACCCCGCTGGCGACGCTCTACCTCGGGACGATGTTCGTGGCCTGCATGGTCTGCCACGGCGAAGTCTTCCGCTTGCGCCCCGGCGCGAAGCGGCTGACCGGATACTACCTTTCGATCTCCGCCGGCGGCGCCGTCGGCGGGCTTTTCGTCGCCTTGGTCGCCCCCTTCGTCTTCCCGGATTACTTCGAGCTTCATCTGGCCCTATTCCTGACCGCAGGGCTGGTGCTGGCCGTGCTGCGCCTCGACCCGACCTGCTTCCTGCAACAGGGACGCGGGCGCTGGGGCTGGGCCGTGCTGCTGCTCATCCTCCCCGGCTTCGCCTACGGTCTCTACGACGTCGCGGCCACCTCGCTCCGCGGCTCGCTGAGCGTGACGCGAGGATTCTACGGCGTGCTCAAGGTGAACGACAACGACACCGGCAACGCCGACCTGCACCACCTGACGCTGCAGCATGGCGCCACGATCCATGGCCTCCAATACGTCGACCCGGAGAAACGCACCTTCCCGAGCAGCTACTACACCTCGACCAGCGGCATCGGCCGCCTGCTCCGCACGCACAAGCCGGGCGGCGGACGCCGCGTCGGCGCGATCGGGCTCGGCTGCGGGACCCTCGCGGCCTGGGGCCGGCCCGGCGACACCTTCCGCTTCTACGAGATCAACGACGACGTGGCGCGCCTCGCGACGAGCACGTTCACGTACCTCAAGGAATCCAAGGCCAAGACGGAACTGGTGATGGGCGACGCCCGCCTCTCGATGGAGCGCGAGGCGGACCAGCAATATGACGTCATCGTGCTCGACGCCTTCAGCAGCGACGCCATCCCGGTGCACCTGCTGACCCTCGAGGCTTTCGACCATTACCAGAGGCACCTCAAGCCCGACGGCGTCATCGTCGTCCACGTCTCCAACCGCTACCTCGACCTGCACCCCGTGGTCTACCGCATCGCCGACAAGATCGGCTTCCCGGCCATCACGATAGACGACAACGACACGGCCTACGAGGACGCCGGCTTCTACGGCTCCGACTGGATCATCATGACCCGCAATCAGGTGCTGCTCCAGCAGCCCCTCCTGCGCGACGTGACCAAGGAGGCCGTCGAATTCCCGGCCCGCATCATGTATTGGACCGACGAACGCAGCGACCTGCTCTCCATCCTGGCCTCGGAAGAAGGCAGTTTCCTGCGCTGGCTCCAGGGGCTGTGACGAAAGATTAAGGATAGACGCTGGATGAGGGATGAGGGACATTGCTCCCGGCAACCAACGAGACCCGCACCGAAGCACACCCCATCGCCATGCGTCCTGACCGCCTTATCATTGCCTTGCTTTGCGGCGCCCTGAGCTGTCTCGCGGCGGAGCCGACGAAGAAGCCGGCGACGCGCGAAGGCCGCAAAACGAAGACCTATGCCCCGCAGCCCTGGGGTCCGTGGGTGGAAGCCGATTTCCCGTTCTTCTCCTCGATCCTCGACGCGCGCCGCGAAGGCGCCGGCAAGGACAACCTCACCCCGCGCGGCCTGATCATCAAGCTGCCTCACGACATGTGGGCGTGCTTCGACACCGACCTGCTCCGGGTCTCCGCCGTCTGGCGCGGCAAAGGCGTCAGCGACAAGGCGCTTGCGCCTGGCTCTTACCACGATCCGAGCCGCAAGACGCTCGGCGGCCAGTTCCCCGCCCCGCAACCCGAGGGCAAGCTCTGGCTTGGCCACGCGATCATCCCAGGATGGCAGGTCAGCCCCAAGGTCGAACTCACCGATCCGCGTTCGCCTGCCCCTTCGCCCGAAGAAGTCGGCCGCGGCCCGCTGCCGGAATCCCTAGGCCGCTTCCAATCGGTCGAACTCGTCGGACAGGATGTCGTGCTCACCTACCGCATCGCCGACGCCACCGTACGCGAACTATGGAAATCCTCGGAGCGCGACGGCCACGTCGTCGTCGAGCGCCACCTCTCCGTCTCTCCGCACGCCAAGGACCTGCTGCTCGTGGTCGGCACGCGCCGCCAAGGCCCTTCGCAGGAACTTGAGACCGGCGTCACGGTCACCGGACCGGCCGAACTCGCCTCCGATGATGATTTCTTCGTGGTGAAGGTGCCGGCCAACACCGCGCCCGCCGCCCTCTGCGTCACGCTCTGCGACGAGCACGCCGCGCCCGCGGTGGCCGCGCAAGCCATCCCGACGGGTCCTTCGACTCGTCGCTGGCAAGCCGAGGTGAAAACCAAGGTCACCGTGACCGAAAGCGCCGAAACCTACGCCATCGACCATATCGGCCTGCCCGTCGACAACCCCTGGAAACGCGCCATCCGCACGGGCGACATCCAATTCCGCAAAGACGGCACGGCAGTGGTAGTCACGCTCGACGGCGACGTCTGGCTGGCCCGCGGACTTAAGGTCGGCTCGACCGACGTCACCTGGCGCCGCTTCGCCTCAGGCCTGCACGAGCCGATGACTTGTGCGATCCGCGACGATGAGATCTTCGTCTTCGACCGTAACGGCGTCTGGCGTCTCCGTGACACGGACGGCGATGGCGAGGCCGACGTCCATGAGCTCTTCTCCAACGCATTTGCGCAGACGGCGGACATGCGCGAGTTCCCCAGCACCCTCCGCCTCGGACCGAAGGGCGAATTCGTGATCGCCAAGGGCGGCCAGGAAGCGACGACCATCGGCAAGCACAACGGGAGCGTCCTTCGCCTCTCCGCCGACGGCCGTACCGCCACCCGCCTCGGCTATGGCCTCCGCCAGCCGAACATCTCCGTCCATCCGCTTACCGGCCTCGTCGTCTCGAGCGACCAACAGGGCCACTACATCCCGAGCACCCCCTTGCACATCATCGAGGGCGACCAGTTCTACGGCTTCCTCAGCGACAAGCTGCCCAAGGAAAGCTACCCGGCGCCGATCGCCGCCCCGCTCACCTGGATTCCGCATGCGGTCAACGCTTCCGCCCTCTCGCAGGTCTGGCTGGTCGACGCGCAGATGGGGCCGCTCAACGACCAGATGGTGCAGATCTGCTTCAACCAGCCGGACCTCCTGCGCGTGCTCTGGAACCACCGTGGCGCCAAGCCCCAGGCCAGCGTCGTCAGCGTCGCCAAAGGCTTCACCACCCCGCCGCTCAACGGCTCGATCAACCCGGTCGACGGCCAATTGTACATCGCCGGCTTCCAGATCGCCGGGTGGGGCAACACCCTCGACACCCTCACCGGCATCGAACGCGTCCGCTACACCGGCGCGCCGTCGCTCACCCCTCGCGAGATCATCCCGACCGACCGCGGCATCCTGCTCCGGTTCGACGTCGCCCTTGATCCGGCCAAGGCCAAGAACCCCGAGAGTTATTCGCTCGCGACCTGGCGCTACAAACGGGCCCCTTCCTATGGCTCGGCCCAATACAAAGCCGACGGCAAGACCGGCAATGACTGGCTGACCGCCAGCAGCGCCTACGTGAGCTTGGACGGCAAGAGCGTCTTCATCGGCATCCCCGGCCTCAAGTCGGTCGAACAACTCCGCATCGGCTGGGACCTTGCGTCCACCGCCGGCTCCGAGATGCGCCAGAACGCCTACACGACGCCCTACGAGCTCACGAAATTCGACCCCGTCGCCGAAGGCTTCGGCCCGATCGAAGTCGACCTCACCCCGCGCGCCGCGGTCGCGAAGAAAGCCGAAGTCGTCTCCGCCCAGGAGGGCCAGCGACTCGCCACCATGTTCGGCTGCGTCGCCTGCCACTCCGTCACCGACACCGCCATGAATAACGTCGGGCCGAAGTGGAAGGGCCTCTTCGGGTCCAATAGAGACTACGTGACCGATAAGGGAAAGAAGGGTTCGACGACCGTCGACGCGGCTTACCTGCGGGAGTCCATCCTCGAGCCCAACGCCAAACGGCACGCTTCTTTCCTCAAGTCCGAATTCGCCATGCCCAGTTTCGCGGGCGTGCTGACCGACGCCCAGATCGACTCCATAGTCCTTTATATCGAGACCCTTAAATGAGGCTGGTCGCGGGTTTCTCGCAACTCCGGCCCCGTCCGGCTGTTAGATAGGCATGCCCCGCGCCCTTCTTCTCCTGCTTATCGGACTCGCCTCTCTGGCCGCCGCCGACCGCAAACCCAACTTCGTCTACGTCTTCACCGACGACCAGCGCTGGGACGCCCTCGGCGTCGTGCAGAAGGAACAAGGCGAGAAGGGTCGCTTCCCCTGGCTCAAGACCCCGCATCTCGACCGCCTGGCGAACGAAGGCCTGCGCTTCCGCAACGCCTTCGTCGTGAATTCGCTCTGCGCCCCTTCGCGCGCCTCGCTCGTGACCGGACAATACGGACACGTCAACGGCGTGACGAACAACCACACGCCCCACCCGGAGGGCAACCTGTCCGTCGCCGCCCTGCTCCGTCCCGCCGGCTACGTGTCGGGCTACTTCGGCAAGTGGCACCATGGCACCCAGTCGGGTAAACGCCCCGGCTTCGACACTTCCGCCAGCTTCGTCGGCCAGGGCGTCTACTTCGACTGCCCGATCGAGGTCGACGGCGTCAAGACCCCGAGCAAGGGCTTCGTCGACGACGTGACCACGGAGTATGCGGCGAACTTCATCAAGGCCAATAAGGACAAGCCGTTCCTGATGATCCTAGGCCTCAAGACCTGCCACGGGCCATTCACCCCTCCGCCCCGCCATGCCCAGGCCTACGAAGGCGCGCTGGCCCGTAACGTGCCGAATTACGGCGTGCCGGCGATCTACTCACCCGCCGGCCCCAACGGCGCCAAGGGCAAGGCGACGGACGCGAAGGAAGTCCCCACCAACCTCGGCATGTTCCGCGGCATCAACGGCGTCGACGACAACGTCGGCAAGCTGCTGAAGGTGCTCGACGACCTCAAGCTGGCCGAGGACACGGTCTTCATCTTCTCGAGCGACAACGGCTACTACCTCGGGGAACACAATCTCGGCGACAAGCGGACGGCCTACGAGGAAGCGCTGCGCATCCCGATGCTGGTGCGCTACCCTCGCGCGGTGAAGGCCGGACGGACGGATGACCGCATGGTCCTGAACATCGACCCCGCCGCGACCTTCCTTGACCTCGCCGGCCAGCCGGTGCCCGCCGCGATGCATGGACACAGCTGGAAACCCATCCTGGAAGAAAAATCCGCCGATTGGCGCGAGAGCTTCTTCTACTGCTACTTCTACGAAAAGGGTTTCAACGCGCCCCTCACGACCGCCGTCCGCACCGCCGACGCCAAGCTGATCAAGTATCCTGGGCACGAAGAATGGACCGAGGTCTTCGACCTCAAGGCCGACCCCTATGAGCTGAAGAACCTCGCCGCCGACCCGGCCTACTCCGCACTGCGCACGCGACTGGAATCGGAATACGCCAAGCAGGCCAAGGCCATCGATTTCAAGATACCCGAATTCGCCGACAAACCGGGCGAAGCCGGTGACGGCTCCAAGAAGAAGGCCGGCAAGAAGAAGGCCAAGTGACGTTAAGAAAATAGGTGTTTTCCTCGCAAGGGCTGTCATCGTGCAGCCCTTGCCCATGTCCGCCCCCCTCGACCTCACCCGAGCGCCCGCGACCGACCCGCTCGGCATCTATCGTTTTCGCGACGGGCTCTACGCCGTCGACCTGATCGCGGCTGCGATCACGGAGTTCGATCTCTTCACGAAGCTCGCCACCAAGCCAGCCGACCTCCTCACGGTCTGCCGCGACCTCGGCACGCACCGCCGGCCGACCGACGTGATGCTGACGCTCTTCGCCGCGAACGGTTTCTTGTCGCTGAAGGACGGCGTCTATTCCGTGACGCCACTCGGACAAGAGCACCTCGTCAGCACGTCCGCGACTTTCCTGGGCCCTTACTACGCCTCCCTCAAGGACCGCCCGGTGGTGAAGGACTTCATCGTCATCCTGCGCACCGACAAGCCTGCCAACTGGGGCAGCTACAAGGATGAGAAGCCCTGGAGCGAGGCGATGCTCACCGATGAGTTCGCGACCAGCTTCACGGCCGCCATGGATTCCCGCGGCTTCGTCCTGGGGCCGGCCATGGCCAAGGCCTCGCCCATCGGCGCGCGCACCCGCCTGCTCGACATCGCCGGCGGCTCAGGCATCTACGCCTGCGCCTTGGTCGCCAACCACCCTAAGCTCACGGCCACGGTCTTCGAACGCGCACCGGTCGACGGCATCACGCGCAAGATGATCGCCAAGCGGGGCTTCCAGGACCGGGTCGACGTCAAGGCCGGCGACATGTTCAAGGACCCCCTGCCCTCCGGCTACGACGTCCATCTGTTCTCCAACGTGCTCCACGACTGGGATACCGACAAGGTGCGCTTCCTGCTGGCCGCCTCGGCCAAGGCCTTGCCCAAGGGCGGCCTGCTGATCGTGCACGACGCTCACCTGAACGAAGATAAGACCGGCCCGGCGCCCGTGGCGGCCTATTCCGCCCTCCTGATGAGCGTCACCGAAGGCCGTTGCTACGGCACCGGCGAGATGCGTGAGCTCCTGACCGAAGCCGGCTTCGGCGATATCGGCCACCAAGACACCGCGTGCGATCGCAGCATCGTGACGGCGGTGAAACAATGAACAAGATGGAGGATAAATGATGGTTGATGAAAGATAAGTGCCTCACCCCCATCGTTCATCACTCATCATCCATCCTACATCCTCCTCCTCTCACCCATGCGCCTCCTCCTCGCCCTTCTCCTCAACCTTACCGTCCACGCCGCGGAGCACCCTGAGCTTGCCCGCGTGACCGCGGCCGACGACGCCCGCGTGGCGGCCATGCTCGCCCCTGTCCGCGAAAAGCTCGATGCCGTGCTTTCGCCCGAACTTCGCTACGCGCACTCCAACGGACAGGTCGACACCAAGGCGGCGCTGATCGGCTCCCTGACGGACGGCTCGGCGAAATATTCCAAATACGCCTATCAGGAGCGCACGTTCACCTTCCCCGCCCCGGGCATCGCCCTCATGGCCGGTCGGTTCGACGTGAAAGCCGTCGTCAAAGGCAACGCCGCCGAAAGCACCATCAGCTTCCTCGCGGTCTGGCGCCTCGAGCAGGGCGAATGGAAGTTCCTCGCCTGGCAGTCCTGCAAGGTGCCGCCGGCGGGGAAGTAGGAAGAAGAAAGATGACAGATGGATGATGGACGATGGACGATACGGGGATGAACGAGCCCGTATTATGGCATGTTTTAAATCATATATCCGCCATCCGTCATCCTGCCTCGGTTTCATCCTTCATCTTCCATCGTTCATCCTCCATCTTGTCACCATGCGCTACCCCCTGCTCGCTTCCGTCTTCGCCCTGTCCCTGGGCGTCGGCTCCCTCCTTGCCGCCGACACCCCGGCCAAGGCCAAACCGGCGACGCCCAAGGCGCCCGTGCGGTTCCAGAATGACGGTAACCCCGAGCACCTGAAGACGCCGTTGATCATCAAGCCGGATGAGAACGTGGCCTACGGTCCGCATCGCATGCAGGTCCTGTATTTCTGGCGCGCGAAGTCCGACAAGCCCACGCCCCTGCTCTTCTACATCCATGGCGGCGGCTGGACCAACGGCGACCGTTCTTCCGTCAACGGCATGCTCAAGGAAGCCCTCGCGGCGGGCATCTCCGTCGTCTCCGTCGAATACCGCTACATCAAGGACGCCACCGAGGACAAGGTCGTGCCTCCGGTGAAGGGACCGATGCTCGACTGCGCCCGCGCCCTCCAGTTCGTCCGCAGCAAGGCCAAGGAATGGAACCTCGATAAGACCAAGGTCGGCGCGGCCGGAGGTTCCGCCGGCGCCTGCACCAGCCTATGGCTCGCCTTCCACGACGACCTCGCCGACCCGAAGAGCGAAGATCCCATCGCCCGTGAATCCACCCGGCTGACCTGCGCCGCGGTCCAGGTACCGCAGACCACCCTTGACCCGCGCCAGATGCGAGAATGGACGCCTAACAGCAACTACGGCGCCCACGCCTTCGGCATCGCCGGCGACGCGAAGAAGAAGACCTCGAGCTTCCAGGCTTTCTACGACGCGCGCGAACGCATCCTTCCCTGGATCAAGGAATACTCCCCGTACGAGCTCGTCACGCGCGACGATCCGCCCGTAGGCCTCTTCTTCGGCACGCCTCCCAACCTCGGCAAGGAAGAGAAAGACCCGACCCATACCGCCAACTTCGGCGTGAAGCTCAAGGAGCACTGCGACGAGATCAAGGTGCCCTGCGAAATCGTCTACCCGGGCTCTCCGAACGTGACGCACGCCAACCCGAACGCCTACATCAAGGCCCACCTTCGCCCTGAACTGAAATGAGCCGCTCATTCCTCTGCCTCGCCCTCGCGCTAGGCGTCGGCCCCCTCTTCGCCGCCGACACCCCCTCGAAAACGCCCGCCGCCCCCGTCAAGGCCGGCGACCCCGAGTTCCGCAAGTATCCGCTGCCGATCGAGCCGGACGAGAACGTGTCCTATGGACCGCACCGTATGCAGAAGATCTACTTCTGGCGCGCGAAGTCCGACAAGCCCACGCCCCTGCTCTTCTACATCCACGGCGGCGGCTGGAACGGCGGCGACCGCTCCGTCGTGCGCACGATGCTCAAGCCCGCCCTCGACGCCGGCATCTCGGTGGTCTCGGTCGAATATCGCACGATCAAGGACTCGACCGCGGACGGACTCGTCCCGCCGGTGAAGGGCCCGATGCATGATTGCGCCCGCGCCCTCCAGTTCACGCGCAGCAAGGCCAAGGAGTGGAACCTCGACAAGACCAAGGTCGCCCTGGCCGGCGGCTCCGCCGGGGCCTGCACGAGCCTCTGGATCGCCTTCCACGACGACCTCGCCGACCCGAACAGCGCCGACCCGATCGCGCGCGAGTCGACCCGCGTCACCTGCGCCGCGGTCTCGGGCGCGCAGACCAGCCTCGACCCTCAGCAGATGCGCGCATGGACGCCCAACAGCAAATACGGCGCCCACGCCTTCGGCATCACCTGGGATCCGAAGAAGAAGACCTCGACCTTCGACCTCTTCGTGGCGGAGCGCGAACGCATCCTCCCTTGGATCAAGCAATACTCCCCGTATGAGCTCGTCTCGAGCGACGACCCGCCCGTCGGGCTCTTCTACTCCGCGAAGCCCAACCTCGGCAAAGACGAGAAGGACCCGACCCACACGGCAAACTTCGGCGTGAAGCTCAAGGAACACTGCGACGCGAACAAGGTATCCTGCGAACTCGTCTATCCGGGAGCCCCGGACGTCGTCCACGCGACCGACAGCGATTACGTCCGCGCCTACCTGCGCCCCGAACTGAAGTGAGACTCCTCGCCCTGCTGCTCACCGCGGTCGCCTTCGCGGCCGAACCCAAGGCCCCGGCCAAGCGCCCGTCGGCCGACGAGGTCAGGACCAAGGCGCTGAAACTCGCGATCGACATCCCGAGCTCCAAGGACGGCACGCTCCAGAAGGTCATCTACTGGCGCCCCGACTCCGCGGCGAAGGACCTGGCAGGCCCCGAGGTGCCGCTGATCGTCTTCCTGCACTCCTGGAGCGGCGGCTTCGAACAAGGCCCGCCGTGGATCGATCGCGCCAAGAAACTCGGCTGGGTGCTCGTCGCCCCTGATTTCCGCGGTCCGAACAACCGACCGGAAGCCTGCGCCTCCGACCTCGCCTCGCAGGACATCCTCGACGCGGTCGCCTACGCCCGCCGCGACGCGCGCGTCGACGCCTCGCGCATCTACCTCGTCGGCGGCTCCGGCGGCGGACACATGTCGCTCGTCATGGCCGCCCGCGCGCCCGACCTGTGGGCCGCCGTGAGCGCCTGGGTCCCGATCTCCGACCTCGCCGCATGGCATGCCGAGAGCAAGGCCCGCAAGAACAACTACGCCAAGATGCTCGAGCAGTCCTGCGGCGGCGCCCCGAGCCCCGCGACCGAAGCCGAGTATCGTCATCGCTCCCCGCTCTTCCACCTCGCCGCCGCCAAGGGCGTGCCGCTGGACATCAACACCGGCATCCACGACGGCCACACCGGCTCGGTTCCGGTGAGCCATTCGCTACGCGCGTTCAACGTGCTCGCCACGCCGGACAAACAAGTCTCCGCCGAAGACATCGCCTTCGTGGCGCGCGAACGGAAGATCCCGGCCGCCCTCGCCGCCGAGACGCAGGCCGACCCCGAGCGCGAAAAGGCCACCCTCTTTCGCCGGAGCTCCGGCAACGTCCGCGTGACCGTCTTCGAAGGCGGCCATGAGTCCGAGTCCGACGCCGCCGTCCTCTGGCTTTCCCGCCAGCGCAAAGGCCAGCCGGCCGACTGGTCGCTCGGTCAGGGCGGCCGCGGCCGACCCAAGGCCCGGGAAGTCTCCAGATGAAACCCAAGCTCATGATGCGCCTCACCTCCCTGCTGACCCTGCTCTGCGCCTGCGCCTGCGCGGCGGCCTTCGCCGCCGACCGCAAGCCGAACATCCTGATCATCGTCAGCGACGACCATGGCTACCGCGACGTCGGCTTCAACGGCGGCAGGGCGGTGCCCACGCCGAACCTCGACGCCCTCGCCGCCTCCGGCGTGCGTTGCACGAGCGGTTATGTCTCGCATCCGTTCTGCTCGCCGACCCGCGCCGGCCTGCTCACGGGCCGTTATCAGCAGCGCTTCGGCCACGAGAACAACCCTGCCTACGACCCGGCGAACGCGGTGGCCGGACTGCCGCTCACCGAGAAACTGCTCCCGCAGTTCCTCAAGGAGGCCGGCTACAAGACGGGGTGGATCGGGAAGTGGCACCTCGGCGCCACGCCTGCGCACACGCCTTGGGCGCGCGGCTTCGATCAGACCTACGGCTTCATCGGCGGCGGCCATTCCTACTCGGGCTGGGACATCGACCTGAAGAAAGAATACAACGTCCCGCTCACCCGCGACGGCCAGGCCACGAAGGAAATCCCCGCCCATCTGACCGAAGCCTTCGGCAAGGAAGCCGCCGCCTTCGTGACCCGCAACGCCGGCGCTCCGTGGATGCTGTACCTCGCTTTCAACGCCCCGCACACCCCGCACATGCCTACGGTGGAACGCGAGCAGCAGTTCGCCGACATCAAGGACCCCGTGCGCCGCAAATGCCTCGCCCAGATCAGCCTGCTCGACGATGCGATCGGCGTCGTCACCAAGGCCCTGACTGCCAGCGGCCAGGCTCAGGACACCCTCGTCTTCTTCTTCAGCGACAACGGCGGCACGCCGCCTTCGCTCGGCGCCGACAACACGCCGCTGCGCGGCAACAAGGGCATGGTCTATGAAGGCGGCATCCGGGTGCCTTTCCTGGTCAGCTGGCCCGCCAGGCTCAAAGCCGGCTCGACCTACGCGCAACCGGTTTCCTCGCTCGACGTCGCCGCCACGGCCCTGGCCCTCGCCGACATCCCCCTCCCGAAGGATCGGAAGCTCGACGGAGTGAACCTCATCCCCTTCCTCACGGGCGAGGCTCCCGGCCTGCCCCATGCCAACCTCTTCTGGCGCACCGGCGGCGGACAGAGCTATGCGGTCCGCTCAGGTCCATGGAAACTCGTCCGCAACGGCAAGCAGCCCGACGAGCTCTATGATGTTTCCGCGGACATCGCCGAGACGAAGAACCTGCTGGCCTCCCAACCCGAAATCAGCGCCCGACTGGCCGCCGAGCTGGCCGCTTGGAACAAGGAACTCGTCGCTCCGCTGTTCGAAAGTCCCAAAGGGGGGAAAGCCCCGGCCAAGAAGGCCAAGAAATAGAAGCCCGGCCCGCTGAGCGGGTTTCGGCGGCTTTTCCTCTGGTCGGGCTGGTGAGATTCGAACTCACGACCTCTTGCACCCCATGCAAGCGCGCTACCAGACTACGCTACAGCCCGAGAGAGGAAAGATTGGG
>JBEGSF010000001.1:67500-905432 GCA_041180005.1 Verrucomicrobiota bacterium | reverse complement strand
GTTACGAATCGGGCGAAAAGACCCCCAAAGACCTCAAGCAGGCCTACGCTTGGCGGCTCGTGCTGATCGAACTCGAGGAAGACCCCGATGACGTCGCCAAGCTCGGGGCCGTGGAGAAGCAGATGGCACTGACCGAAGTACAGGCCGGACAGGAAGCCGCGGCCAAGATCATCTCCGAACTGCCGACCGAGTCGGCAGATGCCCTGGCCCGGCTGAACCCCGGACGCTGATGATGACGCCCGCCCAGCTGAAAAGCTCGGCCGTGACCGATGCGCGGCCACCGCGCGGCCTTTCGCCCGAGGCGGAGTCGCTATGGTTCATCAAGAAGGGCGAATGGGACAAAGCGCACGACATCGCCCAGGACATCCATACGCCGACCGGCTCCTGGCTCCACGCCCTGCTCCACCTCATCGAAGGCGACCTCGGCAACGCCCGCTACTGGTTCGCCGAGGCCGGACGCCCGGCGAAGAAACCGTCGCAGATCGACGAACTCTGGGAAGAAATCGCCCAAGCGGTCCTGAAGTAAGGGGTTGGGTTTGACGCACCTGTCCTTCCCGCCTCGATAGCGGCATGTCCGCTCAGCCGCGCCGTGCCCTGACCGGCGTGCCTTCGCACGCCTGGGCCGCTTGCGCCTGCTCGGAAGGCGCCCAGCGAAGCGTGATCGTTTTCCTGGCCTCGAACCTGGGCGCGGCGGAGACCTTCGCCGAAGAGACCGCCCAGCTGCTCACGTTGCTCAACGACGCCAAGCCCGTCGCCCGGACGCTGACGGAAGCGGACGCCGCCGTGCCGGCCTTCGAAGCCGATTGCGACCTGCTCGGCGTGCTGTCCCTCCTGCGTCATGGCGGCCATGACGTAAAGCGTCCGCTGCTCATCGCCTGCACGTCCGGCGCGCTGACCCGCCGCTCGCCCGCGCCGGAAGCCACGGCCAAGGCGGAGATCGTCGTCCGCAAGGGAGAGAAGCTCGCCCTGCGGGACTTCGCGAAGCGGCTCGCCGAGGACTTCGGCTACGCCCATGAGGCGCTCTGCGAACAGCCCGGCGAATACGCGCTCCGCGGGGGCATCCTCGACGTCTACCCTCTCAACGCGCAGATGCCGGTGCGCATCGACCTCTTCGGCGACACCGTCGAATCCCTGCGTCCTTTCGATCCCGCCACGCAGCGCAGCGAAGGCGAGGTCGACGGCTTGGTCATCTGCGCTCCTCGCGACGATTCCGGCTCGGCGCCCGAAGCCCCGTTCTTCCGCCACCTGCCGGCCGACGCGCTCATCATCTCCGTCGACCGCTGCCATGAGGACGTCCTCTGCGCGGAACTCCATGCCGCGCCGGTCGACGAACTCGTGTTGGAAGAAACCGACGACGCGCCGGTCGGCTACGCCGCTCACGCGCTCGAATCCGCCCCCGCCGAGTCCCTGCTCATCGGTTCGGCCACCGACAGCGCCGAGACCCGCCCCGCCCTCCTGAAAGCCGCGGCCTCGCTCGCCAAGGACGGCCGCCCCTGCCTGCTCGCAGGCGACACCGACGGATCGGTCGACCGACTCAACGCCGACGTCTCCGGCGCCAAGATCCGCGGCTTCGCGCCGCGCGTCATCCAAGGACGGTTCGGAGGCGGCGTGATCGTCGCCCCGGGCAAGCTGCCCGGCCTCCTCAAGGACGGCCTGATCCTGCTCACCGAGCGCGAGCTCTTCGGACGCCGCAAGCGGCCGCTCGCCGTCCTGCCGCGACGCCGGACCGCCATCCGCGCCGCCGTCGGCCGCGCCCTCGACTTCGGCGAACTCGCCGATGGCGACGCCTTGGTGCACGCGACGCAGGGCGTCTGCCTCTTCCGCGGCATCAAGGCCCACGAGCACAACGGACGCACCGAGGACTTCATCGGCCTCGAGTTCGCGGAGAAGTCGATGCTGCACCTCCCCGTGCGGGAGTCGCACCTGCTCACGCGTTACATCGGCATCGGCCGCGCGCATCCCAAGCTTTCCAAGCTCGGCGGAGGCGGCTGGGAGAAGTCGCGCAAGGCCGCCGAGAAGGCCACCGCCGACCTCGCCGCGCAGCTGCTGGCCATGCAGGCCGCGCGTTCGACCAAGCCCGGCATCACGCACCCCAAGGACGCCGACAACGCCTGGATGGGCGAGTTCGAGCGCTCCTTCCCGCACCGCGAGACGCCCGACCAGACGCGCGCGATCATCGACGTGAAGGCCGACATGGAGCGCCCGGCGCCCATGGACCGGCTCGTCAGCGGCGACGTCGGCTTCGGCAAGACCGAGGTCGCGCTGCGCGCCGCGTTCAAGTGCGTGCTCGGCGGACGTCAGGTGGCGATCCTCGCGCCCACGACCGTCCTTGCGCAGCAGCACTTCGAAAGCTTCAAGGAGCGGCTCGCACGCTGGCCGGTCTCCGTCGAGCTCCTCAGCGGCTATCGCACCGCGAAGCAGAAGGCCGACGTGCGTGCGCGCGCCGCGGCCGGCACCGTCGACATCGTCGTCGGCACGCATGCCCTGCTCTCCGACGGCACGAGCTTCGGCAAGCTCGGCCTCGTGATCATCGACGAAGAGCATCGCTTCGGCGTGCGCCACAAGGAACGCCTCAAGCAGCTGCGCACCGAAGTGGACGTCCTCGCCATGAGCGCCACGCCCATCCCGCGCACGCTCTACCTGGCGCTCGTCGGGGCCCGCGACCTCAGCGTCATCGAGACCCCGCCGCGCGAACGCCTGCCCATCCGCACCATCGTGCGCAGCTACGACGAGAAGCTCGTGCGCGACGCCGTGAAGGCCGAGCTCGCCCGCGGCGGCCAGGTCTTCTACCTGCACAACCGCGTCGAGACCATCCAGGCCGTCGCGGAGCGCATCGCCGCGCTCGTGCCCAAGGCGCGCATCATCGTGGGGCACGGCCAGATGCCGGCGGGCCAGCTCGAGGAGGTCATGTCCGCCTTCGTCGCCGGCGAATACGACGTGCTCGTCTGCACGACCATCATCGAGACCGGCCTGGACATCCCGAACTGCAACACCCTCATCATCGAGGGCGCCGACCGCTTCGGCCTCGCGCAGCTCTACCAGCTGCGCGGGCGCGTGGGCCGCTTCAACCGTCAGGCCTACGCCTACCTGTTCCTCCACCGGCACGCCGCGCTGGTCGGCACGGCGCACCGACGCCTGTCGGCCATCCGCCAATACAACCAGCTCGGCGCCGGCTTCCGCATCGCCATGCGCGACCTCGAGCTGCGCGGCGCGGGCAACATCCTCGGTGCGGCCCAGAGCGGCCACGTCGCGACCGTCGGCTTCGACCTTTACTGCCAGCTCCTGCGCCGGAGCGTCGCCAAGCTCCGCGGCGACAAGGGCGCGGTCGTCGAACGCTGCGAGGTGCAGCTGGACTTCATCGACCACACGCAGGCCGCGCTGGGCACCGAGCAGACCAACAGCAGCGACGGAGAAGTCCCCTTGCTGACCGCCACCCTGCCCTCGGATTGGATTCCCGAGACCCGCCTGCGCATCGAAGCCTTCCGCCGCATCGCCTTGGCGTTGGACGCCGCCGAGGTCGCCGAACTCCGGACCTCGCTCAAGGACCGTTACGGCAAACTGCCCCCGGAGGCCGACGCCCTGCTCAGCCTGGCTGAGATCCGCTGCCTGGCGGAGGACAAAGGTGTCGTTTCGGTGACGACCGACGGTGCCGTGATCCGCTGCTTATCGGCGACCGGCGGCCGCGCGCCCGAGCCTATTCTGGTCGGCAACCGGTTTCCCCGCTTGACCGTGCGAGACCCCCTGCGGAAACTGAAGGAAATCCGAGGCTTCCTCTCAAGGCTGCCCGCACCCGACGTCCGATGAAAACCTCCTTCCTCTGCAGCCTGCTCCTCCTGACCGCGGCCTTCGCGCCCGCCCAGCTCAAGCAGCCCTCCCTCGAGGAAGCCGCCGCCAAGCGCTGGTCACAGCTGAACACCGACCGCATCGCCGCCGATGCCGACGGCCAGGGCATCACCCTTTCGGACATCCGCCGCCAGATCGACCCGATCATCGGTCAGCTCCGCGCCGCCTCCCGTTCCGACGCGGAGTTCGAACAGGCCCTCCAGCAGGCCGCCCAAGAGACGCTCAAGTCGATGGCCGAACGTCAGATCGTCATCGCCGAATTCCGCGCCAGCACCGCCAACCTCCCGGCTTCGTATGTCGACGCGGACATCGAAGAGACCATCCGCCGCGACCACGGCGGAGACCGCAACCGCTTCGTCGCCGCGCTGCGCGCCGCGGGCACCACGCCGCTCGCCTACCGCAAGACCATCGAAGACCGCATCATCTTCGAATACATGGTCGGCCAGATCCGCCGCGCCGCCTGGGACGTCAATCCCGGCAAGATCCAGGAATACTATGACAAGAACAAGGCCGACTTCATCCGCAAGGAACAGGTGAAGCTCCGCCAGATCACGATCACCCAAGGCGCCGCCGAGAAGCCCGAGGAGACCGCGGCCCGAGCCCAAGACTGGGCCGACGCGCTCCGCCAGCCTGCCAAGATCGCCGAACTCATGGCCCGCTACAAGGTGGGCGGCAAGCCCCTCACCGGCCCGGCCACCTTCGCCGACGTGGCCGAGCGCATCAGCACGGACGACTTCGCGCGCAAGGGCGGCGACGCCGGCTGGCGCAACCTCGAAGACCTGAACCAGAGCGTCGTCGACGCCGTGCGCAAGCTGAAGCCCGGCGAAGTCTCGGCCCCGCTCAAGTTCGAAGTCGGCTCCTCCCCTCTCTACGTGATCGTCAGCCCCGAGGCTTCCCGCCCGAAAGGTTACGCCGCGGTGAACGATCCTGAAGTCATGTCCGAGATCGAGACGAAGGTCCGCTCCATCGGCATGAAGCTCGCGATCCAGCGCTGGCTCGACGAGCTGCGCGCCAAGCACTACGTCCAGGTTCGCTGAGATGGACTCCGCCCGCCGCGACCCCGCCGACAAGAACGGCCGGGCTCCCGCCGCCGCCTACGCCTGCCACGCCTTCCCGCGTCGCTGCGCGGGCGTGCTCCTGCATCCGACGGCCCTGCCGGGCGAAGGACCGGTCGGCTCGCTCGGCGCCGAAGCGCGCCGCTTCGTCGACATCCTCGCCGCCGCCGGCTTCGGCTGGTGGCAGGTCTGCCCGCTCGGGCCCACCGGCTACGGCGATTCCCCTTACCAGGCGCTCTCCGTCTTCGCGGGCAATCCCTACCTGCTCGACCTCGCCGACCTCGGCGCGCGCAAGCTGCTCACGCCCGATGAGATCGCCTCGCTCCGACGTGGAAGCGACGGACGCACCGACTACGGACGACTCTGGAACCAGCTGCGCCCCGCCCTGCAGCTCGCGGCCCGACGCGGCGCGAAGACGCTGAAGCAGAACGCCGCCTTCCGACGCTTCCGTGAAGCGCAGGCCGGCTGGCTCGGCGCTTGGTGCAGATTCTCCGCGTTGCGCGAGGTCAACGGTTTCGCGGCCCCGGACAAGTGGACCATCAACGAAGCCCCGGCCGAAGCCGTCGCCGAGGCCGAGGTGTTGCAGTTCCTTTTCGCCGAGCAATGGAAATCCCTCCGCGAGTATGCGAAGGGCAAGGGCGTGCGCTTCTTCGGCGATGAGCCCATCTACGTCTCCGCCGACGGCTGCGACGCGAAGACCCGTCCCGAACTCTTCCAGCTCGACGCGCAAGGCCGTCCGACGGCCGTGGCCGGCGTGCCGCCGGATTACTTCGCCGCGGACGGCCAGCTCTGGGGCAATCCTTTGTACGACTGGGATCGCCACGCCGCCGACGGCTACGCCTGGTGGAAGGCGCGCGTGCATCACGACCTCGAGCTCTTCGACGCGATCCGCATCGACCACTTCCGCGGCATCCATGACTACTGGAGCGTGCCCGCCGGCGCGCCGAACGCCCGCGAAGGCAAGTGGTGCGACGGACCCGGGCTCGCCTTCACCGGCGCGCTGGCCGGCCTGCCGCTCGTCGCCGAGGACCTCGGCCTGCTCTCGCCCGGCGTCGACGTGCTCCGCCAGGCCTCCGGCCTGCCTGGCATGTCGGTGCTGCAGTTCGGCTTCGGCGGCCCGCCCGAGGGCAATCCGCACTTCCCGGCGAACATCACCGCGGACCGCGTCGTCTATACCGGCACGCACGACAACGACACCGTCGTCGGCTGGCATGCGCAGGCGTCGGCCGAGGAACGCGCGCGCGTCGAAGCCGTCTTCGGCGCGATGACCGCCCCGCACGTCACGCTCGCCGAAGCCGCGCTGGCTTCGCCCGGCGTGGCCGCCTTCATCCCCGTGCAGGACCTGCTCGGGCTCGGCGCCGAAGCACGCTTCAACACGCCCGGCAATCCGCAGGGCAACTGGGGCTGGCGCATGAGCGACCTGCAGCTGACCACGCTCGCGGCGTCGGCCGGAGCGTGGAAGCAGCGGCTGAAGGCCGCGAACCGGCTCAGCGCGTAAGGCGGCGGTATTTCGGACGGCGCGGCGTGTCCGACTCGAGGCCGAGGCGCTTGCGACGGTCTTCGAGGTAGTCGCCGTAGTTGCCTTCGTGCCAGACCACCGTGCTGTCATCCTCGAAAGCGAGGATGTGCGTGGCCACGCGGTCGAGGAACCACCGGTCGTGCGTCACGATCACCGCGCAGCCCGCGAAGCCCTCGAGGGCGTCTTCGAGCGCGCGGATGGTGTTCACGTCGAGGTCGTTGGTCGGCTCGTCGAGCAGGAGCACGTTGGCGCCGGACTTGATGAGGCGCGCGAGGTGGATGCGGTTGCGTTCGCCGCCTGACATCACGCCGACCTTGCGCTGCTGGACGTCGCCGGTGAAACCGAAGCGGGCCGCGTAGGCGCGGGCGGGGACCATGATCTTGCCCAGGTGCACCATCTCCTGGCCGTCGGAGATCGCGGACCACAGCGGCGCGTCGGCCGGGAGCGAATCGCGCGACTGATCGACGTAGGCGATCTTGACCGTGTCGCCGACCGTGAGGGTGCCTTTGTCGGGTTTCTCCTGGCCCGTGATCATGCGGAAGAGCGTCGTCTTGCCGGCGCCGTTAGGACCGACCACGCCGACGATGCCGCCGGCGGGCAACGAGAAGTTCACGTCCTCCATCAGGATACGGTCGCCGTAGCCTTTGGACAGGCCGCGGGCCTCGATGACCGCGCCGCCGAGACGGGGGCCGGGCGGGATCCAGATCTCGGCCGCCTTCTCCTGCTGGTTCTGGTCCTGCGTGAGCATCTGCTCGTAGGCGCGTAGGCGCGCCTTGTTCTTGGCCACGCGGGCCTTGGGCGAAGCGGCGGCCCACTCGCGTTCGCGTTCCATCGAGCGGGAGCGCGCGGCGGACTGCTTCTCCTCCATCTCGAGGCGCTGCTGCTTCTGCTGCAGCCAGGAAGAGTAGTTGCCCTTCCACGGGATGCCGCGGCCGCGGTCGAGCTCGAGGATCCAGCCGGCGACGTTATCGAGGAAGTAGCGGTCGTGGGTGATAGCGATGACCGTGCCCTTGTAGCCCTGGAGGTGACGTTCGAGCCAAGCCACCGTGTCGGCGTCGAGGTGATTGGTCGGCTCGTCGAGCAGGAGGATATCCGGCTCCATCAGCAGCAGACGGCAGAGCGCCACGCGGCGTTTCTCGCCGCCGGAGAGCGCGGAGACGACGGCCTCGCCCGGCGGGCAGCGAAGGGCTTCCATCGCCATCTCGATGCGGGCGTCGAGGTCCCAGCCGCCGCGCGTGTCGAGGATCGTCTGGATCTCGCCTTGGCGGGCCAGGATCTTCTCCTGCTCCTTCGCGTCGTCGGTCTCCGAGACCTTCACGAACGTCTCGTCGTATTCTTCGAGCAAGGCCTTCATCGGGCCGGCGGCCTGCATCACGCACTCCTGCACCGTCAGATGTTCGTCGAGGCGCGGCTCCTGGGCGAGATAGCCAAGCGTGTAGCCGGGCACCTGGCTGATGGCGCCGTCGAACTCCTTGTCCTCGCCGGCCATGATCTTGAGCAACGTCGACTTGCCCGAGCCGTTGAGTCCGAGGACGCCGATCTTGGCTCCATAATAGTAGGACAGTGAAATATCGCGGAAAACGGGTTTCTTTTCGAAGTACTTCGTGACCCCCGTCATCGTGAAGATTACTTTTTCGTCGGCCATGAGGGAAGGTTCGGAGAAGACCCCCCGGGGGCAAGCGGAACCCTCCGACCCCCGAGGCCGACCGCACTTGACATCCCCCCGGGGGTGGCCAAGGTAACCGTCAGTTCACCTTTACCGAGGTGGGTCCTGCCGGACCCGCTTTTTTTGTCCCCAAATCATTTCACCGAAAACCCGCACCCATCACCATGAGCGTCGATATCAAACCCTTCCTCCAATATCTCGAAAAGGAGAAGAACATCAAAAAAGAAGAGGCCTGCGCCCTCATCGTCGAGGCCATCAAGTCCTCCGTCGAGAAGTCGGTCATGGCCGGCCAGAACGTCGAAGTGAACGCCGACCCCGTTTCCGGCAAGCTCGAGGCCCATGTCGTCCTCCGCGTGACCGACTCCGTGTCCGACCCGCTCCAGGAGATCAACCCGGTCGCCGCCTCCCTCATCGACGCCGACATCAAGGTCGGCCAGGAAGTCCGCAAGCCGATCAAGGTCGAGGACCTCGGCCGCATCGCCGCCAAGACCACCCAGCAGCTGCTCAACCAGCGCTTCCGTAAGATCGAGAAGGACCAGGTCTTCCAGGAGTACAAGGACAAGGTCGGCGACATCGTCACCGGCACCGTCCGCCGGACCGAGCGCGGCAACGTCGTCATCGAACTCGGCACCGCCGAAGCCGTCCTCACCCATAAGGAGCGTTGCCACGGCGATGAATTCCGCACCGGCGACCGCATCCGCTGCCTCCTCCTCGAGATCCGCGAAGACCCGCAGCGCGGCCGTGAGTTCGTGCTCTCCCGCGCCAACCCGGCCTTCGTCCGCCGCCTCCTCGAGCTCGAGGTCGCCGAGATCGCCGACAAGACCGTCACCATCGCCGCCATGGCCCGCGACCCGGGCTACCGCACCAAGATCGCCGTCGACTCCCGCGACCCCAAGGTCGACCCCGTCGGCGCGTGCGTCGGCGCCCGCGGCGCCCGCGTCCGCAACATCGTCAAGGAACTCGGCGGCGAGAAGATCGACATCATCCGCTACCACGCCGAGCCGCTCAAGCTGCTCGAGGAAGCCATCCGCCCGGCCAAGCCGCGCAACGTCCGCATCGACGAGCGCAGCCGCTCCATCTTCTTCGAAGTGGACGAGGATGACATGCGCATCGCCATCGGCAGCAAGGGCCGCAACGCCCGCCTGACCTCCAAGCTCATGGGCTGGGGCCTTAACATCCAGAAGGCCACGCACGCCGCCGAAAGCTTCGAAGCCAAGGCCGGCGACGCCGCCGTCCGCATCGCGGAGCAGCTCGGCCTGCCCGCCGAGCTCATCGCCAAGTTCGTCGGCCTCGGCATCTCCAGCGTCGAAGCCCTCGAAGGCGCGACCGTGGAAGACTTCAAGGAAAGCGGCATCCCGACCGAAGAGGTCGAAGCCGTCCTCGCCGCCTACGCCAAGGGCCGCCGCTCGTAATCCTTCCGCCGTCCACCCTCCCGACACCCTCCGCCCGCGCACATGACCGAGAAGAAGAAATCCGAAGCCAAGAAGCCCGCGACCACGCAGCGTTTCAGCGACGTGGCCAAGGAGCTCGGCATCGAGGTCAAGGCGCTGCTCGCCCTGGTGGACCAGTTCGTGGTCGCCCGCCCCGACTTCAAGGACTACGTCTACACGGACGGCAAGAAGCCCGCGGCCTCGAGCAACTTCGGCAAGATCTACCGCGAGGAATTCCTGGCGTTCGCCGCGGACAAGCTCCCGAAGAAGGCCGAACCCGCCCCGGAGCCCACCAAGCCCGCCGCCGAAGCCCCCAAGGCTCCGGAACCGGCCAAGCCCGTGCCGGCCGCTCCCGCCGCCAAGCCCGGCACGCCGCCTCCGGTGAGCCTGCCTCCGCGCCCGACCATCGCGGCCACGCCGCCGCCCGCCGCGCGTCCGCCGGTCACGCCGGTCATCCCGCGCCCGCCCATCGCGCCCACGCCGGCCAAGGCGGACCTGCCGCCCGTCGTCATCAGCAGCACTCCTCCGCCCGCGCCCGCGCGTCCGGCCAACGTGCCGCCCATCGTGCGTCCGCCCATCGCCCCCGTCGTCAACCGGCCGGCCGCGACCAGCAGCCAGGCCGCGCCGGGCAGCAAGGGCGTCATCACCGTCCGCCCGCCGATCGTCGTCCGTGACTTCGCGATCGCCCTCAATCTCAAGCCCTTCCAGGTCATCGGAAACCTGATGGAGCTGAACAAGGTCGTCAGCGTCTCCTCCGTCATCGAGGAAGCCGACGCCCGCAAGGTCGCCGAGCGCCATGGTTACACGCTGGAGATCCGCCACCGCGGCGAAGGCGTGCAGCCCGTCAAGAAGGTCGAGAAGCCGTCCGAAGACGATCCGGCCCTCATGACCCCGCGTCCGCCCGTCGTCTGCGTGCTCGGTCACGTCGACCACGGCAAGACCACCCTCCTCGACTTCTTCCGCAAGACCAACGTCGTCTCGGGCGAAGCCGGCGGCATCACGCAGCACATCGGCGCGTACTCCGTCGCGTACCAGGGCGAGAAGCCCGAGTACAAGGGCAAGACCGTCACCTTCCTGGACACGCCCGGCCACGCCGCCTTCGCCAAGATGCGCGAGCGCGGAGCCTCGGTGACCGACGTCGCCGTGCTCGTCGTGGCGGCGGACGACGGCTTCATGCCGCAGACCGAGGAAGCCCTCAAGTTCGCGCAGAAGCACGCCAGCGCCATCGTGGCCGCGATCAACAAGGTCGACGCCAAGGGCGCCAACATCGACCGCGTGAAGCAGCAGATGCAGCAGCGCAACATCACCCCGGAAGACTGGGGTGGCGAGACCATCACCAGCCCCGTGTCGGCGCTCAAGGGCACCGGCATGACCGAGCTGCTCGAGTCCATCCTCCTCCAGGCCGAAGTCCTCGACCTCAAGGCCAACGCCAAGTGCCCCGCCCAGGGCGTGGTCATCGAATCGCAGATGGAGACCGGCCGCGGCCCCACCGCCACCGTGATCGTCCAGAAGGGCACCCTCAAGCCCGGCGACTCGTTCGTCTGCGGCGAGACGTGGTGCAAGGTGCGCGCGCTCATGGATGAGCGCGGCAACCGCATGCCTTCCGCCGCCCCCGGCGCCCCGGCGCTCGTGCTCGGCTGGGACGCCGTGCCCTCCCCCGGCTCCAAGTTCAAGACCGTCAAGAACGACCGCGAAGCCCGCGAGATCGCCGAAGAAGCCGCCCTCGCCGCCCGCAAGGCCGCCGAAGCGCAGCAGCAGGCGCCCAACACCGGCGCCCGCCCCGGCATGTCGGACCTCGAACGCCTGATGGCGGCCCTCGCCCAGGACAAGGAGAAGATCCTCCGCGTCCTCCTCAAGGCCGACGTCAACGGCACGCTCGAAGCCCTCGAAGGCTGCCTCCGCGACATCAAGTCCACGAAGGTCCGCCTCGAAGTCGTCGGCGGCTCCGTCGGCCCCGTCACCCAGGGCGACGTCGCCCTGGCCGAAGCCTCCAAGGCCCTCATCGTCGCCTTCGACACCAAGCTCGAGAACGGCGTCCAGCCGCAGCTCAAGCGCACCGGCGTCCGCCTCATCACCCATGACATCATCTACGAGCTGATCACGCTCGTGAAGGACGCCATGACCGAACTCCTGGACCCCGAAGTCCGCGAGAACAAGCTCGGCGCCGCCGAAGTGCGCGCCGTCTTCCCGCTCGGCAAGGAGCACAAGGTCGCGGGTTGCATGGTCACCGAAGGCCTCATCCGCCGCGCCGCCAAGGCGCGCGTGGTCCGCGGCGGCAAGATCATCCACAACGGCCCGGTCGAGACGCTGCGCCGCTTCAAGGACGACGCCTCCGAGGTCAAGGCCGGCTTCGAGTGCGGCATCAAGCTCGGCGGCTACGACGAGTACCAGCCCGGCGACATCATCGAAGCCGTCGAGATGGTCCAGACGCGTCCGGCCCTCTAAGCCACATGTCCCAACGCCAGCTCCGGGTCGCCGAACTCATCCAGCGCGAGGTCTCCTCCGCGCTGCGTCAGACCTGGCCGACCGAAGCCGCGCTGATCACGATCACCGTCGCGAGCGTCTCCCCCGACCTCCGCCAGTGCCGCGTCGGCTACGCCGTCTCCGGCGACGACGCGGAGCGCAAGAAGGCGCGCGCGTTCCTGAAGCGCGTGCGCACGGAGCTCCGCTCCGCCGTCGGCGGCATCCTGCAGATGAAGCACACGCCCGACATCCTCTTCACCGAGGATGACATCACCGGCGGGGTGGCGCGCGTGCAGGCCCTGCTCGACGAGATGGCCCGCAAGGACCGCGCGGCGAATCCGCCCAAGGCCGACTAAGCGGCCGGCGGGCCGACCTCAGGGAATTCCTTCAGCGCCTCGCGGACGACCGCGGCGCGACGACGGTCGCGTCCGTCGCTGTCGAGCTCCTGTCCGGCGCGCGCCTGCACGTGGGCGGGCTGGCCTTCGATCATCAGTCGGTCGACGAGGTGGCGGCGCTCTTCCGGCAGGCAGCCCATGTCGCAGGCGAGCCGCAGGTGCGAGAGCATGTTCATCGCCTCCGAGCTCGTGAGCAGGCGGGCCGAACGCAGCACGCCCAGCGATCGGGCGAGGCGGTCGACGAACTTCTCGCCTTCCTCCTGCGCGAGCTTGCGGCGGGCGTTCCATTCCTGCTCGACGACGTGCTTGATCCAGCCGCCGAGGTGCTTGAGGATGGCGTCCTCGGAAAGCCCGAGGGTCTGCTGGTTGGAGATCTGGAAGACGTTGCCGGCGGCTTCGGTGCCCTCGCCGAGCCAGCCGCGGACGGCGAGGCCGTCCTGGTTGAGCGCGCGGGTGACCTTGTCCATATGGCCGGCGAGGCAGAGGCCCGGCAGGTGCACCATCGCGGAGGCGCGCAGGCCCGTGCCGACGTTGGTGGGGCAGGCGGTGAGGTAGCCGAGGCGATCGGAGAAGGCCAGCTTCAGCACGGCGCCGAGGGCGTCGTCGAGCTGTTCGGCGATGTGCCAGGTGCCGCGCAGGTGCCAGCCGGCCTTGACGACCTGTATGCGCAGATGGTCCTCTTCGTTGACCATCACGGAGCAGGTCTGATCGCGGCTGATGACGGCGGCGCCGAGCTTGCCGGCGGCGAGTTCCTTCGAGACCAGATGGCGCTCCACGAGCACCGCGCGATCGCGGTCGCCGAGCTCGCCCATGCGGACGACGTGGCCGCGGCGGAACTTCGGCAGCCCTTCGAGCGCGGTCACGCAGCGGTCGGAGATCTCCTTGCGCTGCGGGAGCTTGGCCCAGCCGGGGAACGGCAGGCCTTCGAGGTTGCGCGCGAGGCGGATGCGCGTGCTCAGCACCACGGCCTGCTGGCCGCCGAGGAGGTGGGTGAGTTCGCTTTCCGCGGCGAGGATGTCTTCGACGGACATGGTCAGGAGGCGAGCTGGCGCTCGAGGGCGGCGATTTCGTCGCGCAGGCGCGCGGCGGCTTCGAAGTCTTCGCCGGCGACGGCGGCGGTCATCTCGAGCCGGGCGGCGTCGAGGCGACGGCGCAGCTGGGCGACGGGCACCACGCCGGCGGGCGCCCGACCGACGTGGGCGGGCTCATGCTGGACCTTGAGGAGCAATCCGCCGAGAGCCTCGCCGAAAGTCTCCCAGCAGGCGGGGCAGCCGAGCCGGCCACGCTTGCGGAAATCGAGGTCCGTGAAACCGCACTGCGGGCACGTGAGCGACGGGGCCGGGGTCGGGGCCGCCAGCGCGTCGGCCAGCTGGAAGACGGCCGGATCGGTCGCCCCTCCCTTCTGGGCGCAGGCTTCGCAGAGGTGCACCTTCTTGACCTTGCCGTGGACGACCTGGGAGAGGTGGACCGTGGCGGCCTCCTCGCACAGCGAACACTGGATCGGGTTGGACATCGGCCTCCAGACAATGCGGACACGGCCAATTGGCAAGGGCAAGCGGGGAGCGGAGTTTGACTTCACGGCGGGCGGACGCTTGATGGGAGGACGTCAGATGTCCTCCAAGCCCCGCATCGTCATCACCGGCCTAGGCCTCACCGCCCCCAACGGGAACACGTTGGCCGAGTTCCGGGCGAACCTGCTCGCCGGCAAGGCGCGCATCGCCGTCATCGACGTCCGGCACATGGGCCCGCAGCCGGCCGGCGTCTGCGACTTCGACGCCACCAAGTGGCAGAAGCGTAAGGAAATCCGCAACGGCACCCGCGTCGGCTCCATCTCCATCTTCTGCGCCCGCGAGGCGCTGGGCGATTCCGGCCTCGACTGGGACAAGGTCGATAAGTCCCGCGTCGGCGTCTACCTCGGCATCACCGAGCACGGCAACGTCGAGACCGAGAACGAGATCCACAACATCTCCCAGTTCGGCAACGACACCAAGTATTGGACGCACCATCATAATCCCCGCACCGTGGCGAACAACCCGGCCGGCGAGGTCACGATGAACATGGGCATCACCGGCCCGCATTACACCATCGGCGCCGCGTGCGCCGCGGGCAACGCCGGCCTCATCCAGGCCGCGCAGATGCTCCAGCTCGGCGAGGTGGACGTGGCCTTCGCCGGCGGCGTCTCCGAATCCATCCACACCTTCGGCATCTTCGCCGGCTTCAAGAACCAGGGCGCCCTGGGCGCCCACGAAGACCCCACCAAGGCCTCCCGTCCCTTCGACAAGAACCGCAACGGCATCGTCATCTCCGAAGGCGGAGCCATCTACGTGCTCGAGCGCCTAGATGACGCCTTGGCCCGAGGCGCCCGCATCATCGCCGAGATCGCCGGCTGGTGCATCAACTCCGACGCCACCGACGCCGTCCTGCCCAATCCCGAGCGCCAGACCGAATGCGTCCGCATGGCCCTCCAGCGCGCCGGCATGAAGCCGCAGGACATCCACATCGTCTCCACCCATGCCACCGCCACGGCCCTGGGGGACATCCAAGAATGCACCGCCCTGCGGACCGTCTTCGCCGACTGCCCGGACACCCGCATCAACAACACCAAGAGCTTCATCGGCCACTGCATGGGGGCCGCCGGCGCCTTGGAGCTGGCGGGCAACCTGCCCTCCTTTGACGACCACTGGGTCCATCCGACCATCAATATCGAGGAATTAGACCCCGAATGCGCCCTTCCGGGCCTGGTGATCAACCAGCCGGTCAAAGTCGCCCGGGTCGACGCCATCCTGAACAACTCCTTCGGCATGCTGGGCATCAATTCGGCCCTCATCGTCAAGAAATATGGGGTTGCCTGACGGGGTTTGGACGTTTGAAACAAACCCCTGAAAACATGACCAAGGACGACATCAAGCAGGTGGTTCTCGATATCATCGCCGACATCGCGCCGGACGAGGATCTGACCGCCGTCAAACCGGAGGTCCGCCTCCGCGACCAGCTGTCCCTCGACTCGATGGACTTCCTGGACATCGTCATGGAGCTCCGCAAGAAGCACGGCATCGAGGTCCCCGAGGCCGACTACGTCCAGCTGGCGTCGCTCGACTCCTGCGCCGAGTACCTGCACCCGAAGTTCGAAGCCAAGGGCAAATAAGCCTTCGGCCTCAGAACCCCCTTGAGACCGCCTTTACGGCGGTCTTTTGTTTGGCCACCCCCGTCCGACGCCGGCGTTCTTGATTTGCCGACCCTACGCACCTTCCCTACGCTTCCCTCCGTGAACCCCGTCCGTCGCTCCCTCCTCGCCGCGCTCTCCCTGAGCATCGCCCTCCCGGCCTTCGCCGAGACCGTCCAGCTCCGCCGCACCGGCAACGCGACCGTGATCGCCTTCGAATACATCACCCAGGACGAGACCACCATCATGGTCAAACGGCTCGATGCCGACGTCGTCCTGACCTACCGCTGGGAAGACCTCGACGCCGAATGGATCAAGCGCAACAACCCTAAGCTCTGGGCCGAGCGGGAACTGATGCTCAACCTGGAAAAGCCCGAGAAAAAGACGGCGGCCAAGGAAGTCGAAGACCCCTTCGCCCAGAAGGCCGTGGCCACCGACAGCAAGTCGCTCATCAAGAACCTCCTCGTCTCGCTGCAGGACGGCCTCAAAGGGATGTCCCTCACGGCCAACCGCGTCGACGTCGTCTGCAACGAATTCCAGATCGACGAAGGACAGTTCTGGCTGGGATTCGACGACCTCAAACGCGCCAGCCTGCTTTCCGGCAAGGTGGAAGCCTCCGCGCGCGTCGAAGTTTCGGCCGACGAAAGCACGGGCTCCAAGACCAAGACCAAAGGCAAGACCGCGACCAAGAAGGCCCGCTCCGCGGAAAGCATCGCCGCCGAAGCCGCCGCCCGCAAGGACTTCGAGACCGAAGCCCGCCCTTACAACGCGCTTGGCTACCTCCGCATGCTCGCGGAAGGCGGAACCAAGGGCAAACCTGCCTGGATGATGCTCCGCCGCTCGACCGCCGACCGTGAGACGATCAAGGCCCTCCTCGCCAATTACGCCAAGCAGGCCGAGGAGCTGGCCGAGAAGCCGGAAGGCAAGGCCAGCAAGACCGACCTTCTGGTGCTGAAGAAAGCCCTCGAGAACTGCGCCGACTCGGTCGGACGCGTCACGCGCGAATACAACGCCGTCGAGGCCCGCCTGCAGTCGGATTGCCGCACGGTGCTGACGCTGGCCCTGCGCTGAGCCGGCCACCCGGTCAAAGAGTCCGGCCGCCTTCCCTGAGGAAGACGGCCGGTTTGAATGGTGGAGCCTATCGGGCTTGAACCGACGACCTCTTGCATGCCATGCAAGCGCTCTACCAACTGAGCTAAGGCCCCGTTAAATGGGAAGGTGAACAAAGATGGGCCCGTGCGGTGGGTCAACGCTTTTTTCCCACCCCGCCGAGTCTCTGATTGCCAATGGGCGTGGGGTGCTTTGCCTTTCTTTCGTGGAAGCGTCCGAAAATCAGCCAGAATCCGCCGAACCAGGCGTCGAAGCCGGGTCCAACAGCCAAGGCGGCCGCGGCCAAGGGGGCATCCGCATCGAGAAGGAGTTCATCGAATCCCTCCCCGTGGGCGAGTGGACCGGCCCGATCGAGCTGATCGAATCGGAGAAGGACGCCGAGAGGGCGATCGCCTCGCTCGCCCGTGACCGCGTGCTGGGCTTCGACACCGAGACCAAGCCTTCCCACACGCGCGGCGAATACAACCTGCCCTCGATCCTGCAGCTGGCCGGCCAGCATCACATCTTCGTCTTCCGCCTCGATCATTGCGGCGGGATCCCCCTCGCCTTCCCGGTGCTCTGCAACGAGCGCCAGGCCAAGGTCGGCGTGGCCGTACGCGACGACGTCAAGAACCTCCGCGCCCGCGCGCCGTTCGATGACCGCGCGTTCATCGACATCGCGGACCACACCAAGAAGACCGGCCTGGTGAACACCGGCCTGCAGGCCCTTGCCGCCCACTTCCTGCGCCTGCAGATGAAGAAGTCGAAGAAGGTCCAGACCTCCAACTGGGCCAAGCCGCTCGACGAACGTCAGATCCAATACGCCGCCAACGACGCCTGGTTCAGCCGCGAGCTGTTCCTTAAGCTCGAGCAGGACGGACTGATCCCGCGGTTCGAATGAACCCCGAAGCCGCCCGCGCCGTCGCCGCGTTGGGGCTCGACGCCACGCGACGCCACATCTTCCTCTGCGTGAAATCGTCGGAGCAGGCATGCTGCGGCGGCGGGCTGGCGGCGAAGTCCTGGGAACACCTGAAGGCGCGCCTCAGGCAGCTGGGTTTGTCCGAACAAGGCGGCGTGCAGCGCACCAAGGCGGACTGCCTGCGCGTATGCGTCGACGGCCCTGTCGCGGTCGTCTACCCCGAAGGCGTGTGGTACGGACGATGCACGCCCGAGAACCTCGACCGCATCATCTCCGAACACCTGGTGGGCGGAAGGATCGTCGAAGAACTCCGCCTCGCCGGACCTACCCGAGCCTAAGGGCCTTACTTAAGGGCCTTCTCGATGGCCTTCTCGAGCTCTTCAGAGTCGGGCTCGACGTCGGAGCCGAAGCGGGCGATCAGCTTGCCGTCGGCGCCGATGAGGAACTTGTTGAAGTTCCAACCTACGGGACCGGGATGACCGGAGCTCTTGCCGGTGAGCCTCTCGAAGAGCGGGTGCGCGTCGTTGCCCTTGATCGCGACCTTGGCGTACATCGGGAAAGTGACCTTGAAGTTGGCCTGGCAGAATTTCTTGATGGCCTTCTCGGTGCCCGGCTCCTGGCCGCCGAAATCGTTGCACGGAAAACCGGCGACGACGAGCCCCTGGGCCTTGTGACGCTCGTAGAGCGACTGCAGGCCGGAATACTGACGCGTATAACCGCATTCGCTGGCGACGTTGACGACGAGCCAGGCCTTGCCGCCCTTGATCGCGCCGAGCGTGGTGGCCTTGCCGTCGATGTCCTTCACCGGTACGGCGAGTAAACCGTCACGGGTTTCCTCCGCACCGGCGAGGGCGGCGAACAAAGAAAAGAGGCCGGCTATGAATCGCATAGCCCATGTTTATGCGCCCCAGGCAGGGGTGGCAAGCCCGCGGCATTCCAAATCGACTTGAGAGAGCCAGGCGGAGGACACCCTAGAGGATGCTATGAACTGCAAGATCACCCTCACCCTCCTCGCGGCTGCGCTCTGCGTCGGCTGCGCTTCGCAACCCGTCGTCCAAAGCCGCGGATCGCTCCAGGAGGTCCTCAAACAAGGCACGACCTATCACCTGGACGCCCAGGGCTCCGGCCTTGGCGAAAACGATGTCAGCGGACTGCGCGAGCGACTCCGGAAGGCCGGACTGACCCCCGCCTCGGCGGAGACGGCGAAACTCGTCGTCACGCTGTCGAGCGACCTTCGCTCTTCCACGGAGCGCGGACATACCGGCGGCAAGAACGGCGTCGCCTACGACCGTACCGTGAACGAACGCCGCCTGACGCTGACGGTGGCGGAACGCAACCCGGGCGAAGGACAGACCCGGATTGAACGCAGGCACACCGGCGGCAAGAACGGCGTCGCCTATGACCATCGGGTCAACCGACGCGGCGTGCTCCTGGAAGTCAGCTCGACCGACGCCGGCTCGACCTCGGCCCAAACCCTGCTCGCCGCGGCCATCGCCAGCCTGGGCGGCTGAAACCAAGCACGCGACCGCGCCTCAGGCGGAGCGGCTTCGAGCCGACTCCGCCTTTTCTTTCGCCGAACCGACCGACCCGGCGCCTCTGACCTTAGCGCGAGCAGCGCGGGCGCCCTTCGACGGCGGGCTTGTACCATTCCTCCTGACGTTCCTCGACGCAGACCTTGCCGCCGGTCTTTTCGTGGTTCAGGCGCCAGCTGTGCAGGGACTCGAAGGCCGCGTGATCGATGAAATCGACGTCCAGGTCGATGTCGACGACCGCACCGGCCGGAAGGGTCGAGAGCTCGTAATTGATCTTGGGCACGCAGGCGAAGGTGAGCGTCCCGCGGATGGCGACCTTCCAGACATCGCCCTCCTGACGTTTCTCTACCTTCACCAAGGACAGGCGACGGATCGCGAAGAAGACCGAGACGGCCACGCCGATGCCCACGCCGGCGAGGAGGTTGACGCAGGTCACGCCGACGACGGTGGCCCAATAGATCCGGACTTCGTTATGGACGGTCAGCTCATGGATATGGTGCAGGTTGACGAGATTGATGCCGACATGGACCAACAGGCCGGCCAGCACGGCGAGCGGGATGCTCTCGATCATGGAGCCGAGGAAAAGCACGCAGAGAAGGATCCAGACGCCATGGAAGACGGCGGACCATCGGGAAACGCCGCCGGCGTTGATATTGGCGGATGAGCGGACGATCACGCCGGTGATCGGCAGGCCGCCGAGCAGGCCGGAGACGAGGTTGCCGGCGCCCTGGGCGGTAAGTTCCTTGTCGAGGTTGGAACGCGGTCCGCTGTGAAGCTTGTCCGTCGCGACCGCGCATAGGAGGGACTCGATGCTCGCGATGATCGCGAGCGTGAGAACGGCGACGATGAAACCGCCCCACTCCGCCGGCAACTTCAGCTGGGTGAAGGCGAGCGTCTCAGGCAGGTCGACGCGCGGGACGTCCATCTTCGCGACCAACGACACGACCGTGCCGACGACGACGGCGACCAGCGGCGCAGGCACCGCCCGGAGTCCGGCCCAAGGGAGTTTCTTCCAGAGGACGAGCACCGCGATGGTCACGACGCCGAGGATGGCGGCCGAGGGGCTGAAGGCGCCGATGCGAGCAGGCAGCGCCAGCAGATTGGCGATCGGTGAACTAGCCGGCGAGCCGCCGAGCAGCACATGAAGCTGGGCGAGGGCGATCGAGATGCCGATGCCGGCGAGCATGCCATGGACGACCGAAGGGGCGATGACGAGGGTGCCGCGGGCGACCTTGAGATATCCGAGGAGCAGCTGCACCAGTCCGGCGCAGGCGGTCGCAAGGCAGACGGTCTCCCATCCGAGCTGCTGCACGAGGCCAAAGACGACGACCGTCAGGCCGGCGGCCGGACCCGAGACCTGCAGAGGAGAACCGGCCAAGAGACCGGTCACGATGCCGCCGGCGACGGCCCCGATGAGGCCGGCGATGACCGGGGCGCCGGAGGCGAGCGCGATGCCCAGGGAAAGGGGCACGGCCACGAGGAAGACGACGAGGGAGGCGGGGAGGTCGCGACGTAGGTTCATGGGGCACCTCGAACATACCGAACTACGGGGGGAGTCAACGTACGAGGCGTCCAGACGGGGCGACGACGGCGAAACGTCACAAGCCCGACTCCTTGCGGCAACCAAGACTCAGCCCTTCGCCTCGTCCGCCGGCCAGACGGCCGCGAGGACCGCCCGGAAAGCGGCCGCATCGACCAACGTGTCGGGGCGGTCGATGACCTCGACGCAGTCGGCGTTCTCCCAATACTCCCCCTCCTTCTTCACGTTCCAGAAAGCCAGCGCCAAGGCCTGCCAAAGCTCGAAGCCTTCGAGTCGACCGCGAGGCAGCCAAGCGACGGCGACCGTAACTTCTTCGGTCATATCGGACTCCTCCCATAGCACGTCGAACCTGCCGCACTCGCTGGGACCGAGGAACTGCGTGACGAACTCGGTGTGCTGCGGGCCGGCTTCGAGATAATAACGGCACACCACCTCCCGCTCGGCAGGCTCGAGGTCATCGCCGCCGTCGTCGTGATAGGTGAATGGCTCGGCCATGCCCCAAGGTCGGACGCGCCCAGGCCTTGGGCAAGTCAGGATTCCTTGCGCGCCGTCCAGGCCAGGATCACCCATCCGGCGATGAGCGCCGAACCGCCGAGCGGAGTGATGGCTCCGAGCCAGCGAGGCGCGCCCAGCGCCATGGCATAGAGCGTAAGCGAAAAGATCGATGCGCCGACGATCCAGAGGCGGGCCGGCCAGGCGGAACGTCCGTCGATCGCCCCCACCGCGACGGCGTGCGTGAGCAGATAGAAGGTCGCCGTCTCCCACCAATCGGAAGCCTCCGGGATGAGCGCCAGGCGTTCCTTCAGCCCATGGGCGCCGAAGGCTCCCAGCGCGATGGCGACCGCGCCGAGGAGCCCTGCGGTGACCAGGCGGTTCATCGCTCAGGCGCCGGTATCGGCGCCGCTCTTCTTCTGCGTGAAGACGAGGCCCTTGTCGCCGACCGAGACGATCACAGGCTCTTCCTTGTTGTAGTCGTCGCGCAGGATGGCTTCGGCCAGCGGGTCCTCGAGGAGACGTTCGACCGCGCGGCGGAGCGGGCGGGCGCCGTACTTCTCGTCCCAGCCGTTGTCGACCAGGTAGCCGCGGGCGGCCTCGTTGACCACGAGCTTCACGCCGAGGTCGAGGAGGCGCTTGGCCACCTTGTCGACCTCGATGTCGACGATCTTGGTCATGTGGGTCTTCGCGAGCTGCTGGAAGATGACGATGTCGGTGAGGCGGTTGAGGAACTCCGGTTTGAAGGCCCGCTTGGTCTCGTCCATGATGCGGTCCTTGAGCTTCTCGTAGTCGCGGGTGGAATCCACGCCCACGTCGAAGCCGACCGAGTTGTTGCGCTGCAGCACGTCGGCCCCGACGTTCGAGGTCAGGATGATGATCGTGTTGCGGAAGTCGACGACGCGGCCGAGCGAGTCGGTCAGGCGGCCGTCTTCGAGGGCCTGCAGGAGGAGCTGGATGACGTCCGGGTGCGCCTTCTCGATCTCGTCGAAGAGCACGACGGAGTAGGGCTTGCGACGGACCGCTTCGGTGAGCTGGCCGCCTTCGTCGTGGCCGACGTAGCCGGGAGGCGAACCGATGAGGCGGGAGACGGTGAACTTCTCCATGTACTCGGACATGTCGATCTGGATGACCGCGTCCTTCTCGCCGAACATGCGTTCGGCCAGGGAGCGGGCCAGGAGCGTCTTGCCGACGCCGGTGGGGCCGAGGAAGAGGAAGGAGCCGATCGGGCGGCGCGGATCCTTGAGGTCCGCGCGGGAGCGGCGGAGGGCGCGGGCGACGACTTCGCAGGCGCGATCCTGGCCGATGACGGCCGTCTGCAGGTCCTTCTCGAGCTCGAGGAGCTTCTTGGTCTCCTTCTTCTCAAGACGGTTGAGGGGCACGCCGGTCCAGTCGGCGACGATGTGGAGCATCTCCTCCTCGCCGACGACGATGCGCTTCTCATCGCGCTTCTTGCGCCACTCCTCGAGCATCTTCTCGCGCTTGGCGCGGAGCTTCTTCTCGGTGTCGCGCAGGTTGGCGGCTTCCTCGAACTTCTGGTTGCGGGAAGCGTCTTCCTTCTGCTGCACGACCTTGTCGATGTCGGCCTGGACGACGTCGATATCGGCCGGGACGTTCAGGGAACGGATGCGGGCGCGGGCGCCGGCTTCGTCCATCACGTCGATGGCCTTGTCGGGCAGGTGACGGGCGGTGATGTAACGGTGCGAGAGGCGGACGGCGGCCTCGATGGCGGCGTCGGTGTATTCGCACTTGTGGTGCTCCTCATACTTCGAGCGGATGCCGCGCAGGATGAGCACGGCGTCCTCCGGGGTCGGGTCGTCGACCTTGACGGACTGGAAGCGGCGCTCGAGGGCGGCGTCCTTCTCGATGTGCTTGCGGTACTCCGAGAGCGTGGTGGCGCCGACGCACTGGATCTCGCCGCGGGAAAGGGCGGGCTTGAGGATGTTGGACGCGTCCATGGCGCCTTCGGCGGCGCCGGCGCCGACGATCGTGTGCATCTCGTCGATGAACAGGATGACGTTCTTGGCGCGCTTGATCTCGTCCATGATGCCCTTGATGCGCTCTTCGAACTGGCCGCGGTATTTCGTACCGGCGACCATCAGGGCGAGATCGAGGGTGATGACCTTGCGGTCGAGCAGGATCTCCGGGACGACTCCCGAGGCGATCTCCTGGGCGAGGCCTTCGACGATGGCGGTCTTGCCCACGCCGGCTTCGCCGATGAGGACGGGATTGTTCTTCGTGCGGCGGCAAAGGATCTGCACGACGCGGCGGATCTCTTCCTTACGGCCGATGACAGGGTCGAGTTCGCCGGCCTTGGCGAGCTCGGTGAGGTCGCGACCGAAGGTCTTGAGCAGCGAGAGACGTTCGCCGCGGCCAGGGCGGGCGCCCTCCTCGGAGGAGGAGCGACGCGAAGGCGGCGGGGTGTCTTCGGACGATTCTTCCGGAGGAGGAGTGTCGCCGTCCTTCTTCTCGGACTCGTCGGCGGCGGAAGGATCGATGTCGGCGAGGATCTCCTTGCGGCAGCGCTCCAGGTCGACGTCGAGCTGCTGCAGGACACGGGCGGCGACGCCCTCCCCTTCCTTCAGGAGGCCGAGGAGGATGTGTTCGGTACCGACGTAAGCGTGGCCGAGGGCGCGGGCTTCGGTGACGGCGTGAGCCATGACCTTCTGCACGCGAGGCGTAAGCGGAATGGTGTCAGGGGCCTTGGCTTCTTCCGGGCCAGGACCGACCTGCTTCTCGACGGCGCCGCGGACGGTCTTGAGGTCGAGGCCCATGCGGCCGAGGACGTTGACCGCGACTCCCTCGCCGAGCTTGATGAGCCCGAGCAGGATGTGCTCCGTGCCGACGTAGTTGTGGTTGAACCGGCGGGCTTCCGCCCGGGCCAGTTCCACGACCTTGCGGGCGCGGGGAGTGAAATTGTTGTTTTTGTCCTTATCCATGGAAGGTGGGTGTTGGGCGAAACGCCCGTAGGGGTTGGTAGCAGGGACTATGCCCGAACCGCGGGTAGGTTCAAGCGTTCCCCCGAAGTTGGTGATAACCCCGCCTTTTGCCTTTGCCAGCAACGGGCCACGCCTGTTTCTTCATCCGCAAAACCATGGGTATCAGCATGCAAGCGGCGGGCGAGGCCCTCCGGGACCTCGTCAAAGGTCTCAAAGGGCGGAAAGTGGCCGTATTGGGCCATATGCGCCCCGACGGCGACTGCATCGGATCCCAGACCGCCCTGTGCCGCATGCTCCTGGCCGAGGGCGTCGACGCGGTCTGCGTGAACCGCGACCGCATCCCCCCGAACCTCGTCCCCTACGCCGAAGGCGTGACCTTCATCAAAGGCACCGATTATGACGCGACGGACCGCCTAGCCGTGACCGTCGACTGTGCCGATGCGTCCCGCGTAGGGACGGAACTGCTCGCCAAGTTCCCCGCCGGCATCCTGGCCAACATCGACCACCACGCCTCCAACCCGGACTACGCCCAGACGAACATCGTCGTCCGCGAAGCCGCCGCGACCTGCCACATCCTCGCCGCCGGCGCCCTCGCCCAGGGCCTCGCGGTCGACGTCGTGACCGCCAAGGCCCTGCACCTCGGCATCCTGACCGACACCGGACGTTTCTGCTACCGCAGCACCACCGCCGACGTCTTCGCGATCATCGCCGAACTCGTCCGCCGCGGCGCCGACCCCGCCGAGGCCAACTTCCGCGTCTTCGAACAGGAAAGCCGCGGCAAGCTCGAGCTCACCAAGCGCTTCCTCAACACCATCACCTTCCACGAGGACGGCAAGATCTGCTCCGGCGAGCTCACCCAGGCCGATTACGCCGCCACCGGCACCTCGAAGGAAGACAAGGAAGGCCTCGTCGAATTCCCCCGCTCCGTCGAAGGCGTCGAGATCGCCGTGCTGATGGAAGAAGGCGCCGACGGCATCCGCGGCAGCCTGCGCGGTCGCGACCCCAAGCTCCGCCTCGACCTCTGCGCAGGCAAGCTCAACGGCGGCGGCCACATGCTCGCGGCCGGTTTCAACATGCAGGGCTGCCGCTTGCCGCAGGACCGCGCGAAGATCCTCGGGATCGTCATCGCCCACTACCGCGAATACTCGGCGAAATGAGCGAGCCTGTCGCCGAACCCGCGGGCGTCCTGCTCGTCGACAAGCCGCAGGGCATCACTTCCCACGACGTCGTGGACAGCGTGCGCCGGCTCTACCGCACGCGTCGCGTCGGCCACGCCGGCACGCTCGACCCCATGGCGACCGGCCTGCTCATCATGCTCGTCGGCAAGGCCACCAAGGCCTCGGACCAGCTGATGGCCCAGGACAAGGAATACCTCGGCGAAGCGACGCTCGGCATCGTAACCGACACCCAGGACGCCGAAGGCGAGACGCTGGAGACGAACCCCGTGCCGGAGATCAGCGAAGCCCAGGTCCGCGTCGCCCTCGCTTCCATGCTGGGCGACCAGTCCCAGATCCCGCCGATGCATTCGGCGAAGAAGATCGGCGGTCAGAAGCTCTACGACCTCGCCCGCAAGGGCATCGAGGTCGTGCGCGAGCCTCGCGCGATCAGCATCTCCGAATTCGAACTGCTCTCCTGGCAGAGCCCCAAGATCAACTTCCGCGTGCGTTGCACGAAGGGCACCTACGTGCGCACGCTCGCCTACGACCTCGGCCGCAAGCTCGGACCGGGCGCGCACCTCTCGATGCTCCGCCGCACGCGCTCGGGCCAGCTCGACCTCTCCCGCGGACACACGCTCCCTCAGCTGGGAGCGATGAACGACGAACAGCTCGTCGCGGCCCTCGTGCCCGTGAGCGAAGCCGCACCCGCCGCATGAGTGCCGCCCTCCATCTCGCCATCGGAGCCTTCGACGGCGTGCACCTCGGCCATCGCGCCGTGCTGCATTCCGCCCGCGAAGCCGCCCGGGCGGACGGAGGGATCGTCAGCGTGCTCACCTACGACCCGCACCCGAGCAAGGTGCTGCGCCCGGAATCGTCCGTCCCGCTGATCTTCACGCGGGCCCAGAAGGACGAGCGCCTCACGGAAGCCGGCGCCCAGCACATCCACCACGAGAAGTTCGACCGGAATCACGCCGGCATCGAAGCCGCCGACTTCCCGAAGTGGCTGAAGCACACCTTCCCGCACCTGAAGTCGCTGCACGTCGGCTCCAATTTCCAGTATGGACGCGGACGCTCGGGCAACGGCGAAACCCTCATTGCGCACGGCGCGGCCGAAGGACTCGGCGTGCGGCTCGTCGCGGCGGTCCAGCTCGGCGATGAGACCGTGAGCAGCTCCCGTATCCGTCAGTGTCTCGCCGGCGGCGACCTCGCCCTCGCCAACGCCATGCTGCTTCGTCCTTACGAAGCCGAAGGCGTCATCATCGGCGGCCGTCGTCTCGGACGCACCATCGGCTTCCCGACCGTGAACGTGGCCTGGGAGCCTGAACTCAAGCCCGCCTACGGCGTCTACGCCGTCGAGGTCATCTTCAAGGGAGAAGCCCTGCCGGCCGTGGCCAATTACGGTCAGCGGCCGACCGTCGAAAGCGGTCCCGTCGCGCCTTTGCTCGAAGCCCATGTGCTCCGCGGCACCGCCCCGACGACCGGCGACACCGTGCGCGTCCGCTGGCTCCGCCGCATCCGGGCCGAACAGAAGTTCGCTGACCTTGCCGCGCTGCAGTCGCAGATCGCCAAGGATACCGCGACCGCAAAGCAGGCGCTCGGCCTGCTCGCCTGAGTCAGGCCTGCTTGTCCAACTGGGCGCGCGACCAGAAGAACAGGATGTTCCAGAGGACGAGCCCGGAGAGCCCGAAGAGCGGGAACGCCATCTCGGTGCCACCGTTCAGCTTGACGATGAACCAGCCGAGCACCGCGAGGAAATCGGCGATGAGCATGAGCAAGACGGCTTTGTTGGAACGGATGAACGCTTCCATGTTCAGATGCTTTGGGCGAATTTCTTGATGATGCCGCCGAAGGCGCCGTTCGAGAAGAAGACGACGCAGCGCGGAGACTTATCGCCTTTCACGTCGGACGTGAGTTCGGCGAGCAAGGCATCGTTCGACGCCGGCGCGAAGCCCTTCTTGCCGCAAGCCGTGATCGCGGCAGCGACGCCGGCGCTGTCGAAACGCTCTTCGCCGAGCTTGTCGGCGCGGTGCGGCGGAGCGAGGAAGACTTCGTCGGCCTTCTTGAGCGCCTCGCGGAAAGCATCCTGCATCACCTTGCGGGCGGCGGTGTTGCTGCGCGGTTCGAAGCAGGCCACGAGGCGATGCTTCGGATAGCGGGCGCGCAGGGATTCGAGGGTCAGATCGAGGGCCGTCGGGTGGTGGCCGAAGTCTTCGATGACCGTCAGATCGGCGCGGTCGACGAGCACCTGCTGGCGACGCTGTACGCCTTGGAAGGAGTTGAGCGCGTCGAGCTTGAGCTTGGTCGGATCGTGGGCGTCGAGCAGCAGGCCGGCGGAGACGGCCGCCATGGCCGCGTTACGGGCGTTGAAGAGGCCCGGCAGGGCCCACTTCACCCTGCCCCATTCCTTGCCCTTCCACACCAGCGTGAAGGACGAACCCGTCGGGGATTCCTGGAAGTCGGCGATGACGGCGTCGTTGCCGGCGCCCGTGCCCACGCGGATGACCGGAGCCCAGGCGACGTTCTTCACCAGGCCTAGGACGTTGGCATCGTCACCGTTGGCGACGATCGCGCCGTCGCGCGGGACGATGCGGATGACGTGCGAGAACGTGCGGAGCACGTCGTCGAGGTCGCGGAAGATGTCGGCGTGGTCGAACTCGCAGTTGTTGATCGCGAGCACGTGCGGCAGGTACTGGATGAACTTGCTGCGCTTATCGAAGAACGCGGTGTCGTATTCGTCGCCTTCGATGACGAACGGTCCGCCCTTCTTGCCGGGATGGGAAGAGTCAGGCAGGTCGCGCGGGACGCCGCCGACGAGCCAGCCCGGGTCGGTGCCGTTGGCCTTGAGGAGCACCGCGGCCATGCAGGTCGTGGTGGTCTTGCCGTGCGTGCCGGCGACGACGACGTTGCGACGTTCGTTCAGCAGGCGGGTGCGGAGCAGCTCAGGAAGGGAAACATAAGCCTGGGTGCGGGCTTCGAGCAGCCACTCCACTTCCGGATGGCCGCGGGAGGCGACGTTGCCGACCACGACCAGGTCGGGCTTGAGCTGGGCGAGGCGTTCGGCGGACCAGCCTTCGAGGATGTCGACGCCGGCGCCGCGGAGATGATCGGACATCGGCGGATAGATGCCCGTGTCGGATCCCGTGACCTCATGACCCAACGCGCGCATCAGCAAGGCGGCGTTACCCATCGCCGTGCCGCAGATGCCCATGAAATAAATGCGCATGGGCCAGATAAAAGCCCTCGGTGGGCGGAGGGCGAGAAACTTAGACGACGGCGACCTGCCCAAAAAGGAGGACCCCGGTCACCTTGCGGCGGCCGGGGTCCGGTACCTCACTTTTACCTTACTGGCTTGGCTATCGTTGTCTGTTACCTGACTGACCGTCCGTTACTATTCTCCGTCTTTATGGCTTTCCGTCTGTTTTCACCGACTTCCGGCCTTTCCGACTTCGACTTTCACCGACTGACCAGCCCTCACCGACAACCGGCCGGTACTTTCCTTACGCCGCCCGTCCCAGGTCGCCCAGGTCCGTAGGGTGCGGATGATTCCTCTTCTCCTTATCCAGGCGATGGCGGCGGCGAAGCTGGCGGTCGACCTTATCGACCAAAATATCGATGGACTTGTACAGATCGTCCGACTCCTCCCGGACGACGATGTCCGGGCCGGGAATCTCCAGCCTGATCTGGGCCCCGAATTCGCGACTGTGGTCGCTGCAGCGGGTGTGGACGAGTTCGACGTGCACGCGGATGATCCGCGGGTTGTGGCGCAGCAGTCTTTCGACCTTGGCGCGCACCGTTTCCTTCAGGGCGTCGGTGAGGTCCATATGGACCCCGGTCACGACGATCGGAGCACTTGTCATGTGTGTTGTGTTTTTGGGGGTGACGTGAGACCCTGCGCCCATGTCAAAGAACAAGACCGTCGATGATTTCTTCAGGAGTTTTTCCGTGGTCATCATATCAGGGGCTTCTTCCGGGATCGGACGCGCGATGCTCTCGCGCATCGGTAATTCTGAGACCAAGGCCGCGGTGTTCAACCTTTCCCGCACCCCTCCGGAAGGCGTCCCGAATTCCCTTAACTTCACTCACCTTACCTGCGACCTATCGCAAGCGGCTGACATCGCGGCGGTTGTCTCCGAATTACGGAAACTAATGCCCAGGGAAGGCAGGATGCTACTGATTAATAACAGCGGATTCGGGGCCTACGGGGAGTTTCCGGCGCCGGGCGTCGACCACACGTTGAAGATGATCGATGTCAACGTGCGCGCGCCCGTCGAACTCACCGGACGACTATGGGACGAATTGAAGGCGCGCGGCGGCCAGGTGGCGAACGTCGCTTCGCTCGCGGGCTTCCAGCCCACGCCGCTGATGACGACGTATGCCGCGACAAAATCTTTCCTCCTAGACTGGAGCGTCGCTCTCGACGCCGAAGCGAAGCATCATGGCATCCGCTGCGTGGCGATCTGCCCCGGGCCGGTCTCGACGAATTTCTCCAAGGCAGCCGGCTTCGCGAGTTCGACCGGGCTCGGCGGACAGACCGCGGACGAATGCGCCGACGAAGCCGTGCGCGGCATGGCGGCGGCACGACCCGTCGTGGTGACCGGCTGGAAGCACAAGATCCTCGCCGTCTTCTCGGCGCGTCTGCCCAAGCCGTGGGCGGCCGCGATCGGCCTGCGCATGATCCAGCGCCTGCGGCTGGATCGCTTCGTGAAGAAAGCCTGAGCTTACTTCGCGCCGTCGAGCAGCTCGCGGGCGTGGGAGAGCGCGACCTTGCTGGCGCGGTCTCCCAGCATACGGGCCAGCTCGGACTCGCGGTCCTTCCGCTTCCCGTGGACCGGGGCGATCTCGACCGTCGTCGACTTGTCGTCCTGCGTCTTCGTCACGACCAGGTGGGCGTGGCCGAGGGCGGCGACCTGCGGGAGGTGCGTCACGCAGAAGACCTGATGGCCCTTGCCGAGCGCGGCGAGTTCGCGGCCGACCTGCGCGCCGATCTCACCGCCGACGTTGGCGTCGACCTCGTCGAAGACCAGCACCGGGGTGCGATCGACGGCGGCGAGGACGGTCTTGAGGGCAAGCATCACGCGGGCGGCTTCGCCGCTGGAGGCGATCTGGTCGAGCGGCAGGAGGTCCTGGCCGGCGTTGGGACAGAACAGGAAACGGACCGCGTCGGCGCCGTGCGGGCCGAGTTCAGCGACGGCGACCTCGATCCGGAGGTCGGCCTTCTTGAAGCCGAGCGAGCCGAGCATCTTGCGCGCGGCCGCGGCGAGCTTGTCGGCGGCCTTCGTGCGGGCCGCGCGGAGGGCCTCGGCCTGCTTGCGGAGGTCCTTCTCCACCTTGGCGGCTTCGGCCTTCAGCTTGGCGACGCGGGCTTCGACATCACCCTGCGAAGCCAGACGGCGACGGAGCGCCTCGCGCTTCTCGCGGACGGCGTCGGCGCCAGGACCATACTTGCGGCGGAATTCGAGCCAGAGGTTCATCTTCCCGTCGAGTTCGGCGGCGGACTCGTCATCGGACGAAAGACCGCGGCCGAGGCGCGCGAAATCGGCGCGGATGTCCTCCGCTTCGGCCGCGAGGGAGTTCAGTCGGTCTCGCAGGGCGGCTGCTTCTTCGTCGATGCGGGCGACGTCATCGCCGGCCTTGAGGAGCCTCGGGAGGACTTCGCCGAGGCCGTCGGAGCCGAGGCCGGCTTCGAGCTGTCCGAGCAGCGCGGCGAGTTCCTGGGCGCGCGAGGAACGGGCGTGGTCGCGTTCCAGCTTGGAGATGGCCTCTTCGGAAAGATCCAGCGAATCCAGCTTCTCGAGCTGGGAGCGGAGAAAGGCCTCTTCGTCCTCGGAGAGACGTTCGGCCGTGGCGGCTTCGGCGGCTTCGCGGAGGAGTTCGTTACGCTGGCGCCAGCCGGCGCGATAGGTCGTGAGCGCGGCGGCCAGGCCGGCGTGCAGGTCGAGCATCTCCAGCTGGGTCTCGGCGCGCATCAGCTTCTGGGGTTCGCCCGGGCCGTGGAAATCGATCCACAGCTCGCCGAGCTGCTGGAGCTGCGCGAGGGTCGCGGCGCCTCCGTTGACGGAGATACGGCCCGACTTGGTGGCGTGGACCGAGCGCTTCAGGATCAGCAGGCCATCGTCGCATTCCGGCAGGTCGAGCGCCTTGAGGACCTCGTCGAAGCGCTTGTCACCGTCGGTCTCGAGCTCGGCTTCGACCGAGCATTCGTCGGCGCCCTTGCGGACGATCGTCTTCGCGGCGCGGTTGCCGGCGAGGAGCGACAGCGCGCCGAGGAGCACGGACTTTCCGGCGCCGGTCTCACCCGTGACAACCGTGAAGCCTTCGCCCAGCTCGAGCGAGGTGCGGTCCATCAGGGCGAGGTCGCGGATTTGGAGGCGGCGGATCATGCGGTGGGCCGGCTGCCGAACAAAGCGGAGCCGACGCGGACACAAGTAGAACCTGCGGCGACGGCGGATTCAAGGTCTCCGCTCATCCCCATCGATAATTCCGGGAGCGCCACGCCGAAACGGGCGGCCAGCGCATCGCGGCAGATACGGAGCTCGGCGAAGGTGCGATCGGCGACCGCCGGGTCGTCGGAGAGCGGCGCGATGGCCATCAGGCCCTTCACGACGAGCGCCGGCTGAGCCAAGGCCGCCTCGAGGAGGCGCGGGGCGTCGGACAGGTCGCAGCCGAACTTCGCCGGATCGTCACCGGAGTTGACCTGAAGGAGGACCTCCCGGCGCAGACCCATTTCGCCGGCCAGCCGTCCGAGACGGGTGGCGAGCTCCGGGGAGTCCACGCTCTGGATGACGTCGAAAGCCTGCAGGGCGTGCTTGGCCTTGTTGGACTGCAGATGCCCGATCAGCTCCCAGCGGAGATCAGCCGGGGCCAAGGGGCGCTTCTGGGCGGCCTCCTGGACGCGGTTCTCGCCGACGGCGCGGAGACCGAACCCATAGGCCAGCAAAGCGGCCTCCACGGGGTGGGTCTTGGTGACGGGAAGGAGGCGGACGGAGGCGGGGTCGCGACCGACCCGGGCGCAGGCGGCCTGGATGCGGGCCAGCACCCCCTCGCAATGGGCCTTGAATTGGTCGGAGGTGACCATTGGCACCAGAGGGAGGGAGAACAGGCGGGGAGTCAACCAGCGGGGCTCCCTAGCCCGCCGGAGGGAGGCGGACTCTGGATTAGCATATCTACACTTGAAGGCCTTGCCCATTAGATTCATTAATCATGGGGTCTTTCATTCCCATGCATATCGAGAACCTGAAGATCTTCCGCGACCTGGTGGACAACGAAAGCTTCTCCAAGGCCGCCAAGCTCAACGCCATCACCCAGTCGGCCGTCAGCCAGCAGCTGCGCTCGATGGAGAAACACTTCAACGTCCTCATCGTCGACCGCAGCCAGAAGCAGTTCCGGCTGACGCGCGAAGGCCGCAGCCTGTACGAGGCGGCCAAGGACATCCTCAACCGCTACGAACAGGTCGGCAGCGAGATGCAGGAGATGCGCAAGGTCGTCAGCGGCACCGTGCACATCTCGACCATCGTCTCCATCGGCCTCCATGAGCTCCCGCCCCACGTGAAGTCTTTCATGCAGGAGTTCCCGCACGTCAACGTGCGCGTCGAGTACCGCCGTTCGAACCTCGTCTATGAGGACGTCATCTCCAACGCCGTGGACTTCGGCCTCGTCGCCTTCCCGCAGAAGACCCGTCAGGTCGAGATCATCCCGCTGATGGAGGACCAGCTCGTCGCCATCTGCTCGCCCAAGCACAAGCTCGCGGCGAAGAAGGAGATCGACCTCGCCGACCTGCAGGGCGGCAAGTTCATCGGCTTCGACCAGGACATCCCGACGCGCAAGGCGCTCGACCAGTTCTTCCGCGAGCAGCGGATCGAGCTCGAGCCCTCCATGGAGTTCGACAACATCGAGACGCTGAAGCGCGCGGTCGAAGTCGACGCCGGCGTGGCGCTCGTGCCCGAAGGCACCATCCGCCAGGAAGTCGAGCAAGGCACGCTGGTCATGCTGCGCCTGCGCGACCGCCGCGTGGCGCGTCCGCTGGCCATCCTGCACCGCAAGGGCCGCGTCCTCACGCCTGCGATGAAGCGTTTCATGACGCACCTCATGAACAGCGCCGGCGGCAAGGCCGCCGCCTGATCAGACGCGTTGACGCGACTCCCGGGCCGCCACGGCGAATCCGGGAAGCGCCTGCGCGCCCAGCATGCCGAGACCAAGCCAGAGCAGCGCCTCGTCCGCCGGGGCGCGCAAAGCGGTCGCGGCCAGGCCCCACCAGAGCAGCGCGCCGACGAGAGGAGGCCAGGCGCGGCGCAAGGCTGCCCGGGCGAGCGACCACGAGCCCAGGAGCGCGGCGGCGAGGGCGGCGGCGACCGAGGCCTCGAGCGCCCCGAGCGCGAAGCGCGCGTAGGCCACGAAACCGAGCGAGACGACGAGTCCGCCGAGCACCGCGGCGTTGACGCGGAAATGCGTGGACAGGAGATACAGCTTCACGCGATGGGCGTGCAGGTAATAAAGCGAGGCCACGGCGCCCATCACGAGGGTGAGCGTCCAGATGTAGAACGCGCCGCTGATCGGGATCGAGTAGCGCGCGATGGCCCACTGCGCGAGCAGGCACTTGGCCAGGATCAGCGACCAGATCGCGCCGAGGCGGTCGGTGACGAGGGCCTCACGATAGGCCCGCTCGACGGAGAGCGCGAGTTCGGTGTCTTGGGCGGGCGGAAGGGACGTGACGGGCATGGCGGGCTAACGAGCCCACAACTTGAGGCTTCGGATCGCGACCGCAACCGACGGAGGCACTTCCTTCTCCCAGCCCGGGACGCCCTTGCGGATGCGCTCGGCCAGCGTGCGCGGCTGGCAGGCCATGGCGACCGGGTCCGCCCCGGTGATGGGCACCAGGAAGCCGTTGTTCAGCAGGTGCTGGAAGAGGCCGGAGACCGACGGGCGCATCTGGATGTCGGAGGCCGTGACCACGGAATCCTCGGCCACCCGGTAGCTTTCGGGGAAGCAGACCTTGCAGGCCACCGGGTCGAGGATGAGGCGGCGGAGCTGGTCGCCGAGCATCGGATAGACCATGACGCGGACGCCGTCCTTGAAGAGGCGGCCGCAGGACTCGAGCACGCCGCCTTCGAGGTGGGTGTAGTGCTCGGGATTGAAGAGGTCGACGAGGTTGTTCATGCCCGCGACGAGCGTGATGCTGCCCGTGGTGTGCAGACGGAAGTATGCCGGGAGACGATACCAGCCGCGGTGACGGGTCACCAGCAGGGGGTGCTGCATCGCGCCTACGAGGCGGATACGGTCGATGAGTTCGGCCTCGGGGTGCGGGTCCGAGCCGATGCACATCTCGAAGAGAGCGATCACGTCCTTGCCGCCCTCCGGCAGCGCGCGCAACGCGCAGGCGAGCATGTCTTCGTTGACGAGGGAGACCGGGCGGAAGGTGCCGCGCGCGACGAGGACGGAACGCTTGTAGAAGTATTCGCTGGGAACCTGCGGGTCGCCCTCCGGGCCGAAGAGCACCGCGTCCGTCAGGCCGAGGCGTACGAGACGCAAGGCCGCGGCGCGGTTGTCGAAAGCACCGAAGGCGGGGCCGCTGAAGTGGGCGAACTCGATCTCCACGCGACCGGAGCCGACTTCGTCGACGAGGGCGGTGAGGAAGGTATCGACGCTGTCGCGCGTGTTGAGGGCGGCGTGGATGAGGTTGACGCCGACGGCGCCCAAGGCGTCCTGCTGGCGGCCCGCATCCTTGTCCCAGAGACGCAGGTGGAGGATGACCTCGCTGGGCTCGGCGCCCGGCTGATCCTGGAAGCGGATCCCGATCCAGGAGTGGCCCTGCCCTTTGCCGTCATGGGGCGTCGTGGCGACCGTGTCGGCGAAGGCGAAGAAGCGCGTGACCGGGCCGCGTTCGGCCTTCAACCGGTCGACGAGGAGGCCGTATTCGTGGTCGAGCATCTGCTCGAGGCGCTGGCGGGAGACATAACGCTGCGGGTGGCCGTAGATGGCGTCGCTGACCCGCATGTCGTAGGCCGAGATGCTCTTGGCCACGGTCCCGGAGGCGCCGCCCGCCTTGAAGAAGTGGCGGACGACCTCCTGGCCGGCGCCTATCTCGGCGAACGCGCCGTAGGCGGAACGGTCCAGATTGATGGCCAAGGCCTTCCGGGAGGTGGCGGCACCGGCCGATGAAGTAGGCTCTGACATGACCTTAGATTAAGTCCTCCCTCCGAGCGGCATCGAGAGGAAACCGCATGGTAAAAATCGTCTTTGGATTGGCGAAAACAAGTCAGGCAGGCATCATTTCGGCAACACCCCGTCCGCCCCATGAAAGAATTTCTCAAGTCGGTCTTCGCCTCCGCCGTCGGCACGGTACTCGCCTTCCTCATCGGGGCGTTCCTCCTGGTCGTCCTCCTGGTCGGGCTCGCCGGCTCGTCCCGAGAGGGTCACGCGGGCGTCCCGGTGACGGTCAAACCGAAGACGATGCTCGTCATCGGCGGAGGCCTCACGATCGAAGACACCCCGGAGCATGGAGCCCCCGGACTCGATCAGATCTTCTTCGGAGCTCCCGGCCCGCGCCTGGACCTCCTGCGCGCCCTCGAAGCGATCGACCTCGCCGCCAAGGACAAGCAGGTCGCCGGCATCCTCCTGAGCGGGGAGCTTTCGGCCGGCCTCACGCAGAAGGCCGAGATCCGCCGGGCCCTGTCCGCCTTCAAGAAGAGCGGCAAGCCGGTCATCGCCTGGGTCGAGAACGCCTCGCAGGGCGAATACTATCTGGCGAGCGTAGCGGACAAGGTCTACGCGCACGTCAGCGGCGAGGTGGAGCTCAAGGGCCTCGCGTCCTACAACATGTATTTCGGCGACACCCTCAAGCTCATCGGCGTCGGCGTGCAGGTGACCAAGGTCGGCAAATACAAGTCCGCGGTGGAACCTTACCTCGGCGGCACGATGAGCCCTGAAGCCAAGGAGCAGACCGAAGTCCTCATGAACGGCCTCTGGAAGCGCATCCTCGCCGACGTGGCCGGCTCCCGCGGCATGACGCCCGAGCGCCTGACCAAGGTGGTCGACAGCGGCGGCATCTTCTCGGCCCGCAAGGCCGTCGAACTGAAGCTCGCCGACGCCGTGCTGCACCGCGACGAGCTCGTGAGCAAGGTCCGCGAAGCGGGCGCGGCGGCGGACGACGCCGGCACCTCCTTCCGCCGCATCGGGTTGCACCGTTACGCCCACAAGGTCTCCCTTCCCTCCCGCGGCGGCAAGATCGCCATCGTCTACGCCGAAGGCGAGATCGTCGACGGCTGGGGCGGCCCGGGAGAGATCGGCGGCGACCGCCTCGCCCATGACCTCCGCTCCATCCGCGGCGAAGACGAATTCAAGGCCGTCGTGCTCCGCGTCAACAGCCCCGGCGGCTCGGCGTTCGCCAGCGACGTGGTCGCGCGCGAAGTCGCGCTGCTGAAGAAGAAGGGCGTGCCCGTGGTGGTCTCGATGGGCGACGTCGCCGCGAGCGGCGGATATTACATCTCCGCCCCTGCCAGCCTCATCCTGGCGGACCCTTCCACCGTGACGGGCTCGATCGGCGTCTTCGGGCTGTTCTTCAATTACGAAGACCTGGCCAAGAAGGTCCAGCTCGGCACCGACGGCGTGAAGACCGCGCGCTACGCGGACCTCCTGGCCGAGCATCGCCGCGCCAGCCCGCAGGAACTCGCGGTCATCCAGTCTTCCGTCGACGGCGTGTACGAAGACTTCCTCTCCATCGTCGCCGCCGGCCGCGGCCTGAAGCGCGACGGCGTCCATGAGATCGCCCAAGGGCGCGTCTGGCTCGGCGAAGACGCGCGCGGCCTGAAGCTCGTCGACCAGTTCGGCGGCCTGCGCGACGCGATCAAGGAAGCCAAGCGTCTCGCCAAGCTGGACGAAGCCGCCTGGGTGCAGGTGCCGGCGCTCCACTCGGGCCGCGAAAACCTCCTGCAGCAGCTGCTCTCGGACGACGAGGATCAGTCCCCCCTCTTCGCCAAGGCCACCGCAGACCCTGCGAAGGATTTCCTCCGGGCCAACGCGCGCTGGCTGCGCGCCATCCGCGCGTTCAACGATCCGAAGGGCGTCTACCTGACCTGCCCCCTCGTGTCCCCGCGCTGAGCGGGCTCAGGGCTTCTTAGGCATCTGCGCCTTGGCCTCGGGCATCCACTGCCGTAGCTGATTGACGCGGGTGCTGTCGGCCGGGTGGGTCGACAGGAATTCCGGAGGCTTGCTGCCGCCGGCCTTGCTGAAGCGGGTCCAGAAGGCCGGGGCGGCCTCGGGATCATAACCGGCACGGGCCATGAAGATCAGGCCGAGACGGTCGGATTCGGATTCGTGGCTGCGGCTGAACGGCAGCAGGATGCCATACTGGGCGCCGATGCCGACGGCGGCCATCCAGGTGCCGCGGGTCTTGGCGGAGGAGTTCTTCGTGGCCTCGTCGGCGACGGCGGCGGCGATCGCGACGCCCATGACCTGGGAGACGCGCTCCGAGCCGTGGCGGCAGATCACGTGCGCGACTTCGTGGCCCATGATCACCGCGATGTCATCGTCCGTGGGGGCGAAGGCGAACATGCCGGTGTTGAAACCGATCTTGCCGCCGGGCATCGCGAAGGCGTTGGGGGACTTGTCGTCGATGACGGCGAACTCCCAGCGGGAGGCGGGCGGCAGGACGCCGGCCTTGTCGTCGCGGCGGGCGGCGGCGACGATCTTCAGGCCGATCTCGCGGATCTTCGGGAGGCGCGGATCGGAAGGCAGCTTCTTCATCTTCGCGAACTCGGCGGCCGAGAGCGAGGCCACCTCGCTCTCGTCGACGAGGATGAACTGCGAACGGCCGGTCACCGGGACTTGCTGGCAGCCGACGAACGCGATGGACGCAAGGAGCAGGAGCAGACGCATGGGGAGGAAATCAGGCGGAAGGGGTCGAAGGGTCGGACGGCTCGTCGACGTAATACTTGCGGTAGGAGGAATCATAGGTGTCCGTGTAGGCCGAGGCCATGCGCAGGGACATCGCGTTCATCACCACGCCCAGCAGCGGCGCCTGGGCGTCGCGCAGGCGGCCGAGGCAGGCCACGGCATGGCGGAGGTTGACCGTGTTGTAGCGGACGACGTAGAGCACGCCGTCGACCTTCGGGAGCAGATGGAGGGAGTCGGAGACGGCCCCGATGGGCGGCGAGTCGATGAAGATCCGGTCATAGCGTCCGCGCAGCGCGTCGATCATCTCGAGGAACTTCGGGTGGTTGATGACCTGGGTCGGATTCTTGCAGCTCAGGCCGACCGGCAGCACGTCGAGGCCCGGGGCGACGTCGTGGACGATGGCCTCGTCGAGGGAAGTCTCGGCGTTGAACCAGCGGCTGAGGCCCGTGTCTCCCGTGAAGCCCAGCGAAGGACCGACGTTCGGCAGGCGCAGGTCGGCGTCGATGACGAGCACGCGTTCGGAGTGCTGCGCGAAGATCAGGGCCAGGTTGGTCGCGACGAAGGTCTTGCCTTCGCTCGGGCGGGTCGAAGTGACCAGGAACACGCGGGCCTTGGCGACGGCCGGATTGACCTTGAGCGCGGAGTAGATCGAGCGCACGGCCTCGGTGGCGATGCGATCCTTGTCCTGGCGGGCAAGCAGGGCGCGGTCAGGGCCGGCGGTGGCGACGACGCGCGGGATGGTGCCGATGAGCGGGAGGCCCAAGGAGCCTTCGATGTCCTGGGCGGACTTGATGCGGTCGTCCAGGGTGCCGAGGACGACGACGAGGACCACGCCGAAGACGAGGCCGAGGCCGAGGCCGACGAGGGCGCTGAAGTAATAGTTCTTGTTGATCGGCTTGTCCGACACCGCGGGCATGTCGAGGATCCGGATCGAGGTGCTGGTGCCGGTGGTCGAGGAACGCAGCTTGGCCTCCTCGTAGTTGAGCTTCTGGCGGGCGAGGAACTCCTCGTTGGCCTTGATGTCCTTGTCGACGCGCTCGAGCTCGACGTTGGCCGCCTGCAGCTTGGAGATCTCTTCTTCCTTCGCGACGAGGTTGCGGAGGATGGCTTCGTGGCGGGCCTTGGCGTTATCGAGGGCGGCGCGGCGGGACTTCACCGCCTGGGCGACCGCCTCCTTGAGCTGTTTCTCGACCTGCCCCTGCGCTTCGCGCTCGGCGACGAGCTTCGGGTGCTGGTCGGTGTAGGTCTCCATCATCTGGCTGATGCGGACCTTGGAGGCGCTGAGGGCGGTCTGGACGGCGGCGACGTCGGCGTCGGCGCGGATCTGCGGGATGTCGCCGACAGGGCGCCCTTCCTTCTCATAGGCGGCGATGACCGAGACCAGGATCTCGTTCTCGTCGATCTGCTTGCGGGTCTCCTCGCGGTCCTTGACGAGCACCGAGCGTTCGGTGGTCAGGGTGTTGGTGTCCTTCGCGATGGAGAGGAGCTTCTGGCTCTTGATGAGCTCGTTCTTCTGCTCGTAGAGACGGCGGACCTTGTCGTCGAGGGTCTCGATCTCGATGCGGGCCTTCTCGACGAGCGGGTTGGTCACCATCAGTCGGTCGTCTTCGCTGTATTTCTGGATGGACTCGCAGAAAAGGCGCGCGACCTGGCGGGCGAGGTCGCGGTTGGGGTGGGTGAAGTCGACGTTGATGACGAGCGTCTGACGCTGGGGGGTGATGCCACGCTGCTTGGCGAAGACCTCCTGCTCGGTGAGCGGGCCGGAGAAGATGTTGCCGGCCTGGTAAGGCTCGAGGACCAGCTTGCGCTCCGCCGTGGTGAGCCGGCGGGAGACGCCTTCGATGATGTTGGCGCTGCGCATCGCCTCGACCGCCGTGAAGAAATCGTCGTTGGAGACGATCTTGAAATTGTCGTCGGCCGCCGAGGAGCCGCCGTTGATGTTGGGAGCCAGGCGGAAGACGCGGAGACGTCCGGTGGCGCGGTATTCGGCGGTGGTGTTGAAGGTGTTCAGCAGGGCGAGCGTCAGGAAGACCAGCGCCGCGAGGATGACCCACCAGTAGCGTTCCCGGAGCATGAGCAGGTAGCCCATGATCGGGTTGGCGGAGCCCCCGCGCTGACCGGCGCCGTAGCTGCCGTAACCATAGCCCTGCCCTTGGCCGGCGCCGTAGCCACCGTAACCATAAGAACCATAGCCACGGGAACCGCCGCGGGCGGGTTCAGGCGGGCGGCCTGAGGAAGCGGGGTCGGGCGTGGTCATGTGGGCTCAGATGCGGCTGTCGCGGACGTAGATCTGGTCCTCGTCTTCGAGGACGAAGTCCGGCTCGTCGCCGTCATCGATGCGACGGACGTCCTTCGTGATGACCATCGGCGCGCCCGGGCGGTTGCGCTTGATGGTGACCTCGGAGCGGTTGCCGCGAGGCAGCACGCCTCCGGCCATCGCGAGGGCGCGGCCGAGCGTGAGGGTCTCCTCAGGCGGGATCGAGACCGGGCCGGGCTTGCCGACGTAGCCGGACACGTACACGCGACGCTCGGCGTAGCTGACGATGGAGATGGCGACCTGCGGCTTCTTGAAATACTGGCGGAACTGGTTGGCGAGTTCGACCTGGGCCTGCGTGAGCGTGAGGCCGGCGACGGGCACCAGCTTCTTGAGGAACGGGATGTCGACGGTGCCATCGGAGTTGATGCGACGCTCGATCTGGGTGTCGGGCTCGTTGATCACCAGGATACGGACGAAGTCGCGCGGACGCAGGCGATAGCTGTTCTGACCGTCGGCCGGATCGGCCTGAACCGTCGGCGCGGCCACGACGTAATCGGCCGGGGCGGCGGCCGGCTTAGCGGCCTCCGGGGAGGCGGCAGCAGGGGCGACGGCGGCAGGCGCGTAGGCGACAGGCTCGGGAGCGCCCGCGCCGATCGTGAGGACGTTCTCCGGCTCGAGCGCCGTCGAAGAGTAACCCGCGCCATCGGAAGCCGCGCAGGCCGTGAGGAGCAAGGCGAGGCAGCCGACTCCGAGCAGGCGATGAAGGACGGAAGTCATGAGTGAACGGTAAGCGGGAAGACGGGCCGGGTCAATCGGTCCCGCAGGGGTCGGCCGGCCTTCAATGCCTTGAGACACATCGCCCGGCTCCCCGGAGGAAGCCAGGCGACGGTCGGGCGGGCGGGAGCCGGCGGCATGCCGGGTCGCCCTTCCCTGCCGCTTAGTAGCGGAAGGCGGCGGACACCGAGAAGGTGTTCGAGTCGAAGGTCGACGAGGCGTTGGAGGACGTGGCGTCCGTGAAGTTGTAATTCGCCTGGAAGCTCAGGTGGGAATTATACTTGTAGCTCGCGCCGAGGACATAGGTCCAGGTATCGATCGTCGTCAGGAGGGAGTTGGCGGCCACCTCGACGTCGCTCTTGCTGACGGAGAGGTTGAAGTCGAGATCCTCGGCGGCGGCGAAGCTGACGCCGTAGTTATAGGTCAGCGAGTCCATGCGGCCGTTCGTCGTCGATGCAGAAACGTCGCGTCCGAGGGTCAGCGAATGGCTGAGGCGCTCGGTGAGCACGTGGCTGAGGCTGATCGAGTAGGACGGATCGGACTGGGTCTCGGTGTTGTCGTAGTTGAAACGGTTGAAGCCGGCGCGGATGACGCCGTTGAGCTTGCCCGACTCGGTCAGCTGGCCCTTCGCGGTGAGGCCGGCGAAGTCCTTCTCGAGGCGCTGGTGGTCGAGGGCCGGGCGGGTCGGCGTGGTGGTGCTGTAGTAAGGGGCAGCCGAGTAGTCGGTCACGTCATGCTGCAGCACGAGGCCGAAGCTGAGCTTCTCGAAGGCCTGGTAGTCGAAGCTGAGCGGCATCGACTGGGTGTTCAGCTCGGTCAGCGGGTTGGTGTTATAGTTCGAACCCGCGTTCACGACGATCACCGGGTCCAGGTACTGGTTGAAGCTCCGGACGTAGCCGAGGCCGACGGAGAGGCGCTCGGTCAGCTTGTAATCCGCGCGGAGGTTGTGGACGTAATTGGCCTGACGGACGAGGGTGGCGCCGATGACCGAACCGCTGACGCCCTGCATCTGGAGGTCGTCGTTACGAGCCGTGACGCGGTAGGAGGAATTGAGGGACAGCTTGAGGGGGCCGCCGTCGGCGTAGGTCACGCCCAGGCTGAGGGCGTCGCGATCGTCTTCGAGGCCGGCGAACTCGGCGCCGGCGAAGTTGACGAAGGAGCGGCTGGCCTTGAACTCGACGGTCAGGGCGGAGTCCTTGCCGTATTCGAGGGCCAGTCCGGGGGTGAGGAGCCAGCTGGTGGCGGACTTCTTGACGGCGCCGGAATAAAGGTTGTCGGTCACTTCCACATAGGTGGAGGCATCGAAGAACAGGTCGCAGTCGTTGCCGATCTGCACGAGCGGCGAGGTCGGAACCCAGTTGGCGCCCTGGACCAGGGTCGAGACGGTGAGAGCCGAAGCAGCGATGAGGAAGCGGGACATAGGGGTGTTCTTGGGGGGTGCTTGAGAGATAGGTGAAATACGGGTCGCTTCAACCCCCAATCGAGCCTTCCGGGCCTAAAAACAAAGACCCCGCCCGGTCAGGGGCGGGGTCGTGAACGACCTGGGACGGGGCCTTAGGGCGTGGTCTCGGTCGGGAAGACGCGGATGCGACGGTAGGCGGGCAGACCGGTGCCGGCGGGGACGAGGTGACCCATGATCACGTTCTCCTTGAAGCCGGTGAGGTTGTCGCGCTTGGCCATCGTGGCGGCGTCGGTGAGCACTCGGGTCGTCTCCTGGAAGGAGGCGGCCGAGATGAAGGACTCGGTCTCGAGGGAGGCCTTGGTGATGCCCAGGAGGATCGGCTCGGATTCCGCGATCTGACCGCCGCGCTCGTTGATGGAGCGGTTGGTCTCGGCGAGGATCGTGCGGTCCACCTGTTCGCCCCAGAGGAAGTCGGAATCGCCCGGCTCGGTGATGCGGACCTTGCGGAGCATGCGCGAGACGATGATTTCGATGTGCTTGTCGTTGATCACGACGCCCTGGGTGCGGTACACCTTCTGAATCTCGGTGATGAGGTAATCCTGCACCTTGGACTGGCCGAGGATGTCGAGGATGTCGTGCGGATCGACGGCGCCGTCCGTGAGGACCTGGCCCTGCTTCACCTTGTCGCCGGCGGCGACGATGATGTGCTTGCCGTGCGGGATGAGGTGCTCCTCTTCGCGGCCGATGGAGTCGGCGATGACGAGGCGCTTCTTGCCGCGGACGGAAGGTTCGAAGCGGACGGTGCCGTCGATCTTGGCGATCTCGGCGGCGTCCTTCGGAGGACGGGCCTCGAAGAGCTCGGAGATGCGCGGCAGACCGGCGGTGATGTCCTGGGTCTTGGCGGCCTGGCGGGGGATCTTCGCGACGATGGAGCCGCGGGAGACCTTGTCGCCTTCGTCGACCTCGACGCGGGCGCCGGCCGGGATGGAGAAGGAACCGACTTCCTTGCCGTTGGAGCCGATGATCTGAATCTGGGGATTCTGTTCGTCGGAGTGCTCGATGACGGACTTGTAGAACGTGTTGTTCGACGGGTCGCGCTCTTCGGTGAAGGTCACGCCGGAGATCATGTCGACCAGGCGGATCTTGCCGTCGCCGTTGGCGATGATCGGGGTGGAGTTAGGGTCCCAGGCGGCGATGAGCACGCCCTTCTCGGCAGGCTTGCCGTCCTCGACGCCGACGACGGATCCGGCGACGATGCGGTATTCCTCGGTCGGGGAGCCGGCCTCGTTGAGGAGGCGGATCGAACCGTTGCCGTTGACGGCGATGAACTTGTCGCCGACGGCGACCGTGGTGAGGTCGACGTACTGGACGAGGCCCTTGCCCTTGGACTTGATCTCAGGGGTCTTCAGCTGGGCGACGCCACCGATGTGGAACGTACGCATGGTCAGCTGGGTGCCCGGCTCGCCGATGGACTGGGCGGCGATGATGCCGACCGCGGTGCCGCGTTCGACCATGCGGCCGGTCGAAGGATCGAGGCCGTAGGAGGTGGGCGGGATCGCGTTCACGTTCATGTGCGTGAGCGGGGAGAGGACCTTGACGCGGTCGAGGCCGACGGTCTCGATGCGCTTGGCGAGGACTTCGTCGATGAGCTCGCCGGCCTTCACGATGACTTCGGAAGGATTGAGCGGGTTCGTGACGTCTTCGGACGGGCAGCGGCCCACGATGCGTTCGGAGAGGGAGACGAGGAGTTCGTCGCCGTCGTAGATCGGGGTCTTCCAGACGCCGTTCGGGATGTGCACGTGGACGCGGTCGACGCCGGCGTCGCGGAGCTTGGCCATCAGCTCTTCGGTGAGCGGGGCTTCGGCCTTCGCGAGGAGCTTGGCGGCGCCGGACGGGTTCGCGACGTCGGCGGCCAGGTGACGGCCGAGGGCGGCGTCGCCGAGCGTGATGACTTCGGAACCGGGGGCCACGTCGCGGGAATCCGTGACGATGACGTCCATGGCCACGTCGCAGAGCTTACGGGTCATGTAACCGGCGTCGGCGGTCTTCAGCGCGGTGTCGGACAGGCCCTTGCGGGCGCCGTGCGTCGAGATGAAGTACTCGAGGACCGAGAGGCCTTCGCGGAAGGAGGACAGGATCGGACGCTCGATGATTTCGCCGGAAGGCTTGGCCATGAGGCCGCGGGCGCCGCAGAGCTGCTTCACCTGCGCCTTGTTGCCGCGCGCGCCGGAGTCCATGAGGACGTACACCGGGTTGATGAGCATGCGGTGGGCATGGCGAGGATCGCCCTTCTTCACGCCGGCCACCTTGGCGGACTGGGAGAGCGTGGTGTACACCGACTGCGCGATGGCGTCGGTGGCGCCGGACCAGGTGTCGACGACCTTGTTACGACGTTCGTCGTTGGTGATCGTGCCGGATTCGTTCTGGCGCTGGAATTCGCGGACCTTGGCGGTGGCTTCGCGGACGAGGCCTTCCTTCTCCTTCGGGTAGATCATGTCGTTCACGCCGATGGAGATGCCGGCCTTGGTCGCGATGCGGAAGCCGGTCTCCTTGAGCGCGTCGAGGACCGGGATCGAAGCCTCGCGGCCGCAATACTTGTAGGTCTTCAGGATCAGGTCGCCGAGCTGGCCCTTCTTCACGGTCTCGTTGAAGAAGCCGAGTTCGGAAGGCCAGATGGTGTTGAAGATGATGCGGCCGACCGTGGTGACGATCGTGCTGCCGTTGGGGTCGCCGTGGACCGTCTTGCGGTTGAAGTCGGGGTTGGCGTAGCGGACCCAGTCATGCAGGTGGAGCGAGCCTTCGGCCTCGGCGAACGTCGCCTCGGACACGGAGCCCAGCACCGGCAGGTGGGTGTTGGCCGCCGGCTTGTCGGCGGGTTCGAGCGTCAGGTAGTAGGCGCCGAGCACGATGTCCTGGGACGGCGTGAGGATCGGCTTACCGCTGGACGGCGAGAAGATGTTGTTCGTGGACATCATCAGGAGCTTGCACTCCATGATGGCTTCCAGGGACAGCGGGACGTGGACGGCCATCTGGTCACCGTCGAAGTCCGCGTTGTAAGCGGTACAGACGAGCGGGTGGAGGCGGATCGCGTCACCCTCGATGAGGATGGGCTCGAAGGCCTGGATGGACAGACGGTGGAGCGTCGGCGCGCGGTTGAGGAACACCGGGTGACCCTTGGTCACTTCTTCCAGGATATCCCAGACCTCGGGCTTCTTCTGCTCGATGTGCTTGCGGGCGCCGCGGACGGTGTGGGCGAAGCCCAGCTCCTTGAGGCGGCGGATGATGAAGGGCTCGAAGAGGACGAGGGCCATCTTCTTCGGGAGACCGCACTGGTTGAGCTTGAGCTCAGGACCGATGACGATGACGGAACGGCCGGAGTAGTCGACGCGCTTGCCGAGGAGATTCTGGCGGAAACGACCATGCTTGCCCTTCAGCATGTCCGAGATGGACTTGAGCTGACGGTCGCGGTCCTTGACCGGCTTGCCGTGGCGGCCGTTGTCGAGGAGGGCGTCGACGGCTTCCTGGAGCATGCGCATCTCGTTGTGGATGATGACGTCGGGCGTCTTCATCTGGATGAGCTGCTTCAGGCGGTTGTTGCGGTTGATGACGCGACGGTAGAGGTCGTTCAGGTCGGAGGTGGCGAAACGGCCGCCTTCGAGGGGGACGAGCGGACGGAGGTCCGGCGGGATGACCGGGAGCACCGTGAGGATCATGTGCTCGGGACGCTTGCCGGAAGCCAGGAAGCCCTGGATGATCTTCATGCGGCGGGCGATCTTCTTCTTGATCTGCTTGGAGCGGGTCGAGCGGAGCTGGTCGCGGAGGTTCTCGACCGTGGAGGCGAGATCCATCTTCTTGAGGAGCTGCTGGAGCGCCTCGGCGCCCATGCGGGCCTTGAAGGCGTCAGGGCCGTGCTGTTCGACGGCGCGGCGGTAGGATTCCTCGTCGAGGAGCTCCTTCTCTTCCATGCCGGTGGCGCCCGGGTCGACGACCAGGTACTTCTGATAGTAGATGACCTGCTCGAGCTGGCGGGTGGTCATGTCGAGCATCAGCGACAGACGGCTGGGCATGCTCTTCAGGAACCAGATGTGGGAGACCGGGATGGCGAGGCGGATGTAGCCCATGCGCTCGCGGCGGACGCGGGAGACGGTGACTTCGACGCCGCACTTGTCGCAGACGACGTCCTTGTACTTCACCTTCTTGTACTTGCCGCAGTAGCATTCGTAGTCGCGGACCGGTCCGAAGATGCGCTGGCAGAAGAGGCCGTTCGGCTCGGGCTTGAACGAGCGGTAGTTGATGGTCTCAGGGCTCTTTACTTCCTTGAGGCCCTTGACCTTGCGGTTGCCGTGTTCGTCGAGTTCGTCGAGGAACTGCTCGCCGGTCCACTGGACGATCTCCTCGGGCGAGGCGATCGAGATGGAGACGAAATCGAAGGACTGTTCCTTCGTCTCGTTGGCGGTGAACTCGGGGGTGTGCTCCGGGTGAATCATGTCTGTTAAGGTCTGGGTGTGGGTACGTCGGACGCTCAGTTACGATCCGGGGTGGCGGTGGTGGAGCCGAGGCGGACATCCAGGCACAGGGCCTGCATCTCCTTCATCAGCACGTTGAAGGACTGGGGCGTGCCGCTGACGAGGGTGTTGTCACCCTTGACGAGCTGCTCGTAGATCTTGGTGCGGCCGGCGACGTCGTCGGACTTGACCGTGAGGAGTTCCTGCAGGGTGTAGGCCGCGCCGTAGGCTTCGAGGGCCCAGACTTCCATTTCGCCGAAACGCTGGCCGCCGTACTGGGCCTTGCCGCCCAGAGGCTGCTGCGTGATGAGGCTGTAAGGGCCGGTGGCGCGGGCGTGGATCTTGTCCGCGACGAGGTGGTTCAGCTTCATCATGTAGATGTAGCCGACGACGACGTCCTGGTCGAACGCTTCGCCGGTGTGACCGTTGATGAGCATCGCCTTGCCCGTCTCGGGGAGTTCGGCCTGCTTGAGGTATTCGCGGATCTGCTTCTCGGGGATGCCGTCGAAGATGGGGGTGGCCATCTTGAGGCCGAGCTTGGAGCAAGCCCAGCCGAGGTGCGTCTCGAGGACCTGGCCGACGTTCATTCGGGAAGGAACGCCGAGAGGATTGAGGCAGATGTCGACGGGGGTGCCGTCGGCGAGGTAAGGCATGTCTTCGACCGGCACGATGCGGGCGACGACGCCCTTGTTGCCGTGGCGACCGGCCATCTTGTCGCCGACCTGGATCTTGCGCTTGGTGGCGATGTACACCTTGACGTTCTTGATGGCGCCGCCTTCGTCGATGCCCTGTTCGATGGCTTCGACCTTGCGGGCGCGCTCCTGCTCAAGCTCGTCGAAGCGGCGGTGGTAGCCGTCGACGATCTGGCGGATCTTCTGCTTCACCGGCGAGTCGTTCATCTCGATGGAACGGGAGACGGAGGCCAGGCGGCGGAGGAGGGTCTTGGTGATCTTGCGGTTGGCCGGGATGACGGCTTCGCCGGTCTCGGAGTTCTTGACGTCGAGCGGGATCTTCTCGCCGAGGAGGATGTTCGAGAGGGACTCGGTCATCTCTTCGCGGAGGCGGGAGTCGGCCGTGCGGTACTCTTCGTTGACCTTCTTGAGGGCGCGGCGCTGGTCGTTGGGCGAGAGGCGTCCGTCGTCCTTGTCGGTACGGGAGGAGACCTTCACGTCCATGATGATGCCGGAGATGCCGGAGGGCACGCGGAGGGAGGTGTCCTTCACGTCGCGGGCCTTCTCGCCGAAGATGGCGCGGAGGAGCTTCTCTTCGGGGGCGAGGTCGCCTTCGGACTTCGGGGTGATTTTGCCGACGAGGATGTCGTCGGGCTTCACCTCGGCGCCGATGCGGATGACGCCGTCGCGGTTGAGGTTGCGCAGGGCTTCCTCGCCGAGGTTCGGGATGTCGCGGGTGATCTGCTCGGGCCCGAGCTTCGTGTCACGGGCGGTGACTTCGAACTCCTCGATGTGGACGGACGTGAAGACGTCGTCCTTGAGCATGCGTTCGGAGAGCAGGATCGCGTCTTCGAAGTTGTAGCCGTTCCACGGCATGAAGCCGACGAGGACGTTGCGTCCGAGGGCGAGCTCGCCCTTGTCGGTGGCGGCGCCGTCGGCGATGATGTCGCCCTGCTTGACCTTGTCGCCGCGGCGGACCAGCGGACGCTGGTTGAAGCACGTGGAGGAGTTGGTCTTGAGGAACTTGCGGAGGTCGTAGACGTAGACGCCCTTGGCCGGCTCGCTCTTGAACTTCTTGTTCTCGAGCTGGGCGGGGGCGACCTCGCCGTCCTTGGTGATGATGATGCGACGCGAGTCGGCGGCGGCGACGATGCCGGGGCCTTCGGCGACGATCACGGTCTTCGAGTCGATGGCGACGCGGCGTTCGAGGCCGGTGCCCACGAACGGGGCCTCGGTCACGACGAGCGGCACGCCCTGGCGCTGCATGTTGGAACCCATCAGCGCGCGGTTCGCGTCGTCATGCTCCAGGAAGGGGATGAGCGCGGCGGCGACGGAGACGACCTGCTGCGGGGAGACGTCCATGTAGTCGACGTCTTCCGGGTCGACTTCGAGGATGTCGTCGCGGTAGCGGACGGTGACCTTGCCCTTGAGGCGGGAGGAATCGTCGAGCTCGGAGTTGGCCTGGGCGACCTTGAACTTCTCTTCCTGGTCCGCGGTCATGAATTCGACTTGGCTGGAGACCTTGCCGCGCACGACCTTGCGGTACGGGGCTTCGATGAAGCCGAACTCGTTGATGCGGGAGTAGGTGGAGAGGGAGTTGATCAGCCCGATGTTCGGACCTTCGGGGGTCTCGATCGGGCAGATGCGTCCGTAGTGGGACGGATGGACGTCGCGGACTTCGAAGCCGGCGCGGTCGCGGTTGAGGCCTCCGGGCCCGAGGGCGGAGAGACGACGCTTGTGCGTCAGCTCGGCCAGCGGGTTGATCTGGTCCATCAGCTGGGACAGCTGGCTGCGGGCGAAGAACTCGCGGATCGAATTGCCGAAGGGCTTCGGGTTGACCAGCTTCTGCGGGGTGATCGAGTCGACGCTCTGGTCATACTCGTTGATGCGGGCCTTGACGGTCTTGACGACGTTCTTGAGGCCGGCGCGGCACTGGTTGGCGAGGAGCTCGCCGACGTTGCGCACGCGGCGCGAACCGAGGTGATCGATGTCGTCGATGGCGCCGTCGCCGGCGCTCAGTTTGCAGAGGAGCTTGGTGGCCTCGACGATGTCCTCGGGGGTGATCGTGCGGGTGTCGAGGGAGACGTTCAGGCCGAGCTTCTGGTTGAGCTTGTAGCGGCCGACGCGACCGAGGTCGTAACGGAGCGGATCCTGGAAGAGGCGCTGCATGTGGGCGCGGGCGCCCTTGACGTTGACGGGCTCGCCGGGGCGGAGCTTGCGGAAGATCTCCTTGAGGGCTTCCTCCTCGTTGCGGACGGCGCCGATGTCCTTGCGGAGCGAGAGGATGATGGAGCCGTTGTCGAAGGCGGTGTCGAAGACGCCGAACTTCTGCTTCGGGAGCTGCTTGTGGATCTCCTTGAGGGTCTCGCGGGAGAGCTTGTCGTACTGCTTGGCGACGACCTTGCCGGTCTCGACGTCGACGATCGGGTCGGCGTAGACGAGCTGGGAAAGTTCTTCCGGATCGAGGTCGAGGGCGGACTTGGCGGTCAGTTCGCGGTGCTGGTAGAAGAGGGCCAGGATGTCCTTGTCGTCCTTGTAGCCGAAGGCGCGGAGGAGGGTCGTGACGAGGAACTTGCGGCGACGGCGGCGGCGGTCGAGGTAGACCCAGAGGAGGTCGTTCTGGTCGAACTGGACTTCGATCCAGGTGCCGCGGTCAGGGATGATGCGGAAGGCGTGGAGCATCTTGCCGCTCGTGTGGGCGGACTCTTCGAAGCAGATGCCCGGGGAGCGGTGGAGCTGGGAGACGACGACGCGCTCGGCGCCGTTGACGATGAAGGAGCCGCGGTCGGTGATCATCGGGATCTCGCCCATCAGGATCTCTTCGTCCTTGAAGGCGCCCTTCTCACGGAGGCGGAGCTTGAGCATCACCGAGATCGCGTAGGTCGTGCCTTCGCGGATGCACTCGAGTTCGGTCTGCTTGGGCATGACCAGTCCGTACTCGAGGTACTCGAGGCGGAAGTTGCCGTTGTTGCTCTCCACCGGGAAAGCCTCGCGGAAGACGGCGTCCAAGCCGACGTTCTTGCGGGCGGACGCGGATTCGTCCAGCTGCAGGAAATCGTTGAACGAGAAGATCTGGTTCTCGATCAGGTTGGGCGGAGGGATGACTTCGCGTAGTTTACCGAAGTTTTTGCGCTCTTGAGGCATGGCTGGTGAAGGTGGGCTCGGAGTGTCGGGTGGATTCGGTGGTGCTGACTGGTTTGCCTGGTGGGGTCGGACTAGGCGGCCGTTGGGAAGAAAAAGCGGGGAGGGGTCGCCGGACCCGGGAGGGTGCTACCCTCCCCGCTTCGCAGATGTGCGTCGGAAGACGGATTACTTGACCTCGACCTCGGCGCCGGCGGCCTTGAGCTTGGTCTCGATATCCTTGGCTTCGTCCTTGGACACGCCTTCCTTGACGGGCTTCGGGGCGCCGTCGACGAGGTCCTTGGCTTCCTTGAGGCCCAGGCCGGTGATGGCGCGGACTTCCTTAATGACATTGATCGGGGTAGCGCCCTTGCCCTTGAGGATGACGTCGAACGTCGTCTTCTCTTCGGCGGGAGCGGCACCGGCGGCGGCGCCACCGGCGGCGACGACGGCGACAGGAGCGGCGGCGGAAACGCCCCACTTGGTCTCGAGGTCCTTCACGAGGTTAGCGATGTCCAGGACGGACTGGGCGCTGAGCCACTCGATGACTTGGTCTTTGGTGATGTTGCTCATGGTATCTTGGTTCCTTGAATGGTTAGCGTCCGATGAAGGACATTTGAGGGCGCGAGGCCCCTAACCGGGGTTCTTTGGATGTGTGTTGTTTTTTGGTTTGGGTTCCCCCCGCTCGGACGCCGCCACATGGCGACGCCTCCGCGGGGAAAGGGTTTAGGCGGCCTTCTCGTCCTTCTGGCGCTTGGCGTCCAGGAGGCGGACGAACTGCGACGCAGGGGTGGAGAGCAGCGAGAGGAGCTGGGCGCGGATGCCGTCGAGGGACGGCAGCTTCGACAGGGCTTCCACTTCGGCCTTGGTGAGGATCTTGGCGTCGAGGACGCCGCCCTTCACTTCCAGCTTGGAGAAGTCCTTGAAGAAGGTGACGAGCACCTTGGCGACGCCGGTCGGGTTGTTGCCGCCGGTGACGAGGGCCGTGTGGCCGCTGAGGTGGGCGGAGATGTCCGGCAGGTTGGCCTGCTTGGCGGCGATGTTGAGGATGCTGTTCTTGACGACGTGGTACTCGGCGCCGTGGGCACGGAGCTGGGTGCGGACGGCGGTCGCGTTCTCGACGGTGACGCCGGTGAAGTTGGCGAGCAGCAGGTAGTTGGAGCTGGCCAGCTGGGCGGCGACTTCGTCGACGAGGAATTGTTTTTCAGCGCGCATGTTCGTGTGTTCTCTTGGGCGTGTTCAGGTTAGGCGGTCGCGACGGCGGCCGAGTAGGGCTTGAGGTCGACGGCGACGCCGGGGCTCATGCTGGCGCTGATGGTGATCGACTTGATGAAGCGGCCACCGGCGAAGCCGGCGGGCTGGGCCTTGACGAGCGCGGCCAGGGCGGCCTGGGCGTTCTCGGTGAGCTGGGCGGCGGTGAACGACTTCTTGCCGATGACGATCACGATGTTGCCCGTCTTATCCATCTTGAATTCGACGCGGCCGGCCTTCACTTCCTTGATGGTCTTGGCGAGGTCGTCGGAGACGGTGCCGGACTTCGGGTTGGGCATGAGGCCCTTCGGACCGAGGACGCGGGCGACCTGACGGACGTCCTTCATCGCGGAGACGGTGGAGATGGCGACGTCGAAGTCGAGGAAGCCGCCGTTGACCTTGGCGATCAGGTCGGCGAGGCCGGCGTAATCGGCGCCGGCGGCGAGGGCTTCGGCCGGGTTCTCGGTGAAGGCGAGGACCTTGATCTTCTTGCCGGAACCGTTCGGGAGGGAGACGGTGCCGCGGACCATCTGGTCCGACTGCTTGGGATCGACGCCGAGGAAGGCGGAGATCTCGACGGTCTCGTCGAACTTGGCGCCGGGCATCTTCTTGATGATCTCGGCGGCCTGGGTGACGTCATACTTGGCCTTCAGGTCGGCGACCTGGAGGGCGGCGCGGTAGCGCTTGCTGGGTTTTTTGCTCATAGCGACTTTTGGTCTCCTGCGGGATGCAGTGGTTGGGTTGGTTTAGGGTTGGGTGAAATCAGCCGACGACTTCGATGCCCATCGAACGCGCGGTGCCGGCGATCATGCGGGCGGCGTTGTCCGGGTTGACGGCGTTGAGGTCCTTCTTCTTCAGCTCGACGATCTCGAGGAGCTGCTTCTTGGTGACCTTGCCGACCTTGTCGCGGTTCGGGACCTTGGAGCCCGACTCGATCTTCGCGGCCTTCTTGAGGAGGACGGAAGCAGGCGGGGACTTCAGGATGAAGGTGAAGGACTTGTCCTGGTAGACGGAGATGATGACCGGGAGGATCATGCCGGCCTGGTCCTTGGTCTTGGCGTTGAATTCCTTGCAGAACGCCATGATGTTGACGCCCTTCGCGCCGAGCGCAGGGCCGACGGGAGGAGCAGGGTTAGCGGCGCCCGCGGGGAGCTGGAGCCTGATTTCGCCGACGACTTTCTTAGCCATGGTGGGTGTTTAGATGGATGGGTTGATGAAAAGGGATCACTCGCGGTCGTCGCGTTCGACCTGCCAGAACTCGAGCTCGACCGGGGTGGAGCGGCCGAAGATGTCGACGGAGACCTCGAGCTTGCCGCGGTCGGCGTCGATCTTGTCGATGTTGCCGGCCAGGTTGGCGAAGGGACCATCGGTGATCTTGACGCGCTCGCCGATGTTGAAGCTGATCTTCGGCACCACCTTGTCGGCGGCGTCGGCGACCTGCTGGAGGATCGTGTTGATCTCCTCGGTCTTGAGGGCGACGGGATTCTGTCCGCCGATGAGGCCGATGACGCCGTCGGTCTTGCGGAGGAAGCTCCACGGAGCCTCGAGCAGCGTGCCTTCATCGTCGAAGAGACGGGCGCGGACGAAGAGATACGAAGGATAGAGCTTCATCTCGCTCTCGCGCTTCTTGCCGTTGCGGAAGTCCTTGACGGTCTTCACCGGCATGAGGATCTCGGCGACGAAGTCGCCCATCTCCTCGTCCTTGATGGCCTTGTCGAGCAGACGCTTCACCTTGCTCTCGTTGTTCGAGAGGGTCTGGAGGGTGTACCAGCGGAAATCAGAGGGAGAGGACATGGGGGCGGATCAGCGCACGAGCTTGGTCGCGAACTGGACGAAGTTGGAGAGGGAGAAGTCGCAGAGGAAGACGACGGCGCCCAGGAGGGCGACGGCGGCGATCACGACCAGCGTGGAGTCGGCGAGCTCCTTGGCGGTGGGCCACGAAGCCTTGACGAAGACCTCGGTGATGGTCTCGTTCCAGAAAGCGCGGAGGCGTCCGAGGAAGCTGAACATGGTGCTGGTGGTGTGTGGTGGAGAGTGGCAGGACGGGTGGGAGTCGAACCCACAACCAACGGTTTTGGAGACCGCTACTCTGCCAATTGAGCTACCGTCCTGTACTGGTGGTTAAAGAGACGAATGCCGGGGCCCTTTTGAGGGGGCCTCGGCACCGTAGTAGGTCGTTTTTGGTCAGGAAATCACTTGGTGATTTCGAGGATCTGGCCGGCGCCGATGGTCTTGCCGCCTTCGCGGAGAGCGAAGCGCTGGCCCTTTTCCATCGCGACGGGCTTCTGCAGCTCGATCGTGATCGTGACGTTGTCGCCGGGCATCACCATTTCCACGCCTTCCGGGAGGATCACGGTGCCGGTGGCATCGCAGGTACCGAAGAAGAACTGAGGACGGTAGTTGTTGGCGAACGAGGTGTGACGGCCGCCTTCATCCTGCTTGAGGACGTAGATCTGGGCCTTGGCGACGGTGTGGGGCTTGATGGAACCCGGCTTGGCGAGCACCTGGCCACGCTCGATCTGGCTCTTTTCGATGCCGCGGACGAGGAGACCGACGTTGTCGCCGGCCTGGCCCTGGTCGAGCTCCTTGCGGAACATTTCGACGCCGGTGACGGTGGTCTTGAGGGTGTCGCGGAGACCGACGATTTCGATTTCTTCGCCGACCTTGATGACGCCGCGCTCGATACGACCGGTGGCGACGGTGCCGCGACCGGTGATGGAGAAGACGTCTTCGACGGACATCATGAAGGGCTTGTCGGTTTCGCGCTTCGGCTCAGCGATCTCGGAGTCGAGGGCGTCGAGGAGGTTCTGGATGGCCTGCTCGCCTTCGGGCTTGGCTTCGAGGGCGGCGGTGGCGGAACCACGGACGATCTTGGCGTTGTCGCCGTCGTACTGGTACTTGTTGAGGAGGTCGCGGACTTCCATCTCGACGAGGTCGATCAGGTCAGGCTCGGAGAGGTCGACCTTGTTGAGCCAGACGACGATCTTCGGCACGCCGACCTGGCGGGCGAGGAGGATGTGCTCCTTGGTCTGGGGCATGACGCCGTCGGCGGCGGAGACGACGAGGATCGCTCCGTCCATCTGGGCGGCGCCGGTGATCATGTTCTTGACGAAGTCGGCGTGGCCCGGGCAGTCGACGTGGGCGTAGTGACGGTTGACGGACTCGTACTCGACGTGCGAGGCGGCGATGGTCACGGTCTTGGTGGCGTCACGGACGGTACCACCCTTGGTGATTTCGGAGTAGGACTTGTTCTCAGCCAGGCCTTTGCGGGCCTGGACGGCCACGATGGCGGCGGTGGTGGTCGACTTGCCATGGTCGATGTGACCGATGGTGCCGACGTTGACGTGAGGCTTGGTGCGGTTGAACTTCTCTTTGGCCATGGTTTTTGGTGGTGAGGAGGTGGTTAGGTTTGGTGTGTGGAAAGTGGTGGAGCCCCCGACTGGATTTGAACCAGCGACCTCGTCCTTACCAAGGACGCGCTCTGCCAACTGAGCTACAGGGGCGAACCGTCGACTAGCATTGAGCCGCGAAGGGAAGGGTTTGAATGACCATCGAAACCCCCTCCGTCAAGCGGTTTTTTGCAAGGGTTTTACAACCCTTTTGGGAGACCTCAGGGACCCACCACCAGACGGTAAACTCCCGGAGGCAGACGCTGCCCCCATGGGATCGTTCCTGCCCAGCGCCGGACGGCATCATCCAGAGCTTTTGAGCCAGAATGCCTCAGCACGGCCCCAAGGGGAGCTTGGCCGAGGCTGTCTACGCTAAGAATTACCTCAAAATTACCACCAAGGGGGGCGTTTTTATCAAAACTTACCTCTGAAGTCTTATTTTTATCATCAAAGTGGGCAATTTTCCCATTAATTAGCGACTTATAGCCCCCTTCCATCGAGAAAACTTCGAAAAAAGCCGCCCGAGGCTCTATCTTTAGGTCCCGAAACCCCTTAGATCCGAAAGTGGTTAGGGGCTCCTGGGCTGCCAGAGGGATGGCCTGTGCCGCGGCTGGGATGGTCTGGCGGGGAACTTGCAGAGTGGAGTCCTCACCCAACGGCTTGGCCGGGTCGAACTGAAGGATCGGCGTCGCCTTGGCGAAAGGGGTGTCCTCAGGCTGGCCGACTTCACCCCGCCCCGATTTGGCCGACTTCGATGGCGCAGGCAGGTAGACCGCCGAGCTGTCCAGCAATACCACGCTTTCGGTGCGGACATCTCCCGGGGGGACCAAGCGGATGCCCTGAGCCAAAGGACGAGCCGCCGGACGCCCCCCTGCGCCTGGACTGAAAAAGACCAAGGCGCCGACGAACGCGCTGAATCCACAGAGCAAGGCCGTCCGCGTGAGCGGCGGCAGACGACCGCCGGCCAGATTGCGGAATGTGGAAAGCGCGCCCATGCTCAGCGGTCGAGCGGACGTTCCGCGACGGTCAGACGCGCGAGCGCGCCACGTCCTTCGCGGATGTAATTCAAGGTGAGCACCTCGCCGGGCCGACGACGCGAGATTTCCAGACGCATCTCGTTCCAGCTCTCGACAGGCTTGCCGTTCAGGCCGACGACGATGTCGCCGACCTTGAGGCCGGCCTTGGCCGCCGGGAGCTCGTCGGAGACCACGACGAGCCGGACGCCTCCGTTCTGTCCGAGCGAAAGCTTGCTGGCCTCGGCGACGGAGAGATCCTCACCCTGAACGCCGATCAGGCCGCGGACGACGCGCCCTTGGTTGGCGAGGTCGAGCGCGACGGCGGTGATGAGGTTGGACGGGATGGAATAACCGAGGCCGACGCTGAGGCCGGTGCCGGACTTGATCGCGGTGTTCATGCCCAGCAGACGTCCCTCGAAGTCGATGAGAGGCCCGCCGCTATTGCCCGGATTGATCGCGGCGTCGGTCTGGATGAAGTCCTCGAAGGCCATGCCCATGCCCAGTTTGCCGGAACGACCCAAGGCCGAGACGATGCCCGAGGTGACGGTGAGCCCGGCGTCGAGCGGATTGCCGATGGCGAAGACGACGTCGCCCACGCGGGCCTTGTCGCTGTCGGCGAACTTGGCGTAAGGCAGGTTACGGCCTTCGATCTTCAGGACGGCGATGTCCGTGCCGGCGTCGACCCCGAGGACCTTGGCCCGGAACTCACGGCGATCGGCGAGCTGCACGATGACGGTGGTGGCGACGCTACGACGGTTCTCCTGCAGCACGACGTGGCGATTGGTGATCACGTAGCCGTCAGGATGGATGATCGTGCCTGAACCGAGTCCGGTGGGCAGGAGCTTCTCGCCAGACAGCGGGTCCTGCATGACCTTGTCCGGGTCGATGCGGCCGCTGTAACGCTTGAGCACCGACTGCGGAATGACCTCGGCGGTACGCACGCTGACGACGGCAGGCGTGATCCGGGCGAGCATGTCGGCATAACTGGAACCAGGGGCCGCCCGGTTGACGGGCCGCTGATCGGTCTCGAAGGTGACGCCGGCGAGCGCCATGGCCGGCAAGAGGACAAGCGCGGTGAGATGACGGAGCATGACTCCCCCACCCTAACCGGCCGGCCGTCCAAGGCAAGCGACCTCAGCGGGCCATCGTGAAGCCGCCGCCCGGCTGGGTCGGCTCGGCCTCGTCGCGCTCTTTGTTGAAACGCATGGAGAAGAGGCGGGTGACGCCCTTCTCCTGCATGGTGGCGCCGAAGATGGCGTCGGCCGCCGAGACGGTGCGCTTGTTGTGGGTGATGACCACGAACTGGGAGAAGCGGGTGAACTCGCGGATGATGTCCGTAAAGCGGCTGACGTTCGCGTCGTCGAGCGGGGCGTCGAGCTCGTCGAGCACGCACAGCGGCGAGGGCTTCACCATGTAGATGGCGAAGAGCAAGGCCACGGCGGTCATCGTCTTCTGGCCGCCGGACAGCAGCGTGATGCCCCGGAGCTTGGTGCCGGGCGGCTGGGCCACGATTTCGATGCCGCTTTCGAGCGGGTCTTCGGCCTGGACCATGGTGAGGTCGGCCGCGCCGCCGACGAAGAGGCGTTCGAAGGTGAACTTGAAGTTCTTGCGGACCTGCTCGAAGGTGTCGGTGAAGAGCTTGAGCGAGGTCTGGTTGAGCTCCTCGATCGCCTTGGTGAGTTCTTCCTTCGCCTTCCAAAGGTCGTCGCTCTGCTTGGTGAGGAAGTCGTGGCGATCGCGCAGGGAGGAGTATTCCTCGACGGCGACGAGATTGACGGAGCCCATGCCGGCCATGCGGTCGCGCAGGTCGGCGATCTCGCGCACGAGGGGCGGCCAGTCGGCGGACTCCATCGCGGTGAGGTCTTCGGCGGTCGGTTCGCCGCGGCGGGCGACGGCCTTCGGGGCCGGGCGGGAGCCTTCCTCGTCGGTCTCTTCGAGGTCGTCGAAGCTGGCGATGCCTTCGGGTTCGCCGTCGGAAAGCCAGAGCTGGAGGCGCCAGTCGACGTCGGCGACGTCGAGCTGGTGGTCGGCCTGGACCTTCTCGACGATGAAGCCGCACTGGGAGGTCTGCTCGGCGAGCGAGACTTCGAGGCCCTTGAGGCGGGTGTCGGCGACGCGGAGGCGGTCGCGGTCGACGGAAAGGACGCGGTCCTCGGATTCGACGGCGGCGTCGGTCTCGGTGAGCGCGACGCGCTGTTCGTTGAGCTTCGCGTTGGCGACTTCGACCTCGCCGGCGAGGCGGGCGGAAGTCTCACGGGCGGCGACGGCCAGGGCCTTGAGCTCGGCGATCAGCTTCTCGTTCTGCTGGGCTTCGACGCGGCGCGAGTTGAGGCGGGCGGTGGCTTCGGCGCGGCGCGACTCGAGGTCGGCGAGCTCGCGGCCGACGAGTTCGAGGCGCTGACGCTGCTCGGCGAGGGAAAGACGGACGTCGCCGAGGGCGTTGCGGCGAAGCTCGGCTTCGGCGCGGGCGGACTCGAGCTGGCCTTCGCCGGAGGAGATGATCGCGCGGAGTTCGGCGACCTGGGCGTCCTTGGCGGTCAGGGTTTCCTGCGCGCGGTCGCGACGCTTGAGCGCCTCGGCCTTGGCGTTGTCGAGTTCGGCGAGCTGACGCTCCTCGCGCTGGATGCGGTCATCGGCGGCGGTGAGCGTCTGGCGGGCCGAACGCTCGTCGGCCTGGGCGACGGAAAGTTCCTGCGCGGCGAACTGCGTGGCGTCGCGGGCGGCGGAGACGTCCAGCTCGTTGGCGTCCATCGCGGCCTGGATGCCGAGGGCCTTCTCGTTGAGCGTCGTGAGCTGGTCGTTCTCGGTCTCGAGCGACGTGCGGACGGCGCGGATCTCGCTTTCGCGGGAGAAGACGCCGGAGCCGGCGTTAGCGGCGGCCTTGCGGGGCTTGCCGGCGTAGACGAGGCCGCGACGGTCGACGAGGTCGCCGTCGGTGGTCGCGACGAGGAAGAATTCGAAGCCCGGATTGGCGCGCCACCACTGGATGAAGTCGCCGAGTGAGGGGCAGACGTAGCAACCGTCGAAGAGGTTGGCGACGAGACGGGCGTGATCGGCGGACTTGGCCTGCACGGCCGAAGTCGCGGGACGGAGCCATCCGGGAGCGGCGGAGCCGGCGCGGGAGGCGGGCGGGGCTTCGACCTGGAAGACCGCGCGGCCGAGCTGGCGTTCGCCCATCTTGGCGACGATGCCCGGCAGGAACTCGGCGGAGTCGAGAGCGACGGCCTCGGAGGCGGCGCCGAGGATGTTCTCAAGCGCGGCGGCGGCGGAGACGTCGACGACCGTCACGAGATCGGCGAGGGCGGAGGCCTTGCCGGAGCGCAGCTCTTCGGCGAACTCGCCGCGGAGGACGGCCTTCGCGGCTTCGGAGAAGCCTTCGAGGCGGGACTGCATCTGCTCGAGCAGGCCGAGCTGGGCGGAGAGCTTGGCGACCTTGCGGTCCTGCTCGGAGATGGTCTGCTGCAGCGCGCGGAAATCGTTGAGGAGATCGCGGCCCTTCTCGGTCGCTTCCTGTTCGGCCGCGCGCGCGGCCTGGAGTTCGCCGTGACGGGTGGTCACGACGGCGCCGGACTCGTTGACGCGCTGTTCGAGCGCGAGGCGGTCCTGCTTGGCCTGCGTGAGCGAGTCGGAGAGGTCGACGTGACGCGACTGGTAGCCGCGGAGGTCGACTTCGAGGTTGGTGACGTCGCCGCGGGCGCGGGTCATCTCGCCTTCGGCGACGAGGATGTCCTGACGGGCCCGACGGAGGCGGTTCTCGGCCTCGACGACCTGACGGGCGGCCTCTTCTACCTGCGCGGTCTTCTCGCGGTAGGCGGCGTCGGTGGCGGAGACGGATCCGGCGGCCGTCGACTTGGCGTCGGAGCTGCCGCGGAGGCGGAGTTCGTATTCGGCGATCTGGACTTCGGCTTCCTGGGCTTCGCGACGGGCCTCGGCGAGGCGGGACGCGAGGTCATCGGAGCGGAGATCGGACGTGCGGGCTTCGTTCTCGGCGTTCTCGCGCGCGGTGCGGAGATCGAACAGGGCCTGCTGGGCGAGCTGCACCTGTTCGGCGAGTTCGGCGCGGCGGGCGCGGGTCTGGAGAAGGGCGGCTTCGCGGTCGCGGAGTCCGTCCGTGAGCGCGGCGACGTCGGCGCGGCAGGCGGTCGCATCGGTCTCGAGCGCGGCGACCTGGGCGCGGCGGTCGCCGAACTGCTTGGCATGCCAGGCGAGGTCGAGGTGCGTGAAGCGGTGGCGGAGGCGGCGGTAGCGCAGGGCCTTGGCGGCCTGTCGACGGAGCGAGGCGATCTGGCGGCCGACCTCGCTGACGACGTCGGTGATGCGCGCGAGGTTGGCGTCGACGCCGCTCAGCTTGTTGAGGGCCTCACGACGCTGGGCCTTGTAGCGGGTGATGCCGGCGGCCTCTTCGAAGAGGTAACGGCGCTCGGCGGGGTTGGCGGACAGGATCTGGTCGATCTGGCCCTGCACCATGAACGAGTAGGACATGCGGCCGATGCCGGTGTCCATGAACAGGCGCTGGATATCCTTCAGGCGCGAAGGCTTGCCGTTGATGAAATAGTCGCTGGCGCCCTCGCGGTGGAGGCGGCGCATCACGGAGACTTCGGCGAAGGCCGTGCCCAGTTCCTTCTCGCAGTCGGCGAAGATCAGCTCGACCTCGCACTGAGGCAGGGGCTTGCGGCGGTCGGTGCCGGCGAAGATGACGTCCTGCATCGCCGGGGCGCGCAGGGACTTGGCGGACTGTTCGCCCAGGACCCAGCGGATCGCGTCGACGATGTTGGACTTGCCGCAGCCATTGGGTCCGACCACGGCCGTGACCCCCGGACGGAGCTCGATGCGGGTCCGGTCGGCGAAGCTTTTGAATCCGTTGGCGACGATTTCCTTGAGGTACATCGAGGGGTGAAACGCACGATTGGCCTGCCCTACCCCCGCCGCAAGCGTCTAGTGCCCTCCCCGCGGGCCACTTATTCACGATTTCATTCCCTGAGGATTCGGGGTTGACGAACGCCCTCCCCCCTTGTTCTTTCGACCCTCCAAACGCTCACATGTCCGTAGAAATCAAGATTCGCAAAGGCGAGACCGTCGACAAGGCTCTCCGCCGCCTCAAGAAGAAGATCGACCGCGAGGGCATCATCAAGGACGCCCGCGCCAAGCGAGGCTTCGAGAAGCCGGCCGAACGCCGTCGCCGCAAGAAGAAGGTCAAGAACTTCAGCGCCTACCTGCGCAAGAAGTGGGACAACGCCTAAGCGTCCGTCCTGATCCAAGCACCCGAAGGCCCGTCATCATGACGGGCCTTCTGCTTTGGCGGGGTGGCCGGCGGGTCGGGCCGACAAAAAGGGCCGAACCCGGAGGTTCGGCCCTTGGTCTCGGCAAAGCCGGACAGGCTCAGCGGAGGAACAGCAGTTCCTGGTAGGACGGCAGCGGCCAGTATTCGTCGGCGACGATCTCTTCGAGGGCGTCGGCGGCGGCGCGCACCTTGAGCATGGCCGGAAGGACCTTGTCGCAGGAGTGCTTGGCCTGGGCGTGCGTGTCGGACTTGCTGACTTCGCGGGCGGCGTCGAGGGCTTCGATGGCCGAGGAGAGTTCGTCGGCGAGGCCGACGACTTCCTTGCGGAGCTTGCCGCCGGACTTGGTCTTCTCGACCGGGGTCAGGTCAGCGGCGTACTTGAGGGCGGCCGGGAGGAGCAGCGTCTTGGCGATGTCGGAGACGAGCTTCGACTCGGTGTTGACGGCGAGCACGTAGGAGTGCGTGTAGATCTCTTCGCGGGACTCGAGCTCGGCCTTGGAAAGGACGCCCTGGCGCTCGAAGACCTCGATCGACGACTTGGAGACGATCTCGGGGAGCGCGTCGGGGGTCGTGCGGAGGTTCTTGAGACCGCGCTTGGCGGCTTCCTTGTGCCACTCTTCGGAGTAGCCGTTGCCGTTGAAGATGATCCGTCCGTGCTTGGTGAGGATGTCCTTGAGGACGCCCTGCAGCGCGGAGTTGAAGTCGGAGTTCTTCTTGAGGGCGGCGGCGAGTTCGTCGGCGAGCTTGTCGAGCGAGTCGGCCATGATCGTGTTGAGCACGGTCAGGGGACCGGCGACCGAGAAGGCGGAGCCCACGGCGCGGAACTCGAACTTGTTGCCGGTGAAGGCGAACGGGCTGGTGCGGTTGCGGTCGCCGGCGTCCTTCGGGAGGACGGGCAGCGTGTCGACGCCGAGGGTCATGTGGCCGCCCTTGCGGGAGGACGAGGCGGAGCCGCTCTTCTTCACCTGCTCGATGACTTCGTTGAGCATGTCGCCCAGGTAGATCGAGATGATGGCGGGCGGAGCTTCGTTGGCGCCGAGGCGGTGGTCGTTGCCGGCGGAGGCGACGGAAGCGCGGAGGAGACCCTGGTGGAGGTCGACGGCGCGGATCACGGCGGAGCAGAAGGTCAGGAACTGGGCGTTCTCGTGCGGGTTGTGGCCGGGCTCGAGCAGGTTGCCGACGCCGGAACCACCGATGGACCAGTTGACGTGCTTGCCGGAACCGTTGACGCCCGCGAAGGGCTTCTCGGCGAGGAGGCAGACGAAACCATGCTTGGCGGCGACGCGGCGGAGCAGCGTCATCGTGAGCATCTGGTGGTCGTGGGCGACGTTGGCGGATTCGTAGATCGGAGCCACTTCGTACTGGGCCGGAGCGACTTCGTTGTGGCGGGTCTTGATCGGGATACCCAGCTTGAAGCACTCGCGCTCGGTTTCCATCATGCACGCGAGGACGCGGTCAGGGATGGTGCCGAAGTACTGGTCTTCGAACTCCTGTCCCTTCGCCGGCTTGGCGCCGAAGAGGGAACGACCGCAGGTGTAGAGGTCCGGACGGAGGTGGAAGAGGCGGGAGTCGATCAGGAAGTACTCCTGCTCAGGACCGCACGAAGCGGAGATGTAGCCGTGCTTCTTGCCGAAGAGCGCGAGGACGCGGGAAGCGGCCTTGTTGACGGCAGCCATCGAGCGGAGCAACGGGGTCTTCTTGTCGAGGGCCTCGCCCTTCCACGACACGAAGGCGGTCGGGATGCAGAGCGTGGAGCCGTTCTCGGTGTCGAAGATGTAGGCCGGAGAGGTGACGTCCCAGGCGGTGTAACCGCGGGCTTCGAAGGTGGAGCGAAGACCGCCGTTCGGGAAGGAGGACGCATCGGGCTCGGCCTGGATCAGCGCCTTGCCGGAGAACTGGGCGAGGGTGCTGTTGCCGTTGGGCTCGAAGAAGGTGTCATGCTTCTCGGCGGTGAAGCCGGTGAGCGGGTAGAACACGTGGGCGTAATGGGTGGCGCCACGCTCGAGAGCCCAATCCTTGATGGCGGCGGCGACGACGTCGGCAGCAGCGGCATCGAGCTTGATACCGGCTTCGATGCTGGCCTTGAGGGACTTGAAGACGTCCTTCGGAAGGCGCTTCTCCATCTTATCGAGGGAGAAGACATTCTGGCCGTAGATCAGGTCGATCTTCTCATTGCGGAAGTCGAAGCTGCCCTGAAGGCGAGGCTGGGAGGCAATCGCCTCGATGGCGTTGCGACGGGCTGGGTTGGTGCTCATGGATTGGGGGATTGGAAAGATGACTAATTACGAACAATTTCAAAGCACCCCCTGTGCCACGGTTCAATAGGTAACCATTCACAGGGGGTTTTGTGTCTTTTTAGGCAGTTGTGTCTATTTTTAGACAAACCCCGCCTGCTCACTTCCAGACATAGGTCGTGCGCAGGAAATAGGCGGTGTCGGTCTTGGCCTGCGTGGGCAGGGGTTTGGACCGGAAGTCGTTGGCCAGCCCGACCCTAAGCGAAAGGGGTCCGCTGTTCCGAAGGATGTTCAGGCTGCTCTCATGGCGAACATAGTAATCGCCGCTGGTCTGGAAGGAGGGGACGAAATTCACCGAGGTGTCCCAAGCCGCCCAGCCGAGCTCTCGGTTGAAGATCAACCCGAAGTCGCCCGAGGGCGCCGAGCGATCGGGCTGGGATGAATCGGAGAAGACCTCGAAGCGGTGAGCGAGACCGGCGCGCGCGTCGAGCTTGCCCTTGGCGTCAGTAAAGAGACGGAAACCAAGCCCGCCGGCATTGACCGAGAAGAAATCGATCTGACGCGCGTTGTCGAAGCCGGTATCGGTACGGACATACCAGAAGACGACACTGGTCGGATTCGTCTCATATGAGAGGGTCGCATGAAGGTCGTCGGCCGAGATGCGGTCCTGGGCTTCGGCGCGCATGAAACGCACGCCTCCGATGATGGTGTCGGCCTTGGTCACGCCTCTGGCGGAAAAGCCCGTGCTGAAGCCCGAGCCGGAGACGACGCCGCTGCGCCCGGAGAGGTCGGCGTCGGCCTGGGTGACCCATTCGCGCTTCTCACCGGCTTCCGAAGGGCGCTGCGATGGCTCACGCCAGAGTTCGACGCCGCGGTCAAGGGGGACGGCCTCAAGTCCGCCTTTCGTGACGACCCGGCCGCCCGAAGCCGAAGCAACGCCATCCGAGACGGCGCCGCCGGCGCTGACGCGTACGGATTCGTCGGTGACGAAGGATTCGACCTGAGCCAGGCTCAACTTCAGCACGTTCGCGGCTCCGAGGGAAGGAGCCCTGAACTCCATCGTGCCGTCGACGACCCTTTCGATGCGGCCCTTGAGGAACGTGCCGTCCTTCATGGTGACGGTGTCCGCCAGGCAGGCCAGAGGCAGGAGCAGGATGAAGAAGGTCCTCATGCTTACCAGACAGCCCGAACGACGCAGGGTTGCCAATCCTAGGCTTATCGGCCGAAGATAACGCATGGGCTACGACGCAGTCATCCTCGGTGCCGGACCAGCCGGCCTCGCCGTGGCCCACGCGATGCTCCGCACCGGCGCGAAGGTGAAGGTGCTCGAGCCCTCCTCGCGCATCGGCGGCTCCATCCGCACCCATCGGGAGGACGGCTGGATCGTCGAGACCGGCCCCAACACCTTGCAGCTCGAAGGCTCCGAGGACGAAGCGCTGCTGGCCGCATATGGCCTCGGCGAAGTCACGCAGTCGGCCGACATGCGCGCCGCGCGGCGCTACATCTTCGCCCGCGGTCAGCTCCATGGCCTAGGGCCGAGCCCGCTGACGATCCTCACCAGCAAGCTGCTCTCCTGGCGCGGCAAGCTTCGGCTGCTCTCCGAACCCTTCCGCGCCAAGGGAGGACACCCCGGCGAGACCGTCGTCGAATTCGCCACGCGTCGCTTCGGCCCGGAAGCCGCCGCGATGCTCATGGATCCGATCGTTTCCGGAGTCCACGCGGGCGACCCCGCCCGTCTGGTGATGGCGAACTGCTTCCCGCGCATCCACGCGATGGAGCAAGACCATGGTTCGGTCCTCAACGGCTTACGCCGCGGGCCTAAGACGAAACGCACCGTCGTCGGTTTCCCCGGCGGCATGCAAGAGCTGGCCGAAGCGATGGCTTCGCGCATCCCGGCGGAAGATCTTCGTCTACGCGCGGTGACGACCTCGCTGCGCCGCGACGCCCGCGGGTGGAACGTCGCCTGGCGCGGCGCCGACGGATCCGAAGACGGCGTCACCGCCAAGCACCTGATCGTCACGGCCCCCTTCTGGAACTGGGGCTCCCTGCCCTTCGACGAAACGGTGACGCCTTACCTGCGAGACTGGGAGACCAGCAAGGTCCCGCCGGTGACCGTCGTCGCCCGCGGCTATGCGCGCGAAGACGTCCCTCATCCTCTCGACGGTTTCGGTTACCTGACGCCGGGCGGCGAAGGTCGCGACGTCCTCGGATGCCTCTTCCCTTCCTCGGTGCTGCCGGGACGCGCGCCGGAAGGCCACGTGCTCGTCTGCTGCTTCATCGGCGGCGACCGACGCCCCGAGCTGGCACGCCTGCCGGAGGAAGCACTCCGCCGCCTGGTGGACGATGAACTCGCCGCGACCCTAGGCATCAGCCAGGCACCTAAGCGCGAATGGATCCAGCGCTGGGAACGCGCGATCCCGCAGTATGACGCCGGTCAGCCGCGCCGTGAAGCGGCGCTGGCCCAGGCCGAAGCGGCCCATCCTGGATTGTATTTCCACGGCGCCTTCCGCGGCGGCATCTCCCTGATGCACGCGATCCGCGGCGGAGACGCCCTGGGGCGAAGCCTGGCGAAGGCCTAGGCCGAAGTGCTTTCGGAAACCGGATCAGGCAGGCCGCGGACGATCCAGATCGCCGGCAGCATCAGCAACGCGCCGCCGAGGTAGACCCAGAAATGGGAGCCGAAGTGGAAGTAGAGCAACGCCGCGGTCACCGGACCGATGACGCGGGCGAGCGAACCGGCGGAGCGCAGGATCCCGAGGTTACGACCCTGCTCCGATGCGTCGGAGTAGAGGGAGACCAAGGCCGAGACGCTGGGCAGGATCAGACCCGTGGCGAAGGAGATCAGGCCGAGCCCGAGGTAGAATGAGGTCTTCGCACCGGAACCTTCGGCGGCGAGCGTGGGCGGGATCAGCGCGACCCAGACGAACGCGACCGCCGCGATGAGCATGCCGAGCATCACGACCTTACGCTGGCCGAGGCGCTTCACCAGCTGACGGGCCAGGCCCTGCGCGAAGATCATGCAGGCTCCGTTGAAGAGGAAGAGCCAGGCGTTGTCGCGCGGGCTGTAGGCGAAGAGCGCCAAGGTCAGGAAGACGATGGTGTTCTCCATGCCGGTGAAGGCGACCTGATAGACGAGGTTGGCGAACGAAGTACGACGGACCGCGGAGGAGCGCACCGTGGCGAGGTCGAAGACCGAAGGCCTCTTCGCGTCGGCGGAGGCGCGACGGTCGACCGCGAGGGTCTCGGGGAAGAACTTCACCACGAGCAGGAAGTTCAGCAGCGCAAGCGATGCGGCGATGGCGGCCGGAACGGAGAACGGATTGAGTCCGAAGGATCCGACGACAGGACCGTGGGCGAATTGGACGGACGAAGCGAGCCCGCCGATGACCGGTCCGAAGACGAAGCCCAGCCCGATGGCGATGCCGACGACGGCCATGCCCTTGGTCCGTTCCTTCTCCTCGGTGATATCGGCGGCCGCGGCGCTGGCGACGGCGATGTTGCCGGCCATCATGCCAGACAAGAGCCGCGTGACGACCACGACCCAGAACTGAGCCGCGAAGATCCAAAGGAGATAAGAGAGCGCGTTGCCCGCCAAGGTGATGGTCAGGATGCGGCGGCGGCCCAGACGATCCGAGAGAGCGCCCCAGATCGGCGAGAACACGAACTGCAGCAAGGAGTAGAGTGTGCTGAGCAGGCCGCCGAAGAGCACCGTCTTCTTGAAGACCGTGTCGCCTCCCATCCATTCGGCCGCCGAGTTCAACGAACCGATCAGGGTGCCGGCCGCGCCTTCCGTCCGGATGTAATGGTCCAGGAGATGCGGGAACAGCGGGATGATGATGCTGAAGCCCACGATGTCCATGAACACCGTCAGGAAGATAAGTCCGAGGATGCGGCGCTGGGGGAGGACGGCGGGGGCGGACATGCGCCCCACGATGGGGTCCTCCCCTGCCTGCGCAAACAAAACAGCGGCTTGCGGAAGCCCCTGCGGGGCGAGAGGATGGACTCATGCGGTTCCTCGCCCTCCTTGCCTTGCTCGTGAACCTCGGCGGCGTCTCCGCCCGGGCGGCCACCGACCCGAAGCTCCTGCTCATCGAACAGAAGCTGGGCGGATTCGAAGACCGTGATTATGCATCCGCCGTCGAGAAGACCCTCGGTGAGTTCGAGGGCCGGACCGGCGTCACCCTGCGTCCCGGCGAACTCAAGCGCTGCGGCCTGAAGCTTTCCTCCGAAGGTGGGCCGGGACTTGCCACGCCCAAGCCGCTGGTCCGCGCGATCACCGCCGCCCTCCTCCGCCGCGGCTTCGCCCAAGGCGCGATCACCCTTTGCGACGCCAAGCCCGACAACCTCCGACAAGCCGGCTTCCTGCCCTCGCTCTCCTCCCAGCCAGACGCCTTCGAAGGTTTTCCCGTCCTGGCTTGGGAGACGCTCGCCCCGGGCTGGGCCGCCGACAGCCGTCTCCGCTACGAGAACCAGGTGCTCCCCCGACCCGGCACGCAGAACGTGCCTTGGGGTGACGCGCGCGTGAGCGTGCTGCCCAAGACCCTGATCGATGAGGTCGACTTCTGGATCAACCTGCCGGTGCTGAGCGACAGCCGTTCCCTCGGCGTGCACGGCGCGATGGCCGCCGCCTCGATCGGCAACATGGCCAACGCCGAGCGCTTCCTCGACAACCCCTTCAACGCCTCCAAGGCCGCGGTGGAAGTCTGCGCCATCCCGAAACTGGCCAAGCGCAACGTGCTGACGATCCTCTCGCTCGAGCGCTATCAGGTGCTCGGCGGTCCCGGCTTCGACGCCAGCTGGTGCCGCTCCGAGAAGACGCTGCTTGGCAGCGCCAACCCCGTCATCATCGACTTCATCGGCCTGCAGAAGATCAACGCCGGCCGCGCCGCCAGCGGCATCGCGACGATCCATCCCGAGCCCCCGATCTTCGCCGCCGCCAACGCCGGCGAGATCCGCCTAGGCTCCTGCCGCCCGGCCGACATCACGCTCGTCCGCCTGCCTGCTCCCTGATCGCGATGCTGAACCGCCTGAAGCAGCTCCTGGCGCCGGTCCGCTACTGGCGTGAGCTCCCTTTGCGGGAACTGGCCGACCGACCGGCGACGGAAACCTCGCCTTCCTGCAAGATCCCTCCCATCGTCGTACAGACCTGGGAAGACCGTCTCTTCGGCAAGACCCACCTCCTGGAGATGGCCAAGTTCCGCGAACTCAATCCCGAGCTGAGCTTCGTGCTCTGGGACCGCGAGCAACGCCAAACCTATCTCCGCGAACGCTGGTCGCACCACCCGATCTTCGGCATATATGAGCAGGCTCAATTCGGCCCGATGAAGGCGGATATCTTCCGCTACTGCCTGCTCGCCGATCGTGGCGGCTTCTACTTCGACATCAGCAAAGGCGTCGGCGTGCCGCTCCGCCGCCTCTACCGCCCGGACACCGATGCGCTCATCACTTTCGAGCCGCACTTGAACCCGCAGCCCGCTGATCCGGCGGCGACGCCTCACCTGCTCCACCCACGCAACTTGGTGCTGCAGTGGGGCCTGGGCTTCGCGCCCGGTCACCCGATTCCGCTCCGGACGATCGATAACATCTGCGCGGCTTATCCGAACTTCAAGGGACGGACTTTCGCCTCGCCCAAGAGCGCGATCCTGGAATTCACCGGACCGGGGATGTTCACGCGCAGCGTGCACGATGTGCTCGCCGCAGGCCCGCTGTCCGGATTGGTCCAGGCGGGCATCGACTTCGAAGGACACAGCATCTTCGCCATGAAAGGATCCAAGGTGCGCTACCTGACCTCACCTTCCTACGCGAAGGCGAAGGACAGCCCGATCGTCCTCTAGGCCGCCAAGCGCCGCAGATTATCGGCGCCGGCACGGAAAGCGGCGAGCTGGAACCGACGATAGACCGGCAACCCGCACCAGACGAACCAGCGGCTGGGCCGCACATGATAGGAGACGGTGAGGACGAGTGATTCGCCTTCACGCTTCACTTCGGCCCGCCAGACGCCCCGTCCATAATGTCTGCCCGTCGTGACATAACCCAAGGTGACGCTTTCAGCGGCGGCTTCAACGACGTCGACCTCGACGACCGCAGGCAGCATCAGGGGCGCCAGACCAGGCAGATTAGGAACGAATAATCCTAGCCCTAGCCTGTCGCCGACGCGCACCGGGCGGCCTTCGTCCTCGAACTGAGTCCGACGAACCATGACATGCTCCGGATAGAAGCGATAACCGAGCAGAGCTGCCTGCACCCGCGCAAAAGCTTCCGGCGACCAAGCACCGACCACGATACGATGCGTATCGGCGAAGAGCGCCGTCGCGCGATCGCCGGCCTCTACGGGCGTAGCGAGATCAGGCGCCGGCGCGGCGACGTCATCGAACGCCGGCGCTTGGGCCGCGAGCAGCACCGCGCCGAACAGATTAAGCGAGCCGTGCACCGCCGCCATCTGCGGGATGGTCAGATAATCCCAGCCGAAGGCGTGCGCGGCGGTGTAGCCCACGCCGAGCAGGAAACCAGGGACGAGACAGACGTAAGGCCACGGGCCGCGCCTGACGGGCATGAACGCAGCCCAGAGCAAGAAGCCCGCGGCGAAGACCACGGCGGCCGCGACTTCGATGGCACCCGGCCGAAGCGGGTCCGTCCGTAAGGCGAAGCATAACGCGGTGGCCGGAGCGCCGGCCACATACAGCCACTGCCCCAGATCACGCCAGCGACAACGGGCGAGCGGACGTTCGCTGGCCGCCATCGCCAGCGGCAGGACGCCGAAGGTGATGGCGAAGTGGACGGTGGTCAGCGTCGCGAGCGGATCAGGGAAACCCGCGAAGGTCCGGTCATAGCGTGACCAGATCCAGGCCACCGCGGCCACCAACGGACCGGTCGCGGACAACATCTCCAAATAACGACGCGGAGCGGGCGAGAGGTCATCGGAGAGGAATCGGCGCAGTCCGTGCGCCCAAAGCCAGACCGCGAAGAGGAAAGCCGGAGCGGCGGCCAAGGCCATGACGGGCCCGGGCTCACTGGAGCCGACATAAGCCAAAACCCAGATCCAAAGGCCAGGCACGGTGAGCCGGTTGAGCCAATGTGGGAAACCTCGGTCCAGATGCTGCGCCCAGACCAGCGCCCCCCAGAAACAGAGCGCGGCGATGATCGTGAACCAATCGACGTGGGCGAGAAGCTCCATGACGTCAGCCTAGGTACGCAAAAAAGGCGGTCAAGGGAGGTCCCTTGCCGCCTGTTGCTTCATAAGGCTGGCTTCAGAGCTTTAGGCCGAGGGCTTCGGAAGCCGTCGCGCGCTCTTCGAGCAGTTCCTTCTCGGTGATGGCGATCTTCTCCTTGGAGAAGGCGTCGAGAGGCAGGCCCTGCACGATCTCCCAAGAGCCATCGGCCTTGGTGCGGATCGGGTAACCGAACATGATGCCCGGAGCGATGCCGTAGTCGCCCTTGGAGAGCACGGCGACGGAGTGCCAGTCGCCGGCCGGCGTCGGGAAATGCAGGCTGCGCAGGGTGTCGAGGGCGGCGTTGGCGGCGGAGGCGGCGGACGAAGCGCCACGGGCCTTGATCACGGCGGCGCCGCGCTTCTGCACGTCGGGGACGAAGGTCTCCTTGAGCCAGGCGTGGTCGGTGATGACCTGGGTGGCCGGCTTGCCGCCGATGGTGGCGTTGGTGAAGTCAGGATACTGGGTCGAGGAGTGGTTGCCCCAGATGGCGACGTTCTTGACGACGGAGTTGTGCGCGCCGGCCTTGCCCGCGAGCTGCGACTTGGCGCGGTTCTCGTCGAGGCGGGTCATCGCGAAGAAGTTCTCGGCGGGCAGGCTGCCGGCGGAACGCAGGGCGATGAGGGCGTTGGTGTTGCAGGGGTTGCCGACGACGAGGACCTTGACGGACTTCTTGGCGTTGCGCGCGATGGCTTCGCCCTGGCCGATGAAGATCTTGCCGTTGATGCCGAGCAGGTCCTTGCGCTCCATGCCGTCCTTGCGAGGAACGGCGCCGATGAGCAGGCACCAGTCGGCGTCCTTGAAGCCTTCGTTGAGGTCGCCGGTGGCGACGACGTCGGTGAGCAGGGGGAACGCGCAGTCCTGGAGTTCCATCACGACGCCGGCGAGGGCGTTGAGGCCCGGTCCGACTTCGATGAGGTTCAGGGCGACCGGCTGGTCGGGGCCGAAGACGGCGCCGGAGGCGAGACGGAAGATGGCGGCGTAACCGATGTTGCCGGCGGCGCCGGTGACGGCGACGCGAATGGGGGACTTGGAGGCCATAGTTGTGGGCCTATCTAGTTAGGCCCTCCCCCGGGAGTGAAGCGGAAACTAGAGCCCGAGCTCCCCTTGCATGAGGTCATCAGCCGCCGGCGCCGACATGCTGTCGCGAACTAATTGTGACAAGGGGGCGGCGGACCTTCCCTCCTGTCCGCAAAGCGCCCGGAGGACCAAGGCGGCGGCCAAGGCGTCGTAAAGGGCGCAGTGATAGCGCCGACGGCCGGGCGGGCAGTGGTCCGCCGCCAGCTCGTCGAGCCGGGGGCCCAGACGAAGGGCCGAGACCAAGGCCCCCAGGCGGAAATCCCCGAGCGAGGGCGCCCAAGCCCGGGCCAGGCGACACGTGTCGATCCAAGGACCCCACTCGGCCACCTCGGCGGCTTCGCCGACGAAACCAGGGACGACGGAAGGACGCGACCAGGTGCCACGCAGCAGGCCGGACTCCACCGAGGCGTTATGGGCGGCAAGCAGACCGGTCCGGCGCAGACCGACCCAACGCTCCCACTCGGACTCGAACGGGGGGCGTCCTTTGAGTTCCTTCGCGCCGAGCCCATGGCACTGCGTGTCGATCGCCGGCACCGGGACGCGGGACGCATGCAGGCTCGTGGCGGCGGAGACGACTTCGCCGCCGAGCAAGGTGGCCACGCCGAACTCGACGACGCCGGTCCGTGCGCTGCCTTCGAAATCGATGACGTGGATCGGGACCGAGGACCAAGTGAAGGCGACGGGGCTCATGGGTTCAGCGCCATTCGTGCTTGGGGTAACGACCGCGGAGCTCCTTCTTCACGCCCTCGTAGGATCCTTTCCAGAAGGCGTCGAGGTCGGTGGTGCGCTGCTGGGTCCGACGTGCCGGCGACTGGATGCACACGACCATCGGGACCTTGCCGAGGCAGACGCGCAGCTTGCTGCCCGGGAAGTCGTAGAGTTCCTGCACGGTGGCCTCGATCTCAGCCTGTCCGTCTTCGGTGTATTCGATGCGGGCGGGATGCTTCTTACGCGGCAGGATGATCTTCTCGGGGCAGTAGGACTCGAGCGCCATGGCCTGCTCATGGGACAACCAACCGCGGACGACGCCGAAGACGGGGCGCTCGCGGATATCACGATAGGCCACGGCACCGGCGCAGACTTCTTCGATCACCATGCGGCGGGCGGCGTCATCGAAAGGCGGGATGCCCAGCTCGGGGCAATGCTTCGAGAGGAAGTTGACGCGGCGGATCCAAGCGTCGACGGGAGCGTCCCACTTCTCTAGCTCGAGGCGACCGGCGGCGACTTCTTCCGCGAGCAGCCGGCTGGCGGCGTCGGAAGGGGCGTCGTCGCGTTCCTTGGCCTCGAGCACGAGATCGCGGAAACGTCGCTCGACGCGGGTGACCACGCGACGCTGCGACGCGTCGTAACGAACCTGGTTGACCGTCGAAAACTCTGACGGGAAAAGTTCCTGCAGCCAGGATTCCTCTACGGCGGTAGCAAGGGAGAGATAGGTCGTCACGCCGCCGCGGGCCTGGATCTCATCGACCTCAGCCGCGACCAGCAGCTTGGCGTTACGGATGGAGGACTCGCGGCGCAGCTCGCCGGTGCGGCCGTGGACCAAGGCGCAACGCAAGGTGCCCGCATCGAGACGGACGGCGAGTCGGTCCGAGAAACCGAGCAACAGGCAACGACGGATCGCCGCGGGGTCGGCGACGCGGTCGCTGACCGGAAGCCCCTGCCCTTCGGCGAGACGAAGGAACTGACGCGCCGCCTGATCGGCCTGGCGCGCCGCTTGGCCGTGCACGCCGAAACGATCGCAGGCGTCGGCGTCGAACTTCATCTCCACGGCGCGCTGCAGCAGCGCCAGCCGGGGGAAGAAATCAGAGCCGTCTTCCTGCTCGACGGAATCGCGCGCGTTCTCCGTCCGATCGTCGACCTTTCGGAAGAGGATGTCGCGGCCTTGGGCGAGGCCGGCGATGCGGCAGACCTCGTAGACGCAATCCAGGTCGCCCGCCGCGAGGAGCATGCGCGCGTACCGCGGGTGAGCCGGGAAGACCGACATCCGACGACCGAGGGGCGTAAGCTTGCCTTGGGCGTCGACGGCGCCGAGGTCCGCAAGGACGGTCAGCGCACGCAGCAAGGCCTTGTCGTCAGGCTTCTCATACCAAGGGAAGCTCGCGGCCTCGCCCCAGCCGGAGGAGAGCAGCAGGAGGATCGTCTCCGAGAGGTCGACGCGCTTGATCTCGGGGACTTCGCGGAGCGGACGGGCTTCGTGGTCGGTCTGCGACCATAGGCGGATGCAGCGGCCCGGGCCGGTACGACCGGCGCGGCCGGCGCGTTGTTCGGCGGAAGCCTGCGAGACGGGCTCGACCAGCAAGGTGTCGATGCCGCGATGCGGATCGAAGCGGGCGATGCGGGCGAGGCCGGCGTCGACCACCGCGCGTACGCCGGGGATCGTGAGCGAAGTCTCGGCCACGTTGGTCGCGACGATCACCTTGCGGCCAGGGCTCGGCTTGACGGCCCGATCCTGTTCTTCGGGAGGAAGTTCTCCGTAGAGCGGCAGGATGTCGACGCCGCCGGACTCAGGCAAATTACGCACCGCCCCGATCGTCCGCATGATCTCGTAAGACCCCGGCATGAAGACGAGCACGTCGCCTTCGCTTTCCTCGCGCAGCACGCGGCGGACCTGTTCGGCCGCGGCGTCCCAGATCGGCCGGGTGGAGTTACGCGGCAGGTGCGTGTATTCGACCTGCACCGGATAGGCGCGGCCGTCGGCGGCCAAGGTCTCGGCCGAGCCGAGCCACTTCGCCACGCCCTCGGTGTCGAGCGTCGCGGACATCGCCATGATCAGCAGGTCGGGGCGATGCGTCTCCTGGAGGCGGCGGGCCAGGGCGAGGGCCACGTCGGAATGCAGGTTGCGTTCGTGGAATTCGTCGAAGACCACCGCGCCGACTCCCTTGAGTTCCGGATCGGAAGCCATCTGCCGGAGCAGGAGGGCCTCGGTCACGAACTTGATGCGCGTCTGGGCGGACTCGACGCGCTCGAAGCGGATCTGGTAACCCACCTCGCCGCCGAGCTTCACGCCGCGCTCCTGCGCGATGCGCGCGGCGAGCAGGCGGGCCGCGATACGACGAGGCTGCAGCACCACGATCTGACCTTGGACCAGGTTCAGGTCCAGGAGCATCTGCGGGATGCGCGTCGACTTGCCCGAGCCCGTGGGCGCGCGGAGGACCAGCCGGCGCACGCGGCCGCAGGCGGCGACAAGGCCGTCCTGCAGCGCATCGATGGGCAGGGGTTGCTTCATGGGACGTCGAGGGAGATCAGGCGGGCGCTCGCCCTGCCCTGTCGCACCGTAATCCGCGCCAACGTCACGGGAAGGTTAAAGCGTCGCGGGCCGGCGCTGCCCGGATTGAGCCGTAGCACCGGTCCGTCCTGCTCGATCTGCGGGACGTGCGTGTGCCCCGTGATCACGATGTCCGGCCGGAACGCGGCTTCATCGACCCGCAGATGTCCGTGATGCACCAAGACCCGCAGACCCGCGACGACCTGCAGGGAAGTCAGCGGGAGCGAATCATCGTCGTCGCAATTACCCGCGACGGCGTGACAGGGCGCGATTTCGGCGAGCTGCGAGATGATGAGCGGGCCGCAGACATCGCCCGCATGGAAGATGACATCGCAACCTTCGAGCGCGAGAATGGCCTCGGCGCGCAAGCGGTCATGCGTGTCGGAGATGACGCCGATCTCGAACGACAGCTCCACGGTCAGAGCGGGCGTCGCAGCTTACCGGCCGGGATCGGACGCAGGGCCGTGAAGTCGGCGCCGATGGTCGACTTAAGTTTGTCTTTCAGGCCGGCCGGCAGCGATTCGACCGCTTCGATGAACTCCTTGTCGCCCGGGAAAGCGGTCTTGCCGACCTCCGCGACCGGCAGGTCGGCCAAGGCGGATTCCGGGAAGACGAAATCGGCGCGCCGGTCGGAGCTCGCGGCTTCGGCCTCGGCGGCGTCGACATCGAGCGGCGGGAGGGACTCTTCCAGGTTACGCGTGTCCTCGACAGGTACGTCGACGAAACGGGAAGGCGTAGATACGAGGGCGACCGGGGGCTCCTCCGTCGTGACGACGGGAGCGGCAGGGGTGACCGCGGCCTCAGGTGCCGCCGGCGCGGTCCTTATTTTTTTTTGGCCGGGCTCCCGAGGGAGACCAGCTGCGGCGGCGGCGATGTCTTTGATGAGGAGGTCTATCGACCGTGACCTGCTTTGCTCGATGGCTTTGAGCAGCGTCACCTCGAAGTTCGCGCGGGGCGACAAACCTTGGCGGATCCCGTTCTCCCCTTCCTGCAGGCATTCGAGGAGACGGACGAGCTGTTCGGTGGCCAGAGGCGCGCCGAGCTGGGCGGACGTACCGCCCGAGCGGACGGAATCAAGCGTCGCGGCGCGCACGCGGACCTGGAGGTCGGCGAGCACGCGGAGCAGGTCGCGTCCTTCGGCGTGGAAGACGTCGCAGAGCGAAAGCACCTTCTTGCCGTCGCCGGTGGCGATGCCCTGGCAGAGGTCGGTGACCTGCTGGGCCGAGGCGAGTCCGTAGATGGAGAGCACGTCCGCTTCGGTGATCTGCTTGCCCGAGAAAGAGATGACCTGGTCCAGGATGGACTGGGAGTCGCGCATGCCGCCGGCGGCCAGACGGGCGATGGCCGTGAGGGCGTGCTGGTCGGCGGTGACGCCGTCGGCCTTGACGATGCGGGCGAGCTGGGCGGCGATGACCTCCTCGGAGATCGGATGGAACTCGAGGCGCTGGCAGCGGGAGGTGATGGTCGGAAGGACCTTGTCGGCCTCGGTCGTGGCCAGGATGAACTTCACCCAGGGCGGCGGCTCCTCGAGCGTCTTGAGCAGCGCGTTGAAGGCGTCCTTCGTGAGCTGGTGGACTTCATCGATGATGAAGACCTTGAACGGGCAGCTCGTCGGGGAGAACTGGCATTCGTCGCGGATCTTCTTCGCGTCCTCGATGGAGCGGTTGGAAGCGGCGTCGATCTCGACGACGTCGAGGCAGTTGCCCTGCTCGATCGCGAGGCAGACCGGATCGTCGAGGGAGAAGTCAGGCTTCGGGCCGCCGGCGCAGTTCAGGGCCTTGGCCAGGATGCGGGCGGTGGTCGTCTTGCCGGTGCCACGGGGACCGACGAAGAGATAGGCGTGGGCCATGCGCTTCGTCTCGAGGGCGTTGCGCAGCGTCTTGACGATATGCTCCTGCCCGACGAGCTCGTCGAAGCGGCGGGGACGCCAGCGGCGCGCGATGACCTGGAAGCCGGGTGCAGACACTGGCGTCTAGGTAAGGTCGGGCCGAAGGGGTGTCAACGGGGCAAACCCCGGCTTATTCCCATTCGATGGTCGCCGGCGGCTTCGACGAGACGTCGTAGACCACGCGGTTGATGCCCTTCACCTCGTTGATGATGCGGGTCGAGGCGCGCTGCAGCACGTCGTACGGCAGGCGGGCCCAGTCGGCGGTCATCGCGTCGGAGGAAGTCACCGCGCGCAGGGCGCAGACGTTGTCGTAGGTGCGGCCGTCGCCCATGACGCCGACGCTGCGCACCGGGAGGAAGACCGCGAAGGCCTGCCAGACCTTGGCGTACTGGCCGGAGGTGCGGAGCTCGTTGATGAAGATGTCGTCGGCCTTGCGGAGCACCTCGAGGCGTTCCTTGGTGATGTCGCCGCAGACGCGGACGGCCAGGCCGGGGCCCGGGAATGGGTGGCGCCAGACCATATCGTGCGGGAGGCCGAGGGCTTCGCCGAGGGCGCGGACCTCGTCCTTGAAGAGTTCGCGCAGGGGCTCGAGCAGCTGGAGCTTCATGTGCTTCGGCAGGCCGCCCACGTTGTGGTGGCTCTTGATCGTGGCGGCCGGACCGCCGTTGGGCGAAAGGGATTCGATGACGTCGGGGTAGAGCGTGCCCTGGGCGAGGAACTCGACCTTGCCCTTCTTCTTGCGCTGCACCTCGGCGATGGAGCGTTCGAAGACCTTGATGAACTCGTGGCCGATGATCTTGCGCTTACGCTCGGGGTCGGTGACGCCCTTGAGCTTGCGGAGGAAGACCTCGGAAGCGTCGACGACGCGGAGGTCGACCTTGAACTTGCCGCGGAACATCTTCTCGACCTGGGCGCGCTCGTTGAGGCGCAGCAGGCCGTTGTCGACGAACACGCAGGTCAGCTGCTTGCCGATGGCGCGCTGGATGAGGGCCGCGGCGACGGAGGAGTCGACGCCGCCGGAGAGACCGAGGATGACCTGCGACTTGCCGACCTTGGCGCGGATCTCGCGGACGGCCGTCTCGACGTAGTCGTCCATCTTCCAGGTGGGCTTGCAGCGGCAGATGCGGAAGAGGAAGTTGCGGAGGATGTCGATGCCGCGCTCGGAGTGGGCGACCTCGGGGTGGAACTGGATGCCGTAGAAGCGGCGCTTGGTGTCCTCGATGACGGCGCACTCGGAGTTCTCGGTGGAGGCGACGGCCTTGAAGCCGCGCGGGAGACGGGTGATCTTGTCGCCGTGGGAGTTCCAGACGCGGAGAGGGGACCTCAGTCCCTGCAGGAGCTGGGAGCCCTTGCGGAAGGAAAGGATGCCGTGTCCGTATTCGCGGTGCGAGCTGCTGGCGACGTTGCCGCCGAGCATCTGGCCCATGAGCTGGACGCCGTAGCAGATGCCGAGGACCGGGAGGCCCATCTCGAACACGCCGGGATGGGGGTGCGGCGAGCCCTTCGCCTTCACGCTGTCAGGACCGCCGGAGAGGATGACGCCCACGACGCCGTCGGCGCGGAGGGTCTCGGGCGAGACGCCGAAGGGATAGATGCGGGAGTGGACGTTGCACTCACGGACGCGGCGCGCGATGACCTTGGTCAGCTGCGAACCGAAATCGAGGATGGCGATGGACTGGGTGGCCATGATGGGGGGAAAGTGTGGGGGGTTCAGAACTTGAGGCGAACATTGTTCCATCCGCAGCGGGGGCAGACGGCTTCCTCGCGGCGGCGCGGGCGGACGTAGGTCAGGCTGCAGCGGACGCAGGAAAAGGCGGAATTGATGCGGCGATGGTCCGAGAGGAGCACGTCGCGGCGGTCATACCACGCCTGCAGCCCGAACAGGATGACCGCGGCGAGCCCGGCCAGGAAGGCCAGGAAGGCGCCGAGGTCGACGGGGATCTGCATGGGTGGGAGGTTCGGAAAAGGCGAGACGCGCCAGCCGGGGGGCGGACGCGTCTCGGGTTCAAGCCTGGGCGGTCAGCTCAGGCCTGCGCAGGAGCGGCGGCCGCTTCCTTCTTGGCCTTGGGCTTGCGCTCCTTTTTGGCCTTCGGGCTCATCGCCGGGGACTTGTCGTCCTTGGCGACCAGCTCGATGAGAGCGGTCTCCGCGGCGTCGCCCTTACGGGCTCCGAGCTTGTAGATGCGGGTGTAGCCGCCGTTGCGTCCGAGGAACTGCTGCACGCGCTCCTTGAACAGGAGCTGGGCGGCGTCTTCGTTGCGCAGCTTGGCGAGGGCCAGGCGGTAGTAGTGGAGCTTCACGGCCTTGTCGGCGGACTGTTCGGCCTTCTTGGCGAAGGTGATCAGGTGCTCGGCGAACGGACGCAGGGCCTTGGCGCGGGAGAGCGTCGTGGTGATGCGGGCGTTGGTGAACAACGCGGCCGCGAGGTTGGCGACGAGCGAGCGACGGTGGGCCGTCTTGACGCCGAGGACGTGATTGTGGGTGCGGTGACGCATGAGTGTGGTTTCCGGTCTGGATTAGGCGTTCACGCCTTTGTCGAGGAGGCCTTCGTTGATCTTCTGGCCGAGGGAGAGACCGAGCTGTTCGAGCTTGGCCTTGATCTCGTTGAGGGACTTCTTGCCGAAGTTGCGGTACTTGAGCATCTCCTGCTCGGTCTTCATCGCCAGCTCGCCGACGGTGTTGATGTTGGCGTTGTTGAGGCAGTTGGCGGCGCGGACGGAGAGCTCGATCTCGTTGACCGACATGTTGAGCAGCTTGCGGAGACGGTTGGTCTCTTCGCTGATCTCCTTGTGGCCGGTCTCGAACTCGACGGAGTCGGCGGAGACGGTGTCGAAGACTTCGAGGTGGTGGCGCAGGATCGCGGAGGCTTCCTTGAGGGCTTCGTCCGGGGTGATGCGGCCGTCGGTGGAGACTTCGAGCACGAGCTTGTCGTAGTCGGTCTTGTCGCCGGAGCGGGTGGACTCGACGGAGTACTTCACGAGGGTGACCGGCGAGAAGAGGGAGTCGACGGGGATGGAACCGATGGCCTGCTCGGCCTTCTTGTTCTCCTCGGCGGAAGCCCAGCTGCGGCCCACGGTGACCTCGAGGTCGGCGTAGAAGCGGCGCTTGCGGTCGAGCGTGCAGATGACCTGGTCGGGATTGACGAGGGTGACGGTGGCGCCCTTGGTCTCGAACTTGATGTCCGAAGCCTTCACGGGGCCGGTCTTGTTGACGTCGATGGTGCCCTTGAAGGCCTCGCGCTTGTTGGCCTCGGTGCGGATGCGCACCTTCTTGAGGTTGAGGACGATCTCGGTGACGTCTTCGACGACGCCTTCGATCGGCTGGAACTCGTGCTGCACGCCTTCGATCGTCACGGAGGAGATCGCGGCTCCTTCGATGGAGCTCAGCAGGATGCGGCGGAGGGAGTTGCCGACGGTGTGGCCGAAGCCGGTCTCGAAGGGCTCGGCGAAGTACTTCGCGTAGGTGGGGGTCGCGGAAGACTCCTCCTTCTTGAGGGTCTTGGGGCGTTGGAACTGTCCGAGGCGCTTGGTCATGTCTGTGGGTCCGTTGGTTGTGGTTTCGTGGCGGGGATCAGCGGCTGTAGAATTCGACGATGATCTGGACGTTGACGTCGGAAGGCAGTTCTTCCTTGGCGGGCTCGCGGACGATCTGTCCGTTGAGCTGCTCGGGGAGGACGACGAGCCAGGCCGGAGCGGAACGACCCTGGCCTTCTTCGACGGCGCGCGTGGCGAGCTGCTTGGAGGAGGTGCGGTCGCGGACTTCGATCTTCTCGCCGGGAGAGGTGGCGTAGCTGGCGACGTCGACCTTGCGGCCGTCGACGCGGATGTGGCCGTGGGCCACGAGCTGGCGGGCGGCGGCGCGGGAATTGGCGAAGCCGAGGCGGAACACCACGTTGTCGAGACGGGTCTCGAGGATGCGGAGGAAATTGTCGCCGGCGACGCCGCCCATGCGCTTGGCGCGTTCGAACGAGAGGCGGAACTGCTTCTCGGTCAGGCCGTACATCATGCGGAGCTTCTGCTTCTCGTTGAGGCCGACGCCGTATTCGGAGACCTTGCGGCGGGTCGTCTTGCCGTGGATGCCCGGAGGGTACGGACGACGCTCCTCACCCTTGGAGGTGGGGAAGATGTTCTGACCGAAGCGACGGTTGAGCTTCGTGGTGGGACCGGTGTAACGAGACATGATGTGTTAGGATTTTGTAGAGGTGGCGGAGGGAAGGACCCGCCCGGTTTGCCATAGCCGGACGGTGATGCGGAAAACAGGGACGATCAGACGCGACGGCGCTTGGGCGGGCGGCAGCCGTTGTGCGGGATCGGGGTCGTGTCGAGGATCGAGGTGACGTTCAGGCCGAGCACCTGGAGGGCGCGGATGGCGCTGTCGCGGCCCATGCCCGGACCCTTGACGCGGACGGAGACGTCCTTGAGGCCGTGGGCCATGGCGAGCTTGGCGGCCTCGGAGCAGACGACCTGGGCGGCGTAAGCGGTGGACTTGCGGGAGCCGCGGAACTGGTGACGGCCGGCGCTGCCCCACGAGATCACGTTGCCGTTGGCGTCGGTGATCGTGACCTTGGTGTTGTTGAAGGTCGCGAGGATGTGGCAGATGCCGGTGGTGATGTTCTTCGAGCCCTTGGCGCGACGAACCTTCACTTCACCGAGCTCTTCGCCCAGAAGTTCCTTGGCGGTGATCTCCTTGCGCTCGGGAGCGGCGGCTTCGGCCGGAGCGGCCGCGGCAGCGACGACTTCGGGGGCGGCGGCGGCTTCGGCGGCAGGGGCCTTCGGCTTCTTGGCCTTGGGGGTCTTGGGGGCTTCTTCGCTCATCGTAAAATAGTGTTAGGAGAAAGGTTGGCTTACTTGGACGGAGCCGCGGCGACGCCGACGGTCTTGCGCTTGCCCTTGCGGGTACGGGCGTTGGTGCGCGTGCGCTGGCCGCGGACCGGGAGGCCGCGGAAGTGGCGGAGACCGCGGTAGCACTTGATCGCCTGGAGGCGCTTCAGGTTCTGGGCGATGTCGCGACGGAGGTCGCCTTCGCACTTGTAACCCATGCGCACGATGTACTCGACGATCTTGTTGAGCTGCTCTTCGGAGAGGTTCTGCGCCCGCATGGCGGGGTCGAAGCCGAGGGCCTCGCAGATCTCCGTGGCGCGGCGCGGGCCGATGCCATAGATGTAGCGGAGAGAGATCTCTACTTTCTTGTTGTTGGGAATGTCTACGCCGAGGATTCGAGGCATGGTGTCCGTGCTGTTTGGAAGGTGGGAAAGAGGTCGGAACTTGAAGGTTCTGGTGGGATTGGAAAGCAAAAAATGCGGTTTAAACGAGGGTCAGGATTTCGGGGCCGTTTTCGGTCACCAATACGGTGTGCTCGAAGTGGGCCGAGACCTTGCCGTCAGCCGTCCGGGCGGTCCAGCCGTCGGAGGCCATCACGATCTTGTGGGTGCCGAGATTTACCATCGGCTCAATGGCTAAAGCCATGCCAGGCAAGAGTTTAGGTCCAGTTCCAGCCTTGCCGTAGTTCGGAATCTGGGGTTCTTCGTGCATTTTACGGCCGACGCCGTGTCCGACGAAGTCCCGGACGATGCCATACCCCCCCGGGGTCAAGGCCTCCTGGATGGCGGCGGAAATGTCCCCTACCCTGTTGCCGACCCGGGCGGCGGCGATGCCGGCCTGGAGCGATTTCTCGGTGTCGACGCAGAGCTGGCGGGCCCGGGGGTCGACCGCGCCGACCAGGATGGTCCGGGCGTTGTCGCCGATGAAGCCGTCGCGGCGCACCACGACGTCAAGGGAGACCAGGTCGCCGTCGCGGACGATGCGGTCGGCCGAACCGATGCCGTGGACGATCTCGTCGTTGAGGGAGATGCAGACGTAGCCGGGGTAGCTGAGGCGACCGACGACGTAGCCATGGCAGGCGCTCTCGCAGCCGTGCCGGGCCATGAGCCCGCGGGCGGCGGCGTCGAGTCCGGCGGTGGAGATGCCGGGGACGACGAGGGTCGAGAGGTCGTGCAGGACGCGGGCCGCGGCGGCGCACGCCGCTCGCATGCGACTCACGTCTTCGGCCGACTTCAAATCGATCATCCCGGAAGAAACTTACCCGGCGAGCGCGCCGAAGTGGTTCAGGGCCCAGGCGACGACGCCGAGGACGAACAGGAACAGACAGGTCTTCTCGAGCGAACCGAGGGCCGAGCCTTCGCCTTCGGAACGCAGCGAGGCGGCCGGTACGGGGACGCCGCCGATGCGGCCCTTCTTGAGGAAGCCTTCGTAGTTACGCTGCAGGAGATAGGTCTCGATCTGGCGCATCGTGTCGAGCATGACGCCGACGGTGATGAGGCCGCCCGTGCCGCCGAGGAAGGTGGCGAGACGCATCGGGAAGCCGAGCTGGACGATGAAGAGGTCCGGCATCAGCGCGATGATGAGCAGGAAGACGGAGCCGGCCAAGGTCAGGCGGGTCATCACGAAGTCCAGGAACTGGGCGGTGTGCTCGCCGGGACGGACGCCGAGGATGTAGCCGTTGTTCTTCTTCAGGTCGTCGGCGATCTGGACCGGACGGAACATGATCGAGATCCAGAAGTAGCTGAAGCCGAAGATGAGGATCGAGTACAACGTGTAGTAGAAGCCGTTGTTGCGGGAGAAGAAGTCGGCCCAGTCGCGGAGGAAGGCGAGCGTCGGGAAGTAGGTGCTCAGCGGGTTGAGCAGCATGGGCGGGAAGCTCATGATGGCGCCGGCGAAGATGACCGGCATCACGCCCGCGTAGTTCACCTTGAGCGGCAGGTAGTTGGTCTGCGCGCCGTACATCTTGCGGCCGACCATGCGCTGGGCGTACTGGATCGGGATCTTGCGGACGGCCTGGTTGATGGCGACCATCGCGGCGGTCACGGCGACGAAGAGGAGGACCATGCCCGCGGCCTTCTCCCAGCCGTGCGAGTTGGCGGCGGCGGCGCCGACCTTGCCGCCGAACGTCATGTCGACGAAGGAGGTGAGCGCGCCGGGGATGTCGGCGAGGATGCCGACGGTGATGAGGACGGAGGTGCCGTTGCCGATGCCGCGCTGGGTGATCTGCTCGCCGAGCCAGAGCATCACGATCGCGCCGGAGGTGAGGAGGCAGACGCCGAGGCAGACGAAGAGCGTCTTGCTCTGCATCACGACGATGGTGCCGGTGAAGTTGCCGAGGCCGAGCGCCTGGCCGACCTGCTGCGGATTGCAGAAGGCGCCGAGGAGGAGCGCGGACTGGACGACCGCGATGAGGATCGTCAGGTAACGGGAATACTGGGCGACCTTCTGGCGGCCGACTTCGCCTTCCTGCTGCAGACGGGCGATGGACGGCACGACGGCCGACATCAGCTGCATGATGATGGACGCGCTGATGTACGGCATGATGCCCAGCGAGAACACCGCGCCCTTGAGGAGCGCGCCGCCCGTGAACATGTTGTACATCGCGACCACTCCGCCGGCCGACTTGTCGGCCATGGAGTGGTAGTAATCCATGATGTCCTTCGGATCGATGCCCGGCAGGGGGATGTTCGCGCCGATACGGGCGACGAACACCAACGCGACGGTGGCGACCAGACGGGCCCTGAGCTCAGGGATCCTCCAGCAGTTGGCGAAGGCCGAGAACATCGGGGTCAGGGTGAGCCGAGGCTCACTCGGCGGAAGCCGTCTTCTTGATCTCGATCAGGACCGCCTTGCCGCCGGCCTTCTCGATCTTGGCCTTGGCGTCCTTGGAGAAGCGGTGGGCCTTGACGGTGACGGCGCGCGTGAGCTCGCCGGTGCCGAGGATCTTGAGGAAAGGAGCGGCCTTGCGGAGGACGCCGGCGGCCACGAGTTCCTCGAGGCCGAAGGTCTTGCCTTCGAGCTCCTGGAAGTCGCGGACGTTGAGCACGGCGTATTCGACGCGGTTGACGTTCTTGAAGCCGCGGTGAGGCAGGCGACGGTAGAGCGGCATCTGGCCGCCTTCGAAGCCGGGGCGATGACCGCCGCCGGAGCGGGCCTTCATGCCCTTGTGACCACGACCGGAGGTCTTGCCGTGACCGGTTCCGCGGCCGCGGCCGAGGATCTTGTGGCGGTGGGTGGAGCCCTTGATGTTGGGCAGAGAGTCGAGTTTCATGTCTGTGTGTGCCGCTTAGGCGCGGAGGGCCTTGATTTGTTCGAGGGTGCGGAGCTTGGAGAGACCGTCCAAGGTGGCCTTCACGATCGCCTGCGGGTTGTTCGAACCCATGGACTTCGAGAGGACGTCCTTGTAACCGGCGACTTCCAGGACGGCGCGGACGCCGCCGCCGGCGATGAGGCCGGTACCGGGCGCGGCCGGACGGAGCATCACGACGCCGCCGTCGGCGTGGCCGATGACTTCGTGCGGGATGGTGTTGCCGCGGAGATTGACGCGGACGAGGGCGCGGTGGGCGCGGTCGGTGCCCTTGCGGATCGCATCGGGAACTTCCTTGGCCTTGCCGTAACCCACGCCGACGCGGCCCTTGCCGTCACCGGCCACGACGAGCGCGGCGAAGTTGAAGCGACGGCCGCCTTTGACGACCTTGGAGCAGCGGTTGATGTGGACGACCTTGTCGTTGTATTCGGAAGCAGGACCTTCGTTGCGGTTGTCGCGACGAGGACCGCGACCAGGGCCGCCAGGACCGTTGCGACGGCCGCCGGGACCACCGGGGCCACCGGGACCACGACGATCGCCGCCGGGTCCGGAACGGCCGGGGGCAGCGGAAGCGGGGGCGGCGGAAGCCGCGGCGGGGGTGTTTTCAGCGCTCATGAAATTAGAAGGTCAGGCCGGCCTGGCGGGCGGCTTCGGCGAAGGATTTGACGGTGCCGTGGTAGCGGCGACCGGCGCGGTCGAAGACCACGGTGGTGAGACCGGCGGCCTTGGCCTTGGCGCCGAAGGCGGCACCGAAGGCGGTGGCGCCGGCGACGTTGGCCTTCAGCTTCTGTCCGCGGAGGTCCTTGGAGGTGGTCGCGAGGGAGACGAGGGTCACGCCCTTGTCGTCGTCGATGGCCTGGGCGTAGAGATGGACGTGGGTCATCTTCAGCGCGAGGCGCGGGCGGGCGGCGGTGCCGCGCACCGTCTTGCGGATGCGCCAGCGACGCTTCTGCGCCAGGAGATTCTTCTTCTGCAGTTTCATGGAATGTTTTCGGTTCGGGCGGATTAGGCCGTCTTCTTGCCCTCCTTGCGGCGGACGAATTCGCCTTCGACGCGGACACCCTTGCCCTTGTAAGGCTCGACGGGCTTGTAGAGCTTGATCGAGGAGGCGACCTGCCCGACCATGTGGCGGTCGGGGCCGGTGATGACGAGCTTGGTGCCGTCGGTGACGACGACCTTCACGCCGGCCGGGATGACGTACTGGATGGGATGGGAATACCCCAGGGCGAGGTCGAGGACGTTGCCCTTGAGCACGGCCTTGAAGCCGACGCCTTCGATCAGAAGGGTCTTGGTGTATTCGGTGGCCACGCCTTCGCACATGTTGCGGATGATGGCGCGGATGGTGCCGTGGAGGGCGCCGGCGGTGCCGGGCTTCACGACCTTGCCGGCGGCGTCCTTGACCTCGGTGAGGTCAGTGACATTGACGACCTTGGCGTCGGCGACGACGCCGATCTCCTTCGGGAAGGGTTTCGAGAGTTCGCCCTTGGGCCCCTTGACGACGACGACGTTGTCCTTCACGGACACGGTCACCTTGTCGGGGATGTTGACGGGCTGCTTACCAATTCGGCTCATTGAGTTGCTTGTTTAAGGGTGGGACGGGTTACCAGACCTTCGCGAGGAGCTCGCCGCCGACCTTCTGGCGACGGGCTTCGGCGTCGGTCATGACGCCACGGGAGGTGGTCAGGATGGAGACGCCCATGCCGCCGATGACCTTGGGGACGGAGCTGTAGCCGGCATAGATGCGGCGACCGGGGGTCGAGATGCGTTCGATGCTGGTGATCGCCGGGACGCCGGCGACGTACTTGAGGGTGACCTCGAGCACGGGCAGGCCTTCGCGCTCGGCCTTGCGGGCGGAGGCGACATAACCGGCGTCGACGAGGATCTTGGCGACGCCTTCGCGGAGGCGGGACCACTGGACGGTGATCGAAGCCTTGTTGGCCTGCGAGGCGTTGCGGATGGAGGTGAGGAAATCCCCGATGGTGTCAGTAGAAGCGGACATGGTTTTGGTGGGTCTGTTGGGTTACCAGGAGGCCTTGGTGACGCCGGGAATCTGGCCGTTGAGCGCGAGCTCGCGGAAGGTGATACGGGAAAGGCCGAACTTGCGGATGAACGCACGCGGACGACCGGAGATGGAACAGCGGTTCTTCTGGCGGACCTTCGAGGAGCTGCGGGGCAGCTTCGCGAGCTTGCGCTGCGCTTCGTAGAAAGCCTCCTCGGTGACCTTGGGGTCGGCGAGGACCTTCTTGAGTTCGGCGCGCTTGGCGGCGTACTTCTTGACGAGGCGGTCGCGCTTGAGGGCGCGCTGGATGACGGACTTCTTGGCCATGCTGGTAAGGAGTGGGTGGGTTAGGCCTTGGCGGCGGTGGCGGCGGCGGCCGCGTCGGCGGCGCTGGAGCGACGGAACGGCATGCCGAGGAGGCGGAGGAGTTCGCGGCCTTCGTCGTCGGTCTGGGCCGACGTGACGATCACGACGTCCATGCCGACGTTGGCGCGCTGGGAGCCGTCAGCCTGGGTTTCCGGGAAGATGGTGTGGTCGACGATGCCGAGCGAGTAGTTGCCGCGGCCGTCGAGACGGTTGGAGGTGCCGCGGAAGTCGCGGATCATCGGGAGAGCGACCGCGGTGAGGCGGAGGTAGAACTCCCACATGCGGGCGCCACGGAGGGTGACCATGCAGCCGAGGGGCATGCCCTGGCGGACCTTGAAGCTCGCGACGGACTTGGTGGCCTTGGTGATGACCGGCTTCTGGCCGGAGAGCTTGGTGATGTCCTTGACGACTTCGGCCATGTGGCCCTTGTCGGCCTCGGCCTTGAAGGCGGAGTTGAGGACGATCTTCTTCAGGTTCGGGACCTGGTGGATGTTCTTGTAGCCGCGGCTCTTGATGAGCTCGGGGACGACCTTCTCGAGGTAGTACTTCTTCAGGTAAGGGACGGTTGCCATTTTCGTGTTAAGTCTCGGGGGGTTTCGTCTGGATTACTTCTTGGCGGCCTTGGCCGGCTTCTTGGCGCGACGGGCGTCCCAGAGGGAGCCGAGCATCACGTTGGAGCGATGGATGGGGGCTTCCTTCTCGGTGATGCCGCCCTGCCCGTCCTGGGTGCGCTTCAGGTGGCGCTTCACGAGGTTGAGGCCCTCGATGGTGACGCGTTCGTCAGCACGGTTGTAGCTGACGACCTTGCCACGCTTGCCTTTTTCGGCGCCGGAGATGACGACGACTTCGTCACCCTTCTTGATGTCGGTCTTGGACATGGTGTTCAGAGTACCTCGGGAGCGAGGGAGATGATCTTCATGAAGTTCTTGCTGCGGAGCTCGCGAGCGACGGGCCCGAAGATGCGGGTGCCCTTGGGGTTGCCGTTTTCGTCGAGGATGACGACGGCGTTGGTGTCGAAGCGCAGGTAGCTGCCGTCCGCGCGGCGGATCGGAGCGACGGTGCGCACGATGACGGCGCGGCAGACCGAGCCCTTCTTCACCTGGGCGTCAGGGGTGGAATCCTTGACGGAGCAGATGATGATGTCACCCACGCCGGCGGTGTCGGTGAGCTGGCCGAGACGGCGGATCATGCGGACCCTGCGGGCCCCGGTGTTGTCGGCTACTTCGAGCCGGGAAAGCATCTGAATCATTGTAAGAAGGGTCTGAGGTTAGGGGGAAGCCGTTCAGTCGTCGATGGACTGGGCGGCGATCTTCGCGGCTTCGACGACGCGGACGACGCGCCAGCGCTTCAGCTTGGAAAGGGGGCGGGTCTCCATGATCTCGACCTTGTCGCCGGGCTTGCACTCGTTCTTCTCGTCATGCGCGTGCAGGACGGTACGGCGCTTCACTTCCTTGCCGTACACGGGGTGCGGCACGGTGTACTGGTAGTTGACCTTGATGGTCTTGTCTCCCGAGCGGGAGGCGACGAGACCCAGGAGGGTCTTGCGGTTGGAGCGGTCTTCGGACATCGGTAAATGCGTTTGGAGGGTGGATTACTTCTTCTTCGCCGGGGCGGACGTGCCGGAAAGGACGGTCATGCAACGGGCGACGTCGCGGCGCAGGGCGCGGAAACGGGCGGGGTTCTCGACGGCGCCGGTGGCCTTCTTGAGGCGCAGGCTGAGGAGCTCCTCGCGGGCTTCGCGGATGCGCTTCTGCAGTTCGGCAGGAGCCAGGGGGCGGAGGGCCGTGGCGGCGGTGGGCTTATCTTTCCGGTAGGTGGACATCGGTGAAAAGGGTCAGTTATGGGTGGTCGGGGCCGGTTGCATCAATACTTTTCGAGCTCTTCGCGGGCCACGAAGCGGCAGCGGAGCTGGAGCTTGGTGTCGGCGAGGCGCATGGCTTCGCGGGCCATGCTGATCGGCACGCCGGCGACTTCGAAGAGCATGGTGCCCGGCTTGATGCAGGCCACGTAGTACTCGACGCTGCCCTTGCCGGAGCCCATTCGGACTTCGGCCGGCTTCTTGGTCACCGGGGTGTGGGGGAAGATGCGCATCCACATCTTGCCCTTGCGCTTCAGGGCGCGGGAGATGGCGATACGGGCGGCTTCGATCTGGTTGGCCGGAACGCGGCCGCGATCGAGGGACTGGATGCCGAAGTCGCCGAAGGACAGCGTGTTGCAGGCCGTGGCGTTGCCACGGATCTTGCCCTTGCGGTGCTTGCGCCACTTGGTGCGAGCGGGTTGGAGATTGGCCATGTTGGTCTAGAAGATGAAGGGTGGAGGGAGGAGGCTTAGAACTCGGAGTCCTTGGAGCAGATCCAGCACTTGATGCCGACCTTGCCGGCCAGGGTGCGGGCTTCGGTGAAGCCGTAGTCGATGTTCTCGCGGAGGGTGTGGAGCGGCACGCGACCGACGCGGGCGGACTCGACGCGGGCGATCTCAGCGCCGCCGAGACGACCGCCGAGGCGGATACGGATGCCATCGGCGCCGTTCGTCATGGTGGTCTGGACGGCCTTCTTCATGGCGCGACGGAAGGAGATGCGGCGCTCGAGCTGCAGGGCGATGTTCTCGGCGACGAGCTGGGCCACGAGGTCGGGGCGCTTCACTTCGTTCACTTCGAGGATGATGTCGTCGATGCGGGCCTTGCCGGCGACCTTCTGGATCTCGGCGCGGAGGTTCTTGAGCTCATCGCCCTTGCGGCCGATGACGACGCCCGGGCGGGCGGTCCAGATGCGGACGCGGACCTTCTGGCCGGCGCGTTCGATGAAGATGCGGGGCACGGCGGCCTGGCGGAGCTTCTCCTTGAGGAACTCGCGGATGCGGTAGTCCTCGAGGATGTTGGCCGGGAAGTCGCGCTTGGTGGCGTACCAGCGGGATTCCCAGTTGCGGCGGACGGCTAGACGGAAGCCGATCGGATTTACTTTCTGGCCCATGTTTCGAAAATTACTTGGTGGCGGAACCCAGAGCCACGCGGATGTGGCTCATGGACTTGTGGATAGGGTGGGCGGAACCGCGGGCGGCCGGCATCGAACGCTTGATGACCGGACCCTGGTTGACGGTCGCGGAGACGATCACGAGATCGCTGCTGGAGAGGTTGTGGTTGTTCTCGGCGTTGGCGATCGCGCTGGCGAGGGTCTTGCCCAGGAGGCGGGCGGACTTGCGCGGGATGAAGCGGAGGAGCTGGATGGCTTCCTCGGCGGGGAGACCCTGGATCTGGCGCGCGACTTCGCGCACCTTCTGGGGCGACATACGGGCAAAACGGGTGGTGGCGTGGACTTCCATGACTTTGGTAAAGGTTGGGTTAGATGCGGGGATTGGCGCGGAGGGTGACGAGGTCGCCGGAGGTGATCGCGGCGGAGGGGTCGAGGGAAAGGATGAGGGCGACGGAGCGGCGGAGGCCGGCTTCGGCGATGACGACGGCGCCGAAGGCGCGGCCGTCACGGCTCACGTTGCAGATCGTACCGGGGCGGAAGCCGCGGTCGTGTCCGCCATCCAGGACCACCAGATCCGTCGCGCGGGCGGAGACGACCGCGACGACCGGAGCCTTGCCATCCGCTTCGGCCGCACCAAGCACGCGGACTTCCGCGCCGACCGCGGTGGCGGCGACGAGAAGGGCGGACATGGTGAGGACGTTGCGCACGGAGGTGGATTACTGGGCTTCCTTGCGGGAGGGCTGGGTGTGCTGGCGGAAGGTGCGCGTCGGAGCGAACTCGCCGAGCTTATGGCCGACCATGTTTTCCGTCACATAGACGGGAACGAAGGCCTTGCCGTTGTGGACTTCCAGGTTGAGGCCGATGAAGTCCGGGGTGACCGTCGAGCGGCGCGACCAGGTCTTGATCGGCTTGCGGCTGTTGGCCTTCTGGGCGACGGTGACTTTGTCGACGAGGTGGGAGTCGACATAGAAACCCTTTTTGCGGGAGCGTGCCATGTTGGGAGAGGATTAGGGAGGGTTAGACCTGCTTCACCTTGCGGCCGTTGCGGCGCAGGATGATCTGATTGTTGGAGGCCTTCGCCTTGATGCGGGTCGGGAAGCCCTTCGCGAGCTGGCCCCACGGGGACTTGAGGTGCTGACGACCGCCGCCACCCTTCTTCTTACCGCCGCCACCGCCGTTCGGGTGGTCGACCGGGTTCATGGACATACCACGCTGGCGGGGACGGATGCCCTTCCAGCGGCTGCGACCGGCCTTACCGAGGCTGGCGTTGTGGTGGTCGACGTTGCCGACGATGCCCACGGTAGCGCGGCAATCGGCGTTGAGGTAGCGCTGTTCGCCCGAGGGCATGCGAAGGATCGCGCGGCCGGCTTCGAGGCCGAGGAGCTGGGCGAAGCCGCCGGCGGAGCGGGCGAGCTGACCACCCTTGCCGGGTTCGATCTCGATGCAGTGGATGAAGGTGGCCGGAGGGATCAGGCGCAGCGGCAGGGAGAGACCAGGGGTCAGCTGTTCCTGCGCGGTGTTGGTGCTGACGACCTTGTCGCCGACCTTGAGACCATCCGGAGCGAGGATGTAGTTCAGGGTCTTGTCGGCGTACTCGATCAGGGCGAGGTGCGAGGTGCGGTTCGGATCGTACTCGATGCGGAGCACGGTGGCCGGGGCGTCCAGGCGGTCGCGACGGAAGTCGATGGTGCGGTAGAGCTTCTTATGGCCTCCGCCACGGCGGCGGGAGGTGATGCGGCCGTAGCAGTTACGGCCCATCGCGCGATGGTTGCTCTCGGTGAGGGCGCGCTCGGGGCGGCCGGCGTGCAGACCCTCGGTCTTCACGCGAACGAGGAAGCGCGTGCCGGGGGTGATGGGACGATGGGTGATGATGGGCATGGCTTGGCTGCTCCGAGATTAGGCGAGGGAGATGACGTCGCCCTTCTTCAGGGTGACGATGGCGCGACGGGAATCCGTCTCGGTGAAGATCGAACCACCCGAGAGGCGGCTGCGGCGCAGCTTGCCCTTGCGGATGAGGATGTTGATCTTCTCGACGGTCACCTTGAAGTTGGCCTCGACGGCCTTCTTGATCTGGGCGCGGTCGGCGCCAGGAAGGACTTCGAAGACGTACTTGTTGGCTTCGGCGAGGCCGGAGGCCTTTTCCGTGAGGATCGGGCGGCTGATGATTTCAGAAGCGGGCTTCATTGGGTGACGGTCTTAGTTTTTGGCGCGCTCGAGGACCTTCTTGAGGCCGTCTTCCGAGATCAGGACGCGCGGGGTGCGCACGAGATCGAGAGCGTTGAGGTTGGAAGAATTGGAGAAGACCGCGCGGCTGACGTTGCGGCTGGCGCGGACGACGGTGTCCGACCAGGCGCTGTCGACGACGAGGAGGCGCTTGCCGGCGGGGCTCACGTTGGAGAGCACCTTGGCGAAGAGCTTGGTCTTGGGCTGGGCGACTTCGAACTTCTCGATGACCGAGAGTCCGCCGTCGGCGGCGAGCTCGAAGAGCGCGCGCTGGAGGGCGATCTTCTTGGCCTGGGCGGTGATGGTCTTGGACCAGTCGCGGGGGCGCGGACCGAAGACGATGCCGCCCTTGAACATCTGGGGGGCGCGCTTGTCGCCGTGGCGGGAACCGCCGGAACCCTTCTGCGGGAGGACCTTCTTGCCGGAACCGGCGACTTCGCCGTAGTCCTTGGTCTTGGAGGTACCCTGGCGCTTGTTGGCCTGGTAGGAGACGATGACCTGCTTGAGCAGGGCCACGCCCTTGTCGCCTTCGAAGGAAGGGATGTCGAATTCCTTCTCGGTGAAGGCGGATCCGTCGGGCTTGTAAACTTTGAGCTTCATATCGCTGAGATGCTGGGTGGGTTACTTGGCGGCGATGGCCTTCTTGGCCGGACGCACGAGGACGACCTCACCGTTGGCGCCGGGGAAGCTGCCCTTGATGAGGAGGAGGTTCTTCTCGGCGAGGACCTGGACGACGCGGAGATTCTGGACGGTGCGCTGCACCTGGCCCATGTGGCCCGGCATGCGCTTGCCCTTGAAGACGTGACCCGGGGTCTGACGCATGCCGATCGAGCCGATTCGGCGGTGCATCATGTGACCGTGGGAGTCAGGCTGGCCGTCCATGTTGTGGCGCTTGACGACGCCCTGGAAGCCGCGGCCCTTGACGGTGCCGATGACGTCGACCATCTGGCCGGCGGTGAAGTTCTCGACGGTGATGACGTCGCCGACCTTGGCCTGCGTGGCGCCGGCCTGGCGGATCTCATGGAGATGGGTGTGGGGAGCGACGCCCGCCTTGCGGAGGTGGCCGATCTCGCCGGCCGACATGCGGCTCTCCTTCTGGGGACCGAAGGCGATCTGGACGGCATCGTAGCCATCCTTGTCGACGGTCTTGACCTGGGTTACCGGGCAGGGACCCGCTTGGACGACCGTGACAGGGACGAGGTTGTTCTCCGCGTCATAGACCTGGGTCATTCCGATTTTCTTACCGAGTAGCTGGTGTTTCATTTTTCTAAGAGGCAGGTGGCGTTTCCGCCGTTTGGTCATTGCTGACCTGCATTAGGCTTGGGATTCCTTGCGGAATCTTGGTCCTGATAGAGGGGCTTGGACGTCCTGCGTTGGGTTGGAGGTTAAGGTGGAGGGTTGAAGAGTTAGACTACGATGTTGATGTCAACCCCAGAAGGCAGGTTGAGCTTCTTCAGCTCGTCCACGGTCTGGGCGTTGGGCTCCATGATCTCGATCAGACGCTTGTGCGTGCGGATCTCGAACTGGTCCATGGACTTCTTGTCCACGTGCGGGGAGCGGTTGACGGTCAGGCGCTCGATGTCGGTCGGCAGCGGCACGGGGCCGGAGACGCGGGCGCCGGTGCGCTTGGCGGTGTCGACGATCTCATTGGCGGACTGGTCGACCATGCGATAGTCGAAGCCCTTGAGCTTGATGCGGATTTTGGTGCGGGCCATCGGGAAGGGAGTGTGGAGGTTAGATTAGGTGCGGGCCGGGGCGCGGGACGAGGTCTCGACGACCTGCTTGAGGATCTGCGCGGGGACCTGCTCGTAGTTGGCGGGCTCCATGGAGTAGGAGGCGCGGCCCTTGGAGAGGGAGCGGACGTCCGTGGAGTAACCGAACATTTCGGCGAGCGGGACGCGGGCCTCGATGTTGCAGAGGCCGGCCTTGGTGTCCATGCCCTGGATCTGGCCGCGGCGGCGGTTGAGGTCGCCCATGATGTCGCCCTGGTATTCTTCCGGGGTGACGACTTCGACCTTCATGATCGGCTCGAGGAGGATCGGCTTGGCGTCCTTCATGGCTTCCTTGAAGGCGAAGATGCCGGCCATCTTGAAGGCCATTTCGTTCGAGTCCACTTCGTGGAAGGAACCGAAGACGATGCGGGCCTTGAAGTTGATCACCGGGTAACCGGCGACGGTGCCGTTGTTGGCGGCTTCCAGGATGCCTTCGGTGGCGGGCTTGATGAATTCCTTGGGGATCACGCCGCCGACGATCTCGTTGACGACTTCTTCGCCCTTCTCGCCGGCCACGCGGGTGGCAGGGGGGTTGGGCTCGAGCTTGATCTCGACGTGGCCGTACTGGCCGCGGCCACCGGACTGGCGGATGAACTTGCCGACGCCTTCGGAGGCGGTGTTGATGGTCTCGCGGTAAGAGATCTGCGGCTTGCCGGACTTGGCCTCGACCTTGAACTCGCGCTTGAGGCGGTCGACGATGATTTCGAGGTGGAGCTCGCCCATGCCCGAGATGAGGGTCTGGCCCGTCTCAGGATTGGAGGTGACGCGGAAGGTCGGGTCTTCCTGGGCGAGACGCTGCAGGCCGATGGAGAGACGTTCCTGGTCGCCCTTGGAGTTCGGCTCGATGGACATCGAGATCACGGGCTCGGCGAAGGTGGTCTTCTCGAGGATCAGGTCTTCTTCGGCGGTCAGGGTGTCGCCGGTGGCGATGTCCTTCGGGCCGATGATCGCGCAGATGTCGCCGGAGTAGGCGGTTTCGATCTCTTCGCGGTCCATCGCGCGGAGGAGCACGATGCGGGAGATGCGCTCGTTCTTTCGGGTGCGCGGGTTGTAGAGGGCTTCGCCCTTCTTCAGCTGGCCGCGGTACACGCGGTAGAAGACGAGCTGGCCGACGTGCGGGTCGGACCAGAGCTTGAAGCAGAGGCCGGTGACCTTGGCCTTGTCGTCAGGACCGATGGTGATCTCCTTCTCGCCGTCGTCGATGTGGGCCTTCTGGGGGCGCATGTCGACGGGGGACGGGAGGAAGTCGACGACGCAGTCGAGGAGCATCTGCACGCCCTTGTTCTTGAAGGCGGAGCCGGGGATGACGCCGATGAAGTTGAGCGAGAGGGTGGCCTTGCGGATGCCGGTGCGCATCTCGTCGATGGTCACTTCCTGGCCGTCGAGGTACTTGGCGGCGAGGACGTCGTCGAAGTCGGCGAGGGCTTCGATGAGCTTGGTGCGCCACTTCTTGGCTTCTTCCTTCTGGCCCTCGGGGATCTCGAGGGTGTGGTACTTCATGCCCTTCGGGTCGGTCTCGTCGTAGACATAGGCGACGTTCTTGATCAGGTCGATCATGCCCTTGAACTCTTCGCCCTGGCCGATCGGGATGAAGAGGGGGTGGGCGTTGCCCTTGAGCTTGGTGCAGATGTCGTCGACGGCTCCGAAGTAATCGGCGCCGGTGCGGTCCATCTTGTTGACGAAGGCGACGCGCGGGACGCCGTACTTGTTCATCTGGCGCCAGACGGTCTCGGACTGGGGCTGAACGCCGGCGACGGCGCAGAACACGGCGACGGCGCCGTCAAGGACTCGGAGCGAGCGCTCCACCTCGGCCGTGAAGTCCACGTGGCCCGGGGTGTCGATGATGTTGATGCGATGGTCGATGTTCGCGAAATGGCCTTCCTTGGTCTTCCAGCCGGCGGAGATGGCGGCCGCGGTGATCGTGATGCCGCGCTCGCGCTCCTGCTCCATCCAGTCGGTGGTGGCGGTGCCGTCATGGACTTCGCCCATCTTGTGCACCACGCCGGTGTAGAAGAGGATGCGCTCCGTGGTGGTCGTCTTGCCGGCGTCGATGTGCGCGGCGATGCCGATGTTGCGCGTGTGTTCCAGGGGGAACGCGCGGTTCGGGGAGTTGAGGTCGGAAAGCTTGGCCATGGTCGGAACCGTTGTCTGTCTGCGGAAATTACCTGCTGATTACCACTTGAGGTGGGCGAACGCGCGGTTGGCCTGGGCCATCTTGTGCGTTTCTTCGCGCTTCTTCACCACGTTGCCGGTGTTGTTGTAAGCGTCGACGAGCTCGGCGGCGAGGGCTTCGGACATCGTGGTGCCCTTGCGGCCGGCGGCGGCGGCGGCGACCCAGCGCAGCGCGATGCTGTTCTGGCGCTCAGGGGAGACTTCGACCGGGACCTGGTAGGTGGCGCCACCGACGCGGCGGCTCTTCACTTCGAGCTTCGGGCGGCAGTTCTCGAGGGCGCCGAGCAGCAGCTCGACGGGGTTGCCCTTCATCAGCTTCTCGCTGACCTTCTCGATCGCGCCGTAGACGATGCCCTGGGCGATGGACTTCTTTCCGGACTTCATCACGACGTTGATGAGCTGGCTGATGAGGGGGGAGCCGTAACGGGCGTCCGGGAGGTGGGCGCGCTTGGCTGCTTTGCGACGACGAGACATGGTCTGAGAGGTGTTAGGGTCGGAAACGGATTAGGCCTTCTTTTCCTTCGGGCGCTTGACGCCGTACTTGGAACGGGAGCGACGACGCTTCTCGACGCCGGAGCAGTCGAGGGGGCCGCGGACGATGTGGTAACGCACGCCCGGGAGGTCCTTCACGCGGCCGCCGCGGACGAGGACCACGGAGTGCTCCTGGAGCTTGTGGCCTTCGTCGGGGATGTAGGAGATGACTTCCTGGCCGTTCGTCAGGCGCACCTTGGCGACCTTACGCTGGGCCGAGTTCGGCTTCTTCGGCGTGCGGATCATGACCTGCACGCAGACGCCGCGGCGGAAGGGCGAGTTGTTCAAGGCAGGCGACTTCGACTTGGCCTTGGGTTGGACACGCGGTTTACGGACGAGCTGGTTGATGGTAGGCATGGACCTCGGTAAATAGGGAAAAGAGGGTTTGGGCATAGGGGTCGAGGCCCCTCATGCAAGAGGAAAGTGCGGGGATTTTAAGGTTTCTTTACTCCCCTCCCGGCGGCACCCCCCTAAGGATTTTTTTGGCGGGACAATTCCGAGCCCCCTGCCATTACTCAAACCCCGCCCATGCCCCCCGCCCGCCTGACCGCCTTCCTGCTCCTAGGAGCTTCCTGCCTGCCCGGGCTGGCCCAGCAGGTCGCCCCTCCCTCCCCCCCTCCCCTGAGCGCGGCCAGCAAAGAGGAGTCGGAAGACGCTGAAATCATCGTCCTCGCCGGCCTCCCCAACCTTAAGGAGAAGGAGGCAATCCTTAGTTACGCCCGCCAGACCTACGTCAAAGCGGATCTGATCAAGGACAAGGCCTTGCTTCAAATCATCCGCCTTTCCCTGTCTAAACTCGAGGATCAGCCCGAAAAAGCGGCCCAAATCCTCCAGGAACACCTCAACCAGCTGTCCGAATACTTCACCAAGCAGGGCATGGCCGCCCAGGCCGAGGGCAAGATGGAAGACGCCCTCCGCTTGGCCCAGGTAGCCGTCCGTTGCAATCCGGGCAACGCCAAGTCTAAGTTGTTCTTTGCCAACTTCTTACATTCTGTTTCTGGCCGGACTGATGACGCAATCCAGACCCTCAGCCACGGCCTTCACTTCCTGCCCGTCGACGACCCCCTGACCAAGGACTACCTCGAGCGCTATTTCCAGCTCCTACAGGCCCGCGAACGCGACCAAGAGGTCATCGATGACAGCCTGAAGCTTCTTAATAACACCAAAAACCTTTCCGGCAACATGCGGGAGGTCCTGTCCCTCTCCGCCGCCACCTCCCTTTACTGGACCGGCAAATACCCGGACGCGGTCAACCTCATCAACTCCAGCGGCCTCGACAGGCTGCCCAGCGGCCTCCTGCTCAAGGCCCGCGCCCTCTTCGAAGGCGGCAAGACCCGCGAGGCCATCAGCCTGCTCGAATCCAAGTCCTCCAGCTTCACCGGCGCCGCCCGCGAGGCGGTGCTCTCGCAGCTGACCCGCTACCACATCCTGCTCGGCCAGAGCCGCATCGCGCTCGCCGTCAACCAGGAGCGCATCGAACTCGATGAGGCCGCGTTCTTCCCGCAGATCCAGAAGCTGCACCTGCTCGACCGCCTCGGCCTCAAGGAGGATTTCGACAAGCAGCTGAAGCTGATCTTCACGCGCCACGCTTCGAACTCCGCCGCGATGCTCGCCCTCGCCAACTTCGCCGCCGAGAAAGGCTACTCCGAACTCACCGGCGCGATCGCCATCGCCGCCGACCGGCAGGGCTTCGAACGCGTGACGTTCGCGGTGCTGCACCTCGAGGCCTTGGTCAAAGGCCCCGACGCCGGCCAGGCGATCACGCAGTATCAGCAGATCGTCGCCGCCGACCGCACCTACTTCAAGGCGAAGGAGCCGCTCGTGCTCGCCCTGCTCGGCATCGCCCACCACGCCCGCGCGAAGCCCGACGCGAAGGCCGCCAAGATCGACCGCGACACCGGCAACCGCTACCTCGAGGAATTCCTCAAGGCCAAGGACCTCGGCCCTGAAGCCTATCGTTCCGTCGGCCGCCACCTGCGCGCGATCCGCGCCGGCGAACCCGCGGTCCGCGTGCTTGAAGCGGGCGCCGCCAAGCATCCGCGCCACTCGCAGCTGCGCGCCGACTACATCTCCGCCCGCATCCTCGCCGGCCAGACCGAAGCCTACGGCGCCCGCCGTTCCGTCGCCGACGAACTGGAGACGCTGCTCACGCTCCGCCGCCCTTCCCCGCTCGTCTGGCAGGAAGCCCTCTCGTGGCTGCGCACCGAATCGAAGCTGCCGCCGGAACGCCTCCGGAAGCTCGAGGCCGCCTGCTCCGCGCTCGTGCGGGACAACCTCGACCCCGAAGCCCTCGCGGGTTTCTGAACCGCCGATGGACCTCGCGCGCCGCCGCAACGACCTCATCGCCGAGCTCGAGCCTTTCTCCGACCACCACGAGCGTTTCCAATACGTGATCGACCGGGCGAAATCCGCGCCGGCGCTCCCGCCCGAACTCAAGCTCGAGGCCTTCCTCATCGAGGGCTGCACGTCCAACCTCTGGCTGGTGCCTTCCGTCGAGGACGGCGTCTGCCGTTTCCGCTGCGACGCCGATTCCCTCATCACCAAGGGCGTCGCGAGCCTGGTCTGCGAATTCTACGACGGCGCCTCGCCGGCGGAGGTCGCGGCGACCGACGCCGATTTCCTCTCGGCCGTGGGCATCACCCAGCACCTGTCGCCCAACCGGCGCAACGGACTGACCAACCTGGTCGGCAAGATCCGCGCCTTCGGCCGGCTCGCCGCCGGTTCCTGATGAGCCCCATCGGCGGGGCTTAAGAGAAGGGATATGCGTGCTTGGGATTTGCGCCGTCCGCGTTGTCCCTTGAGATGAGGTCATGAGCCAGCCGGAATCCGCCGCGCCCGACCGACGTCTGTTCGGACTATGCCTGCTCACGCTCGCGTGGTCGGTGCTCGTGCTCCAGGCCGGCGGCTTCACGACCAGCATCCAGGCGGGCATGGCCTTCCTCGACTGGCCGCTTTCGAACGGCTCCGTCAACCCGCCGGGCTGGCTCACGGAGATCGATAAGTTCGCCGAACACTCCCATCGCCTCGCGGCCACGGGCCTCGGCCTGCTCTGCGTGATCATCGCCGTCGCGCACCGCCTGCGCGAGACGCGCACGGTCGTCCGCCGCGCGGCCTACGCGCTCGTGGGCCTCGTGGTGTTCCAAGGCCTGCTCGGCGGCCTGCGCGTGCTCCTCGACCGGCTCAACATCGGCGGCGACGGCAACTTCAAGGCCGCGGCCTTCGCCGTCGGCCACGCGGTCAACGCCCAGCTCACGCTCGCGCTCCTCGCCTTCATCGCCCTCGCGCACAGCGCCGCCTGGCATCGCGCCGAACGCGGCGGCGATCCCGCGCCCTTCCGCGCCGGACGCTGGGCCGCCGGCCTGACGCTCGCGGTCATCGTCGGCGGCGCCGTCATGCGCCAAGGCCGGTTCACGGCTTGGGTGACGTCGCCCGACCAAGGTCTCTTCGTGCCCTCCGTCGGCGAAGGGCTCGTGTGGTGGGTCAACCTCGCGCACCGCGGCGGCGCCTTGCTCGCGGCCTCGGCCGTGCTGTTCTTCGCCTACCGGCTCGCCCGCCACGGCTATCCGTTCCTCCGCTGGGGCACCCTCGTCGCCTTGGTCGGCGTCCAGGTCCTGCTCGGCGTCCTCAGCCTCCGCCTCTACGACAACCCGCACGTCCGCACCGTCCACCTCGTCGTGGGCGCCGCGTTGTTCTCCTCGCTCTGCGCCGCCGTGGCCCTCGCGCACCGCCGCTCCCGGACCGACGTCGCCTGAGACGACGCGATGGATTTGCCTTTAACCCTTCGCGTAAACCCGCCACGACAAGACCGATGAGCGAACGCGCCGGATCCGTGCCTGCCGCCTACTGGGAGCTGACCAAGCCCCGGCTGTCGTTCCTCTCCGTCCTGACGTCCCTCGCCGGTTATTTCTGCAGCGCGCCCGCCCAGCCGACCGACGCCAAGGTGCTCGTCTCCCTGGCCCTCGGCACGGCCCTCGCCGCCGGCGGCTGCGGCGCCGTCAACATGTGGTGGGAAAGCGACGCCGACGCGAAGATGGAGCGCACGCGCAACCGTCCGATCCCCGCGGGCCTCATCCGGCCCGGCGCCGCGCTGCTCTTCGGCATGCTCCTCCTCGGACTCGGCGTCACGCTCGTCTGGGTCGGCGCCAACCCGCTCGCCGGCGCCCTCACCGCCGCGACGGCGTTCTCCTACCTGTTCCTCTACACGCCGCTCAAGACGCTCACGTCCTGGTGCACGCTCGTGGGCTCCCTGCCGGGCGCGATCCCGCCCATCATCGGCACGGCGGCCAAGCTCGGCCACGTCGACCGCATGGGCTGGCTGCTCTTCGCGCTGCTCTTCTTCTGGCAGGTGCCGCACTTCATGGCCCTCGCGGTGATGTGCCGCGACGATTACGCCCGCGGCGGCTTCAAGGTCGCCACGGTCGACGACCCTTCCGGCCGCTCGGCCGCCGTCTGGGCGATGGCCTTCATCCTGCCGATGCTCTTCGCCGCGGGGATGATCAACCAGACGTTCTTCGATGCGAGCTGCACGTCCTCCCTCCGCGGCTGGGCCAGCCCCTACCTCTGGATCTCCGGCCTCGCCGGCATCTGGTTCTTCAAGCTCACGCTCGAATTCGCCCTGCCGACGCGCCGCGCCGAGGTGGCCAAGCCGCTCTTCCTCGCGTCGATCCTCTACCTGCCGCTCGTCCTGTTGACTCTGACGCTGAGCCGGGTTTTCTGAACGCATGGACACCCGCGCCGCCAAGGAGACATTGCGCGCGGAACTCAAGGCCCGCCGGACCGCGCTCACCGCACGCGAACTGCAGGTCGCCGGCGACGCCGCCGCCCGCCTGGTCACGCAGCTCCCGGAGTGGAAGCAGGCGAAGACGGTCTGCCTCTACGCTTCCTTCGGCGGCGAGCTCCCCACCGACGCCCTCCTCGCCCTCGCCCTGCTCGAGGGTAAACGCCTCCTGCTCCCCCGCGTGACGAACAAGACCACGCTCACGCTCCACGAGGTCACGGACCTCTCCGCGCTCCGTCCTTCCCGGCTCGGCATCCGCGAACCGCTCCTCTCCGCGCCGGCCGCGACGCTGGCCGACGCCGGCCTGATCCTCGTCCCGGGCCTGGGCTTCGACGGCGCCGGCCGTCGCCTCGGCTTCGGCGGCGGCTTCTACGACCGGCTCCTGGCCAAGCCGCCCCGCAAGACCTTCCTGCTCGGCCACGCCCACGCCTTCCAGCTCGTCCCGCGCCTGCCGGACGAGCCGCATGATATCAAAGTCAAAGCCGTGGCCACCCCGCAGGGAGTGTTTCGCTGCCGAGTGCGCTAGCGGGTTTGCCAAGCGGGATGATTCGTGTCCGATGGAGGGTCCGATGTCCGCCCCCCGACCAGACGCGATCCGCCTCCGCGGCGTCCGCCAGAACAACCTGAAGGGCTTCGACGTCGACATCCCCGTCGGCAAGCTGGTCGTGGTCACGGGCCTCAGCGGCGCCGGCAAATCCTCGCTGGTCTTCGACACGCTGCACGCCGAAGGGCAGCGTCGCTACGTCGAGACGTTCAGCCCTTACGTCCGCCAGTTCCTCGAGCTGCTCCCCTCCCCGGCCCTCGACTCCGCGGAGAACGTCCGTCCGTCCGTCGCGATCAAGCAAGGCAACGCGGTCCGCACGTCGCGCTCGACGGTGGGCACGATGACCGAGCTCTGCGACTGGTTCAAGGTGTGGTTCGCCCATCGCGCCGAACTCGTCGATCCGGCCAGCGGCCAGGTGATCGTGCCGCGCGGTCCCGACGCGGCGTGGCAGGATTCGCTCGCCCGCTTCCCCGGGCAGTCGCTCTCCCTCGCGTTCGCGGTCGCCAAGCCTGAGTCGCTGGGCTGGCCGACCATCGCGGAGGAATTCGCCAAGGCGGGCTTCAGCCGCGCCTTCGCCGCCGGCCGCCGCATCCGCCTCACCGAAGACGAGATCCCGGCCGGCGCGTCCGAACTGCTCGTCATCCAGGACCGCGTCACGATCGCCGCCGACCAGGCTTCGCGTTTCCATGAGGCGGCCCTCGCGGCCTTCCGCCTCGGCGGCGCCCGCCTCCGCCTGCTCGACGACCAAGGCAACGAGCTCTCCCGCTACAGCGAGGCGCTGGAGTCACCGGTCGACGGCAGGAAATTCCGCCCGGCCTCGCCCGCGCTCTTCTCCTTCAACTCGCCCGTCGGCGCCTGCCCGGAATGCCGCGGCTTCGGCCGCGTCATCGGACTCGACTGGAACAAGATCATCCCGAACCCCGCGCTGACGCTCGCGGAGGGCGCGATCGCGCCGTTCCAAGGGACGGTCTACGGCGAATCCCAGAAGGACCTCGCCCGCGCCTGCCGCAAGGCGGGCATCCCGATGGACGTGCCCTGGAAGAAGCTCTCGGCGGCCCATCGCAGGTTCATCGAACAGGGCGAGCCGGGCTACGTGCCGGGCGAATACGATTCGATGTGGTACGGCGTCCGCGGTTTCTTCCGCTGGCTCGAAGGCACGACCTACAAGATGCACGTGCGCGTCTTCCTCTCGCGCTGGCGCGCCTATGAGTCATGCCCGCAGTGCCACGGCCGCCGCTTCCGCGAGGAATCCCTCTTCTGGCGCTGGCAGGGCAGGTCGCTGCCCGAACTCTACGCGCTCCCGGTCTCCGACCTGCGCGCGATGCTCGCGCCGCTGGCGCCCAAGGATTCGCGCCATCCCGCCGACCACGCCCTCGAGGCCATCCTCGCCCGGCTCGGCTACCTCGAGGCGGTCGGCCTCGGCTACCTCGCCCTCGATCGTCTCTCCCGCACGCTTTCCGGCGGCGAAGTCCAACGCGTCAACCTCACGTCGTGCCTGGGCGCCTGCCTCGCCGACACGGTCTTCGTCCTCGACGAACCGAGCGTGGGCATGCACGCCCGCGACCTGGCCCGCATGGTCGGGATCCTCCGCAGTCTCGTCGACCAAGGCAATACGGTCGTGGTCGTCGAACACGACGAGTCGGTGATGCGCGCCGCGGACTGGCTCATCGAGATCGGGCCGCGCCCAGGCGCCGAAGGCGGGCATCTGCTCTACCAAGGAGAGCCGAAGGGCATCCTCAAGGTGAAGGAGTCCGCGACGGGCAACTGGCTCTCCGGCCGCCGCACGCCCGAGGTCCGCGCCCCGCGTCCCGTCGGCGACACGACCCCGCGCCTCCGCGTGGCCGGCGCGACGGTCAACAATCTCCGCGACTTCGCCTGCTCGCTGCCGCTCGGACGCCTCGTCGGCCTCTGCGGCGTGTCCGGCTCCGGCAAGTCGACGCTCCTCCATCAGGTCATCGGCCGTCGCGACCCGGAATCGGGCGACGAGGCGACGGAACTGAAGTGGGTGAAGTTCGACCGCGAGCCGGCCGAGATCGCGCTCGTCGACCAATCCCCCGCGACGCGCACGCCGCGTTCCAATCCGGCGCTCTACGTCGGCGCGTGGGACGCGATCCGCACCCTGCTCGGCAACTCGCCCGAGGCCAAGGCCGCCGGGCTCTCGCCGTCGCACTTCTCCTTCAACGCCGGCGAAGGCCGATGCGAACGCTGCGGTGGCGCCGGCTGGGAGACCGTCGAGATGCAGTTCGTCTCCGACGTCGCCCTGCCCTGCCCGTCCTGCAACGGCAAGCGTTTCCGCGACGAGGTGCTGAGCTTCCAATACGACGGCAAGTCCGTCGGCGACCTGCTCGCGATGTCGGTCACCGAGGCGCGCAAGTTCCTCGGCGAACGCACGCCGGCCTCCGCCCAGCTCGCCTGCCTCGAAGAGGTCGGCCTCGGCTACCTGTCGATGGGCCAGCCGCTCACGACCCTCTCCGGCGGCGAAGCCCAGCGCCTCAAGCTGGTCCGCTACCTTTCCAAGATCGACGCCCGTAAGAGCGGCGCGTTGCTGCTCCTCGACGAACCGACGACGGGCCTGCACCGCGAAGATGTGGCGCGCCTGATCGGCCTGCTGCATCGCCTGACCGAAGCCGGTCACTCGCTCGTCGTGGTCGAACACCACCTCGACGTGCTGAAGTCCTGCGACTGGCTCCTCGAGATGGGCCCGGAAGCCGGACCCGCCGGCGGCCGCCTCGTCGCCGAAGGCACGCCCGCCGAAGTCGCCCGCGCCGGCACGGTGACGGGACGCTTTCTGGCCCGCGGTGACGACGCCTTCGCCCAGGCCTCGACCGCCGCCGGCAGACCGCGCCCGACCTCGATCTCCCTCCGCGGCGCGCGCGAACACAACCTGAAGGATGTCTCCCTCGAGATCCCGCACGGCTCGCTCACGGTGATGACCGGCGTCTCCGGCTCCGGCAAATCGTCACTGGCCTTCGACATCCTCTTCGCCGAGGGGCAGCGCCGCTTCCTCGAATGCGTGTCGGCCTACGCCCGCCAGTTCGTCGAACAGCTCCCGAAGCCGGACATCGACTCGCTCACGGGCCTGCCGCCCACGGTCGCCATCGAGCAGCGCGTGACGCGCGGCTCCGCGAAGTCCACGGTGGCCACGGTCACCGAGGTCGCCCAATACCTGCGCGTGCTCTTCGCCCGCGCCGGCGTGCTGCACAGCCCGACGACCGGCGAGCCGCTCGAGGAGATGACGGAAGACGCCGTCGTCCGCCTGGTCGCCAAGCAGGCCAAGGCCCTGAAGAAGGGTTCGCTGCTCGTCGCCGCCCCGCTCGTGCGCGCCCGCAAGGGCCACCACCGCCCGCTCGCCGAATGGGCCGAGTCGAAGGGCCTGCGCCTCCTGCGCTGCGACGGCGAGATGCTCGCGGTCGAAGGTTTCGAAGGACTCGACCGTTACTCCGAACACGACGTCGACGCGGTCTTCGGCGAACTCCGCGCCGACGGACTGATCCGTCTGCCCGACGAGACCGAGGAATCCGGCGAGAAAGCCCTCCGTGCTCTCGTGCGCCAGGCCCTCGCGGCCGGTAAGAACGCCTGCGTGCTCCTCGCGCCCGACGGTCGTCAGGTCGCCTACCTTTCGACGTCGCGCAGCGATCCCGCCACGGGTGAGTCGTTCCCCGAGGTCGACCCGAAGCACCTGTCCTGGAACTCTCCTCGCGGCTGGTGCCCGGATTGCCGCGGCCACGGACTCGAGGTCTCGACCTTCTCCTCCGACGAAGAGGAGTCCATCAACGAGAACGCCATCGCGGACCGCGTGGGCGACACCGTCTGCCCGACCTGCCACGGCGAACGCCTGGGCCCGATCGGACGCTCGGTGAAGCTCCTCGGACCGAAGGGACGCTCGCTCTCCCTCCCCGGCCTGCTCCGCCTGCAGCCGGACGAATCCCTCGCCTTCCTCTCGGGCCTCAAGCTCGAGGCGCGCGAGAAGGCCATCGTCGGCGCGCTCCTGCCCGAGATCGCCGCCCGCCTTCGCTTCCTCGATTCGGTCGGCCTCGGCTACCTCGCCCTCGACCGCGGAGCGGACACGCTCTCCGGCGGCGAAGCCCAGCGCATCCGCCTCGCCGCCCAGCTCGGCTCGACGCTCTCCGGGGCGCTCTACGTCCTCGACGAGCCGAGCATCGGCCTGCACCCGCGCGACAACGACCGCCTGATTGGCTCGCTCAAGGGACTCCGCGACCGCGGCAACACGGTGCTGGTCGTCGAACACGACGAGGACACGATGCGCGCGGCCGACCTGGTCGTCGACATGGGTCCGGGCGCCGGCGTCCACGGCGGCGAGATCGTCGCGCAAGGCACGGCGGCCGCGCTCGAAAAGCGCGCCGACTCGGTGACGGGACGTTTCCTCAAGGAGGCCATCCCGCATCCGCTCCGCGGTTCGCGCCGGCCCGTCGCCGGCAAGGGCGCGCCCGCCTCGTGGGTCCGCCTCAAGGACGCTTCGCTGCGCAACCTCAAGGGTTTCGACGTCCAGATTCCCGCCGGCCGCCTGACCGTCGTCTGCGGCGTCTCCGGCGCGGGCAAATCCACCTTGGTCACCGACCTGCTCGCGCCCGCGATCCGCGCGGCCATCGCGAAGAAGAAGGACGGCCTCACGGGCAAGGAGGCGCTCGGCGCGGTCTCCCATGAAGGGAAGCCGGCCTTCGCTTCGCTGTCCGGACTCAAGAGCTTCCGCCAGCTGGTCGTCGTCGACCAGGAACCGATCGGCAAGACGCCGCGTTCGACGCCGGCGACGTACGTCGGCGCCTGGGACCTCATCCGAGAGCGTCTCGCTTCGCTGCCCGAAGCCGCGATCCGCGGACACGGCGCGGGCTTCTTCTCCTTCAATACTTCCGGCGGACGCTGCGAAGCCTGCTCCGGCGCGGGCCGCATCAAGCTCGAGATGAGCTTCCTGCCCGACACCTACGTTCCATGCGAGGAGTGCGCGGGCACGCGCTACGGCTCCGCCGCCAAGGCGATCCGCTGGAACGGGAAGTCCGCCGCGGACCTCCTGGCGATGACGTTCGAGGAAGCCGCGACGTTCCTTTCTTTCGACGCGAAGCTGGGAGACCTCTGCGGCCTGATGGTGAAGACCGGCCTGGGCTACCTGACGCTCGGCCAGAGCAGCCCGACGCTCTCGGGCGGCGAAGCCCAGCGCCTCAAGCTCGTCAGCGAACTCGCCCAAGGCCTGCCCACCTTCCGCGAACGCTCGCGCGGCGAGATCCGTCCCAACCTCTACATCCTCGAGGAACCGACCATCGGCCTGCACCAGTCCGACTGCCGTCGCCTGATCGAACTCCTGCACGCGCTCGTCGACCAAGGCCATACGGTCGTGGTCATCGAACATCACCCTGACGTGATCGCCGAGGCCGACTGGGTCCTCGAGATCGGACCCGAAGGCGGCAACGCCGGCGGCGAACTGGTCCACGCCGGCGACCCGGAATCCCTCGCGAAGCTCAAGAAGTCGCCGACCGCCCCGTCCCTGCGCCTGACGCTGGAACGCGGAAAGGCCGCCAAGCCGGGCTGAGGCGAGGATTATCCGCCGAGGCGGGCGATGTTCTTTTGACCAATCCCGCAGGGCGGACATCCTTGCGCCTTACCCAAGATGGCCAGCCAATCCCCCACGCCGAAGAAACCCGCGCCCATCCTCGCCCATCGTCGCAGCCAGACGAACTGGCCGGTGCTGCTCATCGGTGGCGCGCTCCTCGCGGCCGCGGGCTGGTTCGTATGGCAGAACACGCACCGGCCGCCGGAAGTCGTCGTGGTGAAAGAAACACCCAAGGCCGTCGAAGCGCCCAAGGTCGTCGAGCCTGAGAAGGCCCCGGTCGTCGTGGTCGAGGCCAAGCCCGTGACGCCGGTCGCTCCTCCGAAGATGACCGAGACGCCGAAGGCCGAACCCGAGGCCAAGCCGGTGGTGGTCGAGATCAAGCCCTATGTCTTCGGCGGAGCGGCCTTGAACGATCCGAAGTTCCCGGCCGTGCTCGTCGCCGACGCGCAGGAGCGGCTGAAGGACGGCAAGTGGGAGGACCATCTGGTCCGGCTCCAGAAAGGCCTGCTGCCCGCGCTCGCCGCGACTTCTTCGACGGACGGCGTCGAACGGCATAACCGTCTCTGGGAAAGCCGCGCGTTCGCCCTCGGGATGACGCAGGCCCTCTTCATCCGCCGGGTGGGCGCGGAGAACCTCCGCTCGGCGGCCCAGGGCGGCGAAGGCCAGCCGGCCTTGCTCGCCGAGCTCGTCGGCCGCGCCGACCTGCTCGAGAAATTCGCGCTGACGTTGAAACCCGAAGACGACGCCTCCGAAGCGCTGCGCGTCTGGGCGCGGCTCGCGGCCGACGACACGCCCGCGCAACGCGGCCGCTACGACAACCTGCAGATCGCCTGCGCCCTCGTCTTCGACAAGCCGCTGCGCTGGTCCCGCTTCGACGGCGGCGAGGCCTGCACGGCGGACGCGCTCGGACGGTACCGCTACTACAAGAACGCCGCCGAGGCCGGCCGGCTCGTGGGCGACGTCCGCAAGGCGCCGCCGGGCGACCTCATCTGGGTCGTCGGCGCCACCGCCACCGAGGAGGAGCTGACCTGGGCCCTCGCCAATCCGAAGCTCCGCTCGCTCTCTGAATGGGCGCCGAGCTACGGCATGATCCGTTACCGCATGGACTACGTGACCCAGGAGAAGACGCGCCTGGCCAAGCCGACGGAAGGCACGCTCAAGGAGATCTTCGAGCTCGGCGGCATTTGCATGCATCAGGCCCACTTCGCCGCCAACACCGCCCGCGCCTACGGGATCCCCGCCGCCTACGTCACCGGCGACGGCAACCGCGGCGGGCACGCGTGGTTCGCCTACCAACGCAAGGACAAGGAATGGAACATGAACACGGGCCGCTACAACGACGGCTACGCCTGCGGCGAGACGACCGACCCGCAGACGGGCCGGCGCATCGGCGAGTTCGAGGTGCAGATCCTGGGCGACCCCCAGCGTCGCGCCGAACGTTTCGCCAAGTCCCAACGCCTGCAGCTGGCGGCGCAGATCTTCGGCGACGGCGGCGACCTCGGATCCCAGCACGAATGCCTGCGGCTCGCGGTGCTCGCGGCCAACCGCTGCCTCGAAGCCTGGCGCGCCTACGCCGCCTGCCTCGAGGCGCTGGGCCCGAAGGCGAAGACCGAGGAATGGAAGCTCTTCGTCCTCGAGATGCGCCGCGCATTCGACGAATGGCCCGACATGCGCGAGCTCGCCGACGACATGGAGGCGAAGCACCTCTTCCCCACGATGTCCCAGGACGAGATCTTCCTGAGCTGCAAGCGGGCCTACGACCGCCTGATGTCCGAGAAGAAGCGCCGCGGCGACTACGACCGCACGCGCTACGACCTGATCCAGAAGGCCGTCGAACGCGAATCCGCCGTCCTGATGGCCGACCGGACCAAGAACGCCGAGAAGCTCGCGAGCATGCACCGGCGCGCGCTGGAGGAGAACGCCGACCACCTGCCGACCTTCCGCGCCCTGCTCGAAGGCTACTACCAGGCCGTGAAGGGCGACGCCCGGATGGAGGCGGCGTTCCTCTCGGAAATCGAGCGGGTGTACAAGCGGAAGCTCGGCGGCACCGCCGGCGCGGACGTCTTCCGGCTCCAGGCGGTCGCAGGACTGCTTGACCTTATCCAAGGCTACTTCGACAAATGCGATGACAAGGATCGGGCCCGCCGGCTCCGGCTCGAATCCGAGAAGATCCAGAAGGCCCTAGACAAGATGAAGAAATGACCACCTCCCGCCCACTCCTCCTCGGCGTCAACATCGACCACGCCGCGACGCTCCGCCAGGCGCGTTATCGCGGCGCGCACCAGTCGCCGCACGCCGAGCCCGACGTGGTCGCCTTCACGCGCGAGGCCCTCGCGGGCGGCGCCGACGGCATCACGCTGCACCTGCGCGAGGATCGCCGCCACATCCAGGACGCCGACGTCCATGCGATCGCCGCCATCCCCGGCGTCCGCCTCAACCTGGAGATGGCCTGCACGCCCGCGATGACCGCCTTCGCGCTGAAGCTCCGGCCGGCCGCGGTCTGCCTCGTCCCGGAATCGCGCGAAGAGGTCACGACCGAAGGCGGCCTCGACGTCGCCGGACAGCTCGCCCGCGTCAAGGAGACGACCCATGCGCTCAAGGCCGCCGGCATCGAGGTCTCGCTCTTCATCGGTCCCGACGCCCACCAGATCGAGGCCGCGGTCGCCGTAGGCGCCCCGGTCATCGAACTCCACACGGGCGCCTTCGCCAACGCCTGGAAATCCCCGGCGGCCGCCGCCGAGCTGGAACGCCTGCGCGCGGGCTGCGAACTCGCCCATCGCCTCGGGCTGATCGTCAACGCCGGCCACGGCATCAACTACGACAACATCCGCGGGATCCTGACGCTCCCGCACCTGCACGAGCTCAACATCGGCCACTCGATCGTCGCCCGCGCCCTGTTCACGGGCATCCGCGGCGCGGTCGCGGAGATGAAAGGCCACCTCAAGCCTACGGCATGAACCTCGAAGGCGGCAACGTGCTCGGCGTCGGCGTGGACCTCACGGAGGTCGATCGCATCCGCTCGGCGCACGCGAAGCACGGCGCCGCCTTCCTCGACAAGGTCTTCACGCCCGCCGAACAGCAGCTCTGCCTCGCCAAGGCCGACCCTTACCCTTCGCTGGCCGCCCGCTTCGCCGCCAAGGAAGCCGCGAGCAAGGCCTTCGGGACGGGCCTCGGCGCCGAACTGTCGCTCACGAGCGTGAGCGTGCTCAACGGTGCCGCCGGCGAACCGGTCGTCGTGCTGGACGACAAGGCGAAGGCGCTGCTCGCCGCCCAAGGCGCTTCGCGCCTGCTCATCTCGCTCACGCATACCGACGCGCTGGCCCAGGCCTTCGCGGTGCTGGTCCGCTGACGCCATGAGCTCCGCCCGCCTCCCGGTCCTCTCCTGCGCCGAAGCCGCCGCGGCCGAAGCGGCGTTCATCGACGGCGACGCGAAGCTTTCGTGGGAGCTGATGAACCGGGCCGCCCGCGGCGTCGGCGACGAAGCCCTCGCCCTCCTCGGCCGTAAGCCGGAACGCATCCTGGTCCTCGCCGGCAAAGGCAACAACGGAGCCGATGCTTTCCTCGCCGCGCTGCGCTGCGCCCGCGCCGGCACGGAGATCGTCGCGGTCTTCGCCGAAGGCGGCCCCGCCCGTCCGCAGGCCCAGCGCGCCTGGTCCGTCCGCAAGAAGGGCGTCCGCATCGGCATCGTCGCCGCGTCCAACCTCCGTCAGCTGGCCACGCACGAGTTCGACCTGATCTTCGACGGCATCCTCGGCCAAGGCTTCCGCTCGCCCCTCTCGGCCGAGCTCCGCGCCTTCCTTCGCACATCCGACGCGCTCCGCGGACTGCGCATCGCGGTCGACCTGCCCAGCGGCTTGGGCGACGACGCCACGGGTCCGGCCTTCCGCGCCGACCTCACGGTGTCCATCGGTTGCCTGAAGCGTCCGCTGCTCTCGCCGAAGGCCGCCCCGTTCGTCGGTCGCCTCCGGGTCCTCGACATCGGCCTGCCGCTCGGCGAGACCGAAGAGGCTTGCGTGACGGCGACATCACTGACGGCGCTGCGCAAGCCGCGTCGCGCGCGCAGCGACAAACGTCACCACGGCCGCCTCCTCATCGTCGGTGGTTCCGAGCGCATGCCCGGAGCGGTATTGATGAACACGGCCTCCGCGCTGCGCTCGGGCGCAGCCTTGGTCACGACCTGCCTGCCGGAATCCGTCCGTACGAAAGCCGCCGTCGCCTATCCCGAAGCGATGTGGCGCGGCCTGCTCGCCGGGAAGGACGGCACGCTCTCGATCGCGAACCTGAAGGAGCTCCGCCCTCTGCTCGCCGATAAGGACGCGATCCTCCTCGGCTCCGGCATGGGTGAGAAAGCCGCCGGCCTTATCCGCGCGGTTGCTGCCGCCGTGACAGGCGCTCTCGTGCTCGACGCCGACGCGCTCCGCCCGACGGTGATCGCCGCGACGAAAAAAGTGTCCGTCCTCGTGCTCCTGCCGCACGCCGGCGAATTCAAACGCCTGAGCGGTCGCCCGGCTTCCGTCGAAACGGCCCGCGCCTACGCCCGCCGGACGAAGAGCATCGTCGTCCTCAAAGGACCGCTGACCTGCGTCACCGACGGCCTCCGCGTGCTGCACGTTCCTTTCGGCGGACCGGTGCTCGCCCGCGGCGGTTCCGGCGACCTGCTCGCGGGCATCGTCACGTCGGTGCTGGCGCGTCGCCACGAACTCGGCCTGTCAGCGTTCGATGCGGTGGTGCTCGCGGCGACCTGGCATGCGCGCGCCGCCGACTGGCTGAGGGAAAACAAGGGTGAGGAAGCGGTGAGAACCACCGAGCTCCTCGCTGGGCTGTCCCCGGTCTTGCGCGACTGACCCGACCACGCTGGCTGGCGGGATGCAGCCGATCCCGACCGACCCGCTCGCGCAACGCGTCCTGCTCAACGGCCTCAAAGGGGTCGGGCCGGTCACGGTGCGTCGCCTACGCGAGGCCTTCGGGGGCGACCTCTCCGTGGCCCTCGGCGCTCCGGCGGACCAGCTCGCCAAGGTCGAAGGCGTGAGCCGGCCCGTCGCCGCGGCCATCGCGGCGCGCGATTTCGACTGGGCCAAGGAGATGGGCCGCGTGCGTGACCTCGGCTTCCGCCTGCTCAGCGAGCACGACACCGCCTGGCCGTCCGCCTTGGCGCGCCTCTGGGATCCGCCGTTGGTGCTCTACGCGGAGGGCGCGAACTTGCCGACGGAGCGCGCGGTCGGCATCATCGGCTCGCGTCACTGCACGACCTACGGGGCTTCGCTGGCTCGCTCGTTCGCGCGCGACCTCGCGCGACAGGGCTGGTGGATCGTCAGCGGCCTCGCCCGTGGGATCGACACCGCGGCGCACGAGGGAGCCTTGGACGCCGCGGGGCGGACCGCGGCGGTCGTCGGCCACGGCCTCGACCTCACCTTTCCACCTGAAGCGGTGCGCCTCCGCGCAAAGATGAAGGCCGACGGCTGCGTGCTCTCCGAGTTTCCGCTCGGCCGGCCGGCGGACCGGCAGACGTTCCCGCAACGCAACCGCATCGTCGCCGGCCTCGTCCGCGTGATGGTCGTGGTCGAGACCGACGTCGACGGCGGCAGCATGATCACCGCGCGCTTCGCCGGCGACCTCGGCCGGACGCTCTGCGCGGTGCCGGGACGCGCCGACAGTCCCGCGAGCCGCGGCTGCCATGCGCTGATCCGTGACGGCGCGACGCTCGTAAGTTCGGTCGACGACATCCTGACGGAACTCGGCGAAAGCCGCGGCCAGCCGGCCTTGGCCTTGGTCGACGATCCGCCGGAGTTCGCCCGTTGGCTGCCGCACTTCGCGGGAGGCGCGGCGCACGACGCCGAGAGCCTGGCCGCGCTCGCGGACTGCGGCGTCGCCGAGGCCGCGGTGAGCCTCACGATGATGGAGATCCGCGGCGTGCTGACGCGCCGGCCTGACGGACGACACGAACGCGCCTGACTCAGCGGTGCGGGAGATTGCCTTGGTCCGCCGGCACCGGCGCGGTCAGCGGATTGCCCATCAGGTAATCGATCACGGCCTTCGGTTTCGCGAAGCAATCGCGCAGGCAACCCATCACCGGCCTCCAGCCTTCGCCGAAAGCGGCGGAGCAAGCCGTCGACCGCAGCCCGACGCGGTCGGCCTGCCAAAGGGCGCGCACGCAGTGCCAGCCTTGCGAGACGAACACGATCTCGTCGTCAGGATAATATGCCTTGGCCCGCAGGACGGAATCCAAGGTGCGCCAGCCGTAAGGGTCTTCGACGATCGGACAGGTCACGCCCGCCGCACGCAGCCGTTCGGCCATCGCGCGCGCATGGACGTCGGTGCCGGAAGTCACGACGAGCTTCACCCGACCCGAGCGGGCGAGCTCCGCGGCGGCGGCGATGCGCGGACGGAAGGTCCCGGAGGGCTCCGACGTTCCTTGGACGAACTCATCCGTGCCGAGCACGACGAGCACAGCCTGAGCAGGAACATCCTTCGGCTCGGCCGCGAACCGACCCCACCCCGCCGACCAGATCCAGGCGTTCGAGCCGACCAGGAACAACGCCAAGAGGGCGATGACCACCCCTACCCCGCGTTTGAGCCAAGCAGACATGAATCCGAGGATTACCAGCGGATTGGCCTTAGCAAGGGGTCTGTCAGGGGTGTTTTGCTTAAATTTAAGCATCAATAGGTTGCCGAAAGCCCGTATTAGGTCATTTTATAGGGACGGCATCCAATGGCACGGATTCTGCCTACTTTTACTCATCATGAGTGCCAACCCCGCCGCCCCGAACGCCAAAGTCCTGGTCATCGACGACGATAAGGACCTGCGCTACTCCCTGCGTCGCGCGCTCGCGGGCCTCGGCCACACCGTGATCGAAGCCGACAGCGGCGAAGCCGGCGTCGTCGCCGCCAAGCGCGACCAGCCCGACGTCATCCTCCTCGACAACCGCATGGGCGGCATGACCGGCATCGAGACCTTGCAGATGCTCCGCGGCGCGCAGCCGCAGGCGATGGTCATCCTCATGACCGCCTTCGGCACGACGCAGACCGCGATCGAAGCGATGAAGTTCGGCGCATATGACTACGTGATGAAGCCGTTCGACCAGGCGAAGCTCATCGCGCTCGTCGACAAGGCCCTCTCCGCCCGCCGCGATCTCGCCTCGGCGACGCGCTCGACGCGCATGCTCGTCAACCCGGCCGACTACAAGGAAGGCATCGTCGGCAGCTCCGAACCGATGCAGGAGGTCCTGAAGTCCATCGGCCAGGTCGCCGCCAGCGACGCGACCGTGCTCATCACCGGCGAAAGCGGCACGGGCAAGGAGCTCGTCGCCCGCTGCATCCACCAGCACTCGCTCCGCGCCAAGGGCCCGTTCCTCGCCGTCAATTGCGCCGCGATCCCCGAGAACCTGATCGAGTCCGAGCTCTTCGGCCACGAGAAGGGCGCCTTCACCGGCGCGACCAACCAGAAGCCCGGCAAGTTCGAGCTCTGCGACGGCGGCACCATCTTCCTCGACGAGATCGGCGACATGTCACTGCCCACGCAGACCAAGGTCCTGCGCGCCATCCAGGAAGGCGAGATCCAGCGCGTCGGCGGCACGTCGACCCTCAAGGTCAGCGTGCGCCTCGTGGCCGCGACCAACAAGGACCTCGAAGCCATGGTCGCCTCGCGCCAGTTCCGCGAAGACCTCTACTACCGCCTCAACGTCTTCCGCATCCGCCTGCCCGCCCTGCGCCACCGCAAGGGCGACGTGCCGCTGCTCGTCGACTACATGCTGCAGCGCCAGGCCGCGGCCAAGAAGCTCAAGCCGAAGCGCCTCTCCGACGAAGCCCTCGACGCCCTGCTCGCCTATGACTGGCCGGGCAACGTGCGCGAGCTCGAGAACGTCGTGCAGCGCGCCAACGTGCTCGCCAAGGGCGAGACGATCCTCCCGAAGGACCTCCCCCAGGACGTCCTCAACCCGCGCAAGCCGGCGGCCGCCTCCGCTCCGGCCTCCGCCGCGAGCACCGGTCCCGCCGCCGCGGCCGCGCCGGCCGAAGCCTCCCTCGGCGTCAGCTCCGCCTTCGACGCCATCTACAAGCAGGGCCGCGCCGGCGACGGCAAGTCGATCCTGACGGCCATCGAGATGGAGATGATCAAGCGGGCGATGGAGGAGACGCGCGGCAACCAGCTGCGTTCCGCGATGATCCTCGGCATCAACCGTTCGACGCTGAAGAAGCGCCTGCTCGAGATGCGCGAGGCCGGCATCAAGGTGTTCACTTAATCTTTGCCACCCGTCGGGAAAAGGCTTGGTTGGAGGCTCACCCCATGAGCACCTCCTCCCCCCTCCGTACCACCTTGCTGGCCACGGCCGCGCTCTTCCTGAGCTCGTACGCCGCCTTCGCCGGTGAGACCATCCAGATGTTCGACGGCAAGTCCCTCGCCGGCTGGAAGGCCTCGAAGAACTCCCCTGAAGGCACCTACAAGGTCGAGGACGGCGTCCTCCAGATCCGCGGCGGCCAGGGTCACCTCTTCTTCGTCGGCGCCGACGGCAAGGCGAACTTCACGAACTTCGACTTCAAGGCGAAGGTGAAGACCTACCCGGGCGCCAACTCGGGCCTCTACTTCCACACGGCCTACGAAGACAAGGGCTGGCCCTCCCAGGGTTACGAGTGCCAGGTCAACGGCAGCCATAAGGACATCAAGCGCACCGGCGGCCTCTACGCCGTCCGCGACGTCCTGAACACTCCGGCCGCTCCCGACAACGAGTGGTTCGACTACCGCATCCGCGTCGAAGGCAAGCGCATCCAGATCTGGATCAACGGCAAGCAGACCGTCGACTTCACCCAGCCTGAAGACTGGACCCCGCCCAAGGGCATGACCGGCCGCAAGCTCGGCAACGGCACCTTCGCCATCCAGGCCCACGATCCGGGCTGCAAGGTCGACTATAAGGACCTCGTCGTCGAGCGCCTCTGAGCGCCCGGTCGATGAAAGCGAAAGGCGGACCGCAGGGTCCGCCTTTTTTGCGCCCGCGCGTCAGGCGAGCGCGCGCTCCAGCTCGGCGATCAGCCGCGCCCGCACGGGCTCGGCCAAGGAGGCGAGCCGCCGCTGCTCCTGCTCGTATTCCCCGCGGCCTTCCGCGGTCTCGATGGTGATGGGCTTCAGCCCGATGGCTGAAAAGTCGTAAGGACTGGCGCGCATGTCGACCGACCGGGCCGCGTGCGCGAGCTCGAACGCGTCCGCGGCGAGCCCGGCCGAAACCCAAGGCTGCGCCTTCATCGCCCACTTGAAGAGGTCCATCGTCACGTGCACGCAGCCGGGCTGCTCGTTCTCGACGCGCGCCTCGAGCGTGGGCGTGAGCTTGTTCAGCGGACGCGCCCCCGGCGTGAAGAAGCGGAAGGCGTCGTAATGCGTGCACCGCACGGGCATCGCGCGCACGACGGCGTCGGTGCCCTCCGCGCCGAGGCGGAGCGGCCACGCGGCGTGGCGTCGTTGTTCGGCCTGGCCATACACCATCGCCCATTCGTGCAGGCCGAAGCATCCGTGGAAAGCCGGGCGCGCCGCGACGGCGCGGCAGAGCCGCAGGCTGAACGCGAGCCGGCCCGCCTGGGCGGCGTCCGGCAAGGCGACGCGCACGAGGCCGTCGGCTCCGCGGAGGAAACGGCGGCCGTCCGCGAGTTCGTCCGCCTCGGCCAGCGCGACGCCGGCGCCCGGCGTCCAGCGGCGCAACGCGGCCAGCCGGAAAGGATAATAGGTGAAGAGGAAATCCTCGACGGGATCGGGCACGCCTTTCCGCGCACGCTCGCGACGGGCGTCGACGAGCCGGTCCGCGCGGGCCTCATGCGCCGCGCGAAGGGCGCGCCACTCGGCGCCTCCGAGCACGGGCTGACTGGCGGCGACGACGCTCAATCGAAGCGGCGGTGATGCGCGGCGACCTTGACGTATTTCTCGGCCCAGCCGGGCAAGGCGGCCTGTTCGGCGGACGTGAGAGGGCGCACGACCTTGGCGGGCGAACCCATGACGAGCGAGCCGGGCGGGATCTGCGTGCCTTTGGTGACGAGGGAGTTGGCGCCCACGATCGAACGCGCGCCGATGACCGCGCCGTCGAGGATGGTGGCGTGCATGCCGATGAGGCATTCGTCGCCGATCACGCAGGCATGGATCATCGCGAGATGACCGACGGTCACGCGCGCGCCGACCTTGGCCGGCAGTCCGTCGGCGACATGCACCACGGCGCCGTCCTGGATGTTGCTGCCTTCGCCGACCTCGATGGGGGCGATGTCGCCGCGGAGCACGGCGCAGGGCCAGACGCTGGCCTTGGCGCCGATGGTGACGTTGCCGATCACGACCGCCTTGGCGTGGACGTACGCCGAAGCATGGATCGTCGGACCGAGGGACAGGTTACGGGTCAGCTCCTTGGTAAGAGCCGCATCAAGGTCGAGCGGCTCCTCGAACTGGCCGTTCTGATAGAAAGGGTTCATCCCCAAGGATTAGCCCCCTCCCCCCGTCAGGGAAAGCCGAACCACCCCGGAAAACCTCTTTTTAACCGTTTTAGCCCTAAATCCTCTGCCCTGCACCCCTGCTTGGCTAATTCCCACCCCCACCCCTACCCCTATCCCTACCCCTATAGGTGCCCCTATCCTCCATCACCCGACAATTCCCCTTGCCAACCCCCCTCGAGTCCGTTTGCTCCGACCTTCCGACAGCCATGAAGGCCACATTTATCACCTCCGGTCGCCAATTCACCGTCACTCAGGGCGACATCCTCATCGTTAACCAGTACCCTGGTAAGAACGAAGGCGACGTCCTCACCTTCGACCAGGTCCTCCTGGTGGGCGAAGGCGCCTCCGCCAAGATCGGCACCCCGACCGTCGCCGGCGCGAAGGTCACCGCCAAGATCCTTGAGAACAAGCGCGGCGAGAAGATCGATATCTTCAAGCACCGCCGCCGTAAGGGCTACTACCGCCGCCGCGGCCACCGCCAGGAGCTGTCGGTGATCAAGGTCGAGTCCATCTCTGCTTAACCCTTAACGTCCACCCACCATGGCAACAAAGAAAGGCGGCGGCACTTCCTCCAACGGCCGCGACTCCACCTCCAAGCGCCTCGGCGTGAAGCTTTACAGCGGCGAATTCGCCACCGCCGGCTCGATCCTCATCCGCCAGCGCGGTACCCGCATGAACGCGGGCCGTAACGTCGGCATGGGCCGCGACCACACCCTCTTCGCCAAGGCCGACGGCCTCGTGAAGTGGGACGCCGAGCACCGCAAGGTCGAGATCGTCCCGACGGCTTCGACCAGCTGCTCGCTCAAGTAAGCCGCCCTGGCAGCCCTCCGAGAAGCCGACCGCAGGGTCGGCTTCTTTGTTTTACGGATCAGGAGACGGCGGCTTCCGTCGCGCGGCCTAGACGGCGCGACGTCGCAGGGACTCCAGGGTGGACCGGAAGAGCGATCGGGTGGAATCGGCGTACACGGGGTCGTGTTCGACGTAGTCGCAGACGCGCTCGATCGCCTGAGGATAAGTCCCGCAGTCGCGCAGTTCGAACGCAAGCAGCTGGAGTTTCTCAAGCGACAGATGGATCGCGTCGGCGTCGGCTTCCTCGCGGAAACCGTATTCCGGATCTTCTTCCGTCTCCCGGCGAAGGGTGATGGTGTGGGTGAGGCGCATTGGGGTGCGTCCTCAAGGGTAGCCAGGGGTCGCCCCACGCAAGGCCCGCCATGTTAAGTTCTCCCGACCGGAAAGTGTCGGGAAGGTGACGCCTCAGGCGTCCACGTCCGTCTGGGCCGACCGCCGGAACTTCCACCCCATCACCAGCGAGACCAGGATGAGCCCGGTCGCCAAGGCGATCCAGATGCCCGCGGCGCCCATGCCCCAGCGCCCGACGGACAGGCCGAAGAGACGGAAGCCGGCCGGGAACGCCAAGGCGAGCGCGAGCGGCAGGCAGAAGAGCCAGTAGACGATGAAGACGCTCCACGATGCCCACGCGGCCCGGTTCACCGAGCGGAGCAGATAGGCGGCCACGACCTGCACGCCGTCGAAGGGCGCCCAGATGGCCGCGAAGACGAGCAGGCCCGAAGCCAGCGCGGCGGTCTCGGTCCCGGCCACGCCATAGGTCTCCATGAGCAACGGCCGCAGGAGGATCATGGCGAGGCCGTATGCCCCCATCATGACCCCGCCGAGCAACATCGCGCCCAAGCCGACGGCCTGAACCTTGCGCGCATCCTTGGCGCCATAGGCCTCACCGACGCGGATGCCCGCGGCGATGCCCAGCCCGAGCGGCAGCATGAACGCGGCGGAGGCGGTGCTGATGGCGACCTGGTGAGCGGCCTGCGCGGTGGCGTTGATCCAACCCGCCATCACCGGCACGACCGCGAAGATGCCGACTTCGCTGAGGCTGTGCAGCCCGGCCGGCCAACCGGTGGCGAGCAGACGACGGAAGACCGAGAGCTGCAGTCCGTCCGCCCAGCGCACCTCACCGCGTCCTGGCGTATACCACAGGCCGACGAACATCAGGATGCGCGAGACGAGCGTGGCCCACCCGGCTCCCGCGAGACCCATGGCCGGGAAACCCCAATGGCCGAACATCCACAGCCAGTTGAAGAAGATGTTGGCGAGGATGCCCGCCGCCAGCCAGGCCAGCGAGATCCACGGCTGATGCTGCGAATCGCGATGCCCGCGCAACGCATGGAAGGCCAGGCCGGGCACCATCGCCCAGGCCATGATGACGAAGAAGTCGTGCGTCTCGGCGGTGACCTCCGGCGACGAACCCAGCAGCGGCAGGAAGCGCGCCGCCCAATGCGTCAGCGCGGCGGTGACCACGCCCAGCGCGAGCGCGAGCGTCATGCCGTGCCGCAGGATCGCCGGGGCGGATTCCTCGACGCCGGCGCCGTTGTCCTGCGACTGATACACGGCGATGGCCCCGACGACCCCGATCCCGAAGACGTAGGGGATGTAGTTGAGGTTCGAGGCCAGGGCCGACGCCGCGAGCGCGGTCTCGCCGAGGTGGCCCGCCATGGCGACGTCCACGACGAACATGAGTCCGTAGCCGAGCATCCCGAGCATGATCGGGACGGCCAGCTTCAGCGTGGGTCCGAGTTCCGAGCGGATGGAAGGGGCGGCGGCCAAGCCCCCAAGAGGAAAGGATTACCCCTCCGTTGCGAGTCAGTTCTTCGGGATGCGGTTCAGCGTGTAATACGCGTCGGCATGGTCGAGCGGTTCCCCGGCGGCCGAACGGATGCCGTCCGCATGGAGCTCGTGGATGTAAAGTTCCCGTCGGCCGTCGACCTTGAGCCGCACGCTGAGGCCGTCCGCGGCGACCTGGGCCGAGACGATGGCGTTCGGCGCGGACAGGATCTCATCGCTGCCGTAGGCGCTCGAATAGAAGAGCGTGTAGTTGGTCATGCGGTACGAGGCGACGTCGCCGGCCCGGGCCGCGTCGATGGGCTTGGTGAAGACGAGTTCGAAGCCGTCCGGCTTGGCCTTCATCTCCTTGATGGCGAACGGCAGGGTGCCGTTGTAGCGGAGACGCTGCAGGCCGTAGGCCTTGGTGCCGAGCGACGACCATCCTCGGCTGGTCATGCCGACCATGAGTGAGCCGTCCGGCGCGAAGTTGAGGCGGACGATGCCCGAGGCGAAACCGCCGACGAACGGGAAGCAGGCTCCCTGATACTCGCCGTCGACCTTCTCCATGAAGACGCGGCTGACCTTGGCATCGGTGAACTCGGCCACGAACATCTGGCCGTCGAACGGGCCGAACTTGCCGCCGGCGTCGCACGTGACGAGGTCGGTGCCGCTGCGGCCGACTTTGTTATAAGGCATCCAGACCGCCGGCGGACGCATCTCGGGCAAGGCCTTCACGGCGTCGGGATAAGGGACCTTCTCGGGGACCTTGGCGGAGAGCTTGAGCGGGGATTCCGGACGGTCCTGCGAGGCGATGCCTTCGGGGTTCAGGAAAAACGCGCCTTTGCGGAGATGGTAGATCGGGGTGGTCGGGATCCACGTGCCCTGCTGGTCGACGCAGAACATGTCGCCGGCGAGGTTCGTGCCGAGCCCGCACGGCGAACGCATGCCGGCCGCCATGGGCACGAACTTGCCGTCCTTGCCGATGACGCCGCCCCAACCGCGCCACGGCGCCTTGTTGTCGGAATGGTCGCCCATGTCCAGGTTGAGGGTGATCCAAAGCTGACCCAGTCCGTCGCGCTTGGGTCCGTAGGCGTAACCGTGATAGGCGCCAGAGACGTTCCAACCCGCGCCCGCGGTGAGGTATTCGTCGGCGACGCCGTCGCCGTTCGTGTCACGCAGACGCGTGGTCTCGGTGCGCTGGGTGACGAGCAGGTCCTTGCCGTCGCGCAGGAGGCCGAGCGGCTCATGCAAGCCCGAGGCGAAGAGCTGATAGCTGACCTTATCGGGCTTGGGCGCGAGGACGCCGTCGAGCAGCCAGACCTCTCCCTTGCGGATGGTGAGCGCGAGCTTGCCGTCGGCGGTCCAATCCATGCCGCTGACTTCGAGAGCGATGCCGTCGCCCGGCTTCCAATCCTTGGCGCGCGTGTCGGCGGCGGTGCTCGCGGTCAGGATGTCGGCGATGTCGTAAGACGCCCCGGAAAGCGAAGCGGCGGCGAGAAGAGCGGCGAACGTGGCTTTCATTTCCAGAGATAGGTGAAGACGCGACGACCTTCGGGGTCGGAGAGCTCCGTATGCGCGAGGCCGGCAGGATGATGGATCACGGGCTGGAAATCCGGCGTAGGCGCCCAGGTGACGGTGCGGCGCAGGCCGTTATCGACGCCCTCGTAAGTCTCTTCGACCTTCACGCCGCCCTGTTCGTTGAGGAACGTGGGGTTGCCTTTGGCGTCGAGACGATAGCCGAGGAAACGTCCGGCGGGCTTGGGCCAGGCGACGACCTGTTCGCCGATCGGCTTCTCGAACGTCGGGAATCGGGAGAACCAGGTCAGGTAGGCGTCGAAGAATCGTCCCTTCCACGCGAGGCCGGGACCGCCCTTGTCGCCGTCGTACGCGAGGTGCACGCCGGTCGGGAAACCGACGAGGATCGCGCGCACGCCCACGCCGTCGAGGAACGCGCGCTGCACGACGGGGCGGTCCTTGGGCACGATCTCGAACTCGCCGTTGCGGTTCTGCGGGAAGCCTTCCGGCTCGCCGTTGGCGCTCTCGGCGAACTTGTAGATCGCGGCGATCTGCTTGTCGGTGTCGCCGCCGAGGATGGTCGGGTTGAACGATTTGCCACCGGGCCAGAACGACGGCATCAGCGTGCCCGGACGATATCCCGCCGGATTGATGAGATACTCGCGCAGCCAGCCTTCCTGCAGACGCGCGGCGATGTTGCTGATGTCGGGCCCCTGGATGCCCAGCGAAGGACGATCGCCCCAACGGTGGCAGGTGATGCACCCTGCTCCGCCCTGAGTGCCCAGCAGCTTGCGTCCGGCGGTGTCGTCGCCGCCTTCGAACTTCAGCGCGGCACGCGCGTCGGCGACGCCGAGGAGCTTGGCGAGGTCGGCGGTGGCCGCTCCGAACTGCGGCATCTTGGTCTTCAGGTAGGGACGGATCCGGGTCTCGTCCGCTTTGTAATGGCTCGTGAACAGTTCGGCGCCCTTGGCTTCGACGCGCGGGGCGAGGACCTTGGCCAGCCATTCGGGGCGGAGCTTGCCGCCGATGCCCGTCAGGGGCGGCGGATAGCGACCGGTATCGCCGAGGTTATGGTCGCCCTGGAAATAAGGCTTACGCGCGGCATCAGGGCCGCCCTTCCCGTCGCGTTCATGACAGGAGACGCAATTGAGCGCCTGCAGGGTCAGGTCGGCGGCGAGCTTCGGGGAGGCGGCTTCGTCTTTCTTCGCGAGGAAGAGCTTCAGCGAGGCGCGCTGGGCTTCGGAAAGCGCATAGCGCGGACCTTTGACGTGATCGGCGTCGAGACAGCCGCCTTCGTTCTTCTTCAAGGCCACGGGCTTGGCCGCGGCGTCCTTCGGCAGGTCGTGGCAGGCGGCGCACTGGGCGGCGATGACGGCCTTGCGTCCGGCGATCGCGAGATTCTTGTCGGCGACGACGGAGACGACCGGCTTGTCCAATCTTCCGTCGCTGCCCTGGAACTCGAGCAGGTAACCGGCGATATCGATGGCGTCCTGCTTGTCCATGTCCGTCTTGGGCATGCGTCCGTCGGTCCGTGCCTTAAGAGGGTCGAGGATGAAGGCGCCCAGGCTATCGAGGCTGTACTTGGCCTTGAGGTCGCCGAGGGCGACGCTGCGGTGCGTGAATTCGGAGGCCTTGGGCGCGCCTTCCGGCGGCACGAAGTCCTGGCCGGGCGCATGGCAGGCGACGCACCCGAGCGTGTTGAAAAGTTCGCCGCCGCGCCGTCCGTTGACGTGCATGATCCTGGCCGGAGCCTTGGCGGCGGCCTTCGGCTTCAGCGAGGCGAGGTAATGCTCGATGGCGACGAGCGTCTTGTCATCGGCCTTCGCCAGCACCTGCGGCATGACGGTGCCGGGGTGGGCCGACGCGGGATCGGCGACGAATTTCCTGAGCCACTCGGAGCGGACGCGCTGCGTGACGGTCGCGAGCGCGGGGCCGCGCAAGGCCGGCAGGCCGGTCTCACCGCCGTGGCAGTTGACGCAACCGAGCTCGTTGTAAAGCAGACGGCCGCCTTCGGCCGTGGGCGTGGCGGCATGGAAGCGCTCGAACCCCGTGACCAAAGGTTCGGCGTGCAGCGCGACGGCGCCGAGCAGGATGGCGCAGCGCAGCATCATGCGGTCTCGCGGACGCACTTCTCGACGTAGGCGCGCGACTCGTTGATGAGCGCGGTGACCTCGGCGGTGGTCGGCATGACGGGGATGCCGCGCGGCGTGGGGTGCATGAACAGCTCCACCTGGCCGTCGAAACGGATGTCGCGGAGGGCCTTCACGATCGGGCGGTAGTCGAGCTTGCCGCGGCCGGCCATCTGGCGGAGCTCTTCCTCCTTCGAGGCCTTCTTGAAGATGCCCTCGGAATGCTCCTGGAAATACATGAACGGCAGGTTGCGCGCGCCGAGGTCGCGGAGCAGCGCCGGGATCTGGTCGGCCCACTCGTGCAGGTGATGGGGCGCGAAGGCCACGCCCAGCGCGGGCGACTTGTTCAGCTCGGCGAAGGAGCGGAGGGAGTCCGGATGGTGCAGCGCCTGGTTCGAGTGGTTCTCGATCGCGATGCGCACGCCCAGCTCCTCGGCCTTGGCGGCATGCGGCTTCATCTCTTCGAGGAACTTGGCGATGGCCGCCTTGGCCGCGGCGCCGGAAGGATTCTTCGGTCCGGTGCTGCCGCAGACGACGGTGGCGCCGCCGTGCTTCTTCACCCAGGCCATCTCGTCCTGGAGCTTGAACGGTCCCAGCGGATAACGGGTGCTCACGCCGACCTTCACGCCGTGCTTCTTCAGCAGGGCCGCGAAGGCCTCGTCGCCGAGCGCGGCGGCCTGCTCGCGCTGGTCGCCATGGACCTTGCACCAGATGTCGATCGACTCGCTGCCGGTCTTCGCGACCTCCGGCAGCACCTCGGCGAGCGTGGCGTAGCCGTACATCGCGGACGAAAGCACGTACCGCAGGCGGAAGGGCTCCTCGGACCGGGCCCGCAGGGCGGGCGCGGCGGCGACCGCGGCGGCGGCGAGGCCGGCGGAACGGAGGAAGTCGCGGCGGGAAAGCATGGGCTTACTTCTTGGCGGCTTCGGCCTCGAGCATCTTGATCCAAGGACCGACGAACGCGCCGTTGTCGTGGAAGGTGCGGCCGCTGACCATGTTCCGGTCGATGACGACGGGGGCGTTGACGAAGATGCCGCCGCAGACCTCGAGGTCGAACTTGCACTTCGGCACGGTGGCCATGCGCAGGCCCTTCACGATGCCGGCGCGCGCGGGGATCTCGACGCCGTGGCAGACGCTCATCATCGGCTTGCCGTGCTCCCAGAACCAGCGCGTGGCGGCGAGCAGGGCCTCGTCCTCGCGGATGTACTCCGGAGCGCGGCCGCCGCTGAAGAAGATGCCGACGTATTCCTCGGGCTTGATGTCCTTGAAGGCGATGTCGGAGTTGATCGTGTAACCCTCCCACTCCTTGGTGATCGTCCAGCCCGGCTTCACCTCGTGGAGGACGGTCTGGTAGACGCGCTTCTCGGGCGTCGCGAACACGGGCTGGAAGCCGGCTTCCTGCAGGCGGTAGACCGGATACATCGTGTCGAGCAGCTCGGTGGCGTCGCCGATGACGACGAGCACCTTGGGCTTCTTGGCGTTCTCGGGCTTGTCGGCGCCCGACGAGATCGAGGCCTGGTTCTTGTTGTCGATGAGGCCGGCGGCCGAGGCGAACGCGCACAGGCCGAGGAGGCCGACGGAGAGGAGGCGGAGTTTCATGGGGGTGCGGATACTATATCCCTTCTTGCCCGCGAAGTCATTACAGGTATGATGCACCAAATGTAAGGTTTTTGGTCAGACCCATGCCCTCCCCCTCCCATCGTCGCGCGCCGCGGGTCGCCCTCCTCATCGAGACCACCCGCACTTATACGCGCGAGCTCCTCGCCGGCGTCCGCAGCTACGTGGCGGCGCACGGCCCCTGGTCGACCTACCTCGAGCTCCGCGCCCTGGACTCCTCGCCCCCGACCTGGCTCAAGGACTGGGACGGCGACGGCATCCTGACCCGCACCTTCAGCGCGGAGACCTCCAAGCTGGTCGCGGCCACGGGCCTGCCCGCCGTCGAGCTGCGCTCCACGCACTTCGCCGGCGGCCGCCCCTTCGTCGGCTGCGACAACGAGGACATCGGCCGCATGGTGGCGGAGCATCTCTACGAGCGGGGCTTCCGGCACTTCGCGGCCTACAGCCAGCGCAACGAGCAGTTCTTCGTCGAGCGCGTCGCGAACTTCAAGAAGGTCGTCCGCGCCTACGGCCACCGGTACCTCGAACTTCCCGAAGACCACCCGGAACGCGTGCCGGACTGGGAGCAGAGCCAGGCCCGTCTGATCCGCTGGATCGCGCAGCTGCCGAAGCCGGTGGGCATCTTCGCCTCGACCGACCAGCTCGGCGTGCGCCTGCTCGAGGCCTGCCAGACCGCCGGCGTGGCGGTGCCGGAAGAGGTCGCCGTCGTCGGCGCCGAGAACGAGGAGACGCTCTGCAGCTTCACCACCCCGCCGCTCTCCAGCGTGCGCTTCGACGGGCACGCCGTGGGCTTCGCCGCCGCGGAACTCCTCGACCGGCTCATGCGCGGCAAGTCCTCCCGCGCCAAGCCCACGCTGATCGCCCCGAAAGGCATCGAGGTGCGCGGCTCCTCCGGCGAACGCGTGATCGGCGACCGCCTCGTCGCCCGGGCGGTCGCGCTCATCCGCGAAGGCGCGACGCGCGGGCTCGACGTCAACGAGCTCGCCGCGAAGCTCGGCGCCTCGCGCAGCACGCTCGACCGACGCATGAAGGCGGCGCTGCAACGCTCGCCGAAGGACGAGATCCTCCGCGTGCGCTTCGCGGAGGTGGAACGTCTCCTGCGCGAGACGAACCTGACCATCGACCTCATCGCCGAGCAGACGGGCTTCACGCACAGCCATTACCTGCAGGCGGCCTTCAAGGCCCGGACGAAGCTGACGCCGGGCAAGTTCCGCCGCGCCCAGGCCTGATCAGCGACGCAGGCCGACCACGTCCTCGGGCTCGGCCCAGGCGTAGACCTTGGCCTTGGAGCCCACCCGCTGGCGGGGATTGGCTTCGGCGATGCGGAGCACGGTGCCCTGCGGGGTCTTGAAGTCGTGCAAGGAGACGTCGCCCTGGAAGAGCGAGGCCACGATCTCGCCGGCGAAGGCGTTCTCGTCGGGCGCCATGAAATCGAGCTTCAGGCACTCCGGGCGGATGCACACCGTGATCGCATCTCCCGCGGCCGGAGGCGCATCGGGCGTGGCGAGCGCGCCGCGGACTTCGCCGACGGGGGTCTCCGCCACGAACTCACCCGCTCCGACCTGCGTGACCTTGCCGGGCACGAGGTTGGCGGCGCCGAGGAAGGTCGCGGTCCAGCTGTCCGCCGGGCGGCGGTAAAGGTCGATGGGCCGGCCCGCCTGCACGATGCGACCGGCGCGCATGACCGCCAATCGGTCGGCCATGGCATAGGCGTCCTTCTGGTCGTGCAGCACGCAGAGCACCGTCACGCCCGTGGCGCGCACCAGGCCGCGGACGGCCTCGCGGACTTCGAGGCGGGAAGCGGCGTCGAGATTGCTCAACGGTTCGTCGAGCAGGAGGAAAGACGGACGGAGCGCGAGGACGCGCGCCAAGGCCACGCGTTGCTGCTGGCCGCCGGAAAGCTCCTGCGGACGTCGCTCCGCCCAGGCGTCGGCGCCGACGAGCCGGAGGGCTTCGAGGGCGCGCGTCTTGATCTCGGCCGCGGAGAACTTTTCGGCGTCGAGCGAGAACGCCGCGTTCTCGAGCACGCTCAGGTGCGGGAACAACGCGTAGTTCTGAGGCACGAAGCCGAACCCGCGGGCGGCGGCCGGCGTGAAGGTGATGTCGCGGTTATCCAGGAGCATCGTGCCGCCCTGGGATTCCTGCTGGCCCGCGAGAAGCTTGAGGAGAGTGGTCTTGCCGCTGCCCGACGGACCGAGCAGGCAGCAGAGCGTCCCGGACTCCACGGCGAGGTCCACCCCGTCGAGGACGACGGCGGATCCGAACTGGCGGCGCAGGCCGGTGAGGCGGAGGGTGGGCACGGGCCGAACCTAGGCCGAAGCCCCGCCGGGGCGCAAGGTCGCCCGCCGACTGTGAATGCTTTCCGCCCGGACTTCGGCTTCCCACGCTTGCCACCGGGCCGGTTTCGGGCAAGTTGACGGCTCCCATGCGTAACGACGACGAAGACGAGGACGAGAAGACCCCGGCCGCCCCCAAGGACGGCGGCCCGAGCGCCATGCTCATCCAGAAGAAGTTCCTCGAACAGCGGAAGATCTTCCTGTGGGGCGCGGTCGAGGACGCCTCCGCCCGCGACATCGTCGAGAAGCTCCTGTACCTGGACGGCATCGACCCCGGCAAGGAGATCACCTTCTACATCAACACCCCGGGCGGCTCCATCACCTCCGGCATGGCCGTCTATGACACCATCCGCATGATCTCCTCCCCCGTGAAGGTCGTGGTGACCGGCATGGCCGCCTCCATGGGCTCGATCCTCCTCCAGGCTCCCAAGGAGAAGGGCAACCGCCTCCTCTTCCCCCACTCCCGCGTGATGATCCACCAGCCGCTCATCATGGGCCGCATCCAGGCCACCGCCGTGGACATCCACATCCAGGCCCAGGAGATGGAACGCCTCCGCACCGAGCTCAACGAGATCCTCGCCAAGGCCTCGAAGCAGAAGATCGAAAAAGTCACCAAGGACACCGACCGCGACTTCTACATGACCGCCGAGGAGGCCATCGAGTATGGCCTCGCCGACGCGATCGTGAAGAAGCTCTGAGCCGGACCGCACGCGCATGGGCATCGGCGACCGGGCCTACATGCGGAACCAGCGCCTCGCGCGGGAGCCGATCTCGGTCACCGCGTGGGTCGTCGGCGTGCTGGTCGCGTTCTTCATCCTCGGGCTCATCCAGGAATCGGCGCACGCCAACTTCCTGGGCTGGATGCCGCTCGCAACAGGTTCGCTAGAGCCTTGGCGGTGGGTTACCTACGGACTGCTTCACCAAGACTGGCTGCACCTGCTCGGCAATTGCCTCATCCTCTGGTGGACCGGCGCCATCGTCGAACGCGAGCAAGGCCCACGCGCCCTTCTCGCCGTCCTCGCGGCGGGCACGCTCTTCGGCGCCTTCGCATGGGCGCTCACCGGCCTCGGCGGCGACCGCTCCGGCCAGCTCATCGGCATCTCGGCCGGCGTGTATGCGCTGATGCTCGTGGCGCTGCTCGATAAACTCGACCACCAGATCACGCTGCTGCTGTTCTTCTTCCTGCCGGTGACGCTCAAGGTCCGCTGGCTGCTCATCGTGACAACGCTCTTCGCGTTTGTCGGATGGATCTTCTCCGAACTCCCAGGACGGCAAAATTGGCCGCATTGGCAACCTGCTTGGGGTGGAAATGAAGGCGGGGGAATCGCCCACTCGGCCCACCTCGGCGGCCTGCTGCTCGGCTGGCTCGCCTGGCGTCACTTCCAACGGACAAATGCGGGTCCCAGTTACGCTCAGATACAGGAACCCATGGAAACCGAAGCCCCGAGTCCTTCTTTCGAGACGCCCCCCGAGGAAAACACCTCAGGCCGTACGCTGACTTCCGCTCAGGCCAGAGCGGAATTGGACACGCTTCTGGATAAGATTTCCGCCGGGGGATTCGGCTCGCTCACTGCTGCCGAGAAACGTAGGCTTGAAGAACTCAGCGCCCGCCTACGCTGACACCCCACCCCACTTTTATGCGACGTTGCTTTTCCCTCCTGCCGGTCCTCCTGGCAGCGCTGGTTTCCGCCCAGACCGGCGGCTTCACCACCACGCAGGCGATGCAGAACGAGACGCGCGCCACGGCCGCGCTCCTCGAGAAGCTCCACATCAGCAAGAAGGACATGGGCTCCATCGACATGAACTCGGTGGTGCGCACCTACTGCGAGAACCTCGACGGGGCGAAGATGTACTTCACGGCCGAAGAGGTCGACGAGTTCGTCACCCGCTACGGCAAGACCCTCGACCTCTACCTGCAGCGCGGCAACCTGACCCCGGCCTTCGAGATCTTTGCGCTCTTCAAGAAGCGCGTCACCGAACGCACCGCCGCCAACCTGGCCGCGCTCGACCAGCCGATCGACCTCACCCAGCCCGGCACCTTCCCGCTCGACCGCAAGAAGGCCGAGTGGCCCGCCAACAAGGAAGAAGGCGACGCCCTCTGGACCCGCCGCCTGCGCCTCGACATGCTCTCCGAGCTGCTCGGCGAAGACACCCGCACGGGCAAGACGCCCAAGGATGCCACGCTCCCGGAGATCACCCCGGCCAAGACCAAGGAAGCCGCCGACCGCCTGAAGAAGCGCTACGAAAAGGGCCGCACCTACCTCGACTTCGACCAGCATGAGGTCGAAGAGATCTTCCTCAATTCCTACTCCGGCCAGTATGACCCGCACTCGACCTTCTTCTCCCAGCAGTCGCTGGAGGAATTCGAGATCGCGATGCGCAACTCCCTCGTGGGCATCGGCGCCACGCTCTCCGACGAAGACGGCACCTGCGTCGTGAAGGACCTCCTCCCCGGCGGGCCGCTCGACCTCTCCCGCCAGGTGAAGCCGGGCGACAAGATCATCGCGGTCGGCCAAGGCGAAGACGGCGAGATGGAAGACATCGTCGGCATGCGCCTCTCCAAGGCGATCAGCCGCATCCGCGGCAAGCAGGGCTCGATCGTCCGCCTCCTCGTCGACCAGCCCGGCAGCGGCCGCAAGACCGTCACGCTCAAGCGCGACCAGATCAAGCTCGTCGGCCAGATGGCCTCGGCGAAGGCGATCGAAGTCCCGAGCAACGGCGGCACCGCCCTCCTCGGCGTGATCGAACTGCCCTCCTTCTACGGCAAGAATCCCGACGGCACCGGCTCCAGCCCTTCCGCCGACATCGAGCAGCTGCTCATCAAACTGAAGAAGATGGGCATCAAGGCGGTGATCATGGACCTCCGCAAGAACGGCGGCGGACTGCTCAACGAGGCCGTCGACATCTCCGGCCTGTTCATCCCGAAGGGCTCCGTCCTCCAGGTGCGCGACAGCCAGGGACGTTCCGAAGACTACCGCGACGAAGACGAGAAGGTGGTCTGGGACGGCCCGTTGGTCGTGCTGACCTCCAAGCTCTCCGCCTCGGCCTCCGAAATCTTCGCCGGTGCCATGCGCGACCACCGCCGCGCCATCGTGGTCGGCGACACGACCACCCACGGCAAGGGTTCGGTCCAGAACATCATCGAGCTGAGCCGCTTCGACCGGAACCTGAAGTCGGCCGTGAAGGTGACCATCCAGAAGTGGTACGCCCCCAGCGGCTCCTCCATCCAGCTCAAGGGAGTGCCGGCCGACATCGTCGTGCCTTCCGTCTACTCGGTGCTGCCCGTCGGCGAAGGCGACCTCGAACGCGCCCTGCCCTGGGATTCCGTGACGCCCACGCTGACCAAGCCCGACGAGGGCGACTGGCTCAAGGCCAAGATCTCCGACGGGCTCATCGCCCAGCTGGCCGCCAACTCGGCCCGCCGCCAGTCCGAGCTCCCTGAGTTCCTCACGCTCTCCCGCACGATCGACTGGACCAAGAGCCGTCAGGTCCGCAAGGAGGTCTCGCTGTCCCTCGACCAGCGCCGGACCGAGCGCAAGGACGACCTCGAATTCCGCGAACAGGTCCGCCGCGAGCTGAGCGATTACGCCAAGAACTCCTTCAAGGCGAGCGAGGTGAAGCTCGACGCCGCCATCGAACAGGAGAAGAAAGAAGGAGCCGGCTCGGCCGCCAAGATGAAGCGCAGCGCCCGCATGCGCGACCCGCTCGAAGACGACGACTGGCCGGAATACGACATCCAGCTCCAGGAAGCGCTCCGCATCGCCGCCGACTGGACCTCGCTGACCGCCGGCTCCGTCGCCGTCGCCACGCCGAAGGAAGAGAAGAAGAAATAATCCTTCGCCTCACCGCCCGATCAGACCGCCTCACCAGGCGGTCTTTTTGTTTTGGTTACGTTCGCCGCAGCGCGGCCTGGTAGGGCTGACCACCCTTGGTCAGCCGCTGGACGCGGTTGAGCGAGGGCGCTCAACCCTACCCTCTGGCTTCTCTGGTCAACGGATCCTCCGGGCCTCTCCTGGGTCGGCTGCCTCCCTTGCCAACATGTCAACTGGTCAACCGGTCAACTCACTCCGCCTCTCTCCCATACTCGATACTCCATACTCTCAACAGTCCTCCCTACTTTGATTTGCCGACCCGTCGCCCTCCCTCCAACTTCTCCCCATGCTTTCCCCTGAAGCGCTGACCTACGGCACCCTGCTGATCACGGGCTTCCTCGCCCTTCGTCGATCCCGTCGGGCGGGCCTCACCCTCCGCCGCCAGTTCGGCGTAGTCGAAGGACGCCCGGTCCAGCTCCACACGCTCACCAACGCCCGTGGCATGGAAGTCTCGGTCTGCGAATACGGCGCGACCCTGACCTCGATCCGCGTCCCCGACATCCACGGCCGCCTCGGCGAAGTGACCCTCGGCCTGCGCTCGCTCGAAGACTACGTCGCCGGCAACCCCTTCCTCGGCAGCACCGTCGGCCGCTACGCCAACCGCCTCGCCGATGGCAAGCTGACCATCGACGGACAGACCATCGCCCTCGCCCAGAACAACAACGGTAACCACCTCCACGGCGGCCTGCGCGGCCTCGACAAGCGCGTCTGGTCCTCCGAAGCCGTGCGCACGGAGTCCGCTTCCTCGGTCCGCTTCACCTATGTGAGCCCCGCCGGCGAAGAAGGCTATCCCGGCACGCTGAGCGTGACGGTCACCTACACCCTGGCCGACGCCTCCGACGAGCTCACGATCGATTTCGCGGCGACCACCGACGCCCCGACGGCGTGCAACCTGACGAACCACGTGTTCTTCAACCTCGCCGGCCAAGGCAGCATTCTCGACCACCAGGTGACGCTCCGCGCCGACCAGCTCGTACCGGTTAGCCCCGCGCTGATCCCGACGGGCGAGCTCATGGACGTGAGCGGTACGCCGTTCGACTTCCGCCGCCCGCACGCCATCGGCGAACGCATCGGCGCCCCGCACGACCAGCTCCGCCGCGCCCGAGGCTACGATCACTGCTACGTGCTCGGCCCGGACAAGTCGCTCAAGTCGGCCGCCTTCGTGAGCGAGCCCACCAGCGGCCGCACGCTCGAAGTCCTCACCGACGCCCCCGGCCTGCAGTTCTACACCGGCAACTTCCTCACCGGCACCGTCCAAGGCCGCTGGGCCAAGCCCTTCGCCTTCCGCCAAGGCTTCTGCCTCGAGCCCGGACTCTTCCCCGACTCGCCGAACCAGCCGGACTTCCATCGCATGGGCTACCCGAGCGGCATCCTGCGCCCCGGCGAAGCCTACGCGCAGAAGCTCGTCTTCCGCTTCGGCGTCTCCCGGTAATCAATAGGCAGGGTCGGGACTACGTACCGACCTAGCAAGCCGCCCACCCGGGCGGCTTTTTTGTTGGCCGCGTTCACCGCAAGGTGAACGCAAAGGTAGGGGCACGATTCATCGTGCCCTCCTCAGCGGAGGGCGCGGCGTAGCCACGCCCCTACCATTCGGCCTCCATCCGGCGGCCGAACACCTCGGTCAGCACACCGTGCTGACCCTACCACGATGCAACGGCTGCGATGTCATCGCATCCTTACCCTCTGGCTTCTCTGGTCAACGGGGCCCTGGGCCTCCGGCCCACTTGCCCCCGTATCAACCGGCCAACTCTTCAACCGCCCCCGCCTTCGCCTTCAAAACGACTTTTGTAAGATAAATACGACATCTCGGCCGGAAAGGGGTTGCCCCGTTTGCCCATGAAAGCGACAAATCCTCACCCATGAAGCACCTCGCTACTGCCTTCCTCCTCGCCGCCGCGGCCTCCAGCCAAGCCCAGTCCTACTCGGACCTAGGCTCATTCGGCGGCTTTCTCACCCGCGCCTATGGCGTCAGCGCCGACGGCACCACCGTGGCAGGCGAATCTTATGCTTCTTACACCGCCCGTGCATTCATCTGGACGCAGGCCAGTGGCATCGTGGATCTCGGCACCTTGGGAGGTAGCAGCGCCGTTGCCTACGGCATTTCAAGCGACGGAAACGTGGTGGTAGGCGAGAGCAACAACGGTTCACAGACGCGAGCTTTCCGATGGACCTCCGCCGGCATGATTGACCTCGGTCACCTTGGCGGAGGTTATTCCTCAGCGCTGGCGACATCGTCGAGCGGCTCAGTGGTCGTAGGAGAAAGCTACAATGGAGCTGGCACGTTTGCCTTCCGCTGGACCCAGGCAGGCGGCATGGCAAGCATCGGTTCCAACGGGTATGGATCAACTGCCCGAAGCGTCTCGGCTGACGGCACGGTCATCGTCGGTGATGACTACTCCGGCGCCGGCACCCGCGCCTTCCGCTGGACCCAAGCCGGCGGCATGGTCGACCTCGGCACTTTCTCTGGCGGCACGATGTCGCGCGCCCGTGGCGTCTCCGCAGATGGCTCCACCGTCGTCGGCATCAGCGAAAGCGGGGGCAGCTACCGAGCGTTCCGCTGGACCCAAGCCGGCGGCATGGTCAACCTCGGGGCGATGCCTGGAGGTAACTACTCGGAGGCCTTTGCGGTCTCAGCAGATGGTTCCGTCGTCGTCGGTGATGGAAATACCGCGGGCGGAACCCGTGCGTTCCGTTGGACCCAAGCCGAGGGCATGGTCGCCCTTGGCACGCTAGGTGGAAACTTCTCCCGAGCCCATGGCGTCTCCGCCGATGGATCGGTCGTCGTCGGCATGAGCCAGATTGCCAACGGAGATTATCGCGCTTTTCTCTACACACACCGCGTGATGCTGGACGTGCAGGACTGGCTGGGCTCCGTCGGCGGGATCAGCTCAACGCTCTCCACCTCCCTAGACCTCGCCCGCACCTTCACGGAAGGCGCGCACCATCGTCCGCTGGCCGAACTCGGCCGCGGCAAATCCTACTGGGTGACCGGTGACGTCGCCGGCAGCTCGCGCTCGCGCGACCTGATCACGCGCTCCGGCGAGGCCGGCGTAACCTTCGAACCCTGGACCAACGTCCTCGCGGGCGTCGGCGCCGGCTACGGCCGCCAGGACCAGCAGCTCCTCAACGACGGCTCGGCCTCGACCTACGGCCAGTACCTCGTAGGTGAGCTCGACTTCCTCCTCGCCGACGGCGGCATCCTCTCGGTGCTCGTCTCCTCCGGTGACTGGCAGAACGAAACCGACCGCGGCTACGTGACCGGCGGCGGCGTCGACTACTCCCACGGCGAGACCGACATCAAGAGCACCTCTTTCCGCGTGCGCTACGATACCCCGACCCTGATTCAGGCCGTCGGTGCCGACCTCAAGGCCTACGTCTCCTACGGACAGAGTCGCTCCCGCGCCGATGGTTACGAGGAAACCGGCGGCTCCTACGCCGGCAGCTTCAGCGAGATGGAACAGACCGCCAAGGAAGGACGTCTCGGCGTCGCCGCCACCCGCAAGCTCGGCGAGAAGCTCCGCGGCCGTCTCTCGGCCGAGTGGGTCCGCCGCTTCGACCGCGAGCAGGCCGCGATCACCGCGACGGACATCACGAGCACCCTCGACCTCACCCTCCCGGGCGCGGCCGTCGTGCGCGACCAGGCCCGCTTCGGCTTCGACCTCGACTACCTGATGGACGCTAAGACCACCCTGTCCTTCACGGTCCATGCCGCCGGCCGCGGTGAAGTCGCCGACGTCTCCGGCGCCATCAGCATCCGCCGCGCGTTCTGAGCGCGACGCAACGCGTCGCGAGGGGACACGTGGGCAAGTTGACACGTTGATACGGATCAAGATAAGCCGCCCACCCGGGCGGCTTTTTTGTTTGAAGACATCGACGCAAAGGGAGACCGGAAACCGGATGATTGGCTGGGGATATTCCGCCATCGATTCAGTCCTCTGTCATCGACTCAGCCATTTATCCCCCCTTGCCCCCGTGTCACCGTGCCCACGTGCCCCCTCCCCGCGCGCGCTTAAGCGCGCGCGGTCGCATCCACCACCAACCACGCCCAGGTCGCGACGACGCCTTCGGGACGCGCGTTGAGCCGGTCGTAATCACGGAGGAGAGACTTGAGCTCGGTCGGCGAGAAACGCGGCTCTCCGGTCACGCCGCTGCGATGCAGGTGACGGAAGAAATCGAGGGCGTTCGGGTAGATCTCCTCGGACTCGAGCACGCCGTGCGCGTGGACGTCGAACTTGGCTCCTTTGAGCAAAGCGAGCCATTGGGCTTCGTCGCGCCAGCGCACGGGGCCTTCGCCGATGAGGTCACGCAGTTCATTCAGGCAAGGATCGCAAGGAACGCCGAGCAGGAGTCGTCCGCCCGCCGGCAGAGCCGCATGCCAATGCTTGAGCACGGCGGCGGGATCGGCGGCCCAGTGCAGGAGTCCGGTCGAGGCGAGCGCATTGGCCTTCTCGATCGGCCCGAAGGCATTATGCACCGACCAGTTGGCGGCGGGCACGGACTGACGACCGACCTCGACCATCGCGGGCGAGGCGTCGGTGGCGTCGACGTTAACGCCCTGCGCGAGCAATGCGGACGTCAGGAAGCCCGTGCCGGCGCCGAGCTCGGTGACCCTCGCCCCACGACGGAACGGAGCGAAGGCCGCCAGCGCTTCGGCGAAACGCTTCTGAGGCGCGGCGTGCGCGCCGTAGCTCTCGGCTCGGTCGTCGAAGCGCATAGGGGTCAGGGGGCGAGGAACTCGCGCAGGTCGTGCCCGAGTCCTTCTACAGTCTGGCAGCCCACGATGGCTTGGCAAACGCCGTCGGCGTCCAAAAGCGTGTCCTGGTCGCCCACATAGGCTTCCCAGCCGGGATTGAGCCCATGGCGGCCGTAGGTGATCAGCGAGATGCCCGCAGGCTGGGCGAGGATATCCAGACCGGCCTGCAGATACTCCTTCTCGTAAGGCAAAGCGTCGCCGGCCATGGGAGGCAGCCCGGCACGCTTACGGAAGTCGGCCAAGGCCGCCGGAGCATCGGTGTCGATCCAGCGGCGCAGCCACTTGACCTGGGTCTCGGTATGCTTACCGCACTTGCCGTGCTCGGAACAGAACGACGTGAACGGGGCGAAGAGCAGGACCTTGGCCGGGAACTTCACGCCCCGGGCGCCGGCCTCGAGGACGAGGTGCGCGCCGAGCGACCACGCGATGACGGCGTCGCAGCCGGTCAGGTTCTCCGCCGCGCCCACGACGGGCGGGTAGATGAGATGCTCGGCGTCCGGCGCATGCGCCAGCGCGAGGGCCTTCATCTCCTCGAGCGAGACGCCCCAGCCGCCAAGCCAGCCGATCTTCATGCGGTGACGCCCTTCAAGGCGGAGACAAAGGAGGAAAGCACGGCGGGAGAAAGGCCTCGGCGGAGCGAGATGCGGATGCGTCCGGTGCGCACGGGCACGGTCGGCGGACGGATGGCGGACACCATGAAGCCGGCGGAGCGAAGCGCGGTGGCGTATTTCAAGGTGACGTCGGAGTCGCCCAGGATGAGCGGGATGATCGGCGAATCGCCCGAGGGCACGGCGAAGCCGGCTTCGACCAGCCCGTCGCGCCAGGCATGCGAGAGCGCGGTAAGTTCGGAGCGTTCGGCCGACATGCCCTTCACCCGCTCGACGGCCGCGAGGGCGGCGGCGGCGCACGAGGGCGCGAGGTAGGTCGAGTAGACGAATTCGCCCGCGAAATTGATCAGGGTATCGCGGACTTCCGGGGCGTGCGAGAGCACGTAAGCGCCCTGCGAGCCGAGTCCCTTGCCGAGGGTGCCGACGACGATGTCCGCGGCGGCGAAAGCGCCCTGCGCTTCCTGCAGGCCGGAACCAGTCGCGCCATACCAGCCCGTCGCATGGGCTTCATCCAAGACCCAGCAGAAACCGAAACGCTTACGGAGCGAGGCCAGACGCTTCAGGTCCGGGCTGTCGCCGTCCATCGAGTAGACGCTCTCGGTGACGACGAAGATGACGCCGTCCAAGGCGGGCTCTTCGTGCAGCATGAGTTCGAGCGCATCGAGATCGTTGTGGGCGAAGCGACGTAGGCGGGCGCCGGAGGCCATGATGCCGTCCAGCATGCTCGCGTGGACGAGTCGGTCGGCGAGAATGACGTCACCCTTCTTGGGCAGGCCGCCGAGCACGGCGGAGTTCGCGGAGAAGCCCGTATTCATCACGAGCCCATGTGCGTAGCCCTGCCAGGCGGCGAGGGTCTGCTCGAGCTTCTGATGGATCTCGGTGTAACCGGTGACGAGCGGCGAGGCGGACGACGAGGCGCCCCATTCCTGAAGCGCGGCCACGCCGGCGGCGATGACGGCCGGATCGTGGGAGAGCCCGAGGTAATCGTTGTCGGCGAGGTTGACCCGCTTATCCGACGAGGCCCGGGCCGTCAGCATGCGGCGCAGCGACGACCCTTCGCGCTGGGCGAGGGACTGGCGCAGGCGCTGCAGCAGGGCTTCGTTCACCGCGGCAGGAAGTGAAAGCGGGCGGACTTTTCGCCGCGACCGGACTCACCGAGCAGCGGGATACACGAAGCGGCGAGGCCGGCGCGGTTCGAAGCGGCGACGTCCTTGGAAGGCTTCTTGATCACGTTGAGCCAGACGCCGATAGGGCCGTCGTAACGGCGGCGCAGGTAAGCGAGCGAGAGGCGAGCCTGGTTGATCGCGCCCAGGCGGTCTTCGACGACCACGATGACGACGGTCGGCTTGATGGCCGCGGCGAAATCCGCCCAGTCCTTACCCTTGGCGTCGAGCGGCACGGCTACGCCGCCGGCGCCCTCGACGACGCGGCAAGGGGCATGCGGAACGGCCTTATAAAGCTTCAGCAGCAGGGCGAGATCGAGGGCCTTGCGGGCCTTCTTCGCCGCCGCGAGCGGGGCGATCGGATCCGGCAGCGAGATCAACGTGTGCGGCTCAGCCCACTTGCCCGCGGCCTTCGGGGCGTCGGACGGACGACCACGGCCCGCGCCCGACTCCACCGGCTTGATGACCTGGGTGAAACCATCGCGGGAGAGACGACGCGCGAGCAGACCGGAGACGTGAGTCTTGCCCACGCCCGTGTCGCTGCCGGTGACGAAGACGACGGCCATGTTACTTGCAGCCGCAGCCGCCGGTACCGCAGGACTCTTCGGCCGCGTTGGCGGCGGCGAACTCGGCGACGCTCGGCCATTCGGCCGGCTTGGCGTCGGCCGGGGCGATCTCGCCGCGGTGGATGCGACGGGCTTCGTCGGGGTGCATCGGGTGCAGGCCGAGACGCTTCATGAGGTTCATGTCCTCTTCGATGTCGGGGTTGCCCGTGGTGAGGAGCTTCTCGCCGAGGAAGATGGAGTTGGCGCCGGCGAGGTAGCAGAGGGCCTGCGTCTCGTCGTTCATGCTCGCGCGGCCGGCGGAGAGGCGGACCATCGCCTTGGGCATCAGGATGCGGGCGACGGCGACGGTGCGGACGAACTCGATCGTGTCCACGAACTTGCGGCCGGCGAGCGGCGTGCCTTCGACGGCCACGAGGGCATTGATGGGCACGGAGTCCGGCTGAGGGTCGAGCTGGGCGAGCTCCACGAGCATCTTGAGGCGGTCGTCGACCGTCTCGCCCATGCCGATGATGCCGCCGGAGCAGACCTCGAGGCCGGCCTTGCGGACATTCGAGAGCGTCTGGAGGCGATCGTCGTAGGTGCGGGTGGTGATGATCTTGGAGTAGTGCTCGCGCGAGGTGTCGAGGTTGTGGTTATACACGTCGCAACCGGCCTGCTTGAGGCGGGCGGCCTGCGCTTCGCTGACCATCCCGAGGGTGCAGCAGACTTCGAGGCCGAGTTCCTTCACGCCGGAGACGGTGTTCAGGACGCTGTCGAACTGCTTGCCGTCGTTCACGCGGCGCCAGGCGGCGCCCATGCAGAAGCGGGTCGCGCCGCCGGCCTTGGCCTTACGGGCATCGGCGAGGATGGCCTGGGTCTCCATCAGGGCTTCGCTCTCGAGGCCGGTCTGATTGTGGATGGACTGCGGGCAATAGGCGCAGTCTTCGGGGCAGGCGCCGGTCTTGATCGACTTGAGCGTGCAGAGCTGCACGCCGGCCGGATCCTGATTGGCCTGGTGGACTTGCTGAGCCTTGAAGATCAGCGTGTTGAGCGGCAGGTCGTAGAGCGCTCGGGCTTCGGTGAGGTTGGGCATGTTTATAGAAGGTGGTGGCGGTTTGCGGTAAGCGGTTGGCGGTTAGGAAAGTTACTTCAGGTTCGGGAAGACTTCATCCATCGCGAGGCGGACGGCGCGGACGAGGTGCTTCACTTCGTCGGCTTGGATGGAGATCGGCGGGACGAACAGGATCGAATCGCCGAGCGGGCGGATGATGAGGCCGTGACGGCGAGCCGCCAAGGCGACCTGGAAGCCCGCGCGGGTGTCGGTCGGCCAGCGATCCGCGGAGGCTGGCTTGAATTCGACGGAACCGGTGAGCCCGAGCTGACGGAACGCGCGCACGTGCGCGTGTCCATCAAAGGCGGCCTGCATCTCACGGCCGAGCAGCGTGACGCGCTCGGCGACCTGACCCGAGGCCAGCATGGGCTTCAGCTTACGCAGCGACGCGCGGGCGACGGCGCAGGCGAGCGGGTTGCCCGAGAAGGTGTGCCCGTGGAAGAAGGTCTTCCCTTCAGAGAACTTACCGAGGAACGCGGCGTAGATCCGTTCAGAGGTCAGCGTCGCGGCCAACGGCAGATAGCCGGCGGCCAGACCCTTCGCGAGGCAGAGGAAATCGGGGATGACGCCTTCACGCTCCGAAGCCGTCAAGGCGCCGAGGCGACCAAAGCCGGTGAAGACTTCGTCGAGGATGAGGTGGACGCCATGCTGGCGGCACAGGGCGGCGACGGCTTTAACGAAGCCGGCGGGCTGCTGGACCATGCCGGCGGCACCTTGGACGACGGGCTCGAGGATGACACAGGCCGTCGTGGCGGCATCGCGCTCCAGCATGGCCTTCAGCGCGGCGAGCGAAGCGGAGGCGTCAGAGCGGGCGACCTGGCCGGCGCATTCGGAATGGACCGGCGCGGGGAAAGTCTGGGCGGCGAAGAGCCAAGGATTGAAGCGACGATGGAACTCGGAGCGCTCGCCGACGGCCATCGTGCCGAACGTATCGCCATGGTAGGCGCCTTCCATCGAGATGACCCCGCGCTTGGCTTCCTGGCCGAGAATCTGCCAATACTGGAACGAGAGCTTGAGGGCGACCTCGATGGCGTTGCTGCCGTTGTCCGTATAGAAGCAACGCGGCAGCGCGCCGCCCGTCAGTCCGGCGAGATCCTCGGCGAGCTCGGTGGCGACCGGGTGGTTCAGGCCGAGGAGCGTCACGTGGGCGACCTGCTCGAGCTGCTCGCGCATGGCGCGGTTCAGGTCCGGGTCGTTGTGGCCGTGGACGTTCGTCCAGACCGAGGCGTTGCCGTCGAGGTAACGCTTCCCTTCCCCGTCGATCAGCCAGCAGCCCTCGCCGCGGACCAGATGCAGTCGGGGATTGTCCTGATACTCCCGCATCTGGGTAAACGGATGCCACCCGAAGCGCCGGTCGGCGGCATCGAGGGCGTCCGTGGCGGACGAAGCGGCTGCGGTGGCAGTCGGCATACCCCATGCCTAGGGCTCTTCCCGCCTATTGTTAAGCCCGAAGTAAGGGGAGGTTTACAATGATCCGGACCCTGCTTGGAAGCGGTTAGCGGCTGGAAGATTGCCTCGAGGCAGGGTCAGCACTGCGTGCTGACCTAGTTTCGCATGATAACATCGAAGCCGCCACCCCGGGTTTCTCTTCCGAATGATGAATGAAGACGGGCGAAACCTTTCGCCCGCACCTTCAAAGAGTCACGCAGATGAAACTATAGATGAATGCGCCGTCTTCGTCTTGCAGCCTCTCCGCAAGCACCTCATCGCGCTGACCGCGGGTCGAGGTCTGATGCTTGACCAAGAACTGCCTTTCGCAGACCCGCGCCCCGGGCCTGGCCGAACGTTCTAAGCCGCGCCAGATTCTTTCATGCAAAGATGGAGTCGCGTAGGATGAGAAGTCGGAGACCGAGAAAGCGTCGTACGCCCCGCGCGACTCCGGCTCTTCCAGCAGCGCGGCCAGGTCCTGCGTGACGATGGTGATTCGGTCAAGGCGTGCCTTTATCGTCTCATAATGTTCCGGCGAGAGATGCAATGGCAGCGCGCCCGCCGGGTCGTAGCGCCCGCTCAGCATCAGTGAAAGATACGGGGTGTCCCTGAATAACCTTGTCCGCGCGACGTGGGCGAAGCGCGCATGGAGATAGCCCGCGACATCGAAGTCCGCAGGCACGTTGACGACTCCGGGTTCGCGCAGCACATATCGCCACAACCAACGCTGTGAGATCGCCCTCAGGAATCCACGCCAGACGCGGTTATCCCACTCCTGCCGCCAAAGCTCCTGTTGCTCCGCCAAGGTCCGACATGCGAAGAGACGACGCAGCAGATCCCTGCGTCCGAAGGTGAGACGGGCGAACATCCGCATGAATGACTCCCACCTTCCGCAGTAGAGGACGCCTTGCGCGATTTTTGCGGACTGGGCGTCCCAATAGGCGCGCGCAGATGGCGAAAGCGCCGGAGCGAGACGCGCGTAAGTGGATCGACGGCACGCCCCGTCTCCCGGACGGAGGCCGATGAACACGGCGAACTCGTCGTATTCCAATCCCCGATAAGCCGCCATCTTCAGCTCAAGGAGATGATTCTGCGTCGCGTTGAAATCGACGGCTAAGACGGACTGAGGGTCACCTAGCAGGAGCTCCAGCGGGCGGGCTCCGCTCGCCGTGATGCAAAGCACCCGGGAGCGCACGTCGAGACGCAGGGCGGCCAGCTCCGAGGCCCCGTCTTCGTTCGCCGCCGAATAGTTTATGTCGCTGAAGAAAGAATTAATATTCGTGGAGAGTTGGACGGACATGGATCCGAAGGTCAATCACGCCCGCCGGAGGAGACGAATCGGCTCGCCGCCAGGCGGCAGTGCGTCGGCAGGATATGTAGGTCACGCTCCATGCCGCAGGCCTTGGCGGCCAGGCATAACCGACGGAGCATCCGGGTGGTCTCCGCCGCCTGACCCAGCGACCGGAATCCGAAGAACGCCGCCGGACCGCGCTGCCAGCCCGAGGTCAGCTCTCGCTCATCCCAGACCGCGTCTCCGCAGAGCAGTACCAAGACCGGACGGCCGGCCAGCTGGGTCTGGAACAAGACGCCGTAATGGCCGAGGGCGTGACCAGGAAGATCGACCGTCGCCAACGAGCCATCCCCGAAGACATCACGGCAACGTCCGTCCAGTTCGGCGAGAAAAGGCCATCGATCCACAGGCAAAGCCATCAGGGGCGCCGCTTCCACGTCGCGAAGTCGCGAGGAGAAAGGTTCGCCCGGCCGGCCAGGAAGATCGTCAGGAAATTGGCCGACCAAGACACCCTTGAGCGGAGCGCAGGCGGAAAGGGCTTCTTGCCGGACCGCCTCATGCGAAGAAAAAGGCCGCCAGACCGAGGCCTCAGGAATGTCGAGAAGCCCTCCGGTATGATCCGCATGCCAATGTGAAAGCAGCAGATGATCGACCTTCCTTCCTGCCAGCCTCGAGATCACTGACCTCCCCTGTGGAATCGTGGCGGGCGTAGCCCAGCGGTAAACCGAGGCCAGGCGAGGGGCGGCGCAATCATGGAAACGCGGGGCGTAGCCGACGTCGAAGAGCACGCTGCGGCCGTGCAGCTGGAGCGATCCCACATGGGCGCGATGTTCGGCCTTAGCCCAGCCGGCCTGCAGGTGTGAGAAGAAGCCGCGCGCCTCGAACGATCCGGTGTTCCACCATTCGAAATCCCAACTGACGTCCAAGGCCTCGTGGCCGGGCGCGGGACTCATCGGACGCCTCCTTGGGGCCGCATGATCGAAAGTTCAGGCAAGACGCCACGCTGGGTGAACTCCGCCCAGGAGGCGAAGGCATTTTCGAACGAAAGAAGCGGCTCGTAGCCGAGATCCCTCCTGATGGCGTCGATGCAAAGCGTACGGCTGCGGCAGAGGAGCTCCGCCGTGTAGAGACTCACGCGCGGCTCGACCCGCAGGGGCCGGCAGAGTAAATCCCCCGCTCGGCCGATTCCTCTCAGCAGGCTGCCCGGGAGATGGAACGGCCGGAGTTCCTGCCCTGCCGCCTGCCCGGCGAGCTGGATGAGTTCGCCCAGACGACGATCATCTCCGTCGGAGACATTCCAGATGCCGTCGCCCACGGAGTCCGGCGCTTCGGCGGCAAGCAGTACGGCATGGGCGAGGTTGGATGCGGCGGTCATCGAGGCCAAAGCCTCGGGCGCCGGCAAAGGAAACCTGCCGCCTAATCGACGCGCCACCTTGAGGATGCGGGGAAGGACGCCCGAGTCGTAGGGACCATAGACCCCGCGCGGACGGATGATGCGGATCGCGGGCCCCTGGCCGCGCCTGGCCCAGAGCATCGCCTCGCTCAACGCCTTGGAATCCGCATAAGGATGGATGCCCGGCGGCGTGGCCGGGACTCCGTCGGTCAGGCCGAGCTGATCGCGACAAGCAAACAAGACGGAGGCGGAAGAAACGGAGACGAAAGTGCGGGCACCGCATTCGCGCGCGTGCGCCCAGGCGTCCTTGGTCCGGTCGACGTTCGCCGACACATAATCAGCCAAAGATCCGACGAGGTCGACCTTGCCGGCGCAATCGATGACGGCATCGAAACGCCCCTCGGGCGGGTTGCCCTCCGCCTGGAAGACCGGCAGACGTTCCGGAGAGACGCGCCGCGCCATCTCTATCACCTGACCCGCCGCCTCAAGATTCCGCCCCGTGAAGACCGTGTCGTATCCGGAAAGCAGCGAGCGCCAGACCACGTGTCGGCCGGCGAAACCCGTCCCGCCTCGTACCAGCACCCTCATGGCTTGTCGGCGACCACGGTCAGTTCGGTCGCTCCGATGAGCAAGCCGGCGCCCGTGCCGAGCAGCAAGATGCGGTCGCCATGCCGAAGTCGTCCCGAATGGTAGAGCGAGGCCAGGCCCTCCGGCATGGAAGCCGCGACCTGATTGCCGAACTCCTCGAAGCGGACCACCAGCCGCTCAGGGGAGATATTCAGCCGACGACGCATGAGTTCGATGGCTTCACGGCTCGCCTGATGAGGCACGACCCAGTCCGCAAGGGAGGGGTCCACGCCACCCTGTGAGACGAATCTCTCGATGAACCCTTCCATGTTGCGCGAGGCGGCCTGAAAGAGGGACCGTCCGTTCATGGAGAATTTTCCGTAGCCTACGGCGCCGAAGGGATCCTTCGTTCCGCCGCCTCGGACCACGCAGGCTTCGGATGATTCAGTGTAGCTTTCGATCAGCTGGGTCTTGATCGCCAAGAGCGTCTCGCCCTTTTCCGGCGACCTATCCGGCACGATCCACGCGGCAGCGGCACCGGCGCCGAACAACGCCGCAGAATGTGGCTCGGACCAATCCAGCCCGATCAGCGGATCTTCCGCGCTGGCGACCAAGGCGGGACAGCCTGAAGCATCGACACCCGGCCCGACCAGCTGAAGGGCGGCGAGGAAAGAAAGGCAGCTGGCGTTGATGTCGGAACACTGCACGGAAGGCGGGAGCGAGAAACGAGCGTGCACGCTGGCGGCATTGGTCGGCATCGCCCGCCAGGGCACGGCCTGGGCGCCGATCAGCCAGCGCGCGGAGCGGAGTTCCGCCGAGCCTAAGCCGAGCCGGGAGACGGCATCGCAGGCCAGGTCGACCTGCGAAACGCCTGCGGGCGCCCGATGCCTGGTATGTCCAGCCCCCGCGGCGAGAGCCTTCTCGACGCTCCAACCGGCGCGTCTCGCCAGCTCCTCGACGGACTCGGGTACGGTCAGCCTCTGGGCAGCAACGCGGGGGATCATCGCCATGGGGGTGATTGATACGGGCGGTGCGTGACATAGCCAACCCAATAGAGTCCTCCGCCGTCATCCCGCGGATTGATAAAAATGATATGACGTATCCTCCCGCGCACGAAAAAGGCGCCTGAGTTCGGCGCCTGATTCGTCGGTAAACCTGACGGCTTATTCGAAGTCGTAGATCTTGACCGAATCCCAGTAGGCCTTGCAGTCGGCGATGAACGCCTGGTGGATCGGGTCGATCTGGTAGGCGTCATGGTCGGCGTGGTTCTTGAAGACGAAGAACTCGGCGAAGTCGTAGGAGGTGTCGATGATCGGGCGGACGGCGTGCTTGCTCGGGACGCCGACGTAGCCGCTGTGGATGCTCTTGATGGCGAGGAGGCCGCGGAGCTTGGTCTCGAATTCCGAGCGCTGGGCCGCGGTGAGGTCCTTTTTCAGGTAGAAGAAGACGACGTGGTGGAACATAGGACGGCTAGGCTTGGCCAAGTCCCGTCCGAAGGAAACAGCAAAGTGCTCCGGCCAAAGGCGTCCTTGCCTCAGGACCGACCCGGAACACGCTGGCGGCCTCGTCATGCAGTCCCTCGTCGCCCTCTTCCCGGAAGTCACGCCCGCCCAATGGGAGCAGCTGACCGCCATGGCCGCGCTCCACCGCGAATGGAACGAGAAGATCAACCTGGTCTCGCGCAAGGACATCGAGAACCTCGAACGCCACCACTACGCGCCGTGCGTCGCGGCGGTGAAGTTCCTCAAGCTCATGGACGGCTGCCGCGTCATGGACGTCGGCACCGGCGGCGGCTTCCCCGGACTCATCCTCGCCGTCCTCTACCCGAAGGCCCGCTTCACGCTCGTCGACTCGGTCGGCAAGAAGATCACCGTGGTCTCCGACATCGCCGAGCGCCTCGGCCTGAAGAACGTCGACGTCAAGAACGCCCGGGCCGAGACGATGAACCACGAGCATGACTTCGTGACCGGCCGCGCCGTGGCGGACCTCCGCACCTTCGTCCACAACACCCGCCAGCTCCTCTGCAAGGGCCAGAAGCACTCCCTGCCCAACGGCATCCTCTACTGGCAGGGCGGCGACCCCGCCGAGGAGGCCGCGAAGTCCAACCTGAACCCCGTGTTCAGCTTCGAACTCCGCCCCCTGCTCTGGGACGACGAGAAATTCGAGGGCAAGCGCATCGTCCTCTACCGCAGCCAGGACCTCCTCCGCTGCAAGAAGCCCGATCTGCCGGGCGCATGACACATTAGGCCCTCCCCGTGCCTTGACCCTTGGACGGCAACCCGCACGTTCAAGGGCGATGTCCCGTCAGCGACTCCCATTGAATCCGGCCGGCGAGCGCCTTGAGGCCCTCCTCCGCCAACGCATCGTCTACCTCGACGGCGCGATGGGCACCATGATCCAGCAGCTCAAGCTGCAGGAGGCCGACTACCGCGGCGAACGCTTCAAGGAGCACCCCGGCCAGCTCAAGGGCAACAACGACCTGCTCGTCATCACGAAGCCGTCCGTCGTCCGCGACATCCACCGCGCCTACCTCGACGCCGGCGCGGACATCCTCGAGACCAACACCTTCAACGGCACCTCCATCGCGATGGAGGACTACCGGATGACCCACCTCGTCCGCGAGCTGAACGTCGAGGCGGTCAAGGTCGCCCGCGAGGCCGTCGACGCCTTCAAGGCCGCCAACCCCGGCAAGGACGCCTTCGTCGCCGGCGCCATCGGCCCGACGAACAAGACGCTGTCGATGTCCCGCGACGTCAACGACTCCGCCAAGCGCGACGTGACGTTCGTCCAGGTGCGCGACGCCTACCGCGAACAGGTCGACGCCCTGATCGACGCCGGCGCCGACCTCCTCCTCTGCGAGACGGTCTTCGACACGCTCGTGCTCAAGGCCGCGCTCTTCGCCATCGACGAGGCCTTCGAAGCCCGCGGCTTCCGCCTGCCGGTGATGATCTCCGGCACGATCACCGACGCCTCCGGCCGCACGCTCACGGGCCAGACGACCGAGGCCTTCTGGAATTCCGTCCGACATGCCCAGCCGATCAGCATCGGCATGAACTGCGCCCTCGGCGGCGAGCAGATGCGCCCCCACATCGCCGAGCTGGCGAAGAAGGCCGACATCTACGTCTCGTGCTATCCCAACGCCGGCCTGCCTAATCCGCTTTCGCCGACGGGCTTCCCCGAAGGCCCCGAAGACACTGCGGCCATCCTCGAGACGTTCGCCCGCGACGGCCTGGTCAATATCCTCGGCGGCTGCTGCGGCACCACGCCCGGCCACATCGCCGCCATCCGCCGCCGCACCGAGAAATACCCGCCCCGCATCCCCGGCGCGGTCCCGCCGGCCCTCAAGCTCTCGGGCCTCGAGGCCCTCAACATCGTCGGCGGCCCCGGCACCTTCGTGAACGTCGGCGAGCGCACCAACGTCGCCGGCTCCCGCATCTTCAAGGGTCACATCGAGAAGGGCGACTATCGCGCCGCCCTCAGCGTGGCCAAGCAGCAGATTGAAGCCGGCGCCACGGTCATCGACATCAACTTCGACGCGGGCCTGCTGGACGGCGTCGCGGCCATGACGCGCTTCCTGAACATGGCGGCGACCGAGCCGGACATCGCCCGGGTGCCGTTCATGATCGATTCGTCGAACTTCGACATCATCGAGGCCGGCCTGCACTGCGTGCAGGGCAAGGCCATCGTGAACTCGATCTCGCTCAAGGAAGGCCACGAGGAGTTCGTCCGCCGCGCCCGCCTCTGCCGCCGCTACGGCGCCGCGATGATCGTCATGGCCTTCGACGAGAAGGGCCAGGCCGCCACCTACGAGGACAAGGTCCGCATCTGCGTGCGCGGCTATGAGATCCTCACGCAGGAAGCCGGCGTCGACCCGCAGGACATCATCTTCGACCCGAACATCCTGACGGTCGGCACGGGCATGAAGGAGCACAACCGCTACGCCCTCGACTACATCGAGGCCGTCGCGGAGATCAAACGCCGCTGCCCCGGCGCCCGCACCTCGGGCGGCCTTTCCAACGTCTCGTTCGCCTTCGCCGGCAACAACAAGGTCCGCGAAGCCATCCACTCGGTCTTCCTCTACCACGCGATCAAGGCCGGCCTCGACATGGCCATCGTCAACGCGGGCATGCTCGAGGTCTACACCGAGATCGACCCGGAGCTCCGCGAGCTCGTCGAGGACCTCGTCCTCTGCCGCCGCGAGGACGCCACCGAGCGCCTGCTGGACGCCGCCCCGCGCTTCGCCGGCGCCAAGACCGAGGTCGACAACTCGAAGAAGAACGAATGGCGCAAGCTCGATGTCGACGCCCGCCTTTCGCACGCCCTGGTGAAGGGCCTCGACGAGCATGTCGTCGCCGACACCGAGGAGGCCCGCGTGAAGCTGGGCCGCCCGCTCCTCGTCATCGAAGGCCCGCTGATGGACGGCATGCGCGTCGTCGGCCAGCTCTTCGGCGAGGGCAAGATGTTCCTCCCCCAGGTGGTGAAGTCGGCCAAGGTCATGAAGACCGCGGTCGCCCACCTCGAGCCGTTCATGGCCGCCGAGAAGGTCGGCGGCTCCACCCAGGGCTCGTTCCTCATCGCGACCGTCCGCGGCGACGTCCACGACATCGGCAAGAACATCGTCGGCGTCGTCCTGGCCTGCAACAACTACGCGGTCACCGACCTCGGCGTGATGACCCCGACCGAGCGCATCGTCTCCGAGGCCCAGCGCCTGAAGCCCGACTTCATCGGCCTCTCCGGCCTGATCACGCCCTCGCTCGACGAGATGGTGAACGTGGCCCGCGAGCTCAAGCGCGCCGGTATCAGCACGCCCCTCCTCATCGGCGGCGCGACGACCTCCAAGGAACACACGGCCATCAAGCTGGCCGAACATTACGACGGCCCGATGGTCCACGTCGGCGACGCCTCGCTGGTCACCACGGTTTGCAGCGACCTCCTCAATCCCGCCAAGCGCGAAGGTTTCGTCAGCGACCTGCGCACCGAGCAGGCCGAGATGCGCGAGGCCTACGACAAGCAGCAGCCGGCCGTGGTCATTCCGCTCGCCGAAGCCCGCCAGCGCCCTCTCATCACGACCGCCCCGGTCCAGCCCGCTCCGCGCAAGCCCGGCGTGACGCTCTTCGAACGCATCGACCCCGCCGCGGTGGCCGAGATCATCGACTGGACGCCGTTCTTCGTGACGTGGTCGCTCAAGGGTTCGTTCCCGAACATCTTCAAGTCGGCCAAATACGGCACCGAGGCCCGCAAGACCTTCGACGCCGGCCGCGCCGTGCTCGATGAGATCATCCGCGGCAACCGCGTCCACCTCCGCGGCGTCGCCGGCCTCTGGGCCGCCCGTCGCGTGGGCGATGACGTCGATGTCTTCGCCGACGAAGCCCAGGCCAAGAAGATCGGCCGCTTCCACTTCCTCCGCGACCAGCGTGAGCGTCCGAAAGTCGGTACCTGTCGCTCCCTCGCCGACCTCGTCTCCGCCGACAAGGGCGACCACCTCGGAGCCTTCGCCGTCACGGCCGGCCAGGAAGTCGAAGAATACGCCGCTTCCTTCAAGCAGACGGACCCGTATCGCCAGATCATGATCCAGGCGCTCGCCGACCGTCTCGCCGAAGGCTGCGCCGAATGGCTGCACCGCGAGGTCCGCAAGGAGCTCTGGGGCTATGCGCCGAACGAAGCCCTCACGGTCGAGGAGCTCGTCGACGAGAAATACGCCGGCCGTCGTCCCGCCGCCGGTTACCCGGCCTGCCCGGAGCATACCGAGAAGGCCGAGATCTGGCGCCTGCTGGACGCGAACCGCCTCGGCTGCACGCTCACCGAATCCTACGCGATGAACCCGGCCGCCTCGGTGTCCGGACTCTACTTCGGCAACCCGCAGTCGATCTACTTCGACGTCGACAACGTTGGTCGCGACCAGGTCGAGGACTACGCCGCCCGCAAGGGCTGGACGGTCGAGCAGGCCGAGAAGTGGCTGCGCCCGGTGCTCGGTTACAAGACCTGACGATGGAGGCCCGCGAACGCGAGAAGCTCGTCGCGGCCGTCGGCGCGGAAGACGCCGCCGCGGTCGAACGCTTCCTGGGCGGCTGCGCCCTGTGCGCGCTCGTCGAGGCCGCCGATGGCGCCGACAGCGACTGGCCCGAATGGGCGCGCGGCGCCGCGGTGCTGCAACGCTGGCTCGAAGCCGCCGGCCGCTCCGCCGAGGCTGAGCGCAAGCTCGGCTACCTGCATTGCACCGTCGAAGCGCAGAAGGCCGTCCCCACCGCGATCCGCCCCGCCCTGCCCCAAGCCGTCGCCCGGATGCTCAAGGACCACGGGTTCGCGGAGTGAGGTAGGGGCACGATTCATCGTGCCCTCCCACACGGAGGGCGCGGCGTAGCCACGCCCCTACCTCCGGCCACCCTGCGGCGGCCGACCGGAAACCGGATGATTGACTGCAGATCCATTCCCTCATCGACGCAGTCATCTGTCATCGATTCAGGCATCTCTCTGAGTCTCTTTCGTGCCTCCCTTGCCAACGCGTCAACTGATCAACCGATCAACTAACGACGCATCTTTCTGGTCCACCGAGCCTCTGGGCCTCTTTCGCAACTAGCCCCAGCCCTAGCCCCGGCCCTAGCCCTGTTTATCCACCTCTACTTCTTCCCCATCAACTCCGGCTCCGTCCACGCATCCGTCCGACCTTTGTGCTCCTCACGGATCTTCTTCACGAGGTCCACGGACACGGGGGTGGCCTCATGGTCCCATTCGCGACGGACATACGTGAGCACGCCGGCGATCTGTTCGTCGCTGAGGAAACCAGCCGCAGGCATGTCGTAGCTGTAAGTCATGCCCTTCACCTTGATCGGTCCGCGGAGTCCGTGCATGACGACCTTCACGATGCGGTCCGGCTCGCCAAGCACCCATTCGGATTCGGCGAGAGGCGGAGCCAGGCCTTCGAGTCCTTTGCCCGTCGGCTGATGACAGGCGGCGCAGAGGCCGGCGTAAGTCTGGCGTCCGTTGTCGAACAGCATCTGCTCTTCGTTGGTGAGCGCCTTGGTGGTCGGCACGACGACGCCGGGCTTACCCGGCCAGACGACCGTGTTCTTGAACCAGGCCAGCGCCTTGAGCATCGCGGCGTCCTTGCTCTTGGAGAGCTTGGCCAACGCGGGCGGTTCGGCGTCGAGCTTGATCGGGCGCTTGGCCGTGACGGTCGGGTGCGTGGCCAGCGAGCCGAGGAGCGTGACCTGCTGGGAACGCAGCGGGAGACCCCCGATGATGGCGAGGGCCTGGGCCACGCGCGCGGGCTTGCGCTCGGCGAAGACGCAGCGGAGGAGCGCCGCCGGCAGGGTCTTCGAATACGCGGCGGGCTGCTTGAGCACGGCGGCGAAGACCTCGAGCTCACGTCCGGCGAGGCCGCTGATGAAGGCGTCCTGGATGGCGAAGTGCTCGGCGGCGCGCTGGGCGAGCGCGGCGGCGGCGAGATCGACCGTGAGGTCCTTGGCTTCGCCCATGGTCAGGGCGAGCTGAACCTGCACTTCCGGGACGGTCTCTTTCTCGGCCATTTCGGTCCAGCGGGCGATGATCTCGGCGCGCATCGGCCCGGCGACGAGGCTTTCGGAGACGCGCAGGGCCGCGGCGCGGACGCGGGGATCGGCATCGGCCAGGCCGGCGGAGACGAGCGTCCAATCAACGACGCCGAGGCCATGCTGCGTCCAGAGCGCATGCACGCGTCCCATCGGGGAAGCAGTCTGCGCGCCGAAAGCGTTCAGCGCGGGAGCGAGGGATTTGTCACCGCTTTCGATGAGCAGGCGCTGGGCGGTCTCGCGGCGCCATTCGTTGCCGCTGCCGAGTTCGGCGACGAGTTCGGCGGGCTTGAGACCGGCGAGACCCTTCAGCGCCGCGGTCTTATGCCCCTCAGGAACGACGCGCCAGATGCGGCCGAGGTGCAGCGGGGAGATGAGACCACGGTCCTCGCCCTGCTTGCGCAGGTAGGACGTCAGCGAGATGCGGTGCTGGATCACGCCGTGATGCATGTCCACGAGATACAGGGCGCCCTCGGGTCCGGTGAGCGCGTTGACCGGACGGAAACGCTCGTCGGTCGAAGCGACGAACTCCTGCTGGTCGTAGAAAGCCTTCCCCTTCACGAGGCCATTCTCGGGATTGAGCACGAGGCGCTTCACGAGATTGCCCGCGGGCTCGCAGATGAACGCGTTGCCGTAGGCGTCGGCCGGGAAAAGATCGGAGCGATAGACCCACGGGCCGCAGGCGGCGGTGCATTCCTTGAGCTTGAAGTCGCGGAGCATCTCCGGGCGGTAGCCGCGGTTGATGCCAGGGTTCACGCGGGCGGGCCAGACGGTCTGCTCGACGGCGGCCTTGGTATTGAGGCCGGTGTTACGTCCCAGGTGCGGATTGCGCAGCAGATAGGACGAATTGACCACGTCGACGCGTAGGAGGTCGCTGTTGTTGTTGGAATACAGCCGGCCGTAATCATCCTGCGAGAGGCCCCACTGGCCGCGGAAGGTGCTGTTCTCGCGGACCCACTTGCCGTCGGTGAACTTGAAGCGGGCCGTGTAGGCGCCGGCGTAGAGCCAGCCATCATGGCCCCAGAGGAGCGCGTTCGGAGCGCGCTCGGGATTGGCGAGCTGCGGACGGGCGGGATCGACGCGCACGCCGAAGTCGGTCGCCACCTCGGTCTTTTCGTCGGCCTTTCCGTCGCCGTCGGTATCGCGGCAGAACCACAGATGCGGCGGGGCGCCGACGAGCGCGCCGTCGCGGTGGAGCACCAGCGCGCGGGGCAGGATGATGTTATCGAGGAAGACAGTGCGCTTATCCATGCGCCCGTCGCCGTCGGTGTCGCTGAGCACGACCACCGAACCCTTGGCCTGGGCCTCGGTCGTGCCGTCGAAGTCTTCCATGTAACCCGTCATCTCGACGACCCAGAGGCGGCCGTCGGGCGCGAACTGCAGGACCGTCGGGTGGCGGACCAGCGGCGCCTCGGCGACGAGTTCGATGCGGTAGCCCGGGGCGACCTTGAAGCTGCGGAGCGCCTGCTCGGCGGAGAGCGGCGGCGAAGGCGGGATGAGGTTCGCCGGCACGATCGGCACCTGCGCCTCGCCGGCCTTGTCCCCGATCTGCGCGCACAACGGAGCCACGCCCAGGCAGAGGGCGGCGAGGAGTCGGCTGCGTGGGGGCATACGCATACCGACACTATGAATGCCCCTAGGTTTCCGGGTCAACCGACCCCGCCGCTTTCCCCCGCCTTTATTCGATGGTTCGCGGACATATAGGCGCCCCGGCGGCGGACCACGGCTTGGCCTCATCATAAAGTCCTCAGGCCTGGCAGATTGTTTTGTCCAAGTCCGGCCGACATCTCTCTCGCGTCATGCCTTATCGCCGATACTTAAGCCTGCTCCTCCTTCTTGCATACGCCTGCACGCCGCAGGCCGCCAGCCTGACCAATGCCGAGGACTTCGGCCTTGAAGACAGCGATGGAGACGGGGTGGAAGATGCGCTGGAGTTCCAACTGGGCACCGACCCCGAGCTCAGTGACACGGATTCGGACGGCTGGGGCGATCTCGCCGAACTCATCCTTGGAACGGACCCCTGCGATGCGAATGATCGGCCACACGACACGGAGACGTCCGGAGCGACGACGTCCATCGGCATCCTTCGACGCGAGGCCTTACGCCAATCCGCTGGGGTGACGTTGCCTGGGAGTCGTCCTGCCAACAGCAATCCTGCTACCTTCCAAACCCTCCGTTATTACAATCTCCCCGGACATAATCCCGATGTCGCGGCTGAGCTGAGCCGATCCGCGCTCATGGCGGGACGTTACTTGCTTCTCTGGGGACAGCAGACCGGACCGAATCCGCTATCCCTCCGCCAGGGCTATGTCGTCACCATCCGGCGAAGCGACGGACATACGGTCGGAGAATGGCGGACACCGGCAGAAGTGGAACCCCGCTGGCGGACGGTCGGCCTTCCCTTCACCCTCTCACCTGAAGATCAGCTCCACCCCCTGACGTTCACGATCATCCCCTTCGGCGACGCTGGCCTGCGGTATAACCTGCGTGACATAAGCATCATAGCCGCCGAACTCGAAGCCGACGCCGATCGCGACGGCATCATCGTCGTCGGGGAACGCCCTCCAAGCGGCCGGCCCCTTCGTCACTGGATCAACGACGATGATGACTCCGGAGACTGGCAGGAGAGAGCAGACCTTCCGGGAATGGCAGCCAAGGAATCCGATCATGCCCAGCCAGGCGTCGATGGCGCCCGAGACCTGGTCGACTTCATTCCGCTCTGCCTTTCCATCGGCGAGGTCGTCCGAAGGCTGCCCGCTGCGTCGGGCTACCGCTACGTCCTCTGTCATGATGATCGGGCGATTCAAGTCGTGCCCACCGGCCTGACCAGGGCCACGGTCGGCGCCTTGCATCGTAACCAGTCGCTCGCCGTCTTCGGTCCGACGCTCGACGGCCCCTGCGTCGACGCGGAAGTCCTGAAGCCGAACGACAGAGGCGAGATCAACCTCCCTGACGCTTTCCTGGAACAGATGATGCTCAAGGGCCACGGCATCTTGCTCGTCGAAGGGACGCGGCCGACCACCCTGCCCGTGCGATTAGAGATCCGCCAAGACGATCAGGTCGTCACCCGGCTCGAACTTCCGCTCACGATCGTGCCCGTGGAGGACATGTATCGGCATGTCGACCTCACGCGCGAGGCATGTTCTTACTTCGGCGAACCCCTCAGGCCTAGGACGATGCCTCGTCGCATGCTTATTTCCGAGCCGCCCGGCCTGCCTGATGCCGAAGCGAACGCAAACTGGGTGGTCATGCTCCATGGCTACAATGTCACCGCCAAGGCGGCGCGCGGGTGGCATGCGGAGACCTTCAAACGGCTGCGCGCCCTCGGCAGCAACGCCCGCTTCATCGGCGTGACCTGGAATGGCGATACCGGCTTGGACTACCATGCCGCCGTCTTCCAGGCCTTCCTGACCGGCGAAGGACTGCCGCGCGCCCTCCGTTTCATCGATGAATCCAGGACGACGTTGGTGGCGCATAGCCTCGGCAACATCGTAGCCTGCCAAGGCGTCCAGGCCGGCTTCACGCCAGCCCACTACTTCCTGCTCAACGCCGCCCTGCCGATCGAAGCGATCGCGGGCGAGACGGCCACGCGGACCTACGCGGCAGACATGACGGAGGCATCCTGGCGGGCTTACCCGAGAAGGCTCTACGCCGCCGAGTGGTCGAAGCTTCATCCGGTCGGACGACAGCGTCGTGGTTATGCATGGCCGGGGTGCTTCTCGAGGGTCAGGCACCTCCGTGACGCCATCAACTGCTTCTCCGCAGGAGAGGACGTGACCAACTGTCCGCCAGCGGTGTCCAACGCCTCCGTCCTGGCCACGCTCTGGGAAGGTCGCGCGGTGGATTACGGCGTCTGGAAGACCCAGGAGCTCCTCAAAGGGGTCGGCTGGACGCGCTCGCTCGGAGCCGCGGCGATGGCCCGGTCCCAAGGCGGATGGGGCTTCAATTCCGCGTGGCGCGGAGCCTTCGTGCCGAGCGGACCAGACAGGACTCTCGGCGGACGCTTCGAGCTGCTCTCGCCCGCCGTGGCGGCGCGGATCACGGACGGTCAGCTGCTCACGCATCCTTTCTTCCGGCCTTTCGAACAACGCTGGCTGCACACGCCGACAACCGGGACTGCCTCACCGCTCATCGAGGCGCCCAGGGTGCGCTTCGATCTTCTCGCACGGGGCCTGCCGGCGCTCAGCCCGGCCGCAGGCTCGACACCGATGCCACCGACGGGCGGGCCGGGCGTGATGACGAACTTCGACCTGGAAATCCAAGGCCGTCCGAACGGCGGCGGATGGCCCATGGACGGGCATCGTTCGCCTCTGACGCAAGAACGCTGGCTGCATAGTGATTTCAAGAACGTCGCCCTGCCCTTCGCCTATCCGCTCTTCCTTCACATGATCAACCGAGGGGAACTCCGATGAAACGGCTGCTTGTCATCCATTCTTTCCTCATGGCCGCCGGCCTGGCCGGAGAACGTAAGATCGTCGTGCTCGATGAAGCAGGACGAGGAGCCGAAGGGGCGCAGGTGGAAGCCGTCCTGACGCCGCCGGATGATCCGAGGCTTTCCAGCGTGACGACCCAAACCGGTCGGACCGATGCGGCAGGCATCTTCCGGTTCCAGGCTGACGACAAGATGATCTTGTCGCGCGTGAAGGCGCGGCAGGCGGGGTGCTTCACGGCCGATGCCGACCATCGTCATGGGCTCGGACGGCCAGAGACGGGCTCGGAACTGACGCTGACCTTGCCGCGGCTGACGGAACTGGTGCCGCTCCATTATCGCGAAGTCCAACTCGTGGGCCTGCCGAAAGCCAAGTGGGTCGGCTTCGACGCCGAGGTCGGTGATGCGATTGCCCCCTGGGGAAGAGGGATGATCACGGATTTTAACTTCATGGTCAGCATCGAGCAGATAGGCTGGACCGAGTCCGCCGAGGCCATGGCGATGCTACGAAGGACAGCGGAAGGGGCGCGGATGGACGATTCGGAATGGGCGGCGGCCTATGGTCGGTTCAGAGGAGTGATTCGATTATCGTTCCCACGCACAGGAGATGGAATCATGCCCACGCCGGCATTCTGGCCCTACTGTCGGCTGAAAATGCCGGCCTTGGCTCCGACCGACGGCTATGCAGGCGAGAAGAACCTGCCTTTCGATACCTTGAACGTTTCTGAACCAGCCGATCAGCACACGGGGTATTACCTAAGACTGCGCTCGCAGCTCGACGGCGAGAATCGGATGACCTCCGCCCACTACGCCAAGATACACGGGCGCATCGAGGCCGGGCCCGGACGGGTGGTGTTCCGGTTTTATTATAATCCGCGGGCCGGCGATCGGCGGCTGGCGATGGACGTGGGCAGGAACCTGCTCCGACCGCCGCCCGGGTCCTCGCCTCGCGAGCAGGAACGCTTCCAAGCGTTTGATCCCTGACCCGCAATGGGGGCTTACGGCTTGCTCCTCTTCTCTTTTGATAAAGAATGCATTCAACCCCGCCCAGACTCACCCCGCCGCTTACCGCCAACCGCTAACCGCTCATACCTTACTCATGCGCCCCCTCACCCTCGCCTCCCTCTTCGCCGCCGCCTCCCTTGCGGTGACCGTCGCCTCCGCCGCCCCCGTCGACGTCCACCCGTCCGGCGACACCACCAACAACACCTGGATCAGCGGCGTCTCCGCCGATGGCCTGACTTCGGTCGGACGCACCACCATCGGGCCCGGCGTGACCGACGCCTTCAAACTCGTCGGCACCACCTACACCGCCCTGAACCCCTTCACCGGCCACTCCAACGCCGTCGCGACGGCCGCTTCGGCGGACGGCACCCTCGTCGTCGGATTCTCCATCGACATGGCCTCCTACACCCAGGCCGTCTCCTGGACCGGCTCGAGCGCCACCCTGCTCGACTTCAACAATAACTTCCTCTTCTCCGAAGCCACCGGCGTCTCCGCCGACGGCACGCTCATCGTCGGCTGGGGCTTCAACGGCACCACCGCCCGCGAGGAGTTCGTCTTCTGGGAGAACGGCTTCACCTACAACTACGGCAACCTCGTCGGCGGCGGACTGGCCAGCCGCGCCACCGGCGTCTCGTCCGACGGGACCATCATGGTCGGCACCCTGGCCGACAACTTCGGCAGCCCCATGGCCATGAGCGGCTTCGTCTACGTACGCGGCGTCGGCTCCTCCTTGGTCCAGGCCGATGCGAACATCGCGGCGTTCGCCACGGCCAACCTCAGCTTCACGCAGCTCACCGGCGTCTCCGGCAACGGCCAGATCGTGGTCGGCTTCGCCTCCTCCGGCCTGAACAGCGGCGACGAGCAGGCCTTCAAGTATGACCGCGTCGGCAGCACCTACGCCGCGCTGGGCTCGCTCGGCGCCGGCACCTGGTCGATCGCCCGCGCCGTCAGCGACGACGGCTCGGTCATCGTCGGCCAAAGCAGCAACGGCACGCAGGACGAAGCCTTCGTCTACCAGAACGGCGCCATGACCGGCCTGGGCTTCCTGCCCGGCGGTTCCAGCTCCAACGCCACGGGCGTCTCGGCCGATGGTTCGGTCGTCGTCGGTTACGCCGACGTGGCGGGAGGATTCATCCATGCGTTCACCTACGCCAACCAGACCCTGCTCGACGCGACCGAATGGATGCGCTCGCTCAACGGTCCGGGCAGCCTCTCCGCGATGGCGAACAACCTCAGCAACCTGCCCCTCGAAGGCGCCCACCACCGCCCGCTGATGTCTTACGACGCCATGGGCAAGCAGACGCAGGTGTGGGCCACGGGCGATTTCGGCGCTTCTTCGCGCCAGACCGACCGCCGCACCTCGTATGGCGAAGTCGGCGCCAGCCAGGCCTACGGCGACACGGTGGTCGGCGTCGCCGTCGGCACCGCCCTGCAGACCCAGGACCTCCTCTTCGGCGGAGACGCCAAGGTCGCCGGCCAGACGTTCCTCGCCGAGATCGACACCCGCCTGGCGGACAAGGAAAGCATCCTCTCCCTGCTGGTGATGCGCGGCGAATGGGACGCCCGCACCGCCCGCGGCTACGTGACCGGCGGCGGCAACGACATCTCCCGCGGTCAGACCGACCTCTCCACGACCACCGTGCGCGTCCGCTACGACGGCCCGACCCAGAAGTTCATCAGCAGCATGACCGCCGCCCCCTTCGCTTCCTTCGCGCTCACGCGCGTCCGGGCAGACGCCTTCGCCGAGTCCGGCGGCTCCTTCCCGGCGACTTTCGACGCCCACACCCATACGGCCAAGGAAAGCCGCCTCGGCCTGCTCACCAAGTTCGACCTCGGCGCCGAGACCACGCTCCGCCTCACCGCCGAGTGGATCCATCGCTTCGACGACGCCGGCGACGCCCTCAGCGGCATCAGCCAGACGACCTCCGGCGCCTTCTCCGTGGCCGGCCTTGCGCCGACCAAGGACCAGGCCCGCTTCGGACTCGACGTGGACCACAAGCTCTCGGCGAACACCCTGCTGAGCTTCTCCGTCCATGCCGCGGGCTACGGCCAGGCGCATGACGTCGCCGGCTCGCTCAGCCTGCGCCGCGCCTTCTGAGCGCGACGCAACGCGTCGCGAGGGGACACGTGGGCAAGTTGACACGTGGACACGGAGTAAGACAGGCCGCCCACCCGGGCGGCTTTTTGTTTTGGGTAGGGACGCGATGACATCGCGTCCGCCATCTCCGGAGGGCGCGGCGTAGCCGCGCCCCTACCTTCGGCCACCATACGGCGGCCGAATACCTAGGTCAGCACGCAGTGCTGACCCTACCCCGATGCAGCTAGGTCGTGACGCGGTCCCGACCCTACCCATGGCATCACCCTGGGCCTCCAGGCCTCTCCTGGATTGGCTACCTCCCTTGCCAACATGTCAACTGGCCCACTGGCCAACAGGTCAACAGGTCAACCAAGCGGCGCGCGAAAGCTTACGCTTTCGATTCCGCGTTGGTCTTCCGACGTCGACGGATGGCCGCGGCGGCGAGGGCCAGGGCGCCCATCGCGAAGCCGTAGGTCGAGGGCTCGGGCACGGCGGTCAGCGTGATCGCCCCGCTGCCCTGATTCCAGTCGATCGACCAGAGGGCCGCGTTCGAGGAACTGCCGTCGGAATAAGTGAACCCGTTGACATCGAAGGCGAAGACATCGCTGATGTTGACGCCGTTGTTCAGGAGCACGCCGCCGACCTGACCAAACTGGAAGGTCCGGATGGACGAGGCGCCGTTCGGCGCGCCGAAGTTGAGCGGGTTGCCCACGGTGTTGCCGTCCCCGGCTCCGAGGAGCGAGATGATGCGGATGGTGACGCGATTGGCGCTCGAGGCGCCGGTCAGGTCGAGATTACCGGTGACGCTCAGCTTATCGTAACCCGTGACGTGGTCGGTGGCGTCCTGGACCTGCCATTCGTAGAAGGATCCGCCGGACAAGACGACATTGCCGACCGTCAGCATGCCCGGTGAGTTGCCGGGAGCCAGCGTGCCGCCGCTGGCGACATGGACCGCGCCGAGCGTACCGGAGCCGCCGAGCGCGCCACCATTGGCGACATTAACGGTGTTGGCGATCGGCGCGTTGACGGTGAGCAGGCCGCCGGTGACGGTGGCCACTGACGCCCCGAGCGCCTGGGAGTGCGTGACGTCCAAGGTGCCCTGCGCGACGGTGAAGCCGCCGGTGACCGCCATGTTGGCCGCGGCCAAAGTAAGTTTGCCGGCGCCTGACTTCGTGACGGAACCGCCACCGAGGCCGCCGACGGCCAGGCTGGTGGCGAACTGGACGTCCGAAACAACGGCCAAGGTCACGGCCGCGCCGCTGTCCAGACGGATGCGCCCGGAAAGGTCATCGGTATTACCGTTCTCGAAACGAAGGGTCGTACCCGTGGCGAGATCGACGCGGCCGGCCAGCGGCAGGACGCCGGAGGTGAGTCCGAGGAGGCCGCCGTTGACGTCGATCTGGACGGTGCTCTTGAGCGTCTCGCCATTGGTGATCACCCAGGAGCCGACGGCATCCTTGACGACGAGGTTGAATTTGGAGGCGTCGGCGGTGCCGACGTCCGACAGGCCGGCACCGAAGCTGTTGGCTCCGGTCTGGGTGCCCGTCAGCGTCAGCGCGCGCGTGGCACTGGCGCCCGAAAAGGCCACCTTGGCGGCGGCGCTGAACGCAAGGGCCCCCGTACCGGCGGCCTCGATCGTCAGGCTGTCGCCCATCGTGAAGCCGCGGGCGGAGATCTCGCCGGCGCCGGCATAACCAAAAGTCGTGCCGGCGGAGAAGACAAGACTCGCCGGCGCGAGGGGGGAGATACCGAGAGCGCTCGGGGCGAGGCCGTCTCCGAGAGAGGACACGACAAGCTTGCCGCCGGCGACGTTCGTCACGCCGGCGTAGGCGGAATTGCCTTCGAGGGTGAGTGTGCCCGCCGTGGACTTGGTGAATCCGCCGGTGCCATTGATCGGTCCGACGTCGCGGAGCGTACCGGACTGGACGTTGAAGGTGACGCCGAAGGTGGCGTCGCCGACGGCGTTGCCGTTGAGGTCGAGCGTGCCGCCGTTGAGGGTGACGGAAGCCGCGCCGGCTCCGGCGCGACGGAGGGCGGCGCCGACTTCGACGGTGCCGCCGGTGATGTTCAGCTGGCCTTCGCCCGCGGTGGCGAGGACGAGCGAGCCCGTGCCGGCGTCGCCGAAGGCGACGGACCCGCCGAGGCGCGTCGTGCCTCCGCCGATGACAAGCCGGTTCAGCGAGGCGCCGGTGCCCTTCGCGAACGCCATGTTGAGGTTCAGGATGTCCAGCGTGCCGGCCGAGAAGAGGAAGTCGTTCGTGTTGGCGGCTGTCTTGGCCCCGAGCGATGTCGCGTAGGTCGCGATGGCGACGTCAGCCTGACGGCCGGAGAAGTCGACGACCGAGTTGGTCGCGTAGCCGGTGCCTTGCGCCGTCTCCGGACCAAGGATGAAGTCAGCGCGTCCCAAGCCGGCGCGATCACGGATGACGACCGATCCGGCCGACCCAGCAAAGGCGAGCAAGCCGGAATCACGGCTGCCGGTTCCCAGGCGGAAGAAGTCCGCGTTCAGGACGTTGGCGCCGCCGCCGAGATGGATGGTCTGCTGAGGCGCCCCGTTGCCGGCGCCCGCGCCGCTGGCGCCGATGACGACTTGTTCGGCGACCACGAGGTTGGCTCCGTCCGAGAGTCGCAGGATGGAACGAGCGGTGGCGGAGTTGTCGCCCTGACGCGCGATCACGATGCGTCCGGGGGTGCTCAGCTCGGCGGAAGCAAGTCCCGACAGGTCCAAGGTCGCCCGCACGGTGTTATTGGTGCCGGCGATGTCGGCCAGGGAGATCTCGGGGGCGTTGACGATGAGGTTGCCTCCGCCGGTGATGTTCAAGGTCGTCACGCCGCCGGCGGTCGCATTCGTGAGCGAAAGTTCGCCGTTGATGCGGAGCGTGCGGCCCGGAGCGACGGTCAGCACCGAGGCGGACGCGTTGTTCGCGCGGACGGCGAGGCCGCCGAGCGTGGCGTCGAAGGCGCCGAAATTGACGGAGCCCTGGGCGGTGCCGACGCCGAGGGTCAGCACCGTGCCGTCCGGCAGGGCCCGGACCGCGCCGAAGGTGAGCGGGCCGGCGACGGTGGTCGCGCCTTGGTAGGCGGCGGATGCGCCCAAGGTGAGCGCGCCCGTGCCGAGCTTGGTGAACCCGCCCGGACCCGCGCCGAGGCCGGCGGGGATCGAGACATCGGCGCCGAGGTCTAGGATCGCGCCGCCTTCGCGGATATCGATCGGACGGAGGATTACCGGGTCGCCGAAACCAGCGGCGAGGCGGAGCGTTCCTCCGCCGAAGACCAACGGACCCGTGTTGCCTCCGATGTTGTCGAAGTCGGCGATCTGGAGCACGCCTTCGTTGATGACCGTCGGGAACGCGCCGCCGCCGGCGACGTTGACCGAGGAAAGGACCAGGGTTCCGCGGCCGGTCTTGGTGAGGGCGGCCGGCGTGCCCAGCGGCGAGGCGACCGTGGCCGTCAGGGTCGGGGTGTTCGCGGCGGCCGAAGGATTGACGACCGCGAAGACATACTCGGCGACGGAACCGACGGTGATGCCGCCGCCGAAGCCGTCGAGGGTGACCGCATGGGCCGTCGACGCGGTGGCCGCCGGATTGAGCGTGAAGAGGAAGGCGCCGCTGGTGTTCAGCAAGGTCTGTCCGGCGCCGGTGCCGGAGACGGACAGCGTGGACGCGGAAGTACTGTTGTTATGGATGACGAGCGAGTTGACGGTCTTGCCGGCGAGGCCGGTCAGCGACGCCGTCAAGGATTCGCGGGCGTTGCCGGTGGCGCCCGCCGCGGCAAACGTGGCGTATTCGTTGGCGAACGCGAGCGGACGGAAACCTGCGCCGGAGACATAGGTCACCAGCGAGTTGCCCATGTTCGTCACCGCCACGTCGGCGGTGAGGTTCTCGCCGATGGCCCAAGGTACGATGCTGATCGTGGCGGTGGCCGCCGCGCCGCCGCCGCCGACCAACTGAGCGCCCATGAAGGCCGTCTGCGCCGTGGCGTCGCCGATGCGGAAATTATTACGTCCGGCGGAGTCGGCGGTCAGCCCGAGGGAACGGGCCATCGCGGTGACGGTCGCGAAGTTACGGCGCTCGAAAGTGGCCGCCACCAGCGAAGCCTCGGCATTGGTCCCGGTGCCGGCGGAACCGGTGAGGTAGCTCGTGCCGGAGCCGAAGACGAGGCTGCCGATGGTCTCGTTGGTCCCCGCATTCTGGTCCGTGCGCAAGGCGAGGCCCCGCAGCTGGGTCTGTCCGCCGAAGGTGCCGTTGGCGGAATTGAGGATAACGGGCGTATTATCTGGCAGACGATCTCCTGAGCGCGTGCCGCTGTTGTTGTCCAGCAGCAGCGCGCCGCCGCGGTTGACGACCACGGAAGCGGCGCCGAGGCGGCCGCTGCCGGAAAGCTGGAAGAGGCCGGCGTTCACGATCACCGCGCCGATGAAGTCGAGGCTGGTGGCGTTGAGGTTGAGGTTGTTGATTCCGACCTGATTGATCGTGCCCGAGCCCATCAGCACGGCCGAGAAGGCGGCCGAGGTCGACTGGTCGACGCTGAGCACCACGCCGGGGAGGATCTCGACCACGCCGTAGTTGGACTCGGTGGCGATGCGGCCGCCGCTCAGGGTGCCGACGCGCGAACTGGAGACCACCCGGACTCGGGCGTCCTGGTTCACGCCGAACGTGAGCGCACCGGTGGTCTGGCCGGCCAGCTCCAAGGTGCCCGATTGGAGGTTCACGGCAGGCGCCAGGCCCTGGCCGGAAAGGCGAAGGACGCCATTGCCGGCCTTGGTAAGCGTCTGTCCGAAGCCGAAGGCGGAAGAGAGCTCGAAGGGGCGCGGGCTATCCTGGAAGACCACGATCTCACCGGTGGCGGAGCGCAGCAGGCCGCCGCTGATGCCCGCATTGCCGGCGGTCACACGGTCGGTGACAAGCAGGCCGCCGCTGCCGAGGACGAGGGCGGCCTGGTTCGCGAGGTTGAGGCGGGAGCCGGCGGCGGCGTCGAAGCGGAGGCTGCCAAGGTTCGAGCGTCCGGCGACGCCGGCGAAGCCGGCGCCTACGTCGGAGACGTGCGAGCCGACGGACCAGGTCGAGACATCGTTGGCCGTCGTGACCGCCCGTCCGACGATGTTGCCGGCGCCGTCATTGGCGGCGAAGCCGGTCGCGCCGGTGCTGTCGCGGACGGTGAGGGAGGCCGTGGCGCCGAGCAAACCGTGCGCGGAGTTGACGGTGGAAGTGGTGAAGGCGCCGCCGTCCGCGAGGTTGAGGCGCGCAGTGCCTTGGGCGGCGGTGCGCGTCAACGCCCCGAAAGCAAGGGTGAGCGTCTGGCCCGAACCCGGGGAAAGCGTCAGCTGATTGTAGCCGGCGGCGACGGAGAAACCGGCGACGTTCTGCGTCGTCGCGGCCGCGGCGTTACCGAGCAGCTCGAGCACGCCGCCCTGCATGTTCAGGGAGGAAGCGGAGCGGATCTTGTCGTTGTTGTCGGCGGTGAAGTCGAGGCGGAGCGAACCTTCGTAGACGATGGTCGAACCGGTCGAGGCCAGGCCGCGATTATCGCCGGCGAGCGTGACCAAGCCGGGGCCGATCTTCTCGAAGGCGGTGGATCCGTTGCTCGCCAGACGCGCGCGGATGGTGCCGCGGTAGAGGTCGAAGTCGCCGCCGGTGACGGTCAGAAGCCCCGAGCCGTTGAGGTCGCCGGTGCGCAGCGAAGAACGCTCGCCGAGGATGAAGCGGGAGGTCGTGAGGGCGAACGCTCCCATGTTGAAGACGCTGGGTGCGCCGTCCGCGTCCTGGGAGATGAACAGGCGGTCGAAGTCGGCCGCCACGACGGCGTTATCGGCGCCGAGGTTCACGACCGCGCCGTTGCGCAGCAGCAGCGAGGCGTCGGCGCTGGCGGCGGCATTGAAGGAAAGGACGCCGGTGGCGTCGAGGTTCAGCACCGTGCCGATGCCGGTGACGACGAAGTCATCGCCCAACGTCACCGGCGAGGCGCCGGAGAAGGTCCAGGCGCCGCCGGTGAGGTTGGCGTCGGTCGCGCCCGACGAAGTGAGGCCGCCGGCGATCACACCGACGGCGCCGGCATCGCCGAAGAGATTGAATCCGAAGGTGGCCGAAGCGATCGGCGCCGTGTAGGTGATGGACGCCCCGCCCTGCCCCTTCGCGCCGAGGCCGACGGCCGCGGCGCCGGTGATGACGCGGTTGGTGGTCTGGCTGACCGAACCGACGAAGACGAGCGAACCGCCGGCCAGGCTGAGGTTAGCACCGGTGCCCAGGCTGCTGGCCGGACCGCCGGCGGCGGTCACGGTCGTGAATTCGAGTTCGCCGCCCGCGACGGTGACGTCGCCGGAGAAGGTGTTGACGCCGCTCAGGCGGATGGTGCGGTTGGTCTGCGCCCAGCCGCCGAGGTCATCGTTGATGGCGAGCGCGTGCGCGCCGGAGATCACGCCCGAGAACACCGCGGTGCCGCCGGTGCCGGCCCCGCTCAGGGAAAGGCTGCCCGGGCCGGCCAGGGTGACGTCGCCAGCCAGGGTGAGCGGCGACTGGATGCCGTCGGAAAGGTAGATACGCAGCGCAGCGCCGACGCCGAGGGAGACCGGGCCGGTCAGGGTCGCCGCGAAGGGGCTGTTCGTCGCCGCGGACATGTTGTCGACGTTGAGCTCCGCGACGCCGGCGTCCGGCAGCACGACCGGGTTAGGCAAGGTCCATGACTCTCCGTTCTGACCCTGCAGGGCGAGTTTGCCGAAGAGGAATTCGAGCGGGCCGGTGCCGAGGGAGGCGGCCTGGGCCGCGATGACGGTGCCGGCGTTGACGCGCATGCCGCCGCTCCAGGCGGGATTAGCGCCGGCGAACCGGAGATTGCCCGTGATGCGGTTGCCGCCGCCGAGCGTCTCGATCGACTCCAAGGTGAGGCGACCGGCGCCGGTCAGGACGCCGAGCAGGTCGATCTGCCTTACGGCCGTGGTCGTGACCGCCGAGTTGGCTTCACGGAGGTTGACGACCGAGTTGGCGCTCAGGGTGACGGCGCCGGCGTAAGACTGGTTCGCCGCGTTGACCGACAGAGCGCCGCCGGCGAGTTCGAGCGGGAGCGCGATGGCCTGGGATGAGGCGTCCGAGTAGTAGTAGGCAGCCCCCGGCTGGACGACGACGCGCATGAGGTTCTTGTCCTCGACGCGGCCGAGCGCCCACGGATGGGTCTGGATCAGCGTACCGGCGGAGACGACATAACTCGCGTTGCCCGCCGGGTTGAACTCCGGAGCGGCGGCGCCGGAGAGCGTGACGCGTCCGAGGCCGCCCTGGGTCACGGAGGCGCCGCCCGAAAGCGCGCCGGAAACCGTGAGCATGCCGGCGGCGTCCGTGACCGTCCAGGTCTGGGCCGAGATGAGGCGCACCGGAGCCGCAAGGACGACCGACGCGGAGGCGCCGGCCTCCAGCGTGATGCCCTGCGCGGCGGAGGCCGGGGCAAGGTCAAGACGACCTCCGGTGCCGGCGAGCGTGACGGACGCCGGCGTGACGCCCGCGGAGGTGCCGGCCGCGAAGGCGAGCGAGCGCACTCGGAAGTTGCGGTCGAGGTTGCTCGTGATGGCCGCGGCGGCGGCCGAGTCGCGCTGGAAACGGACGGCGCTGGCCTGGCCCGGCAGGACGGTCGAGGTCACCGTGCCGGCGAGGTCGGTCGACCAGCTGGCAAGCCCGGCGGACCAGTTAGTGGCGCTGGCGCCCTGCCAGAAAAGATCGCCCGAGACCAGCGAACCGGTGGTGACCGTGACCGCGCCGTTGCTCGCGGCCAGCGTCAGCGACGCGAAGCCTCCCGGGGTCGCGCCGAGGAGCCAATCGCCGGCGCCGAGGACGCCGGAGGTCAGCCCGCCGTCCGCCGCGGAGAGGAGCGTGTAAGTCTGATTCTCAGCCAGGCCGGCGTCGACGAGGTTGAAGGTCACCTTGTTGCCGGCGAAGAGGCTGAGCGCGCCGCCGGCCGTGAGGCCGAGGACGTCCGTGCGCAGGCCGTCGCCGGCGGACGCGAGGTCACCGACATTGAGTTCGAGCGTGGTGTTGGTGCCGGTCGCGGAGCCGAGCTGAAGGGAAGTGAGCGCGGTGAACGCGTTACCCGCGCCATCAGCCAGGCTAAGGGTCGCGCCCGCCCCGACCGTGACGGCGGTGACGACGGACGGGGCGGAGTGCCCGGACTCCAAGGCGAGCAGGCTGCCCGTACCGGTGACGCTCAGGCTGGTCGAAGCCGTCAGCGGCGCACGGATGACGAGCGAGCCGCCGGTGACCGCGGTCGCGCCTTGGTACGAGAGGACGACGCCGTCGGCGACGACACCGGCGCCCGAACCGGTCTTGGCGAACGAGAGCGCGCCCGCGCCGGAATCGGTCACGGTGTACGAACCGGCGCCTCCGCCGAGGGTGACGGCGGCCCCGTCGGCGCCGACGGTAAGGGTCGCCGGCGTGGCCGAAGAATTGTCGATGACCAACGTGCCGTTGGAGACGGCGGTGAGTCCGGTGACGGTCTCGGCGCGGCCGCGGAGGTCGAAGGTCGCGGCATCGGCGGAGTAGGCTTCAGGCGCGAAGATCAAGCCGCCTGCGCCGGCGCCATGCGGGATGACTTCATCGGCTCCCAGGGCGAGCGTGCCGCGGCGCACGATGACCGCCGCGCCGCGTTGCGTGAAGTTGGAAGCACCGCCGACGGCCAGGGTGAGCGTACCGGAACCGTTCTTCACCAGGTTGAAACCATGGCCAGCCGCACCGGTGAGGTCACCCTGGATCAGGGTATCACCCGCGCCATCCACGGTCCAGGCGCCGTTCAGCGTGAGCTGGGCGGCGCGCAGGCCGCCGGCGAAGGTGACAGTCTGGCCGACGGCGTTCTGGCGGAAGGTGACGTCGGTGACGTCGCCGCCCAGGTCGACGATATTGGCGAAGGTGAAGGCATGCGTGCCGGCGAGAGACTGCGTGGCGTTGTTCAGGAACGCCACGGGGCCGCCGAAGGTGCGCGGGCCGCCGACCGCTTCGATCGTGGCGTCGCCGAAGCGGATGCCGACCGTATCGGCGGCGTCGGACGAAGCCAGGCGCAGCGTGCCGCCGAGGACTTCGAGACCGCCCGCATAGGTGCCGGCGCCGGCAAGGGTGAGCACGCCGTTACCCGTCTTCGTCAGGATGCCCACGCCGCCGATCGCGCCGCCGAGGGAGCCGGAGGAGATCGCGAGACGGCCGCCGGAAATCGTGGTGGCTCCCGCGTAGGTGGCTGCGCCGACGGTGAGCGTGCCGGCGCCGGTCTTGGCGAGGGCCAAAGCGCCGCTCAGCGAACCGATGGTCGAATCCCGCAGGTCGCCGGCCGAAAGGGTCGCCGCGGTGGCCGAGGCGTTGGTGACGGCGCCGAGGCCGGCGAGCCGGGCAACGCCGAGCGCGTGACCGTCGAGGTCGAGCGAGGCGTTCGCGTCGACCCGGACCAAGGCGGCGGTCGGCAGGCCGCCGGCCACGCCCATGCGTACCGTTCCGGAGGAGACCTGCAGCGCGCCGGTGAGCACGGAGACGGCGTTCAAGGAAAGCACGCCCGCTCCCGACTTGTTCCAGGTGCCGGCGCCGGCAAGGCCGGCCGCGAAGGAGACGTCGTTGGCGCCGAAGTCGAGCCCGGCGGTGAGCCCGGCGGCCACCGGAGCCAGGCGCGCGGAGAGATCGGCGGCCTGCGCGCCGGACCAGCGCAAGGTGGAGTTGCCTTGGAAGGTGATCGGTCCTGAGCCCAGCGCGCCGGAGCTGAAGGCCAGCGTGCCGCCCGCGAGACGGACGCCGCCGGTGAACGTGCCAGCGCCGGAAAGCGCCAACACGCCGGCGCCGGATTTCGTCAGACCTTGGGGGCCGGCGAGGTCGGCGGAGAACGCGCGCGCCGTGGCGACGTCCAGACCGAGGAAGGAGCCGGAGGCGAAATTACCTGAAGCGAGCGCGGCGACGACGTCGGTCTGGCCGACCGCGTCGGCGAAGGAAACCGTCGCGCCGGAAGCCGCGGACCAGCGGCCCGCCGCGGCGAGTCCGTTCAGGGAGGCGGCGGAGGCGACCCGGAGCTCGCCGGCTGCGACGACCGTCTGGCCGCTGAAGCCGACGGAGTCCCCGGAAAGAACGAGGAGGCCCGCGCCGACCTTGGTGAACGAACCGCTGCCCGCGAGACCGCCGGCGAGTCGGCCGGAAGAGACTTCGAGGACGCCCGCGCCGACCGTGGTCAGGCCCGAGAGGTCGGCCGTTCCGTCGAGGCGGACAGAGCCCGCGCCCGTCTTGGTGAGCGCGCCTACGCCGGCAGTGGCGCCGGAGACGGTCAAGGTCACGCCCGTCGGCAGGTCGAGGACGCCGCCCGCCGCGGCGACGGTGAGGCCGCGGAGAGCGGAGAGCGAGAAGGAGGCAGTGGCACGCAGGCCACCGCCCGTGAAAGCGAGGTTGTCCGCGTCGAAGCTGTTAGGGACGTCGCCCAGGGCGGCGTCCATCGCGACCGAGACGAGGCCGCCGGCGAAGACCGACCCGCCGCGGTAGCCGTTGCCCGTGGTCGTGACGCCCATCGCGTCGACGGGGGCGAGCGTGAGCACGCCGGCGCCTTCCTTGCGCAGGGCGACGTTGCCGTCGAGCGTGCCCGCGTAGGTCGTGTCGGCGGCCTGGCGGACGGTGAGCGTGTTGAGCGCGAACGCGCCGTTGGTCACGACGCCGGCCGCGCCAGCCAGCGAGGCCACGCGCTGGTCGTAACCGTTGAGGTCGAAGGTCGCGCTCGAGGTGCCGAGGACGAGGCCGGTGGCGACCGGAAGCGCGTCGGCGCGGCCGATCTGCAGGACGCCGTTGTCGACGCGGGTCAGGCCCTCGTAGGTGCTGGCGCCGGACAGCAAGATGACGTCCTGGCCGATCTTGGTGAGCCCGCCCGGTCCGGTGATGGCTCCGTCGATCTGGAAGTAGGAACCGCGCAGGCCTGGATCGGTCGGGTTGCTGGCGTTGGCCTGGTTGATCTTGCCCTGGTCATAGATTCGGGAGATGTCCCAGAGGCCGTTGCTGCTGGTCGCGAAAGGCTGGCCAAGGAAGGAATCAGACGCGAGGTTGAGGGTGATGTCGGCGCCGAGCTTCTGGATCACCGCGACGTGATCCCAGTCGCGCGGGACGTAACCCATGACCGAGCCGCCGTTCAGCGTGACCGTGCGTCGGCCGGTCTGGTTCTGCATCACCTGCAGGTGCGCGCCGGCGGGGAGCGCGTAGTTGCCCGCGCGGGCGCCGTCGACCGCCCAGCGCTCGAAGGCGCCGGGCTGCAAGGTGAGCGTCGCGAGCGGGCTCCAGCCGGCCACGGCGATCTCGAGGGCTCCGCCCTGCTCGACCGAGGCGTTGACTCCGGCGGCGCCGAGCGAGCCGGCATGGTTGACGCGCAGGGCGCCTTCGCCGACGACGAGCGAACGGGCGCCGTCGAAGGTCGCGCTGTTGTCGCCGAGGGTGAGGACACCGTCGCCGATCTTGCTGAAGTCGAAGAGGCCTTGGTTGTCGAGGCCGCCTGCTCCCGTACCGGCGCCGAACTGGACGCCGGTGGTCGAGCCGGTGCCGAAACTGCCGGATTCGACGAAAACCTGGTAGTGGTCGTGGAGGGTGACCGCGCCCGTTCGCAGCGTGGAACGGGAGCCGTCCACCTGCACGATCAGCGTGCCGGGCTGGCCGTTGCCGGCCACGGCGTTGGTCGTGCGGAGATGGAGGGCCGGGATCTGCTGCAGGCGGTCGGTCGCCAGGACGCCGTAGACGCGGTTGTTGTCGACCGAGGTGATCGCCCCACCCGTCCACGTGAAGAGGTCCGGCGAGCCGCTGTTGTAGTTATACCTGACCTCCGTGAGCGAGAAGGTGTTGTCTCGGTCCGTCATGCGGCTGCCCGCGAGCGTGATCGGTCCCGCGCCTTGCGAGCCCGGGGTGAGGAACTGGATGCCGCCGCCGTTGACGAGCCAGGTGCCGGCGAACTGCGGCTGGTCGGAGCGGACGTTGAGGAAGGCGGTGCCCGACTTGGTGACCTGCGAGGCGAAGATGCGGCCGTTGATCTGCAGCGTGTTGTTGGAGGCCCAGATGAAAGCCTCGCCGGTACCGTCGCCCGCCGCGCCGAAATAGAGGTCGGGATTGATCGTCGGCGTGTTGGCGGACTGCATCAGGCCGCCGCTGCGGACCGTGATGCGGCCGAACGCGCCGTCGGCGCTGCTGTTGATGTCGCGGTCGGTGCGGAGCGCGTGGAGGTCGAGGTCGGCGCCGAGCGTCGCCGTGGCGGTGCCGAGGTTGAGGATCGTCGTGCCGTCGTTGGCGGCGAGCGTCAACGTGCCGCCTGCGGAGGTGACATAGTTGGCCGGAGCCGTCCCGGTGGTGATGGGAATGAAGCCCAGGGCGGCGTCATACTTGAGGAACTGATTGCCGACGCGCTCGGTGATCCACGGAGCGATCATCCCGTTGGCCATGAGCGTGGCGCCGTTCGAGGCCAAGAAGCGCATGGCCGATGCGCTCCCGGCCACGCCGAGGCCGGTGTTCGAATTCGTGCTGTCGACCATGCCCGTCACCATGAGGGTGCCGGAGCCGACGCGGGTGACGTCGCCGGTGATGAGCTCGGCGAGGAAGGCGCCGCGACGACGGACGACGACCTCAGAGCCGCCGGCGACGGAAAGCGCTCCGATGGTCTCGGTGTTATAGGCGCTGGCGGCGCCGTCGCCGTAGAGCTCGAGGACGGCGGCGTTCAAAGCCATCGCCTGGGCGTCGGCCCAGCGTCCCTGGGTCGACGCGGTGGAGAGCGGCGTGTCGTTGTCGAACCGGATGCGCGAACCGGGGTGGAAGACCCAGGTGTTGGCGTTGGCGTCGGCGGCGCCGCGCGCGGTGCCGTTGGAGCCTTCGATGCGGGCTTCGCCGAAGACGTCGACGACGCCCGAGCCGAGTCCCGAGCGGAAGGTGGTGGCCGCAGCCTGGCCGCCTTGCAGGATCAGGAGGGAGCCGCGGTAGCCGTCCATGTTGCGGGAACGGGTCACCAGCGTGCCGCCGCCGAACGTGTTCGCGGAATTGGCTCCGATGATGAGCGTCAGGTGGCCGAAACCGGCGTTGGCCGCGCCGACGACGAGGGAATTGCCGGCGCCGGCGAGCTGGGCGCCGGCGACCGCCGGGTTCAGGGTGAGGTTGTTCGCGCCGCCGCCGAGGAGGAACTGCGCGCCGCCGGCGCCCCACGGGGCGAGGCTGGCGGCGGAGAGGGTTCCCCCGGTGTTGGAGCCGAGATACCAGTCGCCGCCGCGGAAGGCGGCCATGTCCGGAGCCGTCGCGAACGTGGCTCCGTTGTCGAGCGCCAGCACGCCCGCGCGGGCGCCGACCATCGTGAGTCCGTCGTAGAGGTCGTAGAGCGCCGTCTGGCCGGCGGCGGTGCTGATGCCGACCGTGGTGAGGTTGAAGGCGTTGGTCGCACGCACCTCGAGCGAGGCTCCGCCGACGTTGGCGGCGGAACGCAGGCTGAGGACGGAAGACGGGTTGACGACGACGGAGGCGCCGGCGGCGCCGAGGGTCGCGGCATCCTGGTTGACGCGTACCGAGCCCATCTGGATGTCGAACCGCCCGGTCCAGCCGCTGTTGGCGGCGTTGTTATCAAGGTACAGGTACCAGATGCCCGCCTTGGTCAGACGACCCGCGCCTTCGAGGACATCGCGATGGAGGACGTCGGCCGAGTCGTTCTGAAGGATCGCGCTGTCGCGGACCACCAGCTTGCCCTCGAGGTAATAGTCGTCCCCGAACGAGTCGGCGTTGAAACGTATCTGGGCGCCGTTGAGCGTGCGGATGACGTTCGTGCCGGCATTGGCGCCGAAGGTGCGGTTGGCGGCGGCGGAGCCGCCGTTGCGATCCGAGACCACCGTGACGGCGCCTCCGAACACGAGGTCCTGTCCGGCGGCGGCGAAATAAGCGCGCGCGTCGTTGGCGCTGGTGCGCAGCGTGCCGTAATTGAGGAAATAGTCGCCGAGTCCGAAGACGTTGTTATTGGTGTCGCCGAAGCCGCGGATTTCGCCGCGCACGAGGGTCACCGGAGAAGTCATCGCCGTATTGGCGCCGCCGAAGCGCAGGATGCCGTCGCCGGACTTCAGGATGGGGGCTGAGCCGCTGACGGCTCCGTTGAGGAGGAGGAAGCCGGAACCGCCCTGGACGTTGGTGCCGCCGCGTTCCACGCGGAAGGCGACCGGGGACGCGCCTCCCAGCGTGGTCGCGCCGGAGACCGCCAGGTTGTAATTGTTGGCGTTGTTGCCGTTGCCGGTGTTGCCGTAGACGAAAGTGGTCCCCTGCGGACCCGAGGTCCCTTCGATGACGAGCGTCGGGATCGTGTTCGTCCGGGTGACGTTGAGCGACGCCCCGTCGGTCGACTGGCCGAAGATGCGGAAGTAAGGGACGTCGGCGAGGACGCGGACGCCGTTCGAGCTCCAGGCTCCGTCGGTGTTCGTGGTGCGGAAGCGCAGCTCGGGCATCTGGCTGCCGTCGGTGTTCGCCAACCAGTCGCCGCCGAGGGCGATCGTGGCGGTGCCGGCCGCGCCCACGCCGTCCAGATAGAGCACGCCGCCGTTCATCTGGAGGTTGCCCGTGATGGCGTTCGTCGTGCTGGCAAGCTGGAGGTTGCCTTCGCCGTGCACGGTCAGGCCGGCCGCGGTGACCTTGCCGCCCACGCGGGTGACGAGTCCGTTGCCGCTGGCGTAGAGCACGCCTTCGACCGGGGTCGTGCCGTCGCCGAAGTAGAGCGCCGTGGTGTTGAAATTGACGCGGCCGGCGCCGTTGGCGTTGATCGTGACCAGGCCGCCGCTCAGGATGTTGATCTGGCCGCCGGCGAAGGTCGTCTCGTTGTCGGTCGCGGCCGCGACGCGGAGGGCGTGGGTGGTGACGGTCCCGGTGAGCGTCGGATCGCCGAGGCCGCCGGCGAAGTTGGCGACGGACGTCGAGGTGAGGCCGGCGAGGAAGGTCTGCGCCGCGGCGGCGTCTCCCGTGGTGAAGGAGCTGGTGAACGGGGCGTTCTGCACGCCCAACGAAGCCGAGTAGGTGAGGAAGCCGTTGCGGGCCGGGTTCAGCATCCACACCGGCAGCAGGCCGCGCGCGTCGAGCATCGAAATCCCGTTCGCGATGTAGAACTTCTGCCCCTGCAGGTCGATGCGGCCCAGTTCGTCGGCGTTCTCGCGGACGGCGAAGGTGGCCTGCCCGACGCGCGTCACGCTCGGGGCGGACAGGATCATCTGGCCGTTGGTGCCGGTCCGTTCAAGGTAGACGCCGGCGCCCTGCGTGACGGTGATGGCGCCGACCTCCTCGCGGTTGACGCGGCCCGAGGAGGAGATGAGCGAGATCGTCGCGCCGTTGAGCAGCAGCGGGGTCGTATCGCCCCACTTGTTCTCCTGCTGGGCGGTCGCGAGGTTGGAAGCGTCGAGACGGCTCGCGAACGGGGTGTCCGCGACGTCGACGGCGTAATCGATGCGCAGGCCCGAACCGGGGTAGAGGTTGACGAGGTTGACCTGGGCGCCCGAATCGTCCGTGAAACGTCCGGCGCCGCGGGCGTTCAGACGGCCGTAGACATGGAAGACGGAGGTCGCCAGGTCGCCATGGAACTCGAGGAAGTTCTGGGTGCTGCCGGCTTCGCGGTTACGGAAAATCGTGGTGGACCCGGTCCAGGACTGATCGCCGTAGAGGCGGATGTTGCCCACGCCGTTGCCCAACGCGAAACCGTTCTCGAGCTGGGAGACGCCGACCTGCAATGAGGCCGCGCCCGACAGGGCTCCGGCGGACGTGATGGAAAGGGAGGCGGCGTTGGAACCGAAGAAGCGGTAGACGCCGTCGGCGCCGGCGCCGAGGGTCGGGGCCGTGTAAAAAGTCGTCGAAGCGGCCGCGAGGCCCCACTGGCCGTTGCCGACGAGCGACTGGTCGAGCGCCGTAGCAAAGTTGCCTTCGTTCATCTGCAACGCGAGCGCGCCGACGGTGGCGGAACGGAGGCCGTAGGCGGCCGGCGCGGCATCCGTGCCGAGCTGGACGGAAGTGAGGGTGGTCGCGAGGGTGCCGTAAAGCTGGACGGTCGAGCCTTCCGCGGTGAGGACGTTCGCAGGCGCGTTGAGACGGATCGTCGTGCCGCGGTTGATGACGATGTCGCCCGTGCCGGCGTTGGCGGAGGAGAGCGGGACGAAGTTCGTGCCTTCGTAGCGGATATCGTCCGTCCCGCGGGACCCGAAGAGGAGGGTGCCGTCGGTGGCGACCAGGCCGCCGTCCCAGCTGCGGTTGTCGGCGGCGATCGCGAGATCCGAAGCGCCGCGCTTTTCCAGGCCGTAGGCGCCTACGATCGGCCCGGCAAGGACGAGATTGTTGTCCGTCTGGATACGGGCGAAATCAGCCAGGGTGGTGACGCCGTCGAAACGCGGGATGAAGGTGTTGTCGTTGTTCGTCAGGAAACGCTGGAGCCCGAGGGTCAGCGCGCCGAAGGTCAGGAGCTTGTTCGAACCGGCGCCTTGGTGCCGGACCGTGTTCAGGACCGCATCACCGCCGCCGGCGACGATGTCATAACCGAGCGCGATGCGCTGCTGGTTGCCCGTGCTGTCGCCGTTGACACGCACCGAGAAGGTGCCGCCGCGCAGGAAGACATCGGTCGAACCCGGCAGCGAGGGGGCGAAGCCGAGGGGTCCGCCCCAGCTCTGGTCACCGGCGACGATGGTAAGCGTGCCCTGATCGACGAAGGCGCGGTCGAGGGAATTAGGCCGAGTCGGCTCCCAGTTATCGAGGGTGAGGGTGCCTCCCCCGACCTTGATGAGCGCGGAGCCTGCGCCGCCGACGATCTGTCCTGAGTAAGTCCAGCTGGAGCCCTGTCGGCCGACGGTGAGCGTCGCGCCCTCCATGAGCAGGGTGCCGCCCATGTTCTGGACCGGACTCTGGACGAACGAGCCGCCCAGGTTGCCAAACTCCTGGTTCAGTCCGTTCAGTTCGACGACGGCGCCCGGATGGATGCCGACGGAGGCGCCGATGACGGCGTTAAGGTTCCCGGAGGTCCGGAAGGCGTCGGCGACGTCGAGCGAGAGGGTGCCCTGGGTGACGCTCACGTTGCCTTGCAGCGGCGAAGAAGCCGTCAGCGAAACGGTGCCCGGACCGAACTTGGCCAGGACGGTCGCGAACGTGTTGGAGGAATTATTACGGGTGTTCGTGAGCCCCACGCCGAGGGTCGAGATGCCCGCCGCGTCGACGTAGAGGCTGAGCGCGTTGGTTCCGAGGTGGAGCGTCGAGCCGCCGGCGCCCGTGAGATCGGCGCCCGCGTTGAGGATCATGCCGGCGAGGCCGAGGGAGCCGGCGGGCGCGGCGCCGACGCGCAGGGTGCGGCCGGCGAAGTCGACGCCTTGGTCGGCGACGAACGCATAGACGGAGCGGTCGGCGGTGAGGAGCGAGGCCGCGCCGCGCGCGTCAAAGACCTGGGTGGAGCCGGCGGCGAGATCGAGGTCGCCCGTGCCGCCGTAGGTCGCGGTGACGACGCTGCCTGCGGCGTAGCCGGCGTAAGTCGCGGCGGTCGAGGCGCCCGAACCCTGGATGACGGCCCACGGGCCGATCAGTCCGTTGACAAGCGTGGGCGCGGCGGTGAAGACGACCCGCTCGTTCGTCGCGCCGCCGAGGTCGGTCTCGACGCCCTTGAACGTTAGCGTCGCATTGGCCGTGCGCGTCAGCGAACCGAAGGTCTGCGCGGTCGGCTGTCCGCCGGCCTCGACCACGACGGTGGCGTTGCCGCTGTTGATGGTCAGCCCGCCCGTGGTCGTGGCCGCGCCGGCGGCGCCGGTGGCGTTGACGAGACGGAGCGAGCCGTCGGAGACGGTGAAAGCGGTGTTGGCGCCGAAGGCGCTGCCGGCGGCGACGACGCGGCCGACCAGTTCGCCTTCCGTGACGGCGACGGCGCCGGTGAAGGCGTTGCCCGTGGCCGGGGCGAGGATGACGCGTCCCGCGCCGACCTTGGTGAGACCGCCGGAGCCGGAGATCGCGCCGGAGAAGGTGACGTCTCCGCCGACGGCCGAGGTGACGGCGACGCCGCGCGTCAGGGTCAAGGCGCCGGAGAACAGCTTCGCCCCCGCATCGAGGCCGCCCAGCGTCTGGGTGCTGGCGGTGGCCGTGTTCTCGAAACCGCGGGAAAGGGCGCGCACGCCGGACGCGAGGATCTGCGAGAATGCGTTGCCGCGGAACTGGACGGCGGTGGCGCTGTTGCCGAAGGCGGCGTCGTTCCCGGCGACGACATAGCCGTTCGAGACCGTGGTGCCGCCGGTGTAGGTGTTGGCGCCGTTGAGCCAGAGCACGCCCTGTTCGTTCTTGCCGAGGGCGAACGTCGCGCCGGAGATGACGCCGTTGACCGTGAGCAGGCCGCTGCGCGGGCGCAGGTCGACGCTGCGGTTGAGCACGATGTTCCCCAGCTGGAACCGGTAGCCGTTAAAGCCGTCGAAATAGAGGGAGCTGTTGCCGCCGCCGCCGGCGGCGTAGGTGCCGCCATGGCCGACGGTGATCGCGGGCAGGACCACGATGCCGTTCTCGTTCCCGGCCGAACGCGCGCCGGCGACGAAGATGCGGTTGGAATTATCGTTTCCGCCGGAGGTGTTGATGCCGGCGTTGGCCAGGACGAACGGCGCCGGGCCGTCGAAACGGAATTCCAGGCGGGCGGTACGGTCGCTGTTGGCCGCCAGGTCGATGCTGGTGGAGGCGAGGCCGGCGGCGCCGACGTGTCCGAGGACGAGGCGGCCTTGCTCGACGACCGTGTTGCCGTCGTGGAGGTTGTCGGCGTTGAGGATGAGCACGCCGCCCTGGCGCTTGCGCAGCACCTGCGCGCCGGTGCTGCCGACGTCGATGACGCCGTTGATCGTGACGATCCCGTTGGAGCCGGTGTTGGTGTTGTCGTCGCCGACGTCGAAATAGAAATTTCCCGCGGCGCCGAGGTTCGGGGAGACGGCCCCGTTGACGACGAAGTCGGCCCAATTGCCGCCGTTCGCGCGGAAGCTCAGGACGCGGTTGTTATTGGTGTCACGGTCGCCGATGACGATCGAACCCAAGGGCAACGAGACGAAGCCGCCGCCGCCGAGGGAATTGGCGCGGATCGTGCCGGTGCCGGAGGCGACGTCGAGACGGCGGAAGGCGTACTGGGAGTCCGTCCCGCCGAAAAGGCCCGCGGCCGTCGAGAGACGCAGTTCGCCGGTACGCAGGAAGACCGTCGAGGAGCGGGCGGCGCCGAGCGCGCCGTCGACGCCCACCTGGAGCACGCCGCCCTGGCCGAGCGTGACGCTGCCCGTGAAACCCTGAGCCTTCGGGATGAAGATGACGCCGTCGGTGTAGTTGCGGTCGTTGGCGTCCGGCGCGCCGACGATCAGCGGGAAGGCGCCGCGCAGGACGTTGGCGCCGGCGATGGTGAACGTGCCGCCTGTGTTGCTGTGGCCGCCGAGGCGGAAGGCGGTCGTGCCGCCGCCGGAGGGAGACAGCGTGGCGCCGGTGAAGGTGGCGTTGCCGGAATCGGCCCCGAACCAGGCTTCGACGTTGGGAGCCGTCGCGCGGACCTGCGCCATGAGGTCGGCTTGGAAGTCATTCAATCCGCTCAGCGTGATCGCGATACGTCGGGCCTGGCCGCCTTGGTTGTTGGCGATCAGGAAATTGAGTCCGCCGCCGAGCAGGTCGCCGCCGGTCCCGGTCAGCGAGCCGAACGTGACGCCCGCGCCCGTGCCATACCCCGAACCCAACGTGAGCGCCGCCGGGGTGTCGTTGTTGATGTTCTGGAGGATGACGAGCTGGTTCGCGCCGATGTTGGCGGGCGATTCGACCCTGAGGCGGGCTCCCGCGTTGATCTGGATGTCGCTGCCGACCACGTCGGCGCCGGCGCGGCCCGCGCCGGTGAGCCAGAGTTCGCCCTCGTTGACCTGCGTGCCGCCGGCGTAGCCCTTCGGGTCGGTGAGCCAGAGGATGCCGGCTCCACGGCGGATGAGGGTGCCGTCGGTGATGTCGCCCGTGATGAAGCCGATCGCCCCGCGGCCGGAGGCGGAGGCATTGCCGTCGAGGCGGAGGTAGCGCTGCTCCCCTCCGAGGTCCAAGCCGTTGGCAAGCGTGACGGCGTGCGTGGAGTTGCCGCCGTTGAGGGTGAAGATGCCCGGATTGAAGAACAGGCCGCCCCACTCGATCGTCTCGCCGGCGCCGCCGAAGTCGACGCGGATGGGCGCGCCGTAGGCGCCTAAGCCGGAGCCGACGCCGCCGGTGAAACGCACCTGCCCGGAGCCGGCGCCCAGCGGACGCAGGAAATCGCGGTCCGTCTCATAGACGGCCTGCTGCGACACGGAACCAGCGAACACGAGATTGGCCGCGGAGAGGGCCGGCGCGGCCGTGCGCGCGCCGATGACGTCGCGCAGGTAACCTTCGTTGAGGATCGTCGCTCCGGTATAGGTCGAGGTCGCGAAGAGCGACGTGACGCCCGCGGAGGTCTTGACGTAGGAGACCGGGTTCGCTCCGTTGTCCGTGATGACGGAGGCGATCGAACGGGAGTTCCAAGCGAGGTCGTAGAGATGGTAATCGCCTTCCGCGCCCGCGGTGAGGAAAGGGACGTTGATCGCATGCGCGCCGCCGCTGGCAAGAAGGCCGCCCGACGCTATGACGAGGGTCGAATTCGCGGCGCCGGTCAGGGTCCGGCCGGTTGAGCCTTGGAGATTGAGCGAGCGGATCGTCGTCGCGCCGGAACCAAGGACGACGTTGCCGGCGGTCACCTTGACGTGCTGCGTCGGCGCCCACGTACCGACCGCAGTGTCGACGGCGTAATCGGCCGCGACCATCGCGGTGTAGCCGAAGCCGCCGGCCGACGGGGCGAGGTATTTCAGGAACTCGGCGTTGGTATAGGCCCAGCCGCCGATGAACGGGACGTTGGCGGTGAGGCTTCGGTTGATGACCTGATACCGGGTGCTGAGGCCGATGTCGGTGGCGGCCGAGCCGTCGCCCGAAATGAGGAGGGTCGCCGTGGGATCGACCCGGGTGACGGCGGCGAGGCTGACCGAGCGCACGACCGAGGCGCTGGCGTTGTCGCGCTGGTCGATCAACGTCTGGCCGCCGACCAAGGTCAGCGTGCCGAGGACTTCGCTCCAGTTGACCGCGTTCTGTCCGGCGGTGCTGTTGTTGAAGGAGTTGTTCTCGACGCGGATGCGCGAGCCGCGCGAGACGATCGGCGCGACGTCGCTGAAACGGTTCTGCTGGGCGGAGGCGCCGAACGGAAGCAGCACCTGCAGGGTCGTATTGCGGAGCGTGAGCCCGGCGACGGACTGATACGGATTGGCGCCGCTGGTCGGGTCATTGGCGTCGACTCGGACCTCGCCGAGAAGGGAGACGATCGGACCGGAGTATGTCGAGGCGTTGCCCTGGAGTCGAAGTCCGCTGATGCCGTAATGGACGAGCGGATTGGCGCCGAGCACGCGGGAAGTCGCGCCGAAGCTGACGAAGTTGGTGCCACCTGCGGTCAGCGTGGCATCGAGGTCCCAGATGCCGTTGAGGGCGATCAGACCGGCCAGGTCGGCCTGGACGCGCGTGGCGGAAACAAGGTCTACGTTGCCGTTCACGTTGGCGCCGTTGGCGCCCATCATCAGCCGCAGCGCGCCGTTGCCGCCTAGGCCGCGTCCGGCGAGACTGAGGTTGTCGACGAGCGTGACGGCCGTGCTGCCGGCGTTGACCGGGCCCAAGGCGAGCGTGGCGCCGCTCGCGACGGTCGTCGCGGCCGAACCGAACAATCCGAGCTGGTCATGCGTGTTGGTCTGACCGGCCAGGAGCAACATGCCGCCGAGGATCGAAGTCTCGCCCTGATAGGTGTTATGGCCGCGGAGGATGAGCAGTCCGGAACCTTGCTTGGTGAGGCCACCCGCGCCTGAAATCCCGCCGCGGACATTGAGGAGGCCTGCCAGGTCGAAGGTCGTGGTCGCTCCGAGCTGCAACGTGGAGTTCAAGGCCGTCCTGGCTCCGTCGGACTGCGTTACGGAGGGTGTCGCGCCGGTGAACGTGAGCGAGTTGTTGGCGATGGTCGTCAGGCCGACGGCGCCGAAATGAAGCCCGCCGACCGAGAAGGAGGCATCAAGGTTGACCAAGCCGCCGGCACCGAGGAACGTCGCCGTGTCACCGCTGCTGTTGTTCCAGGCGACATCGGCGGATCCGTCGAACCAGTTTGCATCGACGGAGCCCCAGGTACCAGGGCCACCGAGTCCGGTACCCGTTGTCAGGTTGTTACCGGCGGCGGTGGCATCGCTATCCCAGTACAGATTAGCGGCCTTCGCCTGAGGTGATTTCACTAGTCCACCGCCCAAGACCACCGCTGCCACCATCAGGGAAGCACGAGAGAGTGAACGGACAGGTTTGCGGGGTAAGGCGGACATCAAAAAGTCACTGGACAACTAAATGACACGGTTTCGCAGTGTTTGGGGTCGACACTGCACGCTTATAAATGACCTAGAACAGCCCCCCATCAACCGATAAATCGCTAAAATCGTCTTTTGGGCCCGTTTTTTGCGATTTGAGCCTCTATGAGAGCCATTTTATGGATTATTTCCGCTATTTAAAACTGTAAAATATTCTAATTCAATGAGATATGTAATTAGGAGTAATCTGTGCGCTTGGCGGTAGGGCAGCCGGTCATCCACTCCCTAGTTTCAGGTGGGGTCGGGACTGCGTCACGACCTAGCTGTCTCGGGTAGGGCTAACCGACCTTGGTCGGCCGAGCCATGGGCACGGCGTAACACGCCCTACCCTTCGGCCATCCCTAACCATGGCATCACCCTGCGGCCTCCAGGCCTCTCCTGGATTGGCTGCCTTCCTTGCCAACATGTCAACAGGTCAACCAAGCGGCGCGCAAAAGCTTACGCTTTCGATTCCGCGTTGGTCTTCCGACGTCGACGGATGGCCGCGGCGGCGAGGGCCAGGGCGCCCATCGCGAAGCCGTAGGTCGAGGGCTCGGGCACGGCGGTCAGCGTGATCGCCGAAACACCGTCGAAGTCGATCGACCAGAGGGCCGCGTTCGAGGCGCTGCCGTCGGAGTAGGTGAAGCCGGCGAGGTCGAAGGTGAAGACGTCGCTGATGTTCACGCCGTTGTTGAGCTGGACGCCGCCGACGGTGGCGAAGGCGAACGTGCGGATCGAGGCGACGCCGTTGGGCGGACCGAAGTTGAGCGGGTCGCCCAGCGCGGTGCCGTCGCCGGCGCCGAGGAGCGAGACGACGCGCAGGACGACGCGGTTGCCGGCGGAGGCGCCGCGCAGGTCGAGGTTGCCGGTGATGTTGAGCTTGTCGTAGCCGGCCACGTGGTCGGTGGCGTCCTGGACCTGCCACTCCATGATCGAACCGCCGGGGAGCACCACGTTGGTCGCGTTGAAGACGCCGGGCGAGTTGCCGGGCGAGAGGATGGCGCCGGAGACCAAGGTGGCGTTGGTGACGGTGCCCGAGCCGCCGAGCTTGGCGCCGCTGCTGAGCGTGATATCGCCGAGCGTGCCGTTGACGGCGAGCAGGCCGCTCGAGACCGCGACGTTGACGGTCGGGGCGTTGACGGCGGCGGCGATCTTGAGCGCGCCGCTGCCTTCCTTCTGGAGCGATGCGCCCGCGCCGAAGTTCGGGTTGGACGCGAAGGTCACCGTGTTGGCGCCGAGGTCGAGCTTGGCGGTGGCGCCGGCCGGGACGGAAAGGCGCGAGGAGATGTCGTCGGTGTTCGCGCCGGACCAGGCGAGGCGGGAGCCGTTGGCGACCTCGATCACCGACAGGGCGTGCGTGGCGTTGGTGCCCAGCGCGCCGGACTCGAAGCCGAGGGTCGCGCCGCCGGCGACGTCCATGCGCGCGTCGCCCTTGAAGCGGTTGGCGGAGCCGCCGAGCACCCACTTGCCGGTGCCGTCGATGACGAGGTTGGCGAGGCCGCGGCCCGCGGCGAGGTCGGCCGCCGAGATCTGGGACTCGAAACGGTTCACGCCGCTGTTGTTGGCGACGAGCTTGAGCTCGGGGGTCGGATCCGACGCATCGAGGGCCATGATCGACGCCGAGCTGAAGGTCAGCGGCGCGGCGGCGGCGTCGACCGCGAGCGCGGCGGCGCCGTTGACCGTGAAGCTGCGGGAGGTCGTCGTGGCGGTCGTGCCCGTGAACTCGAGCGTCGCGCCGTTGCCGAGGACGAGCTTGGTCGGGTCGTTCAGGGCGGAGGCGCCGAGCGAGCTGCTGTTGTCGGCCAGGTGAGCGGCCGAGATGACGGCGCCGGCGGTGGTCGCCTCGACCGCGCCGGTGAAGAAGTTCGGGGTGGTCAGCGTGAGCTCGCCGCCGTCGGTCTTCGTCAGGCCGCCGGGGCCGGTGAGGACGGTCGTGACCGAGGTCGAGCCGGCCGTCGTGACGCCTGCCGTCGTCGGACCATTCAGGATGGAGGCCGCATCGACGGCGGTGATCACGTTGCTGACGGACAGGCCGGCCAGGTCGAGGAAGGCGCCGCTGGCGACGGTGATGGCGCCGGTGCCCAGCGCGGAGGCGTCGCCGAGGGTCAGCGTGCCCGCGTTGACCGACGTGCCGCCGCCGAAGGTGTTGGCACCGGTGATCGTCAGCGCGCCGGAGGTGGCCTTGATGAGGCTGCCGTTGGCGCCGGCGAGCAAGCCGGCGAAGGTGCCTTCGTTGACCGTCAGGGCGGTCGAGCCGAGGTTGATCGTGCCGCCGTTAAGCGTGCCGACGGAGGCCGTGGCGCCGTTGAGGTTCAACGTGCCGGTGGTGAGGGTCGTGATCGTGGCGACGCCGCCCACGGTGGTCGTGCCGCCGCCCACGGTCGTCACGGTGGCGGCGCCCGTGATCGTATTGGTGCCTCCGGTGACGGAGCTCGAGGTGAGGGAACCGAGGGAGTTGGTGCCCGCGGTGATCGCGCCGTTGAGCGCGCCGCTGATGGTCACCGAGCTGCCGACGTCGCCGGTCATGGAGCCCGCGGTGACCGTGCCGGCGGTGACATTGCCCGTGAGCAGGCCGGTCAGGGTGACGGCGCCGCCCGAGATGTTACCGGTGAGCGTGGCCGCGGTGACCGTGCCGGCGCTGACGTTGCCCGTGATGGAACCGGCGGTGACCGTGCCGCCCGTGATGTTGGCGCCCAGGGCGCCGACCACCGTGACGTCGCCTTCGGACACGCCGCCCGTGATGTCGGCGGCGGCGCCGAAGCGGGTCTTACCGGCGCCGGCCAGGGAGGCCAAGGTGATCTTGCCGGTGGAGGCCGAGAAGTTGAGGGCGGCGGCCGTGGTGCCGGCGTTGGTGACCGCGCCCGAGATCGTCAGGTCGGCGGCGGAGATCGTGGCGGTCGCCGAAGCGTCGAGCGCCAGCGTCGCGGCCAGGTTGTAATTCACCGCCGAGAGCACGGCGCCGTTGACCGTGATACCCGAGGTGGCGGACAGGGCGCCGGAAGTCGCGGTCAGCGAGCCAGCCGAGACGAGGGTCGCGCCAGTGAAGTCATTGGCGCCGGAAAGGGTCAGGTTGCCCGCTGCCAGCTTGGTAAGTCCGCCCGAACCAGAGATGCCGACGCCGATCGCGAAAGCATCGGAACGGCTGATGGCGAGGGTGCCGTTATTGACGATCGCTGCCGCACCCAGCGCACCCGTCGTTCCGCCTGCTCCGACCTGAAGCGTGCCGGCGGAAATGGTGGTGATGCCGACATAAGCCGCCGTTCCGTCAAGGATGAGCGTGTCAACGCCGGTCTTGGTCAGTCCTCCGGTGCCGTTGAGCGCGCCGATGTTCCGCAGGGTGCCGGACTGGGCGGTGAAGGTGATTTCCTTGGAAGCCTCGCCGATGGCGAATCCATTGACGTTCATGATACCTCCGTTGAGCGTGATGGTGGCGCTCTCGGTGCCCGCACCACCCGAACGAACGATATTTCCGGCCAACGACAGGGTGCCACCTGTGATGCTGAGACTGGCGGTGGCGCTGCGTCCGCTGCCGGCATTGGCCATGTTAAGGGCCGTACCGGTACCTGTGCCAAGGGAGACGGAGCCTCCGGCGACATTAAAGACGGCGCTGACGGTTCCGCCCGCGCTGGTGTTGACCGCCATATTGACGCCATCGATATCCACTGAACCGCCGCCGATGGACAAAGTCGCCGAACCATTACCCGTCCCGGCGCCTGTCCGGCTGGCAAGCACCAAGGCGCTCACATCAAGGGTTCCTTGATCAAACGTTAACATCCCCGTCGCGGCACCGGAACCTACGGACCTTGCTCCCATCGTCAGGGTGCCGACGTACAGATCGACCGAATGCCCGGCGAGCGTCATGGATCCCGAGATATCGCCGGCCGTATTGCCCGAAGTATTCACCAGATTAAGGGTCGCCCGGCCGCTTCCGTTGGCGGCACGAAGCGTCAGCATGCCAGTAACGTCAGACGGGTCAAAGATGATGCTTCCGCTCGAGCGGAGGGCACTGCCGGCAGAACCGACGTTGATCGTGTCCGCATTGAGGACATTGCTGACGCTGCCAAGCGTCAGCACATGGACTTGGCTTCCTCCGGTGCCATCACCGATTCGCAAGGTTGCCGCGGTGATGGTGCTGGTCGGAGCAAGTCGGAGGGTCGAAGTGCTATTACCCGTCCCGGTGTTAGGATCGCCCAAGCGGAAAACGCCTGTTCCAAGGTTAGCCGTGAAGCTGGCAAGCCCGCTGAAATCTACATCGACACGGTTCTCGTTGTCGACAGTAGCGGCGCCGATCTGGAAGTTGCCGTTGTTGCTGTTCACCACCAAAGAACCCCCGCCAGCTACACTGAAGTTCGTGTCGCTCTCGTTGACGTTCACGCCGACCGAAACTGCCCCATTAATGGTCAGCGAGCGGCCGGAGGCGACCAAGATGCTGTTGTTGACCAAGTTGTTGTTGGTCTGGACCGTGAGCGACCCGACCGTTTGGTTGAAACCGTTCAGATCGAGCGTACCCGCCGTCGCACCCGTGCCTAGGCGGAGCGCAGTGGTCACCGGCAAAGCGTCGCTGACTCCGAGGCGAATCGTGCCGTCATCCACCTGGGTGGCTCCCGTATAAGCGTTAGCCGACGCAAGCACCCAGGTGTTCGCGTCGGCCTTGTTGAGCGTCATCACGCCGCCGAGTTCGGTGAGCGCACCGATCGAATTGGCGAGGGCCGCGTCAGACGTCCCGCGCAGCGTGAAAGTCTTGTTGCCCGCCATCTCGAAGCGTGCGCCCGAGTTCAAGGCCAGCGCCCCGGTGCCGTTGGCGAAGACGGAAATCGTGCCGGTGGTGCCCTGTAGTCCGATCGCCCGGTCAGTGCTGTGGCCCGAGCCAGTGTACCTAAGTCCGGCCCCATTGGTCGTAAGGCCCATCCGAATCACGCCGTTCTCGGCATTGGTCGGCGCACCTAAGGAACTGGCGCCGCCTCCGACGTTCGCGATGCTGTCGAAGACCAGCGTCCCAGCGGTGACCTCGGTGGTGCCAGCGTAAGTATTAGCGCCCGTAAGCGTGAGGACGGAGGACTGCGACTTGGAAAGGCCCAAAGGACCGGCGAGCACGGCGGCGATGGCGAGGTCGGTGGTCTGGCCGAAGCTGAAACCTTGGCTGGCCGTGATGACACCCGTACCCGTGATGACGGGCGAAGCGCCCGCCGTGGTCAAGGTGCTGACGGTCAAGGACCGCGACCCGATGTCCAAGGTGGCGCCGGCGTTGATCGTCAAGGAGCCTCCCACGCCGAGTGCGTCGTTGGCCCCGAGGGTGATAGTCCCTGCGGAAAGGGTCGCTCCGCCCGTGAAGGACGCCGCGGCGTTGAGCGTCAGGTTGCCCGTGCCCAGCTTGGTGAAGCCGCCTGCGCCGGCTCCGAGGGAGCCAGCCAGGACAAGGTCGACTCCGTTCGTGTCGATCGAGCCACCGCCGGAAAGGAAGGAGATCGTGCGCTGGCTGAGGTCATCGGCGAAGCCGGCCCCGAGACGCAAAGTGCCGCCGGCAAAGACGAGGGCGCCGGTGTTCCCGCCGATGTTATCGAGGTCGCCGACCTGGAGGATGCCTTCGTTGAGGGTCGTGCGGCGGGCTCCTCCGCCGGCGGTGTTCGTGCCGGAAAGAACAAGGATGCCACGTCCCGATTTCGTCAGATCGGCGGCGGTGATGAGGGGCGAAGCAATGGTCGCAGTGACCGTCGCTCCGGCGGGGGCGGAAGTCGGATTCTGGACGAACACGACGTATTCGTTCGTCGCCCCGACAGAGATGCCACCGTTAAAACCACCGAGCGTCAGGCCCATCGACGGCGAACCGGTCAGCGCCGCGGTCGCCGTGAACAACATCGCCCCGGAGGTCACCGTCAAGATCTGGTCGGCGCCGGAGCCGCTGACGCTGAAACTTGCGGCGGAGGTATTGGAGTTGTTGATGACGAGCGCGTTGACGGTCTGTCCTGCCAGACCCGTCAGGTCGGCGGACAGGGACACGCGGACGTTGTCGGCGTTCGTCGCCTTGGTGGCGAAAGTCTGATACTCGGTCGTGAGATCGAGAGGCCTCAGCCCGTAACCCGACCCGCTTGTCGCCACATAGGTCACCAAGGTGTTGCCCATCGTGGAATCGCCGACGCCACCGTCCAAGGTTTCTCCGATCGCCCATGGGACGATGGAAATGTTCTTCGCGGCCGCCGCGCCGCCGCCGCCGACCAAAGTCGCCGCAAAGGCGGTCTCTTCGGTGGTCCCGCTCACGATGCGGAGGAAGTTGCGGTTGCCTGCCGCCAGGCCGAGGTTGCGGCCGCGGACGGTGAAGGTGGACGCGTTGCTACGGACGATATTGGCGGTGATCAGGCCGGCGATTCCGGTGGTGCCAGAGGCATCTCCTCGGAAGTAACTCGAGCCCGAGGCCAAGGTGAGGACACCGATCGTCTCGTTGGTCGTGGCGTTCTGGTCCGTGCGAATGACCAATCCGCTCGGACGCGTTTCGCCGTTCCATGAACCGTCGGCCGAATTGAGGAACATGGGCATCGTATCCGGCAAGCGGGTACCGGACCGGGTCGAGCCGTTGTTGCTGATGAGGAAGCTCGCGCCGCGGTTGATGGTGATGCTGGAGGCGCCTAAGGTGCCGGACGCCTCCAAGTAGGTGAGCCCACCGTTCAAGACGAGGCTGCCCGTGAAACCGGAGCCAGAAACGCCGCGAATCAGGAAATTGCCGATGCCGCTCGTTCCGTTGCGGACGATGCTTCCCGTTCCCGTGAAGATGCCGTCGTAGGTGGCGGCGGAGCTTGAGAAATGATTGATCGTAAGCGTGTTGGCTCCGACCGCCACGACGCCAAGGTCCTGATCGGTCTGGCGGCTCCCGCCGGCGAGGCGCCCGATGGTCTCATCGGCGAGCAGCTGGAAGGTCGATGGACGCGACGCCGAAAGGACGACGACGGAAGCATCGCCGATCGCATTGCCGCCGTTGACGCGCAGCGTGCCGTTCTGGATCTCGGTTATTCCGGAATAACGGTTCTGTCCCGATAGCTGGAGCACTCCGTTGCCTGTCTTCGTCAAGGCATGGTTGGCCAGGATGTCAGCCGACACCTCGAAGGACTGCGCGCTGTCTTGGATGAAGATGAGCTCCGGGACGTTCGAGGCGGTGGCAGCCGAAAACAGGGTGCCGTTGGCGAGGCTCGGCGTGCCACCGACGTTGGAAGTGACGAGCAGGCCGCCGCTGCCGACACCGACGACGCCCGACGACGCCAGCACGAGATCCGAACCCGAGGTCGCGTTGAAACGCAGGCTGTTCGGGGCCGCCAAGGAAACCGTCCCGGAGAAGCCACTGGCATCCGTGATGTTCTCGCCGCTCACCCAGGCGGAGACCGCATCCCTCGCGGTGGTGGCAGCCGCGACGATGTTGCCGTCGGCGGCGTTGGTCGTGTTCTTGGCGAAATACACGCCGGTGCCGTCGTCGACGGTCAACCATCCGCCAAGGATGGCGTTGGCTCCGGCGCCGAGGGTGTTCAGGGTATCGGTCGTCACGCCGTTGGTCGCACCTTGGGACCCGGCAGGCAGGGTGATGCGCAATGTGCCGTCCTGAGCGTTGATCGCGCGCGTCAGCGCATTAAGGCTGAGGACGATGCCGTTGCCGCCGACGGGCTGGAAGCTGATGGTGTTGCTGCCACCGTTACCCAGCGTGAAGCTGGCGACGGACTGACTGACCGAAGAGGCGGCGTTGCCTTTGAGCACCAGGCCAGCTCCTCTCATGTCCAAGGCGCCTCCGACGATCAGCTTGGTCGTGACATCGCTGGCGTAATCGAGGATGAGCGTGCCTTCGTAGATGGACGTCGCGCCAGTCCCGGTCATTCCGGCCGCAGAGCCGGAAATGGTCACGGTGTTCATGCTCAGCTTGTCCATCGACAAACTACCGGCCGCGGCGAAGCCGGCCGCGAATGTGCCGTTATAAAGATCGAGATTGGAGGACACGGTGATGACCCCCGTGCCGCTGACGACGCCCGAACGATCGAGGTTACGATTGCCCAAGATGAACTCCGAGACGCCCTGGGCATAGGTCCCGGTGTTCATATAGCCGATCCCCGTGTTGTCGGTACCGATGCGAAGGCCGTCGAATTCCGTGGCGACGATGGCGTTATTGGCGCCCAGGACCAGCGTCGCGCCGGTGTAGACTCGCAACGAGGCGTCGCCGCTCAAGGTGGCCGTATTGAAGGAAAGCACCCCTGACGCGTTGAGGTTAAGCACCGCGTCATTGGCGACGTACAAGTCATCGCGGACCTGGACCAATCCGCTGTCTAGGTTGAGGATCGTGCCTGATCCCGTGACCGTGAGTTCATCGCCAATGCGACTCGTCGCGGTCCGCAAAGACCAGTTGCCGCCATTGACGGTTAAATCGGCGGAGTCGCCGGTGATTGAGATCGCCGAAGTGATCACGCCGGCGGAGCCGGCGGAGCCCGAAAGGGTGAAAGCAGACCCATCCGCGGTACGCGCGCTGACATCGATTGTTCCTGAAAGGGTGAGCACCGCACCGGACGTGCCTGCCGCCGAGACAGTGCCGTTGCCGGCGAATACCAACGACCTGTCCGTGGACTGTGACGTGCCTCCCACGAATCTAAGCACTCCGCCCAGCATGCTGATCGAGGAGCCTTGGCCCAGATTGCTGGCGCCGCCGCCGATGTTGCTGACAGTCGAGAAGTCGACGGTGCCGTCCCCGACTGTGAGCGGCCCGGTGAAGGTATTGGAAGCCGTAAGTCGAATCAGGCGGTTGGCCGTCGCCCAGCCGCCGGCATCGTCGTTGAGGGCCAAGCCGAACGACCCGCCCGACTCCGAGATGACGCCGGAGAGGGTCAAGACACCCGCCCCGTCGCCGCCCAGGGAGATGCTTCCCGCACCCGACAGGACGACGCCGGCCATGGTCATCTTGCTGGCCGAATCATTGAGATAAACCCGCAGCGCGGATCCGGCGCCAAGATTGGTCGCAACGGACTGATCCACCACGAAATCCGTTCCCAGCGTACCGCTGACGTTATCGACCTGGAACTCAGCGACCGCCCCGGCGGCGAGATTGAACGCACCCGTGCGCGTGATGTTCTGGGCATTGACGCCTTGGAGGATCAGTCTTCCGAAGGAAGCAAAAGTGACGTCCTTAGCCGCCCAGTAGGGACTGGCAGCAGAACCGACGGTGACGGTCCCGCGGTTCATGATCAAAGCCCCTGACCATGCCGAAGCCGCATTGCTGATCGTCAGGGTTCCGCCGAGCTGATTCCCGCTGGATGCGGTGTTGTTACTATCTACCGTCAATGAACCTGACCCGGTCACCGGGCCGGACAAGGTGATGTTGCGGGCCGTATTGGCGGCGGGTCCGTTCGCATCCGCCATGTTGATGACGGACGCAGAGGTGACGGCGATCGCGCCGCTGTATGTGTGTCCGTTAAGGGAAGCGGACAAAGCGCCCCCGGCTAAGGTGATCGGATTAGGGACGGTGCCGGCGGTGGCGTTAGCGAGATAGAATGAGCCCCCGTTCAGAGCGATGCGCGCGAGGTTATCGTTGGCCAAGGACCCGAGAGAGGCGACGTTCTGGATTTCAAAAGCGCCGGCGTTGACGATCAGGTCGAATCCTTGACTAGCGTTGAAGGTGGCGTCCGCGGCGACCGCCAACACGACCTTCCCGGCGCCAGCCTTGGTGACATCAGCGTTGCCTAAGATGACGCCGCCAAAGGTAAGGGCGGCTGCGGCATCCGCGACAGTCCAGGTCTGCGCCCCGCCTATCTTGTAAGCGCCGCCGAGCGTGACCGACGCCGGCGCACCGGCCGCGAGGGTGATGTAATCCGAGACTTCGAGACGGCTGGATGCGTTGGCGCCGGTGTTGATCGTGACGGAAGTCGGCGTGGTCGTACCCGGCTCGAAGGTGAGGGAATTGACGCGATAGTTCTGCTCCAGCGTGGTCACGAGCGCTCCGGAGGCCCCGTTATGGGAGAAGACGACGTCCGTACCGGCTCCCGGGAACGACGTGGAAGCGAGGGACCCAGCCTTATCCGTCGACCAATTATTCGCGTTGCCGTTCCATGCAGAGTTCGTGAGACCTCGCCAATAGAGAATCCCGGTGATCAGATTGCCCGTGATGATGCGAACCTGATTGTTATCCACCGACCAGGTAATCGCGTCGAAGCCACCCGGCATCGCCCCCTGCACCATGTTGGCGGCGCCGAAAGCCGTGATGCCGCCGTCGGCCAGGTTAAGCAAGGTATAGGCCGTGTTCTCATCGAGGCCGGCATCGGTCAGGTTGAAGGTAACGGATGCTCCCAACGCGAGCGTGCCTCCGGCTGCGAGCGACAAGGTGTCGGTGGCCCCGGTGCCGACGTTGAGATTGAGGATGGCCGTGCCCGTCCCGGTGTTGCCGAGCCGCAGGGCGGTGAGTCCGTTGAAGTTCGACCCTGCGCCGTCGAGCAGCGTCAGCGTCGATCCGGCCCCGACCTCGACGGAGCGCATCAGGCCCGGATTCGTGATGCCGCCGGTCAAAGCAAGGGTCGAAGCCCCGATCGCTCGCAGGCCGGAGGCGGCGGTGACCTGCCCGGCGATCGTCAAGGAGCCTCCGCCTTCGCTGGCCAGCTCGCCCTTGTTGCCGACGGCGACGCCAGTCCCGAAGGTGACGGCGGAGTTGCCAAGCTTGACGAGACCCAGCTCACCGGCACCGGTATTCTCGATCAGATACGTGCCGACCCCGGCGCCGAAACTGACGGCGGCGTTGTTGGCTCCGAACCGGAACGAGGCGGCGCCGGATGAGGTGTTGTCGATGCGGACAGTTCCGTCGGTCGTGGCCGTCAGCGAGTTGATCGTCTGGGTCGTGCCGTTGAGATCGACCGTAGAGGTGTCCGTCGTGGCGATTTCAGGACTGATGATCAGGCCACCGCTCGCCGCCGTGCTAGGAATCGCCTCGTTCACCGAGAAGCGCAACGTACCGCGATCGACGTCGACGGCCGCCACGGAGCTGCCTACGGAATTCCAGTTCGAGCCTGACCCGCTCGTACCAAGCACGAGGGTGCCATCGCCGTACTTATCGATGCGGAACCAGAAGGCGGTGCTCGTGGTATAGTTTCCGGTAAGGACGGTCTCGCCGGGTCCGTCTATCCCCCAGGCACGATTCCCGGTGGCAGCGGAAGTCATGCCGGCAAGAGTCAGTTTCTTTCCTGACCTGATGCCGTTATAAGTGGTGATATTAATCGAGCTGCTACCCGTGCCGGCAAGGGTGTTGGCGCCATTGAAAGTGAGGCTGTAGTCGCCGATCCAACCATTGGAAGCGTTCGCGACAAGACTCAGGGCATTGGTCAGGGCGCGGTCTCCGCCGTGAGCAAAGACGTTGCCGTTGTTCACGGACAACGTGCTTCCGCCGAGAGCCGAATCATGCCCGACACCAAGCGCGCCGCCGCTTGCCGAGGTTGTTCCGGTATAGGTATTCCCGGAATTCGTCAGCACCCAGGCCGTGCCGCCGTCGACGTTGATGGCCAGCGCGCCGCCGTTATCCGCCAGCACGCTGGTGATCTGATTGACATAAGGGCTGCTGCCGCGAAGCCAGAGGTTCTTGGAGCCGGCGTCGGTCACCATGTCATTGGCGACGTTAGTGAGAATCAGCGGCCCAGAGCCGTCGGCAAGGATCTGCGCGCCGGCGCTCGAGCCGGTGGTGGCGTTGATGCGAATCTTGCGGTTCGAAGTCTCCCCGGGTCCGACATACTGGAGCTGTCCGTTGCCGGTGGAAGCATTGCCGATGGTCACCGCATTGGTGTTGTCCATGGCGACGCCGCCCGCGCCGACGCTGGAAGTCGCGCCACCCGTGCTGGAGCCGAGCGACGTGACGATGAGCGTGCCGGCGTTGATATCGGTCACGCCCGTGTAGATGTTGGCGCCCGTGAGCCTGAGGGGGGAGTTGCCCGCCTTCTGGAAGCCGATGCCGGAATCACCGCTCAACACCCCGCTGAGCGTGGCGAAATCGGCGCCGGTACTGCTGTTCTCGACGACGTTGATCGTACGCTTGGCTGCGCCGAAGCTGATCGGGTTCGTCAAGGTGACATCGGAGAGCGCGGAGGCAGATCCGAAGAAAAGGGTCTGCGCTCCGCCCGTGCCGACGAAACCACCAGCTCCCCACGTAAGGGGGGCGTTGTTGCTAAGAGTAACCGTAAGCGGAGCGGCATGGGCCGCGAAGCCACCGCCGCCGGTAGTACCACCAAAGGTGATGGTGCCGACTCCGTTCACGATGCCTGCAGAGTCGACGAGGTTGCGCGCAAAGACTCCGGACGCCTGTATGGTTCCCGAGTTCGCGGCGTCACCGAGGACGAGAGGACTGTTGGCGGGCAATGCCCCGGCGTTGTTCAACGCAAGGATACCTTGCTGCACTGAAGTTCTGCCGGTATAGGTGTTGTTGGAATTGCCAAGGTTCCACTGACCGGCGTCAGACTTGGTCAGACCGGTGATGTTAGCCGCCGTGCCGCTGTCAGTCAGCTGAGGGTTGAAGGTATTATCCCCGGTGGATGAACCTCCAAGCGTGAGCGTGCGGGCGGCGACAGTGCCATGGACGATCGCTCCGGTGTTGCTCCAAACCAAGGCGTTATTGTTGGTGACGTCGCTCTTGATCAACACGCTGGGCCCCGAAAGGGTAAACAAGCGATCGGTGGAAGCAGACCTGGAGCCGAGAGTGAGCGACCCGCTGATGATGGAACCACGGTAGATCAGACCTGCCAAACCTGAGGCCGAGAAGACCAAGTTAGCCGCATCAGAAGAAGAAGCCCCGATGCCGCTCGCGGTGCCGCCGTCTGCCAGCCAGTCAACCGTGACGGAACCAGTGGACCCTGAAATCGTGGTCGAACCTGTGTAGGTGTTCTGGTTGCTCCATGTCGGAGCGCCGATCGTACCCCCTTTGACGACGCTGAGCGCACCAGCGCCTGAGGCCTGAGTGAGAAGTCCGCTCCAATTTCCCGAGCCGTTGGTCTGGAAGGCAACCGCCGATGCGTTGATATTGGTGACCGTACCCGCGCCTATGAGGTCGCTGTAGGTCGGGTTTACGGTGCCGTCCAGCTCAAGCTTGGCACCTTGGCGGACAGTGAGACCGGCTGATCCGGAAAGCTTGGAGGCCGAGCCGGAAAGACGCACGACTCCTTCGTTGATATTGGTGGCTCCCGTCTGGGCGTTAGCCCCGAAAAACACGAGGGTACCGGCGCCGGACTTGGTGAAGCCTCCAGTAGTGGCAGAGGGGAGGATGACCGGCGCCGATGACGTGCCGAAGTTGAGGACGTCGCTGCCGAGATCGACCCGGATCGCCATGTTCACGGCAGCCGCCCCTGCGATCGTTCGCGCGGTCGTTCCGTTGCTCTGAATCGTCGCCGTGCCCCCGGATTGGAGGATGCCTCCCGTGGAGACGACGAGATTTCCGCTCAGCGTAAGCGTCTGACTGTTGGTGACCAGCGAAGAGACCGTCGCGGCAGCGTTGGTGAAGCTCCCGGTCAGCTTATTATGCAAAGCGGACACCAAGGCCGTTGAGGCCTCGCGGAAATCACCGGTGGCTCCGTAAACAGGAGCAACGACTTGGGCGCTGGCATTGGTGATGGCGAAGTCAGCCCCGTTGATGTAAAGACGTCCCTGAAAATTAGCGGTTCCGGGAAGGTTGGTCCCGGTGGTCGCCGCCTGACCCGTCAGGGTAACCGAGCCCCCGTTAGCTCCGGTGGTGACGAAATTGACGCTGCCCGCCAAGGTGGTGGCGGCCAAGGACGTGAAGGCCAGGTCGGCCTTGCCCGTATCGTTGCCCAGCAACGTGATGGTCGCGGCGCCGGCGGTCAGAGTGAGGGCACCGAGGGTCTCGGTGGTGGCGGTGTTCAGGAATCCGCGGAACTCAAGATTGCCGCCGGCCGTCTGCGTGACCGTATCGACTCCGAAAACAACCGCCCCCGTGGAACCGACGACATCCGAGGTCGCCGCGGTGGCGCGGAGCTTGATGGTGCCATTCTGGATAGTCGTGGCACCCGTGTAGGTATTGAGCGCGCTGAGCACCCAGACTCCCGAGCCCACCTTGGTGAGCCCGGTGGTGTTCGTCGCGCTGTTATCAGGGATCACGCCGTTGATGATGTTATCGGCGTTGTTATTGCCTCCCAGCGTCAGCGTCTTGATTCCTGCGCCGCTGGCGGTGAAATTGGCGTTGAGGATGACCGGAGAAGCAATCGTCTGATTGGCGTAGATAGCGGCTCCGCTGGTCGTACCCTGAAGGTTGATGACCTTGCTCGTGGTCAGGCCGGCAGCCGACGCCGCCGTCGTCGTGCCGATGATCAATGAGCCGGCGCCGTTGTTGTTCGTCGAATCTAGACCGGAGTTCGAGGCGTTCGAGCCGACCTGAATGATGCCTGAATTATTATTGAGGGAACGGAAGTCGTTGATGACGAGCGCTCCGTTATCGATGGCGACATCGCCCTGGATGTCGGTAGCGGTTCCCCGGATTTCCCAGGTTCCAGTCCCTTTCTTCGAAAGGGACTTGATGCCTGCTCCGCTGATGTCGATGCTGCCGGTTATCACGCTCCTCCCGGTGCCTCGCAGATTCAGGGTCCGGTCGGTGCCGTCGTTGTTATCCCACGCATTACCCGTGAACGTGAGGACGCCCCCCATGTTGTTGGTGATGACGTTAGTGTTGGCGGAAGACTCCTGCGTCCATGCCTGGAAAGTCATCCCATAACCGTTTCGACTGTTGAATGTTCCGGTGACGTTGGATGCCAAACGAAACGTGCCGAACGTCGCGAGTCCGTCGATGGTCGAGCCCCCTAAGGCCGGCCCCGCGAAGAAGGTGGAATTAGCGCGCAGGTAGACGTTCTTGCCCCCGGCCAGCGCGTTGAAGTTAAGATCGCCGCCGCTGCGCATTTCCAACACGCCCCCGTTCACATCAATGGCCGAACTTCCTCCGGCGCCGGTATTGGCGCCGAACACGCTCACTCCTCCAACAGCGGCCTGGGTGACGCGAACGGAGCTCTGCTGGCCAGTGCCGCTGCCGCTCACCCTGAAAGTCCCGGTGAAGGCCGAGGCAGCGGAGGGATTCAGCAAAAGCACCCCGGCGCCTGATTTCTCAATGCTGCCCGAACCAGCCAAGGCGCCGGTAAGGTTGAAATTACCGACCCCGGCGGTGTTAGACCCACCCAAGGACAAGAAGGTCGTGGCAGCGGCTCCCTGGGCGGTGACAGTACCTGACAGCGTGAGCGTGCCGTTGATGCTGTTGATTCGGCTGTTGCGGAAAGTTGCGGGCAACAGCGGACTGACGGACGAGGTCAATGCTCCGGAAAGCGTGTTATCCCCGATGCTCAGGACGGCGGCGGCCTTGTCACCGAGAGGTCCGCGTCCTTCGAAGTTGATGTTGCGCGATAACGAAAAACCGGCCGCGGAGCCATCGAGCACCAACACCCCGGCGCCGAGTCCAAGAAGATTGGTGCTGGATGGAACCTGATTGGCCGTGAGAATCGAAATCGCCGAGGTATCAGCGCCCAGGGCGCCAGCCGAAGTCACGACCAGGGTGCCCGCGGAAATCGTCGTCGTGCCCGTGTAGTTGTTACCTGGGTTGGTGAGCTTCAGCACGCCATTTCCGATCTTGGTCATGCCACTGGTGCCAGCTATGGTCGTGGAAACCGTGGCGACATTCCCGTTGGTGACTGAAATCGAGGGCGCCCCGGACGAGGCGGCCAACGTAAGGGTGTCTCCGGCTACCGTGAAATCAGCTCCGCCGAAATTCAGGCCGCCGACGGTGATCGGCCCGCCGAGGGTCACCGTACCCGCGGTGCCGGTGAAGAAGGCGATGTCCAGGGCGCTGTTCGACCAGGCGACATTGTCGGTGCCGTTGAACCACTCGAGCGATGAGGTATCCCAGGTACCCGCGCCGCCCAGGCCGGTTCCATTAGAAATATTGTTTCCGGCGGCGGTCGCATCCGAATCCCAGTATAAATTAGCCGCTTTCGCCTGGGGCGCCTTGGAGACGCCTACGCCGAGGAGCGCCGCGGCCACCATGAGGGAGGCACGAGACAGGGCTCCGCGGGGGCGAGCTCGTCGGGGTAAGACGGACATCAAAAAGGGGTAGTAGTCGGGTAAAGACTACACCCTAGATAATGCCCCTATTGGGTGAGTTTGGAAATCAAAACTGTGAATAAGTGCATTTTCCCCTCATTAATGAGCCAAGGGGTGATCCTATCCGGCTGGGCCTGAAATCAGGGCGGCGAGGCGGGTGGCCGAGGAGAGCTACGGCCTGTTGACTGCCCGTTATATGACTAAATCAGTCATATAATGGGTAAATGAGCGATTTGTCCCCTTAAAGAATCAGCATGGCATCTCCGTAGCTGAAGAAGCGGTATTCTTCCCGGATGGCCTCGGCGTAGATCTCCTTGAGCCAGGCCACCCCCGCGGGGTCCCCGGGGGTCAGGAACGCCCCGACCAGGCAGAGGAGCGTCGACTTGGGGAGGTGGAAGTTGGTCAGGAGGTGTTCGCAGCATCCGATGCCGTCCCCAGGCTGGATGAAGAGGGAGGCCTCGGAGACGAAGTCGCCCTCGTGGACGAATCCCGGGAGCTTGCGCAAAGCGTCTTCGCTCGCGCGCACGGAGGTGGTGCCGATCGCCAGACGCGGACGACGCTCCCGCAGCGCCTGCATGGTGCGGGCAGGGATACGATACGTCTCCGAATGCATCACGTGAGACGAAAGCTCCGAGGCGGTGACGGGCTGGAACGTCCCCGGGCCGACGTCGAGGACGAGGTCGAAGGCATCGTGTCCGCGCGCGCGCAGAGTCTCCAGCAGCTCGGGCGTGAAGTGCAGTCCGGCCGTAGGCGCCGCCGCGGCCCGCGTGGCCTTGGGGTCGGCGTAGACGGTCTGATAGCGCTCGGCGTCGTCGGTCGGCGCAAGGCCGCGCTCCTTGCGGGCTTCGACGATGTAAGGCGGCAACGGAAGCTCGCCGAGGCGTTCGGCCAGGTCCTGCACGGTCTCGCCCGGCGGCAGCTCGAAACGCACGCGATATTCGCCATGCGCGTTCTCGACGGCGACGGCGCGACGTCCGTCGACGATGAAACCGGCCGCATCACCGGCGCGTTTGCCGGGACGCAGCATGCACCACCATTCGAGCGGATCCAGCGTGGGACGCAGCAGCAGGCACTCGACCTTGCCGCCGGTGGGACGCACGCCGAAGAGGCGGGCTTTCAGGACGGAGACGTTGTTGCGGATGAGCACGGTGCCCGGGGGAAGGAGCTCCGGCAGGTCGCTGAAACGACGATGCTCGATCGTCCGCGTGGCGCGTCGCACGACGAGCAGGCGCGAAGCGTCGCGCCGCGCGGCAGGCGTGGCGGCGATGCGTTCGGGCGGGAGTTCGAAATCCAGCTCTTCGAGGCGCACGCGTTCAGTTTCCGGTCTTGGGCGGGGTGATCAGCAGCTGGCCGTCGATCGCGCGGAGGGGCATGAATTCGGCTCCGGGCGGGGCCTTGCGCAGCTCTTCCTCGACCGCGGAAAGCTTGGCGTCCATGTCGTCGATGCGGGCCACGAACACGGCCTCCGGCGTCGAAGGCGTGGCGCACGCGCCGTATTCGCGCATGGTGTGGTGCGAGAGCAGGATGTGCTCGAGACGCTCCATCAGCGAGGCTTCGAGGCCGACCTTGGTGCCGTGCGCGCGCACGATGAACGCGCCGAGGACGAGGTGGCCGTGCAGGTTGCCGGCGCGGGTGAAACCGGCCTTGGCCATGCCCGGCTCGAGGCGCGAATACTCCTGAACCTTGCCCATGTCGTGCAGCACGATGCCGGCGACGGAGAGCGAGTGGTCGACCTTGGGATAGAGCGGCAGGAGGGCCTCGGCGCACTTGGCCATGCGCAGGGTATGCTCAAGCAGGCCGTGACGATAAGCATGGTGCATGCCGAGCGCGGCGACGGCCTCGTAAAAGCGTTCGCCATGCTCTTCCAGGGCGGATTCGACGGTGGCGCGCAGGCCGGCGTGCGGGATGCGGCTGACGATGCCGAGGAGCTCGGCCTTCATCTTCACGGGGTCGTGCTGCGAGACGGGCGTGAGGCGGCCCATGATCGCCGGATCCGAACGCTCGGCGTCGGTGACGGGCGCGAGGGAATCGACCTTGAGGTCGGGACGGCCGTTGAAATCGCCGACGACCCCGCCCACGCGGACGACCGCGCCGGCCTTGAGGGTCACGAGCACGGGCTTGACGGGGGAATCGCCGAAGACGCGGATCTTGATGTCGTCCGTGGCGTCCGCGATGACGGCCTCATAATAGGTCGACCCGGTCTTGGCGGTCTTGGTGGAGATGTCACCCAGGGCGCAGATGGCCTGGAAGCGCGCGCCGACCGGGGAGGTCTTGCTTTCGCGGAGGGTCAGGAGGATTTCGGACATGGGGCGAGAGTGGCGGGCGGACGAACACGGGAAAGGAAAATACGCTGAGGAAGGGCTAGGGCTTGGGCCAGAGCTAGGGCCAGATAGGATTGAAGAGCCTTGAGGCTCAGAGGCTCGGTGGACCAGAAGAGCCAAGGTCGGATTATGGGTCAGAGCCTCCAAACCTCCGATCAACTAAGCCTCCTTGGATCTCAGGCCCCCAGCCAATTATCCGGTCTCCGGTTTCCCTCCGAGACGTTTGAGCTCTGGCCAACTGGCCCACGGGTCAACCGGTCAACTAACGGCGTGCTTCCCCATGTCCCCTTGCCCCCGTGCCCACTTGCCCCCTAATTAACGCCATGCGCTTCCTCGCCCTCCTCCTCGCCTCGGTGGTCGCCCTCGCCGCCGAACCTGACCGCGCCTTGGTCTTCTCGAAGACCGCCGGCTTCCGTCACAAGGATTCGATCCCGCTGGGCAACGCCCTGCTGGCGCAGCAGTTCAAGGCCCACGGCCTCGAGGTCGAAATCACGGAAGACGCGTCCGTGTTCACGGCCGAGAACCTCGCGAAGATCCGCGTGGTGGCGTTCATGAGCACGACGGGCGACATCATGGGCGATGTCCTCGCGAAGGATGCTTCCAAGGAAGCCAAGGCCGCCAACGAAAAGATCGCGGCGGCCCGTCGCGCGGCCTTCCAGGCTTGGATGGAGAACGGCGGCGCGTTCGTCGGCGTCCACGCGGCGTCCGACGCCGGCGCGGCCGACAAATACTGGCCTTGGTTCGCCAACATGGTCGGCGGCCTCTTCAACGGCCACCCGGCCCAGCAGGTCGCGATCCTGCGCCCCATCGTCAAGGATCACCCGGCCAACGCGCACCTCGGCGCCGAATGGAAGCGCAAGGACGAGTGGTACTCCTTCCGCAACCTCGCCAAGGACAACGTGGTGCTGCTCGAGATCGACGAGAAATCCTACGCCCCGCAGAAGGGCAAGGAGATGGGCGACCATCACCCGATGACCTGGTGCAAGGAAGTCGGCAAGGGCCGCATGTTCTACACCGCCCTCGGCCACACCAAGGAATCGTTCTCCGAACCGGACTTCATCAAGCACGTCGACGGCGGCGTGAGGTGGGTGTTGCGCAAGTAAGGGGGGACGTGGGCACGGTGACACGTTGACACGGGGAATTCATGAGGGCGCCTGCGGGCGCCCTTTTTGTTTTCCATTCCCAACCGCTAACCGCCACCACCTGTTATGGGTAGGGCCAGCCTCTGGCCCAAGCCCTGGCCCTAGCCCTACCCTACTTCACCGCTTCAAGCTTCTTGATCAGGCGGCCGAGCGCGCCCTTGGTGGTCTCGTTCGTGACGTTCTTCTCGGCTTCGCGCAGGGCGGCGAGGTCGCTCGGCTGGGCGAGCTTGAGCAAGGCCTTCTGACATTCGAGACGCATGGGCTCTTCCTTGATCGCGACGCACAGGGCGCCGGCGACGGAGCGAAGATTGCGGGCGACGGCGGCCTTGATGAGCGCGGCGCGCGCGGCTGGGGCGGACTTGGCGTCGGTGATGCCGGCGACGAACGCGTCGGTCACGCCAGGCCCGGCGACCTTGAGCAAGGCTTCCTGGATGCTTTCGGCGAGGGCGGCGTCCGACGCGAGACCGGCGAGGACGGGCACGGCCTTCGCTCCGCCGACTTCGGCGAGCGCGAGCGCGGCGGGCACGCGCAGGGGCGAATCAGCCTTGGCGGCGAGCGCGGCGACCTGCGAAGTGGCGCCGGACGCCTTGGCTTCGGCCAGAGCGGAGAGCAGGAGCTTGGCGATCTCGACGTCGGTGGCGCCGAGCAGCGCGGCGACTTCGCCGGTGAGCGGAGAGTTCGGCTCATCGACGAGGCGCTCACGGACGTCGTCCACCGCGGCGAGACGGACGGCCATCGGCGCATCAGCCTTCTTCAAGGCCTCGACCGACTTGGCGGCGCCCTTCCGGAAATCCTTCAACGCCGCCGTATACGCGGCGTGATCGACGGCGGGACGTTCCGCGGCGAAAGCGAGCGTGGAGGCGAGAAGGAGGGAGAGGAGGCGCATGGCGTTAATTAGGGGGCAAGTGGGCACGGGGGCAAGGGGACATGGGGAAGCACGCCGTTAGTTGACCAGTTGATCCGTGGGCTAGTTGGCCTGGGATGCAGCCGATACGCGAGAGGGTCCGAGGATGGCAGGCCCTTTGCCTCTCCCGCCACCCGAAGTGGATGCATCTCCCCTTGTCCACGTGTCACCGTGCCCACGTGCCCCCGCTCAACACATTTGCCCCTGCCTTTTCCCTCCTTCCCATGGAACGCATCCCACGCTACACCTGTCCTACCCCTACCCCTGCCCCTGCCCCTGCCCCTACCCCTATCCTTATGTCTTCCCTCAATCGTCGCTCGTTCCTGAAGAACACCGCGCTCGCCGGCGCGGCGCTCACCTTCCCTTCGATCATCCCGGCCTCCGCGCTCGGCAAGGACGGCACGGTCGCCCCGAGCAACCGCCTCCAACTGGTCGGCATCGGCATCAAGGCCCAAGGCGGCGGCGACATGCGTCAGCTGATGTCCAAGAAAGGCGTCCAAGTCATCGCCATCTGCGACGTCGACCGCCGCGTGCTGAAATCAGCCTCCGAAGGCATCGTCAAGAAAGGCCTCTCGGCCCCGAACCAATACGTCGATTTCCGCGAGATGCTCGCGAAGGAGAAGCCGGACGCCGCGGTGCACGGCCTGCCTGACCATTGGCACGGCGTGATCAGCTGCGCGCTCCTGCGAGCCGGCATCGACGTCTACGGCGAGAAGCCGCTCGCGAAGACCTGGGCCGAAGGCAAGGCCATCGCCGACGCGGTGAAGGAGAACGGCCGCGTCTGGCAGACCGGCATGTGGCAGCGCTCCACCCCCAACTTCCGCCGCGGCGTCGAGCTCGTGCGCAACGGCATGCTCGGCAAGATCCTGAAGGTCGAAGTCGGCACCGGTCCGAACAAGCAGGTCATGCCGCCCGCCCCGCAGCCGGGCGAGAAGGCTCCGGCCGAAGTCGATTACGACATGTGGGTCGGCCCGTCGGCCGACTTCGCCTACGACCCGCGCGTCTTCCACTTCCACTGGCGCTGGAACATGAACTTCGGCGGCGGCATGCTGCTCGACTGGGTCTGCCACCATCCGGACATCGCCGCGTGGGCGATGGGCAAGGACGCCGAGTTCCCGGTATCCGTCGAAGGCACCGGCAAGCTCCGTGAAGGTCCTTGGGATACGCACGCCGATTACGATTACACCGTGGGCTACGCCGACGGCTTCAAGATGTCCGTCAGCAGCTCGTTCATGGGCATGCGCTTCCATGGCGAGAAGGGCGAGCTCTTCGTCACCCGCGGCAAGCAGGAGTGCTCCATCCCCGGCCTGTGGGAGAAGGACCTCGGCCCGGACGCCTGGCGCTGCCCCGGCACGACCGACCACTTCCAGGAATTCGTCGACTGCGTGCAGTCCCGCCGCCGTCCGATCTCGCACGTCATGGCCGCGCACCACACGACCACCATCGGTCACCTCGGCAACGCCGCGGTCTTCACCGGACGCAAGCTCCGCTTCGACGGCGCCGCAGGCAAGTTCATCGATGACGCCGGCGCGACCGCGATGCTCTCGCGCGAACTGCGCAAGCCCTGGTCGCTGGAGAAGATCTGACGCGGGCGGAGCCGACCGCGAGGGGACACGTGGGCAAGGTGACACGTGGACACGGGGAATTCATGAGGGCGCCTTCGGGCGCCCTTTTTGTTTGGGTAAGGACACGGCTGACCGAGGCGGTCAGCCCTACCTCAAGACATCACTCCCCCGATACTCCATACCCGATACTCAATACTCTCGTGACTTTCGCCCCTACTTCCTCGCCGCGGCCCAACGCATCGCGGCCAGCTCGCCTTCGGCTTTCATCTTGGCGAGATACTGGCTCCGCGTGCCGTCATCCATCGTGACCATGGCTTCCGCGAAACCGCTGGAGAGGGTCTTGATCTCGAGCAGGTTCGCGTCGAGCGTCTCGAGACGCTGCGCCGCCGTCTGCCCGCCCGGACCCGCGGCGGTGAGCGGGTCGAGCTGCTGGAGGAACTTCCGCTCGATGGCGATGCCCATGAGCTGATCGATCAGGAAGGGTCCCTGTTCTTGGATGCGCTGGCCGAGCGTGAGGCCGATGATGACCGTCGGTTCGGCGGCGTCGAAATCCGCCGTCCGGATGAATTCATCCTGCAGTCCTTTCAGCTTGTCCGCCACGCCCATCAAGGCCTGCGAGCGCTCGACCGTGAGCGAGAACAACGCCGAGACCGAGGCGGCCTGGGCTTCATAGCCGGCGCTGAGATAAGCCTGCTCGGAGCCGTCGATGATCTGCTGGGAATAGTCGGCGAAGAGCGGGTTGTCCAATCCTTGGAGCAGCGCCGCGCCGGCGGCGCCGGCGTCACCGGATTGGAAGGCCTGATGCGCCGCGAGATAATCCCCCAGCGAGTTGTCCGGGGCGAGCTTCCGGAAGGCCGCGAGCGCCGCGCCCTTCTCTTCCGGCGTCTCGCCGCGCAAGGCGAGCTCCAGCTGAGCCGAAGGATCCTGAGGCTCGAGCAACGCGGCCTCACGGGCGTATTTCAGATCCTTGAGGAGGCGGGATGCGACGAGGAGGTTCTGGGCCGTACGGCCTTTCTCGCGCAGGAAGGCCTCGACTTCGGCCTGGCTGAGCGCCGGCACCTTGCCGGCCATGATGTCCCGCACCGTCACGCCATCGCGCTTGGGCGGGGATTCGAGCTTCGGGATGATGTCGGCGGCGCTACGCGGCTTGAGCTTGGGCGCGACCTGGGCGACCTCGGCCGGCTTGCGAAACGACTCCCACTTCTTGCCGCGCACGATCCAGACGCCCACGGCCACCAGGCCGAGGATGACGGCGAACTGCGCTGCGCGGCGAAGGAGCATCGGAGGGAAGAATAGGGGGCACGGGGGCACGGGGGCAACCCGCTAGAGGCCCGGAGGCTCAGTTGAACAGAGATCAAACATCTCAAAGGGAAACCGGAGACCGTATGATTGGCTGCGGTGACTTAAGTTAGGGCTGACCGCCCCGGTCAGCCGCGGTTGAGCGAGGGCGCTCAACCCTACCCAAGGCAACTAGGGCAGCACGCGGTGCTGACCCTGCCTCGAGACAGCAGAAACAAAAAGGGCGCCCGCAGGCGCCCTCATTAATTCCCCGTGTCAACGTGTCACCGTGCCCACGTGACCCTCGCGGCGCTTCACGCCGCGCTCAGTAACGATAGCTGTCCGGCTTGAACGGGCCGCACTGGGCGACGCCGATGTAGGCGGCCTGATCCTTCGAGAGGATCGTGAGCTTGGCGCCGAGCTTGCCGAGGTGGAGGCGGGCGACTTCTTCGTCGAGGTGCTTCGGCAGGACGACCACGCCCGGCTTGGCGGTGGCGCGGGTCTCCCAGAGGTGCATCTGGGCGAGGACCTGGTTGGTGAACGAGGTCGACATCACGTAGCTCGGGTGGCCGGTGGCGCAGCCGAGGTTCACGAGGCGGCCTTCGGCGAGCATGTAGAGCTGGCGGCCGTCCTTGAACGTGTAGCGGTCGACCTGCGGCTTGATGGTGTCCTTCTTCACGCCCTTGAAGGCGTTGAGGCGGGTGACCTGGATCTCGTTGTCGAAGTGGCCGATGTTACAGACGATCGCCTGGTCCTTCATCTTGGTGAGATGCTCGAGGGTGATGATGTCCTTGTTGCCGGTGGCGGTGACGTAGATGTCGGTGGTGCCGAGGGTGTCCTCGACGGTGACGACGCGGAAACCTTCCATCGCGGCCTGGAGCGCGCAGATCGGATCGATCTCGGCGACCTGGACGGTGGCGCCGAGGCCGCGGAGCGACTGGGCCGAGCCCTTGCCGACGTCGCCGTAGCCGATGACGAGGGCGACCTTGCCGGCGATCATGACGTCCGTGGCGCGCTTGATGCCGTCGACGAGCGATTCGCGGCAACCGTAGAGGTTGTCGAACTTCGACTTCGTGGCGGTGTCGTTGACGTTGACGGTCGGGACGAGGAGGGAGCCTTCCTCGAGCATGCGGTAGAGGCGCTTCACGCCGGTGGTGGTCTCTTCCGAGACACCCTTCCAGCTCTTCACGACCTTATGCCAGTGGCCGGGCTTCTCCTTCGCGACCTTCTTGAGGAGGTTCTTGATGATCTGCTCTTCCTCGGACTCCGAAGGAGACCAGGCCCACTTCGAGCCGTTCTCGAGCTCGTAGCCCTTGTGGATGAGGAGCGTGGCGTCGCCGCCGTCGTCGACGATGAGCTCAGGGCCGTCGCCGTTGGGCCAGGTGAGCGCCTTCATGGTGCACTCCCAGTATTCGACGAGGGTCTCGCCCTTCCAGGCGAAGACCGGGATGCCGGCCTTGGCGATCGCCGCGGCGGCGTGGTCCTGCGTGGAGAAGATGTTGCAGGAGGCCCAGCGGACGTCGGCGCCGAGTTCGGCGAGCGTCTCGATGAGGACCGCCGTCTGGATCGTCATGTGCAACGAGCCGGCGATGCGGACGCCCTTGAGGGGCTTCTTCTTGCCGTACTTCTTGCGCAGGGCCATGAGGCCGGGCATCTCGTGCTCGGCGACCTGGAGCTCCTTGCGGCCCCATTCGGCGAGACCGAGGTCGGCGACTTTGAAGTCGGTGAATTTTTTGGAGGCAGAGAGGGCGGTGGCCATGTTTATGAGTATAGAGTTTGGAGTATTGAGTATAGGGGCCGGTAAGCGTGGGCTTACTGGTTCAGGGCCTTGCGGAAGGCGGGCATCTTCGAGGTGACCTCCCAGGGCAGGCCCTTCTTGCCGAAGTGGCCGTAGTGGGTCGACGCGCGGTAGATCGGACGACGGAGGTCGAGCTGACGGATGATCTCGGCGGGGTTGAAGAGGAAGGTCTTCTTCACGGCCGCGAGGATCTTGTCGTCGGCGATCTCGCCGGTGCCGAAGGTGTCGAGGTGGATGCTGGTCGGCTCAGGATGGCCGATGGCGTAGGCGACCTGCAGCTCGCAGCGTTCGGCGGCGCCGGAAGCGACGATGTGCTTGGCGACCCAGCGGGCCATGTAGGCCGCGGAACGGTCGACCTTGGTCGGATCCTTGCCCGAGAAGGCGCCGCCGCCGTGGCGGCCCATGCCTCCGTACGAATCGACGATGATCTTGCGGCCGGTGAGGCCGCAGTCGCCCTGAGGTCCGCCGACCACGAAACGGCCGGTGGGGTTGATCAGGTATTCGGTGCCCTTGCCGACGAGTTCCTTCGGGAGGACCTTGCGGATGACCTGCTCGATGCAGAACTTCTCGATCTGGCGGTGGGAGACGTCGTCGGTGTGCTGCGTGGAGATGACCACGTTCTCGACGGCGACGGGGCGGCCGTCGACGTAGCGGACGGCGACCTGGGACTTGCAGTCGGGGCGGAGCCACTCGGTGCCCTTGGCGCCGGACTTGCGCAGGCGGGCCAGCTCGCGGTTGAGGCGGTGGGCGAGCATCACCGGGGCGGGCATGAGCTCCGGGGTCTCGGTGGAGGCGTAGCCGAACATGATGCCCTGGTCGCCGGCGCCCATCTTGGCGTGCTTCTTGCCCTCGGCCTTGCGCTCGTCGACGCCCTGGGCGATGTCGGGGGACTGCTTGGTGAGCAGGTTGGTGATGAAGACCTTGTCGGCGTGGAAGACGTCGTCGTCGTTCACGTAGCCGATCTCGCGGATCGCGGCGCGGACGACTTCCTCGAAGTTGACCTTGGCCTTGGTGGTGAGTTCGCCGGCGATGACGACATGGTCGCTCTTGACCAAGGTCTCGCAGGCGACGCGGGAGAAGCGGTCCTGCGCGAAACAGGCGTCGAGGACCGAATCGGAGATGCTGTCGGCCACCTTGTCAGGGTGTCCCTCCCCGACGGATTCGGAGGAGAAGGTATAGGAAGCGTGGCTTGCCATGGGACTTCGGAAACAAACGAGGGGTCGGCGGGAAGGCAAGTGAACATCCAAGTATCTGGATAGGAAGATGCGTCATAGCGGGCGCTTTCAGCGCCCACTAGAGGGGGAAGCGGTTGGCGGTTAGCGGTTAGCCAACACGCCAGGGGGAAACCGGATCATTGGCTGGGGTGGCATTAAGGTAGGGCTGACCGCCCCGGTCAGCCGCGGTTGAGCGAGGGCGCTCAACCCTACCCAAACAAAAAGGGCGCCCGCAGGCGCCCTCGTTAATTCCCCGTGTCACCGTGTCCCCTTGCCCACGTGACCCTCGCGGCTACGCCGCGCTCAGCCCCCGATCGACTTCAAGGTGACGAGATACTCGATGAGGGAGGTGAACTCCTCGACGGTGAGGCCCGCGGCGAGGCCGGCCGGCATCATCGACTGAGGGAGGTGCTTCTCTTCCTTCACGTCGTCGCGCTTGATCTTGGAGACCTGGCCGGCGATGTTGCGCAGCGTGATCACGCCGTCGGCTTCGCCGGTGACGAAGCCCATCTGATCCGGGCCGTTCTTCATGGAGAGGACGACGGTCTGGAAGCCCTGCGCGACGACCTTGTTCGGATCCAGGATGGAATCGATCAGGTACTCGCGCGGGAACTTCGCGCCGGCGGCCCCGAGGTACGGGCCCTTCTGCTCGGCGGAGAGGTCGACGGCGTGGCAGGCGACGCAACCCTGCTGCGTGAAAAGGCGCTGTCCGTTCTTCACGTTGCCGCGGCCTTTGAGGGCGGCGGTCGCGACGACCTTGGCATCGAGCTGGGCGATCTTCTTGCCCTTGCTGGCGGCGGCGAGCTTGCCCGCGGCGAGCGCGGCCTGGGCCGCCTTGATCTGGATGACGTTGTCGCCCTTCATGCCCTCCTGCAGCTGCTTGTCGAAGCCGGTGAGCCCGAGGTCGGCGATCGCATGGAAGAAGCCGATGTCGCGAGGATTCTTGTCCACGTGCCCGCGGACGGCCTTCTTCTGCTGTTCCTTGGTGAGCGGGCTGCTGAGCACGTTGAGCAGGGCCTTCCAGAGGATCGTGGAGGAGGCGTCGTCGGCCTTGTTGGCCATCGTGCGGAGCTTGTTCACCTGGTTGCCTCGTTCCGCTTCGTAGATGAAGTCGTTGACGGCCTGCGTGGCGGAAGCCGGGGCCTTGGCGTCCTTGGACCAGCCGGCGAGGACCTTCACGCGCGGCTCGAGTCCGGCGTCGCCTTCGACCTTGAGGAGGGCCCTGTAGCAATCGATGCGCTCTTCCCACTTGCGCGAAGCCTGCAGGGCGGCGTCGACGAGGAGGGCCTGGTCGGCCGGACGCAGCGTCTGCGTGGCCATCGCGAGGCGGAGAGGGTCGAGGCCTTCGAGCTTCAGGTCGGTGATGGCGATGCGGTTCTTCGAGAGGATCTCGAGCGAGGCCATGCGCAGGTTGCCGGGCAGCTTGGCGTAGGCGGCTTCGATGCCCTTGTGGATGCGAGGGGTGGCGGACCAGGCGACGGGCTCGAAATACGGGCCGCGGTCGTCGGGGCGGGTGCTCCACCAGTCCTTGTAGTTCCACGGTTTCTCGACGTGGTAGAGGCGGGCGAGCGCGGAGACGGCGCCGAAACGGACGGACTCTTCGCCGCTCAGGCTGAGCGCGAGGAGACCGTCGACGGCCTCGTCGGAATGGATGCCCTGGAGCGCGCGGAAGGCGACGAAGCGCTGGGCGGGATCGGCGAGCGCGGCGAGGCAGGCCTTGGCGTTGCCAAGGCGCTGGAGGGCCGCGATGACGGTGTGCGGGAGGCGGTAGTGTTCGCCTTCGCCGAGCTTGGACTCGTCGGCCGGCCACTTGGCGGCGGCGGCGAGCATGGCCGGGGCGGCGTCCTTCGCGCCGAGGCGCTGCAGGCCGATGACGGCCTGGAGGCGGACGCGCGGGTCGGCGTCGCCGAGGGCGTCGACGAAGAGCTGCACGGGCACGCCTTCGAGCTGCGTGGTGCGGTCGGTGAGCGCGCGCAGGGCGAACTCGCGGACGGCGGCGTCCTTGGCGAGGGCGGCGAGCGCGGCGTTGGCCTTGGCGCCGAGGAGCTGCTTGTAGGTGAAGATCGCGGCGACGCGGGAGTAGAGGTGCTCGGAGCCGGACTTCGCGATCGCGAGGACGGGCTCGCCGAGCCCGGGCTTGGCGCGGTCGATGATCTGACGCTGGGTCTCGAGGCGCTGGACGGCGGACTTCGAGGAGAGCTGCTTCACGAGGTCGGCGTCGGAGAGCTTGGTGACGTCGACGTAGACGTTGGGCTTAACGTCCTTGGCGGTGATGAGCTGGACGGTGCCGTTCGGGTAGTAGATCGGCTCCTCCACTTCCTTGCCGTCCTTCTTGACCTTCTTGGTCTTGGGCTTGCCGTTGCCGAGGTAGTTGAAGCCGCCGCCGCGCCAGTCGGCGAGGAAGAGGCGCGAGTTGCCGTCGACGTCGAAGTCGGTGGCGCGGGCGACCTTCTCGAAGGTCTCCTGCTTGGCCACGAAGGTGGACTCGAAGCGGGTGATCGGGTGGCGGTGCAGCGTGCCGGTCGTCCAGTCGCAGGTGAAGAGGGATTCGCCGAAGTCGCCGGGGAAGCCGGGCTCGCTCAGGTAGAGGCCGCCGGTGCCGGAGCCGCCGCCGTAGTCGGCGAGGGGATGCGCGATCTCGTCGGCGAAGTTCTTGTAAAGGCGCGGATAGCCGGGGTTGGCCAGCGAAGTGAAGTGGTGGAAGCGCGTGTTCCAGCCCTTGCCGTCGTTGGTGTTGTCGCGCGAGAAGAGGTCGAGGGTCGGGGAGATCGCGATGTCGCAGATGTTGCGGGTCATCTCGGTGTAGACCTCGAGCTCGGTGCCGTCGGGGCGGACGCGCATGACGCCGCCGCCGTAGAGGGTCACGCGCTTCTTGTCGCCGAGGCCGATGGCGCCGTCGTTGTCGCGCAGGAGGCCGGCGCCGAAGTCGCCGACGGCGATGTAGAGCCAGCCGTCGATGCCCATGCGGCATCCGTTGGTGGTGTGGTCGGCGCCGCGGGGGTGCTCGATGCCGCCGCCGAGGCCGTCGACGAGCAGCGTGCGCTCGGTGGCGTAGTCAGCCTTGCCGTCGCCGTCCTTGTCCTGGAACCTGGAGAGGAAGGGCGGATGGACGAGGTAGAAGACGCCGCCGACGAAGTGGCCGCCGCGCGGGCTCTCGACCTTGGTGTACTCGATGACCTGGTCGGCGACGCCGGCGCCCTTGGTGTCGCGGGCGATCAGGATGCGGCCCATGCCAGGGGTGTGACCGAGGGAGCCGTTCTTGTCCGAGGAGACGTAGACGTCGCCGTTGGCGGCGGCCGCCACGGCGGTCGGGTAGATCTCAGGCTCCTGGGCGTTGCCGAGGAACTCGCGGATGACGAACCCTTCCGGCACGGCCTGGGCGGCCGCGGCGAAGAGGAAGAGTCCAAGGGAGGAGCGTACCATGGGTGTGAGGGGTAAGGGCATAAGATGTAGGCGGTCGGCGGATTGTTCCAAGCGGGAAGCGAGCATCCCGGCCATCTTAGCGTCTTGCCCGTCGGCCCGCGGGGGCTAACCCTCCAGCCATGGCCCTCCCGGTGCTCAAGTTCTTCCCCCGTCCGAGGGAACTGACCCTCCGCGGAGGCTGGCTCAGGGTCCCCGCCCTGCCCCACCCGACGGCGTTCTTCCTCCGGAACCTGCCCGCGACGATGGACGAGGCCCGAGCGTCGCTGGCCCGGCCGGCCGAAGGCGCCTGCCGGATCGTCCACAAGCCCGAACGCGGCGCCGAGGGCTATCACATCGAAATCCTCGCGAGCGGCATCCGCCTCAGCGCGGGCGACGCGCACGGCGTCCTCTACGGCGCGCAGACCCTCCGCCAGGTCGCCGCGCAATATCCCGACGAGCTGCCGCACCTCGAGATCACCGACTCTCCGGACCTCCCCGTCCGCGGCTTCATGCTCGACGTCTCGCGCACGCGCGTGCCGACGCAGCCCGAACTCCTCGCGCTCGTCCGCGCGCTGGGCCGGCTGCGCGTGAACCAGCTCCAGCTCTACGTCGAGCACACCTTCGCTTTCCGCGGACACGAGGACGCGTGGAAGGACGCCTCCCCGCTGACCCCCGCGGAGATCCGCGAACTCGACGACGCCTGCGCGCAGGTCGGCATCGAACTGGTCCCGAACCTCAACACCTTCGGACACATGGAGCGCTGGCTCCGTCATCCGCGCTACCGCGCGATGGCAGAATGCCCCGAAGGCTGGATCCATCCGCTGACCGGACAGTTCAAGGAATTCCCCGGCACGCTGCGTCCCGACCAAGGCTCGCTCGACTTCGTGGCGGGCCTCCTCGACGACTATCTCCCGAACTTCCGCAGCCGTCAGGTGAACATCGGCGGCGACGAACCGTGGGAGCTCGGCCAAGGCTTCAGCAAGCAGGCCGTGGCCGAACGCGGGAAGCACCGCGTCTACCTCGATCACCTCAAGCCGCTCTGCGCGCTCGGACGTGACCGCGGCCGCACCGTGCAGTTCTGGGGCGACATCCTCCTCGAGGACCTCGCGCTCGCGCAGGACGCGCCGGCCGACGCCGTGCCGGTCGTATGGGGTTACGATGCCGGCCATCCGTTCAAGGAACAGTGCGGACGCCTCCGCGAACTGGGCCGCGCCTATCTCGTCGCGCCGGGCACCAGCGCGTGGCAGAGCTTCACCGGCCGCCTCGACAACGCGCTGACCAACCAGTCCGAAGCCGTCGGCGCCGCCGTGCGCCACGAAGCGCGCGGCATCCTGCTCACCACGTGGGGCGACAACGGTCATCACCAGCCGTGGCCGACCGCGTGGCTGCCGATGGCCGCGGGTCTCGCGCAGGCGTGGGGCTTCGCCGCGAACGCCAAGACCGACTTCGCCGCGGGCTGCGCCATCCTCGGCGGCTTGAGCGACGCCGACGGACAGGCCGTCGCCAAGGCCCTACAGCAGCTCGGCACGCTCGACGGGCGGATCGCCAAGGCGAACCGCAACAAGAGCCTCACCTGGGATCTCCTCACCGCGAAGCCGGACGCGCTCGCGAAGTTCACCGACGGCGTCACGCCGGCGGAGATCGCCGCCTCGCAGGCCCATCTCGCCGAGGCCGAGGCCTTGATCGCGAAGATCGCCGACGCCACCGTGCGGGAAGAACTCTCGCTCGGCGCCCGCCTCGCCGGCGCCGGCCTGCGCCGCGCCTCCGGACAACCCGTATCAGCCGAAGAGCAGGCCGGACTTAAGAAAGAATATGAAGGCATCTGGCTGCGCCGCTCCCGCCCAGGGGGCTTGGCCGAGAGCGTCGGGCTTCTTTTCGGGTAGGACTGATATCAGGGCTAGGGCCGGGGCTAGGACTAGGAGATGCATGAATGGCACGGAGGCTCTTCATTCGTGACCAGCTCTAGCCCGAGCTCTGGCCCTAGCCCTGAAATCAATTCAGTCCTCCATTCTCCCCGCCGCTCATATTTACCCTAACCCAATCCAGTTGCCTGCGGTCGGCAGGGGCGGCATCCTGAGACCGACCCCGACGACCGTGGAACGCGCCCGCCCCTTCACCTTCCTTCTCCTCGGCGTCGCCGCCGCGCAGGCGCAGACTCCGCCCCCGGCCCCAAATGCGCCGCCGGACGCGCTGTTCGCCGGAGTCGTCCCGAGGATCGAGCTGACGATCTCGCCGGAGAACATCACCAAGCTCACGCAGAACCCGCGCGATTACGTCACGGTGACGATCAAGGAAGCCGGAGGGGCGACGCTCGAGAAGTGCTCGATAAAGCTCAAGGGCTCGGCCGGCAGCTTCCGCCAGATCACCGACGACCGCCCCGGCTTCTCGCTGCGCACCTCCAAGTCCAAGAAGGGTCAGGAATTCCGCGGCCTCAGCAAGTTCCAGCTGAACAACTGCGCGCAGGACGGCACGATGCTGCTCGAGATGATCGCCGGCGAGATGGCCCGCCGCGCCGGCGTGCCGGCCTCGCGTTGCACGCACGCCTACGTGATCCTCAACGGCAAGCGGCTCGGCACCTACGTCCTCAAGGAAGGCTTCAACTCCGAGTTCCTCGGCTACTTCTTCAAGGACACCAAAGGCCACCTTTACGACGGGGGCTTCTGCAACGAGATCGACGGCCCGATCGAGGTCGACCAAGGGGATCCGGACGACAAGGTCCGCCTGACGGAGCTGATCGGCGCCACGAAGGAGCCGAATCCCGCGTCACGCCTGGCGCGGATGGATCGCATCCTGGACATCGACGCCTACTTCCGGCACCTCGCCCTCGAGCAGATCCTCTGCCACTGGGACGGCTACTCCTTCAACCGTAACAACTACCGGTTCTACGAGGACCCCTCGTCCGGGAAATTCACCTTCATGCTTCACGGCATGGACCAGGTCTTCGGCGACAACCGCTGGTATTACATGAGACAGCCCGGGGCGCTCGTGCCCAACGCCTTGTTCGGGGATCGCGCGATGCGCGAACGCTACCGCACGCAGTTCTTCGCCCTCTACGAGAAGAACTTCCTGACCTACGACTGGTCGAGGCGGATCATGGAGCTGGCCGCCAACTCCAAGGCGAAGCTGCGGGCGATCGACAGCGATGAAGCGAAGCGCTTCGACGACCGAGGCAAGGAAGCCGCCGCCAGGGTGAAAGGCCGCCTCGACGCCGTGCGCGCCCAGCTCGAGGATTCCCTCCAGCTCCGTTCCGTCGGCGGGAAAGCCTCGCTCGCGAAATACGCCTGGGAGCGCAACGCCGACGAGAAGGAGGCGGACGAACGCGACCTCGAAGCGCGCAATTGCTTCTACATAAAGTCCGGGCCGAAGAAAGGCGGCGACTTCCGCCTGCCGCTGTCGACCGGCCCGGGACGCTATCGCCTGACCGCGATGGTCAAGACCTCCGGGATCGTCGCGGGCAAGGAAGAGCAGGAGAAAGGCCTGCGCCTGCGCATCTCCGGCCTGACCGGAGCGCCCGCGCTCACGGGCACCACCAGCTGGCGCTCGGTCTCGGCCGAGTTCTCCGTCGCCGAAAACGACCCGGTGCTCGTGCTGGAAATGAGGGCTCAGTCCGGCCAGGCGTGGATCGACCGCAACTCCCTCACCCTCACGCGCATCCCCTGACATGGAGATCGCCGCGCGTTTCGAGCACAAGATCCTGATCGACGACGCGCGTCGCGCGGAACTGCTCGCGCGCTTCGCCGACCGGTTCCGCCCGGATACCGCCGGCAGCGCCGACGGACGCTATCCGGTGGTGAGCCTCTATTGCGACACTCCGGACCGCCGCTGCCACTGGGAAGCCTGGCGCGGCGTGCCTTCGCGACGGAAGCTGCGCGTGCGCATCTACGGAACCCGCGACGGCTCCATCCCCTCGGCGACGTTCGTCGAGGTGAAGCACCGCGACGGTCGCGAAGGAGCCAAGCGACGGGTAAAGCTCTCTCTCGCCGACGCCCTCGCCCTCGTGGGCGGAGCACCCCTTGCCAGCCCCGTCCCGGCCGACGAACGCATCCTCGCCGAAATCCGCTCGCTGGTCGCCGAGGACGGCTATGCGCCGACCTGCGTGATCCGTTACGACCGAAGCGCGTATCGTTACTGCGACGAAGCAGGCGTCGAACAGCTCCGCATCACCTTCGACCAGCGCATCATGGCGCGCTTCGACCGGCTGAATCCGTCGGTCGACGACGATGCCTGCGACCTCGACGTCATCCCCCGCCACCTGTCGGTCATGGAGGTCAAAGGCTCGACCGCCGTGCCGTATGCGCTGGCCGCCCACCTCGGCGCGGCCGGACTCCACCCTCGACCCTTCAGCAAATATTCTTCCAGTATCAACCTGCTGGCCGCCACCCCCGACCACCTTACCTGACATGCCCCTGCCCTTCTTCGCCGCCACGCCCGCGCCTGAATCCGACTTCCTGACGCAGGTCGTCTCCGCCCCGTCCGTCACGCCGCCGGCGGCGACCGAGATCCTCTTCGCCATCGCGCTCAGCTTCCTGCTCAACGCGCTGGTCGCCTGGACCTACAAGCGCACCTACCGCGGGACGCGCTACTCGCAGGACTACGTGCACACCCTGATGATCCTCGGCACCGTGGTCACGCTCGTGATCCTCGTCGTCATGGGCAACCTCGCGACCGCCTTCGGGATGTTCGCCGCCTTCTCGATCATCCGTTTCCGCCGCAACGTCGGCCAGTCGCGCGACATCGGCTTCATCTTCCTCGCCATGGCGACCGGCCTCGCCGTCGGCGCGCGCCAATACGTGCTGGCCGGCGTGACCGTCCCGCTCGTCTGCGCCTTCGTCTTCCTGCTCTCGCGCGCCAACCTCTTCTCTTCCCTCAAGGGTTCGCACTTGCTGCGCGTGCGCGTCGGCACCGACCTCGACGCCGACAAGGCCTTCGCAGCCGTCTTCGCGCGGCATCTCGCGCACCAGTCGCTCAAGTCCGTCGAGACCGTGCAGGCCGGGCTCATGACCGAGCTCGCCTACGAAGTGACGCTCAAGGACGCCGGCGCCGTCGGCGAATTCGTGCGCGCGCTGCAGGCCGCCAACGGCAACAACCGCGTCGTCCTCACCTGCGTCAGCGAGCAGGCCGTCGTCGAGGCGGAGTGAAGCCAGGACCAGGGCCAGAGCCAGGGCTAGGGCTAGAAAATCACCCAAACAAGAAGGGCGCCGGATGGCGCCCCTCTGTGATTTCCCGTGTCAACGTGTCACCTTGCCCACGTGACCCTCGCGGCGCATCGCGCCGCGCTCACTCCCCGCCCTTGGAGGGCTTGCCGGTGGAGGAGAAGAACTCCTTCACGCGGGCGCGGAGATAGTCGCGGTTGAGCTTGGCGATGACGTCGAGCGTGATGCTCTTCGGGCAGTGCGCCTGGCACTCGCCGTAGTTGGTGCAGTTGCCGAAGCCGGCCTCGTCCATCGTCTTGACCATGGCGAGGGTGCGGCGGTCGCGCTCGGCCTGGCCCTGGGGCAGGATGTTGAGGTGGTTGATCTTGGCGCCGACGAAGAGCATCGCGGAGCCGTTCTTGCAGGAAGCGACGCAGGCGCCGCAGCCGATGCATTCCGCGGCGTCCATGGCCTCGTCGGCGACGGGCTTGGGCACCGGGATGTTGTTGGCCTCGGGGGCGGAGCCGGTGCGGACGGTGATGAAGCCGCCGGACTGGATCACCTTGTCGAAGCCGGAGCGGTCGACGGCGAGGTCCTTGAGGACCGGGAAGGCGCGGGCGCGCCACGGCTCGACGGTGATCGTCTCGCCGTCGCGGAAGTTGCGCATGTGCAGCTGGCAGGTCGTCACGCCCGGGAGGGGGCCGTGGGGCATGCCATTGATCGTCATCGAGCACATGCCGCAGATGCCTTCGCGGCAGTCATGGTCGAAGGCGAAGGTGTCCTTGCCCTGCTTGATGAGCTGCTCGTTGAGCATGTCCATCATCTCGAGGAACGAGGCCGAGGTCGGCACCGCCGCGAGGGAATGCTCCTCGAAGGCGCCGGGCTGGCCGCGGCGCTGACGCCAGACGCGCAGCTTGAGCGCGAGGGTGGTTTCTTTTCCGTTTTCCTGGACCATGGTGATTACTTGTAAGAGCGGGTGGAGAGTTGGGTCTCCTCGTAGACGAGGGGTTCGACGTGGCGGGCCGGGAGCTGACCGTCGCCGGTCCACTGCCAGACGGCGGCGTGGGCGTACTGCGCGTCGTCGCGCTTGGCCTCGCCGGCGTCCTGGTGTTCGGTGCGGAAGTGGCCGCCGCAGGACTCTTCGCGGGTGAGCGCGTCGAGGCACATCATGATGCCGAAGTCGAGGAAGTCGGCCACGCGGCCGGCGCGTTCGAGCTCAGGGGCGAGGGCGTCGCCGGTGCCGACGACCTTCACGTTCTTCCAGAAGTCCTCGCGGAGCGCCTGCAGGTCGCGGATCGCGCCTTCGAGGCCGGCCTTGTCGCGGGCCATGCCGCACTTCTCCCAGGTGATCTTGCCGAGGGCCTTGTGGTAGTAGCGGGGCGACTTGGTGCCGTTGATCGAGAGGAGCTTGGCGACGCGGTCGTTGACGTCCTTGACGACGGCCTTGAATTCCGGGGCGTCCTTGGAGGGACGGCTGCCGGGCTTCTCGCCGGCGAGGTAATCGGTCACCGTGTAAGGCAGGACGAAATAGCCGTCGGCGAGGCCCTGCATGAGCGCGGAGGCGCCGAGGCGGTTGGCGCCGTGGTCGGAGAAGTTGGCTTCGCCGCCGACGAAGAGGCCGGGGATGTTGGACTGCAGGTTGTAGTCCACCCAGAGGCCGCCCATCGTGTAGTGCACCGCCGGGAAGATGCGCATCGGCTGCTTGTACGCGTTCTCGCCGGTGATGTTCTCGTACATGTCGAACAGGTTGCCGTAGCGGGCGCGGATCTCGGCCTCGCCGAGGCGCTGGATGGCGGCGGAGAAGTCGAGGTAGACGCCGAGGCGCTTGCCGTCGACCATCTGGCCGACGCCGCGGCCTTCGTCGCAGACTTCCTTGGCGGCGCGGGAGGCGATGTCGCGCGGGGCGAGGTTGCCGTAGCTCGGGTACTTGCGTTCGAGGAAGTAGTCGCGCGCGTCCTCCGGGATCTCGGCGGCGGGCTTGGCGCAGTCGGCGGCGTTCTTGGGCACCCAGACGCGTCCGTCGTTGCGGAGCGACTCGGACATCAGGGTGAGCTTGGACTGGTCCTCGCCGTGCACCGGGATGCAGGTCGGATGGATCTGCGTGTAGCAGGGATTGGCGAAACCGGCGCCACGGCGGTGGGCGCGGTAGGTCGCGGTGACGTTGCAACCCTGGGCGTTGGTGGAAAGGTAGAAGACGTTGCCGTAGCCGCCGGTGCAGACCACCACGACGTCGGAGGACCAGGACTCGATGGCGCCGGTGACGAGGTCGCGCGTGACGATGCCCTTGGCCTTGCCGTCGACGAGGACGAGGTCGAGCATCTCGTGGCGGGTGTACATCTTCACCGTGCCGAGGCCGATCTGGCGGGAGAGCGCGGAGTAGGCGCCGATGAGGAGCTGCTGGCCGGTCTGGCCGCGGGCGTAGAAGGTGCGGGAGACCTGGGCGCCGCCGAAGGAGCGGTTGGCGAGGAGACCTCCGTATTCACGGGCGAAAGGCACGCCCTGGGCGACGCACTGGTCGATGATGTTCACCGAGACCTGGGCGAGGCGGTAGACGTTGGCTTCGCGGGCGCGGTAGTCGCCGCCCTTGATGGTGTCTTGGAAGAGGCGGCGGACGCTGTCGCCGTCGTTCTGGTAGTTCTTCGCGGCGTTGATGCCGCCCTGCGCGGCGATCGAGTGGGCGCGGCGCGGGCTGTCCTGGTAGCAGAAGCAGGAGACCTCGTAACCCATCTCGGCGAACGAGGCGGCGGCGGCGGAACCGGCGAGGCCGGAGCCGACCACGATGATGTGGTACTTGCGGCGGTTGGCAGGATTCACCAGGCGGAGCTTCGCCTTATGGTTGTTCCACTTGTCGGCCAGCGGGCCGGCGGGGATCTTGGAGTCGAGTTTCATGGGGGCGGGGCGCTGGGTGTTACTTCAGGGCGCCGGTGAGCACGGCGAGAGGGATGGAGATGAAGCCGAGGGCCACGATCCAGGCGTAGGCCAGGGCGAGGACGTCGAGGCGGCCGCGCCAGCGTTCGTTGCGCAGGCCGAGGGTCTGGAAGACGCTGCTGACGCCGTGGCTGAGGTGCAGGCAGAGCAGCAGCATGCTGATGACGTAGAAGACGGCGACCGTCTTGCAGGAGAAGCCCGCCACGACCATCTTGTAGACGTCATCACCATAAGAGACGTCGCCGAGGGCGACCGTCTTGAGCGTGAAGTGGAGGAGGTGGAAGATGATGAAGCCCAGGATCACCACGCCCGAGTAGGGCATCGTGCGGGAGGCGATGGTCGCGCGGCGGGTGGCTTCGGCGGCCGGGCCGCCGGCGCGGGCGGCGCGGTTCTCAAGGGTGAGCTGGATGCCGACCCAGATATGGGCGAAAACGCTGATAATCAGCACCGTACGCGCGGTCCAGAGCAGGCCGACGTTCTCATGGAGCCACTTCGCGTAGGCGTTGATCGCCGCGGGGCTCTTGAACATCAGCAGATTGCCGGTCATATGGCCGAGCACGAAGCCGGCGAGGACGAGGCCGGTGAGGGCCATCACGACCTTCTTCCCGATGGAAGAGGGACGACAGCTGGAACAGCAGGAGCTTGCGGACATGGCGGAGCGGGACGGGATGCAAAAGGCATCAAATAGGCAGTCCCCCCGCTTCCCACCCCGGACGCAGGTTTGAGGGGAGGTATTAGCGGGACACCCCCCAATTGTGAAAAACCCTCATAAGGGGGCGATTGGCCATCCCAGGGGTGGGCCTCCCCCGGGGCATGAGACCCCCGTCCGGACCGGAAAAACCGCTTGCCAACGTTTTTCTTGGCCGTGCAATCCGAAAGTCCAGACCGGCTCTCCGTCACAGGACCTGCCGGTCTTATCTTTTTTACCCGCTCCACAGCCCTCCCGACCACCTTTCCATGAAGTATATTTTCGTCACCGGCGGCGTCATCTCCTCCCTGGGCAAAGGCCTCACCGCCGCCGCGCTCGGCGCCCTGCTCGAATGCCGCGGCCTGAAGGTGCGGATCCAGAAGTTCGACCCGTACCTCAACGTCGACCCGGGCACCATGAGCCCCTACCAGCACGGCGAAGTCTACGTCCTCAACGACGGCGCGGAGACCGACCTCGACCTCGGCCACTACGAACGCTTCACCTCCGGCGAACTCTCCCGCCTCAACAGCCTGAGCTCCGGCCAGGTCTACGAGACCGTCATCCAGAAGGAACGCCGCGGCGACTACCTCGGCAAGACCGTGCAGGTCATCCCGCACGTGACCAACGAGATCAAGGACCGCATCCTCAAGGGCGGCGAAGGCGTCGACGTGCTCATCACCGAGATCGGCGGCACCACCGGCGACATCGAAGGCCTGCCCTTCCTCGAGGCGCTCCGCCAGTTCCAGCACGACGCCGGCCGCGAGAACGTCGCGTTCCTGCACTGCACGCTCGTGCCCTTCATCAAGGCCGCCGGCGAGCTCAAGACGAAGCCCTCGCAGCAGTCCGTCGCCAAGCTCCGCGAGATCGGCATCCAGCCCGACCTGCTCGTCTGCCGCACCGACCGCCCGATCGGCGAGGACAACCGCCAGAAGCTCTCCCTCTACTGCAACGTCGGCCTGGACTGCGTGTTCGAGTGCCGCGACGTCGAGCATTCCATCTACGAACTGCCGATGCAGCTCGCCGAACAGCGCATGGACGAAGTCGTCGTCAAGCGCCTCGGCCTGCAGTGCAAGCCGATCGACATCTCGCCGTGGCGCGAGATCGTCCGCCGCCTCCTGCAGCCGAAGCACCGCGTGCGCGTGGGCGTCGTCGGCAAGTACATCGAGCTCCAGGACGCCTACAAGTCCGTCTACGAATCCATCACCCACGGCGGCATCGCCAACGAGACCGCGGTCGAAGTCGTGCGCATCGACGCCGAGGACCTCGAGACCAAGGGCACCGCTTCGCTCGAAGGCCTCGACGGCATCCTCGTCCCCGGCGGCTTCGGCAACCGCGGCATCGAGGGCAAGATCATCGCCGCGAAGTTCGCCCGCGAACGCAAGGTCCCTTACTACGGCCTCTGCCTCGGCATGCAGATCACGGTGATCGAATACGCCCGCCACGTGCTCGGCCTCAAGGACGCCCACTCGACCGAGTTCGCGCCCGAGACCAAGAACCCGGTCATCCACCTGATGGAGTCCCAGAAGAGCGTGGTGACCAAGGGCGGCACGATGCGCCTCGGCTCCTACGACTGCGCCCTGACCCCGGGCAGCCGCTCCCGCGCCGCCTACGGCGCCGACCTCATCAAGGAACGCCATCGCCACCGCTTCGAATACAACGACGCCTACCGGGCCAAGCTCGAGGCCGCCGGCCTGATCGTCGGGGGCACCAACCCCCAGAGCGGCCTGGTCGAGATCGTCGAGGTCAAGGACCACCCCTGGATGGTGGGGGTCCAGTACCACCCCGAATTCAAGTCCCGCCCGGACCGCGCCCACCCCCTCTTCGCCGCTTTTGTGAAGGCGGCGGTTGAGAAGTCCCGGTTGTCCTGCTAATTCGGAGACAAGTCCGGCGAGACCGGACGCTGACAAGTGGGCGGAGAACCGCCGAACGCGCCTCCCCGCGCGCCCCTTCCCCACCCCTATGTCCACCACCATCAACGCCGCCGGCACCTGGGTGCCGCGCCTCCGCGAACAGGTCGCCCGGGTCGTCGTCGGCCAGCAATACCTCGTCGACCGCCTGCTGATCGGCCTCCTCGCCAACGGCCACGTCCTCCTCGAAGGCGTGCCCGGCCTCGCGAAGACGCTCTCCGTGCGCACGCTCGCGCAGACGGTCCGCGCCGACTTCTCGCGCATCCAGTTCACGCCCGACCTCCTGCCGGCCGACATCGTGGGCACGCTCATCTACGACCCGAAGACCGGCGAATACGCCGTGAAGCGCGGTCCGATCTTCGCCAACTTCGTCCTCGCGGACGAGATCAACCGCGCGCCCGCCAAGGTGCAGTCCGCGCTCCTCGAGGCGATGCAGGAACGCCAGGTGACCCTCGGCGGCGAGACGCATAAGCTGCCCGCGCCCTTCCTCGTGCTCGCGACGCAGAACCCGATCGACCAGGAAGGCACGTATCCTCTGCCCGAAGCCCAGGTCGACCGCTTCATGCTCAAGCTGAACATCGGCTACCCGACCCGCGAGGAGGAGCGCAGGATCCTCGACGCGATGGCGACCACCGCTCCGAAGCTCGACGTCGAAGCCGTCATCACGCAGCAGGAGATCCTCGACGCCCGCAAGGCCGTCGACGCCGTGCACGTGGCCGAACCGATCCGCGACTACATCGTCTCGCTCGTGCTCGCCACCCGCGGCCAGCACCCCGGCGGCCCCGACCTCGCGAAGTTCCTCCAGTTCGGCGCCTCGCCGCGCGCGACCATCAACCTCACCCTCGCCGCCAAGGCCTGGGCCTTCCTGCAGGGCCGCGACCACGTGACCCCGCAGGACGTGAAGGACATCGCCCCCGACGTCCTCCGCCACCGCCTCATCCTCACCTACGAAGCCGACGCCGAAGGGGTCGACGCCGACGCCATCGTGCGCCGCGTGCTCGACGCCGTCAGCGTCCCCTAAGAACGAACGGCGACCGTGGCCACGCCCGTCCCGACCCATCCGCAGGAGACCCTCCGCCGCGCGCAGCGCGTCGAGCTCGTCGCCCTGCGCCAGGTCAACGACGCGATGGTCGGCGCCTACCTCTCGCGCTTCAAGGGCCGCGGCACCGACTTCGAGGAGCTGCGCGAATACGTCCCCGGCGACGACGTGCGCGCGATGGACTGGAACGTGACGGCGCGCACCGGCAAGCCGTTCATCCGCCTGCATCGCGAGGAACGCGAGCTCACGCTGGTCCTCGCCGTCGACGTCTCCGGCTCCGCCGACTTCGGCTCCGGCGAGAAGACCCTGCGCGAACGCGCCGCCGACGTCGCCGCCTGCCTCGCGGTCTCCGCGCTCAAGGCCGGCGACAAGGTCGGCCTGCTGCTCTTCACCGACCGCGAGGAGCTCTGGGTCGCGCCGCGCAAGGGACGCCGCCACGTGCTGCGCATCATCCGCGAGGTCCTCGAATTCCGCCCGGCCTCGCGGCGCACCGCGTTCGCCCAGCCGATGCGCCGCCTCGCCCGCGCGCTGCGCCGACGCTCGATGGTCTTCGTGGTCTCCGACTTCCTGGCCGGCGCCGAAGGCGGCGACGCGATGGCCGCCGCGCTCGCCGAACTGAACTCGCGCCATGACACGGCCTGCGTGCAGCTCGTCGACGAACGCGAGCGCGTCCTGCCCGACGTCGGCGTGGTCGCGCTCGAGGACGCCGAGACCGGCGAGATCCGCGAGGTCGACACGGGCTCCGCCGCCGTGCGCGACGCCTTCGCCGCCGAGGCCGAAGCGCGGCTCACCGCCACCGCCGCCCTCCTCGGACGCGCGGGCACCGACGTGGCCCGCCTCGACGCCGGGGCCGCCGTCGCCCCGGCCCTCGCCCGTTTCTTCGAACGCCGCCGGCGCCGCCGCTGATGCCTCCCGCCGAAGAAATCCCGTTCACGCTGCTCGGCCCCAGGCCGGAGATCGCGCCGGCGTTCTGGGCCTCCCACTGGGGCGTCGCGTTGATCGGCGTCGCCGTGCTCGCCCTCGTCCTGCTCCTCGGCTTCAAATTAATCACCCGTAAGCCGGCGCAGAAGCCGCCGTCCGCGATCCTCGAGGGCGAACTCGCCGCCGCCGAAACCCTGCCGACCGAAGAAGCCGTGGTCCGCGTCACCCGCTCCTTCCGCGCCTACCTGCACGCCGTCGACGCGCGCGCCCTCCCCTCGCTCTCGACGGAAGAACTGCTCGCGGCGACGGGCGTGATCCCGGTCTTCATGCCGGCCCGCCAGCCGCTGGCCGCCGCGCTGCGCAGCGCCGACGCCGCGAAGTTCGCCGGCACCGCGCTCGAGGCCTCGCTGCTGATCGCGGGCGTCCGGGAAGCCGCGAAACGGATCGAGGACGCACGACGCACCTTCGCCCGGCCGACGCCGCCGCCGCTGATTCCGCCGCGCCCGGCGACCGTGGTCCCGGCAGTCACCCCGAGTGCCTCGACCGCTTCGGGCACGCCGCCGCCGTTGCCGCCTCACCTCCCCGTTCCGCCGCCGCTTCCGCGGCGTGACCACGCCTGATGGAAATCTTCGGCTACGATTTCCAATACCCCTGGGCGCTGCTCCTGCTCGCGCTCGTGCCCGTCTACGCCGTGCTGCGCGGACGCGTCGGCCGTTCGGCCGCGGTGCTGTATCCGTCCACGGCGCTCCTCGGCGCCGCGGGCCGACCCGTGCGCGAGCGCGCCGGCCGCCTCCGTCTGTTCCTGCGGCTGCTGACCTCCGTCATCCTGGTGATCGCCATCGCCGGCCCGCGCACGGCCAACAAGGAGGTCGAACGCGAAGCCGAAGGGGTGGACATCATGCTCGTGGTCGACCTCTCGTGGTCGATGATGGCCTTGGACATGAGCACCCCGCGCGCCGAGGTGACGCGCTGGCAGGCCAGCCAGAACGTCATCTATGACTTCCTTGCGAAGCGCCCCGACGACCGCATCGGCGCCGTGGTCTTCTCAGGCAAACCCTACCTGCTGAGCCCGCTCACGATCAACAAGATCTGGGTCGAGAAGGGCATCGACCGCATGCACATCGGCAGCATCCAGGAGACCGGCACCGCGATCGGCGAAGGCCTCGCGATGGCCGTCGACCGGATGAAGAACATCAAGGGACGACGCTCCAAGGTCATCATCCTGCTCACCGACGGCGACGATAACATGAGCAAGGCCATCCTTCCGGTGCCGGCCGCCGAACTCGCCCATGCCCTGGGCATCCGCCTCTACTGCATCGGCCTCGGCAAGGACGAGCCGACGGTCCTGCCCCGCTTCGACACCCGCACCGGTCAGCTCTACCGCGACGCCCTCGGCCGGACGATCCCGATGCAGACCATCAACCCGGCGAACTACATCATGCTGGAGAAGATGGCCAAGATCGCCGACGGCCGCTTCTACCGCGCGCTCGACCAAGCCCAGCTCGGACGCGTGTACGAGGAGATCGACCGCCTCGAACGCACCGAGGTCCGCCTCCGCGAATCCGTCGTCTACGAAAGCCACCGCCTCGTCTGGGTCGGCGTCGCCGCCCTGCTCCTTCTCGCCGAGATCCTCTGGGCCGTCGTGCGGCCCCGCGCGCCCTGATCCATGGACACCACCGACCCGCATTTCGAAGACCCGCGCCTGCTGGCGGTCGCCGCCGTCGCCGGACTGGTGCTCTTCATCGCGCTGCGCTGGGCCGAACACCGCCGCCGCAAAGGACTCGCCGGCTTCGCCTCCGCGACGCTGCTCGGCCGCCTCCTCTCCGGCTTCTCCGTCGCCCGCCGTCTGACCAAGGACATCGCCGTCGCGGCCGCGTTCGCCCTCCTCGTGGCCTGCTTCGCCGGACCGCGCTGGGGCGTCGAGGAGACGAAGCAGAAAGGCGCGACCGAGGACGTGGTCTTCGCCCTCGACGTCTCGAAGTCGATGCTGGTCGCCGACATGAGCCCGACGCGTCTCGCGCGGGCCAAGGCCGCGATCGCCGGCTTCGTCCGCCGCAAAGGCACGGGCAACGTGGGCCTGATCGCCTTCGCCGGGCAGGCCTTCCTGCAGTGCCCGCTCACGCGCGACTACGACGCCTTCTACCGCACGCTGGAGGAGACCGACACGACGAGCATCCAGGTCTCCGGCACCGACCTCGGCCGCGCGGTCGAGGAAGCCGAGCTGGCCTTCTACTCCAACCGCAACCGCAAGCTGCTCATCCTGCTCACCGACGGCGAGGACCTCGAGTCCGGCGGCGTCGAGATGGCGAAGAAGCTCAAGCGCAAAGGCCTCGTGGTCCACGCCGTCGGCGTGGGCACGCCTTCGGGCGGTCCGATCCGCATCGTCGGCGAGACCGGCTCGATCGAGACCCTCAGGAACGCCGACGGCGAGGAGGTCCTCAGCCGTCTCGACGAGAAGACGCTCGGCGAGGTCGCCGAAGCGACGGGCGGACGTTTCATCCGCCTCGGTCAGGCCGGCGAGGGCATGGAAGCCCTCCGCCTCGCCATCCAGGCGGGCACCGACGAACGCGGCGCCGGACGCCAAGGCGTCCCGCGTGAAGAATGGTTCCTGGGCCTCGCCCTCCTGATCCTCGTCGCCGAATCACTCCTTTCCACCCGCCGTCCGACCAAGCCATGAGAAACCTGCTCGCCCTCCTGTTGCTCGCGGCCGCCGCCTCCGGCGCCGAGAAGGTCACCGACCCGCTCGCCGGCCTCGACGCGCGCGAACTCCACAACCGCGGCACCCAGCGCCTCGCCGAAGGAGACCTCGCCGGCGCGGAAGAAGCCCTGCGCGCCTCGCTGGGACGCGACGACGACTCCCTCCGTCCCCCCGCGCTCCACAACCTCGGCCACGTGCGCTTCGGCAAAGGCAAGGCCGGCCTCGGCGGCCGCACCTCCGGCGACGTGACCGAACTCTCGATCGCGCGTTCCTACCTCGAGGCGGCCGACGCCGACATCTCGGACATGAAGGATCAGATCGAGCTGCTCGACAAGGCGAAGGCCGAAGGCCGCGAGCCCGACTACGTCCCCGCGACGAGCGCGCTCGGCGGCGGCATCAACACCTACCGCACCATCAGGAAGCTGATCCCGAAGGAGGAGGCGATGGTCACCAAGCGCGCCGGCGTCATCGCCCTCTGGACGCGTTCGGTCGGCGACTTCCGCGGCGCCCACGAGCTCGACGCCGCCGACGCCCAGGGCAAGGCCAACGCCGACGCCATCGAAGAACTGCTCCGCGCCCTGCGCCGCGAGACCGTCGCGCTCGAGGAGGCCATCGAAGCCCAGCGCAAGAAGCTGGAGGAGCTGCGCGACGTCATCCGCGAGCTCGTCAAACGCATCCCCGACGACAAGCTTCCCCCCGAGGCCCAGGACGGCGAAGAGGAAGAGGAGGAGGACTTCCTTCCCCCGGAACGCCGCAAGCCCAAGCCCCGTTCCGGCTCCGACAAGAAGAGCGAGGAAGGCAAGGAGGAGAAGATGACCGAACAGGAAGCCCGCGGCTCGCTCGAGGGCCTGAAGAACGAATTCGGACGCAAGATGCCCGCCGGCCAGCAGGACGGCAAGGGCGGCAACGGCGGCAAGCCCAAGGACAAGAAGGGCAAGGACTACTGAGATGCGCCGTTTCCTCTCCTGCTGTTTCGTGCTGTGCCTCGGGCTCCTCGCCCGGGCGGAGGACCGCGTCAGCTGGGAGATCACCCCGCGCGTCGTCGCACCCGGCCAGCCGTTCCGCCTGCAGATCATGGTCGAATCCGACATCGTGCTCGGCGGCGCACAGTTCATCAGCCGCGAGATCAAGCCGCCCCGCGGCATGGCGCTCCGCCTGTCCGGCCAGCTGATCCGTCCGGGCTCGAACGAAGCCACCTTCAACTTCTCGGGCGTGGCTCCGGATCAGCTCGGCGAGCACGTCATCCCCTCCTTCAACCTGCGCTTCGTGCGCAAGGCGGTCGTCGTGCCGGAGATCCGCCTGCTCGTGAGCGACAAGGTCACCTACCGCCGCGAAGCCCAGGCCCGCGCCGAACTCGTCCTGCCGGACCGCGTCTTCTACGTGGGCGAGCTGATCCGCGGCGCCATCCGCATGCGCGGCGGCGACGACGAGGCGGTCGTGGCGAGCTACGGCCTCGAGTCGCTCGCCGAAGGCTTCTCGATGACGGTCACCGCCGAACGTCAGCCGCTGCCCGACTCCCTCGGCCAAGGCATCCAGACGACCTTCGACCTCACGCCTATCCGCGAAGGCGCCGGCGAGTTCTCCCTCAACGGCATCATGCTGGTGCAGAGCGGCGAATCAGGCGTGTTCAGCCAGAACGGCCGTGACCGGCCCTTCGCCTTCCGCCGGCGCCTCACCGTCGCGCACGTGCCGGAACGCGGCCGACCTCCCGAGTGGAACGGCGCCATCGGCCGCTTCGTCGCCGAAGGCCTGCAGGTCTCGAAGGACAAACCCGAGGTCGGCGAACCCATCCGCCTGCGCGCGATCCTGACCGGCGAGGGCAACCTCGACCGCATCCTGCCGCCGGAGCTGCGCGGCGACGAGACCTGGGACGTCCTGCCCGCGACCGAGCGCCGCCGCCACGCGGAAGACCAGCGCATGTTCGTTTACACGCTCGTGCCGCGCCTGCCCGGCAAGCTGCGTACGCCCGCCGTGCGTCTCGCGGCGTTCGATCCGGCGACCAAGACCTTCAGCAAGCTGGAGTTCGCGCCCTTGGAGGTGACCGTGACGGGCAACGCCCCGGCCAAGGTCGACCTCGTCACCGCGGACCCGGCGGCGCCGGCCGCGGACCAGCCGAAGCAGGCGAGCGGCCTCGCCGAGCCGCAGCCTCGTCGGGCTTCGCCGCTCTTCCGCGGTTCACCGGCCGTCTCCCTGGGCGAGGCGGAAGGATTCTGGTCCGCCAACGCGGTCGCCCTCGGACTCGTCGTCGCCGCCACCGCCCTGGTGGGCTTCCTCGGCTATCTCGCCGCGCATCCGGAGATCGGCCGCCGCCGCCGCGCCCGCGCCGTCATGCGCGCCTCGCTGACGGAAGCCGAAGCCTGCCGTCGTCGGAACGACGCCCGCGGCTTCGCCGTGGCGGTCGTCCGCGGGCTGCAGGCCGGCGTGGCCGCCAAGCTCGCCGCCGAAGAACAGGCGATGACCCAGAGCGACGTCGAACGCGTGCTCCCGGGCGCCGACCGCGCCCGCCTCGACGCCTTGTACGTCCTCGCCCAGTCCGATCGCTTCGCCAGGCCGGGCACGCCGCCCGACGCCGAAACCGCCGACGCCGACGTCGCGCTGCTCCGCCAGCTGCTCTCGCTGACATGAGGACCCTCGCGCTGCTCTTCCTCTGCTGGCTCGCGCCCCTCGGCGCGGCCGAGGCTCCCGGCGCCGCCGAGGCTCCCGGCGCCGCCGAGACCGCCTACGCCCGCGGCGACTACGCCGGAGCCGTCGAACTCTGGAGCGCGGAGATCCGCGACGAAGGCGTGACCGCCGGCCGCCTCTCGGCGCTGGGCAACGCCGAATGGCGCCTCGGCCGCAAAGGCCGCGCGATGCTCTGCTGGGAACGCGCGCTGCTCATAGACCCGCGCGACCCTGTCGCCATCGCCGGCATCAAGCACGGACTGGACAGCGGCGGCGTCGAACGCCCCAAGCCGACCGCCGTCGAAGAATACGCCTCCTTCCTCACCGGCGACCTCTGGCTGCTGCTGGCCCTCGCCTCTTTCTGGACCACCGTGCTGTGCGTCGCCGTGCCGAGGCTCCGCGGCAGGCCGGCGAGCGAAGCCAACCAGTGGACCCGGGTGGGAGCGCTCACCGTGCTCGCCCTCTGCATCCCCGGGCTGTGGGGCGGCCGTTCGCTCGACGCCCGAGCCGTGGTGCGTCGCCCCGAAGTCTCCCTGCGACTGACCCCCACCCAGTTCGGCGAGCCGCTCCGCGGCGTGGCCGAAGGGGACGTCGTACGCACCGATCGTCCGCTCAACGGGCACATGCGCGTGCGCACCGCCGACGGCAAGACCGGCTGGGTGCGCGCGGGCGAGATCGAAGCCGTCCGCGGTCCCGGCCTGCCGGCCGACCTGGATCAGAAGGCGGCGCCCTGAGGCTTTCGCCTTGGAGAAAAGGGCGTGGTCGGCTTGGATGCTGACGTGCGCCTCCTCGACCGCCACGTCCTGACCGAAACCGCCGTCGCCGGCGGGGCCGCCACGGGCGCGTTCGTCTTCGTGATGGTCGCGGGCAACGTCCTGAACCAGGTCTCGAGCGCGATCGCCTCCGGACGCGTCAGCGGCTGGGAAGGATTGGAGCTCATCGCCCTGCTCATCCCCGGCGTGCTGCCTTATGCGTTGCCGCTGGGCCTGCTGACCGGCGTGCTGCTCGCCTTCGGCCGCATGAGCTCCCAGCAGGAACTCACCGCCATGAAGGCCGGCGGCCTGAGCCTCGGCCGCATCGCGCGCCCCGCCCTCCTGCTCGCCGCGTTCCTCGCACTCCTCTCGGCCTGGCTCAACCTCGAGGTCGCGCCCGACGCCAACACCGAGTACCGGCGTCTGCTCGTCGGCTCGGCCAAGGATAATCCCGCCTCGGTGATCGTGCCCGGCCAGCTCAACCGCCAGTTCCCCGGCATGGTCATCCGCGCCGCCGCGCGCGACGGGGAGGTCCTCCGTGATTTCTGGCTCTGGCGCGTCGACGACCGCGGCCGCCTGGTCCAGACCGTCCACGCCCGCGAAGCCCGCCTGGAGCGCGCCGTCTCGAAGGCGGGCGAAGGCGTCCTCCGCATCACGCTCTCCGACGCCCGCATCGACTCGCGTCCCGCCGGCGACCAGGCCTTCCTGCAGCCGTCTTCGTTCGCGACCGCCGTCGCTTCGACGCTCGAGTTCCCGGCCTCGGGCATCTTCAAGGACGGCGAGAACTTCCAGCGCAAGCTGCGCTGGCTGACGACGCAGGAGCTGCTCGTCGCGATCGACAAAGGCTGGGAGGTCCCGCCCGGCGCCGACGCCCGGACCTTGGAACGCGGCCGGATGGTCGCGCGCACGCAGCTCATGGCCCACCTCGCGGGCGCGTTCTCGGTCTTCTCGCTGGCCTTCCTCGCCGTGCCGCTCGCCGTGCGCGTCGGCCGCTCGGAGACCTTCGTCAACGCCGCGGTCGCCCTCGCGATCGCGCTGACCTACTACCTGCTCAGCTCGATGGCCGGCTACGTGAAGGACCCGGACTTCCGGCCGGACCTGCTCGTCTGGGCGCCGAACCTGATCGTCGTGGCGACCGCCTGGTGGCTGCTGCGGCGCGCGTCGCGCCACTGAGCCGGCTCACTTCTCGCGCTGATACCAGGCGAAGAAGGCGTAGCCCATGCACAGCAGGGCGAAGACCTCGTTGAATCCCTTCATCACCACCGCGCCGAGGATCATGTCGGCGGCGGCGGAGAGCTCGCTCACGCGGGGAGCCAGGCGGTAGGTCTCGTAGATCGGATGGTCGCCGAAGATGAGCACGGCCCAGAGCGGCAGGTCCGCGATCATCAGGCCGAAGGAATAGAAGATCGCCATCCCGTAGCCGATGCGGGGCAGGCGCTCCGAAAGGGAGAACAGCGGCCAGACCATGAGGATCGCCGGCAGGAACATCGACCAGTGCTCGACCACGTGGAGCGGGCGGCTGCGGAGCGCGGCTTCGTACAGTTCGGGAAAGTGCCACATCGAGAAGCACAGGGTGAAGATCAGCCCGCCCGTGACCGGATGCGTCAGGAACGCGAGCGCACGGGTGAGCCGGGGGCGTTCCTTGAGGAAGCCGTCGACGAGCTCGGGCGGCAGGCCCGTGACGATGAGGGGCGCGGAGACGTAGATGAGCAGCATGTGCTGCAGCATGTGGGCCCAGAACAGGAAGCTCTCGCCGAGCTGGTCCAGCGGCGACCCGACGGCGACGTAGCCGACGAGCACGCCGAGATGGAAGCGCACCGCATGCCAGACAGGATATTCCGCCCGGCCCGGCATCCAGCGCGCGCGGTAAGGACCGCAGGCCAGGGCATGGGCCCAGGATGCGCCGACGACCAGGAGCAGCAGGAGCGGCTCCGTGTGCCAGTGCAGGGGGATGTTCATCAGGGATGATATGAAGCGCGCCGGGACGCCCCCGCAAGCGTGGGCACGAAAAAGGCCTCCGTTCGCACGGAGGCCTTCGTCGGTCGGCGGGGAGCCGGGCTCAGCTGAACCAGCGCGTGTCGATGCGGTCGGCGCTGAACAGGGTCAGCACCGCGGCGTACGTCGCGAAGGCCAGCACCAGACCGGCGAGGAAGCACCAGAAGAGCAGGCGCTTGTCGTAGATCAGGTGCATGAACCAGAGGATGACCGCGAAGAACTTGCCGGCGGACATCAGGGTCAGGATCGTGAAGATGACGGCGGTCGGCAGCGGCAGGTAGATCAGGACGATCTCGGCGCCGGTGACGACGGCCAGCCAGAGGGCCAGCACGATGAAGTGGTGGTAGCGACGGACTTCCTCGGCGAGGAAGGCCTTGCTCGGAGCGGCTTCGTGGGAAGAGGACATGGGCGGGAAGGCGGGTTATTTGACGACGGCGGGCAGGCCCGAACCCCAGATGCCGTAGGGCCCGAGGTATTCGACGAGGTAGACGGCCGTGAAGATGATGATCCACACGATGTCGACGAAGTGCCAGTAGAGGCCCGCGACTTCGACGTCGAGGGCGCCCATGTGGCCGCCGAGCTTGCCGGTGAAGCTGTAGAAGTAGAGCAGGATGAGCCAGAGGACGCCGATGGCCACGTGCGTGCCGTGCGTGCCGGTGAGCACGTAGAACGTCGAGCCGAGGACGCTGTTCTGGATGGTCAGGCCCTTGTGGTAGAAGTGCGTGAACTCGTAGACCTGGCAGCCCAGGAAGATCAGGCCGAAGATGATCACGCCGAGGACGTTGCGGCGGAAGGACTTCAGCTGGCCTTTGTGCATCGCGGACACCGCGAGCGCCATCAGGAAGGACGACATCAGGAGGATGAACGTCGAGAACGACGTCAGCTCGATGGAGAACAGCTCCTGGATGAAGCGCTGGTGGCCTTCCGCGTCGGTGAAGCCGGCGGGGAAGAGCTTGCGGTACAGCAGGTGGGTCGAGATCAGCGTGCCGAAGAACATGCAGTCCGAAGCCAGGAAGAGCCACATGATGAGCTTCTTGTGGTCGATCCCGGTGGAGGTGGGCGCTTCGTGCGCGGCGGCGTGGTCAGACATTGGAGGTCAGAGTTTGAGGTTTGGATTACGACGGGCTCAGTGGGCGACGGTCTCGGCCGGAGCCGGGGCGCCGGACGGGGCCGGGGTCTTGAGCATGTAACCGCCCGGGCCTTCGAGAGCCCAGAGCCAGATGCCGACGAAGAGGACGCCGAGGCCGGAGATGACGAGCCAGCCGGCGTGCGGGATGCCCATCGCCATCATCGGCATGCCGAAGCCGATGAAGAGGAAGCCGGCGGAGGCCAGCATCGGCATCCAGGACTGGCTGGGCATGTGGACGCCGGCTTCGCCGCCGTCGTTCTCGACGCCGATCTTCCTGGAGCCGTGCTTGTGCTCGAAGAAGGCGTCGCGGGTGGCGACGATCGGGGCCTGGGCGAAGTTATACTCCGGCACCGGGGAAGGCAGGGACCACTCGAGGGTGCGGCCATCCCACGGATCGTTGCCGCACTTCTTGCCGCGGAAGGCGGTCCAGACGAGGTTGCCGAAGACGATCACGACGCCGATGCCGAGGATGTAGGCGCCGATGGTGGCGACGAAGTTCCAGGTCTCCCAGCCGTTGCCGGCGTGGTAGGTGTGCGTGCGGCGCGGCTGGCCGGCCAGGCCCAGGTAGTGCATCGGGCCGAAGGCGAGGTTGAAGCCGAGGATGACGAGCGCGGAGCCGAGGTACGCGATCGGCGCGTTGGGCATGCGTCCGAAGATCTTCGGGAACCAGAAGTACAGGCCCGCCATCAGGCCGAGGAGCACGCCGCCGAGGAGCACGTAGTGGAAGTGCGCGATGACGAAGTAGCTGTCCTGCTGCTGGGAGTCGGCGGGGGCCGAGGAGTGCATGACGCCGGAGAAGCCGCCGCACATGAACATCCAGATGAAGCCGAGGGCGAGGACCATGGGCGGGGTGAAGCGGATGCGTCCGCCCCAGATCGTGCCGAGCCAGTTGAAGATCTTCACGCCCGTCGGGACGGCGATGGCCATCGTGAGGAGCGAGAAGGCGGCGGTCGGCACGGGGCCGAGGCCGGTGGTGAACATGTGGTGGCTCCAGACGGCGAAGCCGAGGAAGCCGATGACGGCGCCGGAGAAGACGATGATCGGGTAGCCGAAGAGCGACTTGCCGGTGAACGTCGGGAGGACTTCCGAGACGATGCCCATCGCCGGGAGGACGAGGATGTACACCTCGGGGTGGCCGAAGATCCAGAAGAGGTGCTGCCAGAGGACGGGCTGGCCGCCGGCCGACGGGTTGAAGAAGTTGGCGCCGAAGGCGCGGTCGAACATGAGCTCGATGAGCGCGACGGTGATCGCCGGGAAGGCGAGGATGATGAGCACCGAGGTGACGAGGGTCATCCAGGTGAAGACCGGCAGGCGCATCATGGTCATGCCCTTGGCGCGCATGTTGATGATGGTGCAGATGAAGTTGAAGGAGGCCGCGAGGGAGGCGATGCCGAGGATCTGGATGCCGATGATCCAGAAATCGGTGCCGACGCCGGTGAAGCGCAGGGCCTGGCCGTTGGCGCCGAAGGTGCCGGAGAGCGGCGCGTAGCTGAACCAGCCGTTGGCCGGGGCGAAGTCGGTGTAGACGAGCGCCTTGTGCCAGGCGAAGGAGTCGAACCAGCCGGCGAGGTGGCCGAACTCGAAGAGCCAGGAGGCGTTGAGCACGAACGCGCCGAAGACGAACGTCCAGAGCGAGAACGCGTTCAGTCGCGGGAAGGCGACGTCGCGGGCGCCGACCTGCAGCGGCACGAGGAAGTTGAAGAACGCGGCGGAGAGCGGCATGACCCCGAGGAAGATCATCGTGGTGCCGTGCATGGTGAACAGCTGGTTGTACATGCGCGCCGTGACGAAGTCGTTGTCCGGGCGGGCCAGCTGGGTGCGGATCGCGAGGGCTTCGACGCCGCCGATGAGGAAGTACAGCATCGCGAAGGCGCCGTACATGATGCCGATCTTCTTGTGGTCGACGGTGGTCAGCCAGTCGGTCCAGCCGGTGGCGCGATCGGGGCGGTAGAGGCCGAGGTCGCTGCGCTCAGGGGCCAGCTCCGTCTTGCAGGCGACGGGGGCGTGATGGGAGTCGTGGGACATGGTCGGAAAATTAAAGGGTCAGGGCTTACTTGAGGGTGAGGAGGTATTCGGCGAGGCAGTCGAGCTCCTCGGCGGTGAACTTTTGCTCTTTTTCCTTCAGGGTCTCATTGAGGCCCGAGACGTTGAACATCTTATAGAAGTGCATGCGGTTGCCGGGCTTCACATCCTTGCTGGGTTTGCCGTCTGCATCATAAGTCATGCCGGAGGAGCCGATCCACTTGATGAGGTTGGCCTTCAGCGTGGCCGGGTCGACGGGGACGGAGTCCTCGGTGTTGCCGGTCTTCTGCTCGAGCGCGAGCTGGGCGGCGGAATTGCGGTTGTCGAGCCAGGCGCCGGCGAGCGACTTGCGCGAAGCGACGTGCGTGAGGTCGGGGCCGAAGGCGCCGGCGCCGAAGTGGCCGCCGACGTTATGGCACATGGCGCAGCTCTTGCTGGCGAAGAGAGCCTTGCCCTTCTCGGCCTTGGAACCGGCGGCCACGGGCGCGGCCTCGGCCTTCTGCTTCTGGACCCACTTGGCGAAATCGGCGGGCTCGAGGACTTCGACGCGGAAGAGCATGTAGGCGTGCGAGTCGCCGCAGAACTCGGCGCACTGGCCGTAGTAGTGGCCGGTCTGGTCGGCCTGGATCCACATGTGGTTCTTGCGTCCGGGCATGAGGTCGACCTTGCCGGCGATCTTCGGCACCCAGAAGGAGTGGATGACGTCTTCGGAGCGGAGGTTGATGCGGACGGCCTTGCCCTTCGGGATGACGAGCTCGTTCGGCACGGAGTGCTTGGCGTCGTTGGTCATGCCGAGCTGCGGATATTCGAAGCGGAACCACCACTGCTTGCCGATGACGTCGACTTCGAGCACCTGCTCTTCGACGGACTTGGCGTAGTTCTCACGCGTGCCTTCGACGCGCGGATACCAGGCGGAAAGCTTGGAGGTCGGGACCGACTCGGCCGGGACGTCGTCGGTGTACCAGATGGCGCTGAGCGTCGGGATGGCGATGATGACGAGGGCGCCGATGGACGCGGTGATGAGGCCGATCTCGATGAGGGGATTGCCGTGGCCTTCTTCGATGATGGCGGGCTTGTTCTCATCGCCCGGACGGGAGCGGAACTTGATGACGGCGAAGACGAGCAGGCCGCCGACGAGCGCGAACAGCACGACGACCAGCCAGACGGTGTCCATGAAGACGTCGAACTGGACCTGAGAGACCGGACCCTTGGGATCCATGGTCGACTGACGGACGGTCAGGTCGGCCTTCGAGCAACCGGCCATGATGACGGCCAGGAAGGGGGCGGCGAGCAGACCGACCCGACTGAGGATACGAGAAAACATAAAGGAGGTGTTTCGGACGCGGAAAAGTCCGTAAAAGTGAGTTAATTTGCAAGCCCCAGCAGGCTAAATCGCTCATAAATAGCCTCCGTTAAGGTCGATACCGAAGCATTAATAGGTAAGTAATTAATCTACAATGTTTTGTGAATAATTACACCCCATCATTCCCTCTAATAGATGAAAAGGGGGTCGTTCAGCCACCACCCCCTCTAAGGTTGCGCCCCCCGAAACCACCCCCTAACCCCCTCACGATGTCTTGGTCCAGCCCACATGGCACCCCTCTCCCCGACTGGCGTCGGCGGACGTTGATCATGGGGATCATGAACCTGACCCCGGACTCCTTCTCCGATGGAGGCGCGTTGCCCGGAGTCGACGACGCCCTCCGCCGTGCCGAAGCCATGCTGGCCGAGGGAGCCGACGTCCTCGACCTCGGCGCGGAATCCACCCGCCCCGGCGCGGCCCCGGTCGCCGCCGCCGAAGAGCTCGCCCGCCTGCTGCCCGTCGTACGAGCCCTGCGCCGACGCTTCCCGCAGGCCGTGCTATCGATAGATACGTATAAGCCGTCCGTCGCCGCCGAGGCGATCGCCGCCGGCGCCGACCTCGTCAACGATGTGGAAGGCGGACGCTTCGAAGCGCGCGGCGACGAGTCTCCGATGGGCTTGGTCTGCGCGAAAGCCCGCTGCCCGCTCATCCTGATGCATCGCCGGCGTGAAGCGGCCTATCGCGACTTCTGGCCTGAAATCCTTGGCGATCTGCGATCCTCCTTAAGCGCGGCGAAGGCCGCCGGCATGGCGCCGGAACAGCTTTGGACCGACCCCGGTTTCGGCTTCGGCAAGACGCCGGAACAGAACCTCATGCTCGTCCGCGACCTGGCCAAGGTCGCCGCCCTCGGCCACCCGGTCCTCCTGGGAACAAGCCGCAAGTCCACGCTCGGCCTCGTGCTCGATGAGCCCGATCCGCTGAGACGCGGCCCCGGTAACGACGTGACCGCCGCCTGGGGCGTCGCCCAAGGTTGTTCGATGGTCCGTGTTCATGACGTGGCGGCCATCCGACCCGTCTTGCGCGTGGCTGACGCCCTCCGCCAAGCCCCTCGGCCGGCCTGATAATCGGCTGATTAACCCATGTTTTGGGTTAATTTACAGCGAGGGATGGAGCCAGCAGTCGGACTTGAACCGACGACCTGCCGCTTACAAGGCGGCTGCTCTACCAACTGAGCTATGCTGGCCAACTCCCTTACTCACAGGGTTGTTCACACCGCCCCGGTGTCAATCCCGCCCTCTGGACAGGCGTTTAGGGGTTGAAACCCATTTCATTTTGGACGCAATCCTCAGACCCCAAGCCCCGTCTCATGCGTATCCACGTTTCCCTCCTCGCCTTTTGCGTCGCTCTCGTCGGCTGCAAGTCCTCGGTCGACTCGGCCAACATCGACACGGTCGTGGTCTCTTCGAACCCGACCGCCGCGGCCGTGCGCCTCAACGGCGAAGCGGTCGGTCGCACGCCGACCACGATCAAACTCGATCGCACGAAGAACTATGAGCTGCAGGTCGGCAAGGGCGGTTACCTGACCGAGACTTCCGACCTCAAGCCCCGCCTCATCACGACGAGCGAAGGCATCGAGTTCGGCTTCCCCGCCGCCGTGAAGGTCAACCTCACCAAGGTTCCCGCCGCCGGCGAAGCTGGCGTGCCTCCCGCCGACAATCCGGAATTCAAGAAGCTCTCCAAGAAGGCCCTCGGCGAAGAAGCCGCCGCCAAGGAAGAGCTGATGGCCGACCTCGCCGCGACCAAGGAAGCCGCCGCCAAGATCCAGGCCGCCCTCGCCGCCCGCGAAGCCGCTTCGCAGGCCCGCCTCGCCGAAATCGCCAAGAGCATCGCTGCGGCCAAGGCCTCCAAGGGTAAGGATGAGTCCGCCAAGGCCAAGCTGGCCGAGGCCGAGCTCGCCCTCGCCCAAGCCACCTCCGAAGCCGAAGCCGCCCGCGCTTCCGCCGAAAAGAATCTGAAGACCGTCGAAGAACGCCGCGCCGCCCTCGCCGCATCCGAAGGCAAGGTCGTCCAGGCCAAGGCCGCCGTGACCCAGGCCAAGGCCGCCGCCAAGTCCGGCGACGACCGTCTCGCCAAGCTCGAGCAGACCTACGCCGCCGAGATGAAGTCCCTCAAGGAATCCCAGGCCAACGCCTCCACCGCCATCAAGGCCCTCGCCGCCCGCACCGAAGAACTCGGCAGCCGCTCGTCGATGAGCGTCAAGGAAGCCACCGCCGGCTCCGCTGCGGCCCTCGCCAAGGCGCAGCAGGAACTCGCCGCCCAGAAGGCCGCGACGGCCAAGGCCAACGAAGCCCTCGCCAAGGCGAAAGCCGACGCCGCCAAGAACTCTTCCGCGGCCGCCGACAAGGCCGTCGCCCAGGCCAAGGCCGAACTGCAAGCCGTCGAAGCCAAGCTCGCCGAGGCCAACAAGGCCGCTGACAAGGCCGTCGCCGAAGCCCGCGCCCAAGCCGAAGCCAAGCTCGCCCAGGCCGAAGCCAAGCTCGCCGAGGCTAACAAGGCCGCCGAGAAGGCCGTCGCCGACGCCCGCCTCGACGGCGAAGCCAAGCTCGCCGAGGCCAACAAGGCCGCCGCCGAAGCCAAGGCCCAGGCCGAAGCCCTCAAGTACTCCGAATTCAGCTCCCGCTACGCCCTCCTCGAGAGCAAGCGTCGCTCCAAGGCGATCTCGGAAGAAGACTTCAAGGCCGCCCTCGCGGGTCTCCGCAAGGAACTCGGCCTCTGAGCCGGACTTCGCTCCGCCTCGAAAAGCCCGGCCGCTCGGCCGGGCTTTTTTGTTGGAACGCAGGCCCGGGAACCCACCTTGGAGGAACTATGTCGGACACGCTCTCCCGCACGCCTCTCTTCGCCCTGCACGTCGAACTCGGCGGACGCATCGTACCGTTCGCCGGCTGGGAGATGCCCGTGCAGTATTCCGGCATCATCGAAGAGCACATGGCGGTCCGCCAGGCGGCCGGCCTCTTCGACGTCTCCCACATGGGCGAAGCCCGCGTGCGCGGACGCGACGCGGCGAAGTTCCTCGACGGCATCATGACCAATGAGATGGCCACCATCAAGGTCGGCATGGCCCGCTACACGGTGATGTGCCAGCCCGACGGCGGCTGCGTCGACGACCTGATCGTCTACCGCCTCGCCGAAGATGAGTTCCTGATCTGCCTCAACGCCTCCAACGCGCCGAAGGACATCGCCTGGATGCGCGCCCACGTCGGCTCCCTGCAGGTCGAAGTCCTCGACGAATGCGCCGCCTGGGCCCAGCTCGCGCTCCAAGGCCCGCGCGCCGAAGCGATCCTCGCCCTCGCCACGGCCACCCCGCTCGCCTCGATCAAGCGCTTCGGCTTCGCGTTCGGCGAAGTGGCCGGCGTCGCCGGCTGCCTCATCTCCCGCACGGGCTACACGGGCTCGCCCGGCTTCGAGATCTACCTGCCCGCCGCTTCCGCCGAGAAGGTCGCCCGCGCGCTCCTCGCCGCCGGCAAGCCGCACGGCCTCGTACCCGCCGGCCTCGGCGCCCGCGACTCCCTGCGCCTCGAAGCGAATTACCCGCTCTACGGACACGAGATCTCCGAGAAGATCTCGCCCATCCAAGCCGGCCTCGGCTGGACGGTGAAGTTCGCGAAGCCGGAGTTCATCGGCCGCGAGGCTCTCCATCGCCAGGCCCAAGGCGGCCCGGTCTCTTCGGTGGTGCTCTTCTCCCTCGATGACCGCCGCATCGCCCGCCAGGGCGCCGTCGTCTACTCCGGCGAGACGCCGGTCGGCGAAGTGCTCTCCGGCACGCAGTCCCCGGTCCTCGGCAAGCCCATCGGCACGGCCCTCGTCGCCGCCGGCCACGCCGCCTCCGCTTCGCTGACGGTCGACATCCGCGGCCACCGCATCCCGCTGCGCCTCGCGACCGAGCCTTTCGTGAAGTGAAGGGTTGAAATAATCTCCGCCACCTTTACCCAGAAGCCATGAGCAACGTGCCCGCCGACCTCCGCTACACCAAGGACCACGAGTGGATCAAGGTCGCCGCCGACGGCACCGCCGTCATCGGCATCACCGACCACGCGCAGGCCGCGCTCGGCGACGTGACGTTCGTCGACCTCCCGAAGGTCGGCGCTTCGTTCAACCATGGCGACGTCTTCGGCACGGTCGAATCCGTCAAGGCCGCCTCCGACCTCTACAGCCCGGTGTCCTGCGAGATCATCGAGGCCAACGCCGACCTGAACAATTCTCCCGACCTGGTGAACCGCGAACCGTACGGCGGCGCCTGGATGATCAAAGTGAAGGTGAAGAATCCGGCCGAGCTGGCCGCCCTCCTCGACGCCGCCGGCTACGCCGCGACGCTCTAAGCGCGCTCCCGCCCTTGCCCTGCGCGATTTTTGGCCCACAGTGTCGGGCCTGATGTCGTTCGCCGAAGTCCATGCCGCCCATCCTTGGGACGAGGTCCTCGCCTCGGTCCGGAGGAAGACGGAGGCCGACGTGCTCCGCGCCCTCGCGCGCGCCGAAGCCGACTCCGCCGACCTCGAGGACTTCAAGGCGCTGGTCTCCCCGGCCGCCGCCCCGCACCTCGAGCGGATGGCCCGGCTCAGCCATGAACGCACGCTCCGACGCTACGGCCGGACGATGCAGCTCTTCGCCCCGGCCTACCTTTCCAACGAGTGCCAGAACGTCTGCACCTATTGCGGCTTCTCGGCCGGCAACAAGGTCCCGCGCCGCACGCTCAATCCGGGCGAGATCCTCCGCGAGGCGGGCGCGCTCAAGAAGCTGGGCTTCGACCACCTGCTCATCCTGACGGGCGAATCCAACAAGGTGGCGGTACCGTATTTCGTCCAGGCCCTCGACCTGCTCCGCCCTCACTTCTCCTCGCTGTCGATGGAGGTCCAGCCGATGGAGACCGAGGAATACGCCGAGCTCCGCCGCCACGGTCTCAACGCGGTCCTGGTCTACCAGGAGACGTATCACCGCGAGACGTATAACGTCCACCACCCGAAGGGTCGTAAGTCCGACTTCCTCTACCGCCTCGACGCGCCCGACCGCGTCGGCGCCGCCGGCGTCCACAAGATCGGCCTCGGCGCGCTCTTCGGCCTCGAGGACTGGCGCGCGGAATGTTTCTTCACGGCCCTCCACCTCCGCTGGCTCGAACGCAAGCACTGGCAGAGCCGCTACAGCGTCTCGTTCCCGCGCATCCGCCCGCACGAGGGCGAGCTGCAGCCGAAGGTCGAGATGACCGACCGCGACCTGGTCCAGGCGATCTGCGCATTCCGCCTGCTGAGCTCCGAGGTCGAGCTGACGCTGAGCACCCGCGAGAGCCGCAACTTCCGCGACCACGCCTGCCGCGTAGGCGTGACGGCGATGAGCGCGGGCTCGCACACCAACCCCGGCGGTTACGCCGAAGGCCGCGAGGCTTCGCTCGAACAGTTCGCCATCGAGGACGACCGTTCGCCCGAAGAAGTCGCCGCGATGCTGCGCGGCCACGGCTACGAACCGGTCTGGAAAGACTGGGATCCTTCTTACGACCGCCCGGTCGCGCTTTCCTGATGAGCCCTCTCCGCGTCTGGATCGACCACGAGCAAGCCCCGGCCTGCAAGCCCGGCGCCCACGTGAAGCTTTCGGCCGACGAATCGGCCCATGTCGTCCGCAGCCTCCGCGCCCGCCGCGGCGACGCGGTCGTGCTCCTCGACGGCGAAGGGCTGGTGGTCGAAGGCAAACTGGCTTCGGCCGACGGCGACGGCGCGATGGTCGAAGTGATCCGCGCCCGCGTGGCCGATCCGCTCACGCCCGCGATCTTTGTCGCCCAAGGAATGCCGAAGGGCGGCACGATGGACGACCTCGTCCGCTGCTGCTGCGAAGCCGGCGCCGCCGGCGTCATCCCGCTCGAGACGGCCCGCTGCGAACTGAAGCTCGACGCCGACCGCGCCCGCACCCGCCGCGAACGCTGGCAACAGCAGGCCGTCGAAGCCTGCAAGCAGTCCGGCCACCCTTGGCGCGCCGAGATCGCCGCCCCGGTCCGTTTCCGCGAATGGGTCGAACGCCTGCCCGCCCCGGTCGAAGGCGAACTGCGCCTCACGGGTTCGCTCGAGTTCGACGCCGAACCGGTCGCGCACCTCGATTTCACGAAGGCCTCGAAAGTCACGTGGCTCATCGGCCCCGAAGGCGACCTGACCTCGGAAGAATACGCGGCCGCACGGGCCGCCGGCTTCCGTCCGGTGGTGCTGGGTCCCACGGTCCTGCGCGCCGAGAACGCCGCGCTCGCCTGCGTGGCGATCACGCAGGCCCTCGCGAAGCGCTGAGTCAGGCTTTGCGACGACCGGCTTTCTTGGGTTCGACGAGCACGTCGTCGATCGCCCAGTCCGGCCAGGTCTCGTGCGTGTAGCGCTGAAGCTCGAGGATCGCGTCGCGCAGCAAGGGCGTGAGGACGCCGGTCCACCGCAGTCCGATCTCCATGGGCGCGAAGCCTTCGAGCGGCAGCACGCGCACGCCGGGGTCGGCGATAGCTTCGGCGATGGCGAGGTTCACGCCGAGACCGCCGCCGGCGGCGACGTGCCCGGTGACCATCTCCATCGAAGGGGCTTCGACCGACTGGGCCCACTTGACCCCGCGACGTCGCAGGTCCTTGAGGAAACTCCGCGTGACGCTCGAGGCGGCCGGCAGACCGACGAGGGGTTCGTCGATCTTCTTCTGTTTCCAGAGTTCGGCGGCGTTCTTCCAACGCGACTTCTTCGGCACGAGCAGGACGAGCGGCACACGGGCGAGACGCAGCTGGCTCTGCCTTCCTTGCGTGCTGGCTTCGAGCGGTACGATCGCGAGGTCGATGACGCCTTCGCGCAGCCAGGTCTCGAACTGCACCTGATATCCCGGCGTGAGGCTGAGCTGCAGCTTCGGATGACGGGAACGTAGGCGCTGGGTGACGGTCGGGATGTGCAGGCGCAGGACGAGCTCCGAGGCGCCGAGGCGGAGCTCCGGACGGTCGGCGTCGCGCAGCTGGGCCTCGAGGCCGTCGAGCCCCGAGAAGAACGGTTCGATCTGGGCGAAGAGCTTTCGCCCAGGCGCGGTCAGGCGGAACGGCACGCGCTCGAAGAGACGTACGCCGAGGTTCGATTCCAATGCGGCCATCTGGCCGCTGACGGCCGGCTGCTGGATGCCGTAAGGGATGTGCCGGACCGCGGCGCTGATCCCTTGGTGCTTGGCCACGTAGTAGAACAACTCGAGGTGATGGACGTTCATGACCGGGGCACGGACATCCTTGCCGGCTTTCCGGGGCTGGCAACCTCCGACCCCGTCCGACCGATACCCCCTATCGAGTTTATCGATTAACGGCCCGGGGCCGGTCCGAGGTATCATATCAGCCTTATGATCCTCGTCACCCTCGCCACCATCCCCGAACCGCTCTACGACCTCGGCCAGTTCCTCCTCGGCCTGTTCTTCCTCATCGGCCACATGGGTCGGTGACATAGACTGAGCCGAGCCGCTCTAACGGAACTCCCGGCGCCGAACAACCAGGTCGTACGCCACGTCGATCTGTGCGGCGGCGGCCTGCGCTAGGTCTGAAAAATCCGAGCCGGCAGGACGAAGACTACGCTGGGTCATCTTAAGGACGAACTCCTCGAAGGAGAGTCGGCCGTTACGGCCCGTCCGGTCGAGCGGAAGCCGCTCGGCGCACAAACGGGGAATCTTGGCGAAAGCGGGCCAAGCCTTGCGGGCGCGTACGACATCATCCCGAAGCAGGGATGCGAACGATGCGACGGGCAGGATGACTGCGGCTCGCATGTTGCAGATGCAGTATTTGTCTTTTTTCAGGGCCGGGCCAATGATCAGGGATGCGCCCTTGAGAAAGGCGACGCGTTCATCAGGAGGGAGCACTTCGACATCGCTGACCTTAAGCTCATGCTCGGCGGTGACGCCGATAGGGACGAGCGTCGTCAGGGAGCTTTCGTCACCGTAAGCGGCGATAAGTTCGTCGCGGACGCCAGATTTAGGAAGCAGGCCGATGGTCACGATCCGTCGGATGATTTCAGCAGAGGGGGTCATGGAGGAGGATTATAGATGATGATTGATGAAGGTGAATAAAGTTACCCGCCGAAGCGGGGCCAATAATCAGAAGTGAGAGCCTCTATAAATAGAAGAGGCCGGAAGCCGAAACTTGCGTCTCGCCTTCCGGCCCCTGTTTGCTGCCTCAGATTTCGCCTTTGGCGAATTTCGCCATGAGCCCGGGTGTCGCGCCGTCGAATCCGACGACGTCCAGCATGCCCGAGTCCTCGGGATCCGCGATGGTGAAGCCGGTAGAGGTCATTCCCACGACGATCAGCTTAGCGCCGATGCCGGTGGCCTGCCTGTACTTATTCAGCGCCTGGACGGGCTGGATGTTGCCGGCCCAGGTCTCGTTGTCCGTAAGGACGACGAACGTATCGACTTGGATCTTGTTCTCGAGCGCCCAGATCATGGGGAGCGCGGCATCAGTACCGCCGCCGTTGATGTTGGAGACCTTTTTGGTCGCATCGACGATGCTGTCCCTGGCTGTCACACCCAGTTCCCTGATGCCATCATCGAATCCCATGATCGCCGCCCAGGGCTCCGTCCTCGCCGCGACGACCGCAAGGGCCGCCGAGGCGACGTTGGGAGTAAGTCCGGGAACACCGGCGATTTCGCCCGCTGTCATCGAGCCGGAGACGTCGAGACCGAGGAGATGCCTCGTGCCCGCGGGTTCGATGGCGCCGAAGGAGAGCTCAAACGCTTCGTCGAGAGCTTCGACGACCTTATTCGAGGCATTCCACGTGGCCGACGACCTGACGCCCCTGCCCGAAGAGTAGGTCCTCAGGGCGGAGAGCACCTGGATGGGATGGACCTTCGAGCCCCTCAGCCTCTCGGCATCGGTCAGTCTCTGGAAGACAAGTCTCTCGGCATCGGAAAGGGGCTTGAGGAGCCCGATCTTCGACATGGTGCCGAGGTTCCTGATCATCGCCGTCATGGGCATCTCCTGCAGGAGCGCCTCCCAGACCTCGACCTTGTTAAGGGCCTCGGTGGGCAGGGCTTCCCTGGGGAGCCTGTAAGTGACGATGAGGTCGACCAGCTTCTTGACCGAGGCTTGGTTGGCTTCGGCGAGGATCGCTTTCGCTTGCTCGGTATCAGCTTGTTCCGCGACGAACTTCGTGCCGGAGGCCTGTTCGGCCGCCCAGACGAAATCGAGGGCCTTGTCGCCAGGAGCGACCTGGGCTTTCGCCCACTCGGCTTTCTCGTTCTTCGCGGTCCAACCGAAGAGCTTGCCCTGGACATCGGTCTCGGGGACGGGCTTCGCGAGTCTCAGGACATCCTTCATCGACCAGCCTTCCCTCTGCTTGTATTTCACAAGCTGGAGGGCGAGCGTCTCGTTCTTCCTGCCCTTGAACCAGAGTTGGACGGCCTTCTTGAGTCCCCTGCCCCAGCCTCTGAGTCCGTTGACGGTGTCGACGAACTTCAGAAGATGAGTGCCCGTCTTAAGGGCGGAGGGAATCGCGGCGAGCGCGGCCTTTCTGGTGGCGTCGTCACCCTTGGAGGCGGCGAGCGCGAGGACGAAGATCGCGACGTCGGGCTTGGGGGCCCTGCCGGACTTCAGGATTTCGACGGTCTTCTCGACGACTTTGACCCCGTCCTTTTTGAGGAGAAGCAGGGCCTTGTTCGCGTTGTCGGCCGTCAGCTTCTTTTCGGAGACGTAGAAGGTGCCGCCCTCGGTGCCGAGGATCAGGAACCTTTCCAGCTGCTTCCATTCGTCGAGCTTGAAGACGAAGCCCCCGGCGTTGTTTTCGACCATGTCCCTGCCGGGGATGGGGAGACCCTGATGGGTCTCGGTCGCCTGCAGACCCGCGAGGGCCTGCTTGATGTTGTTTTTCATGTTATGTGGTGCCCGTCAGGGCGGTTTTGTTGTTAGTGCATTTTATTGCGGTTTGGTTTGGGTTGGAAAATGAAGCCGGCACCCAGGAGCAGCCGTGACGAACGGCTGCTCCCGGCCGCGGACGCGTAGCCTGGAGGCAACGGACGAATTCGAATCGTCACGGACGGCTTATGAGTCCGTCGGCCAACCTATGGGCGCTGCCGATGAGTGGTGGAAGATCGGGAACTCGAATCCCGTCCGGGTCCTCGCCAGAGGCCCATGCTACCGATTACACTAATCTCCCGTTAAATGGTGGACCGTTGGGGAGTCGAACCCCTGAAAAATTGTTCGCGACGCAATCGACCCGCCCCGGATCTGAACAGCCCATTGAATTGGTGGAGAGGACAGGATTTTCACCTGTATTACCGAGTTCGCGGTAACCCAACAACAGACGGCTCGGGTTGCCCGAGCAAGGTGGTTGCGTTGGATGTTTTCGCGGTGTCTTAGGTTTAGACGACCTCTCCGGAAAAGCGGATGACCAAGAGATCATCCGTTGAATGGTAGTCACAGATGGGTTCGAACCATCGATCTCCGGGTTATCTGCCCGGCGCTCTGACCCGCTGAGCTATGCGACTATGAATGATGAAGGGGGCAGGGATCTCACCCGCAGCTCCGAGCTTATCGAGATAACCCAACACGAGCGGCTCCGGTTGCCCGAGCAAGGTGGCGGCTGGATGTTGTCACGGCGCTTTAGTAATTAAGCTACCCCTTCGAAATGGTCAGGAAAACGGGCTTCGACCCCGTGGCCTCGTGCACCCCGAGCACGCGCTCTGCCTGGCTGAGCTATTTCCTGATAAAATTGGCCGCGCTACGGACGCGGAAGTCGAGCAAGTGACGAAAGAGAGGTTATGTTCGTGCATGGTAACTCTCTTTCTTCGGCTCGAAATGGTGGACGGTGTCGGAGTCGAACCGACGTTTGCCGATCTTCAGCCAGCCGTAGGGCCGCTATACTAACCGTCCGTAAATTCCCCTTGAGGGACAAATGGTGACCGGAGTCGGGATCGAACCGACGACCTCGTGGGTTTCACGCGCACGCTCTACCTACTGAGCTACCCGGTCTGAAAAACGAGCAAGGATGCGACCGAGAGGGTTGATTCATAATAACTCTCGGCCAACGGCTCGAAATGGTGTTCGGAGAAGGACTTGAACCCTCATTTGTTGGTCCGTAGCCAACCGCTCTATCCATTGAACTATCCGAACGAATGACACCTCACCATCGGGTGAGTGAATGAGAAATTGGTCACCCATGGAGGATTTGAACCTCCAACCTCTCGGTCCCAAACCGAGCGCGATGCCATTACGCTAATGAGTGCTAAGGCCAGGCGAGGCCTGGCAGTTTCGAACAAGGATTTGCCGTCGGGATATTGCCGATGAACCGGTTGCCCGGATCGCCACGCTTACGCGCATCAGCTGCGATTTTACCTTTTGCCTTGGTGTGGATAACCGACGACGGTCGGCTCGAAAGTAGCGGAGAAACGTTGCCTCTCCGTGGTGAGTGGTCGCAGCGACGGGATTCGATACCCGTACTGTACAGGACTTAGATAACCAATATCCAGGCGGTCCGTTGCGGGACAAGGTGGCGGAATTGGAAAGGGGGGGCGCCCCTCCTGATGCCTCTGCTTGGGCTACGCTGCGCAAAATATCGAAGGTTGTCCTGGATTAACCTGGCCCGCCGCGCATCGCCGAACGGCTCTTAAGCAAATCCGGGGATGATGCGCAGGCGGATCCAGGCGAGCCCGACGCGGGAACACGTCGGCGGGCTCTTTGGTCCGGACTGTAAAAAAGTAACGAGCTAGGGATTCGCCAAGGGATGCTAGAAGTAACCCTTGGCTGTCGGCTCGAAAGGAAGCCAGCTTTGATGGAATATGATGGAGGTGCGTGTGGGATTCGAACCCACGTCTCATGAAATAGATCATGAGTCTCGGGATTTGCAGTCCAGCGCATGGCCGCTCTGCTAACGCACCCTAAATGAACCGGAAAATGATCCGAGCAGGATTCGAACCTGCATGTGACGGGTAGAAGCCGTCGGTTCTATCCTTTAAACTATCGGATCAAAGTGAAGCCGAAGGGACTCGAACCCTTACGCCCTGGGGCAATCCGTCTTAAGGGGATTGTGTCTGCCGTTCCACCACGGCTCCGTTTTGAACGGAATACTAAGTGGTCACGACCGCCGGTCATTCTCCGGCCCCCGGGGGTCCACAGCCAGTAATCGTCTTCGGACGGTCCACGCGTGGCGGACAACAAGTTGAGGACGAACGTTTCCCTGCTCTATTATGATGAGCTAGGTCGTGATTCTAAATTAAGTCTTCTGCGAATCACTTGATTCGTGGAAGACGATTTGTTAAGACTGCTGCTTCGTTCTTTTGCAGGCTCGTCTTCGCTATTGAAATTGATCCCAGGGCAGGGTGACTCCGCCCGGCGATTTTAAGTTTCGTTCAGGCGGCCCCACCCTGGGGTTTGTTTTTTCTTTTCTGATTTTGGCCCCTGGCCTTCCGGCTGGGTATGGCAATGATCGGGATGAATGTTCTGCACTAACCGACACGGAGGTCGTCGCCTTGCGGCTGTTAGTCGTGAGCTCATTCGCATGAGTTGGAGATTGGGAGTCACTGTTAGTATTGCAACAATAAACATCACGGTGTTAGTTAAATATTATAAGTAATCTCTATCTTCTTGTTTATCAATACCTTGCGTGTCTAAAAATGCAAAAATAGCAGGCCTAGCCGAGTTTCCATGACCAAAAACTCCCCTTACTTCGCCAGCGGGACCTGGGAATTGCCCATGAGATAGGCAAGGAGATCACGCTGCTGTTCCGCGGTAAAGGCCTGCAGGAGCCCTTCCGGCATGAGCGAGATGGGCAGGGTGTCGCGCTTGGCGATGTCCTGCTTGTCGATCACGGTCTCCTGTCCGACCGAACGCAGCGTGAGCGTGCGCTCGCTCTGCGCGCCGACGATGCCGCTCAGCACGCGTCCGTCTTTCAGCGTGATGCTGTTGAGATAATATGCGGCGTCCACGACGGCGCTCGGATCGACGATGTTCTCGATGAGGTAGTTGATGTCGTGACGGCCGCTGCCGGTGAGGTCGGGTCCGAGCGCGCCGCCTTCGCCGTAAAGCTTGTGACACTGACCGCAGACGCCGGCGTAAAGCGCCCTGCCCTTGCCGAGATCGGCCTTGGCCAATGACTCGGGCGTGTGGCTCGCCTTCAGCTCGGCGACGAGCTTGAGCTTGTCGGCCGAGGTCTCCCGCGCCTCGCCCCAGACCTTGCTGAGCAGCGCGTTCAGCTTGGCGTCATTGAACGCGCGCACCTGACGCGCGGCCGCCGGACCGAAATCCGCCTTGGGAATCTTGCCGGCTTCGATCGCGGCGAGGAGCGTGGCCGCGAAACGCGGACGGGAAACGAGGGCCATGATGGCCTGAGGCCGCTCGTGCGGATAGAACTGCATGTAGCGGTCGATGATGCGCTGGGCGACGCCGTCCTGGTCGAACTGGGTAAGTCCCTGGATGGCTTCCATGTTCACGCCCTTAACATAGATGAGCTTCTCGCAGACCTGCTTGAGCTGCTTGTCCTTGGCTTCGATGAGCGAGAGCAAGGCCGCGCGGCGCTGCTCCATGAGCGCGCTCTCATCGAGGGCGATCTTGCGGATCTCGTCGAGGGCCTGCCCGTCGCCGAAGATGACGTTGAGCTGGCGGGCCTGATCCTGCGCGGCTGCGTCAGCCTTAGGAACGGTGGCGACGAACGCCTCCCAGGAGGCGGGCTTGGGCGCCTTGCGCCAGCCTTTGAGCGCTTCGGCGATACCGGCGACGATCTCGGTCTGACCGTCCGGCATACGCGCCGCGTTCGTCAGCAGTTCGTTCAGCGCATCAAACTGCTTGTCCGCGCCTTCCGCGATGCGACGGGCGATGAGCTTGGTGACCTTCGGGACCCGGCTGACATGCGCGCAGGCGATGAGGTCGGCTGACGGGAGCTCACGGATGCCGGTCCAGACGAGCAGCGGGAGGTTATGGTCCGTGCTGTCCTGCTCATAACGCAGGAGATGCTGGGCGACGAGCGAACGCACCTCGACGGAAAGGTGCGGGAGCGAAGAGGCGATCGCCAGACGCACGCGCTGGCCGCGCGGCTCGCCGGCCAGCTTCAGGATCGCGGCTTCGCAGGCCTCCTCGGCGGCGATGAATCCGGTGTGGTTGCCGAACTTGGCCAGGGAGTTGTTGCGACGCACGAGCGGCGTCGTGAGCTCACGTTCGATGAGGCGGGCCAAGACGTCCTGACGGCTCTCCGCGACGACGGCCTCGGGACCGTAGTGCTTGGCATGCTGAGCGGCGAAGGGCTGGTCCCCGCCTTTGACGGTGCGCATGGCCAGCAGGGTCGAGTGGGCGTTGAGCGCGAGGATCGGGTCAGCTTCGGCGGCGAGTTTCTCCCAGGCGGCGACAGCGGACGAGAGGTCGCCGCCTTTCCAGGCGCGCTCACGCAACTCCCAACGGGCCATACGCACAAGCCACTCGTTCTTGCTGCGCTGCAGCTCGACGAGCTCGGTCGGCGTGGCCTTGGCGAAGTCCACGTTCGGCAGCTTGGCGTCGCCGTAGCTGACCTTGAAGACGCGGCCAGTGCTGCGGTGGATGCCGTCCTGATCGTGGCATTCGCCGATGTCACTCCAGTCGAGGATCGTCACGGCGCCATCCGGGCCTTGGCTGATTTCGATGCCGCGGAACCAAGGGTCGTCGGACTTCAGGATGTCCGGCTGATGCTTCATGACCAAGGCACTGCCTTTCCGCTCGATGGCTTCGACGTTCACACGACGGCCATGGAGGTTAAGCGTCATGAGCTTGTCGCGATACTGCGAAGGCCAGTTGTCGCCCTGGTAGACCATCATGCCGACGTGGGCATGGCCGCCGCCGAAGCTGTCTGCGCCGCCGCGACCGCCGTCGGCGTCGTTCCACTTCTTGCCGGTGTCCCAGTGATAATGGTCGGCCTGCTGGTCGATGAGCTCGTAGATGTACGGATACGGATCCTCGCCGTGCATGCGCTTGAAGTGCGCGCCGTGGATGCCCTGCCAACCGTGACCGATGACGGTGTTGATGAAGAGGAGCTCGTGATCCTTGGTCCAGTCGGAGCCCCAAGGGTTGGTCGTGCCGTGGCAGTAAGGCTCGAAGACCTTGGTCACCGGATGATAACGCCAGAGGCCGCCGGCGGTGGGCTGACGCTTCTCCTTGGGCACGCCCGGGACGTCGATCCACGAGGTGCTCGAGATGCCCACGCGACCGTAGAGCCAGCCATCCGGACCCCACTTGAGTCCGTTGGCGAAGGTGTGACGGCTGGCGGCGGTGGTGCTGAAGCCGTCGAGGATGACCTGCGCGGGACCGGCGGGCTTGTCGCCGTCCATCGGGATGAAGACCAGGTTAGGCGGGCACACCGCCCAGACGCCGCCGAAGCCGCGCTCGATGCTGGTGAGCATCTGGATCTCGTCCGTGAAGACGGTGCGCTTGTCGAACTTCCCGTCGTGGTCGGCGTCCTCGAGGATCAGGATGCGGTCGCGCAGGTTGAGGTCGAAGCGTTCCTTGCCGTCGGAGTAGGTATAGTTCTCGGCGATCCACAGGCGTCCGCGTTCGTCCCAGCACATCGCGATGGGCTGGCGGACATCCGGCTCGGCGGCGAAAAGCGTGGCCTTGAAGCCCTCCGGGAGGTGCAGTTTGGTCAGGGCGTCCGCCGGCTTGAGCACCGGGACCGTCTCCTTCTGGTTGTCATGCGGCGTCGGGAACGGCGCGGCGAAGGCCGCGGCACCGAGGACGAGGGCGAGAGCACGGACGGACATGGGGGTATGACCACCCTTGTCCGACCCAGGTTCCGCTTCAACCCCAGACCGACTCAGAAGCCCTTCGCGATCTGTCCGTAGACGTCGGTCGAAGCGATCTGCGCGGGCAACGCGGCGCCGGCGGGCGCGATGAGCACCGGCCAGTCGAGCGGGTCCTCGGGAATGCGGCCATGCGAGCCCTTCACGAGCGAGGCGTCCTGGGAGACGACTTCCATGAGCGCCTTGAAGCCGAGGGTCTTCTTCAGCAGGAACCAGGCGATCCTGAGCATCGGGAACCGGATCTTGGGATCGATGAACAGCTCGACGGGGTCGTAGCCGGGCTTGCGATGGATATCCACGGTGCGCGCGAAGTCCGGATCACCCTGTCCTTCTTCCCACCAGTAATAGGAGAACCAGCTATGGTCGTCGGCGACGACGACGAAGTCTCCGCTGCGGACGTGCTTGATGCCGGCCGCGGCCTGTCCCTCGGCGTCCAGCACCTGCGCGACGCCGGGAGTGGCGAGCAGGACCTTGCGGACCTCCTCGCGGACCGACGGATCGAGGACGACGACGTGCGCGACCTGGTGGTCGACGACGGCGAAGGCCTTGGAATTGAAGACGTCGAGGGTCTCGACGCCATCCTCCAGCTTGAGCTCAAGCCAGTCGTGCTCGCGGAGCACCTTGTTCAGCGGGACGGCGCGGTCGACGGCGGTGATGGCGTATTCGGAGACGATGAGGACCTCGACGCCACGGGCTTCGAGGAAGTCGGCGAGGTCGCCGACGAGCTTGTCGACGTCGCGGCGGGCGGCATCGCTGCGCGGATCGGACGGACCGAAGCGTTGCAGGTCGTAATCGAGGTGCGGCAGGTAGACCAGGCTAAGGTCGGGCTGGTCATGCTCCTCGATCCACCGGGCGCTGTCGGCGATCCACTGCGACGACGGCAGGCCGGCGCGCGGACCCCAGAACGAATGGAACGGAAAATCGCCGAGGTCGCGCTTCAGCAGGGTCCGATAGCGCTGAGGAAAGCTCGCGATGTCGAAGACCTTGCCGCCGTTCGCCTTGTACACCGGGCGCGGCGTGACGGAGATGTCCGCCGCGGTGCCCATGTTATACCACCAGAAGAGGTTCGCGACCTTGAGCTTGGGGTTCTTCGCATGGAGCTCATCCCAGACCTTCGGGGCGAGCACGACGCGGTTGGACTGCTTCCAGAACTGCACCTCGCTGAGGGTGCGGTCATACCAGCCGTTGCCGACGATGCCGTGCGTGCTCGGCTGCTTGCCGGTGAGGTAATCGGACTGCGCGGTGCAGGTGACGGCGGGAAACGCCGGGCGCACCTTGGCGACGCTGCCCTTGGCGGCGCGCGCGGCGAGACGCGGCATCACGCCGGAGTTCAGGTCCCGGGCGGAGAGACCGACGACGTTCAGGACCGCGCGACGCATGGCTGCTGATCCCGCGTCCGAAGTTCGTCGGCCGCCTTGCGGACCACCGCGGCGGCCATCTCGTGGACCTGCGTGGACTTGCCGACGGCGGTCGGCAGGACGAGCGTGAGCTGTCCGCCGAGGTGTTCGCGGAATTCTTCGAGGCCCGCCAGCATCGGGGCGCCGCCGTCGAGATGCATCTCCGGAGCGTAGATCCGGAAGCCGAGGGCGACGAGCAGGTTGAGCGTGCGTTCGGCTTCTTCCTTGCCGAAAAGACCGAGGTCGCGGGCGCAGAGGATGTCGAGCGCCAGGCCCACGGCGACGGCCTCGCCGTGCGTCAGGCGATGGTTCGTCATCGATTCGAGCTTATGCGCGGCCCAATGGCCGAGGTCGAGGGGACGGGCGCTGCCGAGCTCGAACGGATCGCCGTTGCCGGCGATGTGGCGGGCGTGCAGTTCGGCGGAGCGACGGACGGCGCGGCCGATGGCCGGGATGTCGCCGGCGGCGAGCAGCGCGGATTCCTTCTCGAGGTTGGCGAAGAAGACCGAGTCCTTGAGGAGCGAGACCTTCACGGCTTCCACGAGTCCGTCGCGCAGGCCGCGGGCGTCGAGCGAGGCGAGCAGCGCGAGGTCGTTGACCACGGCGGCGGGCACGGCGAAGGCGCCGGTGAAATTCTTCTTACCGAAGGTGTTGATGCCGTTCTTCACGCCGACGCCGGCGTCGCCCTGACCGAGGGTCGTGGTCGGCATGCGGACGAGACGGACGCCACGGTGGGCGGTGGCGGCCGCGAAACCGACGGCGTCGAGGAAGGCGCCGCCGCCGATGGCGAGGACGTAGGAGTGGCGGCAGATCTTGTCGGCCTCGATCGCGGCGAGGGCGGCCTTGACGACGGCGGAGTCCTTCTTGGCGGCCTCACCGCCGGTGAGCACGAGAGGCGTCCGGGTGAAGTGCACGCCCATGGCCTTGCCGTAGGCGGCGACCTCGGCGACGAAACCCGGACGGGACGACGCCAGGCCGGCGTCGACGATCGGGATGACCTTGGCGCCGGCGAACAGATCGGCGAGGACGCGGTTGCCCGAAGCGAACGCACCTTCGGTGAAGAAGATGCGATGGCGGTAGGTCACCGCGAATTCGAGGTCAAGGGAGTCGTCCATAGCCCTGGGGGAGAGTTAATCAGAAAGAGTGAGACGCCCGAGGACAAGCCCAGTTCCCAGAAAACCCCGAATGAGGGACGAAAACCCGCCGTTTCCTCAGGTGGAGGAAATCTGCTTACGCCAGCGCAGGACGAGCCGGATGGCAAAAGGAGCGGTGCCGACAGCGAGCAGGAGCAGGCAGCCGGCGTCGAACAAAGCCTCGGGATGCACGCCCTTGCGCTTCACGAGCAACGCCAGGCTGATGAACGCGACATGGCCGCAGGTCATCACGTCGATCAAAGGCATGGACGCCAACCGGTCGGCCACGCGCGCGCCGACTCCGGCCGGCAGAGGGTTACGACGGTTCGAGCGAAGCAGCCACCAGACGTAGACGGCGGCCCATAGGAGCATCCACGGCCAGAAGAGTCCGACCGCCCAGAACATCGGCAACGGCGCGACGAAGAGCAGGCTTTCGACCCAGCGTCCGGCGCCCCCGCCGGTGGCCTCGTGGCGCGCAACGAGCGTGATCGCGAAAGTGAGGAGCCAGAGCCCGAACATGTGCGCGAGCATGACCCAGTCGGCATCTCCCATCGGGAGCGGCAGCAGGTAGAGACGCACGTCGGCGACGAGGAAGCCGAGCGGCGGCAGGAGCGCACGGCACAGCCCCATGACCATCGGCGCCCAGCTGACGCCCTTGTGCCAGCGGTCGTAGACGACCACGCAGAGCGCGAGCGCGAGCGCGACGACGGCGACGGTCAGGCGGAGGCGAGCCGGCGCGGCGAGGACGGTCAGGATGAACCCGAGCGCGAGCGCGCCCCAGCCGGCGCGGAGCGCTTCGCCGACGGCGATGAGCCCGGCGGGAATCGGCCGCGTCGAGCGACGTTCGGAATCCCACCGCGCATCGAAGGCGTCGTTGAGGATCATGCCGCCGACGTAGGTGAGCGAGACGCCGAGCAGGAGGAGCAGCAGTCCGCCCCAGCCGAGAGGATCGGGCGGCAGGCCGGCGTATTCGGAACCAAGCGGGCGGAGGCGTTGGCCTTGGGCGAGCAGCCAGCCGGCGATGACGTTGCTCCAGACCGTCGGCAGGTTCGAGCCACGGGTGAGGATGAGCCAGCCGCGCAGCTTCGGGTTCATCTCAGAGGGGCTTCACGCCGCGCTTCGCGAGCTCGGCAAGCGTCCAGCGATATTCCTCGGCGATCATGTCGGCGACGTCGGCCGCGCGGACCTCGGGCGGCAGGACCTCCCAGGTATACGTCTCGATCTCGAGCTCACGGCAGGCGCCCGGCGCCTTCGCGATGACGTCGAGCGCGGCGCGGAGGTGGTCGTTCGTCGTGGAGAGTTCGTCCGAGAGGCGGTCGGCGTTGACCGGCACGTGGAAGTGCACGCGGAGCTCCTCGAGCGCGCGGAGCTGGTCGACCGCGGCCATCGCGAGAGGGATGTCCTTGAAGCGCACGATCGAGCCGTCCTTGGCCCGGCCCATCGTCTGGTGCAGGTAGGTCGGCTCATGCATCTTGGCGAGGCGCGCGAGGGCGACGTCGGTGGGCTTGAGCTTGAGCGCGGAGCTGAGGTGGAACTTCAGCACCGGCGCGCCGCCGGCGTTGAGGCGCGCGATGGCCTCATGTGCTTCTTCATATTGCAGCGCGAAGTGGCAGGTGTCGTAGGCGACGCCCAGGTGCGCGTCGACGAGGCCCTTGGCGGGCTCTTCGGCGCGGAGCTGTTCGAAGAGACGGAGCGCTTCGGGAGTGTTCTCGGCGTGGCCGATCGGCTCGGGCTCGAGCGCGAGGCGCAGGTGCGTACCGGTGCGGTCGCGCAGGCGGGCGAGGTGTTCGGCGCACGCGAGCAGGTTGCGGCGCATGACCTTGAGTTCGTCCGGCGTGCGACCGAAGCCCTTGAACGAGCCCGGCAACGTGCTGACGGTGCCGATCTTGTCGGGCGGACCGAACGCGGCGAGGAGATCGAAAAGACGGTTGGTGTATTCGAGACGCGGGGCTTCGCACCAATCCGGCGCGAAGACGTTGTCCTTCACCGCCTGGCCGTGGAACGGACCGAACGGGAAGCCGTTGATGCCGGCGACGACGCAGTTCTCCTTGTCGAGCCAGGCGCGGAAGGCCGCGAGCGTGGCGGGCACGGCGAGCTCCTTCGCGGCGAGGTCGCCGAGGCGCAGGCCGAGCACGTAGGTCTTGCCGGGCGAGACGCGGTCGCGCACGCGGAGCGCGTGGTCGCGCAGGCCGGCGAACGTCTCGGCCCACCCTTCGCCGCGGTGGACGTTGGTGCAGTAGGCGAGGGAAAGTCCGGACGTGAGCTTCACGCGTTCAGGCCTGGGCGGCGGGATCCTTGAAACGCGGCGACTGCGAAAGGAACTTCACCGGGTTGCCGTAGACGAGCCGGTCGATGGCGGCGGCGGAGTGTCCGCGGCGGCGCATCTCCTGCGCGGCCTTGGGCACGGAGAGCGGATCGCTGTGGCCCCAGTCGCAGGCGCTGTTGAGCCAGACGCGTTGGGCGGAGACGGATTCGATCATGTCGACCGCGCGCACGGGCGTGGACTTCGATTCGGGGTAGAGCGTGATGCCGGCCCAGAAACCCTGGTCGAGGACTTCGTGGATCGTGTGCTCCTCGACGTGGTCGATGATCACGCGCTCGGGCTTCACGACGCCGTTGGCCTTGAGGCAGTCCATGATGAGGCGCGTGCCCTTGCGCTTGTCCTCGAGGTGCGGCGTGTGCACGAGGATCATCTGGTCGTACTGCACCGCGAGGGCGATGTGCTGCTCGAGCACCTTCATCTCGTTGCGCGTGTTCTTGTTGAGGCCGATCTCGCCGATGCCGAGCACCGTCGGGGCCTTGAGGAATTCCGGGATCAGCGCGAGGACGTCGGCGGCGAGGGCCATGTCCTCGGACTCCTTCGGATTGATGCAGAGCCAGGAGTAATGCGGCAGGCCGTGCTTGGCGGCGCGCTTGGGCTCGATCTGCGTCAGCTGGCAGAAGTAATCGTAGAAACCGTCGGCGGACTTGCGGTCGAAGCCGGCCCAGAAGGCGGGCTCGCAGATCGCGGCGCAGCCGGCGAGGGCCATGGCCTGATAGTCGTCGGTGGTGCGGCTCACCATGTGGCCGTGCGGTTCGATGTAACGCATGGTCGGCGGCTTACTTGAGGCCGGGCCAGACGCCCGAAGCGGCCTTGGTGTCGGCCTTGGCGATGGGTTCGACGGAGGGGTCGCTCCAGAGGTTGAGGATGCGGGCGACGCGGCCTTCATCCTTTTCCAGGAGGAGCGGGAGGGCGGCGCGGAGGCCGCGGACGCGATGGTCGTCGCCGCCGGCGGCGCGGTCGAGGCGGTCGAGGAAGGCCGCCAGGTCGAGCAGCTTGTACCGGGCGTCCATGAAATGCAGGTCGGCCACCTGCTCGCGGGTGCGGGCGGGGGCTCCAGGATGGGGTTGGGGGGTCGACATGGGGGAGGCACGCCTGCGCGCGCTTGGGTAAGACACCAAAGTGCGGCAGAGGTCCCCGTTGGTCAAGCCACCCCGCCCGACGGCGGGCGCCGGCTTACTTCTTGGCCGGAGCTTCCTTGGCTTCCTTCTCGTACTCAGCCGCGGTCCAAGGGGTCTTGCGGTCGGCGTACTTCTTCTTGATGGCCTTCACTTCTTCTTCGGTGACGGTCGGGCCGTTGTTGCCCCAGGTGTTGTTCACGTAATTGACGACGTCGGCGATGTCCTTGTCGGAGAGGCCGGCGACCGGGGGCATCATGCTGTTGTAGGTGACGCCCTTGACGGTGACGGGACCCTGCATGCCGTTGACGATGTTACGGACGGCGATCGAGGCGTCCTTGGAGACCCACTCCGAACCGGCGAGGGGCGGGAAGACGGGAGGGAGACCCATGCCGGTCGGCTGGTGGCAGGCGATGCAGGTGCGGGAGTAGACGGCCTTGCCGCGCTCGAGGGAGGCGGCGTCAGGGGCGGCCACGGCGGCGGCGGCGAGGAAGCAGAGGGCGAGGGACTTGAGGGAGGTCATGGTGCGTGAGTCAGATAGGTGCGAGGAATGGGAAAGACCTCAAAAGCAAAACACGGTTCCCACGGGAACCAGGGAGGTAATTAGCCCAGGGCCGACCGGGCATAAGGGCTGCCCGAGGATGGTTTTAAACGACAAAACCCCCTCGAATGGCTCCGGGCAGGGATGGGCCTTACGCCCTATTAAAATGGGGTGGAAACCCGCCAGATTACCCTTAGGTTACGTGGTATGAAGACGCCAGAACCCCGGCTGGACTGGATGCGCCAGGTGCGCCCGGAGAGCCTGCGCGCGGTCTTCGATCACCTGCCAGGCGTGATGTTCTTCGCCAAGGACCTGTCCGGACGTTTCACGATGGCGAACCTGGCCTTCGCGCAGCGCTGCGGCGTCCCCGACGTCGCCAGCCTGATCGGCAAGACCGACGCGGACATCTTCCCGCCCGAGCTCGTGGAGGCCTTCAAGAAGAAGGACCAGCAGATCTGCCAGACGGGCCAGCCCCTGCCCCGCATCATCGAGCTCTTCCCGAACGCCGCCGGCGAGCACGTCTGGTATGAGACGACCAAGGTCCCGCTCTTCGACGACGCCGGCCGCGCCTGCGGGGTGTGCGGGACGGTCCGCAGCTACGAAGGCACCAAGGCCTTGCTCGAGCCCTTCCTGCAGGTCGAAGCCGCCGCCGAGTATATCAAGGACAACCTCACCGACGCCCTGAACATCGCCAAGCTGGCCAAGCTCACCGGGATGTCGGTCCGCCAGTTCGAGCGCAAATTCCATAAGGCCTACCAGGTCAGCCCCCGCGGCTACCTCGTGCGCATGCGGGTGGCGGCCGCTTCAGACCTGCTCCGCACCACCGTGCTCCGCCCCTCCGAGATCGCCCACCAGACCGGCTTCTATGATGCCAGCGATTTCTCCCGCCAGTTCCGCCGGGCGATGAAGGTCAGTCCGACGGAGTTCCGGCGACACTTAAAGGCCTGACCCCCAACCCCTAAAGGAGGGTCACCCCCCTAGATGCCTTCTCGACAGAGGGGGCCTGATGGGTTTTATTCACACCCGTACCCCCTCCCTCCCATACTATGAGCACAGAAACTACGGTTCCTAATGCGAAGCGCCTACTCTGGGCCGGCTTCATGGCTATCCTCGCGGCCGGCGTCGGCTTCGCCCTCCGTGGCGGCATCTTCGGCGCCTGGGCGTCCGAATACGGCTTCACCGCCTCCCAGCTGGGTGCGATCGGTGGCGCCGGCTTCTCTGGCTTCTGCTTCGGTATCATCATCGGCGGCGTGATCGTCGACAAGATCGGCTACGGCAAGCTCGTCGCCGTCGCGCTCCTCGGCCACATCCTCTCGGCGTTCGTCACCTTCGGCGCCTCCGACGCGAAGAACGCCTATGACTTCCTCTACTGGGGCATGTTCATCTTCGCCTACGCGAACGGCACCCTCGAAGCCGTGGCCAACCCGCTCGTCGCCACGATCTTCCCCAAGCAGCGCACGCACTACCTGAACATCCTGCACGCCTCCTGGCCTCTCGGCATGGTCGTCGGCGCCATCGCTTCCTACCTCCTCGGCTCCGTCCTCGGACTCGGCTGGAAGGGTCAGCTCTCCTTCTACCTCGTCCCGACGATCGCCTACGCGGTCATGTTCATGGGCCAGACCTTCCCGAAGTCGGAAGCCGCCGAGAAGGGCGCCTCCTTCTCCGAGATGTTCAAGGACGTCGGCATCCTCGGCTCGCTCGTCGCCTGCTACCTGCTCTCGATCTTCCTCGGTAACGTCCTCGGTCCGGTGTTCAACATCGAGAACCTCGGCCTCTACCTCGCCGGCATCCTCCTGATCTCCGTCGGCGTGATCACCCGCTTCTCGATCGGCTCCCTCCTCCTGTTCGTGCTCTTCATCACCCACGCCATCGTCGGCGCGGTCGAACTCGGCACCGACGGCTGGATCGAAGCCATCACCGGCAACCTCTTCACCGCCGAGCAGGGCAAGCTGCTCTTCATCTGGACCTCGGCCATCATGTTCGGCCTGCGCTTCTGCGCTCACTTCATCGAGACGAAGCTCGGCCTCTCCCCGATCGGCATCCTGGTCACCTCCGCCCTCCTCGCCTTCGGCGGCCTCCAGCTCGCCTCCGGCATGAACAGCTTCGCCATCGCGCTCCTCGCCCTCGGCATCTACGCCCTCGGCAAGACGTTCTTCTGGCCCACGATGCTCGCCGTCGTCGGCGACCGCTTCCCGCGCTCCGGCGCCGTCGCGATGTCCATCATGGGCGGCATCGGCATGCTCTCCGCCGGCCTGATCGGCGGCCCCGGCCTCGGCTACGCCAAGGACCGCTTCACCGCCGAAGCCCTCGAGAAGGAAGCCCCGGCCGCCTACGCTTCCGCCAAGGCCTCCTCGGAATCCAAGTTCCTCTTCCTCGCCCCGGTGACCGCCGTGGACGGCAAGAAGCTCGAAGAAGCCAAGGCCGCCGGTGAGAAGGGTAACGCCAACCAGAAGGCCATCGTCGCCGCCAACCAGGCCGGTGACCGCGCCACGCTGAAGGCCGACTCCTTCCTGCCGCTGACCATGGCCGCGATCTACCTGCTGCTGCTCTTCTACTTCAAGAGCATCGGCGGCTACCGCGCCCTGAAGATCGAAGAGCAGGTCTAAGCGACCCGCCCTTCCCCTCCGAAGGCCGCCCACCCGGGCGGCCTTCCTGTTTGGTAGGTTTGCGAACCGGCCCCGTCGGATTCGTCCCAGCAAATCGGCTTCCGTCCGCCGCGGGTTTGGGCTGAATGAAGCCACTCCCATGAGCACCCCGAAGATTCGCATCGCGCTGGCCGGCCTCGGCTTCGGCGCCGAATTCATCCCGATCTACCTCGCGCACCCCAACGCGGAGATCGCCGCCATCTGCCAGCGCAACCCGGACAAGCTGAAGGAGATCGGCGACCGCTACGGCATCGCGAAGCGCTACACGTCCTTCGAGGAGATGCTCAAGGACCCCGAGATTGACGCGGTCCACATCAACACGCCCATCCCGGACCACGGCCGCCAGTCCATCGCCGCCCTCAAGGCCGGCAAGCACGTGGCCTGCACGGTCCCGATGGCGACCTCGATCGCCGAGTGCGAGGAGATCGTGAAGCTGGTGAAGGCCACGGGCCTGAGCTACATGATGATGGAGACGGTCGTCTACGCGCGCGAGTTCCTCTACGTGAAGGAGCTCTACGACAACGGCGAGCTCGGCCGCCTGCAGTTCCTCCAGGCCTCGCACCAGCAGGACATGGAAGGCTGGCCCGGCTACTGGCCCGGCCTGCCGCCCATGTACTACGCCACGCACTGCGTCGGCCCGATGCTCGCGCTCACCCGCGCCGACGCCGAGTACGTCTCGTGCTTCGGCTCCGGCCGCATCGCCGAGGACATGATCCCGATCTACAACTCGCCCTTCGCGGTCGAGACGGCCCACATCAAGTTCCACAAGTCCGACGTGTCGGCGCGCATCATCCGCTCGCTCTTCGACACCGCCCGCCAGTATCGCGAATCCATCGACGTCTACGGTTCGAAGAAGTCGTTCGAATGGCCGCTCATCGAAGGCGAAGAGCCCGTGATCCACACGGCGAAGAAGCCCGAGCCCGAGATTCCCGCCAAGGTCAAGGTGCCCGACTACGCCCATCGCCTGCCGAAGGAGATCCAGCGCTTCACCACCAAGGGCGTCTACGGCGAAGGCGAAGACCACCTGTCCTTCACCCAGGGCGGCGGCCACGGCGGCTCCCACCCTCACCTCGCCAACGAGTTCATCCAGGCGCTCATCACCAAGCGCGAGCCGTTCCCGAACGCGCGTCAGTCCGCCAACTGGACCTGCACGGGCATCCTCGCCCACGAGTCCGCGATGTCCGGCGGCGAAATCCGCAAGCTCCCCGCGTTCACGTTGCCTGCGTGAAGAGTTGATGGGTTGAACGGTTAATCCGTTGGCCAGGAAATGAAAGGGCGGCGAGAGCCGCCCTTTTTTGTGCCCTCGTGATAGATGGCTGCGTCGATGACAGAGGACTGAATCGATGACGGAATAGTTCAGGGCTAGAGCCAGGGCCAGAGCTTGGGCTAGTTCGTCCTCGGGTCACAGGTCTCGGCCATCGGGTCCCAGGTTCAGGTGATCAGCACCAGGTACGGGTACGGGACTTTCCTGCACCTGCACCCGAACCTGCACACCCGCACCAGATGCCTGACCACCGAGACCCGTGACCTGAAATGCACCCCCAGCCAATCATCTGGTCTCCGGTTTCCCTTTGAACGAAACTACCCCGACCCCAACCCCTGCCCCTACCTCGAAAGCGCTCCGCGCTTTAGCTCACTTCTGATCCATCCAACTATAATCCGCGAACCATAGCACGTAAGCCAGCAACGCGACCCACAGGAGCGTGACGACGAACACAAGCCAGGCGAGCGCGCGCATGGCGCCTTCGCCCGGCTGCCCACGTCGGCCCCACAGATAGAGCCCGCTCGCCAGGCAGGCGACCGGCACGGCGATGAACGACTGCGCCAGATGTATCGGCCGCTGATTCCAGCCGAGCTTCTCCGCGAGGATCACGAGGGGCATGCACGCGACCACGACCGCGGCGGCTCCTAGGAAGATTCGTCGGGCGGCATCCGTAAGTCGTGACATGCGGGCAGATTATCCCTCGGCGCAGGGCGGTCAATGCCCCCGGCGCCGGCCCCCTTGCCTCGTTTTCCTCCGTGCCAAAGGACGGCCGGCGGACTAGAAAATGCTTACCCCGCCCATGCGCCTCTTCTGCGCCCTCCTTCTGGCCTTCGCCGACGCGATCGCCGCCGAACCCCGTCCCCTCAAAGCCGGGGCCGCCGCATGCGACGTGTCCCCGACGGAATTCCCCGTCAACATGCCCGGCGGCTTCTCGGCCAATCCCGCCGAGGGCGTGCATGATCCGCTGATGTCCCGGGCCTTGGTGCTCTCCGACGGCGAGACGAGCTTCGCGCTCGTGGTCGTCGACAACCTCGGCGTCTACCCGGCGATCCTCGTCGAAGCCAAAGCCCTCGCGGCGGCGAAGACCGGGCTGGCGACGGACCGCATGTTCATCTCGTCGACGCACACGCACTCCGGCGCGGCGGTGCCTTCCGAGAAAGACGACGCCGCCCAAGGCGAGGCGCGCAAAGGACAGGTCAACCGGCGTCGGCTCGTCGAGGGCATCGCCGAATCCATCATCCGCGCCCATGCGGCGCTCCGCCCCGCCGCGGTCGCCGTCGGCGTCCAGCCGCTTCCGCACGAGGTCTTCAACCGACGCTGGTTCCTCAAGCCCGGCCAGATGAAGCCCAATCCTTTCGGCGGCACCGACCAGGTGAAGATGAATCCCCCGAACTCCCCTGCGGTGCTGGACCGGCCGGCCGGTCCGACCGATCCCGCGATCACCTTCCTCTCCGTGCAGGACGCCCGCAAGCGTCCGCTGGGGCTCTTCGCCAACTACTCGCTGCATTACGTCGGAGCCACGCCGCGCGGCCTGATCTCCGCGGACTACTACGGGGAGTTCGCCCGTCTCATGCCGCAGCGCCTCGGCGAGCCGGCTCTCGTCGCGATGATGTCCAACGGCACGTCGGGCGACATCAACAATACTCCGTTCGGCACGATCCGCCCGCCCCGCGAACCGATGGAACAGGCCCGCATCGTCGCGCAGGAAGCCGCCGATGCGGTCTGGTTCGCCGGCCGCGGCCTTGCCTCGCACGATCCGCGACCGGTGCTGGGGATGACGGAACGCGTGCTGAAGCTGAAATACCGCCGGCCCAGCAAGGAGCAGATGCTCTACGCCAAGGCGGTGCTCGCGCTCAAGGACCCCGAGGCGATCAAGCGCCTCCCCGCCCTGGCCGAGCCCTACGCGCGCCGCACCCTCGCCGCTTACGAGCGTCCCGACGATACGGTCGACGCGGTCCTGCAGGTGGCGCGCATCGGCGACTTCGCCATCGTGGGCATCCCCTTCGAGACGTTCGCCGAGATCGGTCTGGCGCTGAAATCTGGAAGCCCCTTCGGACGTACGATGGTCGTCGGGCTCGCCAACGGCCGCCACGGCTACCTGCCGACGCCGGCGCAACACGAACTCGGCGGCTATGAGACCTGGCTCGGCACCTGCCACGTGCAGACCGACGCTTCCGACCTCATCCTCCGGGAACTCAAGGCGATGCTGGCCGAAATGAAGGCCCTGTGATGATCCGGGAGAGCGCAGGCTTGTCTGCCCTCCCGCGGGCGTTCTCATCCTCCCCATGCGTCTCCTTTGCTGGCTGACCCTCTGCCCCATCCTGCTCTGCGCCGAAGGCGTCCAAGGCTGGTATCAGCACACGGTCTGGCTCCGGCTGAACGAGAAATGGAGCGTCGGTAATTACGCCGACCTGCGCGTCGATGACGGCGTGGGCGATGTGCACACTTGGATCGTCAGCCCGCGCGTGCGCTACGACCTCGATGCCACCTGGCAGCTGCAGGCCAACCTCTCGGCGCTGGAGACCCTCAATCCGGACGAGTCCGTGCGCGCGGACTGGATCCGCTTCGAATTCGAGGTGAATCCGACCTTCCGCCTGGACGATACGTTGACGCTCACCTTCCGAGATCGCTTCGAATGGCGCTGGCGCGACGGAGGCGACGAATACGCGGTCCGCATCCGCGTCCGCCCCCAGCTCGACTGGACGCTCCGCCGCGAAGGAGTTTTCCGCGGCCTGTACGCCAACTTTGAATCGTTTTACGATTTCGACCAAGACCGCTTCACCGAGCACCGCCTGACGCCCTTGGGGCTCACCTTCCGTCCCTGGGAAAACGGCGAGCTCCGCTGCTTCTATCTCCGTCGAACCACGCGCGGACCGAACGGCTGGCGTGATTACGACGGCTTCGGCGTGAGCACCGCTTTCGGTTATTAAGCCGTCCGCCGTCGCTCAGCGATGAGCCGGGATACGCTGGGATGCTTTCCGCGCGGCTTCTTCGGTCGCCTTACGCTGCGAGGCCGGAACCTTCGCCCGGTATTCCTCCCGCTTCACGTCCCAGAGCCCCTGGCCAAATCCTTCCGTGCCCACGATGATCCAATAGTAGGCCTCGACGGGGTCACGCGCGACGTCATCCCCCTCGGCCAGACGCATCGCGAGAAGGCGGGCGGAGCCGCGATCCCCGGCCTCAGCCGCCGCCCTCAACCATTTCATGCCCGTGAAGGCGCTCCGGCCGACGCCGCGACCCTCGAAGCAACAGTCCGACAGCTTCGCCATCGCGGCGGCATCGCCCAGCGCGGCCGCCTTCTGATAACAGGCGACGGCTTCACGGACGTCGGCCTTGCCCTTGGTGACGAGACCTTTGGCATGGAAGTCGCCCAGCAACCGCCAGGCCCTGGGATGCTTGTGGTCCGCCGCCTTCTTGAGCCAACCGAGCGCCTGATCGGCCGAGCCGGCATGATAAAGCGTGGAGGCCAACGTGAACTGGGCCTCGGCGTCGCCGGCCTCGGCCGCGCGCAGCAATGGCGCGAGCTCCTTCGAAGCCCCGGCGGAGAGCGAGAGAACGGAGGCAAGGAAGATCCAGGCGAGGAAGGTGCGACGCATGGCCTTACCCAGACCCGATGCGCTGACCTACGAAACCCCAATCTCCTGGGTACTATCTACCAGGTAACATCCCTAGGGAACTTTTCTTCTGCACTAACGCCTCTCTGTCGTTCCCAACCGCCAACCGCTAACCGCCATCACCTGATACGGGTAGGGTCGGGACCGCGTCACGACATAGCGGCCGTGGGTAGGGACGTGATCACCATCACGTCCGTTCGCGGACCGGCGGACGAACCCTTCATGCGGAGGCGATGTCATCGCCTCCCTGCCTCAAATCCCAAAAACAAAAAGGGCGGCCGAAGCCGCCCTCATCATTTACTGCCCTTGCCCACGTGTCACCTTGTCAACCTGCTCCCTCGAAGTGAGCGCTCAGCGCTCACTTCGCGTACATCGCGTCCTTCGGATTCGCACCCGAGACGAGATAGGCGAGCAGGTCGGCGACTTCCTGGGCGTTGAGCGAGTTGATCAGGCCGACGGGCATCGGGCTGTCCGGCGAACGATCGATCGACAGGATGTCCGAACGGTTGACCGAAATCTGCACCGAGGGGTCGAACGGATTGACCGAGAGCTGCAGCTTGTCGCCTTCCTCGTTGAGGATGCGGCCGATGGTCTTGCCGCCGTCGACGCGACCGATGATGGAGTTCGCGTACTGGTCGGAGAGCACGGCGCTGGGCTGGACGATGCTCATGAGCACGTCGGCCGGAGCGGAACGGGCGCCGAGACCGGAAAGGTCAGGGCCCTGCGCGCCGCCGTTCTCACCGAGACGGTGGCACTGCGAGCAAAGCGCGGCGGCGAACATCTTCTGGCCGTTGGCGAAGTCGAAGGTCTTCTTGGCCTTGGCATCTTCCCAAGCCTTGAGGGCTTCGGCGTGCGTCCAGAGACGGCCGGGGCCTTCGGCGGCCGGGAGCGGCTCGACCTTCGCGACCGGAGCGATCGGCTCGAAGCCCGTACGTTCGGCTTCCGGCATCGAAGCCAGGGTTTCCTTACGGATGTTGCGGACGAAACCCTTCAGCGAGTTACCACCCTGCGCGAGAGCGAGTTCGTCGAGGAAGCCGAAGAACTGCCTGCGCAGCTCCGGCGTCCAGCCGACGGTCGCGCGGCTGAGATAGACGGCGAGACCGATGCGCGTCGACGAGGGCGTGACGGCCATCGCGGCGGCGGCGGCCTTGGCGTAACCCGGGTGACGCGCGAGGATCTCCGGATCGGCGACGACGGCCGGGCTGGGCTGCGCGATCTTCATCGCCTGCAGGACGCGGGCCGGGGCGCTGGGTTCGCCGAGGTAGATGGCGAGCTGCGCGAGCAGACGGTCGAGGGCGTTGTCGCCGGAGGGGATGCGGACGGCGCTTTCCTTGCCGAGGCGGGCGACGGTGGCGGCGTCCGGCTTGCCATGACGCGAGAACGCGACGTGGAAGACGCGGAGGCGGTCCTGACGGAGACGCAGGTCCTTGGTGCTGGCGGCCGAGTCGGCGGCGGCGACGATGGCCGCGAGATCCTGCGCGCCACCGCTGCGGGCGAGGGCGAGCGCGGCGTTGAGCGAGAGGTCGAGGTTGGCGTCGGCCTTCACGCGGGCGCGCCAGCTGTCGACGGGCTGGTGCTCGACGGCGATGCGGGCGGCGTAGCGCACCCAGCGGTCGGCATGACCCATGAGCGGCCAGGCCTTGTCGAGCGCGGCGGCGGACGGGGCGACGTCACGCAGGGCTTCGAGTTCGCGGCGGAGCTTCTGTTCCGGCGTGGCGTCGAACCAGGCGACGGGCGCAGTGGACTCCTTACCCTGGTAGGTGATGCGGTAGAGCGCGGACTGACCGCCGCGGCCGCCGATGGTGACGTACATGTGGCCGTCCTGCGGACGGATCACGGCGTCGGTGACGGAGAAAGGCTTGCCGGCGGCGAAGACTTCCTTGCGGGCCTTCCAGCCGCCGCCTTCCGGCGTGAGGTGGATCGCGTACAGCGTGGCGAAGGTCCAGTCGCACGCGAAGAACGCGCGCTGATAGGAAGCGGGGAACTTGGCGCCGGTGCCCATGGTGGTGCCGGTCGGGCTGCCCGGACCGATGTCGACGAGCGCGGGCTGCATGTCGAGGGTCGGGAAGGCGTTGTTGGAAGCGCCGGAGCGCCAGCCGAGCTCGCCGCCCGGGGTGCAGAGGTAGATGCGCGTCGGACGATACCACGGGGCGCCCATGTCCCACTCCATGTCGGAGTCGTAGGTGAAGATGTCGCCGTCCGGAGCGACGGAGCAGTCGTAAGGATTGCGGAAGCAGGTGGTCACGCGGACCCAGTCCTTGCCGTCCTTGTCCATGCGGGCGATCCAGCCGCCGACGGCCTTGATGCCGGAAGCGTGGCCGTTGGCGTCTTCGTATTTCTTAAGGAGGTCGTCTTCGTCGTAACGCTTGGTCGGCGCGCCGGCCTTCTCGTCGTCAGGCAGCTTGGTGTGGTTGCCGCCGACCACGAGGATCGAGCCGTCGCGGTCCAGGACGAGCTGGTGCGGGCCGTGCTCACCGGAGCCCTTGAGCGGGCGGATGAGCGTCTGCTCGGCGTAGGAACCGTCGCCCTTGGTGTCGCGCAGGCGCCAGATGTCGCCCTTGCCCTTCTCGCTCGTGCAGGCGTAAAGGGCGCCGTGGGCGAAGAGAAGGCCGTGGCAGCCGAAGAACTTCGTGTCGATCTTGGTGACGACCGGCTTGTTCGGATCCTTCAGCGAGACGCGCCAGAGCACGCCGCCTTGGTCGCCGGCGACGAGGTCGCCCTCCGGCGAGACGGCGAGCGAGACCCAGGAGCCCTGCTCCGGCTTGGGAACGACGTGCAGGAGCTCGGCCTTGAAGCCAGGCTGCAGGATCAGCTCCTCGGGCGGAGCGACGGAAGTGGACGGCGTGCGCTTGCCGCTCTTGGCGACGGCGGCCTGACGGTCGAAAGGCTTACCCCAGGGCTGTTCGCCGTATTTCTTGACGAACGTCGCGGCGGCCCAGGAGGCGTCATCAAAACCGGCGCTCTCCCAACCTTTGCCCGGCTTGGCGAGCGAGGCTTTCCAATTCGTGCCGGTCTCGGCGAGGACGGTCTTGCCGGAGGAGAGACGGAGGGACATCGCGGCGATGCCGCCGTCGTTGCGGGCGAGCACGGCGATCGTGTTCACCCCGACCTTGAGGTCACCGGCGACTTCGGCGGCGAAACACTCGGCCCAGTCATCGGAACCGCCGAGCGCCTTGCCGTTGAGCCAGACCACGCAATGGTTGTCGGCGGTGGCTTGCAGCAGCGCCTTGGCCGGGACTTCCTTCAGCTCGAAGGAGGCGCGGAACCAGACCTCTTGTTTCGTGATGTTGTTCTTCGCGCCCCAGATCCAGGCGGTCTCCGCCGAAGCAACGACGGAGCAGAGACAGAACATGAGGAGGCAAAGCAGGCGTGAGAGCATGGGGAGATGCGGGGTTATCCATGGGGGATACCCGCTAATCCAAGGCTGGCAAGCGTCCCCAATGGCCTAAACCACGCCTTCCTCGCTCATTTACGTCTTGCCCGCCCGCCTTCCACGGACTTCCTCAATAGTCCTGGTTAGGAGGGGTGGCAGAGTGGTCGATTGCGTCTGATTCGAAATCAGATGAACCGCAAGGTTCCGGGGGTTCGAATCCCTTCCCCTCCGCCAGGAAATCTTTCGCGGGGACACGTGGGCACGAGTAACGGTGACACGGGGCCGACTCACTTGGCGAAGGGATGAGGACGCGGGGGTAGGGACGGATCTCCGAGCCGTCCGCTCAGCAACCTATCCGCCAACCGCCTCAACCCTTCACGGGCAGGGTCGGGACCGCGTCACGACATAGCTGCCTCGAGGCAGGGGTATCTCCCCTTGCCCACGTGTCACCATGCCAACGTGCCCCCTCGCGCCTTAAGCGCGTCGCGCCCCTACCGTCTACGTCCCAATTCCAAACGAATCTCCTCCATCACGTCCTCGAGCCTGCGCATGGCGCTCTGCACGATGGTCTCGGCGACTTCGGTGTTCGGGATACGACGAAACCCGGCGAGGATCGCCTCGACCGAGCATACGATGAAAGGAGCCGGGGCCTCGACCAGGACGAACTTCACGCCCTTCTTCTCCGCGTTGAGCTGGGCGACGAGCCGACGCATCTGCTCCAGGCCCGCGCGTCCGGCGACGAAGTCCAGGTTCGTCTGCAACGTCATGCACTCGGGCGCCTCGGCGGCGTCGAACGCCAGCCGATACTCCACGCCGTTGCGGATGAAGCCGAAGGCTCCCTGGTAACGTTCGACCGACGGGATCAGCCGGGGCGGGCGGTCCGTGATATTACCGATGACGCCTCCGTATAGCAGCTTCAGCTCTTCGATCGGAATAAGCATGCGGGGAGGATGACAAGAGGGAGGACTGAGTCGAGGTCTGCGTTGAGGGCTGAATGGAGGGCTGAATTGATTAGGGCTAGGCAACTCTCGGGTCTCTGGTCTCGGCCATCGGGTCCCTGGTTCAGGTCATCAGCACCAGGTTCGGGTACGGGATTTTCCTGCACCTGCACCCGCACCAGAACATCCGCACCAGATACCTGACGGCCGAGACCCGGGACCTGAAAAGTATCCCCAGCCAATCATCCGGTCTCCGGTTTCCCTTTGAGTTAGGCATTTTCCCGCCACCAGCCACCCGAGGCTGCCACCCGCCACCTGAAAAATAAACAATAGATGGCTGAGTCGATGACAGCGGACTGAATCGAGGCGGATTTGATTAGGGTCAGGGCTCGGGCTAGGCCGCCGAAGAGCGGCCGCATGGCAGGAGCGAGACGACGTCGCGCCTGACGTTGCGCGCGGACGGACGCACGTCGGCACGCCCTTACCTCGCCACGGTGAGGCCGATCCGCTTCGGCGTGAAGATCGGCCCGTCCAGGTAAGGAGTGACGTTGTGCTCCGCCCCGGCCTTCATCACGAGGTCCTTGAATTCCTTGTCCGGCTTGCCGACGAGGAAGGCCGGCAGCATGCCGCCAGACGGCAGGGAGCCGCCCTTATGCCAGGGCGCGGACTTATAATCGATGCAGAGGAAAGCCCCGTACTTGCCGCCGGTCTCACCGAGGATGATGGTGATGTCGGTGGTGGAACCCGGGCCCATCTGGATCCAGTCGCCGTAGACAAACGGGAAGTTGTTCGTGGCCGGCCGCTGGACGGCGCCCTTCACGGGCGGCGTGGTCTGCTTCCAATCCGCAGCGTAGTAATGCTTCGCCGAAGCGCCGGGCGCATGCTTGAGGCTGCCGTCGAGCACGATCCGCCCGTTGGCGATGACGACCAGGACGTTGTCGCAACCGCCGACGAACCGGAAACTGTCCGAGAAAGGCGCGCTGATCTTGGCCTGGTACACGCCGAGCCAGAGCACCGGGGCGACCTCCTTCTCCACGCCGAACGCCTTGGGGGCTTCGCTCGCATCCATCGTGGGCTGGATGATGCCATGGGCCGACAGCATCGCGTCGGCGCGGAAATATTTTTCCAGCGCGACGCCCGGGCTTCCACGGGTGATGACGGAGCGGATGGCCTTGAAATACTCGGAGATCTCCTGCTCGGTGTATCCGTAGCCGCCCCTGCCCGAGGTGAGCTTGATCAGGGGAGGCTTGTTCGGGTCCTTCGGGCGCTTGATGTCCCAGAACTGCCCGAGGAGGGCGGTGCCGGCGCCACCACGGCCGCCGAAGAGCGAGACGAAATTCCGGCCGCCGCCGACGCCGAGGCCCTTGCCGGAACCGATGCCGCCGCCGCTCCCGCCGCCAAAGCCCTTCGAGGAGCCGCCGCCGATCGCGCCGGCGCTGAGCAGAGGATTGGACAGGCTCGGCAGGCTGGCCACGGCCAGCGTGGCGTTGGCGTTCTTGCTCGTGATGCGCGTGTTGGTCTTGGCGAGCGACTTGATGTTCTTCGGGACGGCCTTGGTCTTGAACTCCTTGGCCTTGGTGCCGCCGGAGCCGCCGCCCGCGCCCGTGGCGAAGGAGTTCGAATCTTTCTTGCCGGCTCCGTCCGTGACCGTCGAGACCACCCAGATGACGGCGATCAGCACGAGGAAGCAGTGCAAGATGACCGACAAGGCCAGGCCCTCGCCCCCGAGGCGTTGCCATAGGGTTCGCTTGGGGCGGGCCAAAGGCTCCGCCTCATCGTCACGGGGGGTCATGTCCTGGGGATTGGACACACGCCTATTCCACGGAACGCAGGGGGAATATCAATACGCGAACATTGGACAAACCGGCCACCTTTTGTCGAAATAATCATAAACTCCCCCTTTCCACGGACTTAGCCCGCCATTCCGTCGCCTTTCGCATAAGCGACCACGTGGATCATGCCCAAGACGTCCTGGCGGTTGTATTCGATGAGATTAGTCCAGTCACGACGGGCTTCGTTGGTCAGCTCACGATGCACGCCGTCCCGCTTGGCGAGCAGCTTGCGCATGCGTCCGAGGATCGAGCCTGGCTGCACGTCGAGCAGGTACCTCTTATAAGGATAGCCAACGGCCGGCTGGATGAGGAAATCCTTCAGGCCCGGCTTTCGTCTCTCCCCGGCCGTACGGCAAGCCTCGACGTAGAGAGCGGGACGTCGGTTCTTGAACCACTTCGCCGCGTTGGCGTTAAGGTAATGCTCCTTGATCCATTCCGCGTGCTGCGGACAGGCCTTCATCAGCAAGTCCCGCTCGGGGATGCTGTAGCCGGCGATGAGCGATTCGGTTGCGATGGCTACTTCGACGATCCTTGTCGCCAGTTCGCACCACGGCTGGAACTCCAGGCCACGCGCCTTGGCTGATTCGGCGAGGATCGTATCGTGGGCATAGGTCTTCAAGCCCTCGGCCCAGACGACGGTCGTCAGCGCCGGCTCGGGGTCGGCTTTGCGCTTCTCGACGTCGAGCCAGATGACCGGACGGGTGTTCTTACGGAAGGCTTCGGTCTGGAGGGTGTAGCGGGGCATGAGACCGGTAGTATACCCTAGGTTTGAGAAAACACCCCGCTCTCGGACCCTCCGCCGTCCTATTCCCCTTTAGGGGAAGATTTATGGATTATGTTCTGGATACCCCTCTCCGCCCTGCCGCGTTCACCGCGGCGCCACGTCCTCGTACTTCGCCCGCGCGTCGCCGACCTTGAGGTCGGTGACGTAGACGATCTTATGCGGCGCGACGGGCCTCTCGGCCTCGAAGCGCTCGCGGCCACCCGGCTTGTCGACGTTCCACTCGGGATGGTAGATGCCCGTCTTCATGTAAGGCGTGTATTCAAGGCCTATCGTGCCGTAGGTGTTCGGCCCCTTGAGGTCGGCCACGAGCTTGCCGTCTTTCCAGACCTGCAGGACTCCGTCTTCGCGGGGCGACCACTTCGCATGGATGACCCAGGCGGTCCAGACGCCGGGCTGCACGCGGTCTTCGAATTTGATTTCGCGACGGGTCGGCTTGGTCTTCGGGTCGCCGAAGCTCTGGCGCAGGATCCAGCGATCGTCGCCGACCGAGATCTCCACATTGGGGTAGGTCGCGCGGAAATCGCCCGGGATCGCATGCCACTGCATCACGATGTCGACGGGCTTGGCCGGATCGCGCACCCACTCCCTGGGAATCAGCACGCGCTCGCCATACCAACGCTCGTTCCAGCCCTTCTCGTGCGGCAGCGAGATCTCCGAACGGAAGACGCCCGGTCCGCGTACGACCGAGAAACGCACGGCCTTCTTACCCGGCAGATCCGGCGCGTCGACGATCCGGATGAGCTCCGGGTTCGGCATGGTGACCGCGTAATTGGCGTTCTCAGAGAAACGCCATTTCGGCGAGAACACGCCGGTCATGAAATCATCCGCGAAGACCACCGGCGTCTTCGGATCGAAGACCTCCGCGGCCGACGGCGGCCGGAACTTCGCCTTCGGGGCATCGGCCGCGAAAACAGCGGAAGCCAAGGCCGCCAACGCGAGTAAAGTGCTACGCATGTCCCGACCCTAACCGCGACACGCGCACAGGCAACCCCGACCAAACACGAGGCCACGAGACCCCAAGCCGTGATGCATCCCCCTGAGCCTCCGGTCCTCCGTGCCTCTCTTCTTCTCCCCCTTGCCCACGTGCCCCCTCGCGGCTGTACCGCGCCCTATACTCGATACTCCATACTCTCGATTGCCCCTTTTCTGTACTACCCCCATCCCTGCCCCTACCCCTAATCTCACCTTTGCACTTTTGCACCTTTGCACATAAAACACCCCCGTGCTCAGGTTCCTCCTCCCTCTGCTCTTGCTCCCCTTCGCGGCCCTCACCGCCGCGGAGCCTCGTCCCCTGATCATCGCGCATCGCGGGGCGAGCGGCTACCTCCCGGAGCACACGCTCGCGGCCAAGGCGCTGACTACCTCGAGCAGGACGTGGTGCTCAGCAAAGAAGGCGTGCCGGTGATCTTCCACGACACGCACATCGACACCACGACGGACGTCGCCAAGAAATTCCCGGGACGCCGGCGGGCTGACGGGCGGTTTTACGCCATCGATTTCACTGTGCCTGAGCTAAAACAGCTCAATGTCTCCGAGCGCTTCAATCCCAAGACCGGCAAGGCCGCCTTCCCTCGTCGTTTCCCCATTGGCGTCGGCTCATTTTCCATCGTGACGCTCGAGGAAGAAATCCAGTTCATCCAACACCTAAATCGCTCGACCGGACGGAACGTGGGCATCTACCCCGAACTGAAGGCGCCGTTCTGGCACCTGAAGGAAGGCCAAGACCTGGCCTCCAAGGTCCTGACCGTGCTCCAAGCTTATGGCTATAATGCCAAGGACGACGCATGCATCATCCAATGTTTCGAGCTCGCCGAAATCATCCGGTTACGAGGCGAACTAGGCTGGAAAGGAAAGCTCGTCATGCTTCTGGGCGCCAGAAGCAAGGGGCCGGGCGACACCGACTTCACCTACCTGCAGACCGATGCCGGTCTGGCCGACCTCGCGAAGCTCGTCGACGGCATCGGCCCGCCCATCAGCAGTGTCGTCACCGGCAAATCGCCCGCTGAACGCAAGGTCACCGACCTCGCGGCCCGCGCCCATAAGGCCGGGCTGGTCTCGCACCCCTATACCCTCCGCGCGGACGAACTCCCCAAGTGCGTCACCTCCGTCGACGATCTCCTCCGCGTCCTCTTCGACGAAGCCAAGGTCGACGGCCTCTTCACCGATTTCCCGGATCTCTGCGTCCGGCACCCTCGGAAATAAACGCCCGTTGTATCTCAGGTAGGGGCAGCACCGCGTGCTGTCTTAGCCTGCCTCTCCGGGTCCCATGTTCAGGTCTTCAGCACCAGGTTCGGGTACGAGATTTTCCTGTACCTGCACCCGAACCTGAACACCCGCACCAGATACCTGACCGCCGAGACCCGGGACCTGAAAAAACAAATGATGGCGGAGTCGATGACAGAATAGTTAAGGGCCAGAGCCAGGGTCGGGGCTAGGGCCAGGCCGCCGAATGGTGGCCGTATGGTAGGGGCGAGACTACGTCGCGCCCTGCGTGCCTAGCGCATCCCGCCACCAGAAAATGGATGCCTCTTCTGGTCAACTGAGCCTCTGGGCCTCCGATCCTCTAATCGTCGGCTGCCTTGCCCACGTGCCCCCTCGCGGCCTTTAGGCCGCGCTTATTTCCTCCGTGCCTCCGGCCCTCCCGCCCTTTAATTATTCCCTGCCCCACCCCTGAACCGCCATGCCTCTCTACGGAACCGCCCTGCTCGCCGTCTGCCATCTTCTTGGAATCCTGCTCGGCGAGCTCCTCGGTCGCGCCCTCGGCGTCCAAGCCAACGTCGGCGGCGTCGGGATCGCGATGCTCCTGCTGATCGCGGCGCGCTTCTACGGACACCGGCGCGGCTGGCTCGAGGCGAAGAGCGAGGAAGGCGTGATCTACTGGGCCGCGCTCTACATCCCGGTCGTCATCGCGATGGCCATGCAGCAGAACGTCGTCAAGGCGCTCAGCGGCGGCCCGATGGCCCTCGCCGCGGCGATCACCACCGTCGCCGCCTGCGCGGCCTGCGTCTCCTTCATCAACCGCCGCGAAGTCGTCGCGCCGGCCGAAACCCCCGCGAAGTAACCCGCGATGGATGCCCTCCTCGAGAAACTCGCCGTCGAGAACGGCCTCGTCCTGTCCTTCGCCGTCGTCGGTCTCGTCGTCCTGTGCTCGGGCTACCTCTCCCGCAAGCTCACCGTCGGCCGCGTCCAGGGGTCAGCCATCGCGATCCTCATCGGCCTCGCGCTGGCCTATGTCGGCGGACGCATGACCGGCGGCGGCAAAGGCCTCGCCGACGTGACCTGCTTCGGCGGCCTCGCCCTGATGGGCGGCAACATGCTGCGCGACTTCGCGATCGTGGCCACGGCCTTCGAGGTCCAGCCCGCCGAAGCCAAGCGCGCCGGCTGGATCGGCGCGGTCGCCCTCATCATCGGGACCGTCCTGCCCTTCGTCATCGGCGTCTCGATCGCGTACGCGTTCGGTTACCGCGACGCGGTGAGCCTCACCACCATCGGCGCCGGCACGGTCACCTACATCGTCGGCCCGGTCACCGGCACCGCCATCGGCGCCTCGTCCGAGGTCATCACGCTCGCCATCGCGGTCGGCGTCTTCAAGGCCATCCTGGTGATGGTCACCACCCCGATGCTCGCGAAGTTCATGCGCCTCGGCACGCCCCGGTCGGCGATGGTCTTCGGCGGACTGGCCGGCACGGTCAGCGGCGTCTCCGCCGGCCTCGCCGCGACGGACCGCCGGCTGGTGCCCTACGGCGCGCTCGTCGCGACCTTCCATACCGGCCTCGGCTGCCTGCTCTGCCCTTCGCTCCTCTACTTCATCGTCCGCGCCCTCTTCCCTGCCCACGCCTGATCCCATGCCTGAACTGCCGCTCATCGCGCGCGCCCGTGCGCACGCTTCCTCCGTCGCCTTCCGCGCCCCGCAAGGCACGACGACCTATCAGGACCTGCTCGACCGCTCGGCGAGCTTGGCGACGGTCCTCCTCGCCGGCGCCGATGACCTCCGGGAGGCGCGGGTCGCCCTGCTCGCCCAGGCTGGCGCCTCCTACGTGGCGGCCCAGTGGGGCCTCTGGCGAGCCGGTGCGGTCAAGGTGCCGATCTGCCTCACGGCGACGGAGCCGGAATGGGAATACTCGCTGACGGACAGCGGCGCCTCCGCCGTCATGGCCGATACGGCGAGCGCCAAGAAGATCGCCCCGCTCTGCGCCCGGCTCGGCCTCCGCCTGATCGACATCGACGGCCCGGCCGGCCCCGCCGGCAAACTGCCCGAGCTCACGCCCGCCCGTCGCGCGATGATCCTCTACACCAGCGGCACGACCAGCAAACCGAAGGGGGTCGTCACCACCCATGCGCACATCGCCGCGCAGATCGAAAGCCTCGTCCAGGCTTGGGAATGGCAGGCGTCGGACCGCATCCCGCTCTTCCTGCCGATGCACCACATCCACGGCATCATCAACGTCACCAGCTGCGCCCTGTGGTCCGGCGCGACGATCGAGCCGTTCGCCAAGTTCGACCAACCGGCGATCCTGGAGCGCGTGAAGGGCGACGCCTATACCTTGTTCATGGCCGTGCCCACGATCTACGTGAAGCTCATCCAGGCCCTCGAAGCGGCTCCGGCCGCCGAACGCGCCGCGATCGTCGGAGGCTTCCGACGCATGCGCCTGATGGTATCGGGTTCCGCCGCCCTGCCCGCCAGCGTGCATGAGCAGTGGACCGCCCTCACCGGCCAGAAGCTCCTCGAGCGCTACGGCATGACCGAGATCGGCATGGCGATCTCCAATCCCTTGCGCGGCGAACGTCGGCCGGGCGCGGTCGGCCAGGCCCTCCCGGGCGTCGAGGTCCGCCTCAAGGCCGAAAACGGCGACATCATCACGGCCGAGGACACGCCGGGCGAAATCCAGGTGCGCGGACCGAACGTCTTCACCGAATATTGGGGCAAGCCGGCCGCCACCGCCGAATCCTTTGAAGCCGGCGGCTGGTATCGCACCGGCGACATGGCCGTGCTCGAGACCGGCTATTACCGGATCATGGGACGACTCTCCGTGGACATCATCAAGAGCGGCGGCTACAAGTTGTCGGCGCTCGAAATCGAGGCCGCGCTGCTCGAACATCCCGACATCGCGGAATGCGCCGTGCTCGGCCTGCCGGACGACACGTGGGGCGAAGCGGTGAGCGCCGCGGTCGTCACCAAGAACGGCGCCGCTCTCACGCTTCCCGCCCTGCGCGAATGGTGCAAATCGCGGCTCTCCGTCTACAAGGTGCCCCAGCGCCTCGTGGTCGTGAAGGAACTCCCGCGCAACGCCATGGGCAAGGTCACCAAGCCCGCCGTCCGCGGATTGTTCGGGTGACTCCTTAGGCCGCCGCCGGCGGCTCCTGCTTATCGGCTCTCTCATCGCCCTTGGCCGGCTCGAGGAGCACGACCGTGGCGGACCAGCCAAGCCCATCGATAGCCCGCTGGAGGGCGGCGAGGGTCTCGTAATCCGGCGCGACCGCGCAACGCAGGGTGTCGTTTCCGGGGCATGCGCCGTCGATGAAATGGATTCCATCGAGGTCGTAAGTCTCGAGCTCCCTCGCCAGTTCGGGCTTCTCTTCGCCTTCTTCTTCCAGCCGGTCGAATAGTCCTTCGACATAGCCAAGGGCGTCGGCCTCGGGCGCCTGATTCCGGCACCAGTCCGTGAGCCAGTCCTCGTGTTCATCCCAGTCGATGTGGTCGTCCAGCCTGTCGTAGACCTTGCTGCCCCACTCTTCGGCGCTCGACTCCACGTCCTCGAGCAGCTGCGAGTCGTGCCGGCCGATGAAATCACGCCAGGTCTCGTCCGGCTCGAAGGTATATTCCTCATCCGAGTTCTCGTTGAGCTGTTCGACCTGTTCCTCCTCGACCTCGTTGTCGAGTTCTTCGAGGTCCCAGATGAACTCGCCGTATTTGCTCCGGAACTCGTCGATCACTTCGCCGACGCCTTCCTCGCCCTCCTCGGCGAGCTTCTCACGGAGCGTGATCTTGGGCGGCTCGTCGTAAGGCGTCCCGTTGAGATAGAGGATGTATCCCGTGCCGTCATTCCAGACGGCGTTGATCACGTCATGTCCCTTCGGGATGGGATCTTTGGCATAGGCCGGCAGCCGGAACTCCGGCTTGGTCGGACGGCGCTCCTTGACGGAGCTGAACCAATCAGGCGTGAAGAGGGCGAAGCCGCCCAGGGTGAGGGTTTTGAGGAAGTCGCGTCGATCGTAGCTCATGGTGAGGACACGATGCCCAGAAGCCCTGGAGAGTCCATGAGGCCACCTGTCATAGAGTGGCATACGGGAGCCTAGGTGGTGGCGGTTGGCGGTTAGCGGTTGGGCACGACAAAGCACTGATGGCTGAGTCGATGGCAGAGGACTGCATCGATGACGGAACGGCTCGGGGCTAGATCTAGGGCCAGAGCTTGGGCTAGTTGAACTCGGGTCACAGGTCTCCGGTTTCCCTCTGGGCTTAACTACCCCTGCCCCAACCCCTACCCCTTTCTTATTCCACACTTTTGCACTGACTCTACCTGAGCCTCCGGGCCTCCGAGCCTCTTCTTTTACCTCCCTTGTCAACGTGTCAACTTGCCCACATGCCCCCTCGCGCTAGCGCGCTTGCCCACGTGTCACCGTGCCCACGTGCCCCCTCGCGCCAGCGCTTGCCCCACTACCTCGCCTCTCCCCCGAACACCTTCGCCATGATCGCGCGGATCTCCTTCTTGGGCAGCGGACCGCGGGGCGGCGCGCTGATCGAAGTGAATTCATGGCCTTCGTAGCTCTCGGCTTTCTTGAGCGCCCGGAGATAAGCCTCGAGAAGGCGTGCCCAGATCTCCGGTTCAGGAAAAGCCGTGCGCAAAGCGCCGGCGGCGGCCGTATGGCCTTCATTGGACCATTCGGTCTCGCGCCAAAGGACCATCATCTCTCCTGTCTCGTCTGGTCCTACGGTAAAGAGCGTCTCCTCGGTGTGACCCGGGCCTAGGTCCAGCTCGCAGCTGAACAACTTGCGGCACTGGCCGCGGGAAAGGTCGGCACCCTCGTCGCCGAGCCAGGTTTCGATTGGCTGATGATAACCCATAGGTGACGGTATGCCCGGGATGGCCTTTTCGTCCAGTGATCGGTTTTTACTTCTCTGGTCGCCGCCGCATCGAGTAGCAGGCCGGCGTGCCGGAGTTCAGGATGAATGAGGTGGCGTTCAGCTTATCCATGTAATCGAACATCGTGGCAGACGGCACCTCGAGGCACGGACCTTCGCCCTGATAGGCGACCAACTTGCGGTAATCAGTGAAGACCAGCATGCCTTGGCTCCCATCGATGAGTCGCTCGAGGCACCCAAAGGTAATCGGGACGTGACCGGGTTCGGCCACGTAGCCCGGTTTCTCCGGCACGTCTTTTTCTCCGCGGATACAGACTTTCGTATTTCCGTGGATCAGCTCATACATCAGCAAGTGGTCGATCGCCTCCTGCTCACAATGGTAGGCGAACTCGACGAGCAACGATAGCCGCGTGGGCTCATCCCCGACTTCGAGTGCTTCAGGCGGAGGGAGGGGCTTGGCCTCCCGGAAAGAAGCCGAGGGATCGAGGGGCTGGCCGGCCTCGCATCGGGCGTAGATCTGCGCCCCGCGTCGGGCGGCGAGATCAAGATTCTCCGCAGAGAGATTCTTCACCAACGGGTCGACGCGATCGAGCGCCGTCCGGTAGCCATAAGCGGTCGCCACGAGCATCCACGCGCAGCATTCGACCGGGTTCTTCGGGATCTCGTCGGAGTCATCAAACAAGTCTCCGACGTTATAAAGAGCCTCCGGCTCCTTGTCAGCGGCTCCGGCCAGGTACCACTTCATCGCCAACCGATGGTTCTTCGGCACCCCTTCGCCGTAGTAGTAACGGACACCCATGCTGGACTGCGCGTGGGCGTGACCAAGGTCCGCCGCCCGCAGCAGCCATTCGACCGCCTGCGGGATGTCCTGCGGGACCTCTTTGCCCCGGCGGTAACGCTGGGCCAGGTGATACATCGCATCCGGGTCGCCGGACGCCGCGCCGATCTGGAGCTCAGGCACCGTGGAGCGATACCATTTATCCGGATCGCTCATTTAGCCTACTTCTTGATCAGCCAATAGATCCAACCCCAGAAAAGGCCCGAGAGCGGAGCAGTGATCAGGCCCGCTCCCATCGCCCAGGCAAGCCCCTCGCCTCTGGCGTTCAGATAACCCATCACGCAAGCGATGAGATATAGCACCCAGGTAGCGCGCCACCAACAGGACCAATAAGTGACTTTAGGGGATGACTCCATTCCTGAACCTACCCTTGGAACCTATTTTGGACAATAGGATTTTATTAGAAAATAGAGGAATAGCTCAGGGCCAGAGCTAGGGCTTGGGCTAGCCCTCCCGCCTCCCTTGCCCACGTGTCACCGTGCCCACGTGCCCCCTCGCGGCAGCGCCGCGTGCCCCCTCGCGGCAGCGCCGCGTGCCCCCTCGTCGCGGCTACGCCGCGACGTAATCGACGACGAGAGCCTTCTCCAGGACATCAGGCAACATCTTCACGAACTCCTGATGCGCGGGCTCATGGAGGTAATGCTTCTCGAGGGCTTCTTTGGACGCGAAGGTCAGCGTGAAGATATGGGTGAAGCACTGGTCCAATCCCTCGGGGCTCACGTTCGTACCCCACTCGAAGGCCTTGATCGCGGGCAGTTTGCCCGGCAGGGCCTTGAAGGCGTCGACCACCCCTTGGACCTTCGCCGCCGGGGCGCTGTCCTTGAACTTGAAGATCACGATGTGGCGGTAGGAGCTCATGCCAACGAGGGAGTCGGTTCCTCTCCGTTCGTCAAGTAACTCACGGCGGAGGAGAGATGACGGAGTCGATGACAGAGGGCTGAATCGATGGCGGAACAATACAGGGCTAGAGCTAGTTGAATCTCAGATCTCCGGTTTCCCTCTGAGCGAAACTACCCCTGCCTCCCCCCCCTACCCCTTTTGCGCTCCACACCTTTGCACTTTTGCACTGCCTCTACCTGAGCCTCCGGGCCTCCGAGCCTCTTCTTTTACCTTCCTTGTCAACGTGTCAACTTGCCCACATGCCCTCTCGCGCTTGCCCACGTGCCCACGTGCCCCCTTGCCTAGGTTTACCCTTTGCAGGATACTTTACTCGCCTAACTTCCTCCCCATGCCCCTCACCCGTCGCGATATCCTTCGTCTGCTGTTCGCCAGTGCGACCTTGGCGCCGCTGGCAGGTTGGGCGGCCGACCGACCGGCCCGCCGTTCGCCCAAGAAAGGCTGGGCGGGCAATCGCCCGGAATCCGCGACGCAGTTCGGCTGCACCTGGTGGTATACGTGGACCTGCCAAGGCGCGAGCACGCCGGGCTACGAATTCGTCCCGATGGTCAAAGGCCATCGCAAGCCCATGCCTTCGACCGAGCTGGCGATGTTCGATGATCCCGACGCGAAGAACCTGCTCGGCCTGAACGAACCCGAGCGCGACTCGCAGGGGAACGTCACCGTCGACGACGCCATCGCGGCTTGGCCGGCGATGACCGCCTTCGCGAAGGAAAAGAAGCTCCGTCTCGGCTCCCCCGGCGTCTCCTCCGACGGCCAGGGCGGCGCGTGGATGCGCGCGTTCATGGAGCAGGCCCAGCGCAAGAAACTCCAGGTCGATTTCGTCTGCGCCCACTGGTATCGCAGCGCCGACCCCGCCGCGTTCGAAGCTTGGCTCAAGGAACTTTACGCCGCCTATCGTCGCCCCATCTGGGTCACCGAATTCAACGCCATGTTCACCAAGGCGGACGACGCAGGGCATGCGCAGTTCCTCCGCGGCGCGCTGAAGGCGATGGAGCGATCGCGCTTCGTCGAACGTTACGCTTACTTCAATCCCGGCTCCGGAAAGGCCGCGCTCCTCAAGGACGACAAGCTCACCAAGCTCGGCGAAATCTATCGCGAGACGGGGGACTGAATTAGATCAGAGCTAGGGCTGGTTCATTTTCGGGTCTCAGGTCCCAGCCATCGGGTCCCAGGTACAGGTCTTCAGCACCAGGTTCGGGTACGGGATTTTCCTGCACCTGCACCCGAACCTGAACACCCGCACCAGATACCTGACCGCCGAGACCCGGGACCTGAAAAAGCAAAAGATGACTGAGTCGATGACAGAGGACTGAATCGATGACGGAACAGCTCAGGGCTAGAGCTAGTTGAATCTCAGATCCCCAGTTTCCCTCTGAGCGAAACTACCCCTACCCCCGCCCCTACCCCTACCCCTTTTTTACGCTCCCCACCTTTGCGCTTTTGCACTGCCTCGCCCTAAGCCACTGGGCCTCCGAGCTTGCCTCCCTTGTCAACGCGTCAACCGGCCAACCACTGAATCACGCTCAGCGCGCCGGACGCATCGACAGGGCGGCCTCGGCGAAGGCCTCGCCGATACCCGCGAACGTCTTGGCGCTGCCGAGATAATGGTAGCCGGCGTTGGAGGCCCCGCGGCTGAGCTTCGCCGCTTCCTCCGCGGAGATGAGCTTGGCCTCCTGCTCCTTGAGATAAGCCTTCTGCTGCGCCTCCGTCATCTTGCCGTCGGCGTTGGCCGAACGCTTGCCTTTGTTCTTAAGCTCGAAGGCCAGCTGACGGAGCTTCTCGCGCTTCTCCTGGATGGCGCCCAGTTCCTCGTCCCAGAACAGGGCTGTCCGGACCGTGGCGACGTTGCCGCGGAATTCCGGGCGCGTCGCCGGCTGGGCCATCGCCTCACGGAAGGCCAGGTTATCCTCGCTGCCGGGGTCCTTGCCTCCGACGCCCATGACGCCGATCACAAAGGGCAGGCCGGGTGCGCCGAGGTCCTTGCGCACGTCGACGATGAACTTCGTCAGCAGCTCAGAATAGCCGACGAAGCGCTTGTCGGCCTGACCCTTGGGCTGCTTGGGATAGTAATTGCCGTCGACCATGTCGTTGAAGCCCTGGAACCAGACGAAGCCGGCGAGCTCGTAGCCCTGCTTAGGATCGTAGGCGGGGCAGACGCGCGCGGGGTCCGCGAGCACGTGTTTCACATGCGCGACCATCAGACGGTAGTACTTGCCCGTATCCGCGTCGGCATGCGTGTTCTTCTCGATGTCCTTAGGCGAGCGCGGGTAAGCTCCGGCGGACGGCGGACGGTAATCGTGGTTGAGGGACTTGCCGCCCCAGGCGGCCTTGATGAGCAGGATCGGCGCATCGGTGGCCCGCTCCATCGCCAGACCGAAGGCGTATTCGGGTCCGATCTTGCCGCCATCGGTCGCCGGATCGCGGCGCGAACCGTAACCAGTCGTCAGCTTACCGAAACCCTCGCCGTTCTGGGCGCCGATGCCGGTGAGGTAGCTGATCCAGACGCGTTCGGCGGCGCGGGGTTTTCCGTCCGGACCGACGAGCCGGGAGTGGAGCGCCTTGGTCGCCGGATCTTCGGCGATGTAGGGGATGGTCTCGACCCTCGCATGGCCTTCCATGTTGGACTGACCGACCAAGACGTAGACCTGCAGGGGCTTGGCGAACAGGTGTGCCGCGCACAAGGCGGCCAGCAAGATGAACGGGGCTTTCATACGCAGACCCTAACCCCGCCTCCCTCTCCTTCGCAATAGTCTTGCCTGCCGGAGGGCTAGGGCTGGGGCGAGACGCAGGTAGGGTCGGGACCGCGTCACGACATAGCTGCCTTGCGCATCCCGCCACCAGCCACCCGAGGCTGCCACCCGCCACCTGAAAATTAAACAATAAATGGCTGAGTCGATGACGGAGGACTGAATCGATGACGGATCAGCTCAGGACCAGAGCCAGGGCCAGGGCTAGTTCATACACAGCTCAAATGGAGCTCCGCTAGCCCCGGCCCTAGCCCAAGCTCTAGCCCTACAGCTCCCGGCTTAAGGACGGCTGCGGCCGGAGGAGACGGACTGATCGAGCAGCGCCTTGAGCTGCCTTACGATCTCCGGGTGCTTGGAATAAAGATTAACCGTCTCACCGGGATCGGCTTCCAAGTCATACAACTGCGCGGGCGCCGCGGGCTCGGCTTCAGGCAAGGCGTAAGGCTTCATGACTCCCTTTTCGTAGCTGTTCCCGCCGGAGCCGCGATGGGCCACGTATTTCCAGCGGCCTTGCCGGATCGAGAGGGTGCGGGCGCCGGCGAAGGCCTGCGTCAGCAGATAAGGCCGGACGGGGCCGGGAGCCCGACCGATCAGCACCGGAAGAAGGTCGAAGCTGTCTTCCGCGGCGTCCTTGGGAAGCGTGGCGCCGGTGACCGCGGCCAAGGTGGCCATGACGTCGGTGAGCGAGGCGAGCTGCTCCGTGACGGCGCCAGGCTTGATACGAGCCGGCCAGCTTACGATGAGCGGGACTCGATGGCCGCCTTCCCAGGCGTCGCGCTTCACGCCTCGCCACGGCTTGGCGCCGTCGTGGCCATGATCGGCCCGCATCTGGGCGACCGCCGTGGTCTCCGGTCCGTTATCGCTGCTGAGCACGACGAGGGTGTCATCCCGCAGGCCGTGGCGTTCGAGCTCCCGGAGGAGTTCGCCGACGATGTGGTCGAACTCCGCGATGAAATCCCCGTGCGGGCCCAGGCCGGACTTCCCGCGGAAGTCCTTGCCCGGGAACGAAGGCAGGTGCACCGCCTGGGCGGCATGATAAAGGAAGAACGGCTTCTTCGTCGGCGCCCTGGCCGCGGCGGCGATGAACTCCTGGCTGCGGCGCAGGAAGCGCATGTCTACTTCCTGCATATCGAATCCCGGAGCGATGAGTCCGCCGCGGCAATCGTTCGCGTAAGGATGGTTCGGCAGCGAGGCCCGCAGGAGAGGCCCGGCGGGCGGGACCGGGATGCGGTCTCCTTCGATGAAGGCGTAGAGCCAGTCCGTCGTGGGACAGCACGCCGTCCCGAAGAAAGCCTCGAAGCCATGGTCGAGCGGGCCGCCCTCGATGCGTCGTGAGTGATCGATACGCTCTACGTCCTCGAGTCGGCCGCGATGGATCGGCAGGCCGGCCTTGTCGCGGAAGGTCAGACCGACGTGCCACTTGCCGACGGCAGCGGTGGCGTAGCCTTGCCCGCGGAGCATCTCGGGCAAGGTCAGCCGGCCGGGGGCGATCAACGATGGGCCGCCGGCGCCTTGGAAGACCGTGCCGCCGTTGGGCACGCGGAAGGCCATCTGACCGGTCAGGAGGGCGTAACGCGAGGGCGTGCAGACGGTCGCCGGACTATGCGCGTCGGTGAAACGCATGCCCTCGGCCGCGAGACGGTCGAGGTTCGGCGTGGGCACCCTCGCCTGCGGGTTGTAGCAGCGCACGTCGCCGTAGCCGAGATCGTCAGCGAGGATCAGCAGGACGTTGGGACGATCGGCCGCGACGGCGGACGCGAGCGCCATCAGATATCCGGCGATCTGCGGCACGAGGGCGGCTCTCATGGCGGAAAAATGAGGGAAGCCAGGGGACAGGTAAAGCCGCGAGCCGGCAGAATCCTCTCCGGAATATGCCCCCGGCCCTGGCCGTCTTCAGGGCAAGCGCAGGCTGGCGGTCGGCGTGGCGGGCACGTCGAAGCGTTCCGCGAGCCATGCGCTCAGCTGGGCCGGCGTGGCGGGCGTCGGCGCCGCCTCGAGCACCACGCGGCCGTTGACCGTCACCTTGACCGGCCGCGCGAGGTCACCGACGAGGCCTTCGCGCAGGCGAATCGTCAGGCCTTTGGGGACGTCTCCCTCGAGCGCGATTTCCTGGCCACGGGCGGTCGCCACGATCTTCTGCCCGGATTTCGCGACGCCGGCAGGCAGCTCCAACCAATAGAAGCGGTCGTGGGTGACGCCCGTCTGGACCCAGACGACCTTACGGGGCCACGGATCGCGGACGAACTTCGCCATCCACGGGAGCGCCTCCGCGTCCTTGCGATCCATCCAATGCGGGAGACCCGGATAGACGCGCCCAAGATGCGCGTAGCCGGACGGATCGTCGCGGCGCAGGCGACCGAACTCCGCGATCTTGTCCGCGACGACCTTGTTCCGGCCGTAGGCGGCGTCCTCGCCGCCGACGAACATCGCGAACGGCAGGTTGCGGACCCCCTGCGTGTCCACGCCGTTGGGGTGCCCGGCCATCATCGCGGCGGCGGCGAAACGGTCGGGGATGCGCGGGGCGAGCTGCCAGACGCCGTCGCCGCCGGCGGAATAACCGAGCAGGTAGACTTTATCCGGATGCACGCCCCGGACGGCGATGAAATCCTCGATTAGGCGAGCGAGGAGTTGGTCGATGTGCGGCTGGTGCCAAAGGTTCCAGGTATCGGTCGGAGCGCGGGGCGCGACCACGATCCCTTCGGGCGGCGCATAGAGGCGGATCTGGTTCTGCCATTGCTGATCATTGACCGCGGCGGGCGCGCCACCGCCGCCATGCATCGAGATCCACAGGCTACGTTGGCCGGCGGGAGCGAGGTTGAACTCCTTTTCCAACCAGCGCAGGGTCTTGCCTCCCGCCTTGAGTTCGCGGGCGGCGACTTCGGCGGCCCGCTCGGACCGTAGTTCCGCCTGACGTCGGTCGGCGGCCTGGCGTAAGGCCGTAGGCAACGGAGCGTCGGCGTGGACGGCGACGCACCCGCCGATGAGTGCGCCGAAGATAAAGCCAAGCAGCCGCGGATGACTGAGCATGGCCCTAAACTGTCGTCCGGCCTCGGCCGTGACGAGCCAACTTCTCTTTGACCGGATGTCCGCCCCGAGGCCCCGAGGCTCCTTGCCCACGTGCCCCCTCGTCACTTCTAAGCGTCATCCCTTGTCAACGTGTCAACTAACGCGCGGCCTGGCCGCGTGCCCCCTCGCGCTTGCCCACGTGTCACCGTGCCAGCGTATCCCCTCGCCGCTTCTGCGCATGCATCCCTTGTCAACGTGTCAACTTGCCAACCGGCCAACTAACTTGTCTCCCTGGCCAACCGGCCAACTGATCAACAGGTCAACTAACGCGCGCGACTCCGTCGCGTCACGCTTTCAACTGCGCGAAACGGACATGCAGGAGAGCCCGACCTTTGGCGGCGAAGACGCACGAGTCTTTGGTCGGAGAGAACTGGACGCCGTCGCACTTGGCGAGTTGGGCGCGCTGGACCGCGTAAGCACGGTGCAAGAGCACCGAGCGGACGTGCTGCAAGATATGCTCATCGGACTTCGCGAGGAACTCCGGCAGACTCTCCACCTCGATTACCAGACCAGGAAGACGCTTCGACATGCCCATGACCCAAAGACCCTACCGCAATCCCGTAAAGAATGAAGAGGGGCTGAATTGAGGACTGCGTGGAGGACAGCATTGAGGGCTGAATGGAGGACTGAATTGAAAGCCGGATGGCTGAGTCGATGACAGAGGACTGAATCGATGACGGAATAGAACAGCCGAAAACTCAAAGGGAGACCGGAAACCGGGATTAATGCTTCGGGCATGCACCCCCACCAATCATCCGGTCTCCGGTTTCCCTTTGAGCTAGGTGTCTTCCCGCCACCTGCCACCCGGAGCCGCCACCCGCATCTGCAATGGATGCATCTCCTGTTCCACTGAGCCTCTCATCGTTTGCTCCTTGGCCACGTGTCACCGTGCCAACGTGCCCCCTCGCGCTCAGCGCGTGCCCCCGTGTCACCTTGCCCACGTGCCCCCTCGCAAGCATTGGACACTACTGATATCATGGAGGGACCTCGCCCGACATGATGCACCACAACTTCTTCTATCAGGATTACGAATTCCAGGATTACCCCGCCGAGCAGCCCTTGCCCGAACGCTACAGCCGGGAGCATCATGTGCAGGAACACGAATGGAAGGCCCTGCAGGTGCATCCGATCACGCAGACCATCCGCCTCTTCGAAATCTTCTACCAGAAATACCCCCGTGAGGTAGTTGGCCCCGACCCGCTGAGGCGGCTCATGATCATCGCCTACGGGGCCCATCCCCTGTTCGGAGCGGATGAAACCCTGCGTCTCGCCGGGCTCATCCGGATCCTGACCCATGCGGAAAGCGAATTCGAAGCCATGACCCTGGCGTCGGACACCTTCGCACGATACGCTTTCAGCCTCTACGGGGCGGCCCTGTGCGCCAAGCATGCCGCCGACTGCGCCAAGCTCGCCGGCAAACCGAAGCCTGTCATCGCGGCCTGGCGTGCTCGCGCCAAACAGCTACGGGCCTACCGGAAGAAGATTTTATGACTCAAGGTAGGGTCGGGACCGCGTCACGACATAGCTGCCTCGAGGTAGGGGCAGCCCCACATGCTGCCCTAGGTAGGGATGACCGGCCCGGTCATCCTAGGGCGCGCGAGCCGCGCGCCCCTACCCTTCCACAAGCTCCCTAGCCCGGGCGGCGATGCGGGCAAAGAGACCTCTTCCGCAGGCGCGCTGGACCAAGGTCGTATTGTAGGTGTTGCCATCGTAAATCGCGTTGAGGGTGACGACCAGCTGGCCGGCGGTGAAGCGCTCGACATAAGCGCCTTCAAAGAAGCCCCCATTAAGGTCGTGGTGGCGGAGGTATCGTACCCAGTTCCGGTCGGGCCTGATGACCCTTAGGCTTCGCAACTTTGAGATGAGTTCCTCCGCCGGCCGGTCGAGTTCTTCGCGTCCGAGTCTTTCCGGCCCCAAAACCGTCTCGGCTTCCAGCCTGCCGATCTCTGCTAAATCCTCTGGAGTGACCTCGACATCGGGCAGGGGTGAATTCCAGCGGAAATCGTCGTCTCTCTTGAATTGATCGGCGGCGTTGTTCTGCCGGGCCAGGGCCTCTTCCAGCCTAGGGAGGGTCGCTTCGATGGCGGACGTCCAGTCCTCCGCTGGGGCATCGAGAGGAAGCTCGAGCGGCAGCGTCGCCACGATCGGGTGTCCGTAGCCCGGGATATACGCCACGGGCACATCGGGATTAAGTTGGGCGAGATGATACACGAAGAGCGCCAGATAACCCGGGGCGATTTCCTCGAAAGGACAGTCTTCGGAGAGGCGGAGCACCACCTTGCCGGCGAGCAGTTCGATGCCCACCGTCTGATAATCGTAACTGGCGAGCCGCAATGTCTGAGGGCGGCGCTGCCAACTAGGCCTCTCTTTAGGATAAAGAGTCGTAAAAGCCGTTAGTGCGTGAGGCGGAAGGGAGGACGAGGAATCGTTCATGGCGTATCGTCCCACGGAACGGGCAGACGTCCACCCAGCCGTGCGTCATAATACTAAGGGGTCAGACCGCTTCTGAGCGACATCCGTCAGAAGCGGTCTGACCCCTTATGCATCACCTACTTCGCGGGTTCCTCGTCGTAGGCTGGCAGATGATCGGCCAACTCGGCGAGTTGTCGGTAGGCGTCGCGATAAATGCCTGACAGATAACCGAGCCCCAGCGGGCCCCGGGCGGTTCCGGTGATGTCAGCATGGATGCTGGAGGCGCCAAAGGAGCCTTGGAGCTCGCAATACTTCACGCGCGCCGCGGTGAGGGCGATGAATTCTTGGCGCACCTTTGCGGGCAGATGCTTCTTGCCCAGGACCTTCTTCACCATCCGATCGATTTCGAGGCGCCAGAGGCGGCGCGCCTCATAGCTGGCGGACATCATGTCATAGGTGCTAAACGCCTCCAAAGAACCCAAGTAACCGTCGATCGGATGGATAAAAACGCCGCCTTTTTCCCATGCGCCACTGACCGGAAAGCGCCGCTTGGAAGCGGGCTCGAGGAGCGTCGCGCCATTCGCTTCGTCATAGCAGAGCAGGAGCTTCTGACCTTTTTCCCATCCGGCGATGATGTCCCATTCCTTGCCCTTCCATTCCAGGGACAGAATCCGGCCATCAGCCAGGCAGCTTTGGTTCACGTCGTGGTAGCTATCCCAGACGACCTCTTCGGAATAAAGGCAGCCTGCCAAGGGCTGCGGCTTGCGGGCCGCGCGTAGCTTGACCACGTCCTTCACCCAGCCGTCCCACTCAGGCTGATCAGGCGTCGCCCAGACCACCTTTGCCGGCTCCGCCGCGTTCAGGCCCACGACCAAGAGCCAACAGATGATCCAACGAGGAAAGCGAAGGGAGCGCATGTTCGATAAAGCGGTGAGGTGGAGTGGCGTCGCCTAAGAGGCAGGGTCAGTCCTTGCGCGGGCGGGTGACGTAGAGGCCCAAGACCCCGAGGCCGATTGCGATCAGGCCGGCGCCCGAGAGATCTTCGCCGTTCTTATTCAGGCCGAGCACGAACACCACTCCCGTGATAATCCAGCCGTAACAGAGGAAGCGGGCGCACCCGGCGGGGATGGGAATCATGGTCTCAATATGAAGGTGGCTTTAGGGCGATTACTTAACGGCGACGAGTTCGCCGTCCTGCCATCCATAGACGACGTCGTTGATGCTGATCGTTTCGTCTTCGCCACAAACGCCTCTGGCTATCGAGATCAGCTGCTCCAGCGGCAAGGCGCCTGAGATCTCCGGGTTGGCGGTCTCAACCATGAAATAGTCCTGTTCAAGCGCTTCGTCGAGGGACTGATACGGGCCGGATGGATCATAGTCGCTGCTGGTGATGAAATAAAGCCCATGCCTTTCCTGGACGTACAGTGCGCCTGAATTGCCGGGAAAGTTGCCATCCCAAGCGAGGCATAAGACTTGATCGGCGCGATCGAGCAGATTGTCCCGAAGCCAGTCTTCGAGCTGTTCCTTGGCGTACTCTTCGCCCTCCGAGTCGACATTCTCTTGGTAATCAGGACAGGCAGCCTTGGCCCACGCCAGCACCTCCGGATTTTCCAACACCTTCCTGTAGTCGATGGCCATGGATGCATCCGAGCAGATTCTAATAACTTTACAATTACTAAGCCGCGGAAGAAAACTAACGGAGTAGGCCATGCGCTAAAGCAGGCCACTCCTTTAAGAAATAATGGGGTCTGACCCCATTAAGAGGGTCTGACCCCATTATTGTTAACCATGACCACGCCGCGTTTCTATAACTCCTATCAGGATCAGGATCCCGGACTGACGCCGAAGTCCACGCGCCTCATGTTCAAAGCCCTGATGTTCCACGGCTCGGGACATGACGAAGAGCAGCGGATCCGGATCGGGAGCGATGACGAAGGCAAATGGGACGTCCTCTGGCTGAGCTCCAACTGGATCGAAGGGGCCGTACCGCTCGCCTGGGTCGCCAAGGGAAGCCTGCGCGGCCAAGCGCTCTGGACCGGGCTCGTCCATGCCTGGTTCCTCGGCAGCAAGCTCGGCCAAAAAGCCGAAGCGCCGCCCTACGACGAATACGCCACTGCGCCCAACGCCCTCCTGGACGAAACCTCCGTCCAAGCCATCGTCGAACAAGTCTGGCCCGAAGAAGCAGAGGTCGATGACCTATCTGACTGAGGACCTGAGAGTCAAACGTCCGGGCCATACTTACAGTTGGCCTGTCCGCCGACATCGAATTGCTTCCGGACAGACTTACCTAAGTAGTGTTTGCGAATTTCTTCTGCGGCGACCGCGCCTTCGAATTCCGTGCACTGGACCCCAGGGCGTGGGATGAAATGGGACGGTAGCAGATCTTTCGGGGTACGCGTAGGATAGTGTGACGGATTCGCCGGCTGCCAGCGTGCCACTTGGTAAACCTCCACGATAAGCCCTTCCCATAAAGCTAAAACATAACCGTAATCTTTGGCGTATTCTACGCTCAAATTCCAGACCCCGCGGGCGGACTCGTAGAGGTCTTCGGCGGACATGCCCTTCCGATAAGTATCCGCCAACTTTACGAAGACCACGCGGTGAAGAATAACTGCCTCCTCTGGGGCGTACCGGGCAGCCAGAGCGGCGAGGCTTGCCCGGCCGAAGTCGGTCGCGCCATGTCCCCTTACCTTATTCGTCAGATTCTCGATGCCGCAAACGTCAATGACTGCGCTCTCGACCAAGAAGGCTTCCTCCTTGGAGGCCAGCCCGTGGCGGACGATCTCCACCTTGGTCTCAAGGCCGGCCGACTTGATCTCGGCAATCCGGGCCGCCTTCTCCGCCCCGTCATCCGGATGATCATGCTGCAGACATCGATCCGAAACTCCTTTCCCGACATAGAAGACTTTGCCGTCACGCGGATCGACCAGAAGGTATACATAGTGACCAAGGGCGTCCGATAGCGTTGTGTCGATGGACTTAGGCTGAGGAAAGATATCGTTCATGGCTCTGCTGAGGGCTTACCAACTCCAGGCACAGACGAGCCGTTCTGGGTCGGCGATGTAGCCGGCGTATCGTTCTTCTTCCCATGCCCTGAGTTCCTTGAACTGTCGCTTCAGCTCCTGCTCGAGTCGCTTCAGGTAATGACTCTTAGCCCATTCCTTACCAAGTGGCGTGAGGCGGTAATAACGACACTTCCGCTGCGCGCGTAAGAAAACGGCCGACTGATAATAGCCTTTTTCCAGCAATGCAGCCTCAACCTCGCCGACATGCTTGATGCTATACCAGCCGAGACGCTGCAGCTCCGCCCGACCAGCCGACAGTTTCAGGGCTTCTGATAAGCGGAAGGCGGCTGTGGCCGATTGAAATTTATGCTTAGCCAGATAAGCACGCCCCTTTTCCGTCAGACGATAATACCCTTCCTTGGCCCACGCCGGCTTCATGCCTTCGACCCAACCTGCCTTCTTGGCGTGAATCAGATCGTTCAAGAAGGCCACCCCAGGCTTACCCCGGGCGGCCTCCGCGGCCTGCCGAAGGTGCCTAGCGGATCGCCACCCGGCCTGATTAAAGCCGATGGCCTTCTTCTGCTGCGGGGTGATGGGCATGACCTATTTCTTAAGGCTAGAGGCGGCCAAGTCCTCAACAAGTTCAATAATGTGACTTTATACAGCGTTTATTCAAATGGGATTGTCCCATGCCGGCGGGATTATTTCCTGCGGGGATGCCCCTGCTGCTCAAGTTCCATGGTGCCCTCACGACGGTCACTGGCTCCTGCCATTTCTTCAAGGTCAAGGCTAGCGGCAACATCTACGCGGTGGACTGCGGCGCGACTCAAGGAGAGGACGATGACGAGCAACTCGCCCTGCCAAAGAACCTGCCGCGCGATTGCACCCCAGATAAGCTCTCTGGCATCATCCTCACGCATGCGCACGGCGACCACATCAACCATCTTCCCCGCTGGTTCCAAGCCGGCTTCAAAGGGCAGATCATCTGTTCGCAGGAAACCGCGAAGTTAGCTGAAATCGCCCTGCCCGACAGTCGTCGCATCGAAGCAAGGGAGGGGAATAACCCTGCCGACGAAGCCAGCCTCGATCGCACCCTCGAGGCCCTGCGTTCAGCCAAATACGTACAGCCGGGCGCACCTGTGATCTTGGAGCATAATGTCACGATCCAGGCTGCACCGACCTCACACCTCCTAGGCGCATGCGCTTTCCGCATCGTTGCCAGCGCCGAAGGCAAAACCAGCTCCGTCCTCTTCACCGGCGACATCGGTCCCGTAGAACACAGCGATGAGACGATGTCGCTTCATGCCGAGCGAATCGCACATGATCAGCCCTCTGATTACATCATCAGCGAGTCCACCTACGGCAGCCGCCCGAGAAGCAAGGATAGTGCTTCCGGCAGACGACGTCAGGAGAAGGTCTGTGAAATGCTCTCCAAGGCTTTCCGCCATGGGAATTCCTCCCTCGTCGTTATCCCTGCGTTCTCTCTTCAGCGAACCCTGGACGTTCTGGCGGACGTGTTCCTGGCGCTCCAGTATCAGAGATCCGAAATCGGGCTATCCAAGTCCGCTGTTCCGCTCATCTGCATCCCCTCCGGTCTTTCATATAACTATGCTCAGGCTTACCGGGATTTCCTGTTCGATGAATTCGCCAGCGGCCATTGCTTCTTCAACGCATACTCCCAACTGATCAGGACAATCCAACAGTCGGGAGATGACGAAGCCGGCGTCTTCGACATGATGATTCCTTACGGCAAAAGAGACATCGCGACACGGATGGACGACGAACATGACGTGATCCGCACGGAGATTCAATGGAGCAAGCCAAGCTTCCCTACCGGCTGCCCTACCATCGTCATCTGCGGGACCGGCATGACCCAAGGAGGCTATGTGACAGACCTGATGGACAGCTTCCTCGACAAAGAAGACGCCACCTTCGTCCTTTGCGGCTATGTCCCTGCCCGATCCCCGGGTAGTCAGCTCCGGCAAATCGCCCCGCTTTCCCTTAACGAACGCTCGGCTTTGGCGGTCAAAATCCCAAAGGACAAGCAAACCGGGCGCCCCGCAAAAGCCGTGCCCGGTGACGCGATCAAGTGCGGCTTTGACTCGGTATCCGAATACTACTCCGGGCATGCCGATGGCCCATCGATCATTCGTTATATCCTAGGGGATAAGCTCGAACGTGCTGAACAGACCAAGGGCATCTTTCTTGTCCATGGCGACAAATGCGCACGTGCTGATCTCAGCGACCTGATTCGGGAAACCTGCGAGAAGGCTCAAAAATCCTGCCCAAAAGTCATCTGTCCTACCCCGGGTGGACGCTGGTTTGATTGCGAGTTGGGATCGCCGGAAGCCATCGATGAGCTTGCTCAGACTGCGGAAGCATTGAGTCAGATGACTCTAAGCCCTATCGCTGAGCTAGAAGGTCGATACGGATATAAGTCCCCGTTCCCGGATGAGTTGGAAGTGGAGACCTGTGTCGTCCTCAATAACCCTACTTCGCCAGAAGAGGCTCTCGAGATGATCCACGGGGCCTTTGACTTTGCCAGGCCTGAGCTGCGCCCCGGGAGCCTCCTGCTGAAGCTGTCTCGCCCGGGCAGGCCCCACTCAACCGTCTATGTGCAGGCCGATAAGATCGGAGAGTCCTTGCTTAAAATCTCAGCCCAAACTCGGGCCAAGCAGCTTGAAGGCCTCGAGGACATTGCGGCGGTATCGTTCGATTGGAGACGACCTCTCAACCTTCTGGGCGTACCCAAGGAGCTCTATTACGCAGGTATTCGTTGGTGCGAAACCGATGCAGAAATCGATAGGCTCATGGCCATCTGCACTCCCAGCGTGTATCGTGGCAAGCAGCGACGGCAGCCCGTGCTCATCCTGCATAAGGAAACACTGAGCTCGGGAGAGTTGCAGTCGATCGAACGCCTCCTGACTCCGGCAGTCGTGGTCACGGTCGTGGACGCCCATTCCGTTGATAAGGTCAATAGATTGCTGGGTCTCACAGGCGAGATATCGGTAACACCGGGAAACGCCGCCTATCTTCCGATCAAGCACTCTGCCGGCGCTTGCCAGATCCCGAAGACCGATGGCGCCCTCGATATCGCCAAACTAACGGAACTCGTTACCGCGGATACCTACATCCTCAACGCGCGCGAACCTCAGATTTCAGGCACAGGGCAGCCTTCGCCATTGACCGTACCTTTGTCCGAGAAGCCTGCGGAGCAAGTTTCAGCTCAACCTGTCCAGGTGGCGGCACCAACTAAGAGCAGGGCGCATCTGCCGATGGAGCCATATCTTCAGATTGCCATCGGTCAGAAGGTTACGGCGACCATCGAGTATCTCCGCGTCACCGCATCGGGATCTCCGAGTTTTGCGTTGCTCAGGCTCGATAATCCAGACGTCTCGGGAATCCTCCACTATACGCAGATGTCTTCGTCCTTCCGTGGCCTCAAAGGCGACCGGATCGAAGCCTGGGTAAGGCAGGTCAGTCCGGAACGCCGCGAGGTTGTCTTTACTCAGGCTCCCGTCCGGCTACCGGGAGACGCCTTGATCGAAGCGGTTGACGACCGGCCATTCAGCGCTGAAGGCATGGTCAACTTCCTCATGCAATCCGTGACGGTTGATGACATGCTCACGGCAATCGAAGAGTCGTTTCGCGTAAGAGCAATTGACGGAGAAGCACCTCGATCGAATGAGTCGCTCGACAGGGAGACGATTATCGACGGCTATAATCGCGTGATCCAGAACCGCGGGCTGCTGAACACGCCGTTGATTCCGGCGCCCGAGTACAAGAAGGTCATCTCTTACGGCGAAGTCGCCAAGACGCTGGGCAGACCCCTCTCCGAGCTCATAGCGTCGGCCGCTGACATGATCGGTGACTATGATGTATTCCAGGTCGGCATGGCCGTCCTGCCTGCGGGCTTCACTCCGACCGAAGACTCACCTTTCCCGGCGGAACACCTGGACGCATTTGTTGCCGAATTCAACAGGCGCGCCGACCGTGCAAAGGTCGCCGGGGCCGATCTTGCCTCAATCCAGCCGGACTGCTTAAGCCTTCCTTCGCTCGCTGCGTCGATGGGCATCACAGAAGCTCAGCTTCTCAGTCTCATGGCCGAGAAAGGAATTCAGCCCAAGGTGCAGGTCGTGCTGACAGCCCATGATATCGTGAAACTCAAGGGCTGAGGGAGGCCTCTAAACGAGCCAGTCCGGGAGCGGCCCCTGGCCCTGAAGAAGGTCAGGGTCTATGCTTTCGTGGAATTCATTCCCATAAAGCGCCCTCACCTGCTTGCAGCGCACCCCATAGTGAAGATCTATGCTCTCCTTCATCAGCTCGTACTCTTGCTTCCATTTATCATCAAGACACGAAAGGAGATAGTTTATGAATCCCAGGGCCACCTGACAGTCGCGCTCGGCTTCTGCAAGAGGGAACGCGTTGATAGTCGGGCCGAGCGCCCGGTCAAACATCGACCTAAACTTCATGATAGTCGGCACGCCATCGTGCACCTGAAAGTCATCCTCAACCCTATCCTCCGGCTTGATGTTCCCGTGGAGCAAATCGTTGCGCCTGTTCATCAAGTCTAAGAACCCACGTATCGCGTCAGATTTCATATCTGGGCGTATTGCGAAACCGTCGCACCTATCGGCGAGGGTCTCGACACGGTCGATAATCGATGCGCGCTTGAAATCTTTCTTTGCATCACTCGGCTCCCCTTCGTTCCTGAACAGATTGAAGATGATCAGGTTGATGAACATTTCCGCTGCGACAGGCGCCATCATTCGCACGGAAAGACAGCAGCCGGTCAGCTCGGATGCGGCCATGGAATGCTTTTCTTGATTTTCGTAGTGCCACTGTATGTCGTGCAGACTCTCGGGATGCCCCCTGGTCTTCACCAGGCCCTCGTCAAGCTCCCGTGCCCGCACAAGCAGACGGTTGATCGCGTCAAGCATGTGCGAAAACGGATTCAGAAAGGACTTGAATCTCTCGACCTTCTTTCGGGCTTCGCCCAATTGCTGCTTGTGACGAGCAAGTGCGTTGGTGAGAAAAGATGCGAATTCCGCAGGTGTTACGTCCACCTCCGGTCCGGGGCCAAAAATCACATCAATCCTAAAGTGATAACAGACGATGTGTACATGTCGCTTTCGCCATGCCAATGTGTAATGCCACAACAAAGTACGCTGAGCGCGCGGGTCGTTCAGACGCGCCTCGGTCATCACGCCATTCGGAGAGTCGTATCTAGCGAGCAAATATAGGTAGAGGCCTGAAGGCGACGTCTCTCGACGAAGCACTATTCTGGTCGAATGAACGATGTCGTTTGTCGTGAGGTAACGATACCTGATCTGATCTAATAGATCCCGATCGGGTAAACATAAGTTCCCGAAATCATTTTCCGTGAACTTTGCCTTTGCGAAATCCATTACTTTATGTGCCTCGCGTCACTTCACCCTGATCAACGTCGCTAGTTTCTTGGCACGGGTCAGGGCGACGTAATGAAGCCTGAGGACGTCATCCGGAGTAGCCCCGCCGGGAGTCACGCCATTGATGTCCAAAAGGACGACTTCATCGAACTCCAGGCCCTTGGCTCGGTGCATGGTCGCGACGCGGATATGATTCGAATCATGTTCGTCGCCTTCCTCGGGGCGGATCTCCTTGGCGGTCAATCCGGCTGACTTGAGGGAGCTGAGCACGGAGCCAGCGACCTGACGCGTCGGCACGATGACGCAGGCATGCCTACCCTGCTCGACGGCAACCTTCATGAGGCCGTTGATCTTGGCGAATGCCCCCTCGAGATTGGCCTCCTTGATCGTGACAGGCTTGGCTCCATGCGAGATGGACTTGTAGCGCTTCACTTCGTCGGCGCCTTCGTCGAGGTCATCCGCCTCGCAACCCTCCAAGATGGCGACCGCGGCACGACGAATTTCTTCGGTGGTACGGTAGTTCAGATAGAGCTTCTTGGCACGGCCGCGGATATCGATTCCGCAAGCGCGCATCGAGGAACGATTACGGCGATAGATGCGCTGGTTTCCGTCGCCTACGAAGAAGAGGTCATTCGTGGATTCCGGCACCATGGCACGGAGGAGCCTGAGGGCCTGGGGGCCGAAGTCTTGGGTCTCGTCGACGATGATGGAGCCGAAGTCCGTATCACCCGCCTTGATCAAGCTGGCAGCATCTCGATAGGCATCTTCGACCTCCTTGAGCTTTCGGGCGGTCAATCCGGCGCGGTACTCTTCGAAGACAGGCCAGATCGCGTCTCGCTTTGCACGGTTCAGGATCGTGCCACGTCCGGCTCGCTTCGCCTGGCGGTACTCATCCTTGGTAGACACGCCCTGCGCCAAGACCACCTGCTCCAGCTCCTCTTCATAGAAGTCAGCCGGAAGCCCGAGCGAGGAATCCGCCAGCGCCTTGGCACGGCCCCACGCGTCCTGGGCCCCGCCTTCCTTGCGGCCATAGACGATACGGTACTCGTACTTGTGACGGCGCAGGAACGAGTGGACCCAAGAATCCAGATTGATCACCTCGATGCGCTCGGCGACGGACGGCTGGCAGAGCGTGCTGAGGTTATTCTTGATATCGATGGCAAGGTTCTTGGTGAAGGTCGTGAAGAAGACTCTCTTGCCTGGCTCCAAGGCATGCTCAGCGATCCACTTGGCACGGTGCATGGCCAGCACTGTCTTACCGGTGCCGGCGCCACCGAGGACACGCGAGGGGCCGCCGCGATTACCCGATGCGAGCTTACGCTGCGTGGGGTGGAGGAAGACGCGCCACTGTGCCAGAGGAGCGTTCAGGATGGCGGCCATGGTCTCCTCGTCGTCGACGACCACAAAGTGCGCCTGAGACTCGGGCGTCTGGAGGGCGGCGGCGAAATCCTCGACGTCGATCTTTCGATCAACGCGGGTCTCACGGCTGACCAGGATGTCCGAGACCTTGTCTCCGGCTAATACCAGGAAGAGGCCTTCGTAAGCTTCTACGGGAAGAAACGGCTGCAAAGCGTCCAGCTCGGCTTCGCTGCCGACCGTCTTCACCTGCTTGATCACTTCTTCCGGGACCCCGAGGCTCAGGAGCTCCATGTCTGTCAGGTTCGCATAGGGCAACTCGACTTCCTTCGGAGTATCCTTGGCCGGGACGGCAGCCGTGCTGAATTCAGGGACGTCTTGCTGACGTGCCAACTGGAGCGCCGGCTCGATGATGTTCTCGGTGGCGAAGACCTGCATCGCGCCCGTCACGGGATTGACGGCGATGCGCTTGTTCTCGGCCCAACGATAGGCGTCATCGTGCTTGTCCACGTACATCAGCACGTAGACGTCGCCTTTGTCGGGCTTAAACACGATACCTCGCCAGTCTTGGTCGATGCGGACGGAACGCAGGTTCTTGTCCCTGGCCTGCTTTATCTTCTCATAGTTGATTCCCGTAGCCGTGGGGTCGGACTGGAACGCGAGAGCCCACTTGAGGATCTTCGATTGTACGCCCGAGGGAATTTTGGCCATGTTCGCCAGGAAGTCCTGGGCCAAGGCCACTTTGATCTTAATGCTCATGATTTTGGTAAGTTATTTGAGGAGATTGGCTATCTTGGCAGGCCAGCCATCGCTGGCTGCGACGACAGACCAGCCTTGTTTGCGGAATGCGGGCCCGGCCTCTTCTTCAGAGAGAAGCAGCGCGACTTTTTTGGTAGGCCATGCCAGTTCAGCTTCGGCGACGACCTTGTCGGACTCTGACAGCTCATAGCCCACCTCATCAGGTGCCGGGGCACCCAAGCTTCGCAGGCTCCGGATATCTTCGTGCAGGTCGGAAAGCGCCAGAGTGAGGACTTCATCCCAAACAGAACCACCCGGCGTCCCTTGATTACTGGCGACGGAAGTTGCCTTGGGTAGTCCACGGATGGATTGGTAATCCCCGGCCTCCAGCCCGTCAGCCGTGGCTAGGTAGACGCCAGGGAGAGTCTGGAAGAGATTAAAAAGGCGAAGCCACCTGCGCCATGCTAGGTGGTATTCCTTCTCCTCAGCGACGGCGGCTCGATCGAGGATGAGGAACCCGGGGCTAGCATAGAGCTGGCCGTTGCCGTCGAGCAGAGCCCGAGGCCAATGGTAGCGAAGCTTGAACGCCGAGGCATCCACATTACCCGCCGGAGTGGAATTAGCGGCAGGGATGGGGCACGGCAGATCTGTCACCTTGCCCCAGAATGAGCGGAGACTGGCTCGTCGGTCTTCCTGAGCGGGGTCCTGTGGATGAGGGATGACGCCCGCGCTAAGGAAGTAGGCATGCTTTGCCTGACGAATCACCTGCGGGTCGATACCTTCTCCTGTCGCCGCACCCAGCCAACGGATAAGAGATGCCATGGCATTACGCGTGTCCCAAGACTTATACTCCATCGCGCTGATCGTAGGCTGCTGCCTAATGGCAGGGACATAGGCCTCCGCAGGCAGTCCGCTCGAAAGCTCGTTGTCGGTCTTCTCATCCATGGCTGCCTTCACGTCCTCCCATGTGACGGAATAGGTCCAGAAGGCGCCGCTCGCCACGATGGCGTTCCGCTTCTGCGCATCGATACGGGCGATATCCTTGTGAAAGGTCCAGCCATCGCAGAACACGGCGATCGGGCGACGCTTGCCTCCGCTTGCGACAGGCCGGATCAGGAAGTCGGGCTTGCACGGCTGCTTCACTCCATCCGACGGGCCCAGTTCAGCCTGAGGCTCGATCCAATACTTATGGTCGCCGACGATGATGAGGTAGCCGCTCTTCCCGCGGACGATTTCCTGGACGAGCTCGACGCGAGGCAGGCCTTCCTTGCCGCCGAGACGGCGTAGGCCCTCGATGAACCTGGCTTCGAGTTCCGAATCGAAGTTCGGATTCACGTAGATGTCCGTGACCGACTTGACCTCGACGAGGGAATCCAAGCTCACCGACAGGCTCTCCAGGATGTCCCGCGCACGGTTACGCGAAATCCGGTTCATCGCCTTGCCTAGGCGATGCTGGTAGACGCAACGGTAGCAGCCGTCCTTTTCGGGGTCGGCATTACAGGCGCAGGTGCGGAGCTTCTCCAGCGCCAGCTTTATCACATCTACCAGAGTCTTGGCCTTGTCAGCGAGCAGCTCACGGAGGTATCCCGTGCCGCCAGGCACGGAGTCATACAGGACTACATAATGCCGGGCGGCTCCGCCGTCGCGCGGCTTCTCCTCCTGAGTCATCAGGCGCAGGTGGTCGACCTTGCCGCCGAAGCGCTGCTTCAAGCCGACGCGGAGCGCGGCCATGAACGACTCCACGGAGGTCTCGTCGACGCCCGAGCGGGTATAGGGAACGAGAATGCGCAACGCCTCCGAGCTGAACTCACGATACAGGTACAGGTATCGGATCATCGTCTGCTCGGCAGGCGCATCCTTATGCGGGCAGTCGAAGCTGTGCTGCGGGTCAGGCTCAAAGTCGGGCTGAACCTTGCCACAGTGGCGACAAAGGGAAAATCCAGGGCGAGCACGCTCGATACCAGCCACGGAGTAGGCTTCGGTGCCTCGACCGGCTTCGCCGAAGTTCACGTCACGGAAGATCACCTTTTTGACGAATTCGAAGCCGAACGGGGTTTCCGTCGAGGCGACCTTATAAGCCAGTTCGACATCTACCGGCTTGAAGTCGGTGATGAGCTGACGGACGTAGAACTTAGGTTCGCGGTCATCGTCGCTGTCATCGATGCGGACCTTGGTGTCATCGCTGGTCGCGATGGCTTGGCGGAAGCGCACCAAGTCGCGGACCTGCGAGACATTGGCCCACATAGGGTCTCCGCATGACGGGCAGACGCCGGACGTGTCCGGCATGACCGTCTCGTTATTCATGTGCTGGCAGGTCGGACAGAGACGCCAGGACTCCACGCTGGAGAGCTGCAGGTTGATCTGGTCGATCTCCACCTTGCGCTGGTTCGCGTAGAACACGTTCTCGGGCGCGAACTCAGAGAGGGCCGAATTCGCCGGGCGTTCGTATCGCTGGGCCGGCAGGCTGACGACATTGCGTGCTCCGGCAGGATCATCCACCCCACGCTTACGCCAGAGCAGCGACTTCAGCTCAATGCCAGCCTCGGGGAAGGCATAGTTCGGGATGAGGCCGGCATCGGTCATCGCGTTGAGCAGGTCGCGCTGGTTGATCTCCTTGGCGAGCTCTAGGGCCTTCTGTCGCTCCCGCTCCAGATTGTCCTGTTCGTTGACGGTAGCCTCATCCTGCGGCTTGGCCGCCAGTTCCTTGAGCTTCTTGGCAATGAGGTCGGCGCGTTCCTTGTGGGACTTACGTTCCTTGGAAAGCTCGTCGAGGAGCTTGGTCAGGCGGATCTTGAGGGAGTCCTCCTGATCCGTCCCCATCATGAAGGCCTTCAGGCGTTCTTCGACTCGCGGATCGAGATCGGGCAGTAACAGGGCCTTGAAACCATCCAGGAGGGCGACTTCACGCGCCTGTACGTGAGTAAGGAAAGTGAAAGGAAACTTCGCCTGGTCGGCCGCATCGCGAGCGTCGAGAGCTTCCTTGGTCTTATCAGGCAGGGCATCATCTGGGATGCCCGTGCCCACCCAGTCATCGAGGCAGAAGGCGAAGAGCTGACGCCGGAGCACTTCCGGCGCCTTCAGGAAGATGCCCGGCGAAGCAACCTCGCCGGCCAGCATCTCCATCGTGTCTTCGAAGAAGTAGAGGTCGTGCGGACTGGCGCCATCGGCGAGCGTCGAAGCGAAGGCATTGCCATCGACGCGACCGGCACGACCTACGCGCTGAAGATAGCTCGCCTGATTAGGCGGCACGGAACAGAGCATCACCGAGGACAGGTCGCCGATATCGACGCCCATCTCGAGGGTCGGCGTGGCGGACAGCAGGTTTTCGTACCAAGGCTTAGGGCTCCTTTCCTTGAAACGGCCCTCGAGCGCCTCTCGCTGCTCACGATCCAGGAGGCCTGTGTGCTCAGCGGAATAGACACGCCGGAGATCGGCTCGGCCAAACTGGGCGGCCAACCAATGCGCATCGTCACTACGGATGGCATAGGTTTCCGACATCGCCTGCATGCAGGGCATTCCCAGCAGACGGTCGGCGACGGAACCGGGCACGACCATGGCACGTCGTCCTTGGCTAGATACGATTCGCGTAGGCGCCTTGCTCAGGATCAGCTTGTCGGGATTAAGACCGTAAGATTGGACGCCCGAGGCGTCTACTTTCACGACGAGCCCGGACTCAGCCAGGACGTTCAACGCATGTCGGCAAATCTCAATCTCCGCCCCCTTGGCCAGCAGTCCTCCGTCGGACAGCAGTTGTAAGGTCCAGCTTTCGTAGAAGCTACGGGCATTGCCCCGTGGTCCAATCCGATCATGGTCGACCAATTCACCATCGACCAAGAAGCGCGGGTGAGAGGTGCGAAGGCCCATCGCAGGCAGCCACTCCCTGCGCATGGGCGCGAAATAGAAACCCTTGAATCGCCCGTCGCGCAAGTACGTCTCCATCTCCGGGTCGGCTACGCCGCCGCGGAGCTTCATCTGAGTGACGACCCCCCAGACCCATTGGAATACCCGGGAGGCCTCCAGGTGGCGCAGGCCGTACTGCTCCTTCAGGATGGGCAATAGCCGTGCAGCCACGGATTCGATGGTCGCCGGGTCGGGGGCCAGGACGGCCTTACCCAGCGTCTCTAGGTTTCTCCCCCTACGTCCGATATAGGTGAACTCCGCAAACGCCTGCCAGCGGAGGCGCTTCGCGACGCGCTCAGGCAGACGGCTGTTACCTGGCAGCCTGCCCTTTTCGAGCAGCTCTTCGGCCCAGTCTCGCTGCCAGGTCATGTTAGGCCCGATGAACTCCGACACGAATCGTTCGGCATCCATGTGCAGCGAAAATGACGGGTCTCCCCATGCCCCCCTCACTCGATCCAAGAATTCGGTGAACGGAATCTGGTCTTGGTCGAAGCTATCGATGACCTTTGTCAGCCCGATGCGGACAGTGTTCAGGTAAGTACGAGCCGAGAAGAAGCCTGCGCGGTGGGCGGCATCCTGCACGGAGTCGGAGAAAGCGATGAGCTTCTTGTCGTCGTTATACGGACTAGCCCAAGACTGCTCGACCGCGACAGCGCCCATCGTGGCGTTACGCACACCCAGCAGGATCGGATCGTTGTCGGTTCCGCAAGCGGGGCAGGTCTTATCGTGCTTGAGCACCTGGTTGCCGTTCTGGAAACTTTTGACGTAAGTCGCCGTGACGCGGAACACAGGAGCGAGCTCCTTATTGCCGCACCCGGAGCACTGTTTGTCTTCGCTCTGCAGGGACCCGCAGCGCACGCATAGGTGCTGCTCATAGCCATCGCATCGGGGGCGACGCAAGGCGCCGGGGTGATAAAGCCGTAGGACTTCGGGATGGGCTCCGAACCAAGAGTTATAGATTGAGTCGAGCTCAGCGGATACCGCGCTCTTACCCTGAGTCGTCTTACTAAGCCAAGCCGTCGAATGACAGTCCGGGCACTGCACGAGAGGCAGATGGATCTTGGCTCCGTCAGCGGGAATATCGCTGGAAGCGCGCAGTCGGATTTCCTCTGGCTTGGCTTCCACGGAAGCTACCATGCGGCGAAGCTCCCTGAGCCAAAGCTGGACTCGGAGGTTCACGAATGGCTGGCCGGACGTGCCGCTCCGCGCCCAGCCGACCAGGGCAAGCAAGGCATCTAAGACCTTGGCCGTATGCGGACGCAGCGCCTCGGGAAGAGGACCTTGCATCTGGACCTGCAGGTCTTCGAGCGAGACTACCTTTCCCTTGAGGAGCTTGAGCAGGTTGATGAAAAGAAGGTGTCGCTTTAGCAGGTCGCCCAGACGAACCCGCCAAGCGGGGTCATTGACGTCGGCTGGCGCGGCTTCACCAGGAAAGAAGGACGTGAACCAAGCCGCGAGAGCCTTGTCGGCGCCGGCATACTTTTCTGGCTCGAGCGATTCGACAAAACCCGGCGACGGGTATAGGACAAAGTCGATAGGCAGGTTGCCGAGGAACTCCGCCTCCGTGAGGCGATTCTCGGTGACCACGGAGTCGGGACCAAACTCCGTGCCGAACACCTGGCGGGCGTACTCCCGGAGGGGGGCCGTATCGGTGCCGCCGCCCAAGGTGGCAGAAGTACCTACGTTCACGACCGATCCGGCCGGCGACCTCAGGCGGGCCTTGAGTCGACGAAGGAGGATGGCCAAGTCCGTACCCTGGGCGCCGTCGAAGGTATGCAGCTCATCAACTACTACGTACTTGAGCGTGTCTGCCTCATTCTTCTCCCAAAGCTTCCGGTCCTTCGGACGGATCAGAAGGTAATCCAACATCTTGTAGTTGGTCAGCAGGATATCTGGTGGCTCGGCACGCAGGGTATTGCGATCCGTGATGACCTCCGTGGGGGTCATCGTCATCTGCCCTCGCCCAGCCTTACCCCCGACGTAGAGGCCGACGCGGAGATGCTTAAAGGCCTCAGTCCCCGCGATCGTGCTGGCGATACGACGCGCCTGGTCGGAAGCCAGGGCGTTCATCGGATAGATTACCAGCGCCTTGATGCCGCGCTTACCCGCGGAAGCTTCACGGGCGCAATGATCGAGGACTGGATAAAGGAAGCCCTCGGTCTTACCGCTGCCCGTACCTGTCGCAATCAGCGTACTCTTGGGCGAGCCCAAGGCCGAGAGACGCTCCCAGGCATTCTCCTGGTGCACGAACCCGGGGTACTTGGTCTTGAAGGCGGAAAAGAAGTCCCTGCCCTTCGAGCCCTGTCGAAATGGGAGCCCGATCTGCACGAACGGCCCCTTCATCCAGCGGGACTCGTCTTCGGCGAAACGGGAGACCAGGCCGGCGAAGCGAGCATCGGACGGCTCGAAGCCTGTCACCAGGAAGTGACGGAGTCCGGTTCGGATCTCGTGGGCTAGAAGAGAGGGCAACATGGCGATCAGGCTTTGGCCTCCGCGGCCTTCTTCCGCTCAAAGAACTCCCAGGCGATACGGTAGTCCTCCTCGCGATTCGCCAAGGCAAACGGCGCGACGTATTTCCGCTCACGCCGCACAGGGCCACCAGGCTGAGTGTCGTCCATGACAGTCGTAAAAACGACTGAGCCATCCGGTAGCTTGCCGTCATCTTGAAGCTTTCGCACCTCGTCCCAACCTTCAACCTCACGGCTAGATCCATGTGGGAATGAAACCTTAATCTCCGCGTCCGAACGCTTCTTCTTACGTGGGAGACCTACACCAACAAGACCCTTGCTGTTTGTGAAAATTATTTTTCCTCCACTATCATACCAAGTATGGCGCTCGTACTGCTTCATGACAGGGAACTGAACGCGATATACCAGTTGGAGCTCTTGTAATGTTAAGTTCAGCTCCATCGCGACAAGTACATCAAGTTCTACCAAGGCAAGCCTGCGCTCGTAGTCAGTCCTAAGAGAGAAGCCGGCCTTCCAATCATCGTTAAGGTCGGCAAAGAAGTTCATGCGGACCCTGGAATTTGTGGGTTGCGACCAGCTACAAAAACGGAAGTCGCCTCGATAGCACTTTCGCCATATTTCCTTATAATGTGCCGTAACGCAGTTTAGGGATAGAGCCCTAACAGCAATCTCGCTGTTCACGCCTATACCGATGGGCAATTGATCCAGTAAGGATTTGTTAGCATGACCTGAGCCAGTCACTTTAACCCTGAAATCCAGAGGCAAGGCATGGGTCCAAGCAAGGAATCCGATGAGCTCGTCAGCATCATAAAATGCATGCCCTATATTTGTGTGAATCCAGGAAGGGCCGGGCGGGATCAATGCCGATACAAGGGTTCTCTCCAACACAGGGCTTATCATTTCACGGTTTATTACCCTATAAAAATCGGTAAATAACCTGGGTTCCGTGTTCGCGAAATCGGCCCAGACGATTTTTGGCACTGCCGCAAGAAACTTCCCCTGGTCTCCTGCTGGCATGTAATTCGTTCGTGGAATGTAATTCTCGCTAATATCCTCCAGATTAACCTTCAAATATGCACGATGGGTTGAACAGACTGGCTTGGGAGTTTGATTTACCGGGTTTGCCAAGCCGAAATGTGGACCTGACAAGATAAGCCCATCGACTGTTTCGGGGAACGGAGCTGTGCGATCTTCGTTTCTATGAATCACCCCTTCATCCTGAGCTGACGTTTCGCCGAACATATTCGTTGAATAATACAGATTACCAACGTCAGCCAAACGTCGTGGATGCTGCGCAATCTTGGTGAGAACTGAAGTAAGACCCTCTGCATGCATAGCCGGTAGACGTGCCTTCAGAGGTGGCACGTCTGCACCATCAATGAGGTTTGCAAATATTCCGAGGCGCTCCTCGTTCACATGAATTATTCTGCCGGCATGCCCTGCCGTATTCCATTTGTCCGACTCCGTCTTGTACCCTCCCACATAACCGCTGCCATCGTGTAAGTAGGAATCATCAATAGTCTTAGGCGTGAACAAATTGGAAATACTATCAAAAGAGACTACTGCCGAAATGGGCCCGTATATGTTAATGCTATACCTAGCTTGATTGCCTACGTCGGAAAATAGCTTTGTTTCATTAATGAACTGAAAGTGCCGCCGAAGCCTAGGATATAGCAAAGATCGTAACCTTCCACCGCTAGGGTCATCATATGCGCCTTCGGGATGCAGGTATCCAGCGACTCCCTCTTTCGAGCAAATTCCCCAGCTAAGGGGTAAAAAACATTTGTACAAGTTAGCCCTAACGCCAGCGAGTGGCTCATAGTTAGAAGGACTGGTAAGGAATACTTGTAGCGATTCAGTAGCCTCCAGCTCATCGGTCCAGGCAGACAGAAGGCCCGGCGCAGCTTGGAATGAATTGTTCCTATTCCTTGCCATTTCGGTGGAGCTTAAATCTCTGATAGCGAAAAGCGGGTTCCATTCACCCAAAACCCCGGACTCATTCCATTCTACCGGGAGCCACGGCGGATTCCCAAGCACTAGATCGAACCCTCCCTGGCTCCCGAAGATATCGGCAAATGCCAGCTCCCAGTGGAAGAATCGATGCCGTGAATACGAAGCTTCGACTGTCTGTATGTTTGGGAAGTTCTTACGAAGCCTGCTGATACGAAGTTGTCCGAGCTTGTCCTTCAGGCCAGGCAGATCGCTGGCCTTATCGACGAGTGATACCAAATCATCGGCAGGCTCGGCAGCTTCCGAGGCGACCGGGAGGTCTGGTTGTATTGCGATGTCGACGATATTCCCTTCCAAGATGGCTCCGATTTCCAACCACCATTGGTCGCGCGAAGGAAGTGAGGCGCTTTGGGTGATGGGCCAGAACCAAAGGGCGCACCAATAGTCCATGACCAGCTTGAGCCGGCGATAGGGGGTAGCGATATCGTCATCCTCATTGAGGACGTGCTTCTTACGGAGCTGCTCCTTCTGCGCGCGGGATAGGAGTTCCGTCGCGGCGGCGGTCTCAGGCCATAGCACCAATGGGTCCTCCGTTCGTTCACGATCCTCCTTCATCAACCGAGTGTGTTCAGCCCAGAGCTTATCGATGGCCTCAGAGAGCTGCTTCAGGCGCTTGATCTCACTCGGTGCGAGCGGCTTGATGAATTCCTTCCGCCAGGCCTTGATGCGCGCGAAGTCATCCGGATACAGCGACTTGGCGACCTTATCGGTGTAGTTGGCCATTCCTTCGTCGGGCAGGAGGAAGTGGTAGATCTCGGTCTCCTTGCGGGCGGGATTCATCGGATCGAGCCTGCGAGGCTCCGTCTCATACCACTTGGTCTCACCCTTACCCGACGAGAGCAGCTTCTGGTCGTAAACCTGACGGCGCGCGCCAACCAAGCTGTTGCCGGCGAATAGCTGATAGCCAAACCAAGGCACACGGGCAGGCTTAGGCGCTTCGCCTGGCTTAGGCTGCTCGCCGTAGATGGCGTTCAGCCAAAGACTGACCTCGGCGAGCTCGGTCGCGACGGGGTTCAAGTCGACGCCGAAGACATTACGATCGGCGATGAACATACGCGTCTTCTGCAACTCAAACGCATACTGGTCATGAGGGATTCGTTTCTCTTCTTCCTGCTGCTTTCGTTCAAGGTAAGCCTCGGCTAGCTGATTAACGGCTTCGTTCAAGAAAGCCGCACTACCCATGGCGGGCTCACAGATGGTCAGCTTAAGGATGTCATCCGCCGTCTTGCCGACGAGGAGCTCCTTGAGCGCGTACTTAACCAGGCAGCGGGTCAGCACCTGCGGAGTATAATAGCTCGCGCTCTTCTCGCGGTCACGACCGGCGAGACGGTAGATGAAGGTGCCCTTAGCATACTTGCGGGCCTGCTTCCGTCCTTCGTCATTCGTATCGTACACGAGTTCGTTCTCGGTGTATTCGCTGATACGGCTAGCCGGGACGAACCAGGCCGACTCCATGACGTCCTTGGTGCCACCGCCCTGCCCTGCGCCCTCTTCGACAGTATCCTCATCATCTGACTCATCGTCGCCTTCGCCCTCTTCTCGAACGACCGCGCCGCGTCCTTTCTTGGTATTGGGGTCGGGCTGAACTTCGTAGAGTTCCTCATCCGCAAAGAAGCCGCGGTACGAGAGCAAGGCCTCATAGACCTCACCGAGCTGATTGATGGATAGAAGCTGGTAACTGACGCGCCCCTTCCGCTTACCGCGGCTCAGGGACATCAGCTTGATCACCGACTGCCAGACGTGATTCGGGAAGACGACCTTGTTGAGCAGCGGGGTTGATTCGGGGTCGAAGAGTTTGCTGTCGAGCGGCGCCAGGGCGAAAGCGTCTTTGACGGTGCCCTGGGTCAAGGTCGGCTGATTGGTAAGCCCGCAGCCTCCGCTGACCGCCTTGAACAGTCCCTTCAAAGAAGCGTCGAAGTATTTGCCGTCGCGTTCACGTACCCCCTCGAGACGAGCCTTCTCCGCGATGTCGCGCAAGATCTCCAAGCTGTAACCCTTGAAGTAGACATCGCTTTTCTGGATGGGGACATAACCCAGCTCCGGACGGGCCTCGATGTAGAAGAGGAACATCAACCGGTAGACCAGGCGCACGCACTCGAGGCTGAGCTCAGAGGGATCGACCGCATCCTTGCCGGAGTAGAAACCCTTCTTGTCCGAGGCAGCCTGTTCGCGGAGCTGGCGAACCGCCTCATTGCCAAGAATCTCGACGGCCTCGCGCAGGGCGTATTTCAGGTCTGAGCTGACGCCATGGGCGTGCTTGTGGGCGTTTTCTTCAAGTCCTTCCAGGAGGCTGGACCCGGTAGCTGGAGCGATGCTGTCCGAATGGAGGAGCGCTGCAGCCGCCTTGAGCGTGAGGTCTTCCTTACGATCGAGGATTTCAGCCCAGTCGAAACGAAGCAGACGGTTGTTCGGCCACTTCATCCGGTCGATCAGCACCCATTCACGCAGGCCGACCAAGAGGACGTAACGGGCCGGCTTCTCTGAGGCGAAGATGGTCTCGGACAGAATCTCCAGCCACGTGTAATTACGGTAGGCCGGCGGGACCTCCTGTCCGTCGAAGTGAACCGGCTTTAGCTTCTGGTCGAGGACGCTCTCTTCCTCCTGGCCGGGATTATAGGCAGGGACGACCAGGAGCCGCGGATTGCCTTGTCCGTCGCGACGCACGAGCCAGGTCGGCATCGGATGGCGATCGATGGGCTCGAACATCTCATCCGAAAGCTTGTAGCCCAAGGCCTCGAGCAAGGGCTTGTGCAACTCGCGATGCGCACGGATGCATTCGGCTGGGTCACGGAGGCGGCCGAGCTTATTGAGCTCAGCAAACCATGGAGTGCCCTGACGGCGGAGCTTCACAAATGGGGTGACCTTGGCTTCTTCGTCTCCGGCGGGGGCGGCATCGGCTGAGGCCTGCCAGCGGTCGATCAGTTCGCGGATGTCTCCGGCAAAGACCTCGGCCAGGTATTGATGGCCGTAGAACTCGTTCTCGTTGGTGATGCCAACGAAGTTCTGGGATGCTTGGGCAACGGACATGGAAATAGGTTCAGGGACGGGTGACGACGGCGAGCACCTCGATGAACGGGCTCGGCTCGATGGTGAGGGTGTCTTCGACCCATTGACGGTACTCGTCGAAGACTTTGGTGATCTGGCTGGTCTTACGCTCACGGACGGAGGACTTGTAGCCCTCGGCCTGTCCGCTCTGGCTCAGACGTAACTCCAGCTGGTCGACCTGTCGGCCCTGCAGCTTCTTGAGATTGGCCAGGTGGCCAGCGAGACGGCCCTGCATGTCGGAATTAAAGTCCGACTGTTGAGCGATCACATGGGCCCTCATCGCGTCGATGGCACCAGGGAGGGCGGCCTTCAGGGGCTCGAGCGCGGGAGCCCTACCGGGATTCGGCAAGGAGCTGGCCTTAAGGCCGTTTTTCTCAAGGAAGGCCATGAGCGGCTCGAGCTTATAGCCCTTACCGTCGTATACCACCGCCTGCCAATCGACCAAGAGCGGCTGACCCTTCTTGTTCGGGATAAGCCCCATGACGAGGTACGCGTGCGTACCGGCGGGAAGCACGGACGAAGTGATGACCGGGGCCTTGAGGCGACCGAAGTGGGCAAGCACACGATCCGAGAGCCATTCCATGACCGGGTGTTGCGGCCAAAGGTAATGCAGGTCCGGCCAGGTATCTTCTTCCTGGCGCTGCTGGCGGGCCCGAGCGATGGCTTCCTCGACGGCATCACGTCGGGCGCTAAATTCGTAACGTCCCTGAGTCTCGCGAACCTCAAGCGGGAGAACGGACCTCAGGCGATCCTTCAAGTCGAGAGGGGCCGTGAGGCTCAATGACTCACTGGATTCGTCGGCCGTAAACTGGATGCTCTTGCCAGGTTCGGAGTTCAGCAGATTGAGCGCCGTCTTCACGAAGTGATAATCGGGCGACACCCTGTTAGATCCGAAAAGGCTCTTCGCGGCGACAATGTGATTGAGGCTATCAGGCGCCGCGGGAGCGGCGGGGGCGGGCGTGGCTGCGGGCGAGCCGCAAAGTTGGAGCAGCCAGTCGTCGCCTTCCGACTCGGCCGCACCTGACTCTAATTTGGCCTGCGCCTCGTCCATCTTCTTGCCGAAGGCCGCAGGACCAGCGCCTGATGCCATAGCCTCGGCAACTTTCTGGGCTTCCTTTTCGGGATCATGGACATTCAGGAATGAGGCGGGGTCACCCAGGTTGATGGCAGCCTGATCGTCCTTCTCCTGAAGGATTTGTAGGATACGGAAGTCGCCCTTGATCTTTTCGACGTTCGTCTGGGTGTAGAGATAGGAAATGATGGGCTGATGCTTCTGGCCGTAACGGTCGACGCGGCCGTTGCGCTGCTGGAATACCATGAGCGACCACGGAAGATCGAAGTGGATGAGCCGGTGGCAGAAGTAATGGAGGTTAAGGCCCTCGGATGCGACGTCCGAACACAGCAGCACGCGGATAGGATCTTCCTGACGGCCGAAGCGATCGACGATCTCCTGCTGCTCCGTGTCGCTCATGCTGCCATCGAGCACGACTACCTTCTCAGGTGCTATGCGCACGGCGCCTGGTAGATTTTCCTTAAGCCAGCGCAAGGTATCGAGGCGTTCGGAGAAGATGACCACGCGGTCATCCGGGCGAGAATGGTCCCACTTCCAATCCTTGGAATTAAGCAACTCAACCAGCTGTTGATAGCGGCTGAAGTGCTCCGGCTTGATCGCAACCAGCTTCTCCTTGAAGACATGTAGGGCGGCGATTTCCGCGGCTACGTCGGCGGAGGGCTCTCCGTCGGCCGCCAAACTGGCCAGACGGCGCTCGGTTGAAATGATCGCAGCTGCGGGACTGGAGAACAGGCCTTTCTGTACGCCGATTCGCTGCAGCTCCTGCTTCTTGCCCGAGTGGTGAGCACCGCCCTGGGTAAACGGGATTGCGAGCAAAGCCTCGAAGGCTGCCTCTTCCTGTGGGCTGGCCGCGCGCGAATGTTGCTGGGTGATGCGCTCCTTGAAGTCGTCCTTCACCTGATCCTTGATGTCTTTCTTGAAACGACGGACCACGAGGCCCTTGTCGCGGAAATCTTCCGGGGTGTAATCCTCCGGATCGCTGATGGCCGTCGGATCGAGCAGGGACATCAGGGACGCGAAGCTGCGGGCTGACCCGTCGTGCGGGGTGGCCGAGAGAAGGATCAGCGTATCGGAGCGACGAGCGAGGAGGCGCGCGAGACGCGCGCGGCTCGAAAGGGAGTCTTCTCCGGCGCGCGCGGCGACGTTGTGGCACTCATCGATGATGATGATATCCCACCAGGCGTTCTCTAGGTAGTTACGGTACTCGAGGTTCGTCTTCAGCGTATCAACCGAGATGATCGTCCGGTCGTAGTGATTGAACGGGTTATGGTTGCTCGGGATGTTGTTTCGGACGCGCTGCAGGCCGAGCGAATCGAGACGGACGAGCGGGATCGTGAAGCGGGACCAGAACTCCTTCTGGAACTGCGTCAGCATGCTCTTCTGGGTAATCACCAGGATACGACGGCCTCGGCCTCGCTGAATGAGTTCAGTCGCAAGAATGCCCGCTTCGAGCGTCTTGCCGAGACCGACGGCATCGGCGATGAGGATACGCTGACGGGGCTGTCGAAGGGCTTGGAGCGCCGGGTCCAGCTGGTACGGAAGCACCTTCATCACGGCACGATTACCGAGATGAATCTTGTCGTCGTTAGGCGTGGAGCGACGCAGCTTCGCCTCGAGGTAGAGGAATGACTTATCGAAACGATCGCTGTCATCCGCAACGAGTTCGGTGGTCTTGGGGTCGAGCACCGGGATATCGCCTTCCATCTGCGTGAGGAACAATCCCTCACGCCCTTTGACCAGTTCGGACACCCCGTCGCAGGTGAGCAGATGGCCTCCGTCGCTGGACGGGTCGATACGCCTTACCAGCCATTCCTCATCACGGATGACCACACGCGAGCCCGGGGCGAACTGGAGCATAGACCTTAGATACTAACGCGGGGAGTTAACCCCAGCAATTAAGGTCAAAAGCGTCATTTTATAATAGGATTTAGGCCTCAGAGGCGGGGTTTACGGGTTGACTTAACAACCAACTGTTAACACTATACCCACATGGACGCTAAACCCTCTAATTCCTCAGTTTTCTACAGGGATAGCGTCCAAGATGACGTGTTTTTAGCCCTGGAAGGGTACCGAAAGGCCCGCTCCAAGAAGGACGCCGTAGTGGCCAAAGCAGTGGTCGGCGCCCTGGTGGATTGGTACCGCTACCGGGGCATGGAAGCCCGGGTCGATACCTACAAGGCGCGGTGCATCGGGGAGTCGGTCATCATGAAGGTGCCGGACAAACGCCGGGGCGCCCTAGCCCGGCATCGGGGCCGGTATGTCCGGATCATTTCCCTAGGCCGCAACGGCTTCGCCACCTTCCTGCGCTTCGCACCCCTTAAGCTTACCAAAGCCCAGGAAGAAGCCCTGATCCCTCTTAAGAACTGAACCCCTAGCACCATACATCTATGCCAAGCTTCGAATACCAACGCATCGACTCAGACGGAAACCGAACGGGAGGGTTTAATCTAGAGATGGAGGAAGACTCCCAGACGTGGACCCTGAAATCTGGGACAGTCCCTGGAATCCTACCTAGAGAATACACTCAGACCACGGCTAGGGAATGGGAGTGCTTCTGGGTAATCAAAGAGACCACTTCCATTGGCGAGTGGAACGAGCTACCCACGGACGACGAAGGGAGCCAGGTCGACCGCGTCTGGTGCTTCAGCGGCAGCACGGAACAGGGTTACGTTGAGATTTACGGAACCGGCTGCGACCATCGCCTAAAGGATATCGCGGCGATCGTCCCAGGACTAGCCAAGATCGAGGAGCTCGTGAAAGCATGCGACCTGCAGCTAGACGGCGACTATGCCGAAGAGGAGCCCAACCCTCACCTTGAGACATTGAAAAAGATCGAGGAACGAAGGCTGTTGGCGGAAGCAGGCGACATCGACGCCCTCTGCGCGAGAGGCCTGGACCTGCTCTCGGCTCCACCGCAATACCGCAACTACGAGGAAGGCATGCGATGCCTCCGCAAGGCAGCGGAAGCAGGCATGGCGCTCGCGAACTATAACATCGGCGTGATGCTGCGAGACGGTTACTCGGGAGAGAAAGACCTTGTCGGCGCGTTGCGTTACTTCGACGAGGCGGCCGCGGGCGGCTATCCCATGGCGAAACGAAACGCCGGAATCATGAGGATCAACGGAGAGGGCTGTCTTGTAAACCAAGCCGCGGGCTATCGGTTGCTTTTTGAGGCAGCCAAGATCGGCGACTATCCTTCCCTCGTCGTCATCGGCCGCATGCATCTACGCGGCATCTATTTCAAGCAAGACACCGTCGAAGGCGCCGCCTGGCTCCTGCTGGCGCACAAGGTCGGGCATATCGAAGGCTCCATCGCACTCGCTCGCCTACGCGAAAGCCACGAAGCCGAGGAAACGATGGCCATCATCGAGAAAGCAGAGGAGCGCATCCCTGACCTCATCAAGGAACTCGATGCAAAGTAAGCCGAAGCGTCGGCCTTACTTTCAGGCGATGAAACCTCCGAAAAGGCTCCCGTCCGTTTTTAATTAGAGGTGGACTCCTTGGGCATCTAAGGCGGCCTTCACTGCACGTGCTTACCTTCAGAAACTAACTTTATCGAAGTAAGCCTTAAGCTCCTTTGTACGCTTCTGGCCGGCGTATATTTCATCTCGAGACAGCTTACGCTCCAAGGTGGCAATATTTTGTCTTCCTACTTCATCAGCTGCTCCCCCAAGGTTGTAATAGGCGTAAGACTCTACGTCATCTTTTTCGACACCACGTCCGGTGCCATAACTGCGGCCTAAGTTAATAAACGAGAAGCGAATGGCCGCCAATATGCCGGCTCTCACCTGCGCGGGAGTGGCATAGTCGGTGAAGCCTATCAATATGCCGTCATGTGCATGCTGGGCCGTTTTTCTGAACCACTTGAATGCATGGACGTAATCTTGGTCGACGCCTCTTCCCTGGTAATAGCAATTACCCAAGTTGAATTGGGACTGCGGGTGGCCCTGCGCGGAAGCCCGCTCCCACCAGAAAACCGCTTGTGACTCGTCTTCTTCGACCTGATTCCCGGTCATGTATAGCATGGCCAGATCACACTGACTTCCTGCGTCACCATTTCTTGCGGATTCAAGCAACTCAAGGAATGAAGGCATCTGATTTTATTGGATAAAAAGTCGAATTCAAAGGCGGGATTTAAGCCTAACCAGCAAATCCTCCGGCTGGTCGTGGGAGGTATCAATTAGGATCTCTTCACCATGGGTGACCTTAAGGACGTCTTCGTTAAGCTTGAGAGCGATGCCGAGGTCTTTGAAGTGACCTTCCGGCCGAGCCGCCAACCTGCCGGCCAGCACATCCGCAGACGCGTGGAGGGCAAAGATCCGATAGCTGATGCCCGGGCGAAGAGCCTCAAGACGGGCTAGGAAGCCCTTGACCTTGTCCCCACTGAAGGTGTCGACGACGATGACGGGGCTGAAGCCGGCTTCGACGAAGTCGGCCACGGTCCGGGCGGCTAGTCCCAGCAACTTGATATGTTCGGCTTGGTCGGTCCAGTTCACGCTGATGACCATCTTGCGGAGGGCGTCCACCTCCACCCGGGATCCTTGCGGGTAATACTTGGCCAAGGCCTTGCTGAGCTCGGTCTTGCCGACCCCCGGCGCACCACGGATGATGATGACATCCGGTGGGGTTCTCATTTGAAGAGTAGCACCTGCGGCTTGTTGCAGGACATGGCCTTACACGGAAGGTTACAGGTCTTCATGATCTTGGAGACCTCAGTGGAGCGCTTGGTGCAGAGAATCTCGATGATGTCCTGCTCGCCGATGTTACCCAGAGGCTGTTTGGCGAGAGGGATTCGACGGTGGTCGAAGCACTTCACGACGTCGCCATTGGGATAGATACAGATATTCTTACGGGCCGCGCAAGGGGTGTCGTCCGCGACCATCTGTTGGTGCGTCACGAGGTTCGACCAATTCTTGGCCCCGAAGTCCTGGTACAGCTGAGTGTTGTGCTGGATGCCATGCTGCTTGCACCAGGCGACGACTTTGGGAATCTCTTCCGCCGATTCCTTTGAGAGCACCGACTGAACGCGCAACTGGTCGCCAAGAATCTCCTTCGCGAGCATGATCTTCGGCATGACGATATCGAAGCTCTTGGTGCCCCGGAATTCGTTCCATTTCTCGCGGCTGACCGAGTCGATGGAGATGACCAGGATGTGGCCCAGCTCACGATAACGGCGAAGGAAGGCTTCATCGAGCATGCGACCGTTGGTGATCGTGACCATCGGGACGTTGAGCCGCTTCGCCTCCTCGGCGATGAGCACGACATCCCGCTTGAAGAGAAGCGGCTCTCCGCCCGTGAGGGTCACCTGATAAAGATTGTGGTGAAGACGCTGCAGGCACTTGAGGAAATGCTGGATCCGCAGGTGCTGCTCCTTCGGCTCCGGACGTTCCCAAATGCCGCACTTGGGGCACTTGTCATTGCAGGCATTGGTGATCATGTAGATCAGCTCGTTGCTCTTAATGCCGTAGAAACGCCGGATTGGCGTCTTATGCCAGCGGTAGATCGCCCACTCGAGAGACTTCAGCGCCACCATCGGGACTTTCAGGAACGGATTACGGATGCGACGCGAGAACGGGATGATCTCCCCAATGTAATCCTGGATGCCGTGCGTGAAGTTCGGCTGACTTTGCTTGAGGCGGTAGATGAGGCTCATCGGAGGTTTCCTTCGTAGATGGATTCGGAGGAGTCCCACATCAGGACCGTGTGTCCCTCATAAAGCGTGGCGCTGGAACTCTTGTATTTCTTGAAAAGGCGCAGGAACCGGAAAAACCCGGTGATGGTGCTCCGGTAGCCATAGTCATGCCAGAGCTTGGCATCCGGACAGAACCCGATGCGGTACTTGCTGCGGAGACGCAGGCAGAGGTCCACATCTTCACCGGCCGCCGTGGGAAAACGTTCGTCGAAGGGGAATTCCTCGGCGGCGAAGGCCTTTAGGCCGAAGTTCAGCGAGGGCATGTACCAGAGCTCCTTCCGTTCAGGCAAGAGCCATTTGCCGGCCAACGTGCCGTTGATGTCATGGTAACGATCAAGCAAGGTCTTCCCCCACGAGTAAGTCATCCCCCCGACCGCGGCGAAATCATTGCCGTCGAGGAATCCGACCATTCTGCCGGCCCAATCCCGATCGAGGATACAATCATGGTCGGTGAAAAGAAGGTTTCGGTAGCCCGCGGCCAATGCCTTGTTGATAGCGACATTCCGGGCGCGAGCCGGCCCCCCGTTTTTCTCCAGTACGATGTGTTCGACCTTCCTGTCTCGCAGATCGTACTTCAGGGGACTGGCATCATCCACGACGTAAACGTGGTCGATCTGGGTGGTCTGGGCGGCTACGCTATCCAAAAGACGGCGGAGACAGGCCAGGTCCCACTCGGTCCGGAGATAACATGGGATGATGAGGCAGTTCATTGCTGGGTTAATTGCTGAATTGAGTGGACCAAGCGCAGGAGGCCTTCCGCCAACCTGACGTGCGGCTGCCATCCTAGATTCGTCGTTGCCACGGCGAGGTCCGGCTTGCGTTGCATGGGGTCGTCAGGTCGACGGAGTCGTTGCTCCAAGGCGGAGGACGAGCCTGTTACTTCCAGGATAAGCCTGGCCAGATCCACTAGCTTAACCTCCTCGTTCCCGCCCAAGTTGACTGGTCCGAGCGATTGGGGATGACCCATGAGAGCACTAAGCCCGCCGATTAGGTCGTCGATGTAACAGAACGTGCGAGTCTGCTCGCCGGCAGCATCGAGGCGTATGGGCCGACCAGCCAGAGCAGCAGTGATGAACTCGGTCATGACACGACCGTCATCGAGGCGCATACCCGGACCGTAGGTGTTGAAGATACGGGCGACGCGAACCTCGGCACGGCCTTGGGATTGGAATTCGTAGCAGAGAGCCTCGGCCGCGCGCTTGCCTTCATCATAGCATGCGCGGGGGCCCCAGGTATTCACGTTGCCGTGATAGCTCTCCGGCTGAGGGGAGACCTCCGGGTCGCCGTAAACCTCAGAGGTCGAGGCAATCAGGATACGAGCATTATGGCGCTCTGCGTTGAGCAAGGCGTGATGGGTGCCGTTGAACGCGGCCAGCAAGGTGCTGACGCCATCGCGCTGGTAAAAGACCGGCGAAGCCGGACAAGCGAGGTGATAGATCTGGTCGCACGGAATATCGAACGGACTGGCGACATCCCCTTCGACCAGTTCTATGGACAGACCTGCCAGATTACTTCTCAACCCGGACGAAAAGTTATCCAGCACGACGACCTGATGACCCGCGGACAAGAGCCGGCGCACCAGATGGGCGCCGATGAAGCCGGCTCCGCCTGTGACGAGGATTCTCATCGAGCAGACCTCCCTAGTTTGATGACGTCCAAGTGCTTCCCTCGTAAGGCGGAGAGCATCCCATGGCCGTCGTAGAGTTTCACGCCCGCTGGGCAGAGGCTATCCCAGTCAATCTTACCGAAAGAGCTGTCGTTGGTCAGGATGGCGATGACCTTGGCTCCGACGATGGCTTCCTGAATCCGCGTCTTAACATCGATTCCCCTGAGTCTTTTGACCAAGGGATCGTATGCCACGACTGGATGACGCGCGGCGAGCAGCCCCTCGATGATGCGCATCGACGGCGAGTTGCGCACGTCGCTGACGCCTCCCTTGAAGCCCAGCCCTATCACCGCAATCTTCCCTCCGCGACCAGCAGCTTGGCTGATGCACTTGGCAACTCGCCGGATGTGGGCGTCATTCTGATCAATGACCGACTTCCAATACCTGGCGACCTCGGGGCGTCCCATGCATTTGGCTAATGCGCACAGAAGCCAAAGATCTTTCTCCAGGCACGACCCGCCAAATCCCGGCGAAGCGTTGAGGTATAGAGGTCCTATGCGTGGATCGCGCCCCACGGCCCGGGAAACCTCACGGACGTCGCCACCCCCCAGCTCGCAGAGACCCGTAACCGAGTTGATAGAACTGACGCGTTGCGCGAGCATCGCGTTCGAGAGGAGTTTGGCCAACTGGGCCGACCAGGCATCCATCCGAATAATGCGGGAGGCAGGCACCCAGCAGCGGTAAAGGCCAACGACGTCTTCAACGGCATCTTGATCCCTGCCCCCGACCAAGACCCGGTGCGGCTTGAGGATATCCCTTTCGGCCGTCCCCTCGGACATGAACTCGGGGCACACCACAACCCGACGCTTAGTCATGGCTTCGAGCCTGACAACGTCTCCAGGCACTAATGTGGATTTGATGACAACAATCGCGGCCAGCTCTGCGTAATTTGCAATTTGCCTGGCCAAGGCTTTCCAGCCCGAGCCTGATACTCCTTCACCTTTAAGGTGACTGGGAACACACAGGAAAATGAAGGCGGCGCCCTTGAGGGCACCCGGCAAGGTCTTCGCAAGGCTGACCTTCCCGGCAGATCGGCCAGTGGCCTTTGAATCATAGGCTACAACCTCCGCCCCACGAACCTTTGCGGCCACCGCACCCCCAAGCGCTCGTCCAACGACGCCGTAGCCAATGATCGCAATTCGGGGCATGCTTACTCGACGAACAGCACCTCAGCGGCGCCATCCGTCAGGGTCGAGTGAACGATACGTAGTTCGCCCTGCTTGTGCTCCTTCAGGAAGCGGCTGATCACGTCTACCTTTACCGTCGTGACGATGCAGTGTCCCTTGGCTTCTTGTGAGAGTATTTCCAGCTCGCGGATTTCGCCGGGCTCGAAGTTGAAATTCATCTTGGCCGACCGCCTTCCGATCAAGGCCTTGGAAAGCGCCAGCTTGTCCAAGCCCTTCATGGCCTCCTTGGCGCGCGCTTCAAATCGCTGACGGGCAGACTGCACTGACTCGAAATAGCTCGGAACCCCCAAGGACTCCTCCGGCGTGAGCTCTTTTAGCAGCAGAGTATGGGCGTCCATGATGGCCATCTCCAGAGACTGCACGGTCGTGGAGGCAGCCGATAATTCCTTCACGGTGTCCGCCGCGCTGGCGACACCTTTGGCCAAGGTAGCCTGCACGGCCTCACCCGCCGTTCGAGATCTACCCTGCTCGTCAGGCGCCAAGGACGTCAGAAACTCCACGAACAGCTTGGCCCCGACCGTCTTCATGTCAGGGAGCTGCAACTGGGCGACAAGCTTGGCTTCGTCTATCCTGGCCAGACGATAGCCAGCGGCCGCCTTGACCAACCTGCGGTCGACGCCCTTCCAAGAGATACCCGCGATCTCCTGAGCGGACGCATTCATCAAGCCGCTATAGATCGGATTACGATCCATCACTCCCTCGACGCCGACCAACTGGGCTAATTCCAGCTCGACTCCCACGATGAGCGTCGGCGTCACGGCCACCCGGCTGACCTTCGCATAATACTCCTTATCGGCGTCGGTCAGCTGGGCGCGGACAGGGTGGTTAGGGAACGTCTGCTTGGGGTCGTTGATGTCATCCGCCGGCGAGCGTAGGAGCACCCATGCGGCCAGCAGTATCAGCGCCCCCAGGCCCACCCCGCCCATGATCAGCGGCGCACGGGACTTCGGGAGCGGAGGCGGAGCGGAGGTCATGATGTTCTTTCAGTTGATGAGTCTTGGCGGGCTCAAGGGCCTCGGGCTTCTCAGAAGCTTCGCGCGACGAGGTAGCCGTAGAAGTAGATAGCCAGCACGAAGCCGACCATTCCGGAGCAGGCCGAAACCACGAAGATATGCGGTAGGCCGAGGAAGATCACCCGCACAGGGCCGAAGCCGTGCGCACGGGCGAGCGAGACCCACAAGACGATCATCGCGACGGCGCGGATCATGGGCAGGCACAAGATCAGCAAGGAGGCGGCGGTGATAGGCTCAAGAGGGATGATGAGCACGAAGGCGATGAGCAGTAACGAGGCGAGGTCGCATACCAAGCGATGCACGCCGAAACTCTGCCAGGTGGCTCGCCAGCCCCCCGGAGCTCCCCCGATCATGAACAATGGGTGGCCTAACGCGGCGGAGAGCAAGGAACAACCAGCCGGTAGCAGCAAGCAGGCCACGCTGGCGAAAGCCAACCCAGCGGCCTTCATCTGAGCATAGGGCATCGCGAGGTAGTTGCTGAAAAAGATGCTGACGCCCCAAGACAGCAATGGATGCAGTTGAGGGTCCAACTGCTGGGCGATCATTCCCTGCAGCTTGGCCAGGGCTCGGTCCGTGGCCGTCGTGGCCGGATTGCAGTTCAGGCAAACCAGGAAGAGCAAAAAGCAGGCGAAGGACCCGGCGAGGCACCAAGCCCACCAGAGCCGACCGCCGTTGCTGGGGGCCGTGGCCGCTGCCACGGGGACGGGTGATGCCGCGGGAGAAGGCGTCGGCTTAGGCACATGAGCCGGCACGGCCACTGGCCTTGGCGGAAGGCTGTGGGCGATCGGCGCCGGAACCGGCATCGACGAGCCCCTGCGCCCCGGAGGCAAGGGCGGCGGAAGCGGCGGAGGCAATTCGTCATTGCTCATCGGAAAACAAGAACGCACTCAGCGTCCGAGCGATTCGTACAATTCCTGCGGGGTTATCCAAATGACCTCATCTCCCCTGCCACGGGGATCGGGGCGACCAGCATTGCAGTAGATATAACGGCCGGAGACGGCGACCGGCGTAGATGGAGCCAACATCTCCAAGACCTCTTTGGCTTGCGATGAGCTGAAGTCACGCGGGGCCTCGATGACAGAAATTATGAAGATCACGTCAGATTTCCTGCGGATCTTGGCCCTGTAGATCTTGATGCCCTTCGCCCTCAACTGTTCCTGCTGCGCTTCGCTCGCCCGGTCTGATAGCCGGCTGTCCCTTGCGAGCGCATGGTAGTCGAGCCCTCTCTTTCGGCAGCGTTCTTCGATATCTTGCGGAGTAAAGCCGACCGATGCAGGGCGGCTGACTTTAACGCCCTGAGCATCCTCCGGGGCTTCCATCATCGCGCCGCCCACCAGAAGCCCGACCATCAGCAGAACCCCCAAGGTTACGACTGATGCAAAGACGATGAGCAGCACCTTGACTGCACTCGACCCCTGCTTCGGCTGGGTCGGCAGCGGAGGAGGGGTTTCCATGTTATCAGGAATTCTCGAGGTCCTTCACCGCACCGATGGTCTGCCAAAGGAAGACGATCGAGAAGGCGCCGGCAAGGGGAGCCAAGCAGATGGTGGCCGACAGGATTGAGGCAGTCAGGGCGAAGCCTTCGTTGACCTTCTGGTCAGGGCGACCGCGAGCATCCGCGATACGATTGAACTGCTTCGTCAGGCCCACAAGGGCGACGAAGTTCCAGTAGAGGTTGAAGAACGGGATGAAGCCGAAGCCGACGGCCTTGCCGGGCGTCACGTCGGTGATGCCATCTTGGACCGCTGACCAACCGCGGTGGAGGATCAGCGCATAAAAGACCACGGCAGGAATCGAGAAGAGAATGCTCAACACGGTCCACATCGTGGCGTCGTAGCTGTCCGCGAAAGACATGATGGTAAAGACCAAGGAAATGGCCCAGGCGACGTGGTGCAGAATCGCGAAGACGATCAGGCCAGAGGAGGAGGTGCGGGGTACGGGGTGCATGAGGATTTAAAGGTGTTATCTGTTAGCTAGATGAGGCTGCGTTCGGGAAGTCCAACTCACCTCAGGCGTTCTCGCCGTCTTTGACCGCCCCAATCGTCTGCCAGATCGTTACGATGCGGAAGATGCGGCCCAAGGGCTCGAGGCAAATCGTCGCCATAAGGATGGCATAAGTAAGAGCCAGTCCTTCGGTCACCTTCTGATCGGGCCTGCCGCGGCCTTCGGCCTGACGATTGAATTGGCGCATCAAGCCGTAATGGGCGACAAAGTTCCAATAGAGGCCGAAGAACGGAATGAAGCCCAAACCGACCGCATTGCCCGGAGTGACATCCGCCTGGCCATCCTGGACCGCAGACCACCCGCGATGCAGGATAAGCGAATCGAAAGTAACCATGGGGATCCAGAAAAGCGCCGCCAACAGCGAGCAGAGCAGTTGGTCGTCGCTATGGTTCATGAAGACCATGGCGACAGAAGCCCCAAGGTAGAGGAAGGTGGCCACATGGTGCAGGATGGCAAAGACAACGAGGCCCGAAGAAGAGACGCGGGGTGGGGAGTACATGGGTGAATCCTTTCTTGAGCGGTTTTTAATAGAAGCAACCCCGAAGGCGCCGACGCCTCGCTTAGGCACGTCGCATTCAAGGGTGGTTTGGCGGCTTTTAAGCCCGCCCGTCGCATAAAATAAGGTCGCACGAAATCCGGGGATTTCTGCGAGCCGACGGCTATTGCCTATCTCTTAGCGGGCTAAGCCGGCGCGGAGCCGCAGCTCACTTGAGCCCTTTCACATAGGGGATGGGCATGATGCCGGATTCGCGGGCCTCGTCTAAGTCGACGAGCATGTAACCCGAACCTTCCCGGCTGAATTGGGCGGCTTTCTTCTGCAGGGAATCCTCCGACTGGAATGTGGCGTAATTGATCACCTCGTTGAGGGGCTTCTTATCCCCCAGCATCACCGTCTCGACGCCGTAAAGCTTGCCGCCCTTGTCTGGTTCATGCGAGTAAAAGGCCAGGTAGCAATGTCCCGGGACGAGTACGAGTGCGGTCTTGATTCCGATCTTCTTCAACACGGAAGCCATGAGGACGGACCCGTCGACGCAATTGGCCTGGGTCATATTGATGGACTCGTCCAAAAAGCGCACATGCTGGGCGTCGACGCCTTTGACCGGAGGGGTGTCGGTAATGCTAGAATAAGTGATGCCGCGACGCTGTAAGGCGACCCAGATCGAATTCACCTGCTGAATAACATCTTGCTCGGTCCCTTGATAGCCAAGGAACGAGTTGCAAAGACCTGTAGCCTTCGCCTCCTTCAGAATCTGATCAATCTGAGGATGGTTCTCATTCGCATAAGCGGCGAACATGAACATGATGTTGTGTTCTTCTTCAGGTGTCTTCCCGTTTTTCTTGGGAGTCGGAGAACTAACAGTAAACGGGCAATCGTTAATCTGCCTTAGGCTCATGACCTCATCGATGTCGTCCTCGGCCTTGCCGTTACGTGTCACCTTGAAAGTTACGTTGATAGGGCGGGTCTGGGTAACTCTGCCGAGCGCCTCAAAATCGAACTTCACTTTGGGGGCGGCGGTGACCAAGACCTCGGAGGCCTTCGCCGTGAAGGAAACCTTAGACGGCTTGATGATAGCATCGGCCGATACCTCGACGGTGATCTTGTCGTCTTTGCGGACGTTGCGTAGCAGGACGCCGAGGGTGGCCATGGGGTCGCCATAGTGTGTGGCATCCGTCGGGTCGTTGGGCGTACCGTCGTCCTTAATAGTCGCAGTGGCGAGGATGAGGCTAGGATAGATGGCCCCGGGCGTTAAAGTGTGAGCCTCCGCAGAGAAAACAGCGTCGGCGGCAGGCTCGAAGGTCTTGCCGGCCTTCTCCTTCTTGGGAGCAGGCTTAGCCTTCTTCGGCTTATCCTCCTCGTCATCATCGTCATCTTCCAGCAGCGCTTTCAGCAATTCCTGGGCGAGTTTTTGCTTGGCCTGCTCGCGCTGTTCATCGGCGCGCGCGACTGGGATTAGCATGGCCAGGAAGAGGAGGAGGGCTGAGCGCAGGGGCATGGTTAATGGTTAAATATTCCGTTATTATAGGCATCAAGCATAAGAATCAGGCGGCATGTGACAATTAACGGAGGCGTAGGATGCCCGGACCAATCAACCCTGCCTCCGCGACGTAGTCGCGAAGGTTACGTGGGCATGAGTAGCGGAGACAGGGGAAGATAAAACGGATGCGATGTCATCGCATCCCTACCTCAAGTCAGGCCGTGTCGTGACGCGGTCCCGACCCTGCCGGAGACAGCGATGGGGCCTACGCTTGTTGAGATTACGTAGCGCGAGGCTGTTTCGTGCGACAAGTGCCCTCGGGGTTTGGGCGGGGGCGGGGAGGCTAAGGGTGCATATGAAACCCATCACCCCCTCCCTGCCCTTCCTGTCTTTCCCGACCGAACGCGTGCTGGCGGAGTTCCGCCCGGTCCGCGCCCTGCTGGTCGAGACGCCCGCGCCCGAGGGCACGCCTGCCCCCGGCTTGTTCAGCAAGCCGGACGATATCCTGGCGATGGAGTTCCATGACCCCCGCATCCTCATCGCCGCCATCGCCGAAGAGATGGGCTACGATGCCGATAAGATCGCCTCGGGCCAGGGTGAGACGGGCGTCGAGGGCCATTTCTGGCTGACTTACTGCGACGCACGCTGGCTGCCGATGCTGGTCCGCTGGAAGGCCGGCGAGGCTCAGCTGGTGGTGACGTTGGTAGAGACGGTCGACCGCGGCTTCGGACCGTCGGACCTACGCATGACGATCCTCGGAGACGAAGCGGCCAAACCGATCATGCGACGCCTAGCGGTCGCGTTGTCGCGCTTCGGGCTCACCCACCGTGGCTACTGCCACGGCCTCGCACAGGTGGATGGCGTATCGCGCCGGGTCGAAATCCCGGAAATCGCGATCCGACGCCTGCCAGCTAAACTCGAAATCTTCAGCCGAGATAGCGGCGTGCTGAACGAAGTACGAGCAGCGGAGCTGCCCGACCTGCTTCTCTCCTGTGACATCAATGGAGTCCGCGGGGATTGGGACCCTCCGGTGCCGGGGCGGGCCTACCTCGAAATGAGCCTGCGCCACGCACCCGTCATGATCATCCCGCCCGAGCGGGCGGTCTGCCCGGAGACGGTGGAAATGATCCAGAAGCTAAGCGTGCCGAGCGTACGTGCCCTGACCACCAAGGACCTCCGACGGAAGTACGCCTCAAAAGAGGCCCGCAATAAATACAGCTCTCTCGTGCTAGCCGCTAGTGAATCGGCGGAATGCCAGCAGCAGCGGGCATATCTGGCAGGCTCCCTCCTGGAAATTGACAAGGTCCCTTTCAACGAAGGCGACGCACTCTCCTTCCCTGGCCATGCCTTCGATACCCTGATTTTCCGCGCCGGCGCCACATCCATCGGTGATGACATGCGCTGGCCGGCCGCGGAGGTCTTCGCAGGTGCCGGGCCGCAGAGTACGCCCAAAGGCATGAGCCGCGGCCTGATCGAACTGGCCCTTGGTTGCGTCAGTTCAGGGGTGCAGATGATGTGGGGGCTCAAGCCGAAGGAGCTGGCGAAACCGCCCCGGGAAGGCTGGGCGCCTAAGGATATGAAGGAATACCTTCTAGCCGGACCTGGTTCGCCGCGCGCCAAGATCTTCCGGGCCGAGAAGCCGAGCTTCGGCATCCACCAAGGGCTGCCCATCGCGGTGAACTACACCGCGGTCGTCTGGCGCAAAGGCGACGAACAGGCGATGGCGATCGACTTCGCCTACCTACGCGAGGCGGACGGCGTGCATCTGGCGCGAGCACGGAGGTGCGCGGTGCCGGGGCGGAAAGCGTAGCGCAGGGCGAAAGCCCTGCGTGGGGGCACGTGGGCATGGTGACACGGGGGCACGGGAGAGTATAGAGTTTCGAGTATCGAGTATGGGAGCGACAGTTAGGGCGCGGCTCTCCGAGCCCGCCGAGGCAGAGGTGGAGAAGTGGGCGGATGGCTCGGAGAGCCGACGCGTCCCTACCTAAGGCAGGCTATGTCGTGACGCGGTCCCGACCCTACCTCGATGCAGGCGCTAGGGCAGCACGCGGTGCTGCCCCTGCCTGGGCCGGGGTTAAGGTTGTTCCGGGGGCTTGGGCGGTTTGGGTTTCTTATCTTCGAGGTAGTCGACGTAGTTCCGGTCCGCCTCGAGGATCTCATCCCAATCGAGGTCGGCGATGTCCTCCTCGGAGAGCTTGTCGATGTCCACCTCTTCGCCATCGCGGATCTGGGCGGAGGTCGACTCGGGCTCGGTTGGCTCGAGTTCTTCGAAGATGTCGTCAGGATCGATGTCTTGGTCGTCAGGATTTTTCATAAGGGCGCGGGAGGATGCAGCTGGCTCGCGCGTGTCAATCGATGGCCCTTGGTGTAGGAAATTCAAATGTCGCACGAAATCGCTGGAGCGTATCGCCGAGACAGCCTGCGCTGAATGTGAGGCGTCGCATGGATGATGCCGGCCGGATTCGCCGAAAAATATTCCTTGCACGGTGACCGGAGAACCACAGAACCCCGCTCCCGTTTTTTGAAAGTCGAAGCCCGAATCGGATCTCACCTCGGTCTGAAACCTAAACCGGACCTCACCGCGGTCAGTCGGCCGTCGATCAAAGGGCCGGAGTCTTCTGCGCAAGCAGTCGGCTCCGGCCCTTTTGCTTTGGCCCAGGCGCCACGCGTGCCCGCATGCGCGCAGGGAGCCTATAGTTACTATGACTAAACTCATCCATTCCTACAGTCTCCAAGCATTCCCGACCGAGAAGGTCCTCAAGGAGTTCAAGCCGGTGCGGGGGCTGGTCGCCCGCGGAGCGATCGAACTACCCCCAGGGCAGGAAGAACTCCTGCGCATCACCAAACGTAACCGTAAGGACGACGAGCTCGGCTGGCAGGAACCTGCCGTCCTACCCGACGTCCGTCCGCTGTTCGAGGCCATCGCCGAGCGCATGGGCTATGACCCGGCGCTGCTTGCCGAAGGCAAGGGCGAGACCGGCAAGCCTGGGCATGACTGGCTCACCTACGGAAACAATGGCGGCTGTCCGCTACTGATCCGCTGGAAACCGGGCCAAGGCAACCTGTTGCTGAGTATCGCCGTCACGCCCAGCTACCATGACACGGTCCTGGTCGTGTCGGCCCTCGCCGACGAGGCAGGCCGTGAGACGTTGCTGCAGGTAGCGGATGTGATCCAAAGCATCGAGGTTTCGCACGACCAGCCCGAGACCATCGACATCACGGTGGGCGACACCCTGCAGAAGGTGAAGATCGCGACTCTCCATGAGAGCACTGGCTGGTTCGTCGATTGCCCTCGGATTGTTTTCTGCCTGCCGGAGGATCGCCAGCTCAATGCCATACGACGCCGGGAACTAGAACGTCTGGCCTTCAGCCTCCCGCTCATCGTCGGCACCGCCGAAGAGATCAGACAAAGAAACAGCTACCGGTCTGACTACCTGCCGCTGGCCCCGAACGTGCTGCGTATCGAGCGGATCTTCGGCACGACCCTGGACTTCAACGCCGACGAACCCTTGAGCGAATGCATGATCAAAGAGATCCACCGGGAGAGCTGCGATCTGGCCGGCAGCGCGTTATCCTTCGCAATGGACGAAGCACTCGGTGCGAAGAACTGCGGAGAGGTCAGGAAATCGCGGCAGTTAATCTGGAAGGAAAAGCTGGACGCCGAAGCGACCGAGCGGCGGATGAAACTCAATATGGAGGCCAATGGCGTCGAAAAAAACGGCCAGAGGGGCGAAATCCGCCGGCTCAGCCTAGGCGCCGACGTACGCGTCACGCCTTCGGATATCCTCCGCGATACTCGCCCTGTCGCCAAGATGAGTGGTGGCGATCTCGACCTCAGCGTGGACTTGCTTGAGAACCTGTTCAGTGAAATCCATAGACTGAGCGAAGAAAGTGGAATCATTCAGCATCAGCGGATGAAGCCGAAGCTCCCGATCAAGGGGGAGGCCATCCTGCCGCCGCTGGCCAAGCAATACGAAGACACCGTGGTCGAATACCGTCGGGTCGAAGACCTGAAGTCTCCCTATGCCAGCGCCCACCGAGGGCTACCGGTGCGGGTGGATAAGCGACTGATCGTCTGGCGGGACGGCGACACCCAGGCTTTGGCGGCGGACTTCTTCCACCTGCCAGCGACCAAGGACACGCATGTGACCAACCTCCAGCGGGTGCCGATTCCGAAAACGTAAGGGGGCGTAAACAAGAGGCCCGGAGGCCCAGAGGCTCGGTGGACCAGAAGAGCGACGCTCGTTGACGAGCGGAGAAGGAGGACAAGAGCAGAGGCCGGGGGCCGGGGGAGGAATCCCTTGGTCCTCGGCCTTTTTTGTTTGGAGGCAGGGAGAAGAAGGGCGCGGCGTAGCCACGCCCCTACCCTGCGGCCACCGTGCGGCGGCCCCACAGAGGCAGGCGGATGCGATGTCATCGCATCCCTACCCTAATCTATACTCGATACGCCGTACTCTATACTCTACTACGTTCCCATGGCTGATCTGCAGGACTTCCATTACATGTCGGTGTTGCGTCAGCTGGAGATCGAGGCCGGCGTGCTCAAAGGCGGACGCCGTGAAAGCGCCGACCGCAAGAAGGTCAGCCGCCTGATGAAGGTCTTCGGGGCGATCCGCGAGCTGGCCCGCCGGAATTTCGACGAAGGCGAGAAGATCGCCAAGGGGCTGAAGCTCTCGAAGGAAGAACAGGTGGAGACGGAGAAGGCGGTCGTGGCCAACCTGCGCCGCCTGACCGAAGACCGTGAGCCGACCGACGAAGCCCGCGTTGTCGCCGGTGAATGGCCGCCGCTCGTCCCGGTCAGCCGCATGGTCGAACGTTTCACCGCGATGGCCATCGGCCTCCATGCCGAAAACCCCCGCGTCCCGTTCGCGACGAACGTCGCCGCAGCCTTCGAAGAGGCGGTCGTGCCGGCCCTGGCCTGGGGCCTGATGGTCCGCCTCTATGGTCTGCCGGAAGAACTCCGCCACGCGACCCAGGCGAAGCTCGTGGCCCGCCTCGCCGACGAACGCGCCCCCTCCGAGGTCGAAGTCCGCCTCGAAGGCGAAGCCTACCGCAAGCTGGCCTTCCCGGAGCTGCGCCTCGTCGAGGCCTGGTTCCGTCTCTTCGCCCCGGGCAAGCTCTGCGCCCTGCCGGCCGAAGAAAGCCGCCGCCTGCGCGGACGGCTCTCCGCCCTCCTACAGAAGCCGCTGGGCGAACTCGACACCCTGCTCTGGCAGCAGCTCGGCTCGCTGTATGTCGCCACGCTCGCCGGCTCCGAACGCGCCCGCACCGTGGCGAAGGCCTCGGGCCATGCGGCGTTCGTCCGCGAACGCCTCGCGATGTTCGACGCCGCCATGCGCGACGAGATGCAGGACTTCCGGCTCCGCACCGAGCAGCGGCTCGATGACGCCGTGAAGCAACCGTTCGCCTGTGAGCAGGACTCACCGGCCGACCGGACGAAGGCCGGCCTGGAAGCCTGCGGCGCCGCCTTCTGGCTGGCGCGCGCGTGCTTCGGCAAGCACGGCCTCCCGCATCAGGACGAAGCCTCGCATCGCGTCGTGCTGCTCCTGCTCCGCGCCGCGGAGATGCTGCGCGATGAGCCGGATCGCGCCGGCGCCTGCCTGCGCTTCGCCGCCGGCTTCGCGACGAACCCCCGCTATACCCGCTCGTCGGTGGTCATCATCGCCCAGGAGAAGCTGATCGAGAAATACGCCGCCGGCTTCCGCCCGCGCCAGGCGCTCGTCGAACAGTTCCGCGGCCGGCTCGCCTGGCAGCAGTGGCTGGCCGGCGACAAGCAGGCCAAGGCCCGCGCCCTCGACCATTACGCCAAAGCCTTGCAGCTGCATGACAAGGGCGGCGACGGCCTGGACGCGGAAGGGCCCATCCACTTCTTCCCGGAACTCGTGGTCCTGCTCCTACAGGCCGAAGACCGTGGCGAACGGGAGAAGTCGACCCTCGAGGCGGTGGACTTCATCACCCAGCGCAACTACGGCATTTACTTCGACCTCGATCGGGAGGCGGAGCTCCTGCAGGCCGGCCTGGAAGAATACCAGGGCGTCCGGACGCAGCTGGCGAAGGCCCGCCTCGAGGCGGCCAAGCAGAACGCTCAGCAGAAGAAAGCGGCGGCCGCCACGGCCGCCGAGAAGGCAGCGGCCGAAAAAGCCGCCGAGGAACTCGAGCGCAGCCAGACCGTCGACGAGAACCTGGCTTCGAACTGGGAAAGCCTCACGCAATTTTCCGACCCGAAGAAGTACCGAGCCCTGCTCCGCGAGCTGACAGGCGAGTGAGGCTGAGGGGTAGGGACGAAAAGCGTGGGACACACCAAAGGGCCTGCCTGCGGGTCCCGCATGCGCCCATCGCCCGGAGCGGGAGACGGTAAAATGATCGCGGCTGGCCGCCGGCGGCCACGTCGCACGAACGCGTGATAAAGAGGCTTCCGACCCATATCCTCGCGGGTCGGAAGGCGGGAAAACAGATGAAAACGGCCTGGCGCCCTCGGTCTCGGAAGGCGGACCGGGAGCCTATATATGCCATGACTCACCTCATCAAAGCGACGGCCCCGCTCAAGGGCTTCCCGACCGAAAAGACCCTCAAGGACCTCAACCCCACCCGGGGCATGGTCATCACCACGTCCATCAACGTCCCGCCGGGCGACCGCTCGGTGCTCCTCCAGATGGAGGTCGGCTCCTTCGACGACCCCCAGGTCTGGAAGGACGGCAAGGTGCTCGTCGACGCCGCCCCGATCTTCGAACGCATCGCCGAGGAGATGGGCTACGACCCTAAGCTCCTCGCCGCGGGCGAAGGCGAGACCGGCATCCCTGAGCACAGCTGGAACACCTACGCCGACGCGGACGCCTGCCCGCTGCTGGTCCGCTGGGAAGCCGGCGCCGCGCGCCTGCTCCTGTGCGTCGGCCTCCCGATGCTCACCGGACGCATCGTCTTCCAGCCGACCCGAGAAGCCTACGTCATCCTCCTCGGCAACCAGGCAGCCGGCGACATCATGAAGCGCGTCGGCCTCGCCCTCGAAGGCCTAGCCGACGGGCTGAAGCCCTGCGAAGCGGAGGTCGCGGTCGGCAACACGCTCCGCAAGGTGAAGATGGAGGAGTGCGGCCACTACTTCGACTTCCAGTGCCGTCTGTCCGTCGACGCGCAGAAGGGCCCGAACGCCGTCCGACGCGCCGACTATCTGGAGCTGATGCACTCCGTGGGACTCTGGCTCGATGACCTCACCAAGCCGCGCCCGATGCACGTCTTCAACCTCATGGACATCGAAGCCGAGCCGGAAACGGTCCGTTCGGTCGACGGCATGGCGATCAGCCACCTGCGCGACGCCAAGCTGCGCTTCACCTACTCGCCGGAACAGCCGCTGTCGGCGGAGATCCGCGACCTGATCCATCGCCAGAGCGTCCATGACGCCCGCCGGATGATGGACTGGGTCCTGCAGAAGTCGGTCGTACCCGCGCGGACGGAGCTCCTGAGCGATGGGTTTGGCGCGCAGACCGCGCCGGAGCTGGACATCGAGATCGCGGAACGACGTCAACGCCATGAACGCCTCTGCGAAGAAGCCGACGGCCGGCCGGCCGAGCAGGACCATCGCCGCATGCACGTGCGTCCGCTGGCGAAGATGTTCAAGAACCAGCTGCCCACGCTCGGGACCGACTTCCGTCACCTGCCCGGGCACGTCCTGCGCGGCACGGGTCCGGACCTGACGATGAAGGGCGGCGATCTCGCGCAGTCATGGGACCTGCTGGACCTGCTGTTCGCCCAGCTCGCCGAGCTGCCGAAGCTCTTCCCGGCGAAGGGCGCGGCCCGCGCCGGCCTCTCGCTGTCGGCCACGATCATCGCGCCGGCGGTCGCCGACCAGTACCGCAACCAGTCCGCGGCGAAGCACCGCATCGTGCCGATCACCAATCCGTTCTACGGCATGCACAAGGGCCTGCCGGTGCGCATCGACCGCAGCCTGACGGTGTGGCGCGCGGGCGACGAAGAAGCGCTGGCGGCGGACTTCTTCTACGCGCCGGAGACGCGGGATCTGCACGTCGCGAACCTGTATCGCGTGCCGGCGCCGAAGGCGTAGCGCGGCGACGAAAGTCGCCGCGAGGGGGCACGTGGGCAAGGTGACACGGGGACAAGAGGCGCCGCGTTAGTTGACCGGTTGAACTGTTGGCCGGTGGGCCAGAGGGCAGCACTAGCTGGCAGGTTGACAAGTTGACACGTTGACAAGGTGGACAAATGCAGAGGCCGGGGCCGGGGAGAAATCCCTGGGTCTCCGGCCTTTTTGTTTCGGGGCAGATCTAGGACAACACGCAGTGCCGACCCTACCTGCGCGGCTTTGCCGCGAGGGGGCACGGGGCGGAGCCGCGGGGGCAGGTGGGCATGGTGACACGTGGGCAAGGGGGCAAACAGGGCTAGAGCCAGAGTCAGGGCTAGGGCTAGGAGAGGCATGCGGGCCAAGAGGCTCGGCGGACCAGAGGGAGACCAAGTTGAAATGTTGAACGGTTGGCCAGTTGGCCGGAGGGGACACATCTTCAGGTCTCGGGTCTCAGCAGACGGGAGCCAGGTTCAGGTTCGGGTTCGGGTTCAGGATCTGAATTTCACCCGGCACCTGCACCTGTACCTGAAAACCCGTGCCAGAGACCTGAGGGCCGAGACCTGGGACCTGAAGATGTCTCTCACGTTTGGACCTTTGCACAGGCCGTAGGCCGATTTGCACTTTTGGACCCACGGTCGGCGGCTTGACAGGTAGGCGGGGGTAAGGCAGTTTCTTGGACATGTCTTTAATGGCACGAATACACTATCCATGCGGGTTCAGCTCACGCTGATGCCGGGGAGTCTTTCGCGCTTTTAAAATCAGGCCTTCCGGCCGCTCCCCCGCCCTTCCAGGGGAAATCCGCGCCTTTCCGCCGTCCGCGTGCCGGCGACGGAATGACTGCTTCGCACGCAACCATGCATCACCATCGTGAACAACAACACTTCCAACGAACAGATCCTCTTCCTCCTCCAGCAGCTCATCGTCCAGAACGAAGAACTGTCGAGGAAGGTCACGGACCTGCAGGTCAAAATCGACCTCCTGGAGCACAAGTTCGATACGATCGCCGAAGAGTCGGGGTTGATCTGAGCGCAGCGACGAAAGTCGCTGCGCAGGGGGCACGTGGGCACGGTGACACGGGGACAAGAGGCACCGCGTTAGTTGACCGGTTGAACTGTTGGCCAGTGGGCCAGAGGGCAGCACTAGCTGGCAGGTTGACAAGTTGACACGTTGACAAGGTGGACAAAAGCAGAGGCCGGGGGCCGGGTGAGAAATCCCCGGGTCTCCGGCCTTTTTGTTTCGAGGGATGGCTAGGTCGGCACGCAGTGCCGACCCTACCTGCGCGGCTTTGCCGCGAGGGGGCACGGGGCGGAGCCGCGGGGGCAGGTGGGCATGGTGACACGGGGACAAGGAGCAAGACAGGGCTAGAGCCAGAGCCTGGGCTAGGGCCAGGAGAGGCATGCAGGCTCGGAGGCTCGGTGGACCAGAGGGAGACCAAGTTGAAAAGTTGAACGGTTGGCCAGTTGGCCGGAGGGGACACATCTCCAGGTCTCGGGTCTCGGCAGACGGGAGCCAGGTTCAGGTGTTCAGGTACGGGTACAGGTTCAGGACCTGAATATTGCCCGTGCCCGTACCTGTACCTGATAACCCGTACCTGAGACCTGAAGGCCGAGACCTGGGACCCGAGTACTTGTGATGCTAGATGCCGCTATGTCGTGACGCGGTCCCGACCCTACCTGAGGCAAAGACTAGCCCTAGCCCAAGCCCTGGCTCTAGCCCTGCCTTAGCTCAATTTCTTCAACTCGCCGGTGCTGTCGCCGAGCTGGACGTCGCGGATGTCCATGCGGTTGAGCATGCTGACCCAAAGGTTGTTCAGCGGGGTCTCCTTCGGATACACGATGTGACGGCCCGGGCGGATCGTGCCGCAACCTTTGCCGGCGAGGACGATCGGGAGGTCGTCATGATTATGACGGTCGCCGTCGCCGTTGCCGGAGCCGTAGACGATCATGGAGTGGTCGAGGAGATTGCCGTCGCCTTCCTTCACCGACTTGAGGCGCTCGAGGAGATACGCGAAGTGCGTGGCGTGGAAGACGTTGATGTCTTGGATCTTCGCCAGCTTCACCGGATCGTGGCCGTGGTGCGAGATGCTGTGGTGGCCGTCGCGCACGCCGATGAACGGGTACGAACGGTTGGAGCCTTCGTTGGCCAGGACGAACGTGGCCACGCGCGTGGTGTCCGTCTGGAACGCGAGGACCATGAGGTCGGCGAGCAGGCGGAGATGTTCGGCGTAGCTTTCCGGGATCCCCTTGGGGATGGACGCGTTCGCCGGGACCTTGGGCTGGCCGGAGGTGCCGGACTTCTGGATGCGCAGCTCCATCTCGCGCACCGCGGTGAAATATTCGTCGAGCTTGCGCTGGTCGTCGGCGCCGAGGCGGCCGTTGAGCTCGCGGAAATCCTCGCGCACCATGTCGAGGACCGACTTACGCTGGGCGTCGCGACGCTGGCGTTCGAGGTCGGAGCCCGCGCCGAAGAGACGTTCGAAGATCAGCTTCGGGTTCACTTCCTTCGGCATCGGCTGGGTGGCCGAGCGCCAGGCGATGTTGGACTGATAGATGCAGGAGTAACCGGAGTCGCAACCGCCGGCGAGCTTGCTGGCTTCGGTGCCGATCTCGAGGGAAGCGAGGCGCGTGCGATCGCCGATGCGGGACGCGGCGAGCTGGTCGGCCGAGACGCCGGCGCGGATGTTGGCGCCGTCGGTCTTGCGCGGCTGGGCGCCGGTGAGGAAGGCGGACATCGCGCGCGCGTGGTCGCCGCCGCCGTCGCCGTTGGCGCGGGCCTTGTCGGCGGTGAGGCCGGTGAGGACGGAGAAGTCGTTCTTGTGCGCGGCGAGCGGCGCGAGGATCGCGGGCAGCTTGGAAGGCAGGACGCCTTCGCGGCCGACGCGCCAGCCGTCCATGTTCACGCCGTTGGGGACGTAAAGGATCGCCATGCGGTTCGGCGCGGCCTGCTTCTCGGGCGTGTTGCCCGCGGCCCAGCCGGTCTGCAGGCCCATCGCCTCGAGCCACGGCAGAGCCATGACGGTGCCGAGGCCTTTGAGGACCGTGCGGCGGTTGAGGAGGTCGGACTTCATGGCGGGGTGATTACTTCTTAGGAGATTCTGACCCGCCTTCAACCTGGGAAGTTCCCCGGCGGAGGCGAAAAGGATCGCTCTGGACGACGCCCAGGACGAGGGCCGAGAAACGGGCGTCGGACTTGAGGGCCGATTCGGTGATCTTATCGACCGCCGGACCGTCGTAGTAGTCGAGCCCGCGGCCGAGGCCGAAGGTGAGCAGCTTCGAGGAGAGGTTGCGGACGATCTTCTCCTTGTCGGCGAGGAGAAGCTTCTTCAGTTCGCCCGCGCCGGAGAACGCGCGGCCATCGGGCAGCTTGCCGGACGGATCGATCGGCTGTCCCTCGTCCTGCTGGCGGAGCTGGCCGACCGCGTCGAACTTCTCGAACGCGAAACCGATGGCGTCCATCCGCGTGTGGCAGGAGGCGCAGGCGGGATCGGCGCGGTGCTGTTCCATGCGCTGGCGGAGGTTGCCCTTGAGCTGCTGGCCCTCGAGGGTCGGCACGGAAGGCGGCGCGGGCGGCGGCGGCGAGCCGAGGATCTGCTCGAGGATCCACTTGCCGCGCTTGACCGGCGACGTGCGCGTCGGGTTGGACGTCGCCGTGAGGATGGATGCGTGCGTGAGGATGCCGCCGCGTTCGCCTTTGGGCAGCGTCACGCGCACGAAGGGCGAGGTGCGGCTGCGGGGGATGTCAGCCGGGATGCCGTAGAAAGCGGCGAGGTTACGGTCGAGGTAGGTGAAATCGGCGTCGATGAGGTCGAGCACGCTGCGGTCCTCGCGGACGATCTCTTCGAAGAACAATTCGGTCTCCTTCATCATCGACACGCGGACCGCGTCGTTGAAGCCCGGGAACATCGCCGGGTCGGGCGAGACCGTGGAGAGCTGGCGCAGCTGGAGCCACTGGAGGCCGAAGCCCTCGGTGAGGTAGCGCGAGCGCGGGTCCTTGAGGAGGCGGCGGGTCTGCGCCTCGAGGTTGGCCGAGAGCTTCTTCGCGTAGGCCAGCTGGAAGAGCTCGTCGTCGGGCATCGAGCCCCAGAGGAAGTAGCTCAGGCGCGAAGCCAGGGCGAACTCGCTGACCGGGTGCGCGTCCTTGGCCGTCGGGGCCTCGTCCTGTTCGGCGCGGAAGATGAACTTCGGCGAAGCCAGCACGACCGCGATCATCGCCTGCGCGCCGGCTTCCCAGCTGCCGCCGTTCTTCTCGCCTTCGAGGAAGACCTTCACGTAGCGCGCGATCTCGGCGGGCGTGGCCGGACGGCGGAAGGCGCGGCTCACGAAGGAATTGGCGATGAGGCGGGCGCGGACCTCGCCGGTCGTCTTGCCGGCGAGGGCGGCGAGGCGGCGTTGCAGTTCGGTGCGCGTGTCGGCCGGGCCGAGGAGACGCAGGCGCAGGCCGGAGAGCGTGCGGTTGTTGCCCGTGATCTTCGCGGGCGGATTGAGCCACTTCAGCGTGAACTCGTGGACGCCGCCCTTGAGCGTGACCTTGGCCTCGGCGACCTCGGTCTTCTTCACCTGCTTGAACTGGTAGGTGCCGACCTCGCGGCCGTCGACGAGGAAGGCCACCTTGGCGGGCGGATCGCCGGGCGAGCCCGTGGAGCGGAGCGCGACCGAGATCACGTAGTCGCCGTCGCGCGAAGCCGTCATCGGCCCCGTGAGGGTCGGCGCCGGATCGAAGAAGCGCTGCTGGCTCTCGCGCTTGCCGCGCGGGAGCATCTCGATCATCGCGAGGCCCGTGCCCTCGAGTTCGGACGGCTTGACCGGCATCGCCTTCGCGGCGATCGCCTCGCCGACGGACAGGAAGCGCTCGAGGTGGACGGGCGAGAACGTCAGCACGTCGCCGATGTTGTCGAAACCGTAGCCCGTGTCGTCGGCCGGGAAGTCGGCGGAGAAATTCTCGTCGAGGAAGCAGAGGTCGCGGATCGTGTGGTTGAACTCCGCGCGGTTGAGACGGCGGATGGTCACGTCGCCCGGATCGGTCTTGGCCTTCGCGATGGCGGCGGCGAGCAGCTTGTGGACGGACGTCTGGAGGGCTTCGATCTCGGCGGAGGACGGGCGCGTCTTCTTCTTGGCCGGCGGCATCTCGCCGGACGCCACCTGGTTGACCACCTCGCGCCAGATGCGCTGGTCGCGGAAGAAACGGGAGTCGTCCTTGAAGCCCTCGAGGTTGAGATGCCCCTTGGCGAGCTCGGCGTCGTGGCACTCGTAGCAGTACTTGTCCAGGAACGGGACGACGTCCTTTTTGAAGTCTTGGGCGGAGGCCGTGGAGGCGCAGACGACCGCCCCAAAGACCGCGAAAGTCAGGGTTGGCCGAACCATGCGGAAGGCCAAGGGCAGCATCTAGGGAACAGACAAAACCGATGGGGTAAGGTTGCAAACCAAAGGCCTAAACCGTCAAAAAGTTGTCAAAAGTTTGTCAAAATCCCTAAATAACTGATGATTAATTGATTATAATCGAATAAGGGCTCTTTTATGGGGTTTTAGGCAACAGAACGAGCAAAGCCCCCCATGAACAGCCATTAGGCCTCGATTCAGGGGCGTTCGGAAGCCAAGATTCGCCACGAAATAGGCAACCTAAGCCTCGGCTTGGTGTTTCACCATTACCCCCTCCCCCTTAATAAGATGCGTCCCTTCACCCGACCCACCTCAGCCCTGCTCATGGCGGCGATCTTGGGCGGCCTCCCGGCCTTCGCCTTGGATCTCGAAGGCCTGGCCAAGAACTCGCCCTTCGGGGGCACCGGCCAGGCCGCCGGACCCGGCGCGGCGCCGAGCACCTTGGAGTTCCGCGGCATGTACGCCGAAGGCGGCGTCAATTACTACAGCATCTACAACACCCAGACCAAGCAGTCGAGCTGGGTGGCCGAGGGCGAAGCCCCTTCGACGAACGTCCCCGTCGTGATCAAGGGCTACGACAGCGCGAACGAAACGCTCAACATCGACAACGGCGGCCAGCCCCAGCAGATGGCGCTGCACCAAGCCGTCGTCGTGACCTACAAAGGACCGAGCCCGGCGCAGCTCGCGGCCGTCTCGGCGGCGGCGGCCCCGCAGACGAGCGTCGGCTCGCCGATGGGCGGCATGCCGCAGAATCTCACGCCTGAGCAGGTCGAAGCCTTCCGCCAGCAGATGCGCGAACGTTTCGGCAAGCGTGGTCCGGACGGCGGCACCGACGGCCGCTCCCGCGGCTCGGAGCCGACGACCTCGACCAAGCCGTCGAAGACCCCGGTTGACGCCACCACCGCCAAGCCGCCGAAGACCCCGAAGGTCCGCTGAACTTTCCCTCCTCCATGACCACCGTCCAGAAAACCACCGCCCGCCGCCTCCGCAAGGGTTTCACCCTGCTCGAGATCCTGATCGCCGTCGCGATCGTCGGCATGCTCGTCGGCCTCGCCGTCACGAACACCGACAAGATCCTCGGCCAGAGCCAGGAAGGCGTCGCCAAGCTCTTCGTCAACGAGTCGCTCAAGACCTCGCTCGTGCGCTACCGCATCGACCTCGGCGACTACCCGTCCACCGAGGAAGGCATCAAGGCGCTCATCAGCGCGCCGGAAGGCAAGTCGGACAAGTGGCGCGGTCCTTACATGGAAGCCAAGGGCGGCCGCCTGCCCCTCGACCCGTGGAACCAGGAATACCAGTACCGCTACCCGGGCACCAAGAACACCGAGAGCTACGACCTGTTCTCGATGGGCCGCGACAAGAAGCCGGACTCCGAAGACGACATCGGCAACTGGTGAAGCCGGACGCGCAGCATCGATCCGGCCAGCCGGAGCGCCGCGGCTTCACCTTGCTGGAGACGCTTCTCGTCCTCGGCCTGATCAGCATGCTGGCGGCCGTGCTCGTGGGCGGATCGGCGCAGCTCCTCAAGGGCACCGCGCGTTCGGACCCGGAGGACGCGCTCATGGCGCTGCTGCAGACGCTGCGCCGGCAATCGGTCGAGCGCGGCCAGATCCTTGAGCTCATGCCCGCGGGCACTTCCGAAGAGGACGGCCCTGATTTCACCTGGACGTTCGAGAACTCGCCGGAAGACGCCGAGCCGCACGAGGAGCGGCTTCCCAAGGTCGAAGGCGTCGCCGTCAAGATCCTCGCGCCCGAGACCACCGGCGCGATCCTGCTCGGCGGCGTGGCTTCGGAAGAACCCGTCGCGCGCCTGCGCTTCTACCCGGACGGCACGTGCGACCGCGTGCGCCTGGACATCCGTCGCAACGAGGACCGACGCATCGTCCCCATCGACCCTCTCACCTGCGCGCCCCTCCCGGCGATCGACGCGAAATGAGACGCCGCGGCTTCACCCTCATCGAAGTGCTCATGAGCCTCGCGATCTTCGCGCTGGCCGCCGTGAGCCTGGGCGCCGCGTATTCGAACGTCCTCATGAGCCGCCTCGCGCTCAAGCAGGACGAACAACGCCTGGACGACCAGGCGCGCTGCCGCGCGGCGCTGCTGGAGACGCCGGGCTTCGACGACGTCGAAGCGGGCGGCGACATCAACCTGCCCGGCGGCCGCAAGGCCCACTGGCAGGGCAAGATCGAAGCCACCGCCGTGAGCGACCTCTTCGCCGTGCAGCTGACGGCCGAGATCGAACCGACGGACGGCGGCGAACCCGAGGAATTCACCGAGACGCGCATGCTGCTGCGCCCCACGTGGTCGATCCCCGCGGACCGGCAGAAGATCCGCGATGAAGCGCGCCAGCGCCTCGAGCAGGAACGCGGCTACAAGGAAGCCGACGGCAACTCCGCCTTCATCAGCGCGCCCACGCGCGGCAAGAAACTCGTCCCCTCCAACCCCGGCGCCAAAGGAGCGGCCGCGCGTCCGCCGGCTTCCACCGCGCCGGGCGGCAAGGGCGGCGCACCCGGCAAGGGCGCGCCGGCTCCCTCCCGCGCCCCGGCCCCGGCTCCCGCGCCGCGTCCCGCCCAATGAGCGCCCGTCTCCTCCGCCGCGGCTTCTCGCTGCTCGAGATGCTCGTCTCGCTCGCCCTGCTCGGGATCCTGATGGTCACGCTCAACACCTTCCTGTTCTCGATGAGCGAACTGTGGGGCGGAGGCCGCGACCAACGCCTCTTCGACCAGCATGCGCGCGCCGCGACCTCGCTCGTGCGAAGGGCCTTCGCCGAAGCGACGCTCGGACCCGGCGCCTCGGGCGTCGCGCTCAGGGACATCGACAACGGCGCGGGCACGACCGAACCGCGCCTCGGCTTCGTGCTGCCGGACGCCGGCCGCCTGGCCGACTGGCCGGAGGCGCCGCTGCCCGACGTCGACTTCACCGTCTTCGTCGAGGAAGGCCGCGGGCTCGTGTTCCAGTGGCAGTCGCGCCTCGAGCTCGAACGCGACATCACGGACAAGCATGAGACCGTCATCAGCCCCTTCGTGACCGGGCTGAAGTTCGAATACTACGATCCCGAGCTGAAGGAATGGACGATCGAGGACGAACCCGTGCAGGAACCGGCCAGCACCACGTGGCGCAAGCCCGCGCGCGTGCACCTCGTCTTCGAACGCGGCTCGCTCAGGTCGACCAAGGTGATCGACCTCCCCATCAAGCGCTCCGGCGCCACCGCCCCATGAAGCGCCGCCGCGGCTCCGTCATCATCGTCGTCCTCGTGCTCATCACGCTGGCCTCGCTGCTGCTCGCGCGGTTCATGGAGGACAACTCGCTGGAGCTCTCGATGGCCACGCGCGAAGCGGACCGCCGCCGCCTGCGGGCCGACGCGCAGAGCGAGCTCGAGCTGGCCTTGGCGGTCATCGCCGAGATCCGCTCCATCGACCTCAACAAGGTCCACGCGCCGAGCCAGGGCTTCGACGACCCGCACGCGTACGCCGGCTTCCCGCCGCGCGACGGCCTCCAGGTGCAGTTCGACTACGAGGACGAATCCGCCAAGCTCCCGCTGAGCGTCCTGACCAAGAACGACCTCATCCAGCTGCTGTACTCCCTCGGCATGGAACAGCGCGACGCCGAGCGCGTGTCGGACGCCATCGTGGCCTGGCAGAGCAAATCCTACGAGTCCCTGGAAGAAGAAGCCTCGGACGCCGCCTACCAGCGCGCCACGCTCTCGTTCCGTCCGGCGCGCCGCCCGATCCGCAGCTTCGAGGAGTTCCGCAGCATCGGGGTGGCCAAGGAACTCTTCTTCGACGAGCGCGGCCGGCCGACGCCGATCTTCCAGGCCTTCAAGTCGTGCGTCAGCCTGTACACGTTCCCGCAGGCGAACATCAACACCGCTTCGGACGCCGTGCTCCTCTCGCAGGGCCTGGACGAGAACCAGCTGGCGCTCATCCGCGAGCGGCAGGCCGAGATCGGCCGGCGCATCGTCGGCACGCCGCCTTATTTCCGCGTGACGAGCGAAGTCCGCCAGCTGATCGGCGGCGGGGCGAACCTCGCCAAGTTCGACGACGAGATCATCCTCATGTGGGTGCGCGTGACGGTGAAAGAAGGCCTGTCCAAGTGCCGCGTGAGCGCGCTGGTGGCCATCCGCGAGGACGTCGCCTACCCCAGCGCGGCCGCCAATCCGGACACCAACCCGGACATCGGCATCGCCGGCCGCTCCCCCACCGCCACGACCCCTCGCGCGACGGGAACCTCGACAGCCGCCCCGCGGTCAACTACGAGAACACCCACCCCTTACCTCACCCCCGGCATCGAGCCGCCCGCCAACCTAGGCAAGTCGACCATGAGCGGCCGCGTCGCCAGCAACACGATCGCCTACCCCTTCCAGATCCTCGCCTGGGAAGAAGACAACGGGGCTCCGCCTGAACCGAAGCCCCCCGCCGACCCCACCGAACCCACGGCCTCGCCGACCCCCTCCAAATGACCACCCCCCTCAAGCGCATGTTCCAAGGCGCCCAGACCCAGGAAGCCGCCATGCTGCCCGGCAACCGCTTCTTCGTGCGCCGCCTCGCTGTCGAAGGCGAAGACGTCCCCGGCCAGGTGAACCTCGCGCTCGAGGCCGTGTCGCCCTTCCCGCTCGAGCAGATGCTCGTGGGCTTCGTCACGTCGACCGACGGCAAGCAGGTGCTCGCCTACGCCGCGCATCGCCGTCGCTTCACCGCGGAGGAAAGCTTCGCCTGGCCGGAAGACTGCCAGGTCGTCCCGGAATTCCTGGCGCTCTGCGGCCATCGGCCCGCCGGCGACGGCATCGTCGTGCACCGCGGAGAAGAGCGCCTGACCGCGCTGGCCTGGAAGGCCGGCGAGGAACTGCCCGCCGCGCTCGCCGTGGCGGAGCTCACCGACGCCGATGAGGCGGGCCTGGCCAAGGAAGCCGGCGCGCGCGCCGGACTCGCGGCGGACGTCGCCGTCGAGACCGTCGAAGGCGCGCTCTCCGGCTCGCTCGTCGAAGGCGACCTCGTCCTGAAGCGCGAAGGCAACGGCACCTTCACCATCCCGAAGAAAGGCCTGGACGACTCCGACATCCGCGACAGCGACTTCCTCGCCGAACGCCGGAAGAAGGAACGCCTCAACCTGCTGCTCTGGAACGGCGCGCGCCTCGGAGCCGCGGTGCTCGTCGTCTCGCTCCTGCTCGACATCGCCGGCTTCGTCATCGGCATGCGCTCGGGCACCCTGGAGGCCGCCAACGAGGGACGCCGTCCGCTCGTCGAAGACATCGAGGAATCGCAGAAGATCACCGACCGCATCCTCGAGCTCGGCGTCAAGCGCCTGCTCCCGATCGAGATGCTCGCGCTGGTGAACGAGAAGCGTCCCGCGACCGTCGAATTCACCAACGTCCACTGCGAGCTCAAGAAGCCCAAGGACAGCGTGCTGACCAAGCCGATCATGACCGTCGACGCCCGCACGCCGAACGCCGGCGACATCTCCGACTTCCTCAAGGCCGTGCAGTCCCTGCCGGAGGTCGAGTCCGTGACGAACAGCGAGCCGCGCGTGCGCGACACCTCGACCACCTTCCGCCTCGAGATCACCTTCCGCCAGGCCGCCCTCCTCAAGACGGCCGAAGCCCCCAAAGCCCAATGAAACACTTCTTCTTCAGCCTGAAACCCCGCGAACGCTTCATGGCGCTCGCCGCGCTCCTCGTGGCCGCGACCCTCTGGTCGACCGGCGCGTGGGCCCGCGTGCAGGGCGGATGGGACACCTGGCGCCAGCTCGAAGCCGACGCCCTCGTGCAGAAGGCCACGCTCGCCAAGGAGCGCGAGGTCCGCAACGCCACCGCCCTCGCCGTCCAAGGACTGGACTCCGGCCACGGCTACGATCCGGCCAAGCTCGTCGCGGAGGCGGTCAACGCCACGCGCGAAGCCGGCCTGAGCGCCAACACCGACGCCCCGAAGACGACCAAGACGGGCAAGTTCGCCGTCCACTCCCTGCAGTTCAGCTGCCGCAAGGCCGACGTCGCCAGCATCCTTCGTTTCTACGACAGCGTGAAGGCCCGCGCCCCTTATCTCGCCATCGGCGACATGGTCATGACGACCGAACGCGGCGGTAACGGCACCGTGACCTTCAAGGCGACCCTCACCGCGCTCGAACTCATCGGCCAGATCCCCAGCGGGGTGAAGGCGGAGGGAGCGGAGCCGGAGGGGAAGTGAGCGCGGCGCAAGCGCCGCGAGGGGGCAACGCGGCAGAGCCGCGAGGGGGCACGCTGGCACGGTGACACGTGGGCAAGGGAGGCGAAGAAGCAGTGCAAAGGCGCAACTGCGGCGGAGCCGCGTGCAAAAGTGCAAAGGTGCGTTAGGGCTAGGGCTGGGGCCAGTGCTAGCGGAGATGCATGCGCATGAACTAGCCCGAGCCCCGGCCCTAGCCCTGAAGCTCTTTCCATTCCTTACTTATTCTTCTTCCCGCCTTTGCCGCCGCCTTGGCCGCCTTTGCCGCCGCCGCGCTGTTCCTTGGCGTTGGGATCGTAGGCTTCGTTCTTCTTGTCGGCGAGGAAAGCGCCGGTGTCTTTCTGCCAGGCGAAGAGCAGCTTCTTGAGTTCTTCGACCTTGGCGGGCTGGGATGAGGCGAGATCCTTCTCTTCGCTGGGATCCTTGCGGACGTCGTAAAGTTCGAAGGTGGGTCCCGCGAACTTCTGGATGAGCTTGTAGTCGCCGGAGCGCAGCAGGCTCATCGGCTCGCCCTTCCCGATGTAACAGGGGAAGTGCCAGTAGATGGCCGAGCGACCGAGGGAGGCACCGGCCTTCAACGACTTCAAGAGGCTGAGCCCGTCGGTGGGCTGATCCTTCGGGAGCGCGACTCCGGCGGCCTCGAGGATCGTCGGCATGAAGTCCATGCTCGCGACGGGTTCGTCGAAGGACTTGCCGGCGGGGATGACGCCGGGCCAGGAGACGGCGCCCGGCACGCGAAGGCCGCCTTCATACAGGAGGCCTTTGCTGCCACGGAGCGGATTGACCACGTAAGGCAGCCCGCCGTTGTCGGAGGTGAAGATCACGAGCGTGTCCTTGGTGAGCCCGAGGCTCTCGAGCTTGGCGAGGATGCGGCCGATGCTCTGGTCGACCGCCTCGACGGTCGCGGCGTATTCGGGCGTGATGCCCTTATCGAGGCCGGAAGGGGACTTCGCCTTATACTTGGCGAGGAGCGCGGGCTTGGGGTCGAACGGCTCGTGCACCGAGTGCTCGGCGTAATAGAGGAAGAACGGCTTCGCCTTGTTCTTGTCGATCCAGGTGAGGGCTTCGTCGCAGAGCGCGTCGGAAAGATAGCGGCCTTTGCCGTCCATATAAGCGTCCTTGGCGAAGTTCACGTCATCCGGTCGCTTGTAGATATCGAAGCCGCGGCCCGTCGGCGAACCCGTGGAGCCGTTGCGTCCGCGTCCCAGGTTCCACATCCCGATCAGGGACGTCGCGTAGCCTTGGGCCTTGAGCAGGTCGGCGACCGTCTTCGTCTTGGCCGGAAGCTCGTCGTTCCCCTTGGTCGACATCACCTTCATGTGCGGCTGGCCGGGGGCGTAGCGGTCGTCGACGACCGTGTAGACGCCATGACGAGGCGTGTACTGGCCCGTGAGCAGGCAGGCGCGGGTCGGCGCGCAGTTAGGCGCGCTCGCATAGCATTGCGAAAGGACCACGCCGGACTTGGCGAGCTTGTCGATGTTCGGCGTGTCGACGTAACGGTTGCCCGCGAAACCCACGTCGCGATAACCCATGTCGTCGAGCAGGATGAGGACGATGTTGGGCTGCTTCGCAGACGCCGCGGAGGCGGCGAGAGCAAACAGTGCAAAGGTGCAAAGGTGCAAACCGGCGCGAAGCGCCTGTGCAAAGGTGAAGCGCGCGGCGGAGAGCATGGAGTATCGAGTATGGAGTCCAGGGAGTGACATTGTAGCGGGGATTTTCAGGTCTCGGGTCTCAGGTGACGGGAGCCAGGTACAGGTGTCAGGTTCAGGTGCAGGTGCGGGTAGTCCCGGACCCGGACCTGGCGCTGAAGACCTGAACCAGATACCTGGAGGCCGAGACCTGGGACCTGAGAATGAGAGATCTCATGAGTTCTTCGCCTTCACTTCATAAGCATGCGCGATCATGCCGTGCTTGGTCGCGGGGGTCTCGTCCTTGGGCAGGAAGCAGCGGACGTATTCGACCTTGGCGGAAGCGGGCGTGACGGTGACGCGCACGTAGCCCGAGCTCGGGAGCTTCTTGCCGGTGGCGTAGCGCTCTTCGTTGTAGGCGACGTAGCCGTGGTCGGACGGCATCGGCAGCTCCTGGTAGATCAGGCCGTCCTTCTCCTGCTGGCAGTAGAGGTGGTCGTGGCCCTGGAAGAACACGCTGACCTTGTGCTTCACCATCAGCTGGTGGATGGGCAGCTCCCAGCCCGGACGCTTCTCCTTGAAGGTGCCTTCGCCCTTCTTGCCCTGGCCGCCCCATTCGTAGAGATCGGCCTCGTCGACGCCGCCGCGGCCGGAGCCGAGGACGTGGTGGGCGAAGACGAACTTATGCTTCGCCTTGCTGGTCTCGAGCGTGTGCTTGAGCCACTTGTACTGGGCGTCGCCGATGGTGATGCCCCACCAGTCGCGGTTCTTCTTGTCGGCGCCCTTGTCTTCCTTGCCGCCCTTGCCGCCGAAGCCGCTGTCGACCAGCGCGGGAGAGTGCCAGTAGTTGTCGAGAAGCACGAAGAGGGCGTCGCCCCAGGTCCAGGCGCAGTAGCTCCTGAGCGGGCCGATGTCCTTGAACGGCTCGGCGTGGCCCGTGTAGATGCCTTCGTTGCCCGGGAGCGGGTAAAGCGAGTTGCGGGCCTTCTGGACGCCGACGGCGAGGTCGTGACGTTCGTCCTTCTGGGAGAAGTTGAAGAGCGAAGCCTGCTCGTGGTTGCCGTTCAGCAGGAAGACCTGGCCGACCGAACCCACCAGGCCGAGGAACGGACGCTGGAGGAGATAGGGGATCTGGCAGTTCGCATCGTTGATCGTGCGTATGCGCTCGATCGAGAAATCGTCGCCGATGCAGATATGGAAGTCGGGTCGGTCGGCCGCGGCGGTCGCGAGGGTGCGGGCGTAGAGGTCCGGGTGGCTGGCCTGCGCGCGTTCGGGATGCGAGTCGCCCTGGATCGTGAAGACGAAGGAAGAGCCGGGCGTGCGCTGCGTGGCGAAACGGGCTTCGGCGCGCTGGGTGAAGCTGCCGGCGCCCGGCTTACGATAGTTGAGCCGGTAGAAATATTCCGTGTTCGGGGAGAGTCCATCGAGGACGATCTCGGTCGCCTTGCCGGCGGGCAGGGCCGTCACCGGCGTCTTGCGGACATATTTGCCCTTGGCCGGGCCGAACTCCAGGAACGCCTCCATGGCGGCGGCAGGCAGGAGGCTCGCCGTGATGGCCTTGTCGGTGGCGCGGCCGAAGATCAGCGAGACCTTGGCGAATTCGGAAAGGGATTCCGGCAGGACATATTCGCCTTGGAAGACGGGGCCGCGCGCGCGGGACGAGTCATCGCCGCCGCCCTTCCCTCCCTTGCCGCCCTTGCCTTTCTTCTCCTGGGCGGAAGCGGACGACAGCATCGTCCACCCGAACGTCGCGGCCATCAGGCCGAGGAACTGCCGACGCACGACCTGACCGAAGGCGGGCTTGTAGAAAGGATTGGGTTTTCCGGAAGATGAATCGGGCGAACTCATGGTTTCTATTTATACCCATTGAACGCCCGAGGCGGAGCGAAAGTCGCACCGGGAGCCGGACTTTATTTTCCGGAAAAATCGCGTCTTAACGGATGGTTAAGGTTGGAGCGCGGCGGTGCCGCGAACATAAGTTGATGGGTTGATCAGTTGGCCGGTGGGCCAGAGAGCAGCACTAGCTGGCAGGTTGACAAGTTGACACGTGGGCAAGAAAGCCGAGTCACTCACTCGAAGGGGAACCGGAGACCGGATGGTTGGCTCATCGACTAGGTGACACGCGGACAAGGGGCAAGAAAGGGCCAGAGCCAGGGCTGGGGCTAGGAGAGGCAAGTTAGCCTGTGACAAAGAGGGCGTGGCGTAGTCTCGCCCCTACCCTGCGGCCACCATTCGGCGGCCTAGCCCAAGCCCGAGCCCTGGCTCTAGCCCTGACGTAATCTCACTTTTGCACAGAGGACGGCACGCAGCGCCGACCCTGCCTTCAGAAGCGGAAGCTCGAGCTGACTTCGAAGACGGCGGCGACGATCGCGAAGGCGATGAAGGCGACGAACGAGAAAGCGGCGACGAGGACCGAAGCGGAGATCGTCTGCGAGATCGTGCCGAGCCAGCGGTCGAGCTCGGCGCGATACGAGCGGGAGATGTCGCGGAGGCCCGGAGCGAGGTTGCCGGTCTGTTCGGCGACGGCCACGCGGTCGAGGAGCAGGCGGGGGAAGTAGCCGGTGCGGGCGAGGGCCTTCGAGAGGCTGTCGCCTTCGAGCACGCGGTCGGTGGCCTCGCGGAGCTGCTGGCGGAGGGCGCGGTTCGGCGCGGTCTTCTCGGCGAGCCGGAGGGCTTCGGCGGTCGTGATGCCGTTCTCGAGGAGCACCGCGAGCGTATGGCAGAAGTTGAGGACCGAGACGCGCATCACGAACGAACCCGCGAGCGGGATCTTCAGCAGGAGCGCGTCGGAAGCCAGGCGGCCCTCTTCGGACTTACGCCAGCGCGCGACGCCGATGACCGTCAGGATGCCGACCACCAGGAGGATGGGCCCCACGACGACGAACACGTCGGCGAAGGTCATCAGCAGCTTGGTCGAAAGCGGCAGCTTGCCGCCGAGGGAGGTCAGGAGCGTCTGCAGGCGAGGCAGCAGGAAGAGCACGAAGAAGATCACCACGCCCACGGCGACCACGCAGATGAAGAGCGGATAGGCCATGGCGCTGACCAGCTTGCGCTTGAACTCCTTCTGCTCCGTGAAGTGCGTGATCAGGCGCTCGAGGACGTCGCGGATGTTGCCGGTCGCTTCGCCGGCGGCGATGAGGTTGAGCGTCTGGCCGTCGAAGACCTGCGGGTAGCCGCCCATCGCGACGGACAGGCTCTGGCCCTCGCCGAGCTTGGCCCAGATGCCGGCGCAGAGGGCGCGGAGGCGGGATTTCTGGAGACGGAGGGCGAGGAGGCGGAGGGCTTCGCCGGCGGACATCCCGGAGCGGACCAGGTCGGCCATCGCTTCGAGGAACGGCAGGCACTCGGCCTCCGTGGGAATCAGGTCCTTGTCGTCGGGGCCGCCTTCGCGGGCGGATTCCTTGGCGCGCACGGCGGCGCCGGACTCCTCGACCTTGACCGGCTTGAGGCCGCGGGCCTGGAGCTTGCGGAGCGCGTCGCGTCGCGCGGGGGCCTCGATGGTGCCTTCGGTCACGGCGCCGGCGGCGTCGCGCGCGGTGTAATTGAAGACGGCCATCGCGGCGTTATTCGTTCGAGCTCAGGTTGCGGACCAGCTCGTCGATGGTCGTGAGGCCCGCGGCGACCTTGAGCCAGCCGGCCTTGGCGAGCGGACGCATCCCGAGGGCGATCGCCTTCTCGGTCAGCTCGCGGTTGGAGATGCGGCTGATGATCAGGTCGTGGAGCGGCTTCGGGTGGAAGATCTCGAAGACGCCGACGCGGCCGCGGTAGCCAGTGCCGCGGCACTTGCGGCAGCCCACGGCTTCCTTGAGCGAAGGCACGTCCTTCAGGAAAGACTCGTCCATGCCGAGCGTCTCGAGGGCCGGCAGGAGCTTCGCGCGGTCGACCGGGACCGTCTTGGCGCAATCGGAGCAGAGGCGGCGGACGAGGCGCTGGGCGATGACCAGTTCGACGGCGGAACCGACGAGGAAGGGTTCGACGCCCATGTCGATGAGGCGCGTGATCGCGCCGGGCGCGTCGTTGGTGTGGAGGGTCGAGAAGACCAGGTGGCCCGTGAGCGAGGCGCGGATGGAGATCTCGGCCGTCTCCAGGTCGCGGATTTCCCCGACCATGATCACGTCCGGGTCCTGGCGGAGCGTGCTGCGGAGGGCGCCGGCGAAGGTCAGGCCGATCTCGGCGCGCGTCTGCACCTGGTTGGCGCCGGGCACTTCGTATTCGATCGGATCTTCGATCGTCACGATGCGGATGTCGGGCGAGTTGATCGCCTGGAGGAAGGCGTTGAGCGTGGTCGACTTGCCGGAACCCGTCGGGCCCGTGACGAGGATGATGCCGTGCGGGTAGTCGAGGACCTTGCGGACGGCGGCCTGCTCCTCGGCGTTCATGCCGATGCGGTCCATGTTGTAGGCCTCCTTGCGCTGGTTGAGGAGACGCAGCGAGACCGACTCCGCGTAGATGGTCGGGATGGTCGACACGCGGATATCGAGGACGTTCTTGCCGTCGCGGAAGTTGATGCGTCCGTCCTGCGGAAGGCGGCGCTCCGAGATGTTGAGGCGCGCCATGATCTTCAGGCGCGAGATGATCGCGTCCTGGAAGCGGGCGAGGTTTTCGGGCAGCGGGATGGCGATGAGGATGCCGTCGACGCGGTAACGGATGCGCAGGTTGTTCTCCTGCGGCTCGAAGTGGACGTCCGTCGCGCCTTCGGCGACGGCCTGGGTGAGGACCTCGGTGACGAAGCGCACGACCGCGGCGTCCTGGTCGGCCTCGACGTCGGAAGCCGCTTCGGCGGCGGGCAGGTCGTCGCCCTCGTCCTCGAGGCTGCCGGAACCTACGCCGTAGTTTTCGTTGATGAGCGCGGCCACGCGTTCGGGCGGCGCGAGATACCACTTCGGGCGGCGGGAGGCGAAGGTCGCGACCCAGTCGGCCGTGTCGGTGTCGGGCGGCAGCGCCGTGACGAGGCGGAGGCGGCCTTCTTCGCCGCCGGGGATCAAGGTCGGGACGACCTGGGCCTCGGAAGCGATGCGCGCTGGCAGGACCTTCATGCCGTCGGGATCGATGGCGGGCTCGTCGAGGACCTCGAGGCCCGTGAGACGGGAAAGTTCGGCGAGGAGAGCGGCCTCGTCGAGGCCGAGGGACGAAGCGAGGAACTTGAAGCGCGCCTCACGAGGCGTCTCCGCGAACGCGGCGCGAGCCTCGTCGGTCAGGCGCTCGGCGAGCGCCGAGGGCAGTCCGTGCCGGTCGACGGTCAGCATGTCACTTCTGGGCCGGGGCGGCGGCGGGGACCTTGCCGGGCACGTTGTCGATGACCTTCTTCACCTCGGGGCCGATGGCGCCGCTGGTGGCGCGGCCGAGGGCGTCGAGGTTGTCGACCGCGGTGCCGTTGAGGACGTAAGGGCGGAGGAAGATGATCAGCTCCTGCTTCTCTTCGAGGTCGGTGGAGGAGCCGAGGAGGTCGCCGATGATCGGGATGGGGCCGAGGCGCGAGGTGGACTTCGTGGTCACCTTGCGCTGCAGGCCGCCGAGGACGACGATCTCGCCGCTCATCGCGCTCACGAAGGAGTCGGTCGTGCGGCGTCCGATGATCGGCTGGTCGTTGCCGTCGAGGATGGTGCTGCCGAGGATGTCTTCGACGGACTGCGAGACCTGGAGCTGGACGGCGCCGTCCTTGCCGATGAGGGGAAGGACCTTGAGCTGGATGCCGATGTCGCGCTGCGAGACCGTGGAGGTGATCTGGCCGGTCTGGGCGGCGACGGTGGAACCCGTGATGACCGGGCGGGATTCGCCGACGAAGATCGTGGCCTCCTTGTTGTGGGTCGTCGTGATGGCCGGGACCGAGAGCACGCGGAGGTCGCCCTTGCGCGGCGTGGTGGTAAGGCCGATGGTGGCGCTCAGGTCGTTGGTGTTCGTGTTGAACGTGCCCTGGGAGGCGACGACCTGGGTGTTGTTGGGAGCGAGGGTGGTGGTGGTGGTGGCCGGGGCGCCGTTGACGCCGAAGCCCGCGCCCGTGCCGCCGATGCCGACGAGCTTGCCGTTGGAGACGGACAGGCCGAGCGTGTTGAAACCGTTGGTCTCGTTGTCGGAAAGCTTCACTTCGGCGATGACGACCTCGATGCGGACCTGCGGGAGGACGATGTCGACCTTGTCGATGAGCTCGTGCAGGAGACGGAGGTCGTCGTTGGTGCCGGAGACCACGACGGAGTTGCTGCGCGTGTCCGGGAGCACCGTGAGGCTGCTGCTGAACTCGTCGGCTCCCATCTGGGCGGGGCCGGCGGCGGCCGCGGCGGCCGCGGAAGTGGGCGCCGGGGTCGGGGTGCGGTTGAGGGTGGTGCTGCGGACCGTGTTGCCGGCGCGGGCGGCGGCGGTCGTCTGTCCCGTGACGAGGGAGGTGACGAGCGTCGCGACCTGCTGGGCGTCGGCATGGCGCAGGAAGATGACGTCGGTCTTCGTGTTCGGGTTGGACTTCTGGTCGAGCGTGTCGATCAGCTTGTCGAAGAAGTCGTGCTGGTCGGCGGAGCCCATGAGCAGCACGCGGTTGGTGCGCTCGTCGGCGAGGAAGGTCGTGCCCGTGCTGAGGCGGAAGGGCGCGCCGCCGGAGACGGTGGCGGGCGAACGCAGCATCGACGTCAGCTTGTTGACCATGTCGGTCGCCATCGCGTTCTTGAGCACGTAGCTCTTGGTCACGACCAGGTCGAGCTGCGGCTTGTCGATCTGCATGGTCAGCGTCTCGATCTTCTGGAGGTTGGAGATCGAGTCGGTGATCAGGAGCGCGTTGTTGCGGCCGAAGTAGACGGGCGGCGATGCGAGGGTCGTATTGAGGCTCGACGCGATCTGGGCGACGAGCTCCTGGGCGTTGGCGTGCTTGAGCGTGAAGATCTTCGAAGCGATGCGGCCGCTCGGCGGGAGCGCGAGGACCGAGCCCGTGATGAGCTGGGGCGACTCGGCCTTCGCGACGAGGTTAGGGACGACCTTGAGGAACTTGTCGCCCTGCTGGATCACGGCGATGCCGTTGAGGTTGAGCAAGGTCTCGAGGGCGAGGAGCGCTTCGTCGCGGGTGATCGAAGCCGGAAGGGTGAGCGTGTAGACGCTGGCGGGAAGAGCCTGCGGGCGGAGGATGGACTTGCCGGTCCAGCGCTGCATCAGGTCGAGGACCTGGGCGACGGTCTCATCGCGGAGGATGACCGGCCCGATCTGGTCGGATCCGCTCAGGCCGGGCAGCGGCACGGCGGCGGCGGCACCCGGAACGACGGCGGGAGCTGCCGGCGCCGCAGGCGCGACGGCCGGAGCGGCCTGACCGAAGCCCGCGACCGGGGCGGCGGCAGCGGCCAGCAGGAGGCAGAAAAAGGGCAGATGCGCCCGTCGTTGACGATGGGTGGAATGAGGGCTGGTCACTTGGGTAAGAGGGGTACCTCCTGATAACACCAGACCTTAGGAATAGTTCGACGATAAATCGGCTTTTGAGAGGTTTATTCAGGCATTAAGCCCAGCACAGACAGGGAGATACCCTAAGGTAGTGAACATAGTTTCACCTTTTTCTTGCCTTTAGTCGCCTCAGCCGCCAAAAGTGCCCCCTAAAGCCGTTATGCGAGAAGATATCCCCGACTGGCTGGGCAAGCCCCCCCTCCGAGGCACGGATCAATGGGAAGTCTGGCTCACCAAGTGGCGACGGTACGCCAAGGTCGAGCTCCGGGATGCGGCGGCGGATGACCCTGAATATGATTTCGGCCTGCTGACTCCCGAGGAGCGCTGGCGCGTGGCCTTGGCGCTCCAGGTCAAGGCCCAGATCGAAGCCGGGCGTCAGAACGCACCGGTCCCGATGTCCTTGGCGCTCGGCCGCAAGGTCAGCGACCTGGACCATGCCGGCGTCGTCGCCTGGCAGGTCGGCCGCTCGGTCGTCTCGCCGATCCCCGACGCCGCGTTCACCGCCGCGCTCGAGTGGAGCAACGCGCGGGAGAATCCGCGTCGCCGCCGGATCTCGCACGCCATCCGCTACGGCTTCATCGCGGGCCTCGGCGGAGAAGCCGCGTCGCCGGCCTGGTCTTCGCCCGACTACGTCGCGGCCTACGAAGCCTCGTGGGAGCTCGGCAACGCCCTCGCCATCGAGACGGACCCTCGGGGATAGGTTGCGGAAAGCCCGACCGCGGGCAGAGTGTGATTTCATAACAACCATGGATACCCTAGCCATCTGTGCCGTCGTCATCGCATGCGCGGCTTTCCTCGCCTTCTGGGTGCGTAAGCCGGCTGGCGCCGCGACAACCACCCCGGAGGAACAGGCCCGACTGGCGGATATCATCACCCGCACGGTCCGGGATGACATCGCCAAAGAAACCGATCGCCTGCGTAGCGCCCAGACACAGCAAGCCGCGGAGCTGCGCAAGGAACTGACGGACGGACTCCGCGACTCCCGCCAGGAAATCGTCGCCTCGTTGGCCGAATCGCGTCGCGAAGCAGCCAAATCCGTGGCGGATTTTTCTGCCGAAAATACGAAGAAGACCGAACTTCTTCAGGCCAACGTGGAGAAAGCCCTGGAGGCGATGCGCGCCGACAACGAGAAACGCCTCAACGAGATGAGGGAAGTCGTCGGCGAAAAACTCCAGAAGACCTTGGAAGCCCGGCTCGGCGAAAGCTTCAAGCAGGTCTCAGAGCGACTCGAGGCCGTCAGCAAGGGCTTGGGCGAAGTCCAACAGATCACGTCCAACATCAATGACCTCAAGAGAGTCATGGGCAACGTGAAGACCCGCGGCGTCTGGGGAGAGACCTTCCTTGAGAGCCTCCTCTCCGACTCGCTCGTGCCGGAGAAGCAGTTCGTGAAGAACTTCCGTCCCAAGGAGCGCAGCGGGGAGACCGTCGAATTCGCCATCATCCTGCCCGGCAACGAAGAAGGACCGGTCTATCTCCCGGTCGATTCGAAGTTCCCCCGCGAAGATTATGACCGCATCGTGGCCGCCGCGGAAATCGGTGACACAGCCGCCCTGCTCCAGGCTCAGAAGGACCTCGCGTCCACGGTGATCAGCTTCGCGACGGACATCACGAAATACATCAACCCTCCCCGCACGACGGATTTTGCCATCCTCTTCCTGCCGACCGAAGGCCTTTACGCAGAAGTCCTGCGCTTCCCGGGAATCGAGAAAACCCTGAAGGAGAAGCGCGTGGTGGTCGCCGGGCCCTCGACCATGATGGCGCTGGTCAACTCTCTCCGCGTGGGCTTCCAGACCTTGGTCGTGCAGAAGAAATCCGCCGAGATCGCCAAGCTCCTCGGCGCCGTCAAAAAAGACTTCAGCAACTTCGGCGACTTGCTCGAGAAGATCAACAAGAAGCTCGAAGAGGCGAGTTCGGTGGTCACGGATGCGACCGATCGTCATCGCAAAATCGCCAAGAAGATGACGAAAGTGGCGGAGCTGCCGGACGCCGAGGCGCGGCTGCTGTTGAACCTGGACGCCCCCGAAGAGACGGACGACGCAGACGGAGCCTCTTCCTGAGGCAAGATCCTGCTGGTGGAGCCGATGAGGTTCGAACTCACGGCCTCGTCATTGCGAACGACGCGCTCTACCAACTGAGCTACGGCCCCAAACAGCAGGAAGTTGAGGGAAGCCGTCCCGGCGGGGGCGGTCAAGGTTTAGATGCCTGTCGCCTTGCCTCGGGCCGGAATGGGCATAGGTTCGACGCTCCTTAACACCATGCGCGTAGCCAAAGAAACCGTCGTCGCCATCGAATACACCCTGAAGGACGACCAGGGCAACATCATCGACGCCTCCGGCGAACGCGGCCCGATGGAGTACCTCCACGGCGCGCAGAACATCATCCCGGGACTCGAGCAGGGCATCGAAGGCCTCGCCGCCGGCGACACCAAGAGCGTGCTGGTCCCGCCGCAGCTCGGTTACGGCGAATACAGCGACAAGCTGATCCAGCTCGTCCCCCTCTCGGCCTTCGGCGCCAACACCCCGCAGGTCGGCATGCGCTTCCACGCCGAGACCAACCTCGGCATGCGCGTGCTCACGATCAAGAAGATCGAAGGCGAAGAAGTCACCCTCGACGGCAACCACGAGCTCGCCGGCAAGTCCCTCCACTTCGACATCAAGGTCGTCTCCGTCCGCGCGGCTGAGCCGACCGAACTCGCCCATGGCCACCCGCACCAGTCGGGCGGTTGCTGCGGCGGCGGCGGTTGCGGTTCCGGCGAAGGCTCGGGCGGCGGTTGCTGCTCCACCGAAGAACCGGCCGCCCAGAAACAGGGAGGCTGCGGCTCCGGCGGCTGCGGTTGCTCGTAAGAGCAGGCTTCACCGCAAGACCAGAGACCCCGGACCACCGGGGTCTTTTTATTGCCGCGGCCGGCAGGTGACGCAGGCTGGGCTCACCCCCGCGCATGCGCCCCGACTCCGTCCATGCCCGTGACCTGACCCCCGGCCAGACGCGGGCCTCGCTCGCGATCGTGGCGGTGCTGTTCTTCATCTTCGGCTTCGTCTCCTGGGCGAACGCGATCCTGATCCCGTATTTCAAGATCGGCTGCGAGCTGACGCACTTCGAGGCCTACCTGGTCACGTTCGCCTTCTATATCTCCTACCTCTTGTTCTCGTGGCCGGCGGCCGGGCTGCTGCGTCGGATCGGATTCAAACGCGGGATGATGCTCGGGTTCTGGGTGATGTCGCTGGGCGCCCTGCTCTTCATTCCGGCGGCGCTCGCGCGCGCTTATCCCGCCTTCCTCGGCGGCCTGTTCACGCTGGGCGCCGGCTTGGCGGTCCTGCAGACCGCGGCGAATCCCTACGTCACCGTGCTCGGCCCGCAGGCGAGCGCGGCGCGGCGCTTCAGCCTGATGGGCATCGGCAACAAAGGCGCCGGCATCCTGGCCCCGATCCTCTTCGCGGCCGTCGTCCTGCGCGTGACGGATACCTCCCTCTTCGCGGCTTTGCCGACGATGGAGCCGGGAGCGAAAGCCGCGGCGCTCGACGAGCTGATCCGGCGCGTCGTCACGCCATACGCATGGGTCGCCGGCGTGCTCGCGCTGCTCGGCTTGCTCGTGCGGTGGTCGCCGCTCCCGGAGATCGACACCGACCACGAGAGCCCCGAGGTCGCCGAAGCCAACGCCGGCAAGACCAGCGTGTTCCAGTTCCCGCAGCTCGTGCTCGGCGCCTTGGGCATCTTCCTGCACGTCGGCACTCAGACCGTGGCGGTCGACACCATCATCGGTTACGCCGAGACGATGGGCATCCCGTTGGCCGCGGCGAAGATCCTGCCGGGGTGCGTGCTCGCATCCATGATCTTAGGCTACCTGCTCGGCCTTGCGTTGATCCCGCGGCACGTCTCACAGGTCACGGCGCTGCGCGCGTGCGCCGTCCTCGGCGTCGTCGGCACGCTGGGCGTGCTGTTCGCGCCGGGGCGACTGACGTTCCTCGGCCTGACCGCCGATACCTCGCTCTGGTGCCTCGCCTTGCTCGGCCTCTCGAACTCGCTGACCTGGGCGGGCATCTGGCCGCTGGCGTTGGACGGACTCGGCCGATTCACCAAGACGGGCGCCTCGCTGATGATCATGGGCCTCTGCGGCAACGCCCTCATTCCGCTCGGCTACGGCTGGCTCGCCGACCGGCACGGCGCGCAGGACGGCTACTGGATCCTCCTGCCCTGTTATCTCTATCTTACATATTACGCCGTGAGCGGGCATAAGAAGCGCGGCTGGTGACGATGGCCCGCGGCGGAGCCGCGAGGGGGTGCGCGGCAGAGCCGCGAGGGGGATCGCTGGCACGGTGACACGTGGGCAAGGGGGCGGTGAAGAAGCAGTGCAAAGGTGCAACTGCGGCGGAGCCGCGTGCAAAAGTGCAAAGGTGAACGAAGGGATAAGGGTTGGGGCAGGGAAAATATTCAGGTGCGGGTTCGGGCTCTTAATTTCGCCCGGTACCCGCACCTGCAGCCGAGCACCCGAACTTGGGACCTGAGGGCCGAGACCTGGGACCTGACGATGTCTCCCACATTTGCACCTTTGCACAGGCCGCAGGCCGGTTTGCACTTTTGCACCAAGGACAGCACATGGTGCTGTCCCTACCAAAGCTCACTCCCACTTCCAATTCATCACGATCTCGGTGTCGGGATGGAAGGACTGCTTCACAGGGCAGGCTTCGGCGGCGCGGATGAGACGTTCACGGACTTCAAGGGGGACGCCGGGCGGCATGGTGATCTCGACTTCGAGCTTCGCAATGCGGCGAGGCGGCGTGGTCGTCATGTGCTTGGCGATGGACGCATGGGCGCCGCGGAGGTCGAGGCCCGTGTTGCGCGCGTGGATGCCAAGGATCGTGAGGAAGCACGTCGCCATCGCGGTGGCGGCGAGGTCGGTCGGCGAGAAGCCCTCGCCCTTGCCTTGGTTGTCGACCGGGGCGTCGGTCACGATGACGTGACCCGAAGGTCCGTGCACGGCGCGGACGTGGAGGTCACCGAGGTACTCGCAGGAGATGTTGACGGCCATGGGACGAGTTAAGCCCCGGGCCGGGCGCTCCCAACAAAAAACCCCGGCGTGCCGGGGTCTTGGGGGGAGGCGATGCGATGACGATTATTCGTCGCCGTCCTTGCCGATGGCGTCGACCGGGCAGCCTTCGAGGGCTTCCATGCACTTGTCGATGCCTTCCTGGTCGGTCGGCTGGGCGAAGACGTAGGAATAGCCGCCGTCGTCCTGGCGCGTGAAGAACTTCGGGGCGGTTTCGCGGCAGAGGTCGCAATCGATGCACGAAGAATCCACGTAGAATTTGCCCGCGACGCTCTCGGGACGCTTGTCGTTCTTATCGGCCATAGGAAGGACACTATCTGGAAGCCCGACCGCAGGTGTCAAGAATCCGCGTCAGTTCGCAGGCAGCATCACCACCAGGCGATGGCGGAAAAACCCGTCGCGCCCGGCGAGATAAGCGGCGGACAAACGATCGGCCGTGGCGAAGGTCACTTCGATGACGGCGTCGGGGGTCAGGTTCGGACGCAGGCCGGGACCGGCCTGACGGTCATAGGCAGGCAGCGGACGCACGACGACGGACGCCACCGGCAGCTCGTGTTCCTGCTGGATGACCAGGCGGAGACGGGAGCGCGTGGCGGCATCGACCCCCTCCCAGCAGAACAAGCTCTCGATCGCCGCGGCGTCGCGACGGGCGAAGGCCGAGCGCAGGTCTTCGGCCAGCACGCCCACGGTGTGCGTCTGCCACCATGACCAGACCGCCACCAGCAGGAAGCCGAGCGTCAGGCCGAGGGCCGCCGCGAAGACGCGACGGAACCAAGGTGAACGGAGAAGAAGGGAGCGCACGCAGGAGAAGGACGTTGACCGAATAGCAGGAGCGGAGATAAGCACGCAAGAGCCATGGCGCACGAAAGCAAGCCCTCCGCGGATTCCGGCCGATACGCGGCCCGAGGAGTCTCCGCCTCCAAGAGCGAGGTGCACGCCGCGGTCGACCGCCTCGATCCGGGCCTCTTCCCGCAGGCCTTCTGCAAGATCGTGGCCGACAACCTGACCGGCGACGCCTCCAGGTGCGTCGTCACGCATTCGGACGGCTCGGGCACCAAGGCCCTGCTCGCCTACCTCTGGTGGAAGGAAACCGGCGACGCCTCCGTCTTCCGCGGCATCGCCCAGGACAGCATCGTCATGAACATCGACGACCTGCTGTGCGTCGGCGTCACCAAGGGCGTCATCCTCTCCTCGACCATCAACCGCAACGCCAAGGCCATCCCCGGCGCGATCCTCGCGGAGCTGATCAACGGCACCGAAGACGTCCTCGCCATGCTGCGGGCGCAGGGTTTCGGCATCACCTCGGGCGGCGGCGAGACAGCCGACGTCGGTGACCTCACGCCCACGCTCACCGTCGATTCCACGGCGACCGCGATCCTCGCGCGCTCCGAAGTCGTGGACGCCGCGCGGGTCGTCCCCGGCCTCGTCATCGTCGGCATCGCCTCGTTCGGCCGCGCCACCTATGAGCAGGCCGAGAACAGCGGCATCGGCTCCAACGGCCTGACCAGCGCCCGCCACGAGCTCCTCTCCAAATACTACGCGGAGAAATACCCCGAGACCTACGACAAGGCCACCCCTGCTGACCTGGCCTACTGCGGCCCCCACCGGATGACCGACCCTCTGCCCGGCTCATCGCTGACCGTCGGCCAGGCCCTCCTGTCACCGACCCGTACTTACGCCCCTTACGCCCTGCGCCTCCTGCAGGCCTTGGGCAATCAGCGGGTCAAGGGCCTGGTCCACTGCTCCGGCGGCGGCCAGACCAAGTGCCGTCGCTTCGGCACCAAGGTCCATTTCATCAAGGACAACCTCTTCCCGACCCCCCCGATTTTCGCGGAAATCGCCAAGGTTAGCGGCACGGAACCCAAGGAAATGCACCAAGTTTACAACATGGGGCACCGCTTGGAGGTCTTTTTGGAACCGCAAGACGCCGAAGCCGCCCTCCGGATCGCGGCCGAGCTGGGCTTGGGTGCCCGGATCATCGGGCGCACGGAAACCTCGACCCGTCCTGACGGCGCCAACCACGTCACCATCATCAAGGACGGCCAGACCCTGGCGTACGCCTGAGGACCCCGGCGGGGAGATAAGGCTCGGGTGGTCGGGCAGACAGGACTTGAACCTGCAACACCCTGCTCCCAAAGCAGGGACTCTACCAATTGAGATACTGCCCGGTACCCGAGAAAACAGTCTGATTTTGTGTTGCCGTCCCTGTCAAACCGCTAATCTCAACCTGTTCTAACCCGCAAAACACCTCCACACATGGAAAACGACAGCATCTCCTCCTCCTCTTCCGAATCCAAGCTCCCGCTCATCGTGGGTATCCTCGGTTTCGCTCTCGGCGCCGCCGGCCTCGTGCTCGGCATCAAGGCCAAGGGTGCCGCCCAGCTCGCTAACGACGAAGCCGCCCTCGCGAAGACTCAGGTCTCCGAACTCGGCGCCACGCTCGCCAGCAAGGCCAACGCCGCTGATCTCCAGGCTCTCCAGGCCGACCTCGCCGCCACCAAGCAGCAGACCGAAGCCAACGAGAAGGCCCTCGCCGACCAGATCGTCGCCCTCCAGAAGGTCGCCACCTCCAAGCCGACCACCGGCGGCGGCAAGAACGCCACTCCCCCTGGCCCCGGCGAATACGTCGTCGCGAAGGGCGACAACCTTGGCAGCATCGCCAAGAAGAACGGCATCTCCCTCAAGGCCATCCAGGACCTCAATCCGGGCGTCAACCCGAACCGCCTGCAGATCGGTCAGAAGCTGAAGGTCAAGTAAGCCAAGCATGTCGGCGCCCTCTCGCTGGTCCGTCCGGCACGAAGAGCTCCACGCCGACTGCAGGGTTTTCCGGGTATTCAAAGAACGCTGTCATCACCCTCTCGATCATCGGGAGGGTGATTTCTTTGTGCTCCGTTCCCGCGACTGGGTGCTCGCGCTCCCGGTCACCGACGACGGACGCCTCGTGATGGTGCGGCAATACCGCTTCGGCACGCGCGACCTTTCCACCGAAGCGCCGGGCGGGATCATGGAAGCGGGCGAAGACCCGCGTGTGACCGCCGCGCGCGAGACGGAGGAAGAGACCGGCTTCGCCGGCGGCCGCGCCCGCGTGCTCGGCACCTGCGCGCCGAACCCCGCCATCCAGTCCAACCGCTGCCACTTCGTGCTGCTCGAAGGCGTGCGCCCGACGGGCCGCCGCGAGCCCGACGAACACGAGGAGATCCAGGTCCTGGCCATGTCGCCCAAGGCCGCCCTCGCGGAGGCACTCGCCAATCCCGCGCAGCATTCGCTCGCCCTCCTCGCGCTCTACCGTCTACGTGACGAACGGCCCGACCTCTTCTCATGACCACTCCCACCCGCATCAAGCACAAGGGCCGCGAGGCCGATCCCGTCCTCGTCGTCGGCTCCGTCGCCTACGACAGCATCATCACGCCGCACGACAAGGGCGAGCGCATCCTCGGCGGCAGCGCTTCGTATGCCTGCCTCGCCGCGAGCTACTTCGCGCCGCCCCGCATCGTGGGCGTCGTCGGCCATGACTTCCGCGAACGCGACCGCAAAAAGCTCGCCAAGCGCGGCATCGACCTCGTCGGCCTCCTCACCGACGCCTCCGGCCGCACCTTCTCCTGGCGCGGACGCTACCACGAGAACTACAACCGCCGCGACACCGAGGACCTGCAGCTCAACGTCTTCGAGCACTTCAAGCCGCGCCTGCCCGAGGCGCACCTCGCGACGCCGTTCGTGATGCTCGGCAACATCCGCCCCGACCTGCAGCTCGACGTCCTCAACCAGCTCACCGCGCCCCGCTTCGTCCTCGCCGACACCATCGACATCTGGATCGAGACGCAGCGCGACAAGCTCGGCGAAGTCATGCGCCGCGCCGACCTGCTCGTCGTCAACGACACCGAGTCGGCCAAGCTGACCGGCGAGAGCAACGTGATCGTCGCCGGCCGCGCCCTGCGCAAGCACGGCTGCAAGACCGTCATCATCAAGAAGGGCGAACACGGCGCCGTGCTCTTCCACGAAGAAGGCATGTTCGCCCTGCCCGCCTATCCCGTGACCGAACTGCGCGACCCCACCGGCGCCGGCGACAGCTTCGCGGGCGCGCTCCTCGGCTACCTCGCCGCGACCGGCGCCACCGACTTCGCCGCGCTCAAGCAGGCGATGGTCTACGGCACCGCCGTCGCCAGCCTCACCGTCGAGGCGTTCTCGACCGACCGCCTGGCCAAGGCCGGCTGCCGCGAGATCCGCGCGCGTCGCAAGGAGCTGCTGAAGCTGATCAAGGCCTAGCCCCTGGGGCGGCCGAGCATCCGCCACAGCACGAACAGGAGCACGCCCGAGAAAGCCAGGTCGCCCAGCACGAGCGGCCAGAGCTTCGGGAGCTTCTGCGCGAACAGCCCGTAGCCGAGCGCGACGGCCTGCAGCACGACGAGGATGGCGAGGAAAGGGACGAAGCGGCGGAGCTTGGCCAGCGGATCGGGAGTGCTCATGCGAAACAACGGCGATGGGCCTCGGCCAGGCCGAGGAGCGTGAGATGCGGTTCGTGCGCGACGCGGTCGCGCCAGGAGGCCGGCAGGTAGACCGCGGCGCCGCCGGTGACGATCACCTTGGGCATCGGCGAACCTTGGCGCACGAGCTCGGCGCAGACGCCGTCGAGCAGCGCGCCGATCATGCCGGCGAAACCGAGGGCGCAGCCCGCGCGCATGGCGTCGACGGTGGACTTGCCGATGGCGGGCCCGCCGAGGAGCGAGGCCGGATCGAGCGCGGGCAACAAGGCGGTGCGTTCGTGAAGATAGCGCGTCATCACGCCGAGCCCCGGAGCGATGATGCCGCCGGCATAGCCGCGTTCGGTGAGGATATCGACCGTGGTGGCCGTGCCCATGCCGACGATCACCGCGGGCGCGCCGGCGACGAGCTGGGCGCCGACGCAATCCGCGAGGCGGTCCTGGCCGACCTCGGCCGGCTTCGGATAGTCGAAGCCAAGGCCCTTCACGGTGTCGTGGCGGAGATGGAAGCAGGGGCGGCCGCTGCTGAGGAGCACCGGCTGGAGCACGGCGGTCGCGGAGGGAACGACGCTGGCGAAAGCGACGCCGTCGGACGGATGCGCGGCGAGCAAGGCCGTCAGCGAGACCGTATCGAGCGTGGCGGTAGGGATCTCGCCGTGGGCGAGGACGCGACGTCCGTCGACGACGCCCCAGTGGGCGTGCGTATTACCGACATCGAGACAGAAGATGGCCACGGTGGGAAAGGTGTGGAGAGGTCGGCCCGGCGCAAGCGTCAGGGTTTACGCAGGGTGACCTCGCCCGAAGAGACGATGGCGCGGCGGCCTCCGCCGGTGCGCAGGATGAGCGAGCCCTCGTCATCGATGCCGTCGACGATACCCGCGACAGGATCTCCGCGGAGGCCGACGCGGACGGACTTGCCGGCCAGCACATCGTAGGAGGACCAGAGCTTACGGAAGGAGCGCGACCAGGTACCTTCTTCGAACTGCTCCCACGCGCGGAAGAGCGCGGCGATGACGCCGGCGACTTCGCGGTTGAGGTCGAGCGGGGCTCCGAGCGCGGCTTCCAGCGAACCGGCGACCGTACGGAGATCGGAGGGGAAATCCTTGGGCGCGCCGGTGAGGTTGAGCCCCAGGCCGAAGACGAGCTCGCGGACGGAATCGGCGTCGAGGCGCGCTTCGGTGAGCATCCCGGCGACCTTGCGTCCGTCGGGAGACTGCAGGTCGTTGGGCCACTTGAGCCCGAGCTTCAGGCCGAGCGTCTTCTCCACGTGCGCGCAGAGGGCCAGGCCCATCCAGAGCGTGAACGGCTTGAGCCGCTCCGGCGGGATGAACGGACGGAACGCGAGCGAGAGGTAGAGATTGCCCGACGGCGCGCTGTGCCACTTGCGGCCGAGGCGTCCGCGTCCGGCTTTCTGCGTGCGGGCGAGGACGGCGAACGGCGCCTCCTGGCCGACGGCGAGCCGACGCTCGGCTTCGGAATTGGTGCTGTCGACCTCGGCGAGGAACTCGACCTTCGGAGAGACCTTCAGGCGGCGGAGGTGCGCGTCGAGCAAGGCGGGGTCGAGATGACGCGGCACGGAACGCAGCGCGTAGCCCTTGCGGGTCGAAGCGGCGAAGACGTAACCCGACGCGCGCAGACGTTCGAGACGGCTCCAGATCGCCACGCGGGAGACGCCGAGCTCCTTGGCGAGGCGGTCTCCGCTGACAGGCTCGCCCTCGGCTTCGAGGAAGGCCAGGAGGATGCTGCTGTCGAGGTCGGCCATGACTTCAGAGCCAATCGAGGCCGAGGTCGCACCACGGCGCCGCGTGCGTGAGCGCGCCGCTCGAGACGAAGTCGGGGGCGAGCACGCCGATCTCCGGAAGGGATTCGAGCGACACGCCGCCGCTGACCTCGGACCAGGCGCGGCCGCGGAGGAGCGGGATGGCCTTGCGCAGGTCGTCGGGCGTGAAGTTGTCGAGCAGGACCACGTCGGCGCCGGCGGCGAGCGCCGGCTCGATCTGGCTGAGATGATCGACCTCGACTTCGATGAGCAGGTCGGGGCGCTCGGCGCGGGCGCGCAGGACGAGCGCGGTCAGACGTTCGCCGGCGGCGGCCCCGCCGGCCGCGAGATGGTTGTCCTTCACCATGATGCGGTCGAAAAGACCGAGGCGGTGATTATATCCACCTCCCTGGCCGACCGCGTATTTCTCCAGCATGCGGAAGCCCGGCGTGGTCTTGCGCGTATCGAGGAGCATCGTGGGTGACGCACCCAGGGCGATGACGTGGGCGCGCGTATGCGTGGCCACGCCGCAGAGGCGCTGGAGGAAATTGAGGAGCACGCGTTCCGCGGAAAGCAGTTCGGCGGCGGGGCCTTCGACCTCGGCGACCGCCGTGCCAGCCGCCACGTGCTGTCCGTCGACGGCGAGCAAGGTCGCGCGGCAACGACCGCCGTAGGCGGCGAAGACGAGCTCGATCAGGCCGAGGCCGGCGAGGACCATCGGGCGACGCGCGACCACGCGGGCGCGGGCGCGGGCGGCTCCGGCGAGAAGCGCGGCGGAAGGATCGCCGACGCGGGAGGGCGGTTGCGCGAGGCCGAGGCCGGCGAGGTCTTCCTCGCGGGCGATCTCGACGAAACGCAGCAGCCAAGCGCGATCCAGCTCGTCCCAGCGGAGACGGCGGATGAGTCGGTCGGTCTGGCCGGGATCGCGCGGCATGGCTTCACCTTACGCCCCCCGCCCTCGCGGGCAAGGGGGTTAAGGGAAGAACTTCTTGAACTTGGAGCGCCACGATTCGGAGACCGGCGCGGCCTCATCGCCGCAGGCGGCCGCGTAGGCCTTGAGGGCGTCCTTTTCCTTGTCGGTCATCTTCTTCGGCACGTCGATGTCGACGCGGACGAGGAGGTCGCCGGCGACGGAGCCGCGGAGCGGAGGCATGCCTTCGCCGCGGAGGCGGAAGATCGTGCCGCCCTGGGTGCCGGCGGGGATGTTGAGATTGGTCTTACCCTTGAGCTTCGGGACGACGATCTTGCCGCCGAGGGCGGCGACCGAGAACTTCACCGGCACGCTGCAGGCGAGGTCGTCGCCGTCGCGTTCGAAGAGCTCGTGCTCCTGGACGGTGATGTAGACGTAGAGGTCGCCGGCTTGCGCGCCGCGGCGGCCCGCGGAACCGTTGCCGCTCGAGCGGAGCTTCGTGCCCGTGTCGACGCCCGGAGGGATGCGCACGTTGACGCTGGATTCGGCGACGACGCGGCCTTCGCCGGAGCAGGCCTTGCAAGGCTTGTCGATGCGTTCGCCTTCGCCGGAGCAGCTCGGACAGGTCTGCTTCATCGAGAAGAAGCCCTGGGAGCGGACCACCTGGCCGTGGCCGTGGCAGGTCGGGCAGCGGGTCTTCTTCGCGCCGGCTTCGGCGCCGGAGCCCGCGCACTTCGCGCAGGCGACGTGCTTGCGGTAAGGGATCTTCCTTTCGACGCCTTCGGCGGCTTCTTCGAGGGTCACCTTGAGGTCGACGCGGAGGTCTTCGCCCGCGTTGTCATGGCCGCCGCCACCGCCGCCGCCGAACATGTCGCCGAACCCCCCGCCGCCGAACATCTGTTCGAAGATGTCACGCGGATCGGCGCCGCGGAAACCGCCGCCGGCCGGGCCGCGGGGTCCGCCGCCCATGTTCGGGTCGAAGGCGGCTTCGCCGTGCTGGTCGTAGAGCTTGCGCTTGGCGTCATCGCCGAGGATCTCGTAGGCGCGGGAGACCTTCTTGAATTTTTCCTCAGCCTCCTTGTTGCCCGGATTACGGTCCGGGTGGAACTCCATGGCCTTCTTGCGATAGGCCTTCTTGAGTTCGTCGGCGGAGGCGGACTTCGCTACCCCGAGCAGGCTGTAATAATCTTCGGCCATCGCGGGGGCTTACCGGGCGGGGCCGGAGGAGACGAAGACGGCGGCCGGGCGGAGCACGCGGTCATGGAGCAGCCAGCCGGAACGGGCGACGCGCAGCACCGTGCCTTCGGCGGCGGTGGCGGAGGCTTCGGAACCGACGGCCTCATGACGCGACGGATCGAAAGGCTGGCCCACGGGATTGACCTCGACGAGCCCCTGGCCGGAGAGGATGCCGCGGAGCTGGCCGACGGCCATGCGGAAACCCTCGGCGACGGCGCGCCCGTCGGTCTGCGTGGCGGCGGAATCCAGTCCGAGCGCGAGCGAATCGAGCGCGGGGAGCAGGTCTTCGAGCAGGCCGGCCGTCGCGAACTTCCGCAGTTCCTCGCGTTCGCGCTGGTGGCGGCGCTGCTGGTTCTGCTGGTCGGCGTTGCTGCGGAGCACGGTGTCCTTGAGACGGGCGACCTCGCCCTCGAGTTCGGCGAGGCGGAGGGCCGGATCGGCGGGATTAGGGGCAGCTTCGGAAGCGGGTTCGGTCATAAGATCATTTCTCTTCGCGGGAGGGGGCGGGGCGGCGCATCTTCTCGCGCGCGAGCTCGAACAAAAGCTCGGGCTGGCGACGGAGGGCGGTCTGGAGGGCCTGCTGGCCCATGGGTTCGGAGACCTTCGCGTTGAAATTCTTTTCGTTCACGTCGTTGGCTTCGAAGACGTAGCCGAAGTCCTGGTCGACGACGACGCGGCGATCGGCGTCGCCGTCGCCCGCGACGACGGTGATGCGGCCGATGCGGACGCGGAGGTGCTTGATGAGGAAAGGCTGCGGGGCCTTCGACGGCTCGGTCTTCGGCGCCGGCGAGGCGGCCGAACCCTTGAGGCCGTTGGCGATATCCTTTGCGTTGTTGTCGGAGAGGAAGTCCTGCTTGCCGACGATCGTCACGCGGTCGAGGTCGAGCTCGGCCTCGTTGACCACCTGGCCGCCGCCCTCGGCGAAGGTCAGCGGATCCACGTCGAGGACGAGGCGCTTCACGCGGAGGAACTCGCGCTCCTGCCAGCGGGAAGGATTCGTGATGACAAGGCCGGCGTAATCGACGCGGCCCACGAAGAGGTTGGTCTGGTTATCCTCCACCGTGAGGTGGGCGCCGGACTGCCCGGACAGGGAGGCGTCGAGGAGGCGCGGGGAATACCGTCCGAGCGCCCAGACCCCGAGGACGCCGGCCAGGATCAGGAACAGCGCGACGCCGCAAAGCACCATGAGGAGCTTACGGAGCGCGGAACCCGGGCGGGCCTGAGGGCGGAACGTGGACATGGGCGGACAGGGAATGGGAGCAGTAGGCATGCCACTGGGCAGGGTCAATGTCGGAGGGAAAACGGGGCTTTATGGCCTTTATTCGGGCAATACGCCCAAACAAAAGACCCGCCGAGGTCAGTCGGCGGGTCCTTCTGTCACGCTCGGTGTGACGCGGGGTCGTTACTGAGCGATGACCGCGAGGCCAAGGTCGTCGCCGACGCGGACTTCCGGAACCGCATTCTGGTTCGGGCTGATGGCGACGATCGTGGAGGCATCGTCGGCCTTGATCACTTCGACGAGGAAGTTCTTGCCGGCCTTGGTGAGCTGGAGGCGGGTGCCCGGGTCGCGCTTTTCAACGGCGCCGATCTCGAGGAGGGAGAGGTCGCCGCGGACGGAGCGGACGGTGGTGCGGGCGGGGTCAGCCGCCGGAGCCGGAGCATCCTTCTCCCAGGAGAAACGGGCCTCACCGGAGGCGGCGCCGGAAGAGGCGGTCGACTTGGTGGATTTGCAGCCGACGAAAAGGGCGGCGAGGGCGAGAAGAAGCAGAGAGCGCTGCATAGGATTGAGGGGTGAGAAAAAGGGTCTTTTCCGCGTAGTTCCTAGTCAATCCCTTAATGCTTGCGGAGGGGCTGGCGGTGGGCTTCCTCCAAGCTCTCATGAGTCAGGAAGCCGCCAAATTGATGCTCGGACTGCCCAAGGGCAGCCTCGAGGAGGCCACCCTCCAGCTGTTCGCCCGGGCCGGGTTCCCCGTGGCCAAGAGCAGCCGCTCGTACCGCCCCTCTTTCGACGACCCCGCCCTCGACGGACGCTTCATCCGCGCCCAGGAAGTGGCCCGTTACGTCGAGCATGGCTTCTTCGACTGCGGACTGACCGGCCAGGACTGGGTCCAGGAGAACAACGCCGACGTCGTCCAGGTCTGCGAACTGATCTACAGCCGCGCCTCCGCCCAGAAGTCCCGCTGGGTCCTGTGCGTGCCCGAAGCCTCCCCGGTCAAGACCGCCAAGGACCTCGCCGGCAAGCGCGTGGCCACCGAGCTCGTCGAGACCACCCGCCGCTGGTTCAAGTCCCAGGGCGTCGAGTGCGAAGTCGAATTCTCCTGGGGCGCCACCGAGGTGAAGGTGCCTGAGCTCGCCGACGCGATCGTCGACATCACCGAGACCGGCTCCTCGATCAAGGCCAACAAGCTGCGCATCGTCGCCCAGCTGATGGAGACCACCACCGTCCTCGTCGCCAACAAGGCCGCCTGGGCCAATCCCGCCAAGCGCGCCAAGATCGAGCAGATCGTGCTCATGCTGCAGGGCGCCCTCGCCGCGCAGCACATGGTCGGCCTCAAGTTCAACCTCCCGAAGGCCAAGCTCGACCAGGTCGCCGCCGCGCTCCCTGCCCTGCGCAACCCGACCGTGTCCCCGCTCAGCAACGCCGAGTGGATCGCCGTCGAGACCATCATCGACGCCCGCCAGGCGCGCGAGTTCATCCCGACGCTCAAGGCCGCCGGCGCCGAAGGCATCGTGGAGTACCCGATCAACAAGCTCGTCTACTGACGACCCCTGTCATGGCTGATTCCGTCCGCGTCGGTCTCATCCAGCTCACCGCCGAGGACACCCCGGCGGCGAACGTCCGCAAGACCCTGCCCCGCATCGAAGAAGCGGCGGCCAAAGGCGCGAAGATCATCGGCCTGCAGGAGATGTTCACGACGAAGTATTTCTGCATCACCCAGGACCCGAGGAATTTCGACCTCGCGGAGCCCATCGAGACCGGCCCTTCGGTGACCGAACTCGCCAAGGCCGCGAAGCGTCTCGGCGTCGTCATCGTCGCCCCGCTCTTCGAAGCGCGCGGCAGCGAAGTCTACCACAACACCGCGGCCGTCATCGACGCCGACGGCACCGTGCTCGGCAAGTACCGCAAGATGCACATCCCGCAGGACCCCGGCTTCGAGGAGAAGTTCTACTTCACTCCCGGCGACCTCGGCTTCCGCACCTGGAAGACCGCGCACGGCGACATCGGCGTGCTCATCTGCTGGGACCAGTGGTATCCCGAAGCCGCGCGCCTGACCGCGCTCGGCGGCGCGCAGATCCTCTTCTATCCGACCGCGATCGGCTGGCTGCCCGAAGAGAAGGCCGCCCTCGGCAAGGCCCAGCATAACGCCTGGGAGACCGTGCAGCGCGGCCATGGCGTCGCCAACGGCTGCTACGTCGCCGCGACCAACCGCGTCGGCGCCGAAGGCCGCACCCAGTTCTGGGGCCAGAGCTTCGTCTCCGACCCTTACGGCGAGATCGTCGCCCGCGCCTCGGCCGAGAAGGAGGAAGTCCTCCTCGCCGACTGCGACCTCGTGAAGCAGCGCGAATTCCGCCGCATCTGGCCGTTCTTCCGCGACCGCCGCATCGACGCCTACGGCGACCTGACGCGCCGTCTGCGCGACTGACCTTCCGCATGTCCTCGCCTCGCTCCCTCGGATTCCGCATGCCCGCGGAATGGGAACCCCAGTCCGCCACGTGGCTCTCGTGGCCGTCCAACACCGCGCTCTGGCCCGGACATTATGACCTGATCCCGGCGAAGTTCGCCGAGTTCGCCGCCGCGATCGCGCGCTTCCAGCCGGTGAAGATCAACGCCGCGGGCAAGCTGCGCGCCGAAGCCGAGCGTGAGCTCAAGGCCGCGAAGGCCGACCTCTCCGTCATCGAGCTGACCGACATCGCGACGGACGACGTCTGGTGCCGCGACCATGGCCCGATCTTCGTGAAGAACGACCGGACCAAGGAGCTGGCGCTCACCGACTGGGAATTCCACGGCTGGGGCGGCAAGTTCGAGGCCTCGCTCGACAACCAGGTCCCGGGCAAGATCGCCGCGAAGCTCGGCGTGAAGAAGTTCAGCTACCCGTTCGAACTCGAAGGCGGCGGCATCGAGGTCTCCGGCGACGGCCTGCTCCTGACCACCGAGGCCGTGCAGAACAATCCGAACCGCGCCGAAGGCCGCGACGACGCCGCGTTCCACGCCGCCATCCGCGAAGGCCTGGCGATCGACGACATCCTCTGGATCGGCGAAGGCCTGGCCAACGACGACACCGACGGCCACATCGACAACCTCGCCCGCTTCATCGCGCCGCGCGCGATCCTCGCCGTCAGCGAGACCGACAAGGCCTCGCCGAACTACGCGCCGATGCAGGAGAACCTGCGCCGCCTGCGCGAGATGCGCCCGCGCGGCCAGCGCCTCGACATCCTCGAGCTCCCGCTGCCCAAGCCCATCCGCCTCGCCGGACGCGACCTCCCGCCGAGCCACGCGAACTTCCTCATCGTCAACGACGCGGTGCTCGTCCCGCTCTACGGTCAGGATTCCGACAAGGTCGCCATGGGCGTCATCGGCGACTGCTTCCCCGGCCGCAAGATCGTCGGCATCGACTGCCGCGTCCTGCTCATCGAAGGCGGCGCGCTCCATTGTCTCAGCCAGCAGCAGCCGGTGTAAGCGCGGCAGAGCCGCGAGGGGGCACGTGGGCACGGGGACAAGGGGCGCAGCGTTAGTTGATCAGTTGAACAGTGGGTCCGCTGGCCAGAGGGCAGCACCAGCTGGCAGGTTGACATGTTGGCATGTAGGCAAGGAAGGCAGCGGAGAAGCCGCGGGAGCTTGGTGCCGGCTGCCGATGGCTGAATGGCTGACTCCCGAGCGGCTGATGCCCGGGTGGCCGTCACCTGTCACCCGAAACAAAATGTCCGCAGCTAACTTCCCGGCTTCCGGTCTCCCTTTGAGCCGCGTGATTCCTCTGGCCCGCTGATCAACCGATCAACGGGCCGACTTCTCTCCGCCCGGCTTACTTCTTGGGCTTCAGTTTCGCCGCGCAGCCGCAATCGCCGGCGCAACCGCCTTCCTTACGACGACGCGCGGCGGCCAGCCAGCGACGGGCGAGCCAGCCGACGGCCACGCCCACGACGGCGCCCACGATGACGGCTTCGAGGTTCATGTGAGGCGGATGACGACCTGGTAGACGGCCATCGAGACGACCCAGGCGAGCGTCGTCATGTAAAGGAACGAACCCGCGGCCCACTTCCAGCCGCCGGTCTCCTGGGCGAGCGTGGCGATCGTCGGGCCGCACTGCGAACACAGCGCGAAGAAGACCATCAGCGCGAGCACCGCGGCCAACGAGAAGATCGGGCTGCCGGCGCGCGGTCCCTCGGACCACTTGGCGTCCTGCATCGCGCGGCGCAGGTCCTGGCTGTCGGCCTCGGCGCCTTCGCCGACGGAATAGGTCACGCCGAGCGTGGAGACGATCACCTCGCGGGCCGGGAAGCTCGCCAGGACGCCGACGGTGATCTTCCAGTCGAAGCCGCACGGATCGAAGATCGGCTGCACGGCCTTGCCGAAGCGGCCCATGTAGGACTGCTCGACATAAGCGGCTTGGACGCGGGCCTGCACCTTCTCGGCGGATTCGGCCGGATGCGCGGCACGGACGCGTTCGGCCACCGAGGCGTCGCGCGGGAAATAGGAGAGCGCCCAGACCACGATCGTGATGGCGAAGATGACCGTGCCGGCCTTGGACACGAACTCGGCGGCGTTCTGCCACATGCGCCAGACGACGTCGCGGGGCTTGGGCATCTGGTAGCGCGGGAGCTCGAGGACGAACGGCTGAGGCTTCACCTTGAGGACGAGGCGGGTGAGCACGAAGGCCGTGGGCACGGCGAAGACCAGGCCGACGCAGTGCATGCCGACCATCACGAGGGACTCCCAGCCGGGTCCGTAGAGCGGACCGATGAAGGCCGCGCACATGAGCGCGTAGATCGGGAAGCGCGCCGAGCAGCTCATGAACGGCACCACGAAGGCCGTCGCCAGACGGGCCTTGGGGTCTTCGATCGTACGCGTCGAAAGGAGGCTGGGGATCGCGCAGGCGAAGCCGGAGAGCATCGGCACGAAGCTCTTGCCGTTGAGTCCGCACCAGCTGAAGAGGCGATCCATGATGAACGCGGCGCGCGCCATGTAGCCGCTGTCCTCGAGGATGCCGATGAAGAGGAACAGGATGAGGATCTGCGGGAGGAAGACGAGGAACGCGCCGACGCCGCCGAGGATGCCGTCGGCGACGAGGCTCTGCAGCATGGGATGCGCCGCGAGCGACGGAGCCACGACGCCCTTGGTCCAGTCGACCGCCGTCTGGATCCAGTCCATCGGGAACTTCGCCAGCCAGAAGACGGACGCGAAGAAGCCGAGCATGATGCCCAGGAAGAGGATCGGCCCAAGCACGCGGTGCAGCAGCAGCCGGTCGACGGCGGCGGTGCGGCCGGCCTTGCCGAGTCCTTCGGTGACGACGCCTTCGAGCACCGTGCGGAGCCAGGCGTAATGCACGAGCGGCTCGGCCGCCATCGGGTTGTAGCCGGAATTACGGACGCGCTCGCGGGCGGAGCGAAGCGGCTTTTCCCGACGCTCAACCGTCCAGCCGAGCCGGTCGGCGGTCGAAGGATTGGTGTCGAAGAGCAGACGCTGGGCGTCGGCGGCGGTGATCGCCTTGCCGGTGTCGGAAGAAGCGGTCTCGGCGACGTCGGCGAGCGCGCCCGCGATATCCGCCGGCCAGGCCACGCGCTTCATCGGCGCGCGACGCGTGAGCGCTTCGCTGAGTCCGCGGCGTACTTCCGGGATGCCTTCGCCCTTCCAGGCGGATGTGAGGATCACGGGCACGCCTCCGAGACGGCGCGACAGCAGCTCGGTGTCGATGCGCAGGCCTTGCTCCTTGGCGACGTCGGCCTGGTTGAGGACGAGGACGACAGGCAGGCCGAGTTCGGCGACCTGGGAAGCGAGGAAGAGATTGCGGAGCAGGTTGGTCGCGTCGACGACGAGCACGACGGCGTCGGGGCGGCGGTCGCCGGCGATGTTACCCGACAGCGCATCTATGACGACCTGTTCGTCAGGCGAGGCGGCCGCGAGGGAGTACAGTCCCGGCAGGTCGACGAGCTCGACCTTCTGGCCGTCACCGAGGTCACACGTGCCGGACTTACGGGCGACGGTGACGCCGGGGTAATTGCCGACGCGCTGACGCAGGCCGGTCAGGGCGTTGAAGAGGGTCGACTTGCCGGTGTTGGGATTGCCGACGAGCGCGACCAAGAGGCCTGCTTCAGGGGAGCTCACGGCTGGCGCGGTCGCTGGATGGGACAATCGGCGGAGACGTCGACGATGAGGTTTTCGGCCTCGGCCAGACGGAGGCTGACGACCTGGCCGCCGAACTCGATGGCCAAGGGGTCGCCCAGCGGAGCCTTACGGACGAGCTTCAAGACCATCCCCGGGAGGAGCCCCAAGGCCATCAGACGCTGATCCACCCCGCGCTCGGGATTGAGCGAGGCCAGCTTCCCGAATTGACCGGGCAGAAGTTGGGATAGCGGGGTCACGCTAATTGAGATTGAGTCTCAAAAGTAGGCCTCCTCCCCCCTTTGTCAACGCGGACCCTCATTCTATCGGGGATTCGTTTACGACTGCCCCTCCCCCACCCGCCTCCTTATAACGCCCTCGATGCACGAGCTGACCCCAGACGCCGAATCCCCGGCCCGGCACACCGAGCGGGACCACGGGGGCATCGGCGGCCACCCGCGGGGGCTGAGCATGTTGTTCTACGCCGAGATGTGGGAACGGTTCTCCTACTACGGCATGCGGGCGCTGCTGCTCCTGTTCATGATCACTCCGCTGGCGATGGGCGGACTCGGGTTCGACCAGAAGTTCGCGGCTCAGGTCTACGGCAACTACACCATGGCGAGCTACATGGTCTGCATCCTCGGGGGCTACCTGGCGGACAACTTCATCGGCGCGCGGCGCGCGGTCCTCATCGGCGGCCTGATCATCACCGCCGGTCATTACTCCCTGGCGTTCGACTCCCTCCCGACGTTCTACGCCGGCCTGATCCTGATCGCGCTCGGCACCGGCCTGCTCAAGCCGAGCATCAGCACGCTGGTCGGCGGGCTCTACTCGCACGGCGACACGCGACGCGACGCCGGCTTCTCCCTCTTCTACATGGGCATCAACCTCGGTGCGTTCGCCGCGCCGCTGGTGGTCGGCTGGCTCGCGCAGAGCGAAGCGTTCCGCACGATGCTGTCCGGATGGGGGCTCGACCCGACCCACAGCTGGCACTGGGGCTTCGGCGCGGCTGGCATCGGCATGACCTTCGGCATGATCGTCTACCTGCGCCGCCTGCATTGGCTGTCGCACATCGGCCATGCGCCGGCGGCGGACATGCCACGCCCGTGGGGCGGACTCACGCTGGTGACGATCGGCACCGCCGGCCTGCTCGCGGTCATGATCGCCTCGGACTACGTCGCGTGGATCAACCCTGTCGTCTACGCGTTGCCGGTCGCCGGCATCATCTGGTTCGGCGTCGTGCGTCGAGATGAAGACAGCCATCGCATCGCCGCGATCCTGGTCTTCTTCGTCTGCGCCATCCTCTTCTGGGCGATCTTCGAGCAGGCGGGTTCGTCGCTGACCCTGTTCGCCGACGAACTCACGCGCAACGAACTGCTCGGGTTCGCCTTCCCGTCGTCGTGGTTCCAGTCGGTGAACTCGTTGTTCATCCTCGCGCTGGCGCCGCTGTTCGCATGGCTCTGGGTCCGCCTGCGCGAGGAGCAACCGTCGATCCCCATGAAGTTCGTCTGGGGTCTCGTCTTCCTCGGGCTCTCCTTCGCCCTGCTCGTCCCCGCGGCGAAGCTCACCGCGGAAGGCAAGGTCAGCCCCTGGTGGCTGATCGCGGTCTACTTCCTCCAGACCCTCGGTGAGCTCTGCCTCAGCCCCGTCGGCCTCAGCGCCATGACCAAGCTCGCGCCGGCGAAGCTGGCCGGACTCGTGATGGGCATCTGGTTCCTGGGCACCGCTCTGGGCAACAAGCTCGCCGGCGTGGTCGCGGCGGAATTCAACGCCAAGGACCCGCAGGCGCTCGCGCACTTCTTCTGGCAGCAGGCCCTGCTCGTCGGCGGCCTGACCGTGCTGCTCCTCGTGCTCGTGCCGTGGGTGCGACGCCTGACCGGCGAAGCCGCGCGCTGACATGGCCGCTGACATCGCCAAGATCAACGCACGCTGGAAGAAGGGCTGCCTGCTCGCCTTCGTCGCGGCGCTCTGGCTTTTCCATATCACGACGGCCGTGTGGTTCGTCGCTCACTGCGAACCGACCGAAGCCGAGGTGCTCAAGCGGGAGGAACGGCTGCTTCCGGGGAAGCGCAAGGGCTGGGCCAACCTGCAAGTCTCCTATGTCCGTGCCGACGGGAAGCCGGATATCACGACGGTGAGGTGGCGCGTCACGACGGCGCCGGCCGGGACGAAGATCCCGGTCTGGCGCGCCCGGTCCGGCCTGATCAAGGTCGGCCCGGCGAGCTGGGCCGAGACCTTCTACGTCGAGACAATGATGGGATATCTCGCCCTCTTCATAGGCGTCCTGCTGGGCGGCTACCTCGGCTTCTCCAAGCTCAAGGCCCGCATCAGGAAGCGCCTGGCGCGGAAGACCTGACGATCAGAGCTCGGCCTGCACGCGCACCGACACCGGACAGTGATCCGAGCCGGTGACCTTGTCGTGGATGTCCGGCTGCGAATACTTCAGTCCGTCGGAGGTCAGGCAGTAATCGAGACGCCAGCCGATGTTACGGGCGCGGATGCCGGGGCGATACGACCACCAGCTGTAACGCTGCGCGAGCGTCGGGTTCTGGGCGCGGAAAGTATCCGTGAAGCCGTGGTCGTCGAGCAGCTGGCCGAAGGACTCGCGTTCCTCGTCCGTGAAGCCGGCGTTGCGGCGGTTCGAGGCGGGATTAGCCAGGTCGATCTCGGCGTGCGCGACGTTGAGGTCGCCGCAGACGACGACGGGCTTCTTCTTCGCGAGGCGGGCGAGATACTTGCGGAAGTCGGCGTCCCACTGGAGGCGATAGTCGAGGCGCTCGAGCTCGCGCTGCGAGTTCGGGACGTAGGCGCTGACGACGAAGAGGCCGTTGAACTCCGCCGTGACGACGCGCCCTTCGGGCGGATGGTCGCCCGGAAAATCGGTGGCGACGGATAGCGGGGCGCGCTTGGAGAGCACCGCGGTGCCGGAATAGCCCTTCTTCTCCGCTTCGTGCCAGAACTGATGAGGGAAGGCCAGGCCGAGCGTCGACGCGACCGCGGTCTCGCACTTGGTCTCCTGCAGGCAGAGCACGTCCGGATCGGCGGACGCGATGAACTCGCCGAGCCCCTTGCCGAGCGCCGAACGGACGCCGTTGACGTTCCAGGAAAAGATCTTCGCGTGACTCACGGGCGGATCACTTGAAGAGCTGATTCATCTTACGGTCGAGATCCTTGCCTTTTTCTTCGGCCTTGGCGGCTTCGCGCGTCGTCGGCGCAGGCGCCGGGGCGACGACGGGCTCCGGCGTGGCGGCGGGAGCAGCGGCAGCAGGAGTCGCAGGGGAAGGAGCAGCCGAAGGGGTGGCCGAAGGAGTAGCCGTCGGAGCCGCGGGCGCGGGAGCGGGCGCGGGCGTCGCCTCCGGCTCGGGAGCCTTGCGGCCGTAGAGCACATCGATGCGCTGCGCGAGGGTGAGCGGACCTTTCGGCACGACGACGACCGGGGCCGGGGCGACGGCGACGGGAGCGGACGGAGCAGGCTCCGGGACGGGCGTGGCGGCCGGATAAGGGGAGTCGAACTTGGTGCCTTTCGCCACGAGCTCGGAGACGCGCTTGCCGAGTTCGGCGGCGAAATCCGTGGCCGTGCTGGCGATCTCGAATTTCGAGCCCTTCGCGCGCACTTCGAGCTGGCCGTTGGGAAGGACGCGCGTGAGCTGCAGCAGCGCACCGGCTTCAAGCGCCAGATCCTTGGGCTTCTGTCCTTCGACGACGGATACCGTCGTGGGCTTCTTCACCGTGACGGCGGTCGGCCAGAGGACGAGGTGACGGGAGATCGCGGCGAAATCAAGCGTCGGCTCGACCGATGAGCCGGCGGTCACGGGAGTCGTCGGAGCCGCCGGCGCGGACGGGGCGGCGGCGGGCTTGACCGCGACGGTCGTGGCCGGAGCGGCGGCGGCCTTGGTCGGCGTCGGCGCGGGAGCCGCCGGTGCCGGCGGCGCAACCGCGACGCGGGCACCGAGGTCGACCGGCTTGATCGCCGTGTCGCCGCGACGGACTTCGACCTGGAAGCTGGGCGTCAGGAACAGGATGCCCGACGCGCCGACAAGGGCGCCGAAGAGGAAGAGGAGCAGGCCTCGGAAGAAAGCAGCCATGAAGATCAGGAGCCCGCCTTGATTTCGATCACGTCGTGCGGGGCGGCTTCGCGCTGGCCCGCCGGCGTGACGCGGATGTAGCGCGCGCGCTTGCGATGTTCGGCGAGGTTGGCGGCGCCGAGGTAGCCGAGCCCGCTCTGGATGCCGCCGGCGAGGGTGCCGAGGACCTGGTCGACCGTGCCGGAGACCTCCTTGAGGGCTTCGATGCCTTCGGCGGCGACCTTGCTGAACTTGCCGCTGGAGGAATGTCCGTAACGCGCGGCCGAACCCTTGCGCATGGCTTCATGCGAACCCATGCCGCGGTATTCCTTATAGGTCTTGCCGTTGATCTCCATCAGCTTGCCCGGGGCTTCGCGCGAACCGGCGAGGAGGCCGCCGAGGATGACCGCGTCGGCGAGCGTGAGCGCCTTGACGATGTCGCCGCTCTTGGTGATGCCGCCGTCGGCGAGGATGCGGACGCCCTTCTTGGCGGCGGCGCGGGAGGCGACGTAGAGCGCGGTGAGCTGCGGGATGCCGACGCCCGCGACGATGCGGGTCGTGCAGATGGAGCCGGGGCCCTGGCCGATCTTGACGGTGTCGGCGCCGGCGGCGGCGAGGAACTCGACGCCTTCGCCGCTGGTCACGTTGCCGGCGATGAGGGTGAGGCCCTTGTGAGACTTGCGCAGGAGACGGAGAGCGTCACCCACGCCCTTGGTGTGGCCGTGGGCCGTGGAGATCGCAAGGGCGTCGGCGCCTTCGGCGACGAGCGCGCCGACGTGGGCGAGCAGCCGGGCGCGGTCGATCTCACCATCGGCCGTGCGGGGCACCGAGACGGCGACGCCCACGCGGAGACGGAAGTCGGCGTCGCGGGTCGGACGGACGTGCGCGCGGGATTCTTCGGAGATGCGTTCGATGTCGCTGAGCGTGAACAGGCCGCGGAGACGGTTCTTGGCGTCGACGACGAGGAGCTTGTTCTGGCCGACGTGGTCGGAGAACTTGCGGTCGGCGGTGGCGATGGGGTCCTTCCCCAGGTCCTTCTCGGCGACGGTGAAGACCTTGTCGCGCGGGATCATGACGGCGACGACCTTGCGCTGGCCGTGGCGCTCCTTGACGGCGCTGCCGGGCAGGAGGCCGAGGAGCGTGCCGTCCTGGGCGGTGACGGGGAAGGTGCTGAAGGCGAGTCCGTCGCGCTCGATGCGGGCGAGGACTTCGGCGATGGTGTCGTCGGCCGACACGACGGCGGGGTCGCCGATCATGCCATGGATGTGATTCTTGACCCGGCGCACCTCGGCGACCTGGTCGGCCTCGGACATGTTATAGTGCAGGAGACCGAGGCCGCCGTTGAGGGCCATCGCGATGGCCATGCGGTGTTCGGTGACCGTATCCATGTCGGAGGACACGATCGGCAGGGAAAGCGGGAGGGCGTCCGAAAGGGCCGAGTCGAGGCGGGTCATCCGGGGCAGGACCTCGGAGTAACGGGTGGCCAGGGAGACGTCGTCGTACGTCAGGCCGAGGCCGGCGTTGGCGGGGAAGAAGTCGTCCGCGGAAAGGTAGAAGCGTTCGTCTAGGGAAACGCGGCCCTTGGATTTCGAGGAGGCCATGAGTGGTCGGTTTCCCCAAAGGGTGTTAGGCACCCCCCCGCGGGGTGGCAAATTGATTTTGCGGGTTTGTCCGTATTGCCGTCTATTGGTCCCATGACCGGCGGCTTTTTCGACTTCAAACGTGTCCGTCGCCGACTCCGCTCGACGGTGGTGACCGGGGCCGGCGCGGTGGACAGCGTGGACCGCATCCTCCTGCGCACGCAGTCCGACCAAGGGACGGGTTACGGAGAGATCGCTCCTTGGCCGGGCTTCCCGACCGAGAAGATCGACCAGTCTTTGGAATTCCTTCGCTCCGCCCAAGGCAACCTGCCCCACCTGCTTGCCGCCGTGGCCGCTTCGCCGTCTCCCCTGCCGTGCCTCTCCGCCGCGCTTTCGAGCTGCCGTCACTGGGAGAAGATCGCGAGCTACGGAGGCAGCCATGACTGCGCGGGCCTGCTGACCTTATCCGTCTTGGAGACCGACGCGAAAATCGCCGCCGGCTTCCGCACCCTGAAGATCAAGATTTCACCCGAGACGTCCGAAGAATCGATCCGCGGAGCGCTGGCGCGTTTCCCCGGCCGGCTCCGGCTCGATGCCAACGGCTCGCTCGACCTGCAGACGGCGCGTCGCTGGACGGAGTTCGCGCGCGCGCAGGAGAAAGTGGAATTCCTCGAACAGCCTCTTCCCGTCGGACATCCGGGTTATGCTTCGCTGGGTCCGGACAAGGTCGCCCTCGACGAATCCTTCCTCACGCCGGGAGGTGTCGACTGGGCGGGGACCGTCGTCGTGAAGCCGCTGCTCGCCGGCGACTGGGACGAACTGCTCGCCTGGCGCAAAGGTCATGAAGGCGGCGTCGTCTATTCCTCGTGCTTCGAAACCGCGATCGGACGGCAAGGCGCGCTCTGGCTGGCGGCGCAGGATCCGGCGGCCGGCACGGTCGGCTTCGACACGCTCGGTCGATTTGAAAACGACGGGCGCGACCGCCACGCAGCGGGCCCGACGGCCGCCGGGATCCCCGGCTACGACTGGACGAACTTCTGGCAGGAACTCACATGAGCGCCGTCGCGGTCTTCCATGCGGACCACGCGGAACACCTGCGCGAGGCGCTGCGCGCGCACGACGCCGGCCTGCCGGTCTTCCTCGGGAACCCGCAGTGGGCCGACGCTGAACGCGCCGAGGCCGAGCGTCAGCTCCCGCGAGGCACGCTGATCCTCGGGACGACGCTCGAGGCGCGCGGACTCGGCACCTGCGACTGGCCGTTGAACTGGCGCGGTCGCGTGATGATCCCCACCGGCGGCACCGGCGGAAAAGTGAAATTCATCATCCACTCCGCGGAGACCCTTCGCGCCGCCGCCTTCGCCCTGCGCGACGCGTTGGTCGCCCGCGGTCTTTCGCCGATCCTTCATGGCGTGACGTGCACGCCGCCCTGGCATGTCAGCGGGTTCATGCCCTCCATTCGCGCGCGCCTCACGGGCGGACGTCATGTCCTCATCGACGGACGGTTCCGCGAAGAGAACACCCTGCCCTCCGTCGACCTGCCCGCGGATGGCACCAAGATCATCTCGCTCGTGCCCGCGCAACTCTCCCGCCTCCTCGCGCGCGCGGACGGCGAAGCGTGGCTGCGCGGTTTCGACGTCATCCTGCTCGGCGGATCGGCGGTGCCGGCGCCGGTGCTCGCGGAGATCCGCGCGCGTCGCCTGCCTGTCTTCCTCACCTACGGCGCGACCGAGACCGCGGCGGCATGCGCGCTCTGCCCGCCGGAGAAGCTATGGAGCGGAGAATCCGTCCGCGGCGCGCCTTTGCCCGGCGTGCGATTCACGACGAACGCCGAAGGCGTCGTCGCGATCGCGACGGCTTCGCTCGGACTAGGAGTCTGGCCCGACGGCCCGCTGACGAATCCCTGGATCAGCGGCGACCGCGGCGACGTAGCGCCCGATGGCAGCGTGAAGATATCAGGCCGCGCGGATCGCGTGATCGTGACTGGCGGAGAAAAAGTCGACCCCGTGCGCGTCGAACAGGTCCTGACAGCCACCGGTCTGGTCCGCGAAGCGCTCGTGCTCGGGATGGTCGACGCCACCTGGGGCGAAGTCGTCACCGCATGCGTCGTCGCCGGATCCGAGACCGAAGCCGCCCTACGCAAGGCCTGCGAGACGCTGGAGCCTGCGGCGAGGCCACGACGTTATGTCTTCGTGCCCGTCATGCCGACGAACGCGAGCGGTAAGCCTGACCGGGCGGCGATCGCGAAGCTGTCCGCCTAGGCGCGCACGGCCTTCCAGACGCGCAGGCAGGATTCCACGAGGGCCGGGAATTCCCCGAGCGGCACCTGCGAAGGACCGTCGGAGATCGCCTTCTTGGGATCCGGATGCGTCTCCATGAAAAGACCATCGGCGCCGGCGGCGAGGGCCGCCTTGGCGAGGACCGGGACGTATTCGCGCTGGCCGCCGGAGGAACCGCCCGCGGCCCCGGGGAGCTGCACCGCGTGGGTGGCGTCCATGATGGTCGGGTGACCGAAGCCGGCCATGATCGGGAAGGAACGCATGTCGACCACCAGGTTCTGGTAGCCGAAGGTCGTGCCGCGGTCGGTCTGCCAGATCTCGGCGGCCTTGGCGCCTTCGAGCTTATCGACGACGAAACGCATCTCGAACGGCGAGAGGAACTGTCCCTTCTTCACGTTGACGACCTTGCCGGTCTTGGCGGCCGCGACGAGGAGGTCGGTCTGGCGGCACATGAACGCGGGGATCTGCAGCACGTCGACGACCTTGCCGACGGCTTCGCACTGCTCGGGGCCGTGGATGTCGGTGAGCACCTTGAAGCCGTAGTCCTTCTTCACCATCGCGAGGAGGTCGAGGCCCGCCTGCATGCCGGGGCCGCGGTCGCCGGAGAGCGAGGTGCGGTTGGCTTTGTCGTAGGAACCCTTGAAGATGATGTTCAGCTCCGGATGGCGGGCGGCCAGGGCCTTTAGCTCCGTGGCGACGGTCCGGCAGTTGGACTCCGATTCGAGGGAGCAAGGTCCGGCGATGAGGAGCAGACGGCGCTTATCGTGCAGCATGCGGCACGATAGGACGGGCGGCGCCCGAAGGGCGAGCCGTAAGGAGCGCTCAGCGGCCGAGCCAGCGGAGCACTTCGGGCAGCGGGCGCGTGTTGAGCACCTGCTCCGGCGTCAGCCAGCCCTTGCGGGCGATGCGCACGCCGTGGGCGGCGAAGGCCAGCTGCTCGATGTCGTGGGCGTCGGGATTGATGGAGCAGAGCACGCCCTTCTCGGCGGCGTGGCGCCACCAGCGCCAGTCGAGGTCGAGGCGCCACGGGTTGGCGTTGAGCTCGATGATCGTGTCGTTGGCCGCGGCGGCGTCGATGACCTTGGCGATGTCCACCTCATAGGGCTCGCGCTTGTTGAGCAGGCGGCCCGTGAGGTGGCCGACCATGTCGACGTGCTCGTTCTCGATGGCCTTGATGATGCGCGCCGTCTGGGCCTCGCGGTCCAAGGTGAAAAGGTTGTGCACCGAGGCCACGACGAAGTCCAGGCGGCCGAGGACATCGTCGGTGAAGTCGAGGGTGCCGTCCTTGAGGATGTCGACCTCGCTGCCGGCGAGCACGCGGACGCGATACTTCTTCGAAGCGTTGAGCTTCGCGATGTCCTCGAGCTGCTTCGCGAGGCGGGCCTCGTCGAGGCCGCCGGCCTGGAAGCTGGACTTCGAGTGGTCGGAGATGCCAAGGTATTCCCAGCCATGGGCTTCGGCCGCGGCCGCCATCTGGTCGAGCGTATGGTCGCCGTCGGACTCCGTGGTATGGTTATGGAAGACCCCGCGCAGGTCGGCGAACTGGACGAGCTTCGGGAGCTTGCCCGCCTCGGCGGCGTCGATCTCGCCGTTGCCTTCGCGCAATTCCGGCGGGATCCACGGCAGGCCGAGCGCGCGGAAGACCTCTTCCTCGCTGGTCGCGCCGGGCGCGGGTGTCTTCTCGTCGACGGACTTGAAGCCCCACTCGCTCATGCTGAGCCCGCGGCCGAGAGCGCGGTGACGCATCGCGACGTTGTGCTCCTTGGAGCCGGTGAAGTGATGGAGCGCGAAATAGAACTGCTCGGCCGGGACGACGCGGAGGTCGGCCTGGAGGCCGTTCTCGAAGCGCACGCTGGACTTCGTCTCGCCGTGGGCGGTGACCTCCTTCACGCCGGGATAAGCGACGAACCAGTCCATGATCGGCTTCGGTTCGGACGAGGCCACGAGGAAGTCGAGGTCGCCGACCGTCTCGCGGGCGCGGCGGAGGGAGCCGGCGGATTCGGCGAGCGAGACCTGCGGGAGCGCGCGGAGGCCGGCGAGGATCGGCTCGGCGATGGCGGCCGCCTCGTACCAGCGATGACGCTTGCCGTAGGCGATGCGGTTCTTGATGCCCTCGAGGATCTTCTCCTGCGTCTTCGCGCCGAAGCCCTTCAGCTCGGCGACGGCGCCGGATTCGCAGACCTCCTTGAGCTTCGCGAGGTCCTCGACGGCGAGCTGCGTCCAGAGCGCGCGGACCTTCTTCGGTCCGAGGCCGGGGATCTGCATGACCTCGAGGAGGCCGGCGGGAATGGAAGACTTGAGCTTCTGGTGGAACGGCAGGACGCCGTCGCGGCGGAGCGTCGTGATCTTATCGACGAGCGCCTCGCCCAGGCCCGGGATGTCGGCCAGCTTGCCGCTGTCGATGAGCCCGCCGAGGTCTTCGGTGAGGTTCTCGAGGATGCGGGCGCCCGCGGAGTAGGCGCGGATCTTGAACGGGTTCTCGCCCGTCAGCTCCATGAAGGTGGCGATCTCGTCGAGGACGCCCGCGATGTCGTTCTTCTCCATCACGGACGGCGGGCCTTCTCGGCGAGGTAGATGGACTGCAGGGCGGCGAAGTCCGCCTCGCGGGTGCCGCTCTCGATCACGTGCTGATAGGAGCCCGCGTGACGGAGCTCCTCTTCGGCGGCGGCGACGCGACGGTCGATCTCATCGGCCGGGTCGGTGCCGCGTCCCGTGAGGCGGCGGCGGAGTTCGGCGCGGTCGCTGACGCGGATGAAGACCGTGACAAGGGAGGCGGCGAGACGCGGGTCGGCGGCGCCCTTGGCGCGGATCGTGGCGGCGCCCTGGACGTCGACGTTCAGCAGCGCGTCGAAACCCGCGCCGAGATGGGTGGCGACGTCGGCCGCGCGCGGCCCGTAAAGATTGCCATGCACGTGGGCGTGCTCGAGGAAGACGCCGGCGGCGACCTGTTCTTCGAAGCTCGCGCGGGTCAGGAAATGGTAGTCCACGCCGTCGGCTTCGCCGGGACGCGGGGCGCGCGTGGTGCAGGTGATCACGCGACGGATGGCCTGCGGATAGGCTTCGGTCAGGCGGGAGCAAAGCGTGGTCTTGCCGCTGCCGGCGGGGCCCGAGACGACGATGAGGAGCGCGCGGCTCACGGGAGAAGGAAGGACTGCGCCACGCAGGCGACGCCAAGGAGCAGGCTCAGGCCGCCCACGACGTTACGGCGTCCGGAAGTGGCGAGGACCCAATCGCACTGGCGGCCGAAGACGGGCGGCGAGCAGGCCCACCAGAAGCCGAAGAGCACCAGCACGCCGTAGCTGACCGACGCGTCCAGCAGGCTGTGCGGCAGCTGGCGATAACCCGCGTCGAGCGTGGCGCGGGCGATGAAGAGCATCAGCGCGCCGAGCGCGCGCACCGACAGGAAGTCCGGCATGTAGACGAAGGCCGCCAGGCCGGCGCCGACGAAGACGGCGACCACAGGCAAGCGCGGCAGGCCGGCGAGGTCGGCGTCAGGCAGGTTCATCAGCCACCAGGCGAACCAGGCGAGCGCGGCGAGGCCGAGAAGATAGGTCGCGCCCTTGGAGCGACGGAACGAGCGGAGCACCTGCGAGTCGGTGACGATCAGCCAGCCGGCCAGAAGCAGGAAGGCGGCGAGCGCATAGTAAGCTTGGGCGAGGGTCACGACTCCCATTAGGAGGCTCCCCTCGTCCGAGGCAACCCGTAGGTTCAACGGACGCGCAGGCGGTCCGCGGCCCAGGCGGCGTGTTCGGCGACCATCGGATCGCCCGAGGCGAGCTGCGCTTCGGCGGCGGGCAGGTCGGCCTTCGTCCCGACGTTGCCGAGGACCGTCAGCGCGTTGCGACGCCAACGGGCCAGTCCGAGACGTTCGACCGGCGTGCCCTTGAAGTGGGACAGGAACTGCTCATCCGTCCAGGCGAGCGTCTCGCGGAGCGGCGGATGGGGCCGCGGGGTGAAGCGAGCCTCACGCGTCGCGACGGCCCACTTGTTCCACGGGCAGACATCGAGGCAGTCGTCGCAGCCGAAGACGCGGTCGCCGAGGGCTTCGCGGTATTCGACGGGAATGGCGCCCTTGTGCTCGATGGTCAGGTAAGCGAGGCACTTCCGGGCATCCATCTGATAGGGCGCGATGATCGCGGAGGTCGGACACGCGTCGATGCACCGCGTGCAGGAGCCGCAACGGTCGGGCTCTTTCTTCTCCGAAGCCTCCAGCTCGAGCGTCGTCAGGATGACGCCGAGGAAGAGCCAGGTGCCGGCGCCACGGTGGATGAGGATGGTGCTCTTGCCCTGCCAGCCCAGTCCGGCGGCGGCGGCGACCGGCTTCTCGAGCACTGGTCCGGTGTCGACGTAAGGCTTCTGCTCGCCGCCGAGTTCCTTCATGACCGCACAAAGCTCCTGCAGGCGGGCGAGGATGACGTCGTGATAATCGGCGCCTAGGGCGTATTTCGCGATGCGGTAGCCGGCGGGCGGGTGAGGCTGATAATAGTTCAGGCCCACGACGATCAGGCTGCGGGCCTCAGGCAGGACCTTGCGGGCGTCGGTGCGGCGGTCCGGATTGCGGGCCAGCCAGGCCATGTCGCCGTGCATGCCGTCGGCGATCCACTTCTTGAAATAATCCGCGCGCACGTCGACCTCGACCGGCGCGACTCCGAAGGCATCGAAGCCCAGCGCCTTCGCCGAAGCCTCGAGTCGCTGGCGGAGGGCGCGCGGATCCATCGGCTCAGCCTAGGATCGAAAGCACGCGGCTGACGATCTCTTCGACCGGAGCCAGCTTGCCGACGCCTTCGTAACCGCAGGCCAGCATCCCTTCGGCGGGCTCGACCACGGCATGACCGCGGGAGCGGAGGGTCTTGAGGTTGGCCTGGGTGGCCGGGTGTTCGTACATCTTGCCGTTCATCGCCGGGCAAAGCAGGACCGGGCCGCGGGTGGCGAGGTAGATGCTGGTCAGCAGATCGGGGGCGAGGCCGTGGGCGAACTCCGCCATCACGTTGGCCGACAGAGGGGCGACCAGAAGAAGGTCCGAGGAGTCGGCGATTTCGATATGACCCGGGACGGAGTTGGCGCCTTCGGCCCAGAGGTCGAACGCCACCGGCCGGCGGGAGAGCACCTGGAGCGTCATCGGGGTGATGAACTGGGTGGCGCCCTTGGTCATGACCACCTGGACCTCCGCGCCGTATTTGACGAGCTGAGAGGTCAGGTCCGCGGCCTTGTAAGCGGCGATGGAGCCGGTGACCCCGAGGGTGATGCGTTTGCCGACGAGCTGGGACATGACAGCGATGGACGATGGGAAGGCCGTCGGATGAGGCGAGGGGAAAGGCGGCGACGCCGGGTCGAAAACAGGTCCTTTTAGGCGAAACCGACCCTTTTCTTGTTTGCCATGCCTGCCGACGGGGGTTCGCATTGGCTCCTCTTATGCAATCCGACATTGGTCTCATCGGTCTGGCCGTCATGGGTCAGAACCTCGCCCTCAACATCGCCGACCACGGCTTCGCGATCTCGGTCTACAACCGCACGACCGCCAAGACCGACGAGTTCGTGAAGGAAAACCCGAAGACCCCGGGCAAGCTGACCGGCTGCCCCACCATGAAGGACTTCGCCGCTTCCCTTAAGAAGCCCCGCAAGGCCGTCATCCTCGTCAAGGCCGGCGGCCCCACCGACGCCGTCATCAACGAGCTCGCCGCGGTCTTCGAGCCGGGCGACATCATCATCGACGGCGGCAACGCCCTCTGGACAGACACCATCCGCCGCGAACGCGAACTGAAGGCCAAGGGCCTGCGTTTCATCGGCTCCGGCGTCTCCGGCGGCGAAGAAGGCGCCCGTTTCGGCCCGTCCCTCATGCCGGGCGGCGACCCTGCCGCCTGGGCCGAACTGAAGCCCATCTGGGAAGCCGTCGCCTCCAAGGTCGATGCCGTCACCGGCGTCGAGCTCACGGGCGCGACCCCGGGCAAGCCCATCAAGGGCGGCGTCCCCTGCGTGGCCCACATCGGCCCCGACGGCGCCGGCCACTACGTGAAGATGGTCCACAACGGCATCGAGTACGGCGACATGCAGATGATCTGCGAAGCCTACGACCTGATGCGCGGCCTCCTGGGCATGACCCCGGACGAGATCGGCTCCACCTTCGAAGAATGGAACAAGGGCGACCTGAACTCCTTCCTCATCGAGATCACCGCCAAGGTGCTCAAGCAGAAGGACCCGGAGACCGGCAAGCCGCTGGTCGACGTCATCCTCGACACCGCCGGCCAGAAGGGCACGGGCAAGTGGACGAGCGCCAACGCCCTCGACATGGGCGTCGCCGCGCCGACCATCGCCGAAGCCGTCTTCGCCCGCTGCCTCTCCGCCGTGAAGGAAGAGCGCGTCAAGGCCGCCAAGGTCCTCCGCGGCCCGAAGCGCGCGATGACGAATCCCGACAAGGCCAAGGTCATCGAACAGATCCGCGACGCCCTCTACTGCTCCAAGATCTGCTCCTACGCCCAGGGCTTCCAGCTCATGCGCGAGGCGCAGAACGAGTACAAGTGGAAGCTCAACTTCGGCGAGATCGCCCAGATCTGGCGCGGCGGTTGCATCATCCGCGCGAGCTTCCTCCAGAAGATCACCGAAGCCTTCGCCAAGAAGCGCTCGCTGGATAACCTCCTCCTCGACCCGTACTTCAAGAAGACCGTCAAGAAGGCCCAGAAGAACTGGCGCAAGGTCATCGCCCTCGCGGTGAAGCACGGCATCCCCGTGCCGACCCTCGGTTCGGCGCTCTCGTACTTCGACTCGTACCGCACCGAAGACCTCCCGCAGAACCTGCTCCAGGGTCAGCGCGACTTCTTCGGCGCCCACACCTACGAGCGCAAGGACAAGCCCCGCGGCGAGTTCTTCCACATCGACTGGCCGGATCCCAAGCGCCCGCAGATCAAGGCCTGAACGCCTTGACCGTAAACAGAAAGGGCGTCCCCGCGGACGCCCTTTTTCTTTGCGCGCTTACTTCGCGGACCAACCGCCGCCGGTCGCGGCGGCGAGGCGCACGGCGACCTGCCGGCGTTCCCACACGACCATCGAGAGCGTGCGCGCGGCGAGGGCTTCGTCGCGTCGGGCGAGCGTGAGCTCGCTCTCGCTCGCGAGTCCGGCCTTGTGGCGGTTCTCGGCGTTGGCGAGGCGGACGCGCACGGCGGCGAGCACGCGGGCGGTGAGTTCTTCCTGCTGCGCGAGCTCGCGCAGGTCGGCGAGGGCGTCCTCGACCTCGCGGAAAGCGCCGAGCACGGCCTTGGTCCATTCGGCGGCGGACCCATCGATGCGCGCACGGGCGGCCTCGAGGTTCGCCGAGCGGCGGCCGGCGTCGAAGACCGGCAGGTCGACGGAAGGCGCGAGGCTCCAGAAGCCCGCGGCTCCCTGGCCGATGCGCGAGGCGGGGTCGGCCTGCCAGCCGGCCTGGCCGGTGAGCGTGACCGACGGATAGAAGTCGGCGCGGGCCGCGCCTTCGCGGGAGACCGCGGCGTCGAAACGCGCGGCGGCGGCGGCGAGGTCCGGGCGACGCAGCAGGAGTTCCGAAGGCACGCCGGCGCCGAAGCCAGGCATGGCGGCGACGCCTTGGGCGACGGGCAGGCTTTCACCGGGCGCGGAGCCGATGAGCGCGCGAAGCGCGTTCTCCGCGGCGGCGAGACGGCGACGACCGAGGCCTTCGTCGACCTTGGCCTGCGCGGCTGCGAGGCTCGCGGAAGAAAGCGGGTCGGAATCGATCAGCCCGGCGGAGACGGTCTTCTGGACGAGTTCCATCTCGCGGAGGCGCGTGGCGAACTCGACCTCAAGGAAAGCGAGCTGCTCGCGGGCGCCACGGACGGCGAACCAGAGGCGCGCGACTTCGGCGGCGAGGGCCAGGTCGGCCTGCGCGGCGGTGAACTTAGCGGCGCGGACGTCGGCTTCGGCGGCCTGAGACTTCGCGGCCTCGCGGCCCCAGATGTCGAGTTCCCACGAAGCCTTGGCGGCGACGGCGGTGACATCGGTGCGTCGCGGGATGCCCGGAGGGAAGCGTCCGTTGGCGACGGAGATACGCGAGGCTTCCTGGCCAGCGGCGAGCGAGAGCGCGGGCTGGTCGCCGGCGTCGGCGGCGCGGAGCAACGCGACGGCCTCACGCTGACGGGCACGGGCGAGCGCGAGATCGGGGCTGCCCTTGCGGGCGCGGGCGAGGAGTTCGATCAGCGCGGGGTCGCCGAAAGCTTCGGCCCACTTCGCGTCCGCGGCGGCGCCGGGCTGCGAGAACGCGGCGGGCGCGGCCGGCGTCGCGGGCTTCGCGGCGGGATCGTGCGCGCAGCCCGCGAGGGCGAGCGCGGCGAGCAGGAAGGTCTTATTTGCCCGGCGCATCTTGGGAGGAAGCGTCGATGTAGACGTCCATCTGCTGGCCGACGAAGAGGGCGCGGCCCGCGGGGCGGTCGAACTGGTAGATCACCTGGAGCACGCGCGTGTCGACGCGTTCGATGCTGGCGCCGGTGAGCGAGGTCTTCGGGATGACGAACGGCTCGATACGGACGAACTTGAGGGCGATGGAGCGGTCCTTGCCGCCGGCGAGGGAGCTCTCGCCCTTGAGGTATCCCTTGGCGGGCAGGCCGTCGCGCATCCGCGTGGCGAGCTGCTCGTCGACGTCGCAGCGGATCTGCAGGCGGGTGATGTCGCCGAGGACGACCGGAGCCTTGGCGCCGGAAGCGACGAACTCGCCGGCGCGGACGCCGACCTGGAGCACCGTGGCGTCGATGGGCGAACGGAGGACGAGGCGGTCGAGGAGCACGGCGGTCTGGTCGAGCTGCGCGCGGGCGAGCGCGAGCTTGGCCTGCGCTTCCTTGGCGGCCATCTGGTAGGAAAGAAGGTCGGCGGCCGAGACGGCGCCGCTGTCCTTGATGCCGGTCCAGCGACGGGCGGCGTCGGCGGCGCGTTCGGCGGTGGCGGCCGCGGCGTCGACGGCGGCCTTCTGGACGGCGTGCTGCGCGCGGAGGTCGCGGTCATCGAGCGTGAGGATCGGATCGCCGGCCTTCACCTTGTCCCAGACCTTCACGTGGACCTTGGCGACCGTGCCGGAAGTCGGGGAACCGAGAAGCGTGTTCTCGGCGACGGCCTCGACGAGGCCGGCCGCGGCGATGAGCCCGTCCTTGTCGCGGGTGGCCGGCTCATAAGGCGGCGGCTTGATCGGCGTCTCGGTGGCCGTGCCGCGGGTGAGCTGCAACGCGGCGCCGGCGCCGGCGAGGGCGAGGGCGAAGAGCAGGATGCGTTTCTTGAACATAAGAGGTGTCAGAGATGGGTGGTATCGAGGAGCTTCGGGTCGTCGACGACGCGGCTGATGCGGCCGTCTTCCATCTCCGCGATGCGGTCGGCGAAACGGAAGATGCGGTGGTCGTGCGTCACCACGACCACGCAGCGCTCAGGGGAGCGGGAGAGGTCGCGGACCATCTGCATGATCTGCGCGCCGGTGTCCTTATCGAGCGCCGAGGTCGGCTCGTCGCAGATGAGGAGCGGCGGTTCGTGCACGAGGGCGCGGGCGATGGCCACGCGCTGCTGCTGGCCGCCCGAGAGCGCGTTGGGGCGGCCTTCCTCGCGGCCCTTGAGGCCGACCTTCTCGATGATCGCGAGCGCCCGCTCGTGGGCTTCGTCGAAGGAACGTCCCTGGATGAGGAGCGGCACCATCACGTTCTCGGCGACGGTGAGAGTCGGGATGAGGTTGAAGGACTGGAAGACGAAGCCGAGGTTCTTGCGGCGGAAGGTCGTGAGCGCCTCCTGGCCGAGACCGTCGAGCCGCTGGCCGAAGACCTCCACCGCGCCGGCCTGAGGCGTCAGCGTGCCGGCGATGACGGAGAGCAACGTGGTCTTCCCGCAACCGGAAGGTCCGACCAGCATGATGAGCTCGCCGCGGCGGGCTTCGAAGTCGGCCTGCTTGAGGGCGACGACGCGGTTCTCCGGCGTGCCGAAGAACATGTCGACGCCGGTGGCGCGGACGGCGACGGTGTGGGCGAGGTGGCTCATCCGCGGAAGACGGAAGCGGCGTCGACGCGCGACACCTTGACGATGCCGATCACGGCGGAGACGAAGCTGATGCCCAGCACGAGGGCGAACGTCGCCCAGAGGATCTGCGGGTACATCACGAAGGGAGGCATGCCTTTCTCGATCATCACGCGGCCGATGGCCTGCGCCATGCCCGCGCCGAGGCCGAAGCCGATGAGACCGGCGGTGAACGCCTGCACGAAGAGCATGCGGGCGATGACGCCCATGCCGGCGCCCATGGCCTTGATGGCGGCGAAATACTTCAGGTTCTCGAGGACGAACGAATAGAACGTCTGGCCGGAGATCGCGATGCCCACGAACAGGCCGAGGAGCACCGCGGTGCCGAAGGAGAAGGGGATGCCCGTGTTGGTCCAGAACCACCAGAAGGTGTTGCGCGCCAGGCTGCGCTCGCCCCAGTTCCAGATGACCGTGTCGGAAGTCCACGCCTTCAGGCCCGTGTCGCGCTCGATGCGGTCGCAGAGCTCGGCGGGGGCCACGCCTTTCTGGGGCTCGACGAGCATGAAGCTCAGCGTGCGGCGGGCGCCGAGCGTGTAACCCTTCGCGCGATCGTAGGTGGTGTAGACGAAAGGTCCGCCGGTGAAGGCGCGCTTCACCCGGCAGATGCCGACGATGCGGGCTTGGATGTCGTTGATCTCGAACGTGTCGCCGACCCGGAGCGGCGTGTTGCGCGGCTTGCCGTCGGGACCGACGCCCATGCGGCCCATCAGCGCGGCGCCCCACTCGTCGACGATGACGGTGTCGGGAAGGCGGAGGTCTTCGATACGGCCCTGCGAGAGCACCGCGGGAGCGCCGGCGAAGGTGTCCGCGTCGATGCCGACGAGGGTGATCAGCTTGAAGTTGCCGTCCTGCATGCGCGCCTGGACGAAGGACGTATGCAGCGGGGCGGCCCAGGCGACGCCGTCGACGGAGCGGACGCGACCGAGGTCGGTGTCACGGAGGGGCTTGGCGTCGTTGACCTGCTCGACCATCGGATCGCTGACCCAGACCTGGGCGCGGATGTTGACCATCGGCGTGTAGGTCCAGCTCATGATGCCGAAGAAGACCGAGCTCTGCTGGGCCATCAGCAGGGCCGAGAACGCCAGGCCGCACAGGAGCATCGCCAGCTTGGCGCGGTCTCCGAAGAGCATGTTGAGGGCGAGGCGATACATCGGAGACGGGCGAGGAGGAGTCTCGCCCCAACAAGCCGTGCGTCAACGGGAAGTCAAACGGCCCGGACGATGTCCGGGCCGTCGTGACCGAAACGTGACTTGGACCCTTACTGGGCAACCGGAGCGGTGGCGCCGACCTTGAACATCAGCGTGCTCTTGAAGAAGTCCGGGCCCCAGGAAGCGTTGACGGACCAGGCGGCGACGAGCAGGACGAGGGCGATCGAGAAGCAGCGGACGACCTTGGCCTTGTCTTCGCTCTTGGCGGAGGCGTGCAGGAGACCGACGGCGCCGAGGGCGAAGATCGGGTGGAACCAAGAGATCGGCTTGGCGGTGTAGAATAGCGCGACGATGCCCACGACGAGGTTGATGTCGACGAGCACGGCGACGATGCGCTGGAGGACCGGCTTCGGGCCCTTCGTGAGCGCCACGACGATGACGGCCAGGATCAGGACAAGGAGCAGGGAGCCGTAGTGCTTATGGGCGATGAGGAGCGGAGACATGCCGACACCTTGGGGCCTGCCCTGCCCGATTCAAGCCCTCCCGCAGGTTTTCAGCGGTCTTCGGGATAAAGATACCGGAAGAACCAGGCGGCCAGCGCCGCTCCGAGGAACTGGACGGCGATGTCGGCGGCGACGCGGGGGGCGATCTTGGCGAGGTAGATGGTCTCGGTGACGAAGGCCTTGGCTCCTTCGATGCCTTCTGCCAACGCGGCGCATGTTCCGAAGATGGCGGACGTGAGACCGACCGCCGGATTCATGGACGGACTGTGGTCGCTGAAGACCCCTTGCAGGCCGAAAGCAGCCAAGGCGAGGGCGAGGCCGAAGTAGCTGTTGCCGGCGGTCAGGCGGGAGGTTCCCACGAGGAGGAAGACAAAAGCCAGGAGGAACGTGCCGAGGAGTTCCGCGCTCCCATCCGCCACATAACCCTCGAAGACCGGGGCGCCCAAGGCATCGACGGCGCCCTTCGCGCGCTCGGGGTCGTGACCGAGCATCGCTCCGGCGACCAAGGCGGCCGTGAGCGCGGCGAGCAGCTGGACGCCGACGGTCGCGGCGAGCGGGCGGGTGCCGGTCCGGCCGCGCAGGCGGAAGGCGAGCGAAAGCGCGGGGTTATACTGCATGAGGCCGACCGGAGCGCCCATGTAGTAAAGAGCGCAGAGCAGGGCCGCGATCGGCAGCGCGCCGGCGCTCGTCATCGAAGCCAGGCAAAGGAAGAAGGTTCCGACGGCCTCGAGGAGGAGCTTGTTCCGCATCGTCTTAATGTCCGCGTTACGCGACAGGGCTCAAGCGCGGAGTCCTCAGCGGGCGCCGCCGGCGGTCAGCCAGCTTTCGCTGAAGGCGGCCATCTCGTCGAACCGGGGGAAGCGCCGGGTCTTGTAGCGCATCTCGCGGGAGGCCTCTTCCTGCGCCGCGAAGAGCGAGGTGAGCGTCGCGTGCAGGGGCGTCTTGTTGTTCTTGTGATCGACCAGCCAGAAGCCGACCTGTTCGCCGTCGACGACCTCGTTGTTGTAATACTGCCAGAAGAGCACCAAGGCCGGCTTCCAGGACAGGAACTTCACGAGGATCTCGCGGTTGCGTTTCTCGTGCGCGACGCCGTCGCCGCCGCAGGCCTTCCAGGAAAGCCCGCATTCGCCGATGAAGACGCGCTTCGCGGGCAGGCCGGCCTTGGGCGGCAGCTGCGCGTTGACGTAGTCCAAGGTGGCCCGCACCTCCTCGGCCGGCAGCATCTGGCAGTCGTAGGCGGAGTAGGAGACGAAATCGACGGCGATCTTCGGGAGCACCGCGTTCACCATGCGCTGGCGTCCGTCCTTCATCGCGTCGCGGACGCGGTTCACTTCGGCGTAAGTGTAGACGCGGCACTTGCTGTAGGGCACCTCGGAACGCGCGTCGTCGACGGCCTTCTGGCGGATCGCGAACCACTCGATCATCGCGGCGATGCGCTCGGGGGGCGCGTCCTTCTTCACGTCCTTGCCCGGGAGCAGGTACCAGTCGCCTTCCCAGTGTCCGAGGAAGAACGTCTTGCCCGTGGCGTCGTAGCGCGTGAGCAGGTCCTTCGTGAAGAGATACGTCGCGTTGTATTCGCGGCGGCGGAGCTCCGGCGTGATGCCTTTCGTCCAGGCGTCGTTCGAGCGATACCACACGACGTAGTGCGTGAACGGCATCGCGATGTAAGGCGTCAGCTGCCCGCCGGAGACCGCGTCGATCTTGAGGATGCGCGAGCCCATCGCGGAGATGCCCTTGGCGGCTTCGAGGATCGCCGGATCCTTGGTGAACTTATACGCCGGTCCGAAGACCTGGGTGCCGACGACCTGCGGGAAAGCGTCGGGCATGGTCGGCACCGCAGGCAGCGGCGTCATCTCGAGCTGCTGCGTCGGACGGTTCTTCTGCGCGAACACGGCGGACGGAAACAGCAGGAAGACTCCCAGAAGGAGGCGGAGGATTGGACTCATGGGGCGGACCTCAGGGCGAGGGACTTGAATTGTCCTTCTTCGGTTCCCTTCCTTCAAGCCCGTTCCCACCCACACCATGAACACCACCCAAGCCACCCTCGCCGCCGTGCTCCTCGCCGTCGGCGTCCACACGCACCTCGTCGCCGCCCCCGCCAAGGAATCCGGCGCCGCTTCCGATCCGGACCACGCGCGGCTCGTCGCCGCCCGCAAGGCGGCCCTGGAGCTGCCGGAAATCGCCTCGGCCGAACAGCAGGCCAAGGCCGACCGCGCCCTCACGACGAAGGCCTACGCCGAATACAAGATGGCCCGCAAGCGGTCCAATGAGTCGGAAGCGGCCTACCGCAAGGCCTACGACGCCGCGCTGGGCAAGATCGACCCCGCCGCGCCGGCCCTGCAGGAGAAGGAACGCGCGACCTTCCGCGAGCGCATGCTCAAGGCGCGCACCGCCCGGAAGAGCGGGACGAAGAAGCCGGACGTGAAGGACGACGAAGCCGACGATGAGCCGGCGAACGACGAGAAGCACGACGAGTGACCTGGTCGCGGCCCGCCGAAAGGCGGGTCGCTTATTTGGGGAGGGCGGCGACGAACGCGGCCCAGATCTCTTCGATCGGCTCGAGTCCGACGGAGAGGCGCAGGAGATCCGGATCGAGTCCGGCGGCGCGCAGGCCCGCCCTGCCCTGCTCGGTCGTGACTTCATCGAAGTGCGCGAGCCAGAGGAACGGCGCGGCCAGGGTGTAACGCAGGCCGAAGCTCGGTCCCTTGCCGACGGCGAGACGATCGTAGACCGTCCGCATGTCGCCGCGGAGCTCGATCGTGATGAGGGCGCCGGCGCCGGCCCCCGCGCGACGGACACGCCGGTAATTCTCGGCGGTCGGTCCTTGGTCGGCGGTGCGCACGCGCGCCACCGCCGGATGCGCGGCGAGCCGACGCGCGAGTTCGGCGGCGTTGGCGGAGAGACGACGCGTGACCTCCTCCATGCGGCCGATCTGCGCGGCGAGCGCGCGAAGGTCGAGCGGGTGGAGCGGGGCGAGCCGGGCGCGGGCCGCGGCGAGCATCGCGGCGGCGTCCGGACGCTTCGGGTCGATGGCGAGCACGCCGGCCATCACGTCGCCTTCGGAGCCGGCGTATTTCGTGAGGCTCGAGACAAGCACGTCGGCATAAGGAATGACGTCGACCGAGGCGAGGCCGACGCTGCTCGGATCAAGCAGCAGCTTCGCGCCGTGCTTGTCGCAGAGCGCACGGAGCGCGGGGAGGTCGGCGGTCTCGAGCTGGGGGTTGTTCGGGATCTCGGTGAGGACGCCCGCGATGGCGCCGGTCGCGAGAAGGCGCTCGACCGAAGCGAGGTCGCGCACGTCGGCCACGAAATGGTGGCGGGCGTCGCGGGCCTTCTCGAAGAGACGCGTGGAATCGACGTAGAGCCAGCCGAGCTGGATCCAGGCGGTGCGTCCGCGCGGACGCTGGACGGATTCGACGGCGGCGAGGCCGGCGTCGACCGCGTTCATGCCGGCGGCGGCGATGAGGATGTCCGACGAAGGCACGCCTGCGAGATACGACGCGAGGGTCGCGCGGATCGTCGCGGCGGCGGCGGCGGCGTCGACAGGCGCATCGCCGGCGAGCCAAGCTTCGGCCTGGCGCGACGAGATGAGCGTGCCGGTATGCTGCACCATCTTCGCGAGGCGGAGCGCGGCGTCGCCGGCGGGCGTCACGGCCAGCCACCAGTCGCCGACGGCGTCGAGCGAAGTCAGCTCCGCGCCGACATGGGCGGCGAGACGGCGGGCGCTCGCCTCGGAGACGAGCGGGAAGAGTTCGCCGGAACGACCGAGGCGACGGGCGGCCTCCTGCGCGGCGCGCGCGACGAGCGCGTTGCGGACGAATCGCGGGTAGCCGGAGCGGAGCAGCTTCCAGACGCGCGCCTCCTTGCGCTCGTAGCTCTCGACGTCGGCGAGCGTCGGCAGACAGACGACCGTCGCATGCGGGGAGTCCGGCAGCGTGGCGCCCAGCGCTGGGGATAGGAGCGGCACGTTCAGAGACCTTCGGCGACGATCTCGTTCTGGAAGATCTGCTCGAGGGGCTGGCGGCGACGGATGAGCGAGACGCGTCCGTCGCGACGAAGGAGGACTTCCGGGGCCTCGGGGAACGAGTTGTAATTCTTGGTGCTCATCCCGGCGCAGTAGGCTCCGGCTCCGCCGATGACGCAGAGATCGCCGGCCGCGGCCGCGGGCAGGCGGCGCGTGGCGAGGGTCTCGGGTTCGCCCGGCGCGCAGCTGATGAGGTCGCCGGATTCGCAGCAATGCCCGACGATGACGTAGTCGCGCTCGCCGGCGGAAGGCTTCGCGGGATAGAGATGCACCGGATGCTGGGAACCGTAGAGAGACGGACGCAGGATCTCGGTCATGCCCGAATCGAGCTTCAGGAATTCACGGACTCCGGTGGAGACGACGTCCTGCACGCGCGCGAGCACGGCGCCGGCGTTGGCGACGAGGAACGTGCCGGGCTCGATCTCCAGACGGAGCTTGCGGCCGTCGGCGGCGGCGAACTTTTCGAAGGCGACCTTCACGGGCGCGCCGACGACCTGCGGGTCGGTGCCCTTCTCCGTGGCCACGCGCGCGACCTTGTAGCCGCCGCCGAGGTTGAGGATGTGGACGGTCGGGAAGCGGGCGACGAGCGCGAGGCTGGCGGCGGAGACCTCCTGCCAGACCACGGGGTCGCTGCCGGAACCGATGTGTGTGTGGATGCGGACGACCTTGAGGCCGTGCTGCTTCACGATGGCCTGGGCCTGGTCGGCCCACTCGTGCCAGATGCCGAAGGAGGAATCCGGGCCGCCGACGTTCGTCTTGCCCGTGCCGCCCGATCCGCGACCGGGATTGAAGCGCAGGCCGACCTCGTGACCCGGAAGCGCCTGGCCGATCCGCTCGAGCTGTAGGAGGGAGCAGGCGTTGACGTGCACTCCTTTAGTAAGGAGCTCGGCGAAATCCTCCGGCAGCTCCTGGGAGGAAAGCGAGATACGGTCGGCCGGGACCCCGGCGTGGAGGGCGCGGCGGACTTCCCAGCCCGAGCTGGCGTCGAAATGCAGACCCTTGTTGGCGAAGATCTTGAGGATCGACGCGTTCGGGCAGGCCTTCATCGCGAAACGAACGGTCAGACCGAAGGCGTTCGGGAACGCCAGCATGGCGTCGGCCTGGGCCTCGAGGGTGGCCTGGTCGTAGACATAGCAGGGGGTGCCATGGGCCGCCGCGATCTGGCGGCCGGGTTCAGGAAGAAGGAAGCGGTGATTTTCCACGGGAGTGTCTCGGGCGGACTTTGGCAGGCCCGCCCTTCCCTTCCAGCCTTTTTGCGGACGTATGACACCGCTTGCCTCCCCTCCCCTCGCCCCTTGGGATGAGCTCGGCTCACGCCATCCCATGTCCGCCTCCGAGACCATCGTCGCCGCCGCGACCCCCGCGGGTCGTTCCGCGCTGGCCATCGTGCGCGTCGACGGACCGTTGGCGTCCGCGATCGCGAGCGCCGCCCTCGGCCGGAAGACCCCGCTCCCGGAGAAGACCTCGACGCTCGGCATCTGGCGCGACGGAAGCGGCGCGCCCATCGACCAGGTCGTGGCCGTGCTCTGGCATGCCGGACGTTCCTTCACGGGCAACGACTCGCTCGAGATCACGTGCCACGGCAACCCGCTGCTCGTGCGCCGCATCACCGAGGACTGCCTCGCGCGCGGCGGCCGTCTCGCCGAACCGGGCGAGTTCACGCGCCGCTCCTACCTCGCCGGACGCATCGACCTCACGCAGGCCGAAGCCGTCGCGGACCTGATCCACGCCAGCTCCGAGCGCGCGCTCGCCTCGGCGCGCCGCATGCTCGCCGGCGAACTCGGCCGGCACGTCGCGCGATGGACCGACCGCGCCCTGCAGGTGCTCGCCGAGCTCGAGGCGCACATCGATTTCCCCGAAGAAGACCTGCCGCCTGAGGACCCGCGCGGACCCGCGGCCCGCTTGGCCGGAATCGCGTCAGAACTTTCCGCATACGCCCGCACGGCGAAGCACGACGGAGCCCTGCGCGCAGGCCTGCGCGTGGCCGTCGTCGGCGCGCCGAACGCGGGCAAGTCGAGCCTCCTCAACGTGCTCGCCGGCGCCGAACGCGCGATCGTGAGCCCCGAGGCCGGCACGACGCGCGACTACCTCGAAGCGCCCGTCGCAGGCCTGCCGCTCGCCGTCACCGCGATCGACACCGCGGGACTCCGCGACGGCGGCTCGACGCTCGAGAACCTCGGCATGGCGCGCTCGCTCGAGCAGGCGCGCGGCGCGCACCTGCTGCTCCTCGTGGTCGACGCTTCCGCCGAGCCCCCTGCCCTGCCCGCGGAACTCGTCGCGCTGCTGGACCCCGCGCGCTCGCTCGTCGTCGCGAACAAATCCGACCTCCCCGCGCACCCCGCGCAGAAAGATTTCCTGCCGCAGCTCACGAAGCTGTCGGCCTGCCTCCTCGACGGCCGCGACGCCGAGACCCTGCGCGCGAAGCTCGGCGAATTCCTGGTCGCCCGGGAGATCGCCCCCGGCGCCGAGGAACTCGTCGTCTCCGTCCGTCACGCCGAGGCCATGGCCCGGGCGGCGGTCGCGCTGACCGAGGCCGTCGGCCACCTGAAGGCCCCCATCCAGACGGAACTGGCGGCCGCCCAGGCCCGGGCCGCCCTGGACGCCCTGGGGGAGATCGTCGGACGCATCGATAATGAGCGTATGCTGGACAAGCTCTTTGCTTCCTTCTGCATAGGTAAGTGATTCCCTCCGGTGAGGGAGCGCCTATGCGACCTCACAAACAAATCCGCCTCGGGCCCGACCGCCCCTATGACGTCATCGTCTGCGGGGCCGGCCATGCCGGCGTGGAAGCCGCCCTGGCCGCCGCCCGCATGGGGGTCGATGTCCTGCTGCTGACCGGCAACGTGGACACCATCGCCCAGATGAGCTGCAACCCCGCCATCGGGGGCCAGGCCAAGGGCCACATCGTCCGCGAGATCGACGCCCTGGGGGGCGAGATGGGCCTGACGGCCGACGTCACCGGCATCCAGTTCCGCCTCCTCAACTCGTCCAAGGGCCCGGCCGTCCAGGCCCCCCGCGCCCAATGTGATAAGAAGGCCTACCAGTTCCGGATGAAGCACCTCTGCGAACTCCAGGCCGGCCTGACGATCTTCCAGGCCCAGGTCACCGGACTCATCTTCAAGGCCGGCGCCGTCGTCGGCGTGCAGACCAACTTGGACCTCGATTTCCACGGCAAGACCGTGGTCGTCACCACAGGGACTTTCTTGCGCGGCCTGATGCACATCGGGGCGAACAAAACCGAAGGGGGTCGGCTGGGTGATTTTAGTTCTAAGTCCTTGTCTAGCAGTTTCTTAGAGGCTGGAATCGAGCTCCAAAGACTCAAGACTGGCACCCCTCCGCGCATCCTCGGATCGTCCATCGATTTCACGAAGTGCGAGGAGCAACCCGGCGATGCCTCCCCCACCCTGTTCGCCTTCCACGACACCCGGCAGCAGGAGGATTTGTTCCACGTGGAACAAGCGGGCGAGCGCCTCCCTGGATGGACTCCCGGGAGCGACCAGGTATCCTGCTGGATGACCGAGGCCACGGGCGCCACCGGTAAGATCGTCCAGGAGAACCTCCACCTCTCTCCCCTCTATGGAGGCGAGATCACCGGGGTTGGCCCGCGCTACTGCCCCTCCATCGAGGACAAGTTCGTGAAGTTCTCGGATAAGGATGCCCATAAGCTCTACCTGGAGCCTGAAGGCCGGAATACCGACGAATGGTATATCAACGGCCTGTCGACCTCCCTGCCCTTTACCGTCCAGCTCCAGATGCTGGCCTCCGTCCCGGGGCTGGAAAATGCCGTCATGCTGCGCCCGGCCTATGCCGTAGAGTATGATTTCGCGCCTCCGACCCAGCTCTACCCCACCCTGGAGTCCAAAAAGGTGGATGCCCTCTTCTTTGCCGGCCAGATCAACGGCACCTCCGGATATGAGGAAGCCGCCGCCCAAGGCCTGGTTGCCGGGGTCAATGCCGCCTGTAAGGTCAAAGGCCAGACTCCTATGGTCCTCGGCCGTGATGAAGCCTATATCGGGGTTCTGATTGATGACCTGGTTACCAAAGGCACCCAAGAGCCTTACCGGATGTTCACCAGCCGGGCTGAATTCCGCCTTTTGTTCAACCACGGCAGCGCCGAGCTGCGCCTTAAGGATAAAATCGCTGAATTCGGCCTCGTCCCGCCTGATCGTCTGGCCCGCATCCAGTCCAAGGCCCAGAAAGTGACCCATTGGATCGAATATCTGGAAAAGCTGGCCATCCCGGGCGGTATCGCCGGCGACGTCATCCGCCGCAATTGGGATTCCACGCCTAAGGACTTGCCGCCCACATTCCTGACCGAAGCCCCGGAGGTTCAGGCCGAAGTCATGTATCGGGTCAAATACCGCGGCTACTTGGAGCGCGAAACGCGTAACGCCCGAAAGCTGCACGACCTAGACTCCTTTAAGGTGCCTGAAGGCTTTGATTTCCTTAAAGCCTACGGCCTGCGCATCGAAGCCCGCCAGAAACTCCAGGCGATCCAGCCTAAGACCCTCGGACAAGCCAGTCGCATCAGCGGGGTTAACCCGGCGGACATCTCGCTGCTGATGGTTCTTTTCCGATCCAAATAAGGGGGAAGGGAAGGGGGGTGTTCCACGTGGAACACCCCTGTGTAAAGATTGTGGCCGCACGATGTGACGGTCGTGTTTCATAACTTCATAAGTCCTTGATAGTGAATAATATATAAATTAATAATGACTGCGTAACACGACCGCCTCCTTTGACACCTAACTCTGGCGCTTAGGTCCGGGCTCCTCTTATGTAAGCACGCACCCATGGACGCCGAACATCTCAAGCGCATCCTGATCGTCGACGATGAAGCCGACGTCACCGAGCTCCTGGATTACAAATTCAAGCAGGCGGGCTATGCCATCCGGACGCTGAACGACCCGCTCCGCGCCATCGGCCTCGCCCGCGACTTCCGCCCGGACCTGATCATCCTCGACGTGATGATGCCCGAGCTCACCGGCGTGCAGCTGCTCCGCATGGTCCGCGCCGACGCGCTCCTGCAGGATACTCCCGTGATCTTCCTCACGGCGAAAGGGGAGACGGTCGACAAGGTGAAGGGCCTCGAGTCCGGCGCCGACGATTACGTGACCAAGCCTTTCGACACGCGCGAGCTCATGCTCCGCGCGCAGGCGCTCCTCCGTCGCGCGAAGTCCGCCGCGGCCAAGCCGTCGACGCGCCTCGCCGCCGGCGCGCTGCTCCTCGACATCGAACGCCACGAAGTGACCGCCGCCGGCAAGCCGGTCGAACTCACGGCGACCGAATTCAAACTGCTCCGCCTGCTCCTCGAGCGGAAGGGCAGGGTGCAGTCCCGCGAAGAACTGCTGGCCGACGTCTGGAATTATTCTCCGGATCTCGAGACACGGACGGTCGACACGCACGTGCGCCGGCTCCGCGAGAAGCTCGGCCCGGCCGGCGACGTGATCGATACGGTCCGCGGCGTCGGTTACCGCGTGAACGGTTGAACCGCTTTGCGCTCGCGCGTCTTCGCGTGACCGACAGCATCCGAAGCCGATGACCTGGCTCCCATGGCTGCTCCTGCTCGCGCTCGTCGCGGCCGCCGTCTGGGTCTTCGCCACGGTGGCTTCGCACGTCCGCTGGGCGCGACGCACGTTGCTCGCGGGTGACGCCGGTCCGCGCCCGCAGGGCTGGCTGGTGCGCAAGCTGCGCCTGGAAGAATTATTCGCCGCGATCGAAGGCCGCGCGGAAAACGAAGGCGAGATCCGCGCCGCCGCCGGGCGGCGCATCGAGGCGCTGCTCGCGCCGCTGACCGACGCCGTGCTCGTCGTCGACGCGCAGGACCGGCTGCGTCTCGCCAACCCGGCGGCCGCCGCGCTCTTCGGGCTCGCGGACGACGACGTGGGCGGGCCGGTGGTGCCGCTCGTGCGCAGCGCCGACTTCATCGAACTGATCCGCCGCGTGCGTGAAGAGGGTGATGCGCGCGCCACATTGCTGCTCAACCGCGCGCCGCTCGCCGACGTCTGGCTGCAGGCCGCCGGCGCGCGCACCGATCCCGAGGCGTTCGGTCCGGGCGCCGCGATCTTCGTGCTGGCGGACGTGACCGCGCTGAAGCGCCTGCAGGCGATGGAGCGGGATTTCGTCACCAACGTCTCGCACGACCTCCGCACGCCGGTGACCATCCTGCGCGGCTACGCGGAGACGCTCGCCGAAGACCAGGTGACGATGTCAGCCGAAGACCGCGCGCGTTTCACCCAGAAGATCGTAAGCTCGGTCGGCCGGCTCCAAGGACTCGTCGAAGGGCTGCTCGCGCTGGCGAGCCTGGAGTCCTCCCGCGAGGTCCGCCGCGAGACGGGCGCCCTCCATACGGCCGCCCGCGAGGTGGCCGCAGAGTTCGACGCGCGCTGCAAGGCCGCGGGCGTCACGCTCAGCCTGGACCTGGCGGCGACGCAGGACGTCGGCGCCGATCCAATCCAGGCGCGCCGCCTCATCCAGAACCTCATCGACAACGCGCTCGCGCACGCCGCAGGCCTCAGCCGCCTGCGGATCGCCACGCGGGACACCGCCGAGGGCACCGAGCTCAGCGTGGAAGATGATGGGGCGGGCGTGACGCCCGCGGACCTGCCGCGCCTCTTCGACCGTTTCTACCGGACCGACAAATCCCGCAGGGCAGGGGGTAGCGGCCTCGGCCTCAGCATCGTCCGCCAGGTCGCCGAACTCCATGGGGGGTCCGCCGGGGCCGAACCAGCCCGGCCGAAAGGCCTCCGGGTGATTGTCACGATCCCTCGGGTCGCCTGAGCCTCGGTAAATGAAAAACCCGCCGGGTTTCGGCGGGTTTTGGCTCCATTTTTAAAGTGGAGCGCGCGACTGGACTTGAACCAGCAACAGCCACCTTGGCAAGGTGGTACTCTACCATTGAGCTACGCGCGCGTTGGACGAGGAGCAGACCAAACGGGTCAGCGAGTGTCAAGCCTTTGGAGGAAGGCCGTCCGGACTGCCGCCGGGGAGGGGGTCAGACCCTGTCTGGATAGCAGATCGGCCGCCGCATCCGAACAGAGCCAGCGGAGGGCAGGGCGGACGGATGCGACCTTCTCCGGGCGGACATAAAGGACAAGAGGCACCTGCAAGGGGTAGTCCCCGTTGTGCACGTTGTTCTCATCAGGACCATAGGCGGTGGCCGACTTTCCGGGTCGTCCGTCCGCCACGGGCAACACCCGACCACGGCTGACAGGAGGGCGGGGCATGAGGACGATCGTCCCGGCGCGCGAGGCGAGCAGGTCGGAGGCGAGGGAGGGCTCGACACGAAGGCGGACGTCCGGTCGGAAAGCCTGACCCTCCAGGACGAGGCCTTGGAATACTTCGAGGACCATGGTTCCGGGCGGGGATGACAACGCCGGCGTCATGAGCTCCGACCGCAGGAGCGGGTCGAGGTCGTTCCAGTTTCGCGCCGGCGCGCGCGCGTCCTTGCCGAACGCGTTCACGAGCTGCTCGAACGTGATCTGCTCCATCCGGTTGCTGCCGTGCGTCGCGACCACGACGACGGCGGAAGCCAGGCGGAACTCGCGGGCTCCCGGTACGGGCGAAGCCTCTCCCGGACGCACCATCAGGATGGCGGCCGCGGCGCGGCCTTCCGCAAAAGCACGGCGCGCCGGCAAGGTGCCCCCGAAATCAGCGACGTCCTTGCCGGTCGCATTGCGGAGCGCCGCCGCGAAATCCCCGTCGAGCAGATCGGTCCCGACGAGTTCCGCGCCTTGCGCCGCGCAGGCGAACAAAAGGAAAAGGAAGGACCTCACGCGGTCTCGGGGCCCGGATCGAGTTCCGGCCACTGCAGAAGTTTACGATGCAGGGTGCGGCGGGAGATGCCCATCAGTTCCGCGGCGCGCGTACGGTTGCCGGCGGCGGCGGCGAGCGCCTGCTTGAGCAGCTGCTTCTCGTTCAGCGTACGGTCGAGGTTGCCTGACGCGCCGGACGCGGGGGCCGCGGCGGGCGCGCCGGACGCAGGCGCGGTGAAGCGCGCGTCGAGATCGGCCGGCCCTACGGTCTTGCCCGCGCGGAGCACCGCGAGGTTCTCGCAGGCGTTGCGCAGCTCGCGGATGTTACCCGGCCACGGATAGCGCACGAGGATGGCCAGCGCCTCGGGAGAAAGCTTCGGCGCCACGGCGCCGTTCTCCTTGGCGAAACGCTCCAGGTAATGGGCAAGCAGGAGAGGGATGTCGTCCGTGCGTTCGCGCAGTGGCGGGAGGCGCAGCGGGACGACGGAGAGACGGTAATAGAGGTCTTCGCGGAACTTGCCCTCCTTGACCATCTGCTGGAGGTCGCGGTTGGTCGCGCACACGAGACGAAGATCGAGGGAGATCGGACGATGCGAGCCCAGCCGCTCGACGGAGCGGGTCTCGAGGAAGCGCAGGAGCTTCACCTGGGTGGTGGCGTCGATCTCGCCGATTTCGTCGAGGAAGAGGGTGCCGCCGTCCGCGGATTCGAAACGTCCGACGCGGCGCTCGTTCGCGCCGGTGAAGGCGCCCTTCTCGTGGCCGAACAATTCGGACTCGAGGAGGTTCGCCGGGATGGCGGCGCAATGCACCGCCATGAAGGGACCCTTCGAGCGCTGGCTCGCCTGATGGATCATCTGGGCGAACAGCTCCTTGCCCGTGCCGGTCTCGCCGAGGAGGAGGACGGTCGCGTTGGAGGACGCGACCGAACGCACCTGTTCGATCGAGTGCTGGAGGGCGGCGGAAGATCCCACGACTTCGCCGAGGGAGAACTTACGGTCGAGGCGAGCCTTGAGCGTGACGACTTCCTTCTCGGTGGTGCGGGCCTTGAGGCCGCGCTCGAGCACCAGCTCGACCTGTCGGAGGTCGACGGGCTTCTGGAAGAACCAATAGGCGCCGCGGCTCATCGCCGTGACGGCCGTCTCCACGTCGCCGTAAGCCGTCATCATGATGCAGACGGGCTGGTGCGGGAGCTTCAGCGCGCGGTCGATCACCGCCATGCCGTCTTCGCCCGCCATGCGGAGATCCGTCAGCACGGCGTCGGGGGGCACGTCCTGCATGAGGCGCGCCGCTTCCGCGGCGTCCTTCGCGACGAAGGTCTCGTAGCGGTCTTCGAGCGCGGCGCGCAGGCCTTCGCGGATGTTCTTCTCGTCGTCGACGATGAGGACCGTGGGCTTCATGGGTCAGGCTTCCGGAGAGGCTTGATGGTTGGCGGCGCCCCAGGCGCGCGCCGCCTTCTCGGCGAGGGCCGCGCGGGCGCGGTCGACTTCGGCGAGCCGGGCCTTGAGGTTGGCGTTGGAGACCGCGGCGAGGTCGTCGAGGTCGCACAGGTAGGCGCCTTCGAGCGACCGGGCCGCGACGTCGAAATTGCGTGGCACGCCGAGATCGACGAGCAGGAGCGGGCGGCCTTGGCGGCGGGCGACCGACTCGCGGAGCGCGACCGCGTCGAGCAGGGCCCGTTCGACGGTGGCGCAGCCGACGATCACGTCGTGGGCATGCGCCTGACGGAGCGCGTCGGCCAAGGTGAGGGACGCGCCGGAAAATTCCTCGGCGAGCGCGCGGGCGTTCTCGAAGGTGCGCGAGGCCACGGAGACCTGGGCGGCGCCGCGGGAGACGAGCGCCTGGACGACCTGGCGGCCGACGTCACCCGTGCCGAGCACGAGGACGCGGGCTTCGTCGAGCGACCCGAAGACGCGTTGCGCGAGCTCGACGGCGACGTTGCCGAGGCTCACCTGGCCTTGGGAGATGCCGGTGTGCGTGCGCGCCCAGGCGCCGGCCTGGAACGCGCGCTGGAAGACGCGGTTGAGCACCGGGCCGGTCATGCCGCGCGCGAGCGCGTCGGCGTAGGCGTCCTTCACCTGGCCGGCGATCTCGACCTCGCCGACCATCTGGGATTCGAGACCGGAGACGACGGCGAAGAGATGCTCGACCGCTTCGAGGCCGGGCACGGGACGGAGATGCTGGTCGAGCACGGCGGGCGACGCGCCCGTCGCCTTGATGAGCGCGCTGCGCACATGGAGCGCGGCGGCTTCGTCGCCGACGCCGTAGGCCTCGAGACGATTGCAGGTGGCGAGCAAGACGGCTTCGGCGAGGCCGGCTTCGCGGGCCGCGGCGTAGAATGCCTCGGCGCCGCCGGCAGGGACGGTGAACGCGGCGCGTTCGTCGAGTCCGGCGGTGCGATGGGTGGCGCTCAACGCCACGAGGTTGCGGGCGCGTTCGCTCATCGGGCGGAAGGCAGCGAGAGATACAGCGCGACGAGCGCGGGGATGAAGACGAACAACGAAGCGCGGGCGTAGGCCGCGCCGGCGAGACGATGGCGGCGGCGCTGCACGGTGACGAAGAGGCAGGCCACCCAGGTGAGCAGGGCGGCGCCGAGCTTAGGTAGGGCGACGAGCGCGAGGTCGCGCTGCGCCCAGTCGGTCGCGCCGATCACGAGGGAAAGGCCGAGAAGCCAGACGGCGGCGCCCATCAGCTGGCCGCCGATACGGTCGAGCGGCACCAAGGCGGGAAGCAGCGCGTAGATGCCTCCGAACTCGCGACGCGCGAGCGCGCGGTCCTGCAGGAGGTACGCAGCGGAGTTCAGCGCCTGCGCGCCGAGGACGCAGTAGGCGAGGACCGCGGCGCCGACATGGATGACGATCAGCGGCTTGTCGGCGTGATCGGTCGTCTGGCCGACGACGCCGAGGAAGGCCGCCGCGATCAGACACCCGGTCGTCGCCCCGGCGATGGCCCACGTCGGCAGACGGTGCGTGAAGGTGAGGTCGAGGAAGAGAGCGAGACCGGACAGACCCCAGGCGATCGAAAGAAGGACTTCCGCCGGGCTGGCGATCGGCAGGGCATGAGAGCGCAGGCCTTGGTAAGCCAGCATCGTCGTCAGCAGGATCCAACCCCCGCGGAGGAGCCAGAGTCCGGCGGACGGCCAGCGTCCGGAGGCATCCTTGGCGGCCAGTCCGTCCAAGACGGCCGCAGCCAAGAAAACGGCAGCACAGCCGAGCAAGCATTCCCGGGTCAGGGGATGCTCAGCGAGAGCGGCGGCCAAAGGGAACATGCCTTATAGATAAAGAGGGGTGTGACATTTTGGCAAACCTCCAAACCGACCTGTTTTCTTGCGAAAGCAGGGGAGGGGGGTAGTTTTGAGGTTCCTATGGCCCACGACCTCTACGATCTCACCCAGCACCCTCCTCGCAGCCCGCGCGTCCGTCTCGGCGGCTTGGTGATCCTCCCTCGCATGATTGATAAGGCGCGCGCCACCAAGGCGGGTAAGAATGGCGAGTATACCTATGGTTGCTCCCTGGATCGCAACGTCCTGGACTTCCTTGGAGTCGAAGCCGATGAACTTAAGGCTCAGATTGACAAGGGTTTAGGTGATGGCGAGATCCTGGCTTGGCTCATGGCCAACGCCAAGAAGCCCCGCTCGGGCCAAGAAATCGCCTCTTTCAGCGCCTATCACGAGCAGCGAGCCCCCGGCGCCCCCGCCGGCCGGGCCAAGCTCACGGAATACCAGTCTTCGACCCCGGCTGGCGCCAAGCGCGAGGATATCGTCACCTGGTTCGACGTCCTGGACTTGGACGACCACCAGAGCTTCGGCGGCAAGGTCTGAACCGTGGCCAAGGTCGGTCAGCCCCGTCGGGTGCTTCTGGTCTGCATGGGCAACATCTGCCGGTCGCCGACCGCGGAAGCCGTGCTCCGCGTCAAAGCGAAGCAGGCGGGCCTGAGCATCGAATTCGATTCCGCAGGCACCGAAAATTATCACGTCGGCGACGCCCCGGACCCGCGCTCCATCCGTCATGCGCACGCACGCGGTTATGACCTGAAGCCCTTGCGCGCGCGTCAGGTTCATGCCTCCGACTTCCACGAGTTCGATCTCATCCTCGCCGCCGACGAGATCAACCTGCGCGAACTGCGGCGGCGTTGCCCGCAGGAACAACACCATCGCCTCGCGCTCTTCCTCGGCGACGTCGCCTTGCCGGATCCGTATTACGGCGAAAGCGACGATTTTGAAAAAGTGCTGGATTTGGTCGAAAAACAGGCGATTCGGCTGGTCGAAGCATGGTCGCGGGCCAACTGAATGATTGCGGTGCGGACGGGCGTGGCGTTTGCTCCATCACAACGATGTACCAAGTGAATTTCAGCGACCAGGCGATGCGCGAGCTCGCGAAGCTGCCGACGCTGGAGCAGATGGAAGTCGTCGAAGCCTTCACGTCGCTGACGCCGGAAGAACTCCTCCGCGGCAGCTCCGAACTCGGGACCGTCCGTCGCGGCGGTCACACGTACCACCGTCTGCGCGTCGGTGAGTTCCGCATCTATTTCGAGGCCAACGAAGGCTCCCTCCTCGCCCATTACGTGCTGCACAAGCACACCTACGCCGACTTCGCGTTCCGCTCCCATCTCCCGTTCCCGGAAGACGAGGCGCGCATCGAACAAGAAGGCGGCTTCTGGAAATACCTCGACGAACCTCCGAAGTCCTGACCGTGACGACCCCTCCCGAAAAACGCCCCTACTCCTCTCCTGAAGAGGCGGCCCGCATCTACCTGCTGCCGAACCTCTTCACGGCCGGGAACATGCTCTGCGGCTTCCTGGCCATCAAGAACTGCATCGAGGCCCGCTTCACCACGCTCACCCCGGAAGGACGGGCGGATCACTACACCATGGCGGTCTGGTTCATCCTTTTCGCCTGTCTTTGCGACCTTTTCGACGGCCGCGTGGCCCGCGCCACCAAGCGGGAATCGCTCTTCGGCGCCGAATTCGACTCGATCGCCGATACGGTCTCCTTCGGCGTCGCGCCGGCCCTCATGGCCTGCTTTCTGGTCATCAAGCCGGGGGCCACGGACAACGTCCAGCTGATCACCTGGCTGCTCGCCTTCATCTACCTGCTTTGCGCGGGAGTGCGCCTGGCCCGTTTCAACGTCCTGACCAACCCTCTGGTGCCTGGTAATGAAAAACGCGCCGCCGGGGGCGATTTCGTGGGCCTTCCTTCCCCGGCCGCCGCCGGGATGATCGCTTCCTTGGTCCTGGTCCTTTCCAACGTCATCGTAAACCCGGACCAGAAGGATCCCTTCGAACAGGCCGTCCATAAATGGCCGTTCATCCTTCTTCCGGTCATGCTGATCATCTCCTTCCTGATGATCAGCAACGTCCGCTTCCCGAGCTTCAAGAAGCTCGATTGGACGACCCGGGCCAAGACCCGCGGTTTCATCCTGACCATCATCCTGGGAGCGGTCATCTTCCGTTATCCCCAGTATGCCTTCCCGGCCGTCTTCCTGGGTTACGTCATCTACAGCCTTTTCCGTCACGCTTTCCTTTTGAAGAAAAGCGATATGGACCCAGCGCCGGATGACGATGACGAGCCAGTGTCCAAGGTGTGAACGGGGCGTGGACAACCCGTGCCTCTGAGTCCTTGTGAACAAGCTTGGGGTTATTCACCTCTCAGGCACAGATGGCTCAAAGACGGATGAGCCCTTTCACCAGCATCTTGCGGAACTATGTACGGACTTCCGCCCCCTGCTGATGCTACGGGTATTTATAAATGAAGAGAGAATAGATACAGAACAAGCGGGGATGTGGGCAATGAGGGGTTGCCTCAGCCCCCGCCTCTGCTCAATTCTGACGTCATCATGAAGTTCAAGGTAAACCGGAATCACTTTTTCAACGGTCTCTCGAGCGTGACCAACGTCGTCGGCAGCCGCGCGACGATGCCGATCCTCCAGAACGTGCTCATCGAAGCGGAAGGCGATACCGTCACCCTGACCACCACCAACCTCGATCTCGGCATCTGCTGCCGCATCAAGGCCGCCGTTTCTTCCCCGGGCCGCATCACCCTCCCGGTCAAGAAACTCGTCCCTATCGTCCGCGCCCTTTCGAGCAGCGATACGATCGTCGAACTCACCGGCAAGGATCGCGTGAAGATCACCTCCGGAAGCTCCGTCTTCCAGGTCGCGGGTCTTCCTGCCGATCAGTTCCCCCCGATCTCCAATTTCGCCGGCCAGCCCACCATCTCGATCAACCAGGACGACCTCGGCGACATGCTCCGCAAGGTCAGCTACGCTCAATCCTCCGACGAGAACCGTTACATCCTCAACGGCGTCTTCTTCGAATTCGCCGAAGGCAAGCTCACCGTCGTCGCCACCGACGGCCGTCGTCTCGCTAAGTGCGAACGCAAGCTCGCCGGCACCGACAAGGCCTTGGCCCTCATCCTTCCCGCCCGCACGATCATCGAACTGATGCGTCTGCTGAAGTCCGGCGGCGAAGCCCACGTGTCTCACAACGAGCGCCAGGTCGGTTTCACCATCGACATCCCGAAGAACGAGGAAGGCCTCGTGGACCGCATCCAGCTGGTCTCCAAGGTCGTGGAAGGCAACTACCCGAACTACCGCCAGGTCATCCCGAAGGACGCCGGCTCGAAGGTCCGCCTCGAACGCGAGAAGCTCCTCGAGAGCGTGAACCGCGCCGCGCTGATGACCGACGATCGCAACAACACGATCCGCATGAGCGTCACCAAGAAGACCCAGAACCTCGAGATCTCCGCCAAGTCGGACAGCGGCGACGCCCATGAGCCGATCGCGGTGAAGTACGAAGGCCCGGACGTGAACATCGCGTTCAATCCCCAGTACATCATCGACCCGCTCAAGGCCCTCACCGAGGACGAAGTGGATTTCGAATTCAAGGACGAGATGTCCCCGGGCGTGATCCGCGGCCTCAAGGATGACTTCCTCTGCGTCGTGATGCCGCAGCGGATCTCGTAAGCGGTCCGTTCAGAGACCAGGCTCGGCGCAATCCGGGAGCGACTTGATGCGTTCCAGGATGCGGCGTGACGCCTCGATCGAACGCTCGCGATGCTCCGCGCCCGGATCATATTCCGCAGGCTGCATCGCCTTGCCGAACCTGACGCGGATGCGCGCCGATCCGACCGGGAAGTTCGCGCCGCGCGGCAGCACGTCGCGAGCACCGCGGATATGGATCGGAACGACGGGCACGCCGGACTTGCAGGCGAGCAGGCCGGCTCCCGCCTTGGGCGCCGCGATCACGCCGTCATGGCTGCGGGTGCCTTCCGGGAAGATGAGCAGCCCTTCGCCGGCCGACAGGGCCGCCAAGGCCGCGCGGATCGCCCCGATGTCCGCTTCTCCGCGGTCGACGGGGATGGAGTGACAGGCGCGGATGACGAAGCCGAAGACCGGGTTATCGAAGAGCGAACGGCGGGCGATGAACGAGATCTCGCGCGGCAGGCAGGAACCGATGAGGGGCGGATCCAGCATGCTCTGGTGGTTGGAGGCGAAGAGGCAGGCTCCGGGCGGGACGTTCTCCCAACCTTCGACTTCCAGCGTGGCGAAGACTTCGATGAACGAACGAGCGCCGTGGTAGACGGCCTTGTAGATCAGGTTCTTCGAATCGAGGATCATCGGGGCAGGGCGGCCACCTTGATCAGCCCGCCGATCTCGGCGACGACGGCTTCGAGCGGAAGATGCGTGTTATCCAGACGATAGGCTCCGGTCGGGCAGATCATCGGGGCGGTCTTGCGGGTCGCGTCGAGATGGTCGCGCTGCGTGACCTGGTCGGCCTGGCCTTCGGCGGCGCGGCGTTGGGCGCGCGCGTCGGCGTCGGCTTCGAGGAAGACGCGCACTTCGGCGTCAGGCAGCACGACGGAACCGATGTCGCGACCTTCCATCACCACGCCGGCGAACCCCTGCTCGCTCGCCAGCTTCACCTGCGAGCGCTGATATTCGAGGAGGAAGGAACGGACCGCGGGCAAGGCGGCGATCTTCGAGACCGCCGCGTTCACTTCCGGCGTGCGCAGGTCGGCGTCGTCCGGGAGGACGCCGTCCAAGGTGAGGGCGGAGCTGCGCGCGCCCTGGCGGGCGACGACGAGCGAACCGATGCGGAGCTTGACGAGCGCGGCCTTGATGGAGGCCGGATCGTCGGCCGAGGCGCCGGCGAGAAGCAGAGCGCGGGTCAGGCTACGGTAATGCGCGCCGGTATCGACGTGCAGGAGGCCGTGCGCCTGCGCGAGACGTCGGCTGGTGCTCGACTTGCCGGAAGCCGCGCCGCCGTCCACGGTCACGCGGACGAAGTTGGTGCGCAGGGATTCGAGGGCTTCGAAGAAACGGGGGAAGGTCTTGCCGGTGCAGGCCGGGTCTTCGATGGCGATCCACGGACGACCGTCGCCGAAGAGGTCGAAGCTGCCGAGGACGCCGAAGCTCATCGCCATGCGGTGGTCTTCGTAGGTATGGATCGGGACGGGGCCCGCGGCGGCGGCTTTGCGGAGGGCGGCCTTGCTCGGGAAGACGGTCAGCGAAGAAAGCGTCTCGTCCGCGCGGAGTTCCGCGGCGGTCGGCTCGACCTTGATGCCCAGGCGTTCCAGTTCGGTGGCCATCGCCAGCACGCGGTCCGTCTCCTGCTTGCGGGTGTGCGCGATGCCACGGATCTTCACCGGTCCGTCGGCCAGCGTGGCGATCGTCGCCAGCGTGAGGAACGTATCGGAGAAGGCGTTGAAATCGAAGTCACCGCCGCGGATGCCGGACCAGGATTCGGTCACCAACGTTCCGGCGGCTGGACGCAGCGTCGCGCCGCAGGCGGCCGCGACCTTGGCGAAGGCGGTGTCACCTTGGAGGCCGCCGTCGGCATAGCCTTCGATGCGGACGGAAGCGCGGGCGCCGGTGACGGCGGGCAATGCGATGAAGTAGCTCGCCGCCGTCGCGTCGGGTTCGATCGCGTAGCTCGGCTGGGCGACGTAGGCGCCGGGGTTGGCGCAGGTCCAGCTGCCGTCCGCAAGACGGGAGAGCGGACGGCCGAACTGGCCGCACATGCGGGCGGTCATCTCGACGAACGGTTCGGAAACCGTGGAGCCCTTCATGCTCACCGAAGCACCGGCGGAAAGCGGGAGCACCAGGAGCAGCGCGGAGAGGAGCTGCGAGGAGGCGGAGGCGTCGACTTCCAGACGACCGAGCTTGCCCGTCGTGCGGAGCGTGAATGGGAAACCGTTGGCCGGCGTACCGTCCGGGGCGTCCGCGCGGCAGCCGCCGGCGCGCAGGGCGTCGAGCAGGCCGCGCATCGGTCGGGCGCGCATGGCCTCGTCGCCGTCGAGTTCGTATTCGCCCTGCGGGGCGAGGGCGAGGAAGGCGGTGAGGAAACGCGCGGCCGTGCCGGCGTTGCCGACGTGGAGCTTGGCGCGGGCGTTCGGGATGCGTCCGCCGAGCCCGACGATCCGGATCGTGCAGGCGGCTTCGTCATCGGCGACTTCGAAGCCCAGTGCGCGCAGCGCGGCGATCAGGATGCGGGTGTCGCGGCTGAACAGCGCGCCGGTGAACAGCGTGGCGCCGTCGGCGAGCGCGGCCAGGATCAGGGCGCGATTGGTGATGCTCTTCGAGCCCGGGACCTGGGCGACGCCCCGGGCGGGGGTCTGGAAGGGACGGATGACGAGGGTCGGGCTCATTCGGGCCGGTCGAGGTTCTGGCGGGCGATGCGGGCTTCGGCGAGCAGGCGTCGCAGGGAGCCGGCGTCGTTCGCTTCGATGGCGGCGCGGAGTTCGGCGGCGCGGCGCTCGAGGTCGCGCAGGCCGGCGGCGGTGTGCCGGGCGTTGGCGAGCATGATGCCGACCCAGAGGTTTTCTTCGCCGGCGGCGATGCGCGTCGTGTCGCGGAGGCCGGCGCCGACCGCGAAGCGGCGGAAGCCCGGCTGTTCCATCACCGCAAGCATCAGGGCGGAAGCGGCGGCATGCGGCACATGGCTGATCGCGGCGACGATCTCGTCGTGCTTGGCGGCGTCGGTCTCATGCAGCACCGAGCCGAGTTCCTGCCAGAAACGGCGGACCGCGGCCAAGGCCTGCGGATCTTCGGACCCGGTCGGGGTCAGGAAGCAGACGCGTCCTTCGAAAAGCTGCGCGGAAGCATGGGCGGCGCCGGCCTTCTCGCCTCCCGCCATGGGATGGGCTCCGACGAACGGGTTGGCGGCAGGCAGACGGCGGGCGGCCACGAGGATCGCGGCTTTCACGCTGCCGGCGTCGGTGACCACGGTGCCTGGCGCGAGTCCGGGGGCGATGGCGAGGAAGGTTGCTTCCGCGGTGTCGACCGGGGTGGTGATGATGACCAGGTCCGCGCCGCGCACGCACTCGGCCGGATCTTCGAAGACCTCCGCGACGCCGAAGTCCTTCAGGGTCTGGCGCGAGCCGGCCGACCGAGACCAGCAGGCGAGGGAACCGGCCATGCCTTTCCGCGCCGCCGCGAGGAGGATGGAGCCGCCGATGAGGCCGGCGCCGACGACGGCGATGCGCTTGAAGGAGGCCATTTCCAAGGTTGAAGGGGTTCTTTGATGAACCAGAGTAGCCAACCATTAAAGCAAACAAACCGCCAGCGACAAAGTTGCCGGTCCGCCCATGAGCAACGACCCTCGCCCACCCAGACCCGATTTCGTGCCCGCCGCCGATCCGCGGGCGCATCGCGGACGTATCTCCCTCGAAACCCTCTGGCTCCGCGTCCGGGTCCCCTTGCTCATCCTGGTGTGCGTCTCCCTGGCCATCGCCTCCTTGCTCCTCTATACCTCGGACCGTCGGACGACCCGCCAGTCGGAGCTCACCGTCTCGACGGCGGACGCGGAAATCCTCCGTCAGCGCTCCCTCGAAGCCGAGGCGGCTTTCGAAAAGGTCCGCCAGGCCCGTTTCGAACTCACCGAAGAGGATATCCGCCTCCTGGAGCAGGCCCTGCAGGCCCAGGAGGAGTATCTTTCCGCCCGCATGTCGGTCGGCACCGAGGATCCTCGGCTGGTCTCCCTCCGTCGTCGGCTTCATCTCCTCCGCGGCGAACGCCTGCGTCAGGAATCCCTCTCCCTCGAGAACGCCGCGCTGACCTTGGCGAAGACCGACGAAACCGCGGCCGCCGAACGTCTCCGCCGCGCGGTCGCCTGCGAACAGGAGATCGCCGATCGCTGGCAGTTCTCCGGCCTCGCGGACGGAGGCCGCCGCGCCCTGCTCGACACGCGCCTGCGCCGGCTCGAATCGTCCGCCCTCTGGCAGAAGGGAAGGGCGCTCGAGGCCGAAGCCGAGCGCGCCTTCGCCGCCGGACGTTACGCCGAAGCCGCGGAGCGTTTCACCGCGGCCCTCGACGCCGAGAACGAATTCCTCGCCCGTTACCGCGACGTGCGCGACACCGCCTTCGGACGCGCCGAACAGCTGGCCATCCGCCGTGAAACCGCGTCGTCCGGTGTCGTCTGGGATGAGGTGCGCCGGCACCAGGGAACCGCCGAGGCCGCCGAAGCAAAAGGCGATTGGCCGGGCGCGGCTCGCGCCTGGCAGGCCGCCGTCGATGCTTTCGCCCGCCTGCTCACCGCGCACCCGCGCAGCCAGTTCGCCGATCGCGCCAAGGAATCCGCGATCGCGACGCGCCTGAACTTCGCGCGTTTCCATGACGACATCGTGCGCGTGCGCGCCGAAGCCGGACGTCTGCGTCAGGCGTTGCGTGCCCGGCAGGCCGACGACGCGCTCCGCCTCGCGGAGACCGTCCTCGCGGACGCCCGACGTCTCGCCGATGCGGGCACCGGGGTCTTCCGATCGACGGACGAAGAACGTCAGGAACTCGAATTCATCACGGGCCATGCGGCGACGATCCGCGGCTATCTTCCCGAGGTTGACCGCCAGCTGCTCGCCGTGCCCGGTCATGCCATCCGCATGTACCGCACCGAGATCCCGCAGGGGCTCTATGCGTCGCTGATGGACTCCAATCCGAGCGCCTTGCGCCGCGAGGCCAATCCGGTGGAGTCGGTCGCTTACGCCGACGCCGAGCTTTTCGCCCGTCGTCTGGGTTGGATCCTCGGCGCCCGCGTGCGGCTGCCGACCCTCGCCGAGCATACCGCGGCGGCCGGTGATCCGACCAAGCCCGCCGCCGCCGAGACCGCTTGGACCGCCGCCAACACCGACGGCGTCGCCGCCCGGCCCGTGGCCACCGCCCGTCCGGACGCCCAAGGCTTCCATGATCTGCTGGGGAACGTCGAGGAATGGACCATCGCCAAGGAGGGGGATACCCGAGCGCCGGTGGCCGGGGGGAGCGTGGCCACGGCTCCGGCCGCCGGCCTGCCGGTCCGCCAGGTCTTCAAGCGGGAGAAAAGCCGCACCCTCGGCTTCCGCATCGTCATTGAATAATATAAGCCGGGGCCCAATCATCGCCCGACCCCATGGCCAACCCCGCCTCCCGCCTGACCCGCGCCGCGTTCTTCTTCGCGGCCTACGGCTTGCTGGCCGCTCTCTCGCTGTGGTTTGCCTATGAGCTTCGTTTCGTCGGCGCCGACGAACCGACGACCGCCGAGCATCTGGCCTTCGAGGCGTATCTCTACGAACAGCGGCCGTTCGCTTTGCTCTGGGTCATCCCGCTCAAGGTCTGCCTGCTCGCCCTCTGGGGACAGTTCCGCGGCGTTTTCTATTATTTCCGTCTCCCCGACGCCCTTCGCATGGCGCTCGCCTTGCTGACGGCGACGGCCGTGGTCTTGTTGCTGACCCCCCTGCTCGGCGGCGGCGCCCATGTCTACGCCTTCAGCCTGCCGCGCGGGGTCACGCTGATCGACTTCAACCTCTCGCTGGTCCTGTTCATCGGCTTCCGCGTCTCGGTGCGCGCGCTTCGTGAGCGTTTCTCCGTCGGCCCCGCCTCGTCCGCCGGCGTGGTCGAACGCATCGCGGTCGTCGGCGCCGGCCAGACCGGCGCGCAGCTCGTCGCAGACCTGCTCGGCCGCCGCGGTCACGGCCTCGAGCCCGTCTGCTTCCTCGACGACGACGTCGCCAAGCACGACCTGCACATCCACGGAGTACCCGTGGTCGGTTCGCCGGCGCGCATGGGCGAGCTCGCCGAGAAATACGGCGTCACCGAGATCATCCTCGCGCTTCCTTCCACCAGCGTGCGCCGTATCCGCGAGGTCAGCGCGCTCGCCGCCGCCAGCAACCTCCGCGTGCTCGTCGTTCCTTCGATGGCCGAGCTCGCCGGCGGACGCGTCCGCGCCTCCGACATCCGTCCGATCTCCGTCGAAGACATCCTAGGCCGCGAGCCCGTGAAGCTCGACGACGCCGCGATCGCCGACATGGTGAAGGGCCGCGTCGTCCTCGTCACCGGCGCCGGGGGCAGCATCGGACTCGAACTTTGCCGACAGGTCGCGGCGCACGCTCCCGGCCGCCTGCTGCTCCTCGATCAGTGCGAGGTGCTGCTCTACCAGGCCGAGCAGGAGCTCATCGCCGCCGGCTATGGCGCCCTCATCACGCCGGTCGTCGCCGACGTCACGGACGCCGCCCGGATCAACGAGGTCTTCCTCGCTCACCGTCCCAGCCTCGTCCTGCACGCCGCCGCCCATAAGCACGTGCCGATGATGGAGGCCCAGCCAGGAGAGGCCTTGAAGAACAACGTCGAAGGCACCTGGGTCGTCGCGCATCTCGCGGCCGAGCATGGCGCCGAGAAGTTCGTGCTCATCTCCTCGGACAAGGCGGTGAACCCCACCAACGTCATGGGCGCGAGCAAGCGCCTCGCCGAGCTCATGCTCCGCTCCCTCCAGTCCCGCGTCGGCGGCCGGACGAGCTTCATGGCGGTCCGCTTCGGCAATGTCCTCGGATCTTCCGGCTCGGTGATCCCGATCTTCCGGCGTCAGATCGCCGCCGGCGGTCCGGTCACGGTCACCCATCCGGAAGTGAAGCGTTATTTCATGACCATCCCGGAGGCGGTCGGCCTCGTCCTCCAGAGCGCGACGCTCGGGCAGGGCGGCGACATCCTCGTCCTCGAGATGGGAGAGCCGCTCAAGATCATCGACGTCGCCCGCCAGCTCATCGAACTCAGCGGCCTGCGTCCGGATACCGACATCGAGATCCGGATCATCGGCCTCCGCCCCGGCGAGAAGCTCGTCGAGGAGCTCCGTTGCGACGGCGAGCAGTTCCGTCCGACGACGCACCCGCGGGTCTTCCGTTTCGTCGCCGAGGGCGAGGCTGTCGCCACGCCCGAAGCCTTGCGCGCGCAAGTGAATGACCTTCTGAGGTTGGAGCCGGCCGCCTGCAAGCAGGGCATCCGCCGTCTCGTCCCGGAATACGCGCCGTTCACGGAGTAGTTTTTTCGCTTCGGGCTTCACAGGCGGGGTCGCCTACGACACGCTTCGGCCATGGCTCGCGCGCTTTCCTCCGCACCTCAGGTCGGCATCATCATGGGTTCCCAGTCGGACTGGGAGACGATGGTCAACGCCGCCGACACCCTCAAGAAACTCGGCGTCGCCTTCGAAGCCGAAGTCGTCAGCGCCCACCGTACGCCGCTGAAGCTGAAGGACTACGCCCTGGCCGCCCGTCGCCGCGGCCTCAAGGTCATCATCGCCGGCGCCGGCGGCGCGGCCCACCTCCCCGGCATGGTCGCCGCGATGACCTCGCTTCCCGTCATGGGCGTGCCCGTCCAGTCCAAGTCCCTCGACGGCATCGACTCGCTCCTTTCGATCGTCCAGATGCCTGCCGGCATCCCCGTGCATACGTTCGCCATCGGCCGCGCCGGCGCGATCAACGCCGCCCTCGGCGCCGCCGCGGTGCTGGCCCTCTCCGACGCCAAGATCGCCAAGAAGCTCGACGATTACCGCGCGGCGCAGACCAAGGCCGTGCTCGATAACCCGATCCCCGGCCGCAAGGGCAAGAAGCGCTGAGCCATGGAGCGACCCCTGCAGCCCGGCGGAACCATCGGCATCCTCGGCGGCGGTCAGCTCGGCCGCATGTCGGCCATCGCCGCCCGTCGTCTCGGTTACAAGGTGCGCACCTTCGATCCTTCCGCCGGCGCCTGCGCCGCGGCGATCGCCGACGAGCACGTCACCGCCGACTGGAGCGACACCGCCGCGCTCACGCGTTTCGCCCAAGGCTGCGGCCGCGTCACGCTCGAGTTCGAGAACATCCCGCCGGCGACGGTCGAGTTCGTCGCCAAGTCCGTGCCGTGCCATCCGTCCGCGTCCGTCCTGGCGACCTGCCAGAACCGCCGGCGCGAGAAGGAGTTCCTCCGCGCCTCCGGCATCCCGTGCGCCAGTTTCGCCGTGGTCTCCTCGCTCGAGGAGCTCCGCGCCGCGGTGAAGACGATCGGCTTCCCCTGCGTGCTCAAGACCGCCGACTTCGGCTATGACGGCAAAGGACAGGTCAAGCTGCCGACCGCCGAGGCCGACCTCGCCGCCGCGTGGGCCAAGATCGGCGGCGCCGTGGGCGTGCTCGAGGCCTGGGTGCCGTTCCAGATGGAGATCTCCGTGCTCGTCGCGCGCACCGTCGACGGCCGCACCGCGGTCTACGACCCGGCCGAGAACATCCACCGCAACCACATCCTGCACCTTTCGCTCTCGCCGGCCCGCATCTCCGAGGCGGCCGCCGCCGAAGCCCGCGCGCTCGCGCTGAGCATCGCCGGAAAGATCGGCCTCGTCGGCCTGCTCGCCGTCGAGATGTTCGTCCAGGACGGCCGCATCGTCGTCAACGAGCTCGCCCCGCGTCCGCACAACAGCGGTCACCAGACCTTCGACGCGAACGAGACGAGCCAGTTCGAACAGCATGTCCGCGCCGTATGCGGCCTGCCGCTCGGCGGCACGAAGCCCCTCGCGCCATCCGCGATGGTCAACCTGCTCGGCGACGTCTGGCGCGACGGTCAGGAGCCGGACTGGACCAAGGTCCTCGCCGATCCCTCCGCCAAGCTGCACCTCTACGACAAGGGCAAGGCCGCGCCGGGACGCAAGATGGGCCACATCACCGTGACCGCGCCGACGCTCGAGGAAGCGATGCGCCGCGCCGAAGCGCTGCACGCTTCGCTCTGATCAGTCGAGCAGCTCCGGCTTGCGGCTGAAGAGCTCGAGCGGGATCTGACCGAGGCAGAGGAAGAGCAGGATCGCCTGGAAGACCGGGATGCGGGCCTTCATGCCGGCGGCCTGCGCGACGTAGTTCTTGGCCATCACCTCGGAGATCATCGCGAAGGCGAAGACCAGCGAGGCCACGCAGAGCACCACGAAGAGACGGTTCCAGACCTTCGCCGAGATGATGCTCCGCCAGGGTAGGAAGAGCAGGCCGGCGTAGGCGATGAGGAACCAGGACTCGGCGCGCAGCGCGACCGGGAAGGTGACGACCGCGGGATTCCAGCGGGGCGGGATGCGCAACGGTCCGAGGGCGATGCCGCCCAGCAGTTCGTTGACGCCCATCGCGAGGCAGAACACGCCGAAGGCCAGGGCGATCAGGCGGCCGTAGCGGATCCGGCTTGCGGTGGTCTCGTGCATGGGGAGCAGGTTGGGAGGCGCTTCGGCGGACGCAAATCCTCAGAGCGGACGGAAGAGGGCCACGTCGCTCCACTCGCCCATCACGCGGCCGTCGGCGCGCGTGCCTTCGCCCCAGGCCGCCCGGCACTTGGCTTCGAAATGGGCGCGGACCGCATCCTGTTCCTTCGCGAGGATGCCGCTGAGGGCGAGCACGCCGCCGGGGCTCACGGAGTCGACGAGGTTGTCGGCGTAGATGCACAGGACGTCGCTGATGATGTTGGCCAGCACGACGTCGGCGCGGCCGGTGAGGCGGAAACCTTCCTCGAGCCCGGCGTGATGGAAGGCGACGGCGTCGTCGGCGATCCCGTTCTCCTCGCGGTTGGCGATGCTCACGCGCACGGATTCCGGGTCACGGTCGAAACCGGCGATGCGTCTGCAGCCGAGTTTGGCGGCCGAGAGGGCGAGGATACCCGAGCCGCAGCCGGCGTCGGTGACGGAGACCTTCGCGGGGGCATGCGTCTCGAGGAAGTCCATCATGCGGATCGCGCAGAGGCGGGTCGTCGGGTGGTCGCCGGTGCCGAAGGCGAGGCCGGCGTCGAACCAGATCACCGCGGCGTCGGCGGGGACGGCGTGCTTGCCGCGCATCCAGGCCGGGACCCAGTGCAGGCGGCCGTGGTCCCACGGCTTGAGATGTTCCTTGTAGGCTTCCTTCCAATCCTTGTCGGCCATGACGGTCTCGTCGTAGGCCTCGGGGAGCTTCTTGAACGCCTTGCGCAGGCCGGCCCAGGCTTCGTCGGCTTCGGCCTTGGTGTCGAAGTAGCCCATCACGAAGTGCGGCTTACCGGGGCCTTCGTGGAAGAGCATCCAGGAGGAGCGGGTCAGTTCGCAGAAATGGTCTTCCAGCGGCTGGACCATGTCTTCGTGGATGGGGCACTTCAGTTCGATCATCAGGAAAGCGTCTCGCTCAGGCGGGCGATCACGGCGGGGAGCAGCGCGTGCTCGGCGGCGTGGATCTTGTCGGCGAAGGACTCGAGGGTGTCGCCGGGCTCGCGGGCGACGCGCGTCTGGCCGAGGTGGGCGCCGCCGTCGATCTCGGCGTTGACCCAATGGACCGTGCAGCCGGCCTCAGGGACGCCGGCGTTCCAGGCCTGCCCGATGCCGTCGAGGCCGGGGAAGGCCGGCAGGAGGCTGGGGTGAAGGTTGATGATGCGTCCCGGGAAGGCGTCGAGCAGCGGCGCTTTGATCACGCGCATGAAGCCCGCCAGCACGACGAGGTCGACCTGGGCGGCTTTGAGGGCGTCGGCCCAGGCCTGCTCGCGTTCGGGGGAGAACTTCGTCTTGAAAGGGCCGGTGTCGAGGAAGCGGGCGGGGACGCCGTACTTCGGCCCGAGCTCGAGCATCTTGCAGGTCGGGACGTCGCACCAGATGCCGACGACCTTGGCTTTGCCCAGGCGTCCCTCGGCCTGGGCGCGGAGGACCGCGTCGGCGTTGGAGCCGCGACCGGAACCGAGGAGGGCGACGCGCATGGCGGGAAGGTGTCGGCGAGGTCCCTCGCCTGCAAACGGATTTTCGATTTCGGACTTTGAACCCTTCGGTGAAACGCCGAAGATGCCGTCACTGCTTCCCCATGGACCGCCGCGACTTCCTTCATCTCACTGCCTTGGGTTCGTTGGGCGCCTACGCTCTCTCCGGTTGCGCCGGCGGCGGTGGTGGCGGTTCCGTCGGCGGCCCGGCCGTCCGGCCTGCGCCGTCGGGCGGAGCAGAGACCGGCAAGGTGATGCTCGGCATCGACGTGCTCGCCGCCGAAGGTTTCTCCCGCCTGCAGGGAATGCGCGTCGGCCTCGTCACGCATCGCGCCGGCGTCGACGGATCCGGTCGCCGCACGGCCGATGTCCTCGCCCGCGCGCCTGGCGTCAGGCTCGTGAAGCTCTTTGGGCCGGAACACGGCATCGACGGCGTCGCGAAGGCGGATGCTTCCGTCGGCCATGCGAAGGACGCCCGCACCGGCCTGCCGGTCTATTCGCTCTACGGCGCGACGCGCAAGCCGACCCCGGAGATGCTCTCCGGCCTCGACGCGATCGTCATCGATTTCCAGGACATCGGGGCGCGTTCCTACACCTATGTGAGCTGCATGCGTTACGTCATCGAGGCGTGCTTCTCCCTCCCGCGTCCCGTGCGCGTCATCGTCCTCGACCGCCCGAACCCGCTCGGCGGCGAGAAGGTCGACGGCCCGTTCCTCGACCGCAAGTGGCGCAGCTACGTCGGCGCCTATGAGACCCCTTACGTCCATGGCCTGACGATCGGCGAGCTCGCCCGCTGGGCCGTCGCCACGCCCGGCGTGCTGGAACTCGACGAAGCCACGCGCCGTCGCGGTCAGCTCGAAGTCGTCGCCATGCGCGGCTGGCGCCGCTCGATGACCTGGAACCTCACCGGCCTGCGCTGGACGCCCACCTCGCCGATGATCGACAACCCGCAGGCCGCGCTCGGATATGCGATGACCGGCCTCGGCTGCATGGATTCCGGTTTCAGCCACAGCGCCGGCGCCGGCCGCAACTTCCGCTTCCTCACCTATCCGCGTCGCAAGGCCGCGGAGCTCTCAGCCGCGTTGGGCGCCGCCGTGCCCGGCCTCACGCTCCAGCCGCAGCAGCTCGCCGACGGCACGCAGGGCGTCTACCTCGCCGTCACCGATTATTCCGTGTTCCGCCCCACCGCGATCTCGCTCCATCTCTTCCGTCAGGCGTGCGTCTGGGCGCCGAACCCGTTCGCCGGGCTGACCGGCGGCAAGCGCGAGCTCTTCATCAAGCACCTCGGCAGCGAGGCCTTCTTCGAGGAACTGCGCACGCAGGGCGCGCGCATCGACCTCGCCCGCTGGATGCGCCGCTGGGACGGCGACGCCGCGGCCTTCCGCGCGCGCACCGCACCGTACCGGATCTACGCCTGATCAGTAGGCGCGACCTTCGCGCTTCTCCCAGTAGTTGATGTACGCCTGGTTGAGCACGCCGAGGCCGCCCGGGGTCGGGTAGTCGCCGGTGAAGTACCAGTCGCCGCGGCTCGTCGGGCAGGCCTTGTGGAGCGACGCGATCTTCTGGAAGACGAGCACCAGCTCGCCCTTCCAGCCGCTCTTGGCCGGGTAGACGAGTTCGGCGGCCTTCGCGGCGATCTCTTCTTCGCTGAAGGCGTCGTAGATGCGCTTCACGTGGTTGCGCATCTCCTTGGTCGGCTTCTTCGCCTGGGCGACGCAGTCTTCGTAGACCTCGCGGAGCAGGTCGGCGCTGCCGCGTTCCTTGCAGAGCGCGACGGCCGCCTGGAAGGCGAGGAACTTGCCCATCTCGGACATGTCGATGCCGTAGCAGTCCGGGTAGCGGATCTGCGGGGCCGTCGAGGCGATCACGATGCGCTTCGGGTTGGGGCGGGCGAGGATGCGCAGGATGGACTGGCGCAGGGTCGTGCCGCGGACGATCGAGTCGTCGACGCAGACGAGCGTGTCGCCTTCGCGCACCGTGCCGTAGGAGATGTCGTAGACGTGCGAGGCCATCTGCATGCGGTTCTTCTCCTGGGAGATGAACGTGCGCAGCTTGACGTCCTTATGGGCGACCTTCTCGCCGCGCGGCCAGCCGCCGAGCACGAGCTTCTCGATCATCGCCTCGTCGAGCCGGCCGGCGCGCTGCGCGGCGACGAGCTTGTCGCGGACCTGGGAGCGGCGGCGCTTGCGGAGCTCTTCCATCAGGCCGTACCAGGCGATCTCCGCCGTGTTCGGGATGTAGGAGAAGACCGCGTTGTCGTGGTCGTCGCGGATCTGCGCGAGGACGTCATCGGCGAGGGCGGCGCCCAGGGCCTTGCGTTCGGCGTAGATCTCGGGGTCGTTGCCGCGCGAGAAGTAGATGCGCTCGAAGGAGCAGTGGCGGGTCTCGCCCGGCGCGTGGAAGGATTCGATCGAGTGGCGGCCGTCCGCCTTCATGATCAGCGCGTGGCCGGGCGGGAGCTCATGGACGTCCTCCTGGTTGACGCCGACGATGGTCATCAGCGCGACGCGCTCGGAGGCGACGGCGATGAGGTCCTCGGTGCGGGCGTACCAGCACGGGCGGATGCCGTTGGGGTCGCGGATGACGAAGCTGTCGCCGTTGCCGACGAGGCCGGCGATGGCGTAGCCGCCGTCCCAGTGCTTGGCCGCGCGGCGCAGGACGTTGCCGATGTCCATGTGCTTGGAGATCTCCGCCTGCACGGCGGCGCCTTCCAGGCCCTGGTCCTTGAACGCCTTGAAGAGGCGGTCGTGCTCCTCGTCGAGCCAGAAGCCGATCTCCTCGAGGATGGACTGCGTGTCGGTCGAGTAGATGACGTGGGCTCCGCGCTGGGTGAGAGAGGCGTTGAGCTCGGCGGTGTTCGTCAGGTTGAAGTTGCCGGCGACGAGCAGGTTGCGGGTCGGCCAGATGGACTTGCGCGCGTAGGGGTGGCAGGAGACCGAGTCGAAGTTGCCGGAGGTGCCGTAGCGGAGGTGGCCGAGCAGGAGCTCGCCGCCGAAGTCGAAGTGGCGCTTCACGGTCTCGGGGAATTCCGGGACGATGACCGCCTCGCGCATCTTATCGGAGTAGGCCTTGATCTGGCGGGTGAAGATCTGGGTCAGCCCCTGGGCGCCGATCTCACGGTCGCGGAAGAGGAAGGCCTCGCCGTTCTCGGAGCCGATCTTGACGCAGCCGATGCCGGCGCCGTCCTGGCCGCGGTTGTGCTGCTTCTCCATCAGCAGGAAGAGCTGGTTGAAGCCGTGCAACGGCGTGCCGTACTTCTCCTGATACCACTTCAGGTCCTTGGTCAGCCGGACAAGGGCAATGCCGCATTCGTGCCTTAAGGAGTCGCTCATCGCAGGCCTCGGAGTTTGCCCGCCCGGCGCGCGTCCTGTCCAGCGCTTACTATTAAGAGCGCAGCAGGCGGTCGAGGCGGGAGAGGCTCTCGCCGATCAGGCCCGCCATGTCGGCGTGCTGCCGGAAGGCCGGATCCCGGTGATATTCGGCCAGGCCGTCGGCGAGTTCCTTGGCTTTTTCGGCCGAGGTCAGGGGATTGGCCCGCATCGCGGCCAGCAGGTCCTTGACCCGGTCAGGGGCGGCGAGGTGGCGGCGGTGGATGAGCGACTGCTCCTCGCGGCGGTACTGGGCGGCGGAGGCGGCGTTGATGTGCTTGGCGCAGAGCTGGGCGAAGGGCCGGTTCTCCTTGAACGAGCCGGGAAGGTAGAACCGGAGGCGCCCGTCGTAGCTCTGCTGGTCGAAGTCCATCGCGCGGACGCGGATGGCGGTGGCGTCGAAGTCCGGGGTGACGGCGATGACGAAGTTGTAGGCGCGCATGTCGCCGAGCAGGCGCACGAGGCAGCGCTCCTCGAACTTGATGAGCTCCTTCGCGAGGCGCACCGGGTGGTGGCCGTCGGCGTGCAGCCATTTCTCGGCGAAGATGTCGCCCGGGATGCCGGTGACGTGCTCCTCGACCAGCGTCTCGCCCCAGGTGAGGTAGAGCATGCGGTTCGGGGAGAGCAGGTGCTCGAGCTCCAGGCCGCACACGCGCGAGGCGTCGCCGACCTTCACGTAGAAGTAGTCGTGGTTCTCGTTGTATGCGTTGACGATCCGCACGCGGAAGGGCTGCGAGTTGCCGAACGAGCAGAAGTCCACGCGGTCCACGTAGACGTGGCTGAACACCTTCATGCCGCCTTCGCCGCGCAGGAGCGCGTACGTCTCGAGCAGGCCCTGCGAAAGACGGCCCATCTCCTCGGGCGGATACGCGACGGTCTCCCAGAGGGTGTCCTTGCCGCGTTCGAGCAGGGGCATCGCCGCGGTGAAGCCGCGCAGCTGCGCGTAGGAAACGGGCAGCGGGACCTCGCGGCCTTCGCGCGAGAGGTAGGCGCGGAGTTCCTCGCCGATCGGATACGCCGGCTTGCGGTTCGTCCGCTTGAACTCGGCTTCGCTTCCGGCGGCGTCCATCTTCAGTCGAGGTTCGGCCGCGCGCTCGTCTCTTCGACCACGACCCGCAGCGGCGCGCCGGGATGGCATTCGGCGCGGTAGGCGATGAAGCCGCGGCGGTGTTCGTCGTAGACCGGCCAGAGCAGCGTGCGGTCGGTCTCGGGCACGGCGACGGAGCCGAGCTCCTCGCGCGCGAAGAAAGCGAAGCGGCCTTCGTCGATCGTCTCCGGCAGGGACTGCAGCGGCTTGCGGCAGTCGAACAGGAACATGAGCCAGTGCGACTGGCCTTCGTAGCCTTTCTCCGAGATCATGCCGAAGAGGTGCAGGTCTTCGGTCGCGACCGTCACGCCGGTCTCCTCGAAGGTCTCGCGCACGGCGCATTCGAACGGCGATTCGCCGAGGCCCATCTCGAGCTTGCCGCCGATCGGGCTCCAGCAGCCGAGGTTCGGAGCCTTGGTGCGCTGGATGAGCAGGAGGCGGCCGGCCTCGTCGCGCAGGAAGACGAGGACGCTGATCTTGAAGGGCAGGGCGGCGCCGGCGGTCATGGCGACACCCTTGCGGGCGGAGTCCGGCGGCACAACCCCGGAGTGCGTTCAGCCGGCGAGGATGGCGTCGATACGCTTGAGCTCCTCCGACGCGAAGGGAGCCGACGAAGCGGCGGCCACGCACTGTTCGAGCTGGGCGACCTTGCTGGCGCCGATGATGGCGGTCGTCACGCGGCGGTCGCGCAGGACCCAGGCGATCGCCATCGAGGCGAGCGGCTGTCCGCGGTCCGCGGCGACTTCCGCGAGACGGCGGACCTTCTCCATGCGGACGGCGTCGAGCTGTTCGGGGCGCAGGTAGCCGTGCGGCTTGCCCGCCCGCGCGTCGGCCGGCACGCCGCGCAGGTAACGGTCGGTGAGCATGCCTTGGGCGAGAGGCGAGAAGACCGCGCAGCCGAGGCCTTCCTTTTCGACCACGTCGAGCAACCCGGCCTCGGGCGTGCGTTCGAAGAGGCTGTACTTGGGCTGATGCGCGACGCACGGGGTGCCGAGGGCGCGGAGGATGGCGCACGCGCGCGCGGTGTCCTCGGGGTTATAATTGGAGATCGCCGCGTAGAGCGCCTTGCCCGAACGGACCGCCTGGGCGAGCGCGCCCATGGTCTCCTCCATCGGCGTGTGCGGATCGCGGCGGTGGCTGTAGAACACGTCCACGTAAGGCAGGCCCATGCGTTTCAGCGACTGATCCAGCGAGGCCAGGAGGTATTTGCGCGAACCGAAGTCTCCGTGCGGCCCCGGCCACATGGTGTAGCCGGCTTTGGTGGAGATGATCAGTTCGTCGCGATACGCGCCGAGGTCTTCGCGCAGGATGCGTCCGAAGTTCTCCTCCGCGCTGCCGGGCACGGGCCCGTAGTTGTTCGCGAGGTCGAAGTGCGTGACGCCGAGGTCGAAGGCGCGCAGGGCGATCGCGCGCGCATTGCCGAAATCGTCGACGCTTCCGAAATTATGCCACAGCCCGAGCGAGACCTTGGGCAGGTGAAGTCCGGACCGACCGCAGCGGGCCTGGAAAGACTTATGGGCGTAGCGGGCGGGGTCGGCCTGGTGCATGCCCCTAATCAAATCACCGAACCCGTCCTTGCCAGCGATTAACAGGCCGCCTGTCGGGCCTGGGAGGAGGACTTCTTCGCGTGGGCGCTCGGATGCGATCGGGCTTCGAGGAGTCCCTCGGCGGTTCGGTCCTCCAGGGAGGCCGGGCCGTGGCGACCCGCGAGGCTAAGGTCGCGGGCGTGCTTCTCGGCGAATTCGGTCCCCCGCGTCGCGGAGGCGTGGATATACGTAAAGAGGCAGAACAGCACGACGGCCCATAATCGGAGCATCGGGAAGAGGGATGGATGGCTTGAGCCCATGCCGCCGTTCATGCAGACCCCATGCCGAAGCGCCCGGCTGCGCTTTATTGTCCAATAACTGGCATAAATAAGGGGCCTGAAACAGGATCCTAACACAAAAACAGGCTCGGGCTTCCTTTGGTACGTTCTCCTGGTTAGGTTGAATCTCCGTCATGCCCGAGCTCGCCGAAGTCGAATATTTCCGCCGTCGCTGGGATGTCGGCCTTGGTCGCAAGGTTTCGGCCGTCCACCTGAACGCCAAGGCGCGGATCGGACGAGGCATCGCCGCCTCGGCGATGACCAAGGCGCTGGCCGGCGCCAAGCTTGTCGAGTCGATGGCCGCCGCGAAGCAGATGGCTTTCCGTTTTTCCGGCGGCGCCTGGCTCGGCGTGCACCTTGGGATGACCGGCCGACTCGAAGCGGGCGACGCCGAGCGCGAGCCGACGCCTTACGATCACTTCAAGCTGACGATGTCCGGCGGGAAGGAGCTCGTCTTCGTCGACCCGCGTCAGTTCGGTCGCGTGCAGTTCTGGCAGGGCGACGGCGTGCCGCCATGGTGGGAGAAGATCCCGCCGGCGATCCTCTCGCCGGAGTTCACCGTCGGCGTCGTCGAGGTGTTCCTTCGTCGACGCGCGCGCACGGCGATCAAGCCGGTGCTCCTCATGCAGGAACGTTTCCCCGGCATCGGCAACTGGATGGCCGACGAGGTCCTCTGGCGCGCGGGCTTCCATCCGCAGGCGAAGGCCGGCGCGTTCGGACCGAAGTCCGTCCGCAAGCTCCACGCCACCTTGCGCGAGGTCTGCGCCGAAGCGATGGACGTCATCGGCAAGGATTGGTCCGATCCGCCCGACTCCTGGCTCTTCAATCATCGCTGGAAGGACGGCGGCCGTTGTCCGCGTTCGAAGAAGCCGCTCGTCCGGGAAGAGATCGGCGGACGCACCACATGCTGGTCGCCCGAGCGACAGGTGCTCGGCGTCGAACGCCGTTGACCTTCCGCGCGCCCGCGCGAATTTGAACCCATGCGCGTCACCGGCGGCATCGCTCGAGGCATCCAGCTCCGCGTTCCCACGCAGGGCGGCGTGCGCCCGGCCACGGACTATATCCGCGAGGCGGTCTTCAATTCGCTCGCGGCGTTCGTGCCGGGCACGGCCGTGCTCGACCTTTTCGCCGGCACCGGCGCCTACGGGCTCGAGTCGCTGAGCCGCGGCGCTTTGCGCGCCACCTGCGTCGACCAGCGCATCGGCGCCGAGCTCACCGCCAACGCGGCCGCGGTCGCGAAGTCGATGGGCCTCGCGGAACTCCCTTTCACCAAGATCACCGGCGATGCGACCAAGCCCGGCGTGGCCGAAGGACGCTTCGACCTCGTGTTCGCCGATCCGCCTTGGGAGCTATGGCAGACCAAGGGCGCGGAGATCGCCGTGACCGCGGTGAGCTACGCCGAGGAAGGCGCGCACGTGCGCGTCATCCTCGAGGCTCCCGGCGGCTTCGATGTGCCGGTGCCCGAAGGGTGGAAGCTGCGCAAGGTCATCGGCAAAGGCAAAGGCCAGCCCGCCGCCTCCGTGCTCGTTCGCAAGGCCGCGGAGTGATCAGCCGCCGACCGGGCGGTGCTTCTCCCACGCGCGCAGCTGCGCGAGCATGAGCGCGCCGCCGACGAGCGCCGCGGCTTCGACGCGCAGGATGCGATCACCGAGGTGCGCGAACGTGAAACCGGCCCGGCGGAGCGTCGCGCGTTCGCTTTCGGCGAAGCCGCGCTCCGGGCCGATCGCGAGCACGGCGCTTTTCGCCGGCGAGGAAAGTTCCGGCGCGCCCGTCGCCTCGTAAGGATCGAGCGCGAGCTTCCATGCGGTGGCGTCGACGAGCGCGACCGCTTCGGCGAGCGAAGCGACGCGCGTGACTTCCGGCACGAGCGTGGAGCACGCCTGTTCGGTTCCCTTGAGGACGGGCTCGCGCCACTCGCCGTCTTTCCAGAGCGAGCTGGTGAGGTAACCCGGATCGCCTTTCTCGGATTCGAAGAAGACGATGCGCGCGGCGCCGAGGCTCGCGAGGTCGTGCAGGACTTTCTTCGCGGTCTGCGGACGCGGGAGCCCGACGAGCACCGTGAGCGGCAGCCGGGCTTGCGCGGTTTTTTCCCACGCGACCGAGAAGGTCAGCCGCGGCGCGAGCGCGGCGATCGTGGCGATGCCGCGCAGTCCGCCTTCGACGCCCACATGGAACGTGCCGCCGACGGCGAGGCCGACCGTCTCGCGAAGATGACGGGCGCGGGCGTCGTCGGGCGAGAACCCGGACTCGGCTTCGGCGGCGGTTATGAGCACCAGATTCACTTCTTCTAAGGTGAGCCGGTAGGACGGAGTGGCGAGAGGGAAGGGCGCTAACGCTTGCAGGTCTCGTCGTCTCGTTTAGCGTCCTGGCATGGACCTTTCGGATTTCCGTAAAGAGTATGCCGCCCACGGCATCGACCGGCACGAGCTGCTCGAAGCACCCCTCGCCCAGTTCAAGGCCTGGTTCGATCAGGCCAAGGCCGCGGGCGTGGTGGAGCCCAACGCGATGGTCCTCTCGACCTTCGGCCTGGATGGCTTCCCGTCTTCCCGGACCGTCCTGCTCAAGGCGGCCGACGAGCGCGGGTTCTCCTTCTTTACTAATTACGATAGCAAGAAGGGGGAGGAAATCGCCGCCAACCCCCGCGTGACCCTCCTTTTCCCTTGGTTTTCCCTTGAGCGACAGATTCACATAACTGGCTCATTGATAAAGACTTCCGATGAAGAATCGGTGACCTATTTTGCCCGCCGCCCCTATGGCAGCCAGCTCGGCGCCTTGGCCTCGGACCAGAGCGACGTGATCGCGGACCGGAAAGTCCTCGAAGGGCGTCTGGCCGAGCTGAAGGCCAAGTATCCGGAAGGCCAGGTCCCGAAGCCCCCGCACTGGGGTGGCTACCGCCTGATTCCCCATCACTTCGAGTTCTGGCAGGGGCGGACCAATCGGCTGCACGACCGCTTCGTTTATACCCTCAAGGGCGATAAATGGGAGATTGTCCGCCTCTCCCCCTGAGGCCGCCGGGGCAATTAGAGTCTCTAATAGGCTAGGCCTTGGTCGGCTTACTCTGGGGCGGGGGGTCGGCGTAGGATTGACCCACGCCTAGGGAATCATTCACCAATGCTTCTTTGCGTCTAAATGCGCTCGCTTTCCCTCATTGGTCTTTTCTCCCCGGCTCTCGTTTTCGCTAGTTCCGAAGGCGTCAACCCCTCCGCCCAAGACCTTTTCCACATCGGCGGCGTCCCGATCTCCAACTCGATCTTCACCACCTGGCTGATCGCCGCCCTGATCATCATCGCGATCCGTCTGGCCGTCGGCACCCCCAAGCTCATCCCGGGCAAGGGTCAGGCCGTCGTCGAAGGCATGGCGCAGGGCCTGCGCGACGCCCTCGAGCCGATCGTCGGCAAGAAGATGATCGGCAAGACCTTCCCGCTGCTCTGCGGCTTCTTCGTCTTCATCCTCCTGATGAACTGGAGCGGCCTGCTCCCCGGAGTCGGCACGATCAAGTTCCAGCATGACGGCCACTGGCTCGACGCCATCCGCCCCGCCAACTCCGACCTCAACACCACGCTCGCGCTCTCCGTCCTGTCGTTCGTCGCCTGGACCTACTTCGTGCTGCGTTACGCCGGCTTCAAGGTCCTCGTCTTCGACCTCTTCGGCAACAAGGCCGACAAGAAGGAAGTCGGCATGCTCATGTGGGTGTTGCTCATCCCGATCTTCTTCGCCGTCGGCGGCATCGAAGTCGTCTCGATCGCCTTCCGCCTCATCTCCCTTTCCTTCCGTCTCTTCGGCAACGTCTTCGGCGGCGAGAACCTCATCCACGCCCTCTCCGATCCTTCCACGCTCGGCGCCCTCGCCACCTACGTGGTGCCCGCCCTGGCCGGCCTGCTCGAAGTCCTCGTCGGCCTCATCCAGGCGTTCGTCTTCACGCTGCTCTCGGCCGTCTACATCGGCCTCATCTGCAACCACGAAGGCGGTCACGACGAAGACCACGCCCACTGAACCTTTCGCTTTCGAGGCGCGTGACTTGCCGGGAATCCCCCGGCGGCGCGCCGAGGAAAAAACAAAAACACAACACACATGATCATCGCTGAAATCACCGGTTCCCTCCCCGCCGCCGTCGGCTGCTTCGCCGCCGCCATCGGCGTAGGTCTCGTCGGCGCCAAGGCCGTCGAGTCCGTGGGTCGCAACCCCGACGCTTCCGGCAAGATCCTCGTCCAGTCGATCCTGGGCATGGCTCTCGCTGAAGCCGTCGCGTTCTACGCGATCTTCCTCGCGAAGTAATCGGTCTCGTGGCGAGGCCCCGCAAGGGGCCCGCCACTTCTCTTTCCTCAGCGCTGATCACCACCTCCCTTTCAAAGTCCTCACCATGACCTTCTTCTCCGCCCTCCTCGCCGCCGACGCCGCCAAGGCCGCGCCGCACGCCGCTCCCGCCGCCGCCCATGGCGCCGCCGAAGCCCACGGCCCCGTCGCCGACATCATGAACCTGTTCGGCAGCTTCGGCGTCGACCTGCCGCACCTGATCGTCCAGCTCGTCAATTTCTCCATCCTCGCCTTCGTCGTCTACCGCTTCGCCGTGAAGCCGGCCCTCGGCCAGATGGAAGAGCGCAACCGCCTCATCGAGAAGGGCCTCGCCGACGCCCAGGCCGCGACCCAGCGCCTCGCCGAAGCCCAGCAGGCTTCCGACGCCAAGCTCAACGCCGCTTCCGACGAAGCCGCCCGCATCCTCGCCGAAGCCCGCAACTCCGCCAAGGCCGCCGTCGAAGCCGCCAAGGCCGAAGCCCAAGCCGCCCAGACCGAAGTCATCGCCAAGGCCAAGGCCGCCATCGAAGCCGACCGCGTGAAGATGCTCGCCGAAGTCCGCGGCGAAGTCTCCCGCCTCGTCGTCGAAACCGCCGCCAAGGTCCTCGCCGAGAACCTCGACGACGCCACGCGCGGCCGCCTCAACGAGGCCGCCGTCAAGCAGCTCGCCCGCTAAGCCCGCCTTCTTCCGATGTCCGCCGCCTCCGTCCGAGCCGAAGCCAAGCGCCTCCTCGCCCTCTCCCTCGAGGGCGGAGCCGTCTCGTCCGACCGCGTGGGCGCCGTGCTCGCCGCGCTCGCGAAGTCCCGCCCGGCCCACACGCTCCGCCCGCTCCTCCGCGCCTACCTCGCCAACGTCCGTCGCGAGCTCACCCGCGGCGAAGCCCGCATCGAGCACGCCGGTCCTCTCTCGACGGCCGACGCCGACGCCATCGCCGCGCACTTCACCAAGGCCCTCGGCCGCACGGTGCGCCCGGTCGCCCGCCGCAACGACGCGCTCCTCGGCGGTTTCCGCGTGCGCGTCGGCGACGACGTCACCGACCTCTCGGCCTCGCTCCGCCTGGCCACCCTCGCCAAGTCCCTTTCCTGAACTCCTCCCCCAACCTTAACCCGCTTTACTAAACACAATGAGCAACGCGATCGACCAGATCCAGAAAGCCATCGCCGGCCTTGATACCCGCGCCGGCAAGTCCAACGTCGGCACCATCGTCTCCCTCGCGGACGGCGTCGCCTCCATCGACGGCCTCTCGGGCGTCATGATGAACGAGATGATCGAACTCCCCGGAGGTCTCCAGGGCGTCGCCCTCAACCTCGCCGAAGACACCGTCGGCTGCGTCGTCATGGGCGACATCTCCAGCCTCAAGGAAGGCATGGAAGCCAAGACCACCGGCCGCCTCCTCTCCATCCCCGTCGGCAAGGGCCTCCTCGGCCGCGTCGTCGACGCCCTCGGCAACCCGCTCGACGGCAAGGGTCCCATCGTCTCCAGCGAACGCTACCCGGTCGAGAAGATCGCCCCGGGCATCATCCCCCGCAAGTCCGTCGACCAGCCGATGCAGACCGGCATCATGGCCATCGACGCCATGATCCCGATCGGCCGCGGCCAGCGCGAGCTCATCATCGGCGACCGCGCCACGGGCAAGACCACCATCGCGATCGACACGATCATCAACCAGGCCAACGCCAACCGCGTCGGCCTCGCCTCCGGCGACGCCAGCTTCCGCCCGGTGTACTCGATTTACGTCGCCATCGGCACGAAGAACTCCTCCATCGCCCGCACCATCGGCACCCTCGAGAAGGCCGGCGCCATGGAATTCACCGTCGTCGTCGCCGCCTCGGCCGCCGACAACGCCGCCAACCAGGTCTTCGCTCCTTTCTCCGGCACCGCCATCGGCGAGTGGTTCATGGAAAACGGCCAGGACGCGCTCATCGTCTACGATGACCTCTCCAAGCACGCCGCCGCCTACCGCCAGATCTCGCTCATCCTGAAGCGTCCGTCCGGCCGCGAAGCCTACCCGGGCGACGTGTTCTACCTCCACTCCCGCCTCCTCGAGCGCTCCGCGCGCCTCGCCGGCAAGGGTTCGCTCACCGCCCTGCCGATCATCGAGACGCAGGCCGGCGACGTGTCCGCGTACATCCCGACCAACGTGATCTCCATCACCGACGGCCAGGTGTTCCTCCAGACCGACCTCTTCAACCAGGGCATCCGTCCCGCCGTCTCCGTCGGTCTCTCCGTCTCGCGCGTCGGTTCCGCCGCGCAGATCAAGGCCTTCAAGCAGGTCGCCGGCAAGGTGAAGGGCGAGCTCGCCAACTACCGCGAACTCGCGGCCTTCGCGCAGTTCGGTTCCGACCTCGACGAGAAGACCAAGGCGATCCTCGACAAGGGCGACCGCTTCGTCGAACTCTTCAAGCAGCCCCCGACCGCCCCGAAGTCCGCCGAGATCCAGTGCGGCATCATCTGGGCCATGCAGAACGGCTTCTTCAACGACATGCCGGTGAAGTCCGTCCAGGCCGCCGCCGCTTCCCTCCAGACGCACCTCGAGACCGCCAAGCCCGGCGTCCTCGCCAAGATCCGCCTCGGCAGCAAGATCGAGAAGGACGGCGAAGCCGAGCTGAAGTCCGCCTGCGAAACCTGGCGCCGCAGCTTCAAGGCCTGAGCCTCGGAGCTTCTCCTCTCCTCCTGAACACCGCCACGCCACATGCCTAAGGGACTCCGCGAGATCCGTAACCGAATCAAATCGGTCAAGAGCACCGGCCAGATCACCCGAGCCATGCAGCTCGTGGCGTCGTCGAAGATGAAGCGCGCCCAGGACTCCGCCCGCGCGGGCCGCGCCTACGCCGAGCTCCTCGGCGAGATCCTCGACACCGCCCAGGCCAAGGTCGGCGAATTCTCCCACCCGCTCCTCACCAAGCGCGAGGTCAAGGTCCGCGGCATCCTCCTCGTCACGCCCGACAAGGGCATGGCCGGCGCGCTCAACGGCAACCTGATCCGCCTCGCCGCCGAGCAGAAGGACGCCGTCTTCGTGTGCATCGGCCGCAAGGGCGCCCAGGCGCTCGCGCGCTCGGGCCGCAAGGTCCTCGCCGATTTCCCCGTCACCGACCGCGCGGGCTTCAACGAAGTCCGCCCGGCCGCCGAGTATCTCCTCAAGGCCTTCACCGAAGGCACGGTCGACACCGTCGAGGTCCTCTTCGCCCACTTCAAGAACACGATGGTGCAGACCCCGCGCGTCCAGCAGCTCCTGCCGGCCGACAGCCTCGTCAATCAGGCCCGCGAGTTCCGCGCCAAGCTCGGCCTCCCCGAGCCCAAGATCGAGGAAGACGAACGCGACATGCTCTTCGAGCCGTCCGCCGCCGCGATCCTCTCGCAGCTGCCCGCCCTCTTCTTCAAGCAGGCCGTCCACCAGGCGGTCCTCGAGTCCAAGGCTTCCGAGTTCAGCGCGCGCATGGTCGCCATGAAGGCCGCCACCGACAACGCCAAGAAGATCGGCGCCGCCCTCTCCCTCGAATACAACAAGGCCCGTCAGGCCGCGATCACCCAGGAGATCCTGGAGCTCACCGCCGGCGCCGCCGCCCAGTAATTTTCACACCCAACTTCTACAAATATCATGAGCACTAAAGGAACGATCACCCAGGTCCTCGGCGCCGTCGTCGACGTCCAATTCCCCGCCGACAAGGTCCCTGAGATCTACAACGCGATCCAGATCGACTATAAGGTCGAAGGCAAGGCCACCCGCCTCATCCTCGAAGTCCAGCAGCACCTCGGCAACGGCCTCGTCCGCGCCGTGGCGATGACGACCACCGAAGGCCTCGTGCGCGGCGGCGAAGCCGTCGACACCGGCGCCCCGATCACCGTGCCCGTCGGCAACGGCGTCCTCGGCCGCATCTTCAACGTCACCGGCGACGCCGTCGACGAACGCGGCCCGGTCGAGCACAGCAAGCGCTACCCGATCCACCGCCTGCCCCCGCCCCTCACCGAGCAGTCCACCTCCGCCGAGCTCCTCGGCACCGGCATCAAGGTCATCGACCTGATCTGTCCCTTCGTGAAGGGCGGCAAGGTCGGCGCCTTCGGCGGCGCCGGCGTCGGCAAGACCGTCGTCATCATGGAGCTCATCAACAACATCGCGATGAAGCAGGGCGGCTTCTCCGTCTTCGCCGGCGTCGGCGAGCGCTCCCGCGAAGGCAATGACCTCTACCACGAGATGTCCGAAGCGGGCGTCATCGACCAGAAGGACCTCTCGAAGTCCAAGGTCGCCCTCGTGTACGGCCAGATGAACGAGCCGCCCGGCGCCCGTATGCGCGTCGCCCTCTCCGCCCTCGCGATGGCCGAATTCTTCCGCGACGAGCAGAACCGCGACGTGCTCCTCTTCGTCGACAACGTCTTCCGTTTCTCCCAGGCCGGTTCCGAAGTGTCCGCGCTCCTCGGTCGCTCGCCCTCCGCGGTGGGTTACCAGCCGACCCTCGCCTCCGAAATGGGCAACCTCCAGGAACGCATCACCTCCACCAAGAAGGGCTCGATCACGTCCTTCCAGGCGGTGTACGTCCCGGCGGACGACCTTACCGACCCGGCTCCCGCCAACACCTTCGCGCACCTCGACTCGACCGTCGTGCTCGAGCGCCGCATCGCCGAGCTGGGCATCTACCCGGCCGTCGACCCGCTCGCGTCCACCTCGACCGCGCTCGCTCCGGAGGTCGTCGGCGACCGCCACTTCCGCGTCGCCCGCGGCGTGCAGGGCCTCCTGCAGCGCTACAAGGACCTCCAGGACATCATCGCGATCCTGGGCCTCGACGAACTGTCCCCCGAGGACAAGCTCGTCGTCTTCCGCGCCCGTAAGGTGCAGAAGTTCCTCTCCCAGCCCTTCCACGTCGCGGAAATCTTCACGGGCTCGCCCGGCAAGTACGTCGCCCTCGACGACACGCTGCGCGGCTTCGAGATGATCCTCTCCGGCGAGCTCGACCACGTGAACGAGAACGACTTCTACATGAAGGGCGGCATCGACGAGGTCCTCGCCGCTTCGGGCAAGTCCAAGTAATCCGCGCCGATGTCCCTTACGGTCGAAATCGTCACCCCTGACCGCCGCGCCTACGAAGGCACGGCGGACAAGGTGACCCTGCCCACCGCGTTGGGCAGCATCGGCATCCTGCCCGGCCACCAGCCCATCACCGCCGTCATCGCCGCCGGCGAGGTCATCCTCACGGTCGAAGGCAAGGTCACGCGCCTCGCCATCGACCAAGGCTTCGTCCGCGTCGTCTCCGACAAGGTCTCGGTCGTCACCGAAGCCGCCATCGACGAAGCGAAGATCGACCTCAAGGCCGTCGAGAACGCCGAAGCCCGCGCCCGTCAGGCCGTCGAGGCCGCGCGCGGCCAGAAGGACGTCGACCCGGTCGAGGTCGCGAAGATGGAGCAGATCCTCCGCTTCGCGTTGGTGCAGCGCCTCGTGAAGGGCCGCACCTCGCAGGGTATGACGGAGTAAGCCGCCGCTTATCGGCGTCTTCGCTCCGTTTTTCGTTTAAAGTCATTTAAGCGGAACTTGCCCCTCCTTCGCGGGAAGGGCAGTGTTCCCTTGTGATTAGATCCGCGATCACGGTTTCCCTCGTCGCCCAAGCCAAGGGCGGACCGTTCGTCTATTGGGACGGCCTCGAGGCCGCCGCGGCCTCCGCCGCGAAGCTGGGCTTCGACGCGATCGAGATCTTCGCCCCTTCCGCCGCGTCGATCGACCGCCCGGCCCTCCGCGCGCTTCTTCAGAAGCATGGTCTCTCCGCCGCGGCCTTCGGCACCGGCGGCGGCTGGCTCGTCCATAAGTGGCACCTCACCCACGTCGACCCCGCCATCCGCAGCCAGGCCCGTGAGTTCATCCGCGCGATCATCGACGTGGGCGGCGAATTCAAGGCGCCCGCGATCATCGGTTCGATGCAGGGCAAGGCCGAGGGCGACGTGACCCGTGAGCAGGCGCTGACCTGGCTCGCCGAAGCGCTCACGGATCTCGGCGCCCATGCCGCCCGACTCGGGGTGCCGCTCCTCTACGAGCCGCTCAACCGCTACGAGACCAACCTCCTCAACCGCCAGCTCGACGCCGCCCGGTTCCTTGAGTCGCGCCAGGTCGGCAACGTGAAGCTTCTCTGCGACCTGTTCCACATGAACATCGAGGAGGCCTCGAACGCCGCCACGCTCCGCGCCTGCGGCCGGCACGTCGGACACGTCCACTTCGCCGACAGCAACCGTCAGGCGATCGGCTTCGGCCACACGGACGTCGCCCCGGTCATCGCCGCGCTCAAGGACATCGGCTACGCCGGCCATCTCTCCGGCGAGATCCTCCCGCTGCCCGACTCCGAAGCCGCCGCCGCGCAGACGATCAAGGCCATCCGCGCCCACTTACCCCGCTAAGACCATGCTCAAGCACCAGCTCATCCACCCGAAGATCTCCGAAGTCCTCGCCCGCGCGGGCCATCACTCGGTCATCCTCATCGCCGACGGCAACTACCCCGTCTGGGGCAAGAAGGGACCGAACGCCGAGCTGGTCTCGCTCAATCTTTCGCCGGGCATCCCGACCGTCGCGCAGGTCCTCCGCGCGGTGCTCAGCGCCGTGCCGGTCGACGCCGTCAACACGATGGGCATCCCCGCCGACGACTCCTACGCGCAGAAGGGCGAGCCGCCCGTGTGGGCCGAGTTCCGTCAGGAAGTGAAGGCCGCCGGACTCAAGCTCGAGCTGCAGCCGATCCTGAAGTGGGACTTCTACAAGGCCGTCGAATCCGCCGACCATATCCTGACCATCCAGACCGGCGACCAGGCCCTCTGGGGCAACGTGCTCCTCACCGTCGGCTGCCGCACCGCCTGAACTCTCCTTCCATGAAGACCCGCCCCCTCGGTAAGACCGGCATCGAACTGCCGATCCTCAGCTTCGGCGCCTCCTCCCTCGGACAGGAATTCCGCAGCGTCGCCCTCGACGACGCGCTGAAGTCCGTCCAGGTCGCCCTCGACTGCGGCCTCAACTTCATCGATACGTCGCCCTTCTACGGACGCGGCATGTCCGAAGTGCTCCTCGGCATCGCCCTCCGCGGCGTCCCGCGCGACAGCTACAAGCTCTGCACGAAGCTCGGCCGCTACGACCTGCAGCATTTCGACTTCAGCGCCAAGCGCGTCGCCGAAAGCATCGACGTCTCCCTCCACCGCCTCGGCACCGACCACCTCGACATCATCCTCTGCCACGACATCGAGTTCGTCCCGATGCAGCAGATCGTCGATGAGACCATCCCGGCCCTCCGCAAGGCGAAGCAGGCCGGCAAGGTGAAGGCCATCGGCTTCAGCGGCTACCCGCAGAAGATCTTCAGGTTCATCTGCGACCAGACCGAGGTCGACTGCGTGCTCAGCTACAACCAGCACACGCTCCAGAACACGCGCTTCTCCGACGAGACGGTGCCTTACCTCAAGGCCAAGGGCATCGGCGTGATGAACGCCGGTCCGTTCAGCGCCCGCCTCCTCACCAACGCCCCGCTCCCGGCTTGGCTCAAGGAACCTGAGAACGTGAAGGCCGCCGCCCGCGCCGCCGCCGCGCATTGCGCCGCCAAGGGCAGCGACATCGCCAAGCTCGCCCTGCAGTTCTCCCTCCAGCATCCCGACATCGCCACGACGGTCTCGGGCAGCGCCAACCCGACCAACATCCGCAACTGGGCCAAGTGGGCCGCGGAACCGATCGACCAGCAGCTGCTCGCCGAGGTCCAGGCGATCTTCGCCCCGGTCAAGAACCTCGGCCACCTCGAAGGCCTGAAGGAGAACAACTGAGCCGATGAAGGCCATCCGTCTCGACCAGCCGCAGCAGTTCGCGCGCATCGACATCCCCGAGCCGCCCGCGCCCGCCGCCGGCGAAGCCGTCGTGCGCGTCCATCGCATCGGCATCTGCGGCACCGATTACGGAGGCTACCTCGGCAAGATGCCGTTCTACTCCTACCCGCGCATCCCGGGCCATGAGCTCGGCGTCGAGGTCCTCGCCGTGGGTCCGGGCGTGACGAACGTGAAGCCGGGCGACCGTTGCTCCGTCGAGCCTTACATCAACTGCCAGACCTGCTACAGCTGCCGCCGCGGTTTCACCAACTGCTGCGAGAACCACAAGACGCTCGGCGTGATGTGCGACGGCGGCATGGCCGAGAAGTTCCTCCTGCCGGCCCGCAAGCTCCACATCTCCGCGAAGCTTTCCTACGACCAGCTCGCGCTCGTCGAGACGCTCGCCATCGGCTGCCACGCCGTCGACCGCGCCGCCCCCAAGGCCGGCGAGACGGTCCTCGTGATCGGCGCCGGCCCCATCGGCCTCTCGGCCGTGGAGTTCGTCAAGGTCTCCGGCGCGAAGTGCGTGGTGATGGACATGAACGCCGACCGCCTGAAGTTCTGCGTCGACGTGATGAAGGTCGACGGCGTCATCCAGGCCAAGGGCGACGGCTCCGAGGTCGCCGCGCTCGCGGCCCTCACCGACGGCCAGCTGGCCGACGTCGTCATCGACGCCACGGGCAGCAACAAGTCGATGGTCGCCTGCTTCGCCTACGCGGCCTTCGCCGCGCGCGTCGTCTACGTGGGCATCACGCAGCAGGACCTCACCTTCCCGCACGCCCCGCATCTGCACCGTCGCGAGCTGACCATCATGGCCAGCCGCAACGCCCACTCGAAGGACTTCGCCCGCATCATCAGGCTGATCGAAGACGGCGTGATCGACACGAAGCCCTGGATCACGCACCACGCGAAGTTCGACGACCTGATCGCGACCTTCCCGACCTGGCTCAAGCCGGAGTCCGGCGTGATCAAGGCGATCGTCGACGTGGTCTGACGCCATGCGCCTGGACGCCCACCAGCACTTCTGGTCGTACGACGCGGCGCAGTATCCATGGATCCCGCCGGGCTCGCCGCTGCATCGCAGCTGGCTGCCCGACGACCTCGCCGCGCTCCAGCAGCCGCTCGGCTTCGACGGCTCCATCGCCGTGCAGGCCCGTCAGGTCGTCGGCGAGTCCGACTGGCTGCTCGGTCTCGCGGACAAGCATGCGAACGTGAAGGGCGTCGTCGGCTGGGTCGACCTGCGCTCCGATCGCGTCGAGGCCGACCTCGTCCGCCTCGCCGCGCACCCGAAGTTCGTCGGCGTCCGTCACGTCGTCCAGGAAGAGCCCGACGTCGACTTCATGCTGGGGAAGGATTTCCAGCGCGGGATCTCGCAGCTCCACGCGCATGGCCTGACCTACGACATCCTGATCTATCCGAAGCAGCTCGAGGCCGCCATCCGTCTCGCGGAGAACTTCCCGCTGCAGCCCTTTGTCCTCGATCACATCGCCAAGCCGCACATCAAGGACGGCACGATCGAACCTTGGAAATCGCAGGTCCGTCGCCTGGCCAAGCTGCCCAATGTCTGGTGCAAGGTCTCGGGGATGCTCACCGAGGCCGACCACAAGTCGTGGCAGGCCGAGCAGTTCCGTCCTTACCTCGACACGGTCTTCGAAGCCTTCGGCCCGTCGCGCCTGATGTATGGCTCCGATTGGCCGGTCTGCCTCTTCGCCGGCAGCTACGAGCAGGCCTTCCGTCTGGTCGATGATCACGCCCGCGGACTGACCGAAGCCGAGCGCGCCGGGCTCTTCGGCGGCAACTGCCGGAAGTTCTACTTCGCCGGCAAGCGTTAGCGCAGCACGGAATTTCCGTCCCTGGAGGCTTTGAAGATCCAGCCTTTCGCCTCCATGTCGATGTTCAGCCCGCGTTTGTCCCGGGCGACGCCTTCGGGCAGCGGATCCGAGTTGCAACGGAAGAGCTTCAGCTTGCCTTCGCCTTCGTATTCTCCGTCGACCTTGGTGCCGGACTTCGCGACTTCGATCGCGAGGTAGCAGTCGAACGTGCCGCCGGGCGTCTCGCCCATCAGGATCTCGATCGGCACCTTGGTGCCCTTGGTGACCTGGATCCACGGGCCGGCCTTCAGGCGGTTCAGGCTGCCTGGTCGGCGGTCGACCTTGTATTCCTTGGAGACCTTCACGCCGAAGTCCTTGTAGTTGCCGTCGCGGCCGGCGAAGTAGGTCTCATAGCCGTCGTCGAGCGCGATCTTGCGGTTCCAGCGGACGATGAGGAAGTCGTCGCCGGATCCGACGAAGCGGAAGGGAAGGGAGCTGGGGACCTCGACGTAGCAGCGATAATGGAGGACCCAGCGCGAGGGTTTCATCAGCTTTTCGACCTCGAACGCCTTGGGGGCGTCGTCCGCGGAGCGTCCGGTGATGAAGATCTGTCCCGAGACGAGCATGTCCGGCGACTTGAAGAACTTCTGCAGACGACCGGCGCTCCAGCCGCTCTCGAGGAACTCCCTCACCGACTGCCGGTAAGGCGGGATGCCGGTCTTTGCCGGAGCCGCCGCGGTGGGCTGGCGGTTCGCGGTCTGCTTGATGTCGTAGAGCGTGCCGAGCAGGCCGCTGGTATTGATGCCGGCTCCTTTCATCCCGAACAGCGAGACGAAGTTACGACCGCCGCCGGAGCCGATGCCTTTGCCGGCGCCGATGCCGCCGCCGGAACCGCCGCCGAAGCCCTTCGAAGCGCCGCCGCCGATCGCGCCGGCGCTGAGCAACGGATTGGACATGCTCGGCATGCTCGTCACGGCCATCGAGGCGTTCGCGTTCTTGCTGGTGATGCGCGTGTTGGTCTTGGCGAGGGACTTGATGTTCTTGGGCACCACCTTGGTCTTGTACTCCTTGGCCTTGGGGCCGCCCGCGCCGCCGCCCGCGCCGGTGGCGAAGGTGTTCGGGTCCTTCTTGCCGGCGCCGTCCGTCACGGTCGAGATGACCCAGACGATCGCGATCAGCACCAGGATGATGTGCACGATGACCGACAACGCCAGGCCTTCGCCCCCGAGGCGTTGCCAGAGGGTGCGCTTGGGACGGGCCAAAGGCTCCGCCCCGGTTTCTACGGGTGGATTGTCCCGGGGGTCGGACATAGGAGTATTCCACTAAGCGGCCGGTAGGCTTCAACCCCCAAACCTAGCCCGCAACCGTCACTTGTCGGAATCATCATACGATGCCGGGTCTTGCCCTGCCGGACTCCCCCTTCATCCTCAGGGCATGGACGATCGCCAGCGCGCCCTCGAGGAACGCCTCACTTTCCTGCAACGCCACGTGGAGCAGCAGGACCGCATCATCCTGGAGCTTTCCCGGGAGGTCTCGAAGCTCTCCGACCGGCTCGCCCGCACCGAGGCCAAGCTGACCCAGACCGCCGACGCCGGCGACCAGGGCCCTCCCGCCGACGAACGTCCGCCCCATTGGTAAGCCGGCGGAAAGGGTTTGAGGTCCGTCAGCTCAGGCCTAGCCTGCTCGTATGTTCCTCGCCGCTGATTCGACCCCTGTCGCCAGTGATTCGCTGACCTATCTGGAATACGGCGTCTACCTCCTGCTCTCGCTGGGCGTGACGATCTGGGTCGGCCGCACCCTCTTCCGCAGCGGTCGTCCTTTCCTCGTCGAAGCCTTCCATGGCAACGAGACGATGGCCGACTCGGTCAACAACCTCCTCATCATCGGCTTCTACCTCGTGAACGTCGGCTTCATGCTGCTCTTCCTTTCCTCCAAGCAGCATCCGGCCACCGGCATCGACGTGATCGAGCATCTCAGCAAGTCCGTCGGCGTGGTGGTCGTGGTCCTCGGCGTGATGCACTTCATCAACCTGGTCGTGCTGAACGCCCTCCGCACCGGCGCCCAGGCTTCCCGTCCGCCCGTGCTTCCTCCGCGCGCCTGATCCGTCAGCCGGAATGTGCGGTCGCGTCACCCAGTTCTCACGCTGGGCAGAGATAGTCAAAAGCCTCGGTGCCCCGTCGGTCGACGTGGCCCCGCGCTTCAACATCTCTCCCGGCACGCCCCTCCTCAGCGTCCGTCGCGAGCAGGGCGTCCTCCGCACCGAAGCGCTCCCCTGGGGCTTCGTCCCTGCCTGGGCTCCGGCCGACGAACCCGGCGGCCACGCCAACGCCCGCGTCGAGGGGATCTTCGAACGCCCGACCTTCCGTGACGCCGCCCGTCTGCGCCGCTGCGTCGTGCCCCTCGACGGCTATTACGAATGGAAGACGGAGGGTAAGCTCAAGGTGCCCTATTATTTCCGCGCGTCCGACGGCGGCCCGCTCGCCGTCGCCGGCCTTTGGTCGCTCCATCTCGCCGCCGACGGCACCTCGCGTCGCACGCTCTGCCTCGTGACGGTCGCCCCGAACCGCGAGGCGGGCGAAGTGCACTCGCGCATGCCGGTCGTGCTCGCCGGTCCCGCTCGGCAGGCCTGGCTATCGGAGCGCGCCTTCACGCCCGTCGACTTCGCGGCTCTCGCCGTGACCGCGCCCGACCGCACGTTGTCCCTGCATCGCGTCTCGCCCGACGTGAACCGTGTCGCCGTCGACGCCGAGCACCTCGTGCGTCCGCTGGTGGGCGCGATGGACCAGCCTGACTTCTTCGGGGATTTGCTTGGCTAACGGGCGGTTTTTCGACAGACCAGTGCCATGGCCGACCCGCTGCATCCTCCCAAGATCGTGGAGAAGCCGTGGGGTCGCGAAATCTGGTTCGCCGACCAGCCGGCCTACGCCGGCAAGCTCCTCGAGGTCCGCAAGGGCTGTCGCCTCAGCCTGCAGTATCACGAGCGCAAGATTGAGACGCTCTACCTCTTGTCGGGACGCGTGCGCCTGACTTATCGCGCCACGGCCCCGGGCGAGACCCCGACCGTCGCGGTCGCCCCCGCCGACCAGTTCGAGTGGCTCCCGGGCCGGGCGCTCCACGTCCCTCCGCGCACGGTCCACCGTTTCGAAGCCCTCGAAGACAGCGTCCTGGCCGAAGTTTCCACGCCCGACCTGACCGACATCGTCCGCCTGCAGGACGACTTCTCGCGTCCGGCCCGCGACTGATCCCTTTCCTATTCCTATGCGCAAAGTTCTGGCCTTTGATCTCGGCGGCACGAAGTTCGCCTTCGGCGTCGTCAACGAGGACGGCAGCGTCCTCGGTTCCGGCCGCGTCGAGACGTTCGCGGAAAAGGGCCCGCAGCAGGCCTGCGAACGAGTCGCCGAAGCCGCCCACAAGCTCCTCGCCGAACTGAAGCTCAAGCCGGTCGACTTCGTCGCCATCGGCATCGCCTCCCCCGGCCCGCTCGACATGGCCCGCGGCTGCGTCGACGGCTCCCCGAACCTCCCGGGCTGGACCGGCTTCTCGATCACGGAGTTCCTCAGCAACTCCTTCGGCGGCCTGCCCGCCCGCATCGACAACGACTGCAACGCCGCCGCGCTCGGCGAATACCGCTTCGGCGCCGGCAAGGGCAGGAAGAACGTCGTCTACATCACCGTCTCCACCGGCATCGGCGGCGGCGCCGTCATCGACGGACGCCTCATGCGCGGCTCCAACGGCAACGCGGCCGAGCTCGGCCACATCCCGCTCACCATGGACGGTCCCCGCTGCGGTTGCGGCAACCCTGGCTGCTGGGAGGTCTACGCCTCCGGCACCGCCATCGCGCGCCGCACCCGCGAGGCCCTCGCGGCCGGTCGTCCTTCGAGCATCGTGAAGTTCGCCGGCTCGATCGACCAGGTCACCACGCACCACCTCTTCCAGGCGATGGCCGAGGGCGACGCGCTGGCCAACGAGATCTGGGCGGAGTCGATCAACTACCTCGGTCGCGGCCTGGGCGCGGTGATCAACACCTTCAATCCCGACGTCATCGTGGTCGGCGGCGGCGTCACCGCCGCAGGCGACGCGCTCTTCGTGCCGATGCGCAAGAGCGCCAACAGCTACGCCTTCCCGCGCCTTTCCGCGGTCTGCTCGATCGTCCCGGCCGGCCTCGGCGGTAACGTCGGCGTCGTCGGCGCCGCCGCCTGCGCCTTCGAGCACGTCAGCTGACGCGTCCGCCGGTGATGCGCGTCTCCGTCGTCCTCCCGGCTTTCAACGAAGAGAAGCTCCTCCCGGCCGCCCTCGCGGCGGTGCGGGTGGCCGCGTCCGCGTTCACGTCCCGCGGCTGGGAATGGGAGTGCGTGGTCTGCGACAACAACTCGACCGACGGCACGGCCGCGGTCGCCCGCGCGGCCGGCGCGACGGTGGTCTTCGAGCCGGTCAACCAGATTGGCCGCGCGCGCGACGCGGGAGCGCGAGCCGCGACGGGCGAGTGGCTCGTCTTCATCGACGCCGACTCGGCGCCTTCGTCCGCGCTCTTCGCGTCCATCGCGGACCGCATCGCCTCCGGCCGCGCCCTGGGCGGCGGCAGCACGGTCGAACTCGAGCCGGGTACGCCGCGCTACGCGCGCTTCGTCTGCGGTCTCTGGAACCTGTGGAGCCGCCTCGCCGGCTGGGCCGCCGGTTCGTGCGTCTGGGTCGAGGCCGAAGCCTTCCGCGCCGCGGGCGGCTTCGGCACGGAGTATTACGCGGGCGAAGAGGTCTTCCTGAGCCGTCGCCTCAAGGCGCTCGCGCGCCGTTCACGCCGCCGCTTCGTCATCCTGTCCGACCACCCGCTCCGCACGTCGTCGCGCAAGCTGAAGCTCTACACGCTCACGGAAGGAGGCCGGTTCTTCTTCCGCATGCTCTTCACCGCCGGACGGGCCGCGAAGCGCCCGGACGCCTGTCATCTTTGGTACGACGGACGGCGCTGAGCGTCAGAGCCGCTGACGCTTCCACTTCGGGATCGGGAACGCGGTCACCTTGTCCGAGCGCACTTCGACGTCGTCGCGGTGCCGCAGACGCCTGGCCTCCGCCGCGGTGACGATCTCGTAATGCGGCGCGGCGGTGATCAGGTCCGCGATCTCCCAGCAGTCCTTCGGGTTGTTGACCCACTTCTCCGGCGGGAGACGGCTGAGGTCGTAAGGCTTCGAATAGCTGCGCAGGGTCTTGCGCGGGCCTTTGGCGTATTCGTGGAAGTACGACATCGCGAGCTCGCGCACGCTGCGGTAGACCGGGTCGCGCCAGCGCAGGCAGACGTAGTTGGTCTTGGAGATGGCGCCCCACTTGCCGTTCACGCGGAAGGGCGCGATGACATGGTCCATGTCCTGGTGCGCGCTGAAGTCCAGGAGCAGGGGAGGGTGGCCCTGCAGCCAGAGCGCGAAGGCCGCCACCATCGCGCCTTCGATGCAATGCGCGCGGTTGTGCTTGAGGGTCTGTTCCACCGAGCGGGCGGTGTCGCCCTCGGGTTCGAAGTTCTGCGGGAAATCGACGAGGAAGTCCTGGATGGCCTGCGGGGTGGCCAGCCGCGCGAGCGTGCGCGCCGCGGAGAGGCCGAGGCCTCTCCGTTGTGCGAGCCGGATCCGGGCGGCGTATGACATGCCTACGGGTCTATCGGTCGGAGGCGTTTGCTCAAGGAGCGAGTGCGGCGGTGCTTTCGGATTGGCTAACTTCGCGGCCCGCGTTTCCTTGGCTTCGTCCGCCATGCCGATCTTCGATTACACCTGCGCCGACTGCGGCAAGACCAGCGAGCTGCTCGTCCGCAGCTCCCAGGAAAAGCCGGCCTGCCCGCACTGCGGCTCGGCCAAGCTCGAGAAGCAGCTCCCGATGGTGGCGGTCAAGGGCCTCAAGTCCGACCACGTCCACACGAACAGCTGCGGTTGCGGCAAGCCCCGCGGAGGCTGCGGCAACTGAGATGGACCTGTCTTTCCTCCGGGACGGCCTGCTCCAGCTCATCCTGCTGATCATCTCGATCGGCCTCCACGAGTTCGGACACGCTTGGGTGGCGGACCTCCGCGGCGACCCTCTCCCCCGCCTGCAGGGCCGCGTGACCCTCAACCCGTTCGCCCATACCGACCTCATCGGCACCATCATCCTCCCCGCGGTCATGATCTTCCTCAGCCCCGGCTTCGGGCTCATCGGCTGGGGCAAGCCGGTCCAGATCTCCCTGCCGAACCCGAAGACCCGCCGGATGGACGATATCTATATCACCCTGGCCGGCCCGGCGATGAACGTGGTGCTGTGCCTCGTCTTGGCCCTCATCGGAACCATCGGTGATTTCGACCCCGAGTCCCAGGCGGTCATCATCGTCTTCCTGGCCCAAGGCATCTTCCTCAACGCGAGTCTGGTGGCCTTCAACCTGATCCCCGTCCCGCCCCTCGACGGATCCCGTCTGGCGCTTCGGCTCGGCTTGTATTCGGAGGAACTGTTCCTCACCATCGCCCGCTGGGGGTTCGTCATCTTGATCATCCTCATCAATCTCCCAGGTTTCGGACGACTGATGAAGTGGGTGATGACGCCCCTACTTGAAGGCTCCGCGCTGGCCTGGCCTTACTTCGAACGCTTCCTCTAAGTCCTACCAGAGGCTTGCCTATTTCCCGCCCGCGGGCGAAAGTCGGGCCATGCAAACCCTCGGCGAACGCCTCCAAGAAGCCCGTCAGCGACTGGGCGTGACCCTCCGCGAGGCCGCGGAGTTCACCAAGATCCGCACCGACTACCTCCAGTCCATGGAGGCCAACCAGTTCGAGTCCATCCCGCTCGCCGACGTCTACAAGCGCGGCTTCGTGAAGGTCTACGCGAAGTATCTGCGCCTCGACGACGAGAAGGCCGGCGCCGACTTCAACACGCATCATTCCGCCAAGGCCTCCCGCCGTCCGCTCGAAGCCGGCGCCGACGAGGACGCGGCCTTCGAGCCCGAGACCGGCGGCGCGCCGCTGACGATCAGCCGCGACATGCTGATCTACGGCATCATCGGCATCGCGGCCATCGCGATCCTGCTCGCGTTTTTTATCTGAGCTCGCCGTCGCCGGACCGGCGACCTGAGCCTCCGGCTCGCGTGGTCGTCCCGCCGGTTCCGCCGGCGGGCCGTCCCCACCAGATCACCCTGCGTTCCACCAAGGTGGGCGTCCGCTACCAGGTGGTCGAGCTCAACACCGGCGAGGTCCCCGGCCTCGGCGTGCTTTCGCCGCGTGACAAGCCGGCCGTCATCAACGTCAAGGGCCCGACCGAACTGCGCGCGACCTTCCTTGAGAACCTCCGCGTCGAGATCGACGGGGTGCCTTTCCCCATGCCCGCCACGGTCAAGGGCGCGCTGTCCGTCTTCCTGCCCGACCCGCCGACGGCCCCGCCCGTCCCGCGGCCCGTGCCGGCCAAAGGCCGCTGATGCGAGGAGGTTGACCCTTCGGCGCGACGGGTCATCGTGAGGGCGCAGTGCCTCCGCGCCTCGAACAACGCGTCCTCGTCCTCAACCGTCTCTGGCAGCCGGTGAACATCGTCGGCGTGCTCCGCGCGATGAGCCTGCTCTTCCGCGGCCGCGCTTCGGCCATCTACTCCGATCCCGCCGCCGGCCATCGCGTCCTCAGCGCCGCGGAGTGGCTCAAGTTCTCCGCGGAGTCCCCGCCGCCCGCCGGCGAGTCCGTGCGTTCGCCCTGCATCGTGCTGCGCGTCCCGCGCGTCCTCCTGCTCGGCGAATACGACCGCGTGCCCCGCCGCGAGATCCGCTTCTCCCGCCGCAACGTCTACCTGCGCGACGCCAACACCTGCCAGTATTGCGGCCGCACGTTCCGCGACGAGGAGCTCAACCTCGACCACGTCGTGCCGCGCGACGTCGGCGGCAAGACCAACTGGGAGAACATCGTCACGGCCTGCGTGCGCTGCAATTCGCGCAAGGCCAACCGCCTGCCGGAGCAGGCGGGCATGACCCTCCGCCGCGCTCCCGCCAAGCCGAAGTGGCGCCTGGTGGTCGCGTCGTCGCTTTCCGCGGACGAGGTCGAGGCCTGGAAGGAGTTCCTCGAGGTCACGCCCGCGGGTCAGCTGCCTTGGCGCAACTGATCGGCGTTTTCCTTGGTGCGGGTAACCAGATTCGAACTGGTGTATCCACTTTGGAAGAGTGGTGTCCTACCACTGAACGATACCCGCGTGGCCAAGGACGCTCACTATCCCTAGGCGGACGGCCGGGGTCAAGCCTCGGCCAATGGGCCCGGCGAGGGTCCCGCGGCCAAGGGAAAACCCGGCCCTGCCCGACCTGTCAGGCCGCGGGGCGGTGGATGACGCTGATGGTGCCGTTCGTCTCGAGGATGACGTCCTTGGCCTGCTCGATGTTCGCGAGCCCCGCCGACCGCAGGGCCGACATGAGTTCGTGATGCGTGATGCGCTCCCGGTGCATGACCTTCTCCTGGACCTCTCCGTCGCGCACGAGGAACGCCGGCCGGCCGACGAGCGCCCAGTGCACGAGACGGTAGTGACGCGAGAGCAGCAGCATGATCCAGTTGATCACGACCAGCGTGCCGGCGAGGAAGAGGCCGCCGCCGAGGCTGTTGTCGCCGCCGTTCATGGCGTTCTGGACGGTGTTGCTCAGGATGAGCAGGAGGATGAAGTCGAACGGGGTCATCATCCCCGTCTGCCGGCGTCCGGTGATCCGGATGAGCACGAGGAGGAAGGCGTAGACGATGACGCCCCGCAGCAGGAGCTCCCACCACGGGAGCACGGGGACGAGCAGGGTGCCGAGGTCGAAGGGTTGGCGGACGGCCAGGCAGGGGAGGGGCATGCGGTCCACGATAGCGCCTCCGCGGCGTCGGGCGATGCCGTTTGCGCTTCACGGGAAGCCGAGTTCCGTCATCCTCCGCCCATGGCCCGCTCCTCCGCTTCCGCCGTCCGTGATGTCCTGATGATGGCGACTCCTTCCAAGAACGCCGACCTGCGCTGGTTCGGCGGCTTCCACGCTTCGGATCCTTTCCCGGCCTTCTCGGTCGGCCGCCGGCGCATCGGCCTGCTCCCCGGGATGGAGGTCGGCCGCGCGGAGGATGAATCCGCGTTCGACGAGGTCCTCAACCTGACCGCTATCATCGGCGACCTGCGCAAGACCAACCCGAAGGCGGGCGTGGCCGATGCGATCGTCTTCGCCGCCCTCGAGCGCGGCGTCCAACGCTTCCGCGTGCCGGCCGATTTCCCGGTGGGCCTCTTCCAGCGCCTCCGCGAGCTCGGCCTTGAGCTCCACGCCGTCGGCGCCCAGCAGAACGAACGCGGCGCGCCCGAACTCTTCCCCGAGCGTCAGGTGAAGTCCAAGGCCGAACTCGCCGGCATCCGCGCCGGCAACGCCGCCGCCGTCGCGGGCTTCCAGGCGGTCGAGCAGGTGCTCGCCGAATCGAAGGCCGACAAGAAGGGCGTGCTGCAGTGGAAGGGCAAGACCCTCACGGCCGAGATCCTCAAGGAGGAGGCGCAGGTCGCGATCCTCCGCAAGGGCGCCCTCTGCGACATCGGCCTGATCATCGCCCCCGGCGACCAGGCCGTCGACTGCCACTGCTCCGGCTCCGGCCCCGTCCGCGCCAACGAGCTCATCGTCTGCGACATCTACCCGCGCCACATCGCGTCGCACCACTACGGCGACATGACCCGCACCTACCTCAAGGGGAAGGCCAACGCGAAGCAGCGCAAGATGGTGCTCGCCGTGCTCGAGGCCCAGCGCCGCGCGATCAAGGCCATCCGCGCGGGCGTGACCGGCGCGAAGGTCCACACGGTGGTGCAGGAATATTTCAAGTCCCTCGGTTACCGCACCGGCCTGGAGAAGGGCGTCTACGTCGGCTTCTTCCACGGCACGGGCCACGGCCTCGGTTACGACATCCACGAGGATCCGGCGCTTTCCACGCGCAACCCGCTCCCGCTCGTCGCGGGCCATGCGGTCACGGTCGAGCCGGGCCTCTACTACCCGGGCATCGGCGGCTGCCGCTTCGAAGACTGCGTGGTGGTCACGAAGAAGGGCTGCGAATTCCTTTCGTCCCATCCCTATAACTGGGAGATCGCCTGAGCATGGCCAAGGGGCGGGGCAGGGCGGGCACGCACACGTCGCTGACCGACGCCGCCCGTCCCGTGGCCGAAGCCCTCGAGCGTCATGGCCGCGTCTCCCGCGGCGTGATCGCCGCGCGCGTCGGCGCGAAGACGCTTTCGATCAAGGTGATGAAGATCGGCGGCGGCCTGCGCGTGACGGTCGTCTCCAAGGGTTCCCGCCAGGAGCTCCACGTCTACGGGATCACGGCCGAACGTGCCGGCGAGATCCTCTCGGGTCCGGACTTCTCCGGCTACAAGCTGAACTTCGCCGATGAGTGAGGTCCCCGTCATCCTCGCCGAGGTCACGGCCGCCGATTGGGCCGCCGCCGGCTCCGGCTGGACGCACCTGCCCTATCTCGCGCGCTTCCGCGCGGAGCGGCTGCCGGCTTCGTGGGAGGCCTTCTTCTCGGGCCGTCACCATGCGGTGCTGGAGAGCGGCCGCACGGGCAGCTTCACGATCGCGGTCCCGGCCGCGGCGCGCGCGACGCTCTTCTTCGCCGACGGCCGCGTGGTGCTGCACGCCGAAGACGGCGCGCACGAGGAAGCCTCCGAATCGCCGCTCGCCTACCTGCGCCGGTGGTCCCGCGAGGTCCGCGCGCCTCGTCTCGCCGGCTGGCCCGTCTTCCAAGGCGGCCTGATCACGCTGCTGGGCTACGAGCTCGCTTCGCAGTTCGAGCCGGTGCGCTCCGCGCCGGCCGACGTCCGCGTGCCGCTCGCGGCCTTCCTCGAGGCCCATGAGGCGTGCGTGTTCGACGCCGCGAAGCAGGAGCTGACGGTCGTCGTGCTCTGTCCCGTCGGCTCTCCCAACTCCGCGCTCCGCGCGGCGCGCGCCCGGGCGCTCGACCTCGCCGACCGCTGGGCGTCCGCGTGCGCCGCACCGGCGCCCGTGATGCCTGCGATCGGCGCTCCCGCCACGCCGATCGCGGCGTCGTTCGACGAGCCGGGGTTCGTCCGCGCGGTCCGTCGCTGCCATGACTACATCGCCGCGGGCGACACGTATCAGGTCAACCTCTCCACGCGTCTCGAAGTGCCGCCGGTCGATCCGCTCCGCGCCTACGAGGCACTCCGTTCGGCCAATCCTTCGCCCTACATGGGCTTCGTGCGCCTGCCCGGCGCGGCGCTCGCCTGCGGTTCGCCCGAACTGCTCGTCGAGGTCGCCGGCGGGCGCGTCGCCTCCCGTCCGATCGCCGGCACGCGTCCGCGCGGCGCCGACGAGGCCGCGGACCTCGCCTGGGCGCGGGAACTTTCGGGCGACACGAAGGAGAAGGCCGAGCACCTGATGCTCGTCGACCTGCTGCGCAACGACGTCGGCCGCGTCTCGCGTCCGGGCTCGGTGCGCGTGCCGGAGTTCATGGCGGTCGAACGCTATTCCCACGTGATGCACCTCGTCTCGCAGGTCGAAGGCGACCTCGCCGCAGGCGCGGGCCCCGCCGACGTGGTCCGCGCGCTCTTCCCCGGCGGCACGATCACGGGCGCCCCGAAGGTCCGCACGATGCAGGTCATCGCCGAACTCGAACCGGTGGCCCGCGCGTATTACACGGGATCGCTCGGCTGGGTCGGCGCTTCGGGCGAACTCTGCCTGAACATCATCATCCGCTCGCTCTGGTCGGCCGAAGGCCGCGCGTTCGTGCAGGCCGGCGCCGGCATCGTCGCCGATTCGGTCCCCGCCCGCGAATACGCCGAGAGCCTGCGCAAGGCCCAGGCCCCGCTCCTCGCCGCCGCCCGCGCGGCCCTCCCATGAGCCGCGTCTGCCGCAACGGCGTCCTCGCCGAGGGCGATCCCACGCCGGGCAGCTTCCCGGACGGCGCGGCTTTCTTCGAGACGCTCGCGATCCGCGCCGGAACGGTCGAGTGCCTGGAAGATCATCTTGCGCGCCTGCGCGCCGGCCTGTCCCGCGCAGGCCTCACGCCCGGTCCGCTCGGCCGCGGCGATCTCGCGGCCTGGCGTGCGGCGATCCGTCTGCTCGGCGGACAGGAAGGCGTGCTTCGTCTCGTCGTCGGAGCGGACTTCGAGGAGCTCGGACTCCGCGCGTTGCTGCCTTCTCCTGAGGTCTTCCGTCTCCGTTCTCTCCGCACTCCGCGCGACGCCCCGGAATGGCTGCCGCGTCCGAAGTCCGCCCCGTGGGCCAACTCGCTCGCGGCTTCCATCGAGCTGCGTTCGCTGGGCGAAGGCGCCGGCGTCGAGGGCGTGCAGTTCGACGCCCGTGGTTTCGTCAGCGAAGGTTCGCGCTCGAGCCTGGCCTGGGTCGAGGGCGGCGCGCTCCATGTCCCGGCCGACGCCACCGGACGTCTCCCCGGCACGGCGCTCGGTCAGCTCATCCGCTGCGCCGGTTTGCCGGTACGCGAGGCCGAGTCAGGCGTGCCCGTCCGCGCCGATGCCATCCTCGTCCTGCGTTCGACCCTTCCGGGCGGCGCCTCCGCGGCGTCGCGCTGGGATGACGCCGACGGCCGTACGCTCTGGTCGGGCGATCCCGCCGCGGCGCGTCTGTTGCTCGCGGCGCTGGCCGCTTGGCGCGCTCAGCGCTGCATCAGCTTCGCGTAGGCCGGCAAAGCCGCGGCGAGCACGAAGAGGGCGAGGAAGGCGACGCTGATCAGGGCCGAGAAGCAAGTCGCGGCGAGGAGCTTGGTCATGCGCACGACATCGTCCTGTTCGCGCAGGCGCGCGAGGACGGCGTAGGACGTGACGCCGAGTCCGATGACGAGCAGGCCGATCAGCGCGCCGCTGAAATGGTTGAAGAAGAGGCCGGTGAGCCCGGGCAGCTGGCCGGGCTCGCCGATAATCGTGGCCACGAGGACGGGCTGGGAGCGGAAGGCGATCGCTCCGGCGGCCGCGGGCAGCCCGGCGGTGAGGAAGACGGCCAGGGCCGAGATGATCCGGAGCTCGCGAGGGGTCATGCGTCCAGTATCCGGCACGTCTCCGCAGGGTCAACGCCGGGATTCTCCCTCGCCAAGCGGACGCCCGCCGCCTATCCCAGAAACACATGGAATCCGTCTGGTATCTCTGGCTGGTGTTCGTGCTCCTCAACGGCAGCGCGGCGGGGATCTCCCTCGTCGCCGGCGTCGTCTCCGCCCTCTCGCACGCCGAACTCGAGGACCTCCGCCGCCGTCAGGCCAAGTCCGCCGTCGCGCTCGAACGCTGCCGCGGCGACCAAGGCAACACGCTCGCCGCCTTCGAGGTCCTTTCCGCCGCTTTCGTCGGCATGAGCGCGCTGCTCGGCGGCGTGCTCGTCGGCGTCCGCTTCCTGCCCCGCATCGGCGAGAGCTGGGCCTTCGCCGTCGTCACGGTCTTCGGCGTCATCGCGGTGTCCTTCTTCATGGCCTGGCTGACGATGATGCTCCCGCGCAAGCTGGGCATGCATTTCCGCGTGGCCCTCGCCCCCCGCATCGCGACGGCCCTCCCGATCGTGCGCGGCGCCGCCAAGATGCTCCGCATGCTGGGCAAGCTGCATGATTCGCTCGCTCCGCCCGAAGAACCCGGCGTGGACCGCGCCGACGCCGACATCGGCAGCCTCGCGCAGGCCGCCGCGCGCGAGGGCAAGATCACCCAGGCCGAGAGCAACCTCGTCGCCAACGCCGTCCGCCTCGACGACATCCCGGTCTCGCAGGTCCTCACGCCCCGTCCGGTCGTCACCTCCATCGAGGCCGACCTCACGGTCGCCGACGTGCTCCGTCTCTATCCGAACGTCCCGCACGGCCGCATGCCGGTCTGGGAGCAGAACCCCGACCGCATCGTCGGCGTGGTCCGTCGCCGCGACCTGCTCAAGGCCGCCGGCGAAGGCCGTCGCGACGTCCGCGTGCGCGAGCTCATGGGCAAGGCCCACGTCGTGCCCGAGAACGCGACCCTTTCCGACGCCCTCCACGACCTCGTCCGCGCGCACCAGCACCTCGCCGTCGTGGTCGACGAATTCGGCGCCTTCGCCGGCGTCGTGACGCTCGAGGACGTCTTCGAATCCCTCCTCGGCGTCGAGATCTACGAGAAGGACGATCCGCACCCGGACATGCGCGAGCTCGCCCGCCAGCGCGGCCATCGCGTCGGCCGTCGCGCCGGACCGGACGCCCCTAAGCCCGGCGCATGAACTTCGCCCGGCTCGCCTACTGGACGCACGACCTCGACCCGGTCGCGTTCCGTTTTCCCGAGAGCTGGGGCCTGCGCGGCATCCATTGGTATGGTCTCGCCTACGCGGCGGGCTTCATGGTCGCGGCCTGGCTGCTCGGCCGCTGGCGTCGCGCGGGCCTCACGCCGCTGCGTTCGGCGCTCGACGAATCCGCGCTCATCACCGCCATCATGGTCGGCGTCATCGCCGGCGGCCGGCTCGGCCATGTGTTCCTCTACGCGCGCGATGAGTTCGCGGCCGACCCGCTCATGCTCTTCCGCGTCTGGCAGGGCGGCATGGCCAGCCACGGCGGTTTCCTCGGCGTGCTCCTCGCCGGCGTCTGGTTCGCCCGCCGCGCCCGCGCCGATTTCTTCTCCGTCGGCGACCTGCTCTGCGCCCTGGCGCCCGCGGGCCTCCTCTTCGGCCGCATCGCGAACTTCATCAACGGCGAGCTGGTGGGCGATCCCTCCGGCCTGCCGTGGGCGGTGATCTTCCCGCGCGAGGGCGTCGAGCCGCGCCACCCGTCGCAGCTCTACGAGGCGATCGCCGAAGGGCTCATTCCTTTGCTCTGGGTCCTCCGCCGTTATCCGTTGCGCCTGCCGGCGGGCCGCCTCGCGGGCGAGTTCCTGCTCCTGTATTCCGCCGGCCGCATCTTCTGCGAGGCCTTCCGTTCGCCCGAAGACGGCTACGTCCTCGGCCTCACGGCCGGCCAATTCTGGACGCTGCCGCTCGCGGCCTTCGGCGCGTTCCTGGTCTGGCGCTCCCGCCGTCGGACTGAATGATGTTGCCCGTATGGGCGGAGGGTGGGAAAACCTCCCCGCGCCATGACGAACGTCCCGCTCCTTGATCTCGGCCCGCAGAACCGCGCCCTCGAAACGCAGTTCGAAGCCGCCTTCCGCGACGTCCTCCGGTCCAACATGTTCATCATGGGCCCGCGTCTCGAGGCCTTCGAAAAGGACTGCGCCGCTTTCCTCGGCGTGAAGCACGCCCTCGGCGTCTCCTCCGGCACCGACGCGCTCCTGCTCGCCCTCATGGCCCTCGGCATCGGCGAAGGCGACGAGGTCCTGCTGCCTTCCTTCACGTTCTTCGCGACCGCCGGCTCGGTCTCCCGCCTCGGCGCCACGCCGGTCTGGGTCGACGTCGACCCGCACCACTTCAACATCGACCTGGCCGACGCCGCCCGGAAGGTCGGCCCGCGCACCGCGGCCATCATGCCGGTGCACCTCTTCGGCCAGTCCTCCGACCTCGATGCGCTCCAGGCCTTCGCCTCCGCGCATAAGATCCGCGTGATCGAAGACGCCGCCCAGTCGATGGGCGCCCGCTGGAAGGGCCGCGCGACGATGTCGTCCGGCGACTTCGGCGCGACGAGCTTCTTCCCGTCCAAGAACCTCGGCGGCATGGGTGACTCCGGCCTGGTCACGACGCAGGACGACGCCCTCGCCGAACGCGCGCGCATCCTCCGCGTCCACGGCATGCAGCCGAAGTATTACCACCGCGAGGTCGGCGCGAACTTCCGCATGGACCCGCTGCAGGCCGCGCTCCTGCACCTCAAGCTCCCGCACCTGCCGTCCTACAACTGCGCGCGCGCGGGCAATGCGATCTTCTACCAGACGGCGCTCAAGGGCGTCGCCGGCATCGCCGAGAACCGCCCCGGCGCCGACAAGGCCGCCAGGATCCTGATGCCGGTGGATTTCTCCGGCCAGGGCATCTGGAACCAGTTCACGCTCCGCGTCCCGCACGGCCGCCGCGACGCGCTCAAGGCCTTCCTCACCGCGCGCAAGATCGGCTGCGAGATCTACTACCCGATCCCGCTGCACCGCCAGCAGTGCTTCGTCGACCACAAGTATCGCGGCTTCGACAGCGTCCCCGTCTCCGAGCAGCTCGCCGCCGAAGTCCTCAGCATCCCGATCTTCCCCGAGATCACCGCCGAACAACGCCAGTGGGTCGCCGACTCGCTCGCCGATTTCGCGGCAGGGAAGAGTGAGTGATCGCGCCGTAGGCGCGAAGAGACAGAGTGAGTTGAACCGTTGACCAGTTGACCGGTTGACAAGGGATGCAAAACGAGAGGCTCGGAGGCCCAGAGGCTCAGTGGACCAGAAGAGCAAACGAACTTCCCTAGGCGCAAAGGCCTAAGCTGAACCTCCGAGCGCCTGGTCAACTTAGCCACTAGTTATCTGGCGACCGCCGCCTCCCTTGCCAGCGTGTCAACTTGTCAACTAGCCAGCTGATGCGTCTCTCCGGCCAACCGGCCAACCGGCCAACGGATCAACTCGCGCGGCTTCGCGCCGCGCTCAGAAGAACCGGATCGTCTTGATCCGCATCTTCTCGTGCTCCTCGTCGGTGCACGGGGCGTCGATCGGCACGGCCGGAGCCTTGTCGTTCGGGACGACGAGCTTGTTGGCCAGGAGATACTGCTCCACTTCGGCGCCGGAGATGTCGGGCAGCATGACGCCGTCGATCTCGACGCAAGGGGAGAGGCGCTGACCGGACTTCTCGACCATCTCGGCGTAGTTCGCCGGATTGTTGATGATGTCCACGTCGACGTAGTTCAGGGCGTACTTCGCCATGATGGCGCGCACGCCGTTGCTCCAGCCGCAGCTGGGTTTGAGGTAACAACGGATGTCCATGCCACCACCAATGGAGGCGTTCCGCGGGGAATCAAGCCCGGCGGGTCTTTCGGCCGCCGTTTTCGGGCCCGGCCGGAGCCGGTTCGTACCAATACCCGATGCCGTGGATCGTCCGGAGGCTGTCCAGCTTGCGTCCGTGGTCCTCGAAGGCGTCGCGGATCTTGGCGACGTACTGGTCCAGGGAGCGGCTGCGGATGTCGGCGTGCACGCCCCAGACGGCGTGGATCAGGCTGTGGCGGCTGATGATGACGCCCGGGTTGGCGTGCAGGTGGTAGAGGATGCCGAGCTCCTTGCGGCCGAGCTTGTGCCGCTTGCCGCCCGCGAAGATGAGTTCGAGCCGCTCGGGATGCACTTCCGCGCCGTTGAAGAGGAACACGTCCGTCCCGAGCGCGGCGTTGACGGTGAGCCGGCTGTCGCCCGCGGTCTCGCTGCGACGCAGCACGGCGTGGATGCGCGCGATGAGCTCGGCCGGATGGTGCGGCTTGCCGACGAAATCGTCCGCGCCCGCTTCGAGCGCCTGCGCCACGTGTTCGCCGTCGCGCAGCGCGGAGAGGAAGATCACCGCCGGCGAGTGCGCCATGCGGCGGATCTTGTCCAGCACGGCGAGTCCGTCGAGGTCCGGCAGGTTCGGGTCGAGCAGGACGAGGTGGACGTATGATTCGCCGACGAACTTGAGCGCGGTCGCTCCTTTGTGGAAGACTTGGGTGGAGAGCCCGGCGTTCAGGAGTTGATCGGCGAGCGCGGCGGCGAGGCTGCGATCGTCTTCAATGATGACCACCAACGGCTTCTGCTTGGGACTCATGCAGAATCTTGGGAAAGGGGAGTAAGACTAAGGGGGTGATGACATATGTAAAAAAGGCGAAGGGGTTGCCAAGCCCCATTCCTCGCCCATCGTCGTAAGCGATGACCGAACACGACGAGCCTTCCGCCGCCCGCAAGTGGGCCATCCGCGTCTTCCTGATCTTGTTCATCGCCTCCGCGGCCTGGATGGCTTGGTTCGGCGTCCAGCAGCAGCGCCTCCATGGGGCCAAGAACGACGGCCAGCCCAAGAATCCCTACGAGGATCGGAGCCTTTTCGGGCGCTGAACCCTGGCCTCCGGGCCTTGTTTCTAAAAACTTGACCAGAGGGACTTCGTTCCTAAGTTCTTCGCTTCCACCGACCGCCTCCTTCGTCTAGCCCGGTCCAGGACACCTCGTTTTCACTGAGGTAACTGGGGTTCGAATCCCCAAGGGGGCGCCAGGTGGAAGCTTTTTGATCCGCTCTCTCCGCAAGGGGAGGGCGGACCTTTATTTCAGGGTTGTTCACATTGCCCCTTGCCTAAGTTCAAAAATTATTGAAACATCAGGAAGCCCCCGACCGCAGGGCTTAAACCTGATGAAGCCCCCTTCGGAAAAGTCCGCCGCCCGCCGCAAGAGCCGCCCTTCTTATGAGCCGCTCCAGCCCCATGAGATCGAGCTGGCCGATTTCTTCGTCCGGATGGCCGGAATCCTAGGCGTGCCGCGCTCGGTCGCCGAGATTTACGCCTTGCTCTACGTTTCCTCGGGCCCCGTCGATTTCGACCAGATCCAGGGCCGCCTTGGCATCAGCAAAGGCTCTGTCAGCCAAGGACTTAAGTTCCTCCGTGACCACGAGATGATCCTCTCGGTCAAGGAGCCGGGCTCCCGCCGTGAGCGCTGGCAGCCGACGCCTTCCCTGGCGGCCTCCTTGGTCGCCCTCCTCCGCAGCCAGGTCCTGCCCGCCCTCGAGCAAGCCCAGCCCGGCCTGCAACGCGTCCTCGCCGATGCCCAGCAACGCGGCGCCCAGCCCGAAGTGATCGAGCGGCTCAGCCGACTCAATCGCTGGAACAGCCGAGCCCTCGAGCTCGCGCCGCTCCTCCTCCCGCCCCCCGGGGCCTGACCCTTTCTGCCGGCGCGGCCGGTGACAGTCCTTCCTTCCCGTACGTGCACGCGAAATTCGCCTCCACGTGCGGTAGCCTGCCCGGGTAATCAAAAAAGGTAGAAGCGGTAAGCGGTTAGGCCATCACCCAAACCGCCACCCACTGGTGCCTTCAGACATCCCCCATCAGTCATCCGTCATCTTTAATCTGCCATCTCTCTCATGCGTATCGCCATCACTTCCGGCTACTTCGACCCGATGCACCGCGGTCACCTCGAGCTGCTTGAGCTCTCCCGGACGCAGGGCGACAAGCTCTGGGTCATCGTCAACACCGACGCCCAGGCCGCTCTCAAGAAGGGCAAGGCCTTCATCGACCAGGACACCCGTCTCGCGGTGACGTCCGCCCTGCGCGTCGTCGACCGCGCGGTGCTCTCGATCGACGCCGATGGTTCGGTCTGCGCGACGCTCGACTGGCTCATCGGCGAGGCCAAGGCCCAGGGCCACGAGGCCGTCTTCTGCAAGGGCGGCGACCGCAACGCCGGCAACATCCCCGAGATGACGGTGCTCAACAAGCACGGCGCGAAGCTCATCGACGGCCTCGGCGCCAAGATCGACAGCAGCTCCCGCATCATCGCCGGGGCGAAAAAGCCTTCCGCCTGAACCCATCCCCCTCTACCAAACCCTCACATGAAAAAGCGCGCGCTCATCACCGGCATCACCGGACAGGACGGCTCCTATCTCGCCGAATTCCTCCTCAGCAAGGGCTACGAGGTGCACGGCGTCATCCGTCGCTCGTCCTCCTTCAACACGGGCCGCATCGAGCACCTCTACATGGAGGATCTCGTCCGCGACATCCACACGAAGAAGATCCAGCTCCACTACGGCGACCTCGGCGACGCGACCGGCCTCATCCGCCTCATCGGCGACGTGCAGCCCGATGAGATCTACAACCTCGGCGCGATGTCCCACGTGAAGGTCTCCTTCGACATCCCGGAATACACCGCCGACACCGACGGCCTCGGCACGCTGCGCCTCCTCGAGGCCATCCGCATCCTGAAGATGGAGAAGAAGGTCCGCATCTACCAGGCCTCGACCTCCGAGCTCTACGGCAAGGTCGTCGAAGTCCCGCAGTCCGAGACGACCCCGTTCTACCCGCGCAGCCCGTATGGCGCCGCCAAGATCTACGCCTACTGGATCACCCGCAACTACCGCGAGGCCTACGGGATGTTCGCCTCCAACGGCATCCTCTTCAACCACGAGTCCGAGCGCCGCGGCGAGACGTTCGTCACCCGCAAGATCTCCCTCGCCGTCGCCAACATCGTCCACGGCCGCCAGGACTGCCTCTTCCTCGGCAACCTTTCCGCGCAGCGCGACTGGGGTTACGCTCCCGACTTCGTGCAGTGCATGTGGCTCATCCTGCAGCACAAGCAGCCCGATGACTTCGTCATCGCGACGGGCAAGATGTACACCGTCCGCGAGTTCTGCGCCCACGCCTTCCGCCGCGCCGGCATCGAGCTCGACTGGCAGGGCACGGGCGTCGACGAGAAAGGCGTCGACCGCAAGACGGGCAAGACGCTCGTCGCCGTCGACCCGCGCTACTTCCGCCCGACCGAGGTCGAGCAGCTGCTCGGCAATCCGGCCAAGGCCGTCCGCGAGCTCGGCTGGAATCCGCAGCAGACCTCCTTCGAGCAGCTCGTGCAGAAGATGGTCGACCATGACCTGAAGGCCGTCGCCCACGCCCACCGCTGATGGACCGCGCCGCGAAGATCTACGTCGCCGGGCATCGCGGGATGGTCGGCTCGGCCATCGTCCGCGCGCTCCGCGCCGCGGGCCATACGTCCGTGCTCACGCGCACGTCCGCCGAGCTCGACCTCCGCGACGGCGCCGCGACCCGCGCGTTCCTCGCCGCGGAGCAGCCGGCCTACGTCGTGATGGCGGCCGCGCGCGTCGGCGGCATCAAGGCCAACTCGGCCCAGCCCTACGATTTCCTCTACGACAACCTCGTGATGGCGGCCAACGTCATCGAGGGCGCGCGCCTCGCCGGCGTCCGCAAGCTGCTCTTCCTCGGGTCGAGCTGCATCTACCCGAAGCTGGCCGCGCAGCCGATCCGCGAGGACTCGCTCCTCACCGGTCCGCTGGAGGTCACCAACGAGGCCTACGCGGTCGCGAAGATCGCCGGCATCAAGCTCTGCGACCACGCGCGCGCCCAGCACGGCTGCGACTTCATCAGCGCGATGCCCTGCAACCTCTACGGCACGGGCGACAACTTCTCGCTGGAGAATTCCCACGTGCTCCCGGCGATGATCCGCAAGATGCACGAGGCCAAGCTCCGCGGCGACGCGACCTTGAAGCTCTGGGGCACGGGCACGCCGCTCCGCGAATTCCTGCATGCCGACGACCTCGCCGAGGCCTGCCTCATGCTCCTCGACCGTTATTCCCAGGCCGGCCACATCAACGTCGGCTCCGGCGAAGAGCTCACGATCCGCGAGCTCGCCGGCCTCGTCGCCCAGGCGGTCGGCTTCACCGGCCGCGTCGAATTCGACCCGTCGATGCCCGACGGCACCCCGCGCAAGCTCATGGACGTCGGCCGCATCCGCGCCCTCGGCTGGAAGCATCGCATCACCATGGCCGACGGCATCCGCGACGCTTACGCCTGGTATCTCGCGAACGCCGCCGAAGCGCGGAAGTAAGAGACGCGCCGTTAGTTGACCCGTTGACAAGTTGACAAGGAATGCAATGGGTAGAGATGCGATGATATCGCATCCGTTACGCTCAAAGGGAGACCGGATAGTTTGCTTCGGATACATCTTGAGGGTGTCAGGTGACGGCCGCCGGGGCATCAGCCATTCGGGTGCCAGCCGTTCAGCCTTCGGCTGGCCGGCTCCAGGTTCCCGCAGCCGATGGCCGAGAAGCCGACACCTGAGTTGCCGACTCCCGTGGCCGACACCCGTCACCAAAAATAAAACCCCCGCTAATCATCCGGTCTCCCTTTGAGTTACTTTAACCCTGAGCCTCCGAGCCTCTGTTCAACTAAGCCTCCGACTTGTCTCTCCCCTTGTCCCCGTGCCCACGTGCCAGCGTGCCCCCTTTAAACACCATGCCCTCCGTCACTCTCTGCATCCCCGCCCGCATCGCTTCCACGCGCCTGCCCCGCAAGGTCCTGCTTGATCTCGGCGGCAAGCCCGTCGTCCGGCATGTCTGGGAACGCGCGAAGCAGGTCCGCCAGGCGGACCGCGTGGTCCTGCTCACCGACTCCGAGGAAGTCGCCGGCGTCGCGCGCGGTTTCGGCGCCGAGGTGCTGATGACCGATCCGGCCTGTCCTTCGGGCACGGCGCGCATGGCCAGCGTCATCGGACACCTGCCCGGAGATTTCTTCCTCAACGTCCAGGGCGACGAGCCCTTCATCCAGCCTGACCTCCTCGACGGACTGATCACGCGCTGGAAGGAGACCAAGTGCCCGCTGGTCACCGCGGTCTCCAAGATCCACGCGACCGAGCGCCTGCTCGCGACGAGCGTGGTGAAGGTCGTGCGCGCCGAGAAAGGCGAGGCGATCTACTTCTCCCGCAGCCCGATCCCGCACCTCCGCGGCGTCGAGCCGGCCGAATGGGTGAAGCGCCGCGACTACTGGGCGCACATCGGCGTCTATGGTTACGACCGCGCCACGCTCGCCGGCTACGCCCAGCTCACGCCGACCGAACTCGAAGCCGTCGAATCCCTCGAACAGCTCCGCTTCCTCGCCCACGGCCTCACCTTCCAGACCGTCGTCACCGATTATCATCCCGTCGCCATCGATACTCCGGAGGACCTTGAAGCCGCGCGTCGCCTCTTGGCGTAAAGAGGCGACGTGAGTTGACCTGTTGATCAGTTGGCACGTTGACAAGGGAGGCAACGGGTAGGGTCGGGACCGCGTCACGACATAGTTGCATCAAGCCTCACAAATTTCAGGTGGCAGGTGGCGGCCCCGGGTCCCAGGTGGCAGGCAAATCATCCCGCCACCCGCCACCTGAGAATAAGAACCCCCGCCAATCATCCGGTCTCCGGTTTCCCTTTGAGCTAAGCTCCCTGCCTCAACTACCCCTACCCCTACCCCTACCCCTACCCCTACCCCCACCCCTACCCCTATCCCTTTATTCAAAGCCCATGCCCACTCCCCTCCAATCCGCCCGTGATCTCCTCCAGGCCGAAGCCTCCGCGCTCGCCGAGCTCGCCACGCGTCTTGACGGCGCCTTCACCCGGACGGTCGACCTCATCGCCGCGCATCCCGGCAAGGTCGTCCTCTGCGGCGTCGGCAAATCCGGCCTCATCGGCCAGAAGGTCGCCGCGACGCTCTGCAGCACGGGCACGCCCGCCATCTTCCTCCACGCCGCCGACGCCGTGCACGGCGACCTCGGCATCCTGCAGGCCGGCGACCCGGTCGTGCTCATCTCGCGCTCCGGCACGACGGCCGAGCTCGTCCGCCTCATCCCCGTCCTGCGTTCCTTCAAGTCGCCGATCATCGCCATCGTCGGCAACACGCAGTCGCCCCTCGCGACCCAGGCCGACGTCGTCCTCGACATCGGCGCGCGCCCCGAAGCCGATCCGCTCGGCCTTGTCCCGACGACGAGCGCGCTCCTGACGCTCGCGCTCGGCGACGCCCTCGCCGCCGCGCTCATGACGAAGCGCGGCTTCGGTCCCTCCGACTTCGCCCGCTTCCATCCCGCCGGCCAGCTCGGCCGCAACCTCACGCTCACCGTCGGCGAAGCCCTCCAGCCGCTCGAACGCTGCGCCGTCGCCAAGCCCGGCGACGCCCTCCGCGACACGGTCATCGCGATGACCCGTCATCCGCACGGCGCCGCCTGCATCCTCGCGGCCGACGGCACGCTCGCCGGTCTCATCACCGACGGCGACCTCCGCCGCGCCCTCGGCCGCGGCGTCGACCTCAACTCCGCCCGCGCCGCCGACATCATGACCGCGAACCCGATCCGCGCGCACGCGCCGATGTCGCTCGCCGAAGCCGCGCGCATCATGGAAGACCGCCCTTCGCAGATCTCCGTGCTCCCGGTCACCGACGCCGCCACCAACCGCTGCCTCGGCTTGATCCGTATCCATGATATTTATCAGGCTGGGATTGTTTGATGAGAGGCACCGTTAGTTGATTCGTTGACCCGTTGGCCAGTTGACAAGAAACGAGAGACTCTCGGGTCCCAGGTCTCGGCCCTCAGGTCTCAGGTGCGGGTTATCAGGCACAGGTGCAGGTACGGGGTGATCCTGAACCCGCACCCGAACCAGAACACCTGAACCCGGCTCCCGACTGCCGAGACCCGAGACCTGAAATTAGTTCACCAGCCAATCATCCGGTCTCCGGTTTCCCCTTGCTGCTATATATCTCCCGCCACCCGCCACCTGAGGCCGCCACCTGCCACCCGAAATGATCTCCCCTTGCCCACGTGCCCACGTGCCAGCCTGCCCCCTAATCAAATAATGCCCTCCCACTCCCAATTCACTTCCCGCGAACGCGCCGTGATGCTCCTCGCCGGACTCGTCCTGGTCGTCGCGCCGTGGGGCTGGGCCGGCGTGGTGCTCTGGACCGTCGCCGCGGCGCTCGGTTTCGCGGCCGCGGCTTTCCTGGCGGTCGTCGCCGAAGCCCGCACGCAGCGCATCGTGATGGCGTTGTCGTTCGTCGGCCTGATCGCCGGGCTCACGATCGCCGCTTCCGCCGGACTGGAGCCGCTGACTTATCGCTGGCTCGACCACGTCTGCTTCCCCGGCGCGTTGCTGATCGGCTCGACGCTTTCCTGGTTCCTGCTTTCGCGCGACCTCGTCTCGCGTCCGGCCGCCGAAGCCCGCGCCGAGCTCTTCCGCTCGATCCCGTTCTGGGCCGGCTTGGTGCTCTTCGCCTATTTTGCGGTGCAGGATTTCAACGCCTGGGGCGTCGTCGTCGACCGCGAGGCTTTCTGGGCCGCGCAGGGCATGCCCGGCGTCGACGTCGGCCAGTTCGACGTCCGTCTGCAGGACTACGTCCGCTGGCTGCCTTCCGGACTCAACGCGCCGTTCTCCGCGGCCGACACCAAGCAGCCGCCGATGAACGCCTGGCGCCTGATGATGATCCTCGGCGCGCCATGGCTCCTGCTCCTCGCGCTCCGTCACGGCCTTCGCCGTCGCCGTGCCTACGTGTTCCTCGGCTGGGTCACGGTGCTCGCGGCCCTCGCGGTCGGCGCCTTCGGCGTGCTTAACCAGAAATCCAACGGCACCATCCTGGGCTACCCGGTGCCCTACAACACCACGTGCTTCGGCACGTTCATGAGCCGCAACCACGCCGGGGTATATCTCTACCTGCACGCGGCGATCGCCCTCGGACTCACCCTCTGGCACATCCGCCGCGCGGGCGACAACGTCCTCCGCGGCGGCCCGCATCTCGCCGCGGCTTTCGTCGCCTTCGCGCTCGGACTCCTCGCGGCCCTGACCGGAAGCACCGGCGGCGCCGCCGTCGCGCTCGTGCTGCTCCTCGTCTCGCCGTTGCTCGCCTATTGGTTCGGCTTCCCGGATTCACGCGGCTCCCGTCGCCAGATCATGCTCATCACCGGCGGCGCCCTCGCGCTGGCCGCGGCTTCCGTCCTGCTCGTGGCCGACCTCGATCCGATCATCGGACGATTCAAGATGAAGGCCGCCAGCTATCAGGCGACCGGCGTCGACGATCGTGCGCCTCTCCGTCGCGCGACCTGGGCCCTGGCCACCGAAGGCGGCGCGTCCGGCCGCGTGTGGGTCGGCTACGGCGCGGGTTCCTACCGCTGGATCTCGCCTCCTTACCAGGCGCAGCAGAAGGAACTGCGGCGTGACGGCAAACTGTTCTACCGCGCCATCCACGCGCACAACGACTGGCTCGAGATGCTCGCCGAGTGGGGCGTCATCGGCCTCCTCCCGGTCCTCGCCTTCCTCGGCTGGCTCATCCGTCGTCTCGCCCGCGCCTTCCGTGCCGGACACCCGGAGACCTACCCGCTCGCCCTCGGACTCATCCTCATGGGACTCCATGCGACGGTCGACCTCCTCTTCTGGTTCACGCCGCTGATGTTCACCGCCGGCTTCGTGTTGGCGGCGATGACGACCTTCACCGAGCAGTCCTCCTACGAACGGGACCGGACTCTTTCCTGATTTGCGCCAGCTCATCCAGCATCTGGGTTCGGGTCGCACCGAACTCCTCGACGTGCCCGCTCCCGGTCCGCGTCGCGGCCGCTTGCTCGTGCGCGCCCGGCGTTCGCTGGTCTCGCTCGGCACCGAGCGGATGTTGGTCGAGTTCGGTCGCGGCGGTTGGCTGAGCAAGGCCCGCCAGCAGCCCGAGAAATTCCGCGCGGTCCTCGCGAAGATCCGTTCCGAAGGCCTGCTCGCCACCGTCGAAACGGTCCGCATCAAGCTCGCGCAGCCGATTCCGCTGGGCTATTGCCATGTGGGCGAAGTCCTCGATGCCGGCGAGGTGCCTGGTTTTTCCGCCGGCGATCTCGTGGTGTCCAATGCGCCTCACGCGGAAATCATCTCCGCCGATCCGGCCTTAGCCGCTCGCATCCCTGCCGGCGTCTCCGCCGAGCACGCCGCCTTCACGCCGCTCGCCGCCGTCGCCCTCCAAGGCCTCCGCCTGGTTTCCCCGCAGAAGGGCGAGACCGTGGTCGTCATGGGACTCGGCCTCATCGGCCAGCTGGCCGTGCGCCTCCTTCGCTCCCGCGGCGTCGACGTCGTCGGCGTCGATCCCGACGAATCGAAGCGCGCCCTGGCCGTCCAGGCCGGCGCCCGTATCCCTGACGGGGCGTCGCCGCTCCATCAACTCGTCGGTGCCGGTGCGGCCGGCGTGCTCATCACGGCGAGCACTTCTTCCGACGAACCGGTCAACCTTGCCGCGCGCCTCTGCCGTCGCCGCGGCCGCGTCGTCCTTGTCGGCGTCACCGGCCTCACGCTCAACCGCGCCGACTTCTACGCGAACGAGGTCTCGTTCCAGGTCTCGCGTTCCTACGGCTCCGCCGATGCGACGGATCCGTCTTCGGCCCGGGCCAACTTCGACGAAGTCCTCGCGCTGATGGCGGCGGGATCCCTCGACGTCGCTCCGCTGCTGACCTCTCGCCATCCGTTGGCGGAAGCCCCGCAGATCTACGACGATCTCCGTCGCCCCGGCGCATTCGGTCTGCTCATCGAATACGCCGACTCGAATGAGGCGCTGGCGCGCACGCTGCCCGGCGGGGATTGGGATGGTCGCACGGTCGGCGGCCTCGCCGTCATCGGGTGCGGAAACTTTGCCTCACGCGTGCTCGTGCCGGAACTCCGTCGCCAAGGCGCGGCGCCCTCCGCCTTCGCTTCCGTCAACGGTCTTTCCGCCAAGCTGCTGGCCGGTGACGCCGCGACGGCGACCACCGATGTGACCGCGGTGCTTGATCACGCCGGGGTCGAGACCGTCTTCATCGCGACCCGCCACGACGAACATGGCAGTCTCGCCCGTGCGGCCCTCCGTGCCGGCAAGGACGTCTGGGTCGAGAAGCCGCTCGCGCTGACCGAGGCCGACCTCGACGCCACGATGGCCGTCGCCCGTTCTTCCTTCGGCCATCTCTCCGTTGGCTTCAATCGTCGTTTCGCCCCGCTGGCGATCCGTCTGCGCATGGCGCTCGCGGCGAAGGGCGGCGTTCGTCGCTTTACCGTCGACGTCAACGCCGGCCGTCTGCCCGTGGACCACTGGGCGCTCGACCCGAAGCAGGGCGGGGGACGGATCGTCGGCGAGGCCTGCCACTTCGTCGATCTGCTACGTTCCTTGTCCGGCAGCGCGATCGCCTCGGTCCGTTGCCTGTCGCGTGATCTCGATGGCCAGGACGGCGGCTGCTTCGAACTTGGCTTCGCCAACGGCGACGTCGCCACGCTCAACTACCGCACCGATCTGCCGGCCCATCTGCCCAAGGAACGTATCGCGGTCGCCGGCGAAGGTTGGTCCGCGGATATCGACAACTGGCAGCGCCTCCGCTCCCGGCATCTGCCTGGCGCCTCTGCTTTGCCTGCCTGGCTCGGCGGACCCGCCCGCGGCAAAGGACATCGTGAAGCCCTCTCCGCTTTTCTCTTCGGCCTCCCTCCTGTTCCACTCGACGAGCTCGAAGAAGTCTCCCGTTGGAGCATCCGGATGCAGGGGATGAAGCCGTAACCTGAAGTGCAAAAGTGCAATCGGCCTACGGCCTGTGCAAAGGTGCAAACGTGAAGACAGTTTCGGGTCCCAGGTCTCTGCCTTCAGGTCTCAGGTGCGGGTTATCAGGTGCAGGTACGGGTACGGGCATTATTCAGGTCCTGAACCTGTACCTGTACCTGAACACCTGAACCTGGCTGCCGACTGCCGAGACCCGAGACCTGAAAATTGAGTCGCACCTTCGCACTTTTGCACAGGAGCTCTGCTCCGATTTGCACCTTTGCACTGCCTTTAGTGCCCCCTTGCCAGCCAGCCCCCTAAACAAAATGTCCTCCCTCTGCGTCCTCGGTCTCGGCTACATCGGCCTCCCGACCGCGTCCATCTTCGCGACGAAGGGACGTCGTGTCCTCGGCGTCGACGTCGCCGCTTCGGTCGTCGAGACGATCAACAGCGGACGCATCCATATCCAGGAGCCGGATCTCGACGTGCTTGTCCGCGCCGCGGTGCAGTCAGGCAACCTCAAGGCCGCGACCCAGCCGGCGCCGGCCGACGTCTTCATCCTCGCGGTGCCGACGCCTTTCCACGCCTCGGCTGACGGCGCCCGTAAGCCGGACCTTTCGTTCGTCGAAGCGGCCGCCCGATCGATCGCCCCGTTCGTCGCCGCCGGCAATCTCGTCATCCTCGAATCCACCTCGCCTGTCGGCACCACCGAAAAGGTGAAGGCCTGGCTCGAAGCCGAACTCGCGAAGCTCGGCCGCAAGGTCGACGGCCTCCTCTACGCCCATTGCCCTGAACGCATCCTGCCGGGCCAGATGCTCAAGGAGCTCGTCTCCAACGACCGTATCTGCGGCGGGCTCACCCCCGCGGCGGCCGAACAGGCCCGCGATCTCTACGCATCCTTCTGCACGGCGCAGATCTTCCTTACCGACGCGCGCACGGCCGAACTGGCCAAGCTCACCGAAAACGCCTTCCGCGACGTGAACATCGCCTTCGCCAACGAGCTCTCGCTGATCTGCGGCAAGCTCGGCGTCGATGTCTGGGAGCTCATCCGCTTGGCGAACCGCCACCCGCGCGTGAAGATCCTCCAGCCCGGCCCCGGTGTCGGCGGTCATTGCATCGCCGTCGACCCTTGGTTCATCGTCGACGCCGCTCCGGCCGAAGCACGGCTTCTGCGCACCGCCCGCGAGGTCAATGACTCCAAGCCGCATCACGTCGTCGCGCAGGTCCGCGCCGCCGCGGGCAAGGACGCCGCCGTCGCCTGTCTCGGACTCGCCTTCAAGGCGAACGTCGATGATCTCCGCGAATCTCCCGCCGTCGAGATCGCCACGCACCTCGCCGATGCCGGACTCAAGGTGCTCGCCGTCGAGCCGCACGTCACTGCTCTGCCGAAGCCGTTGCAGGGCAGGGCGGAACTCGTCTCGCTCGACGACGCGCTCGCCCGCGCTTCCGTCGTCGTCCTCCTCGTCGATCACCGCGCCTTCGCCGGCCTCACCCTTGAGCAGTTGAAGGGGAAGAGGCTGATTGATACCCGCGGCGCAATAAGAGGCTAGAGGCAGCTTTAGTTGACCTGTTGATTAGTTGGCCGGTTGGCCGGAGAGATGCACAGTGAGTTGACCTGTTGGCCAGTTGACATGTTGACAAGGGATGCAACAGGTAGGGTCGGGACCGCGTCACGACATAGCTGAATCTGGTCTCTCAAATTCTTGGGTCACAGGTCTCGGCCTTCAGGTCTCAGGTGCGGGTTATCTGGTACAGGTACGGGTGCGGGGAAATTCAGGTCCTGAACCTGTACCCGAACCTGAAAACCCGCACCGGGCTCCCGACGGCTGCCACCCGCCACCTGAAAATAAGAACCCCTGCCAATCCTCCGGTCTTCCTTGTCAACTGGCCCACTTGTCAACGTGTCAACTAGTGGTCTCCCTCTGGCCAACCGGCCAACTAATCAACCAATCAACTTTGTCCGCCCCTTGCCCCCTGGCCCACGTGCCAGCGTGCCCCCTGACTCGTGCTCCTCCCTCTCCTCCATCACCTCGGCCCGCGCTGGCTGCTCCGGCGCGCGTTGTGGGCGTGCGAGCGTAAGCTCGGCGTCTGGGAGCGGCGCTCGCCGATGCGTCCGTGGAAGGATTTCGCCGTCGGTTTCGATGCGGCGGAGTGGCGGGCCAATACGCCACGCCTGCCGATCGCCAAGCTAGACCGGGCGCACCTCGCGCCTCAGCTCGAAGCGTGGTCGGTCGCCGGCGGACACACGCCGGTCGCCGAGGCGGACGCCTTCGCCCGCGGTTACGCCCGCGTCTACTCGCACGGCCTGGTGGAAGTCGGCCGCCCTGACCGCTGGACGCGTAACGTGCTCACGGGTCGTTCCGTCGATCCTTTCGCCCATTGGTCGCGACGCAGCGACGCCGGCGCCGATGACATCAAAGGAGTCTGGGAGCTTTCCCGTTTCGCGTGGTCCTATGCGCTTGTCCGCGCCTGGCTCCGCGACGGCGCCGATCGCCACGTCGAGCTCTTCTGGACGACCCTTGAGGATTGGATGGCGCGCAATCCGCCCAACCGCGGACCGAACTGGATGTGCGGACAGGAAGCCGCCTTCCGCCTGATCGCCGTCGCTTACGCCCTGCAGGCCTTCCGCGACCACCCAGCCACGACCGACGCCCGTCTGACCCTCGCCGCTCGCTTCGCGGCCGCCACCGCTCGTCGGATCTCCTTTCATCTCGATTACGCCCTCTCGCAGCAGAACAACCACGGCATCGCCGAGGCCATTGGCCTGCAGACCGCAGCCACGTTCTGGCCTTCCTTGCCCGATTCGTCCGCCGCTTATCGGCGGGGCATGGACGCCCTGGCCGCGCAGTGCGCCGAACTCATCGGTCCCGACGGCGGCTTCAGCCAGCACTCCTCGAACTACCATCGCCTGCTCCTGCAGCTGTTGACCTGGTCCGAACTCGTCGAGCGCTCCGTCCGCGACACTTTGCCGGAAGCGGTCCGCGCCAAGGCGATCGCCGCCACGGACTTCCTCGCTTCGCTGATGGAGCCTGATGGATCCGTCCCGCGCTACGGCGCCGATGACGGCGCGAATCTCTTCCCGCTCGGCGGGGCTTACGAGGATTTCCGTCCGGCGGTCGGCGCCGCCCTTGCGCTCTTCAAAGGCGAACGCTTGCCGGCGGGACCTTGGGACGAAGCCGCCTTGCTCCTGCTCGGACCGACGGCCGCGAGCGCGGCCCCTTCTTCCCGCGGCGAGATCGACCGCCCCGACGCCGGCGTTTTCACGTTACGCCATCCTCGCGGGAAGCTCTTCTTCCGGTCGCCGACGGTCTTCCGCACGCGTCCTTCGCACGCCGATCACCTGCACGTCTCTTTGCTCTGGGATGGAGAGTGGATCGCCGAAGACCCCGGCACTTATTCCTATAACGCTCCCGGTGGCTGGGATGGTTTCGCCGGCTCGCGCTTCCATAATGTCGTCACCGTCGGCGATCACGACTGCATGGGTCGGTTCGGACGGTTTCTCTGGCTCCCTTGGACGGTCTGTCAGCTGCGCCGCCAGGACGACGGCCTCGCCGCCGAGCACCGCGGCTTCTCCGGTTTCAAAACCCGCCGCCGGATCTTCAAGGTCCCGAACGGCTTCGTCATCGTCGACCGCATCTCCGGGCTCCTCGGACAGCGCGGCGAATTCGTCCTCCGCTGGCATGGCCGCACCCGCGCCGGGCTCGAGCAGCTGACCGTCGCCTGCACCGCCGCCTCGCAGGAGGAATACGTCACGGCGTTGCCTGACGGCGGGGAAGGGTGGCACTCGACCCATTACGGATCCAAAGAACCCTCCTGGTGCCGCCGCATCAGCGCCACCGGCTCGGACGTCACCTTCATCACCGCGCTGGGCTGCCAGCTCCGCCTCGAAGAACAGAGTTTTTATGTCGATGGGGAGGAGTATCCGTTGGAATAGAGGCACGCCGAGAAGTGCATAAGTGCAAATCGGCCTTCGGCCTGTGCAAAGGTGCAAACGTGAAGACACGCCAGGGCCAGGGCTAGGGCTTGGGCTAGGCCGCCGAACGGTGGCCGCAAGTTAGGGCCCTGTAAGCCCGATCAACTTACCTCAACGTCTTCTGGCTCTAGCCCCAGCCCTGGCCCTAGCCCTCGAAAACACCTTTGCACTTTTGCACAGGAGCTCCGCTCCGGTTTGCACCTTTGTCCTGCCTCTAGTCTGCCTCTCCCCTTGCCCACGTGCCCACGTGCCAACGTGTCCCCTAATCTAAAAATGCCTTCTCTCGCCCTCATCGTCGGTACCCGTCCCGAGTGCATCAAGCTCGCGCCGGTCTATGCCGAGCTGCGCCGTGCGGGTAAGGTGCGTCCGTTGCTGGTCTCGACCGGACAGCATCGCGAACTCCTCGATCAGGCCTTGGGCTCGTTCGGCCTGAAGCCGGACGTCGATCTCGGCCTCATGCAACCCGGCCAGTCGCTGCCCGAGCTCTCGACCCGCGTGCTTAACGGAGTCTCCGCTTGGCTCGCCGAAGCGAAGCCATCCGCCGTGCTCGTCCAGGGCGACACCACCACCGTGCTCGGCGCCGCGATGGCTTCCTTCTACGCGGGCATCCCGGTCGGACATGTCGAAGCGGGCCTGCGGACCGACGACCTTCGCTCTCCGTTCCCCGAGGAGATGAACCGACGCGTCACCAGCACGCTTACCCGCTGGCATTTCTGTCCGACCGAAACCGCGAAGGCCAATCTCCTGCGCGAAGGCATCGCGGCCTCGGCTTGTCACGTCACGGGCAACACCGTCATCGACGCCCTCCTGGCCACGCGTCAGCGCATCGGCGGGATCGAAGCCGCCGCGGTCGGCGCCCGGCTCGGCATCGCGCCGGCGTTCGTGGCCTCGCATCTCGCCGCTCCGAAGTCTCGCTGGATCCTCGTCACCGGCCATCGTCGTGAATCCTTCGGCGCCGGCTTCGAGGATCTCTGCCGCGGGATCCGTCAGCTCGCCGACGCGCATCCCGACCTCGGCCTCGTCTACCCCGTCCATCTCAATCCGCAGGTCCAGGAGCCCGTGCGTCGACTGCTCGGCGGACACCCGCGCATCGCGCTCGCCGCGCCTGCGGCTTACGAAGATTTCGTCTGGCTCATGGATCGCTGCGCCTTGGTGCTCACCGACTCCGGAGGCGTGCAGGAAGAGGCCCCCTCGCTGGGCAAGCCCGTGCTCGTCATGCGCGAGAACACCGAACGACCGGAAGGCCTCGCCGCCGGCACCAGTGAGCTCGTCGGCACTTCCGCGGCCCGCATCGTCGCCGCCGCCGGCCGTCTGCTCACCGACTCCGCCGAATATGGGCGCCGCGCCCAGCTCCGTAATCCTTACGGTGATGGCAATGCCGCTGCGAAGATCGCCCGGGTGATGGAGGCGGAATTGTAAGAGCCAGGTAAGTGCAAAAGTGAAAATATTTCAGGGCCAGAGCTGGGGCTAGGGCTTGGGCCAGGCCGCCGAACGGTGGCCGCAAGTTAGGGCCCTGTAAGCCCGATCAACTTGCCTCAACGTCTTCTGGCTCTAGCCCCAGCCCTGGCCCTAGCCCTCAAAAACACCTTTGCACTTTTGCACAGGGGCTCCGCTCCGATTTGCACATTTGCACTGTCTCTAGTCTTCCTTGCCCACGTGCCCACGTGCCAGCCTGCCCCCTCAACTAGTTGCGCCTCCTCTACTTCCATCAGCATTTCGCGACCCCTCGGGGCGCGACCGGCACGCGCTCGTATGAGTTCGCGCGGGCGCTGATCGCGCGCGGACATCAGGTGACGGTCGTCTGCGGCGCGCATGCGCACAGCGGGCTGGAGCTCCCTTACGACGACGCCCGCGGCTGGCATCGCGGCGGCGTCGATGGCATCGACGTCATCTCGTTGCCCCTGGCGTATGCCAACCAGGACTCGCTGCTCCGCCGGGGCTGGATCTTCCTCCGTTTCGCGCTCCGTTCGGTCCGCCTCGCCCTGCAGCTCGACTACGATCTCGCCTTCGCGACCTCGACGCCGATCACCGCGGTCATCCCGGGGCTCGCCGCCAAATGGTTCCGCGGCAAGCCGTTCGTCTTCGAGGTCCGTGACCTCTGGCCCGAGCTCCCCCGCGCCCTCGGCCTGCGCAATCCTTTCGTCCTCGGCGGCATGTCGTTGTTGGAATTCCTCGGCTACCGTTCCGCTGATGCGTGCGTCGGCCTCTCGCCCGGCATCGTCGAAGGTATCCGCGCCCGCGCCGACGAGCGCCTGCCGGTCGCCATGATTCCCAACGGCTGCGACGTGGAGGTCTTCCATCCCGCCAAGCGCGCCCGCCTCGCCTTGCCCGGTGTCGGCCCGCAGGATTTCGTGGCCGGTTTCACCGGAGCCCATGGCGTGGCCAACGGACTCGACGCCTTGCTCGACGTGGCCGCGGAACTGAAGCGCCGCGGCGACACCCGCGTGAAGCTCGCCTTCATCGGCGATGGCAAGGAGAAGGAACGCCTCGCCGCCCTCGCCGCGGAGCGCGGGCTCTCGAACTGCCTCTTCTACGCGCCGGTGCCCAAGGCCGAGCTCGGCGCGATCACCGCCTCGCTGGACTGCGGGCTCATGGTCCTGAAGGACGTGCCGGCGTTCTACCGCGGCACCTCGCCGAACAAGTTCTTCGACTATCTCGCCGCCGGGATTCCGGTCGTGAACAATTACCCCGGCTGGCTCGCCGGACTCATCCGCGAGCACGAGTGCGGCATCGTCGTTCCTCCTGGCGACCCCGTCACCTTCGCCGACGCGCTCCAGCGCCTGGCCGCCGACCCGGCCGCCTGCCGGGTCATGGGCGCCGCCGCCCGCGCCTTGGGCGAAAAAGAATTCGCCCGCCCGCTCCTCGCCTCCCGTTTCGTCGACACGATCGAAACCGTGGCCCATCAGCATCATGCTTAACCGCGACCAAGCCCTCGCCCTCGTGCTCCGCCGTCTCGCCGCCCTCGGCCGCGAGCTCGGCAAGCCCGCGCTGCAGAACGCCGACGGGCAGACCCGTCTTTTCGGCGAAGCCGCCGCGTTGGACAGCATCGGACTCGTCACCCTCATCGCCGATCTCGAGGAAGACATCCGCGTCGCCACCGGCAAGACCGTCACCCTCGCGGACGAAAAAGCCATGAGCCGACTCACCTCGCCGTTCCGCCGCGTGGATCTGTTGGCAGAGTATGTGGTGGAGGTAGCCAATCGTTAGTTGACCCGTTGGCCAGTTGGCATGTTGGCAAGAAGCAAGACATGCTCGGGTCACAGGTCTCGGCCATCAGGTCTCCGGTACGGGTTTTCAGGTACAGGTGCGGGTGCGGGAAAATTCAGATCCTGAACCTGTACCCGAACCCGAAGACCTGGAGCTGGCTCCCGACGGCCGAGACCCGAGACCTGAAAATGTCCGCCCTAGCCAATCCCCCGCTCTCCGGTTTCCCCTTGGATTTGTTGTTTCCCCGCTTGCTTGCTCTGGTCCACGGGGCCTCTGGTCAACCCAGTCTCTAGTCTGCCTCTCCCCTTGTCACCGTGCCCCCGTGCCAACTAGCCCCCTAATCTAAATGCCCTCCGCTCTCATCACCGGTACATCCCAAGGTCTTGGCCGAGCTTTGGCCGAGCGCCTGCTCGCCGACGGCTGGACCGTGCATGGATTCGCCCGCGGAGCGCAGGCGCTCACGCATGAGCGCTTCCGCGCGCACGCCGTCGATGTCACCGACGAAAACGCGGTCCGTGCCGCCGTGGCGGTCGTCGCTGAGGCCGGCCGGATCGATCTCCTGGTCAATAACGCCGGGACGGCGTCGATGAATGCCTTGCTCCTCACGCCTGGTGAGACCGCGGAGCGCCTCATGCGCGTCAATTACCTGGGGGCCTTCCATTGCCTGCAGGCCGTCGGTAAGGTCATGGTCCGTCAGCGTGCCGGACGGATCATCAATCTCACTACCGTCGCCGTTCCGCTCTCTCTCGAGGGCGAAGCCGCCTACGTCGCCAGCAAGGCCGCGGTCGAAGCCCTCACCAAAGTCGCCGCGAAGGAGCTGGCTCACTCAGGTGTCATCGTAAGCGCGGTCGGTTTCGGCCCGATTGATACCGCCCTGACGAAGGGCGTACCGAAGACGGCCTTGTCTAAGATCAACACCGCCATCGGACGCCCTGAAGGAACGACCATGGCACAGGCCGTCGAATTCATCCTTTCCCGGATCCGCGATGCCGATCTCCAGTCCGGCGGCGTGGCGTATTTGGGCGCCGTCGGGTAAGGTGCAGAAGTGAAGATATCTTCGGGTGGCAGGTGGCGGCCCCTGGGCTCAGGTGGCAGGAAGTTTTAAGCCCGCCACCCGCCACCTGAGGCTGCCACCCGCCACCCGAAAATGAAAACCCCGCCATTCATCCGGTCTGCCTGAACCGGGTAGGGTTGAGCGCCTCGCTCAACCGCGGCTGACCGAGGCGGTCAGCCCTACCTTCGCCACCGGCGATTTCCCCGCCTCTCCTGCCCTCGATAAATGTCTCTCCACCTGCGCATCATCGCCTACGACGCCAAGCCCGCCTTGGTCGGCGCATGGGGAGTATGCTCCTATGCGCAGCTCGGGCGATTGGTCGACGAAGCCGCTCGGGCGCTCACGGGTTTGCGCCTGCCCGGGCCGGCGGCGGTCGCCGTGGTCGGCGGGCATGGTCCTGCCGCCACCGCCTGGCTCATCGCGCTCGAAGCCGCCGGACACTTCGCCGTTCCTCTGGCCGGTAATCCTGCCGAACACCCGGCGCGTCTCGCGCAGGTCAACGCGCAGTGGGTCGTTTCGGCCGATGGCTTCGCCTGGAATCTTCTGCCGCGGATCGACGAAGCCTCGACGCACCCGCTCTTCGAATCTTTGCGCGTCCGTCAGGCCGCAGGATTGGTCTTATTCTCCAGCGGCACCAGCGGAGCTCCCAAGGCGATGGTGCAGGACTTCAGCGCCTTGCTCGCGACCTATGAGGAGCGTCGGCCTAACGGGCTTCCGGTCATCGCGCTTCTGGGCTTCGATCATATCGGCGGACTTAACACGTTGTTCGGCGGACTCGCCTCCGGCGCCCCGATCATCGTTCCGGCTTCGAACGCGCCCGAAGTCGTTGCCGAAGCCATCTCCCGCCACCACGTCGCCATTCTCCCGTCGTCACCGACGTTCCTGAACCTGCTCCTCGTCTCCGGAGCACCTGCCTCCCACGACCTTACTTCGCTGCGCGTCATCACCTACGGGACGGAGCCCATGCCGGAAACCCTGCTCCTCCGCCTCAAGTCCGCCTTCCCTCAGGCCCGTTTGATCCAGACATTCGGCACGAGCGAGACCGGCATCGTCCGGACCTCGAGCCCTGGGAGCGATTCGACCTATCTCCGCTTCGAGGACCCGAAGCTCGAATGGAAGGTCGTCGACGACGAGCTCTGGCTGCGGAGCCGCACGCAGATCGCGGGCTATCTGAACGCGAGCAACGAACGTTTCACGGAAGACGGCTGGTTCCGCACCGGCGACAAAGTCGAGCAGGGGCCTGACGGGACGCTCCGCGTCCTGGGGCGCATCGGTGAGATGATCAACGTCGGCGGCGAGAAGCTCATGCCCGCCGAAGTCGAATCCATCGTCCTTTCCGTGCCGGGCGTGGCGGATTGCCGGGCCCGCGGCGAACCCAACGCGCTCACCGGCCAGACCGTGGTCGTGGACGTCGTCGCGTCCGTCGCGGACCACGAAGCCTTGCGCGCCGCCATCCGGAGCGCCTGCCGCGAACGCCTCGCCCGCCACAAAACCCCGACCCGCGTCACTTTCGTCCCCTCCGTGAGCGGAGAGAGGATGAAGAAGGTGCGATGACGCACCGCTAGTTGATACGTTGGCCAGTTGGCAGGTTGACAAGAAGAGAGACACTTTCGGGTCACAGGTCCCGGCGCTCAGGTCTCAGGTGCGGGTTATCTGGTACAGGTGCGGGTGCGGGGAAATTCAGGTCCTGAACCTGTACCCGAACCTGAAGACCTGAACCTGGCTCCCGGCGGCCGAGACCCGAGACCTGAAAGTAGCCGCCCCAGCCAATCATCCGGTCTCCGGTTTCCCCTTGAGTGATTGTCGCCCCCTCCGGCCAACTGGCCAACCGATCAACAGATCAACCCTGTAGTCTACTCCGTGGATTCCCTCATCCCATACTTCCTCCTCGATCTCGGGGTCGTCATCGCGGTCATCGTCCTGATGTTCCGTCGCATGGCGTTCTGGCACCCGCTGACGCCGTATCTGCTGTTCCACCTGTATAGCTTCACGTTCCGGCTCTTCCAGGTCCTCGGCGGCGCTCCGCTGATGTATACCGGCCAGGCGAACGCCGAGCCGATCACGCCGGAGGAAATCAGCCGCGCGATGCTCTGGGCTGATGCCGCGCTCATCCTCTTCGTCGCCGGCTCATGGTGGGCGCACCTGCTCTTCGAGGCCAAGGCCGACCGCCCGGTCGAGCGCAAGGTCCTCAACCTGAACATCGCCAAGGCCATCGGTCTGCTTTGCCTGCCGGTCGGAGCTTACTTTTTCTACCTCGTCAAGACGACGGGGGTCGTCCTCACCGCCGATTCCGCCGCCGCCGGCTACGTGCAGGTGATCTCCATGTGGCCGATCGGGGTGCTCGGCCTGCTGATCTTCGCCTTTGGCTTCCGCTGGCACCTGCTTGCGCTGACGGCCTTCTTCCTCGGGGTGGTCGCCTTGCAGGGTTACCACCGGTTCATGCTCATCCTGCCGCTGCTCTATTTAGCCGCGTTCTATCTGCAGACCCGCCGCCGCCGTTGGCCCACGATCCCGATCCTCATCGCCGCCGCCCTCGTCGCTCTTGTCTTCCCTCGCCTGAAATACATAGGTCAGGCCCTGCAATACGGCGATACCCAGGAAGCGATCGCGCAACTCACCCAGGTCTTCGTTAAGGAGCAGAAGGGCTACGGGGATACCGCCGCCACGGAGGATTTCCTCGATCAGTTCGCGGGCGGACTCTCGCTCGTTGACGGCAATGACCGCAAGTTCTGGGGGTCGACTTACATGGCCATCGTCACTTTGCCGATCCCTCGTGCCTGGTGGCCGGACAAGCCCGGCTTGGCGGATCACCTGCAGGAGATTTCGACTTCTGGACGCCGCTACGATGTGGAGGGCCGTATCCTGACCTATCTCGGTGAGTCTTATGCCAATTTCGGTTATGCGGGCCTCATCCTGATCCCGATCCTGCTGGGCTATCTCCTGACCGTGGCCTGCCTGCGTGCGACGACCGGCCCGATGCTGCGGATCGGCCGTTACATCTACCTCGTTTTCTTCATGGCGTTGGTGCAGACGTTCCGCGACGGCCTGCTCTCCATCTTCGTCTTCACCGTCGTGCATAACATGCCGATGTTGTTCACCTGGATCCTGCACTCTATTCCCGGCTTCGCGCTCAAATCCATGGATCGCCCGCCCGCGGATCCGATGGCGTTGGAGGAAGAAGCAGACGCCTGAGCAAGGCGTCTGTGCAAAAGTGCAAGCCGGCCTACGGCCTGTGCAAAGGTGCAAATGTGAAGACATATCAGGGCTAGAGCTAGGGCTTGGGCCAGGTCGCCGAACGGTGGCCGCAAGTTTGGGCCCTGTAAGCCAGATCAACTTGCCCCAACGTCTTCTGGCTCTAGCCCCAGCCCTGGCCCTAGCCCTCAAAAACACCTTTGCACTTTTGCACTGGAGCTTCGCTCCGATTTGCACCTTTGCACTGCAACTAGTCCAGTCCTCCATTCAGTCCTCGCTTTAGCTCGTGTCCCTCATCCGTCACATCGTCTACGAATGCCTTCCCGGTGCTTATGCCGGAGGTGTGCAGAAGATGGTGTTCGAGCTGGCGAGCGCGCAGCGTCGGTTGGGCGCGGACGTCGAGATCTGGACGCCGGATGCGATCCGGGCGGGCTCGACGGAAATGCATGATGGCCTGCCGGTCCGCTATTTCTATCCGGACCCTCTGCTCGGTCTGGCGCGTTCTTTCCGGCTCAAGGAGGCGCTCATGACTTTGCCCAAGGCCGCCATTCTGCACGGGCACAGCACTTTCAATCCGCTAAACCTTCAGGTCGGCGACACGGCTGCGTCGACGGGTCTGAAGGTCTTCTTCAATCCTCATGGCGCCCTCGATCCTGCTCTGTTCTCGGGCTGGGATTTCAAATCAGTCAAGAAACGCCTCTATATCCGCTTTTTCAGTCGCCCGAACCTGAACCGTGCCACCGGCGTCTTCGCCCTCACTTCGCTCGAGCAAGCCCAACTCAAGTCGTTGGGCGTCATCTCGCCGATCCACGTCCTTCCGAACGGAATCCGTCCGGTGGCCGTCGCTTCGCGCGAGGCGGGTCTAGCGCTGCGGGCGCGTCATGGCCTCGGCCCGACCGACCGGGTTGCGCTCTTCATCGGCCGCATCACGGCCAAGAAGCGCATCGAAGACATCATCCGGGCCATCGCCGGCCTCGGCGCCCACCTGTTCATCGCGGGAAATCCCGATGCCGAGCATGGCTACGCGGCGAAGCTCCGCGCCGTGGCTGCCGGCGCCGGCTGCGCCCAGCGGGTGCATTGGCTGGGGTTCATGGATGAGGAAGCGAAGGCCGCCGCTTACGCCGCCGCCGATTGCTTCGTCCACGCCTCCGAATCCGAAGGCATGGCGCTCGCGATCCTCGAGGCCATGTCGGCCGGCTTGCCGGTGGTCGCCACCCAAGGCTGCTACATGGCCGAAGCCGCGCGTGCGGGTGCGCTCGTCGAATGTGCGGCCGGATCGGCTGCCCTGACCGAGGCGCTGCGGCCGTTGCTCATGGACTTGGAGCTCGCCCAGAAACAGGGCAGGAGAGGGCAGGCGCATGTCGCCGCCGAGCACGACTGGTCGAACCTCGCGCGTCGCTCGCTGCAGATCTACGCCGGCAAGGGAGGCCAGGCCTGACCATGTGCGGGATCGCAGGATATGTCGGTCGCTTCCGGCCGGACTTGCTCGGACGGATGAACCGCGCCCAAGGCCATCGTGGCCCGGACGGCAGCGGACAGTGGCATGATGCCGGTGCCGGCCTGGCGCACGTGCGCCTCGCCATCCTCGACCTTTCGCCCAACGGAGCCCAGCCGATGGCCGATGCGGCCGGCAAGGTCATCGTCAGCTTCAACGGCGAGATCTATAACTATCGGGAGCTCCGCGCCGGACTCGAGCGTGATGGCGTCGTCTTCCGCGGCGAGAGCGACACCGAAGTCCTCGCCAACCTCCTTGCGCGCGAGGGCCGAGCCTGTCTCCCTCGGCTGAACGGCATCTTCGCTTTCGCGGCTTGGTTCCCGGTCGAGCGCAAGCTTCTGCTCGCGCGTGATGCCGCCGGCGTGAAGCCGCTGTATTGGACCACGACGCCCGAAGGACGGCTCTTCGCCTCCGAGTTGAAAGCCTTCCGCGGCATCGCCGGCGTCGACTGGTCTCTCGATTCCGCCGCCGTCGCGGCCTACCTCTCCTTGCTCTACGCTCCGGGCGAACTCACGCCGGCGAAAGGCGTGCGCAAGCTGACGCCGGGCTCATATCTGGAATGGACCGCCGAGGGGAAGACGCAGGGCGGCTCGTTCGTCGGCCCGCATTACTCGGCCGAGGTCCAGCCCTTCACCGATCGACAGGCCGCGGAAGCCTGCCGTCACTATCTCAGCCAGGCCGTGCGTCGACAGCTGGTCTCCGACGTCCCGCTAGGCGGCTTTCTCTCCGGAGGCGTCGATTCTTCCGCCATCGCGCACTTCGCCTGCGCCGAGCTGGGCGACGCCAAGCGATACCCGTGCTTCACCGTCGGGTCCGCTGACCTGGCCGGCCTGGAGAGCGAAGGTTTCGCCGAAGACCATCCTTACGCCGAGCTCATGGCCCGGCGTCTCGGCGCGCCTCTGCACGATGCCGTCCTGCGCGGCGCCGCCCTCGCCGACCTGGACGCCATGGTCTGGACGCTCGATGAGCCGACCGCGGACGTCGCCGCCTTCACCGCCCACGCCGTTTGCCGTGAGGCCCGCGAGCACGGAGTCAAAGTCCTGCTCTCCGGTTCCGGCGGCGACGACCTCTTCACCGGTTATCGTCGTCATGCCGCCTTGCAGGCCGAACGTTACTGGGCCTGGGCCCCGCGTCCCCTGCGGGCGCTCATGCGTCGCTCGACCCAAGGGCTCTCCGCGCGTTCGCCACTCGGTCGTCGCCTGGGGAAACTTTTCCGCTACGCCGACGCGGAACCCGCGGAACGTCTCGCGAGCTACTTCCTCTGGATCAGCCAAGACACCTTGGCTCCGGCGTTGAGTCCGGCCTTGCGCGAAAGCCTGGGAGCGCATCGCCCCGTCGACCAGCTCCTCCTTTCGCTCGAAGGACTCCCCGAGGGCGTCAGCCGGCTCAACCAGATGCTGCATCTCGACCGTTCGCATTTCTTGGCGGACCATAACCTCAATTACACCGACAAGATGGCCATGGCGTGCGGCGTCGAAGTCCGCCTGCCGTTCCTCGATCCGGATCTCGTCGCCTTCTCCGAACGCCTCGAAGATGGGCGTAAGATCAGCGGACCGGCGGGCAAGCATGTCCTGCGCCGCTCGCTGCAAGGCGTCCTCCCGGACGAGATCCTCACGCGACCCAAGGCCGGCTTCGGGCTCCCGCTTCGTCAGCTCCTCCATGGCGTGTATGGCGAACGCCTCCGGGAGCTCGCGCGTTCCGGCCGACTCGACGCCACCGGACTCTTCTCCGGCGACGGCGCGGTCGGTTTGCTCGAAGCCGATAAGCGAGGCGAGGTCGATGCGGCTTATCCGCTCCTTGCGATCCTGTGCCTGGAATCATGGGTGAGGCAGTTTGCCGGTAGATAGTTGACCCGTTGATCGGTTGGCCGGTTGGCCAGAATGAGACGCGACTAGTTGATTGGTTGACCGGTTGACACGTTGACAACGGAGGCATCGAGGTAGAGGCAGCACCGCGTGCTGCCCTAGCTGCCTTAATGCGTTCCCAACCGCTTACCGCTAACCGCCACCACCTGTCATGGGTAGGGTCGGGACCGCGTCACGACATAGATGCATCTGCCTTGCGAACACCTGCATCGGGTAGGGTTGAGCGCCTCGCTCAACCGCGGCTGACCGAGGCGGTCAGCCCTACCAGCCTTCGGCAGCCGGCTCCAGGCTCCCGCGACTGCATCGTGTTATGCCCCTTGTCCCCATGCCCACTTGTCAACGTGTCAACTAACGGTGCCTTTTTCTGGCCAACCGGCCAACCGTTCAACTGATCAACCCATTCTCCCCATGCCCACGTGCCCACGTGCCCGCTTGTCCCCTTAACAAAAATGCATTCCTCCCTCTCCAACATCCGTCTCGCCGGCCTGGCCGTGACCACGGGTTCGGTCGTGCGTGATTTCATCACGGACGGACTCGCCGCGGGCATCGAACGCGGGGCGCTGGAGCGCACCGCCCAGACGATCGGGTTGCGCGAACGCCGCGTCGCCGCTCCGGGAGTGACCGCATTGGATCTGTGCGCCGACGCCGCCGAGCGCTTGCTTGCCGAGATGGGCCTGGACGCCACCTCGATCGACGCCGTCATCTTCGTCACGCAGACCCCTGACCATTCCCAGCCGAACAACGCCTCGCTGCTGCATGGACGACTTGGCCTGAGCAAATCCGCGCTGGCCTACGATCTTTCGCTGGGTTGCTCGGGTTGGGTCTATGGCCTGCACCAGGCCTCTTTGCTTTGCGCGCATGGTGGCGCCGCCCGGGTGCTGTTGTGCGCCGGTGACACTCTCAGCCGACTCACGAATCCAGCCGACCGTTCAGCCGACCCGCTTTTCGGCGATGCCGGTTCGGCGACGCTCATCGAGAAGACCGGTCGCTCCGCCCCTTGGCATTTCGTGCTCGGAGCGGATGGCTCCGGCGCCCAGGCCATCATCGTCAGGCAGGGTGGGGCGCGTCAGCCCGGTGGCCCGTTGAACGAAAAGGCGGACGAAGAAGGCAATCGCCGCCACGACGCCAATCTCGCGATGAACGGACCCGACGTCTTCAGCTTCACGCTTCGGGAAGTCCCCGCCGCCGTACAGTCCGTTCTCCGCCACGCCGGCCTTGCGCCCGAGTCCCTGGATGCCCTCGTCCTGCATCAGGCCAATCGCTTCATCCTCTCCACGCTCGCCAAGAAGATCGGCGTCGCCGAGGCCCGCACGCCGATGGGGGTCGTCGAGAAATATGGCAATCAGAGCTCGGCCTCGATTCCCTGCGCCCTGATCGATGGGCTGGGCGAGCGCCTCGGCGCAGGCCCGCTCAAGGTCGCCGGTTGCGGCTATGGCGTCGGCCTTTCCTGGGGCGCTTTCGCCGGCGAGCTCAGCTCTGTCTCCGTCGCTCCCATCCTCCCGTTTCCGCGATGAACCGTCTTGAAATGCTCAACGCCTTGAAGGCGGATGTCGACGTCCTCGCCAAGGCGGACGAAGCGACCGTCCTCGGCGCCTTGCCCGGCTGGGACTCGTTGGCCATCCTGCTCGTCGTGTCCCATTGCGAACACGTGCACGATCTCGAGGTCCGCGGCCCGCAGGTCCGCGCCTGCCGGACCGTCGGCGATCTCCTCGACCTTATCCAATCCCTCTCATGAAGAAGCTCATCATCATCGGCGCCGGCGGCTTCGGCCGGGAACTCCATGCCTGGGCGAGCCAGCATCCCGATTGTGGCCGCCAGTGGCAGCTCGCCGGATTCCTGGACGACAATCCCGACGCCCTGAAGCCTTTCGGATCTTTCGCTCCCGTCGCTCCCTTGGCCGGACACCGACCCTCGGCTGACCAGCTTTTCGTCGTCGGCCTCGGCATGCCGGCTCTCAAGGAGAAGCTCGTCGCCCCTCTGGTTTCCGCCGGGGCGGAGTTCCTCACCTTCGTCCATCCCTCGGCCATCATCGGCGCGCGGGTCACGCTCGGTCGGGGCGTGGTCGTCTGTCCCGGGGCGATCCTCTCCGTCGACATCGACGTGGGTGAGTTCGCCATGGTGAATCTCAATTGCACCATCGGCCATGACGCCCGACTCGGACCGTGGACCTCGCTGAGCGCGCAATGTGATATCACCGGACAAGTCCGGGTCGCGGACCGTGTCTTCCTCGGATCCCGAGCCAGCATCATTCCTGGCAAGACCGTCGGCAGCCGCGCGGTCGTCGGCGCAGGCGCGGTCGTCGTCACCGACGTCCCCGCGGCCGTGACCGTCGTCGGCATCCCGGCCCGCATCCTCTGACATGCGCAAAGCCCTGCTCATCTTCGGCACGGTCATGGTCGTCGCGCTTCTTGCGCTCGTGCTGGCCGCCGAATTCACGCCCCCGCGCCCGCGCGGATTCACCGGCGAGCTTGGGCAGGCGTTGCCGGAAGTCCCGGGCTGGACCCGACGGGAGATCCCGATCGCCGGAAGTTCGGCGGCCATGGCGAGCGCCCAGGGAATCCTGAATTTCAGCCAAGCCAAGCAGGTGCTCTATGTCCGCGGCGGCACGCAGATCCTCGTCTACGTCGCCTATTGGGAGCCCGGCAAAGTCTCGGTCGTGGACGCCGGATCGCATAATCCGGATTCCTGCTGGGTGAATAACGGGTGCGTGCGCACCGAACGTATTTATTCCGTGCCGGGCAGGATCGGGGACCGCGAACTCCTTCCTTACGAATCCGGACAATATATCGTGCCCAACGGCGGCAAGCAGAACGTCGCCTTCTGGCATCTCGTGAACGGCGAGCCCAATCGATATGAAGACCAGGAAGCCGGCTGGCGCAACGGGCTCATCGGCCGCCTGGAACGACTCCCGCTCGTCTGGAAAGATATCCGGGCTTACGGATTGAATCAGAAGAACGAGCAGATGTTTGTGCGCATATCCTCGGGGAGCAGGGTGGAGGAGTTGATGGCGGATGGGGCGAATGCTTCACTGTGGCAGGCCCTCGCTCCGTTGGGGATATATGCGGATAGGAAGTGGAAGTAAGAGAGACGCATTTTCGGGTCTCAGGTCTCGGCCGTCGGGTCTCAGGTACGGGTGCTCAGGTACGGGTGCAGGTACGGGTATCAGCCAAGTGAGGAGCCCCTCTTGATACGACTCGCGATTAGTTTGTTTAGCATGCGGCAAATGATGGACGCATCATTGAATAAGGACTCAGCGGCTTTCATGTCGATCAGCCCCATTTTCCCGGCGAGCTCGAGCTGCACCTTGGTTTCTTCAGCTGAAGCTATGGCTATCTTGAAAAAGCGTATCCCCTCCTGAGAGTAACCTCGGGCATCACCTTCGGCTATATTGCTGGGAACTGATAGAGCCGCTCGTCGTAGCTGGTTTTTAAGCGTCAGCTCCCGTTGAAAGCGCCGATCATTGGTTGCTATATAGATGCTCTCCGAAAGCACTTTTCCTAACTCCAAGACTTTAAGCGGGACATAGTTGGACGACATCCGTCGATTGACCCGATTACCACGAATCTTTACCACGCAGGACATCACTCAGGGATTAGCACTCAGCCTAAGATAGTACCCCGCACCCGTACCTGAACCTGAAGAACCCGTACCTGGGACCCGGTGGCCGAGACCTGTGACCTGAAATGTCTCTCAGGCATCCTCCCGTCACCTGAACTTTTTACCCATTTATGATTAAAGACAGAATTTATCTTTCCCCGCCCGACATCGGCTCCGCCGAAATCGAACTTGTCCTCGAAGCCTTCCAGTCCAATTGGATCGCGCCGGCGGGTCCGAATCTCGATGCGTTCGAAGAAGATTTCGCGGTCCTCGTCGGTTCGAAACATGCCGTCGCGGTCTCGTCCGGCACCGCCGCGCTGCATCTCGCTCTCCGCCTGGCCGGCGTCGGGCCGGGCGACGAAGTCCTCTGTTCTTCGCTCACCTTCATCGCTTCAGCCGCGCCCATCACTTATCTCGGCGCCAAGCCCGTCTTCATCGATTCGGAAGACCAGAGCTGGAACATGGATCCTGCGCTCGCCTGCGCCGTGATCGAACAAAAGGTCAAAGCCGGCAAGAAGCCCAAGGCTCTCGTCCTCGTGCACCTCTATGGCCAGTCGGCGGACATCGCCCCCATCAAGGCGTGCTGTGACAAGCATGGCGTGAAACTGATCGAAGACGCCGCCGAAGCCCTGGGCGCGACTTACGGGGAATCATCGCCCGGTTCGTTCGGCCTGGCCGGCATCCATTCCTTCAACGGCAACAAGATCATCACCACCGGAGGGGGCGGCATGCTCGTCACCGACGACGCCGAGTTCGCGAAACAGGCTCGCTTCCTAGCGACCCAGGCTCGTGACGCCGCTCCGCATTATCAGCATTCCACCGTCGGCTATAACTACCGCCTGAGCAATATCGCCGCCAGCATCGGACTTGGGCAGCTCACCCGTCTCTCCGGCAAAGTCTCCCGTCGGCGCGGCCACTTCAAAGCCTATGCCGAAGCCTTCATGGACCTCCCCGGCATCGTCATGCAGCCCGAGGCTCCGTGGGGTCAGTCGACGCGCTGGCTTACGTGCCTGACCATCGATCCGCACGCCGCAGGCGTCACCCGCGAGCAGGTCCGTCTCGCCCTTGAAGCCGAGAACATCGAAGCCCGGCCCGTGTGGAAGCCCATGCACCTCCAGCCTGTCTTCGCTGGCGCCGAAATGCACGGCGGCAAGGTCAGTGAAAGGCTGTTCGAACATGGCCTCTGCCTTCCGTCCGGCGCCGGCCTTTCTGCTGAGGAGCGCGACCGCGTCATCTCGGGCGTGAAGAGCGCATTCAAAAGGTAGGGTCAGCACTGTTTGCTGACCTAGTTGTTTCAAGACCGAGCGCGGTCTATCAAACCTCCCCACCACCACATGTCTTCCCAGGACGAAGTTGACCTGCAGCGCCAATACTATGCGGACACCGCCGCTAAGTATGATGCCATGCAGATTTCAGAACAAGATGAGCACCAGTTCGCCTTGGCCATCTTATCGGCCATGATCGAATTCCATGGCATCAAGTCCGTGCTTGATGTGGGGTCAGGGACGGGCCGGGCGTTGCGCTATCTCAAGTCAAGGCATCCCGCCGTGCGGTTTGTGGGCATAGAGCCGGTGGAAGCCCTTCGGAAAGTCGGGCATCAGGCAGGACTCTCCCCCGATGAACTGAAAGACGGAGATATCAATACCTTGGACGCAGCAGACGGAGAATTCGACCTGGTCTGCGAATTCGCCGTTCTTCACCACGTACCGAAACCCAAACAAGCTGTCGCCGAGATGCTGCGTGTGGCGCGCAAGGCCATCTTCATTTCCGATGCTAACAATTTTGGACAAGGCGGACTGATGTCGCGATGCTTGAAGCAAGGCATCAACGCCTTGGGGTTGTGGAGAGTCTTCGATTGGTTGCGAACAGGCGGGAAGGGCTACCACGTCTCAGCCGGCGATGGCCTTTTCTATTCCTACTCGGTTTTCAATGACCATCGTCAGCTACGTGAGGCTTGCCGATCCGTCCATCACTTCAACACGGTCGATTCCGGCCCAAGCCTTGCCCGTTCAGCGCCGCATGTCGCAATTTTAGGGATAAAGAAGTGAGCTCAAGGAAAGCCGTCATCTGTTTCGCTGGTCCTCGTGATCGCTATCAGTCCGCTTTGGCCCTGCAGGAGAACCATGCCCTCGAGGCCTTGGTCACCGAGGCGTATTTCTCGGATTTCTGGGCCAAGACCGGACTCTGCGGCAAGAACTTCCATCGCTTCGCCAAGGTTCGTCACCACCCGGAGATCCCGGCGACCAAGGCCGTACGTTCCTACCGCGCCTTCGTGCATTCGTTGCAGGCCCGCTTCGACCGCCGCAAGGACTCGCCGCATTTCGCCGCCGCGGATCGTCTGCTGAGCGAAAAGGCAGGCCAAGTCGCCTTGGCCCGAGGCGCTCCGCTGATCGCCTATAGCTATTACGCCTCCGCCGCCTTCGGGATGATGGAAGGATCGTGCCTGCCCCGGGTGCTGTTCCAGGTACACCCTAACGGCAAATACCTGAGGGACCTCTTTCAGCTGGAAATCGAGAAAGTCCCTGAAGCGAAGGCCTCACTGATGGAGGAGACGGAGATGTCGCCGCTCTTCGCCCACAACAACGAGACCTTCGCGCAGGCGGACGCCGTGCTCTGCGCCAGTTCCTTCACCCGTCACTCGCTGACAGCCGCCGGCTCGAAGGCTCCGGCGTACGTAGTCGGATACGGTGTCGATCTGGAAGTATTCTCGGCACGGACCGCCACACCCGCCGCTCAGCCGCTAACCGTCGGATTCGTCGGCGCGTTGTCGCAGCGTAAGGGGGCTCGTTATCTGCTCAGGGCGTTATCTGCTCTACCTAAGGGTTCGGCCAAGCTGATTCTCTACACCCGTGCCGCCGTCGACCGTGACCTCTTGCGCGGGTTCGAGTCCGTCGACATCGAGGTCAAAGGCGGCCTCTCCGACGTCCAGCTGGCGGAGGATATGAAGCGTTGCGACATGGTCGCGCTGCCTTCGATCGCCGAAGGTTTCGGGCTAGTGATCCTCGAGGCCATGGCCTGCGGCGTGCCCGTTCTCTGCACCACCAGCACCGGCGGGGCGGACTTCATCCAGCATCGCCAGAACGGACTGCTCATTGCGCCCGGCAGCGCAGCCTTGATCGAGCAGGAGCTCGCCTGGGCGCTCACGCACCGGGATGAGCTCTTCCAGATGGGACAGTCCGCGCGTCGTGAGGCCGAGAAGCACACCTGGGCCGAATACCGCCGCAAGTTCTTCGCCGCCTATTGTTCCGCCCTTGGTGCCTGATTGCCATTTCTTGCGTTTGGCGCTCCCAGCCGACAACCGCTAACCGTCAACACCTTCCGTCAATGACCTTCGCCCGCATCCTCCGCTCCAGTGCTCTCATGGGCGGAGCTTCAGCGGTTACGCTTTTAGCAGCATTAATTCGCAACAAGCTCATCGCGATATTACTGGGTCCCGCAGGCCTTGGAGTCTTCGGTATCCTAAACCAGTACGCTGGGGCGGTGAGTCAGATATTTGGATTGGGAGCAGGTAGCACCGTAGTCAGGCATATCGCCGATTCGGACGAAGTGCATAGACTACAAAGAGAGAGTGAGGTAAGGAGATTCACTTGGAAGATCTCAGCAATCGGAGCAATCAGCGCGTCGGCCTTGGCTTTCCCGGCATGTTATTGGGCGTTTGGTGGCCCCGAAAACCTGCATCTTATGGCCATAGCCGGAATAGCGGTGCCGTTTTTGGTAATCGCGGGCGCTTGGAGCGCAGTCATGCAGGCCCGAAGGCAGATCGGAGACCTCGCAAAAGTCCAAGTCATCAGCGCCGCTATCGGCATCGTCCTGTCAGCGCCGCTAGTTTGGTTCTTCGGCGCGATTGGTGCGGCAACCTCGATCGTTGTCGTCGCCGGACTGCCTTCGCTTGTCATCTGCATCATGCGCCGTACGCCGGCAAACTGCGGCCCGACGTCGGACGATGGCACACGGAAGCTGCTACGGCTCGGGGTTGCGATGCTCGGCATGATCGCCGTCACGCAGCTCTCCTTATACGCCACCAGGGTCCTGATCGTTATTTGTTCCGGCGTGGAGCATGCCGGTTACTATCAGGCAGCCTTAGCCACGGCAGGAAGCATCCCGAATTTCATCTTCGTGGCGATGGGCGTAGATTACTTCCCGCGTGTAGCCGCCGCGCGTGATGAGGATGAAATCCTACGGCTTACGAACGAACAGATCCAGGCAGGCATTATGATGGCGTTGCCTCTTTTCGCAGGGTTAATCCTTTTCGGGCGGCAACTCCTAACCCTTTTATACTCGGCTGAATTCGTACCGGCAGAAGAAGTCCAGGCGTGGATGATCTGGGGAGTCGCATGCCGCCTCGTAAGCTGGCCGATCGGGTACTGGCTCATGGCCAAAGCCTCCGCGAAAGAGATTTTCGCCATCGAGGGCTCCTGCGCCGTGATGGCTCCGATCCTGGCGCTTGCACTCCTTCCGCAATTCGGCTTCTCCGCCGTCGGTATTGCTTACTTTTTACAGGCTATCCTATATGGGGCGCTAGTGCTTTGGTTCATGCACCGCAAGACCGGGCGGTTTATTTCATCTGTCAGTGCGGTCGCCGCCGTAGTCGCGCTGATGGTCTTAGGTGCCGCGCAGTGGCTGGTTCTCGTCGGGGCGACCACGGTAGCACGCTACGCACTTTTTATTTTCGTGGGCGTAGCCACATTAGCGGCGTATTACAAGGTAAGCATGGATAAGTCCAATGACTAAGGCCTCGATCATCTTCCTAAGTTATCAGCACGAGCAATTCATTGCCCAAGCCTTGGTTTCCGCACTGGAGCAGGATCATCCAGCCGTGGAAGTGATTATCGCCGATGACGGGTCAACCGACCGGACCAAGACCTTAATCCAGGAAATCATCCGGACTCATCCGCTCGGCTATCGAGCTAAGGTTTTGCCTGATGCGCCTAATATGGGCATAGTCGCAAATTGGAATCGGGCAATTGATGCTGCGACGGGCGACGTATTCATCGCTATGTCTAGCGATGATATTTCGGTTCCCAGTCGTGTATCCAAGGCTGTTCAGATTTTCGATTCCGATCCGGAGGTTATGGCCGTATTTTCGCAGGTAAGCCTTATTGACGACGCCGGGAAAATCATCCTGGAGATGTTTGAGAAGCACCGACCACGTTATGCTAAGTTTGTCGGTGCGGGAAATGTAGACGGGATCCATTTCTGGCAAGGTGCGCCGGTGCTTGGCGCCTGTGGATGTTATCGGGCAGTATTGGCGAGAGATTTCCCGCCGTTGGCAGAGGCCCTCTCCGAAGACCAGCCTTATGTCTACCGTGCCTTATTGCGTGGGGCTGTCGCATATCTTCCCGACCGACTGGTCTTTTGGCGCTGGCATGGTCGCAATGCGTCGCTCGGTTCGATGACGGATGAGTCTGACCCTGATAGCGTGCTGAATCGAAGGGCAGCTCTATTTTACGGACGGCATTTCGCAGCGACCCAATATGCGCGCGACGCCGAAGTAGCCTTCAAGGCGGGCAAAATCTCCTTAAGCCGATATGAGCAAGAGGTCGCCAAGATCGCCGGGGTCAGGGCGATCGAGCTTCTCGGTGGACACACGCTGCAGCCTGGGGTCACTTTCCCGGCGTGGGTCAAGGCGGCATCGGACGCTCTCGTTCGGAACGCTGGTGCATTCGCCGCGTGGGCTTATGTCGGCAGGTCATTCATCAAGTACGTCGCGCCGATGAAATTCAGGCTTCGGAAGTCCCGAGCCATTCGCTGAAAGCTTTTCTCCAATTGAAAAAAGTTATCCTCATCAATCCCGGCCTTATCGCCGGAGGCTCTAACCTCCTACTCGCACGCGTTATAGCGCGGATGCACCAGCGTCATGGCCACGCGTTGGTCCTTGTAGATTATGAGAACGGAGCGACGCGGACATCTTGGAACGCGGCTGGTATTCCCTTTGAATTCATATCGTATGAACCCGGGCGCAGACATGCCTTGCCCGACGCTGATATCGTATTGATGTCTCTACTCGGCGCCAAGGCGGTGATCAGGGGCTTCGAAGTTTCGACTAGTAGCAGGTTATTGGCATGGTGTACGGCTCCACAAGATCCGTTCAAATTCCTGCCCCCCGCCTACCTCCTCAATTCCTGTGGCTGGCCTGCCAAGAAGGCTTTCGCGCGGTGGTTTTTCCCCGGACATCGTGCTCGCATCAGCCGTTTCCTTTCCCAGGGCAGTCGCCAAGGAGGCGTGATTTTCATGGACCGCCATTGCCATGAAGTGAACGACGAACTTTTTGGCCCTGATATAGCGGCTTCGATCGTCCCGATTTGCACCGCCATACCCGAACTTACCCCAAGGCTTCGTCTTGCAGGAACAGGCAAGGCATATTGGGTGGGACGCATCACCGATTTCAAGACGGAGCCTTTCGTGGCTCTTGCTCGTGCGCTGCTCCGACCGGGTTCACCCATCAAAGAAGTCGTTGTCATCGGCGACGGCGCTGACTTGGACTCGGCTAAGGATCAGCTGGTCGGCCTAGCCGTGACATGGTTGGGTTATGTGCAGCCCGAAGGCCTCGACGCCGAGCTCTATACACAGGCCGACCTGGCATTCGGGCATGGTACCGCCTTGTTAGAGGCGGCGAAGCTTGGCATCCCTTCGTTACTCATCGATGGGTCTTATGAGGCTATTTCCCCTGCGGCCTTACGTGTGGATTGGCTTCATCGCCACGCTGCCGGCTATGTCGGCCGTATCACGTCAGCAAATCAGCTTTTAGGACGACAGGTTAACGATTGCTTGGCCGAATTCGCTGATAACGGCGCTCAGATTGCCGAAGCCGATTTCCATCGTTGGCAGAATATCCATCACCCGGACGCGGTGAGCGACAGACTGGGCGAGGTCATCGGAGCGGGAAAATACACGTTTAAGGATTTTCTGGAAACCGGTGCCGCCCAGCCAGGCTGGTTCGGCTCCATGATCGAGTGGACCAAGCGGAACGTTTTTCGACGTTCATACTAAGCGATGAGCCTCGTCGTTCTCACCAATATCCCGACTCCTTACCGCACGGCGTTTTTCGACGCCTTGGCGGAGGAGTCGGCGCGGGCGGGCAAGCGCTTCCATGTGCTGTATTGCGCCAAGACGGAGCCGGGTCGGCACTGGCCGTATGAGCCGGCGAAGATGAAGCACGCGCACACGGTGCTTCGCGGCTTCCATCCCTCTCTGACAGGCGTCCATGCGCACCTGAATCCAGGCGTGCTCGCGGAGCTGAACCTGCTGAAGCCGGATACGCTCATCCTGGCCGGATCTTGGAATACGCCGACGATGCTCGTTGCTGGCCTAAATATCTATTCTCCTCCTCCGCGCCGTTTCTTCTGGAGCGAGGGTCATGCCGACGCGGTCCTTCATAAGTCTGGACTGATCGCCTGGTTGCGCCGACGCATCTACCGCACCTTCGATGGCTTTGCCGTTCCTAACACCAAGAGCGCGGAGTGGGCCGTGGCTCAAGCGGGCAGCCCGCGCCAGGTGGTCACGCTGCCCAATGCCATCGACGCCAAGTTTTTCGCTCGTCCCTCGGCGGCGTCACGGCAGGAAGCTCGTCTCTATTTAGGGCTGGAGGGCGAGGGCAGGGTGCTCGTCCAAGTTTCTGCCCTAACCGCCCGCAAGGGAGTGCTCGAGCTGGCGAATGCTTTCCTGGGACTTCCTGCCGCCGAACGCCGTGGCGCTAAGCTGCTCTTCGCCGGCGAAGGGGAGTTGCGTGCCCAGCTAGAGGCTTTGGCGGCTGGATCAGGCGGAGCGATCCGGGTTCTCGGTCAGCTGCCTCCCGAGGAAGTGCGCCGGGTGCTATGGGCCGCCGATGCGTTCGTGCTCAACACTCGCCTCGACCCTAATCCGCTCTCGGCCATCGAGGCCGCTGCCGCCGGCCTGCCAATCGTCCTCTCTGCCGCTGCAGGCAATGTTCGCGAAGTCGTTGAAGTTCCGCAAACGGGCTTCGTCATCAAACATGTCGCCGACCCATCGGAAGCCCTCCGAGCCGTGCTCAATGCTTCCGACGCCCAGCTCGCCGAAATGGGCGCGCGCGCGGCCGAACTCGCCCGCACCCAATTCGACGCTACGGCTGTCGCCCGTTCATTGGTGAAGCAGCTCTATCCTCCGAATAGCTGATCCCTTGAACGGTTGAGCCGTTATGAGACAGAAAGTGACCTGAAGCCGCGCCGATGCGCGGCTTTTTTGTGCCTATGTCAGGTGGTGGGGGTCGGAGGAAAGCGGTTGGGCGCACCTCAAGGCGGCTATGTCGTGACGCGGTCCCGACCCTACCCGTGACGGGTATTAGCGGTTAGCGTTTGGCGGTTGGGAACGCATCAAGGCAGCTAGGGCGGCATGGGGTGCCGACCCTAACCGATGCCTCCCTTGTCAACTGGCCCGCTTGTCAACGTGTCAACCGGTCAACCAATCAACTAGTTGTGCCTTGTTCTGGCCAACTGGCCAACCGTTCAACGGGTCAACCAGTGCGTCTGCCTCTCGTCGACGCTGTCCCCTTGCCCACGTGCCCACGTGTCCCTTAATCAATAAGCATGCTCCGCTCCCTCATCCTCCTCTTCCTCTGCGTGGCAGCGCTGCCCGCCGCCGATGTCTTCGAGCAGCAGAAGCGTCTCGGCCGCGGCCTGAACATGGGTAACTCGCTTGAGGCTCCGAGGGGCGCATCCTGGGGCAGGGCGATCTCCGAGGAGGACTTCCCCCGCATCAAGGCCGCCGGGTTTTCTTCCGTGCGCATCCCGGTCCGCTGGGCCGACTACGCGGCGAAGGAAGCCCCGTATGCGATCGAACCGGCTTTCGCCGACAAGGTCGAAGGACTCGTCCGGGCCGCGCTCAAGGCCGACCTCCAGGTCGTGCTCAACATCCATCACTACGAAGAACTCGACCGCGACCCGGTCGCCCAGCGCCCGCGCTTCGCCGCCCTCTGGAAGCAGCTCGCGGCCCGTTACGCCGGCTTCCCCGACGCCCTCCAATTCGAACTCAGCAACGAGCCGCATGGCGCGCACACCGCTGCCGAGTGGAACGCCAACCTGCGCGTCGCCCTCGCGGAGATCCGTCCCCTGCACCCGGATCGCGCGGTCCACGTCGGCAGCGCCCAATTCAACCAGATCGCGAAGCTCAAGGAGCTGCAGCTGCCCAAAGACGACCGCCACATCATCGCCCACATCCATTATTACTCTCCGTTCCACTTCACCCATAAGAACGCCTCGTGGGTGAAAGGCTCCAAGGAGTGGAAGGACGGAGACACCTGGGACGGCACCGAGCCCGCGCAGGCCGCCGTGCGCAAGGACTTCGCCACCGCCCGTGAATGGGCCAAGGCCGAAGGCCGCCCGATCTTCCTCGGCGAGTTCGGAGCCTCCGGCACCAATCCCAATTATCCGGCACGAGTCCGCTGGACCCGCTTCGTGCGCCAAGCCGCCGAAGAAGCCGGCTTCACCTGGGCCTATTGGGAATACCAGTCCGGCTTCGGCGTCTGGGATCCCAAGGCGAAGGAGTGGAGGCCGGAATTGCTGGAGGCGCTGATGGCCAAGTAGTTGATCGGTTGATCAGTTGATCGGTTGGCCAGAATGAGACGCAAATAGTTGACCGGTTGACACGTTGACAAGCGGGCCAGTTGACAAGGGAGGCATCGGTTAGGGTCGGCACCCCGTGCCGCCCTAGCTGCCTTAATGCGTTCCCAACCGCTCACCGCTAACCGCCAACACCTGTCATGGGTAGGGTCGGGACCGCGTCACGACATAGAGCGCAGCTTTCATTTCCGGCCACCATTCGGCGAACGGTTACGATGCGCCTAGGTCGGCACGCAGTGCCGACCCTACCTTGGATCCCTTGTCAACGTGTCCACTTGCCAGCTGGCCAGCTAGTTGTGTCTCGTTCTGGCCAACCGGCCAACCGGTCAACGGGTCAACTCATCTTGCCCCCTTGCCCACTTGTCCCCTAACTCCAGCCATGCCCCGCATCCTGGCCCTCGTCTGCCTCTTGCTCATCTCCGTCGCCGCGCGCGCGGGCGGCCTGTTCGACGCCGGCGTCTGGGCGCCGATCGTCCTCCCGGCCGAACCGGAGGTCGATGAGCTCCACGCCGCCCGCACCTTGGCTGATTGGTGCGAGCGCGTCACCGGCGTGCGTCCCGAGACCCGTTATGAAGCCAAGGGCGTGCGCAGCCCGGCGTTGGCGATCTACGTCGGCCGCACCGCGGCCGCCCGCTCCGCCGGCGTCAAGCCCCCGGCCGAAGAAGGCGACTCCGCCCGTCGCGCGGTCGTCGGCCGTTCCGTCTTCCTCATCGGCAGTAATCCGGCCGCCACGCGCATCGCCGTGGGCCGCTTCTGCGAACAGCATCTCGGCGTCTTCTTCGCCTTCCCCGGCGAACTCGGCGCCGACTGGCAGCCGCGCTACCAGCTCGGCTTCCCCGGTCCGGACGAATACCGCCCTGACTTCCGCTGGCGCCAGCTGAGCGGGCTCAACGAACTCTCGGAAGACTGGGCCTGCTCCGTCGGCTTCGGCCGCGCCCCGGCCTTCTCCCACGGACTATACAAGATCTTCGACCAGAAGCTGTGGAAGCAGGAGCCGATGCTCTTCCCGATGGTCGGCGGTAAGTCCGTCGAGCCCAAGGGCGACTCGCTCGACCCGAATCCCCACCTCAACAATCCGCGCGCCCCGGAAATCGGCGCCAAGTACGCCCGCACGTTCTTCCAGCAGAACCCCGACGCCTTCTCCGTCCCCTTCGGCGTCAATGACACCCTGAAGTTCGACGACTCCGCCGAGTCCGAAGGCTGGTATCGCGAACGCCCGGTCCGTACGGATTACGTCTTCGGCTTCTACAACGCCGTCGCCGACTCCGCCTGGGCTCCGGACGGCGACCTCAAGGGCGAGCGTCACGCCATCGGCGCGCTGGCTTATCTCCAGACGACGCGGGCTCCCACGATCAAGCTCCGCCCGGCGATCTTCCCCTGGGTCTGCGCCGACCGCACCGCTTACGCCGACCCCGCCTTCGCCGCCCAGGATCGCGCCAACCTCGCCGCCTGGGCCAAATCCGGCGTCCGCCGTTTCGGCGTCTACGATTACCTCTACGGCGCCGAAGTCGCTTCGCCGCGCGTCAACCTCGGCACGCTGATCCAATCCATCCACGCGACCTACAGCGCCGGCGCGCGCGGCTGGTATGCCGAAGCCTATCCGGTCTGGGCCTTCGACGCGCCTAAGCTCTGGGTCGCGGCCAAGCTGCTCGAGAACCGCATGGCGAACACCGAGACGCTCCGCCGCACGTGGTTCGACCGCGCCTACGGTCCGGCCGCCGACGAGATGATCGCCGCCTACGCGCAGATCGAGTCCGCCTGGCGCCGCGACGCCGTCGCCGGCGGCAAGGACCAGTTCCTCCGTCACTTCCACGACCAGCGCGGGGCGCTCGTGCTCTCCGCACCGGAGATCGCCGCCATCGGCCATCACCTCTCCGCCGCCCAGCAGCGCCTGAGCCTGCCGACGAAGGACGCCGCCGCGCAGCGTCGCCAGGCCTGGCGTCTCGGCCAGTTCGCCGAAGCGTGGGAACTCTACCTCGGCTACCGTGAGCTCGCGCAGGCTCGCCGCGTCATCCCTTCCGCCGAAGCCCGCATCACGGCGCTGCGCCGCCTGACGAAGGCCGAAGCGGGCTACCTCGCGAAGGAATCCGCCTTCAACCGTCGCTGGGGCGCATATGGCCAGCCGGTGAGGTGGAGCGCCTTCCCGGGCGAGAATCCTCGCGCGCAGTGGTCCGAGCGCTTCCTGGTCGAAGGCGACGACGCCGCCTTGGCCGGCTGGGCCGCGACCGATCAGCCGAAGGGCTGGCTCGCCTACCGCGTCGCCCAGCAGGCCGAGTCCGCGCCGGTCGCGCATCGCCACGATTTCGCGGCGACCGAGACCGCCGTCGAAGTCGCCCCCGCTTCCTTCAACCGACAGGACCGGCTTTCCTCCGGCCTGCGTCTGATCGCGCCGGCGGGCAAGGTCGGCCCGGTCGTCGCGCCGGTCGCGCTCAAGGGCGGACAGCTCGTCCGCCTGCAGCTGTGGGATTGGATCGATGACCTGCCGGTCGCCGACGCGCAGCAGGTCGTGACCCTGCGCTTCCTCGGTCCCGACGCCCGCTCCGAAGTCACGCAGGTCTGCCAGTCCCGACAGACGGTCGTGCCCGCCATCGTGCCGGCATGGGCCACGGGACTCGAGTATGAGATCACCTTCACCGGCGGCGCCTTCCCGCAGGAAGCCACCGTCCAGCTGATCGACCTGCCTGCCGCCGGGGCCCGCTGATGCTCAAGCGGACGTTCGACATCGTCTTCTCGGCGTGCTGGCTCATCGGCTTCGCGCCGCTGCTGCTCCTCGTGGCGATCCTCGTGCGGCTGAAGCTGGGTTCGCCGGTCCTGTTCATCCAGGAGCGCCCCGGCCTGCGCGCCCGACCGTTCCGCATGGTCAAGTTCCGCACCATGACCGACGCGCGCGGTCCCGACGGCGAGCTCCTGCCCGACGAAGAGCGCCTGACCTGCTTCGGCCGTTTCCTCCGCGCCACTTCCCTCGACGAGTTTCCGGAAATGTGGAACGTGCTCATCGGAGACATGAGCGTCGTCGGGCCGCGTCCGCTGCTCATGCGCTACGTGGCGCGCTACGACGCCTTCCAGGCGCGCCGCATGGAAGTGAAGCCCGGCGTCACCGGCTGGGCCCAGGTCAACGGCCGCATCTCCATCGGCTGGGACGAGAAATTCGCCCTCGACGTCTGGTATGTCGACCACCGGTCCTTCTGGCTGGACATGAAGATCGTCGTCCTGACCTTCTTCAAGGTGCTGGCGCGCAGCGGAGCGGAGCGCGAGAAAGGCGCGCCGCAGGCGGAGGAGTTCCGCGGGAAGGAGAGGGAGTAGTTGATCCGTTGATCGGTTGGCAAGTTGACGTGTTGACAAGGGAGGCGGCGGGCAGGGCTGGCCTGTTGACAGGTTGACACGTTGACAAGGAATCCAAGTGCGGAGACCTCGGGGCTAGGAGCCGGATGCCTTCAGTCGATGTTGTCGCATGCGGATAAGCCCGCCCAGCAAGCGGGCCACCGCCCCCATCTTTTCGGAGAGCCTGCGATATTCTTCCGGCTCGATCCAGCCGAGGTCATGGCCGACCCATAGCTGCGTCTCTAGTTCGCTGAGCGAGCCCCTGGCGATGAATAGAAAGCGGAGGGCCTCTTTATTCGTGCCCCTCTCGTCTCCTTCGGCGATATTCGAAGGCACGGACAAAGCCGCTCTGCCAAGTTGATCGCAGAACGCATGGTGGCCGCGGAGCCCAGGCCTGCTTGCCAATCTATAAATGTCCGAGGCCAAGCTACGGGACTGCTTCCAGACCATCAGATCGCGGAACGTAAATGGCGCGTTATTTCGGGGCTCGGATGGCGGTGGTTCCATCCGTCCAGCATCTGCGTGGTTGCCTAGTATTCACGAAAACTCTTCTGGTGACTTTAAGCCATTCAGGACTGAGGTGCGCCCCCCGAATGCCTTCCCTGTCAACGTGTCAACATGTCAACCGGCCAGCTAGCGTCCGCTATTCCCTGACCGACTCATCTTGCCCCTCCGCCCCCTTATCCCCTAACTCACGCCATGTCCCAACGGCCTCTTGGATTCGGCATCTGGGGAACCGGCATGATCGCCGAGTTCCATGCGAAGGCGCTCGCTGAGATCGCCGGCGTGAAGCTCGTCGCGGCGTATAATCGCTCGCCTGCCAAGGGACGCGAGTTCGCGGTCAAGCACGGCATCACCTTCGCCGAGACGCCTGAAGCGCTGCTCGCCGATCCGGCTGTCGACACCGTCTGCCTCTGCACGCCGAGCGGCGACCACCTCGCTCCGGCCCTCGCCTGCGCCAAGGCCGGCAAGCACGTCGTCGTCGAGAAGCCGCTCGAGGTCACCCTCGCCCGCTGCGACGAACTCACCGCCGCCTGCGAGAAGGCGGGCGTGACGGTCGCCGGCATCCTGCCCCGACGTTTCGGCGCCGGCGCGGTCGCGCTCAAGGCCGCCCTCGACGCCGGTCGCTTCGGAAGCCTGACCATGGCCGGCGCGCTCATCCCCTGGTGGCGCACCCAGGCCTATTACGATTCCGCCGCCTGGCGCGGCACGTTCGCCCTCGACGGCGGCGGCGCGGTCATGAACCAAGGCATCCATACGGTCGATTTGCTCCTTTGGTTCCTCGGGGCGCCCAAGAAGGTCTCGGCCACCGCGGGTCTCGTCGCCCACGCCGGCATCGAGGTCGAGGACATCGCGACGGGCTGGATCGAATTCGCCAACGGCTGCCGCGCCACGCTCGCCAGCTCGACCGCCTGCTGGTCCGCGACCGGTTTCCCGGCCGAGATCCGCATCCATGGAACGACGGGCGCCGCCGTCCTGCGCGACGACAAGCTGACGGCTTTCGAATTCGAAAAGCCTCTGCCCGCGGACGCCGCCATGCTCGCTCCGGCGACCGAAGGCGGTGGTGCGGGCGCCAACGACCCCAAGGCCATCGGCCATGCCTGGCATCGGGCTAACCTCGAAGAAGCCGTCGCCGCGATCCGCGCCGGCAGGAAGCCCGCCGTCGACGGCGCCGAGGGCCGTAAGGCGGTCGAATTGATCCTCGCGCTCTATCAGTCCGCTCAGGCCGGCGGAGCGCCGGTCGATCTCCCGCTCGCGCGCGATCCGGTGCTCCGGAAACTAGGCCAGAAGAAGTCCTGAGCGGTCCGTCTCGCCGCCGTCATGTACCCGAACGTCCGCTTCAACAGCCTGCTGCAGGAAAGCCTGTCGATGGGCCGGACGAGCGACGAGGCCGTCCGGACGCTGATGCGCCGGCTACGCCCGCTCGCCACCGAGCATCCCTTGCGCCGCTGCGGCGGCGACGGCGACGGAGGATATCTCATTCCCGACGACATGTCCGGGCTGGCCGCGCTGTTCTCCCCGGGCGTCGCGGAGACGGCCGACTTCGAGGCGGACTTCGCCGCCCGGGGCATCACGTGCTTCCTGGCGGACCATTCGGTCGACGGGCCGCCGCTGTCCTCGCCGTTCTTCCGGTTCGAGAAGAAGAACCTCGGCCCGCGTGACAACGAGGTCGACATGACCCTCGACGCCTGGGTCGGCCGGCTGGCTCCCGCAGGTGATCTCGCCCTGCAGATGGACATCGAAGGCGCGGAATACGCCGTGCTCCTGGCGGCCTCGCCCGCAACGCTCCGACGTTTCCGATTCATCGTCGTCGAGCTGCACGGGCTCCATGAAGTGTGGCGCCCGGGGGCGATGAGCATCGTCTCGCGCCTGGCCGACCATCTGCTCGCCGATTTCGACGTCGTGCATCTGCATCCCAACAACTGCCTCCCCGCCCACGGCCATGGCGACCTGCTCGTGCCGCCCGTCTTGGAGATGACGTTGCTCCGCAAGGATCGCGCCCGCGAGCGTACCCCGGTCGCAAGCCTGCCTCATCCGTTGGATCGTGCCAACGTCCCGGGCCTGCCGGATTACCCGTTGCCCGCCTGTTGGTATCGCTGAGCCGCGCCACCTCCCTCCGGCCCTCCGGCCAACTGGCCTTCTCCTCTTCAGGGGGTGAATTCCTTGTCAACGTGTCAGCTTGCCAACCGGCCCACTGACTAGTGCGCCGCCTTTTTTCTGGCTTCAAACCCCGTATTGCCCGAAATTATCCCGCACTGCTTATGCGTATTTTGGTCACCGGCGGCGCGGGCTTCATCGGGTCGAATCTGACCCGCCTTCTCGTCGCGGGCGGACACGCCGTCACGGTCGTCGATAAGCTCACCTACGCGGGCAACCTTTCCTCGCTCGCCGACCTTCAGGGCAAGCCGGGCTTCGCCTTCGTCCAGGCCGATATCTGCGACGCCGAGGCCATGCGCCGGACGTTCGCGGCCGCCAAGCCCGAAGCGGTCATGCACCTGGCCGCCGAGTCCCACGTCGATCGTTCCATCGACGGCCCGGGCGAGTTCATCGCCACCAACGTCACCGGCACGTTCCAGCTCCTGCAGGCCGCCCTGGGCCACTGGCGTTCCCTGGAAGGCGCAGCGAAGGACAAGTTCCGCTTCCTGCACGTCTCGACCGACGAAGTCTTCGGCTCCCTCGGCCCGACAGATCCGGCTTTCAACGAGTCGACCCCTTACGACCCGCACTCCCCGTATAGCGCCAGCAAGGCCTCGAGCGATCACCTCGCCCGCGCCTGGATGGATACCTACGGCTTGCCGGTCGTGGTGACCAACTGCTCGAACAACTACGGCCCGTATCAGTTCCCCGAGAAGCTGATCCCCGTGGTCATCCTCAAGTGCCTGCGCGGCGACGCCATCCCGGTCTACGGCAAGGGCGAGAACATCCGCGACTGGCTCTACGTCGACGACCACGCCCGCGCGCTCCTCGCCGCGGCCGAGAAGGGCGTCCCCGGCCGCACCTATTGCATCGGCGGCGACAACGAGCGCCGGAACATCGACCTCGTGAAGCTGCTCTGCTCGCTGCTCGACGAATTCCGTCCGCGCGCCGACGGCAAGCCGCACGACTCCGCCATCGCCTACGTCACCGACCGTCCCGGTCACGACATGCGGTATGCGATCGACGCCCGCCGCGCCCGCGCCGAACTCGGCTGGGCCCCGCAGGAGGACTTCCAGAGCGGCTTCCGCAAGACCGTCCGCTGGTATCTCGACAACCCCGCCTGGATCCAGGGCATCCTCGACGGCTCCTACCGCCTCGAGCGGCTCGGCAAAATCTGACTCTCATGAAAGGCATCATCCTCGCCGGCGGCTCCGGCACCCGGCTGCACCCTCTGACCCAGGTCATGAGCAAGCAGCTCCTCCCGGTGTACGACAAGCCGATGATCTATTACCCCCTGTCCGTGCTCATGCTCGCGGGCATCCGGGAGATCCTGATCATCTCGACGCCCCAGGACCTGCCGCGCTTCCGCGAGGTGCTCGGCGACGGTTCGCGCATCGGGTGCCGCTTCGACTACGTCGAGCAGGCCGTCCCCAACGGCCTCGCCCAGGCCTTCGTGCTCGGCGAGAAGTTCATCGGCTCCGACGACGTCTGCCTCGTCCTCGGCGACAACATCTTCTACTCCGCCGGCTTCGGCGAACTGCTCAAGTCCTGCCGCCAGCCGCAGGGCGGCATCGTCTTCGCCTATCACGTCACCGACCCCGAGCGTTTCGGCGTCGTCGAGTTCGACGCGGCCGGCAAGGCCGTCTCCATCGAGGAGAAGCCTAGGTTTCCGAAGTCGAACTTCGCCGTCCCCGGCCTCTATTTCTACGACAACTCCGTCGTCGGCATCGCCAAGGCCCTGAAGCCTTCGGCGCGCGGCGAATACGAGATCACCGACGTCAACCGCGAATATCTCAGGAAGGGCAAGCTGGGCGTGAAGGTCCTGCCGCGCGGCACCGCCTGGCTCGACACCGGCACCTTTGACTCGCTCCTCCAGGCTTCGCAGTTCGTGCAGATCGTCGAGGCCCGTCAGGGCTTCAAGATCGGCTGCATCGAGGAGATCGCCTGGCGCCGCGGTTACATCGACGACGCCCAGCTCCTTAAGCTTGCCGAGCCCATCGCTAAGTCGGGCTACGGCACGTACCTCAAGACGATCATCACCCAAGGAAAATGACTTCGCCGTTGGCCCAGCTCGTCGATATCCCGCAGCGAGGCGACGCGCGGGGCCGGCTTTCTGTCGTCGAACTAGGTGGAGCGCTGCCTTTCCCCGTCCGTCGCGTCTACTGGATCCATGGCACCAAGCCGGGCGTCAGCCGCGGCTTCCATGCGCATAAGGAGCTCCGCCAGCTCTGCGTCTGCGTCGCCGGCTCCGTGCGTCTCAGTCTCTTCGATGGTCGTCGCGAAGAGAGCGTCGTCCTGGATTCCTCCGCTAAGGGCCTGCTCATCGGGCCCGGCCTCTGGCGCGAGATGCATGATTTCTCCCCTGACTGCGTGCTCATGGTCTTCGCCTCCGCCGAATACGACGAGGCCGACTATATCCGCGACCGCGACCAATTCATCCGTCATGTTACCGGCTGAGGGCCATCTTCCGGCGATAAGGGATTTCTTGGCGGAAAGGGCGGGAGACGCCGTCAGGCTGAGATTGGCTACGGAGTCGGACTCCGAATTCCTTCTCGGTCTTCGCCTGGATCCTTCGCGCAACCAAAACATCTCGGCCACCAGCAGCGACCTGGGCGCGCAGGTCTCCTGGATGCGTGCTTATGACGCCCGCGAGGCGGCGGGACAGGAAGCCTATTTTGTGATCGAGGTCGACGGACAGCCTCAGGGCTCTGTCAGGCTTTACGATTATCGCCCGGCGGATGATTCTTTTTGTTGGGGCAGCTGGATCATCCGGCCCGGTGCCTCGCCTTCGACGGCGCATCAGTCCGCCGTTCTGGTCTACGACCTGGCCTTCGGCTCTCTTCGTTTCGCGCGTTCACATTTCGACGTCCGACAGGCGAACGTCAGCGTCTGGAAATTCCACGAGAAGATGGGAGCATGTTTGGTCCGCGAGGACAGCCTTGACCGGTTCTATGCCTACGGGGCCGAAGAATATCGCCAAGTCCGCGTCCGGCTACAAAAGTTCACCCAGCACAGAGATTTCCGATGAACGTCCCATTCCTCGACCTGAAGGCGATCAACGCCCGGCATGCGGCCGAACTGAAGGCCGCCGCGGCCCGCGTCATCGATTCAGGCTGGTATGTCCTCGGCGAAGAGGTGAAGGCCTTCGAGGCGGAGTTCGCCGCGTGGACCGGTTCGCCGCACTGCGTCGGCACGTCGGACGGACTCTCGGCGCTCATCCTCGCCCTGCGCGGCTGGAAGGAGCTCGGTCTGCTCAAGGACGGCGACGGCGTCGCGGTCCCGGCCAACACCTACGTCGCTTCCGTCCTCGCCATCACCGAGAACCGTCTCCGTCCGGTGCTCGTCGAGCCGGACGAAGACACCTTCAACCTGGGCGCCGCCAAGCTGGCCGCCGCGCTGACGCCGGACGTGAAGGCCGTGCTCGCGGTCCATCTCTACGGCCAGCTGGCCGACATGCCGGCGATCGCGAAGCTCTGCCGGGAGCGCGGCCTGCTCCTGCTCGAAGACGCCGCGCAGTCCCACGGCGCCCACATCGGCGGCGTCAAGGCCGGCGCATGGGGCGACGCCGCCGCCTTCAGTTTCTACCCCGGCAAGAACCTCGGCGCCCTCGGCGACGCCGGCGCGCTCACCTGCAAGGACCAGAAGCTGGCCGACATGGTCCGCGCGCTGCGCAACTACGGCTCGCACGAGAAATACAAGAACCTCGTCCAGGGCCCCAACGACCGCCTCGACGAACTGCAGGCCGCCTTGCTCCGCGTGAAGCTGAAGCACATCGACGCCGATAACGCGCGCCGCCGCGAGATCGCCGCCCGCTACCGCCGCGAGATGAAGGCCCCGGACGTCCGCTTGCCGTCCGTCCGCGCCGGCGAAGATTCCCACGTCTGGCACCTCTTCGTGGTCCGCGCGCCGGATCGCGCCGCCTTCCAGCAGCGCCTGCTCGACCGCGGCGTGCACACGGCCATCCATTATCCGATCGCCCCGCACCAGCAGCAGGCCTACGCGAAGGAGCTCGGCCATCTGCGGCTCCCGCTCTCCGAAGCCCTGCATCGCGAAGTCGTTTCGCTGCCCGTCAGTCCGGTCATGACCGACGAACAGGTGGCGCACGTGATCGCGGGGGTGAATGGGTAGCCGTTGGTTGACCAGTTGATCGGTTGGCCAGAGGGCCAGAAGTAGAGCAGGGCTCAAAGGGAGACCGGAATGTGTACGGTGGTTATTTTGGGTAGGGTTGAGCGCCCTCGCTCAACCGCGGCTGACCATGGGTGGTTGCGAGGCAGCTAGGGCAGCACGCGGTGCTGCCCATGCCTCGATGCATTACTTGTCAACGTGTCAACTGGCCACCTGGTCAACTAGCTCCGCCTCTTTCTGGCCAACCGGCCAACGGATCAACAGATCAACCAGTCTGTCATCTCACCGCATCCGCCAACCCATACCCGAACCGGCAGATTTCTTTCTTCGCGCGGGAGAGGAAGAGCTTGAGCGATTTGCCCAGCGGACGGCGGGCTTTGCCCTTGTCCTGATAGCCGATGGTGCTGGTGGTGTGCGCGACGGGCGCGAGGACGACCGGCATCGGCCGGATCCCGCGGATGCGCAGGCCGGTCTCCCACGGACGGTCCAGCGCATGGTCGACCTGTTCGCTGATCGGGCGCATCGACCTGAGGAGAGTCTCGGCGGCGCGGCGGTTCACGACATAGGCGGCGGAGGAGGTCGTGCGGGTCAGGTGGGCGACGAGATGGTGGCCGCCGCCGAGGGCGCGTTTCTTGACCGGCATGCCCGAGTGGAAGTTGAACAACTTCACGAGGTCCCAGTCATCCTTCTCGGCCAGCGAACGGAGCACGTCGGCGCAGCCGGGCAGGACTTCGACGTCGTCTTCGAGGACGACGCACCAAGGCGCGTCGGTCCGCAGGAAGGTCTCCATGGCCTTGAGATGGCTGAGGTAGCAGCCGACTTCGCCGGCGCGCGGCGTGTCGAGGCGGTTGCGCCAGGCGTAGGCCGGCAGGTCGACGAGCTTCTCCCATTCGGGGACGTCCTTGCCCATGACGGCCGGGAGGCGTTCGAAGCCCAGGCCGAGCCGGGTGAGGTTGTCACGGATTGACGCCATCCGCTCGGCGTCGCGGTCCAGGTTGATCACGTAGATGAGCGGGGCCATCGGCCGAGATGCTTGCGTCTGCGGGACATCTTTCAATCCGATAGGCGGCCGTGCTTTTGGTTCGTCAGCGGCGCCCCGCGGGGCTATCTCCTCGTCAGGGATGAAGATTCTGCACCTCTCCAAGATGGACAGCGGCGGCGGGGCCGCCGACGGCTTCGTGCGGATCCACCGTTCGCTGCTCAAGGAAGGGCAGGAGTCCGTCGCCTACGTCATCAAGCAGGGCCGCCGCGACATCCCTGCCATCGTCGACGCCCGGCGTCTGCTCACGCCTTGGCAGAAGCTGGCCTGGGCGTGCGGGCGTATCTGGGCCAAGATTTGCCGACTGCGCCACCGGCCGGTCGGGGTCTATGACTTCGACGCCGAGGCCAATTTCCCGGCGGAGCCGATCATCCGCGACGCCCGCGCCCGGTCCGAAAAATGGGACCTCGTGCTCGTCCATTGGTCGGGTGCTTTCGTGCGACCGGAGACGGTCCAGGAGATCGCCGGCGCCTTAGGAGCCCGCGTGGCGCTCTGGCAGGTCGACATGGCCCACGCCACCGGCGGCTGCCATTATCCTCCGCCCGATTGCGACAGGTATGCCGTCGGCTGCGGCCGCTGCCCGCTCCTCGCCTCCCGCTCCGACCGAGATATTTCGACGACGCAGGCCGCGGCGCGTCGGCAGGCATGGGCGGCGGCGGGCGCCCTTGTCCTGGCTCCGGGCAGCTGGTCGGCCGACAACGCCCGACGCAGCATGATCCTGCGTGGCCTGCCTCTGCACACCTTCCCGATCCCCCTCGACCTGGATATCCTTAACACGGGACACGAACAAGCCGCCGCGCGCGACCGTCTCGGCCTGCCCAAGGACCGGCGGGTCCTCCTGGTTAGGGCCCTTTCACCGGCGATTCCTTACAAGAGCTTCGGTCTTTTCCAGGCCGCGCTCGCCAGGTTGGACGCGGAGGGCCTTCGCTTGCACGTCCTCGCGATCGGGGAGCAGGGGCATATCCCCGGCGGGCTCCAGCATGTCACTTATACCGACCTTGGGCCGGTGAAGGGCGATGCGGCGTTGGCGGAAGCTTACCGCGCCTGCGATTTCTTCGTCAGTTGTTCCATCCAAGACGCCGGACCGATGATGATCGGCGAGGCGATGGCGTGCGGAAGGCCCTCGCTGTCCTATCCGATCGGCATGGCGCCGGACGTCATCAGTTCCGGCGTCAACGGACTGCTGGTGGAGCCGGTCGGGGACGTCGCCGGATTGGCGGCAGCCATCAGGCGTTACGTCGAGATGCCGGCCCATGAGCTCGAGGCTCAATGGGCGCACGCCGCCCGGGAGGCCGCCCGCCTGTTTTCCGGCGCGCGGTTCACATTGAAGATTGGCGAGGCGCTCGCCTCCGCCGAACCTCCCCGATAATATCCGAATGCGTATCTGGTCTTCCTTCCGTTGGAGAGCCCTCGCCGTGGCCCGCGCCTGCGGCTACCGTGGCAACCCCCGTCTTTTCGGCGTCGAGGTGCCCCTCGCGCTGGTGCCCAACCGTAACATCCTCGGGCAGTTGGACGCCCTTTCCTATGAAGCCAAGGAGGCCAGGTACATCCAGGCCCACCTGCCGGCAGGCGCCGAAGTCCTGGAGCTCGGCGCGAGCCTGGGCATCGTCTCTTCCATCATTCTGGGCCGCCGGCCGTCCCGGCTCATCTCCTATGAAGCGGTGGGTCCGCTGACCGAGATCGCCCGACAGGTCGTGGCGCACAATCACCCTGCCGCCCCATGGACGCTGGTCCATCGCGCCATCGCCGGCGAGGGCGTCGCGGAGGTCTCTTTTGAGTGGTCTCCCGCGCATACGCAGGGCGGTTCCGTCGCCGCCGAGCCCGCCAAGGCGCATCTCCGCGTCCCCGCGGAATCGCTCGCGGCCGCCATCGCCCGCCATCATCTTTCGACCTCGGCCTGGCTGGTGATGGATATCGAAGGCATGGAATGGCCGATCGCCCGCCAGCAGTCCGCCGCGCTCCGCCATTTCGCCGGCATCATCGTCGAATGCCACGACGTCCGCGAGGGGGACAGGGTCGTTCCTCACGAGGAGGTCGTCGCGGAGCTCTCGAAGGCGGGCTTCGACATCATCGCCCGCCGCGGCCAGGTCTCCGTCCTGCGGCGTCATGCGTCCTGAGATGCGTTACGCCTCGGTCCTCTATCGCGAATATGCGGATAACTCCCTGTTCACGCCCGGGGCAGGGGAGAACAACGGGGAATTCTACCTTCCTTACGCGAAGCTGAGGGAGCGCTTCCTCGCCGCGGGCATCGAGCTGAACACGCCGGACGTAAACGCCGGGCGTCCGGTCGAGTTCGAGCTGCACATCAACTGCCGCCGCCAGGATCCGTCCGCCCGCGCCTACGTCTATCTTTACGAGAACCCGCTGATCCGTCCGCTCAACCGCGACCGCGGCTCTCTCGCCCGCTATGCGAAGTGGTTCGCCTGGGATGGCGCCCTGCGCGACGACCCGCGGACGGTCCCGCTCCTCTATCCGAACCGTTTCGAGACCGAGGGGTGGAACGGACCCGAGAAGCGGCCGCTCTTCTGCGTGCTCGTCGCTTCGAACAAGGCGCTCACCGTCGTCGATCCGCGTGATCAGTATCAGGCCCGCGTCCGGATCCTGGATTGGTATGAACGTCACGCCCCGGACGATTTCCATCTCTTCGGCCGCGGCTGGGACCGCCCCGCCGCCTTGCCCGGCCGCTGGGGGCGGGTGCGCAACCAGCTGCGCAAGATCCTCGCCCGGCTGCTGCCCGCCAGGTCCCCCTACGCCACGTGGCGCGGACCGGTGGACGACAAGATCGAACTGCTGACCCGCGCCCGCTTCTGCCTCGCGCACGAGAACTGCCGCGACCTCGAAGGGTATGTCACCGAGAAGCTCTTCGACGCCTTCCGCTCCGGCTGCGTGCCCGTCTACGTCGGGCCGAAGGAGATCGCCGACCTCGTGCCGCCCGGCTGCTTCATCGACGGCCGCGCCTACGGGACGCCCGCGGCGCTCGACGCCTTCCTGCGCACGATCGACGACGTCGCTTACCGTGGTTACCAGGAGCGCATCCGCGCCTTCCTGCTCTCCGACCAGGCCCGGCCGTTCTCGCAGGACCATTTCGCCGACGTCCTCGCCCGCGAGATCCTCGCCGACCTCGCCGCCCGATGAGCCTGCCTTCGATCAGCGTCATCTTCCTGTCCTACAAGCAGGAGGCCTATGTCCGGGAGGCGCTCCGCGCCGTGCTCACCCAGGACCTGCCCGAATACGAGGTGATCATCGGCGACGATGCTTCCCCTGACGGCACCCGTCGCATCATCGAGGAAGAGGTCGCCGCTTATCGCGGACGGGCCCGGGTCATCCTCCTGCCGCCGGCGCCGAACGTGGGCGTCATCCGTAATTTCAACCGCTGCGTCGCGGCCTCGTCCGGGGACATCTTGGTGGCCGCCGCCGGCGACGACGTCAGCCACCCGACCCGCCTGCGGCGCATCGCGGAGTTCTTCCGCGACCACCCCGGCTGTACGGCGCACTATTCCAACGCCCGCGTCACGGACGCCGCGGGCGAGGTCCTCCGCCCGACCTGGTATCACCATCAGGGCGTCCTGCTGCGCAGTTATGGTCCTGGGTTGAACCACCTTTTCCAAGGCGTCCAGTTCTGCGGCGCTACGGCCAGTTATCGCGCGAAAGTCCTCCGGGATTTCCCCCCCATGACGGGTGCGACAGGCGGGGAAGACGCCCCGCTTCTGATCCGTTCGCTCCTCCTCGGCTCCGCCGCGGTGGACTCCGAGATACTCCTCGATTGGCGCTGGCACGGCGCGAACATGTCGCACGGCAGCAAGCCGAAGAACCTCGGCTGGCGCGACAAGCTGCGTCGCGTCGCCGCCTGGCCCGCCGGCCAGAAGGTGCATCGGCGCGGCTATCGCGCCGACCTCGCCCACGCCGAACAGGCCGGCCTCGCCTCGCCTGAGGTCATCGCCCGCTTCCGTTCGCTGGTCGACGACGCCCACGCGCAGGCCTCGGTGAAGTTCCACTGCACGCACCCGAACGCCCGTTGGTCGGCGATCGGCATGGCCGTCGGTTATTTCTGGCGCGTCTCGCCGCGCGGCAAGGCCTGGAAACTGCGTTTCCTCGCCAAGGCGCTCGCCAAGAAAATGCTGCCCGGCCCGCTGCGGGCCGTGGCGCTCTTCAACTTCTCGAAGTTCTAGCCCCGCGGGCCGAACTTGCGCTGCGGAGGCTGGGTCGGCGGCACGGGCTCGATCTGCACGCCGGCGCACGCCGGATGGCGGCCGAAGGTGCCGTAGGACTCGGTGTCGAACCGGGTCGTCATGCCGCGCGCGGCCTCGGCCACGAGCACGCGGCCGTCCGGCTGGATGAAGCCGACCTGCACGATGGTCGGGCCGTCCACCTTGCGCGTGTGCGCGACGATCTTCTCGAGGAAGTCGCCGGCGTCGGGGCCCGGCTTGAGGGCGAAGAGGATCTTCTTGATGAGGCTCGGCGCGCGGCGGAGCGTGCTGACCGCATGGGCGCTGAGCGACCATTCGCCGCGTTCCTCGCGCCAGTTGAGGCGGGCGTCGACGATCACGTGCGAGCCATCCATGAGCAGGGGGAGCTCGCCGTCTTTGAGCTGCGCGGCCGTGTCGTAGGCGTCCGAGAACATCATGACCGGGATGGTGACCGAACGGGAGGCGACGGTGAAGAGCGCCCAGGGGCGGTTGTCCTTCTTGGAGATCTTCTTCTCCAGGCCGCCGACGATGCCGCAGACGCGCACCGTGTGGCGCTGCTGCTTGTCGAGGTCGATGCGGTCCGGGGTCACGGTCAGCGTGGCGATCGCCTCGTCGAGGCCGTGGTAGTCGGCGAGCGGGTGGCCGCTGAGGTAGAAGCCGAGCAGCGCCTTCTCGCTGTTGAGCATCTCGAGCTTGGGCATCTTCTCCGACTTGCGGAGGATGAGGTCCGTCGGGCGGGCCGCGCCCGCGTCCTCGGCGCCGAGCAGGTCGAAGAGCGAACCCTGGCCGCTGGCGCGTTCCTTGCGCTCGCCGGCGAAGTGACGACGGACGGACTCGATGGAGTCGACGAGGTGGCGGCGGTCTTCGCCGGTGAAGTCGAAGGCGCCCGCGCGCACGAGGCAGTCGAGGGTACGGGAGTTAAGGTCGAATTCGCCCATGCGGCCGACGAAGTCGGCGAAGTCCTTGAAGGGCCCGTTCTTCTCGCGCTCGGCGACGATGTTGCGGGCGGCCTGTTCGCCGACGCCCTTGATGGCGCCCATGCCGAAGCGGATGGCGTTGTCCTTCACGACCGGCGTGAAGTCGGTGTCCGACTGGTTCACGTCGGGGCCGAGGGCCTTCATGCCGAGGGCTTCGACTTCCGCCATGAATTCGGCGAGCTTGTCGGCGTTGCCCTGTTCGGACGTGAGCACGGCGGCCATGAACTCGACCGGGTAGTTGGCCTTAAGGTAGGCGGTGCGATACGAGAGGATCGCGTAGGCGGCGGAGTGCGACTTGTTGAAGCCGTATTCGGCGAACTTCTCCAGCGTGGCGAAGATCTCCTCGGCCTTCTTCTTGTCGATGTTGTTGGTCGCCTTGGCGCCTTCGACGAAGATCGAGCGCTGCTGCTCCATCTCCTCGCGGATCTTCTTGCCCATCGCGCGGCGGAGCATGTCGGCGCCGCCGAGGGTATAGCCGGCGACGACGCGGGCCGCTTCCATCACCTGTTCCTGGTAGACGAGGATGCCGTAGGTCTCCTTGGCCACCTTCTCGAGGAGCGGGTGGGCGTATTTGACGTAGCTGGGGTCGTCCTTGCCCTTGATGTAGTCCGGGATGAACTGCATCGGGCCCGGACGGTACAGCGCGATGAGCGCGACGATCTCGTCGATCTGGGTGATGTTGAACTTGCGGCAGAGCGACTGCATGCCGCCGGATTCGAGCTGGAACACGCCGATGGTCTTCGCCTCGTTGAGGAGGGCGAAGGTCTTCGGGTCTTCGAAGCCGACCTTCTCGATGTCGAAGTCCGGCATCCCGCGGTGCTTGCGCACGAGGTTCTGGGCGTCGTCGATGATGGTGAGCGTCTTCAGGCCCAGGAAGTCCATCTTCAGGAGGCCGAGCTTCTCGACCGGGTCCTTGGCGTACTGGGTCGTCAGGTCGCCTTCCTGCATCGTCACGGGGATGATGTCCGTGAGCGGCCGGTCGGCGATGATCATGCCGCACGCGTGCTTGCCGGAGTTGCGCACCATGCCCTCGATGACGCGGCCGGTCTCGATGATGCTGGCGGCCTGCGGGTTGATGCTGACCTCCTCGCGGAGCTCGTTGGACTTCTTGAGCGCGTCCTCGAGCGAGATGTTGATGTCGTCCGGGACGAGCTTGGCGAGGCGGTTGGTCTCGACGAAGGGGAGGTCGCGGATGCGGGCCAGGTCGCGGACGACCATCTTGGCGCCGAACGTGCCGAAGGTGATGATGTTGGCGACGCGGTCCTCGCCGTATTTCTTGCGCACGTAGCCGACGACCTGGTCGCGGCGGCGCATGCAGAAGTCGATGTCGAAGTCGGGCGCGGACACGCGCTCGGGATTCAGGAAGCGTTCGAAGAGCAGGCCGAAGCGGATCGGGTCGATGTCGGTGATCTTGAGGCAGTACGCCACGATCGAGCCGGCGCCCGAGCCGCGGCCCGGGCCGACGGGGATGTCATGCTTGCGCGACCAGTCGATGAAGTCCCAGACGATGAGGAAGTAGTCGACGAAGCCCGTGCCGGCGATGACGCCCATCTCGTAGTCGACGCGGCGGCAGAGTTCGGCGGGGCTGGTCCTGCCCGGGCCGGGGATCTTCTCGTCCTGCCATGCTTTCGGGTCGTCGTAATCCACGCCGTAGCGTTCCTTCAGGCCGGCCTTCACCTGCTCGAGCAGGTAGGAGCCGTTGGCCCGCATGCCCTTGCGCTTCTCAGGGTCGATGACGAAGTCGCCCGGCTTGCCGGCGGCGGTGAGCAGACCGTTCTTGAGCTTCTCGTAGCCGTCGAGGATCGCGTCGATCTTCTCGGAGGCCTTGGGCTTCACGCCTTCGCTGAAGATGTAGACGGGGTAGTTGTTCTGGCCGACCGGCAGCTTGACGTCGCACATCTCGGCGATGGCGACGGTGTTCTTGATGGCTTCGGGGACTTCGCCGAAGACGCGTAGCATCTCGGCCTCGCTCTTCAGGTAGAACTCCGTGGCGGAGTAGCGCATGCGGCGCTCGTCGGCCAGGCGGGCGCCGGTCTGGATGCAGAGCATCGCGTCGTGGGCGACGGAATCGCCGGCGTCGACGTAGTGCACGTCGTTGGTGGCGACGACGCGGAGCTGGAATTCGCCGGCGAGCTTGAGGAGGTCGGCGATGATGCGCTTCTGCTCCTCGAGGCCGTGGTCCATCAGCTCGATGACGAAGTTCTCGCGGCCGAAGATCTCGACGAACTTACCGCAGGCCTTGCGGGCGGCCTCGTAGTCGCCGCGGAGGAGCGCCTGCGGGATGACGCCCTGGAGGCAGCCGGAGAAGCCGATCAGGCCGTCGGCGTGCTTGGCGAGCTGCTCGAGGTCGGTGCGCGGCTTGTAGTGCAGGCCGCGGACGTGCGCGTCGGAGACGAGCTTGGTGAGGTTCTGGTAGCCTTTGAAGTTCCGGGCGAGCACGCCCATGTGGAAGTACTTGTGCTCGCGGCGGTCAGGCTTGTCGGTGAGAGCGTGGTCCCAGACGAGGTAGAGCTCGCAGCCGAGGAGGGGCTTGAGCTTCACGTCGCCCTTGGAGCGCTGCTTCGCCTCGTTCCAGAAATCGAAGAGGCCGAAGAGGTTGCCGTGGTCGGTGATCGCCACCGCGCGCATGTTCATGTCGCACGCGCGCGCCATCAGACGGTCGATGCGGCTGCAGCCGTCGAGCATGCTGTAGTCCGTATGCACGTGGAGGTGCACGAAGTCTCGGCTGATGGATTCCGGGTCGGCCATGCGGGACGGTGATAATAGGGAGCCGTCGGAGGGCAGGGGAAGGGCATAATCCGGCGGGTTATCCGCGGACTTGCTCACAGCGGGGGCTTGCCCGCGGAACCAGGCCGGCCAGACTGCCTGCATGACCCCGCGACGGCTCACTCCCTTTCGGCAGGCCCTCCTCGGACTGGCGCTCGGCGTCGTCTACGGGCTTGGTTGCCGCTTCCTGTTCGACCCGTTTGTCACTTCTGCGCCGGGCTCGGCCAAAGAGTTATGGGCCATCATGAGCGTGAGCTTCATCTTCCTGGTGCCGCTGGCGCTCGGCTTCGTGGTAATCTGGTTCGGGGAGTCCGAAAAGAGCCGGGTGCGCCGCATCTTCCAGCCTTGGCTCGCCGGCCTCGCCTTCATGGCGGCATCGATCGTCTTCCATCTCGAGGGACTCATCTGCGTGATCCTCTGGCTGCCGCTGGTCTTCTTCATGTCCTCGCTCGGAGGCCTGCTTGCCGGGTTTCTCCGCGACCTGCTCGCGCCAGACGGTTCCAAGCGCCTCTGCGTCGCGGCGGTCGCGCTGCTGCCGTTCGTGGCCGGGCCGCTGGAGTCCCTGCGCGAGCGCGAGACCGAGCTCCGCACGGTGCATACGTCGATCGAGATCGCGGCGTCGCCCGCGCAGGTCTGGCGGCAGATCCGCTCGGTACCGCGCATCACCGAGGCCGAACACGGCCCGTCGTGGAGCCATCGCCTGGGCTTCCCGCGTCCGACCGAGGCCGTGCTCGAGGGCACCGGCGTCGGCTCCATCCGCTATGCCCGCTTCGAAGGCGACGTGCTCTTCGTCGAGAAGGTGACCGAGTGGGAGGAGAACAAGCGCCTCTCGTTCTCGATCGAGGCCGACACGAAGAACATCCCGCCCACGACCTTCGACGAACACGTGACCATCGGCGGCCCGTATTTCGACGTCCTCCACGGCTCCTATTGGATCGAGCCCCGCGGCCCGGACCGCGTGGTGCTGCACCTCTCGAGCGACCAGCGCCTCTCGACGGGCTTCAACTTCTACTCCCAATGGTGGACCATGTGGCTCATGAACGACCTGCAGTCCTACATCCTGCGGATCATCAAGGCCCGCGCCGAAAAGGCGGGCTGAGGGTCGCCGCTTACTTGACCTTCACGAAGGTGCGCTTGCCGGCCTGGATGACCAGTTCGCCGGCAGGCTGAGCGACCTTCTGGGCCGGATCGGAGACCTTGTCGTCGCCGATCTTGACCGCGCCGCCTTCGATGAGGCGACGGATCTCCTTCTTGGAGGGGAAGAGGTTGGTCGCGGCGAGCAGGTCGACGATGCCGACCTCGGCCGCGCCGCCGGAGACGGCGGCCCAGGCGAACTCAGGCATGTCGGTACGCACGCCGCCCTTGGAGAAGACGTTCTCGAATTCGGCGCGTTCCTTGGCGCCGGCGCCCGCGCCGTGGAACTTGTCCGTCAGGCGCGTGGCGAGCTGCTTCTTGGCTTCCATCGGGTGGCCGGCCTTGAGCGCGGCGAGTTCTTCCGGCGTCGAGAGGAGCAGGAGGTCGTAGTAGACCCACATGGTGGCGTCCGGGATCGACATGATGCGGCCGAACATGTCCTTCGCGCCGTGGTTGAAGGCGATGTAGTTGCCGAGCGACTTCGACATCTTCTTCTCGCCGTCGAGGCCGACGAGCAAGGGCATGCCGAGCACGGCCTGCGGGGCCATCTTGTCCTGCTCCTGCAGGTCGCGGCCGACGAGCATGTTGAAAAGCTGGTCGCTGCCGCCGATCTCGATGTCGGCCTTGAGCATGACGGAGTCGTAGCCCTGGAGGAGCGGGTAGAGGAACTCGACGATCGAGATCGGGGTGTTCGAGGCGTGGCGCTTGGCGAAGTCGTCGCGCGCGAGCATCTGCGCGACGGTCATGCGGCGGCTGAGCTGGAGGGCGTCGAGGAACGACATCTTGCCGAACCACTCGCTGTTGCGGCGGACTTCGGTCTTCTTCGGGTCGAGGATCCGGAAGGCCTGCTCGAGGTAGGTCTTGGCGTTCTCCTCGATCTCCTGCTCGGAGAGCACGGGGCGCGTCTCGGACTTGCCGGTGGGGTCACCGATGCGGGTGGTGTAGTCGCCGATGATGAGGACGGCCTGGTGGCCGAGCTCCTGGAACTGGCGGAGCTTCTGGAAGACGACCATGTGGCCGAAGGTCAGGTCCGGGCGGGTCGGGTCGACGCCGAGCTTCACGCGCAGGGTCTTGCCGGCTTCGAGCCGCTTGAGGATCTCCGCCTCACCGATGAATTTCTCGGTGCGGGATTTCATGACCTTCAACTGTTCCGCGGGGGACATGGCTTTACTCTTCCCAGAGGGAAGGGGAGGGGGAAGGAAAAAGAGCGGAAGCTCTTTTAGGGCTAGGGCTAGGGTTAGGGCTGGGAATACAAAGAGGCTCGGAGGACCAGAGCATTGATGCGTTAGTTGATCGGTTGATCAGTGGGCCAGTTGGCCAGACGAGAGGCATTTTAGGTCCCAGGTCTCGGCCCTCGGGTCCCTGGTTCAGGTCTTCAGGTTCAGGCGCAGGTCCCGGGTCCGAACCTGTACCAGATAACCCGTACCTGAGACCTGAGGGCCGAGACCCGAGGCCTGAAAGTGTATGCCCCCTGCCAATCATCCGGTTCCCGGTTTCCCTTTGAGCGTTTACTCTCTGCAGTGGGTAGGGTTGAGCGCCCTCGCTCAACCGCGGCTGACCAAGGGTGGTCAGCCCTACCTCGAGACTTCAGAGACATCTTCAGGTCCCAGGTCTCGGCCCTCAGGTCTCAGGTGCGGGTGAACAGGTACAGGTGCGGGTACGGGCAAAACTCAGGTCCTGAACCTGTACCCGAACCTGAGCACCCGCACCCGGCTCCCGTCGGCTGAGACCTGAGACCCGAAACTCGGAATGTTCTCCTACCCCTACCCCTACCCCTGCCCCTACCCCTTGCTAAAACACCTTTGCACTTTTGCACGCGGCTCCGCCGCATTTGCACGTTTGCACCTGCGTTCTTTCTCTTCTTACTTCCTCCCATGGACCTCGTCCGCGAACTCATCGACTACGTGAAGCACCCGAGCGTGTCCACCGACCCGGCTTTCAAGGCCGGCATGGATGGCGCCCGCGAGCACATCTGCCGCCTGCTCAAGGAAGCCGGCCTGGAGGTCGAAGTCGTCCCGACGCCCCTGCACCCGATCGTCCTCGGCCGCCGTCGCGGCCCGAAGGAATGGCCCCACATCGTCCTTTACGGCCACTATGACGTCCAGCCGGCCGACCCGCTGAATCTCTGGACTTCCCCTGCCTTCGAGCCCGTCGTCCGCGACGGCAAGGTCTGGGGTCGCGGCACCGCCGACAACAAGGGCCCGCATCTCGTCGCGGTCGTCGCCCTGGCCCGCTTGCTCAAGCGCTGTCCGAACCTGCCGCTGCGCATCACCTTCCTCATCGAAGGCGAAGAAGAGATCGGCTCCCCGAGCTTCCCGGAATTCCTGCACAACCATAAGGCCGAGCTCTCCGAGGCCGATTGCGTCATCCTTTCCGACACCGCTTCGCCGTCGTCGGACCAGATCGTCATCACGACCGCCCTGCGCGGCATCGTCGGCCTCGAGGTCGGCCTGACCGGCCCGAAGTCGGACCTGCACTCCGGCCTGCACGGCGGCGCGGTCTATAATCCCATCCAGGCCTTGGCCGAGCTCTGCTCTTCGCTGCACGACGCCGACAACGCCGTGACCGTCGAAGGTTTCTACGACGGCGTCGAACAGCCCACCCGCTGGGAACGCGAGGAACTCCGCAAGCTCCCGCTCAGCGAAGACGGCTACCGACGCGCGCTCGGCGTCGACGAGCTGCATCCTGCGCCCGGCCTCGACGGCCTCGAAGCCGTGCGCTTCGCGCCGACCCTTGAGTTCAACGGCATCGGCGGCGGCTACCAAGGCAAGGGTTCCAAGACCGTCATCCCTTCGAAGGTCTTCGCCAAGATCACCTGTCGTCTCGTCCCGGGCCAGGACCCCGTCGACATCCATCGCAAGGTCGCGGCCGCCATCCATGCCCGCGCGCCGAAGGGCGTGCGCGTCGACATCCAGGAGATGCAGGGCAACGCCGCTTACTTCGTCTGCCCGCCGGATCGTCCGAATACCCCCGCCGGCCAGAATCCGATCCTCGCCAAGGCTTTCCGCGAGGCCGACAAGGCCATCGGCGAAGCCTTCGGCAAGCGTCCGCTCTATCTCCGCGAAGGCGGCAGCGTGCCCATCATCGGCGACATCCGTCGCGAGACCGGCCTCGATTCCGTCATGATCGGGCTGTTCACGCCGGAGTCGCACCTGCATGCGCCCAACGAGAACTTCGAGCTCAAGATGGCCGAGCGCGCCGTGAACGCCTATGAGAAGCTTCTCGAGCGACTTGCCGGCGCCGACCGTGGAAGCCGCTGAGCCAGGAACATCCGTCTAAACGCCGGTTTCCCGCTGTTTTCGAGGGTTGCAGGGTCGGTTTACCCTTCCGCTTTCAGGGATAACCCTTCAATCTCCGGGCATTCACCATGGCTGTCTTCCGCAAGCGTACCCACACCCCGACCCCGAAGAAGAAGGATATCCCGGCGGGTCTCTGGACCAAGTGCCCTCAGACGGGCGAGATGGTCTATACCAAGGACCTCGAGGCCAACTGGAACGTCTTCCCGGTCAGCGGCTACCATGAGCGCCTGTCCACCCGCCGCCGCATCGCCCTGCTGATCGACGAAGGCACCTGGAAGGAGACCGACCAGAAGCTCGCCTCCAAGGACCCTCTCAAGTTCACCGCCGGCGGTTCCTACCCCGAGCGCCTCGCCCAGCACCAGAAGAAGTCCGGCCTCCGCGACTCCGTCGTCTGCGGCCACGGGCTGATGGACGGCCTCCCGGTCTCCCTCGCGATCATGGACTTCTCGTTCATGGGCGCCTCGATGGGTTCCGTCGCCGGCGAGAAGGTCACCCGCGCCATCGAGCGCGCGATCAAGCTGAAGTGCCCGTGCATCGTCGTCTGCTCCTCCGGCGGCGCCCGCATGCAGGAAGGCATCCTCTCCCTGATGCAGATGGCCAAGACCAGCGCCGCCCTCGCGAAGCTCCGCACGGCCGGCCTGCCTTACATCGCCGTCCTCACCAATCCCACGATGGCCGGCGTCATGGCCAGCTACGCCACCCTCGGTGACGTCATCGTCGCCGAACCCGGCGCGCTCATCGGCTTCGCCGGCGCCCGCGTGATCAAGGAGACGACCAACCAGGACCTCCCCGAAGGCTTCCAGACCTCGGAGTTCCTCCTGAAGCGCGGCCTCATCGATATGATCATCCACCGCAAGGAGATGAAGTCGAAGCTCGCCAGCCTCCTCCGCGCCCTCGCTCACCGCAAGGTGAAGGTCAAGAAGCCCGCGAAGGCCCGCGCCTGAGCGCGACCCTGCGGAGATGACTCCCGCCGAGACCCTCCGCTGGCTGACGGGACTGCGTAACCTGGGCTCGCGCCTCGGCGTCGAGCGCATGCGCCTGCTCTCCGCGCGCCTCGGTCGCCCTGAGCTCTCCGCGCCCTGCGTCCACGTCGCCGGCACCAACGGCAAGGGGTCGACATGCGCGATGATCGAGGCGATCCAGCGCGCGCACGGTCGTCGCACCGGCCTCTACACGAGCCCGCATCTCGTCTCCATCGGCGAACGCATCCAGATCGACCGTGTTCCGCTGACCGACGCGGAAGTCGTCGCCCACGCCGAACGCCTGCGTCCGCATTACGAAGCCATCCGCTCCCAGGATCCGGAAGACGCGCCGACGTTCTTCGAGCTGATCACCGCGGCGGCGCTGCTGGAGTTCGCCGCCCGCCGCGTCGACGTCGCCGTCCTTGAGACGGGTCTCGGCGGCCGCCTCGACGCGACCAACGTTTGCGCCCCGGAGGTCTGCGTGATCACGTCCATCGGCCTCGACCACATGGAATACCTCGGGCCCACGCACGCGGCCATCGCCGGCGAGAAGGCCGGCATCATCAAGCCGGGCGTGCCCGTCGTCATCGGCTATGTCCCGCCCGAGGCCGAAGCCGTCATTGTCGCCCGAGCCCGCGAGGTCGGCGCGCCGTTCTATTTCGTCCGCGACCGTTTCCCGCAGGGCCTGCCCGAGACGAGCCTGCCAGGCGAGCACCAGCGCCGCAACGCCGGCGCGGCCATGCTCGCCTGCGAGCTCGCGACGCGTCTGCCCGTGGATGAAGCCAAGGCGCGCGCCGCGCTCCTCGAGGTCGAATGGGCCGGCCGCTGGCAGTCGCATCGTCTCGCCGACGGACGCCGCCTCATCATCGACGGCTCGCACAACGAAGAAGGCGCGCGCGTGGTCGAGCCGCTCCTCGCCTCGTTGCCTTCGCCTACGCTCATCGTCGGCGCGCTTGGCGCCGAACGAGCCCGCCCGCTCGTCGAGACCGTCGCGCGTCACGCCGCCCGGCTGGTGCTGGTCCGACCTGACAACGAGCGCGCCTGTTCCGCCGATGAGCTTGCGGCCTTCATTCCCGCGGGCTTCCGCGGGGAGGTCCGTCGCGCGTCCGTCGCCGAACTCTTTCCGTCGCCCGCTACCTGCGTCGCCGAAGGCGAGACGGTCGTCGTGCTCGGCTCTCTTTATCTCGTCGGCGAAGTGCTCGCGCGTCTGCGCGGCCAAGGATTGCCCGACGCCTGGCAGGACCGCCTGCCGCCCGTCCGATGACCGACTACTCCTTCGTGCCGCCGAGCAGCACCACTCCCAAGGTGGATCCGGCGGAGCTGCCGAAGTGGCTGATCGAGGAAGACGACGACTACATGGTCTTCGACAAGCCGGGATGGCTCGTCTGCCATCCTTCGAAGGACGGTCCGTGGTCCTCGCTCGTCGGCGCGGTGAAGGAATGGAAGCAGATGGACGTCTCGCACCTCGTCAGCCGTCTCGACCGCGAGACGAGCGGGGTGATCCTGATCGCGAAGCATTACGACGCCGCGTCCGCCGCGCAGACGGCGATGGAGCGACGCATGGTGCTCAAGACCTACTACGCGCTGCTCAAGGGCGAGCTGAAGGAGCCCGTCATGGTCGACCAGCCGCTCGGCCCCGACGAGACCAGCCATGTCGCCGTGAAGACCGCCGTGCGCGAAGGTCCCGGCACCTTGCCCGCCGCGACGTTCTTCGAGCCGGTGCTCGTGGCCAACGGCTACACCCTCGCGCGCGTGCAGCCGCACACCGGGCGCAAGCACCAGATCCGCGCCCACGCCTTCTGGCTCGGGCTGCCGGTGATCGGCGACAAGCTCTACGGCGGCGATGATTCGCTCTACATGGAATTCATCGCGCACGGATGGACGCCTCGTCTCGCCGGCGCGCTGGAGATGGGCCGCCAGGCGCTGCACGCCGCCAAGCTCGAGTTCCGTTTCCCGCCGCGCATCACGCGCACGTTCACCGCGCCGCTCGCGCAGGATATGCGGGAGTTCGTTATCGCTAAGATGGGAGTGGCGGGGGAAGTAGTTGATCAGTTGACCGGTTGACAAGTTGGCAAGGGAGGCAAGCGAGAGGCCCAGAGGCTCGGTTGACCAGAGAGATGAAGTTGACCGGTTGAACAGTTGGCCGGTTGGCCAGACAGATGTGCCATTAGTTGGCCTGTTGACAAGTTGACACGTTGATAAGGGAGGCAAGGCGGTGGCCGAAACGCTCAAGGGTGACCGGATGATTAGCTGGGCCACAAATTTTCAGGTCACGGGTCTCAGCTGTCGGCAACCAGGTTCAGGTCTTCAGGTTCAGGACCTGAATTTTGCCCGTACCCGCACCTGTGCCTGATAACCCGTACCTGGGACCTGAGGGCCGAGACCTGGGACCCGAAGATGCGTCTCACGTTTGCACCCAGGACGGCACGTGGCGCCGCCCCTGCCTTTTCCCTTCTCAGCCATCGTCGAGGACATAGGATGTGGCCATGCGAATGATGTTCGTCCGGGCGCTGATCCTAGTGGGCTCACTCACGGGATGCGGAGAGGGTGGCAACCCCGAGGGCTCGGTGTCCTATGAGCGTCAGCCTTTCGCGGCATACCAGAATTTCGTGGCCAACTGGGATGTCACGAAGCACCCGGTGCTTTTCGCGGTGGTCCGGACGCCGGAGGAGTATGATCGGATCTTTAATCCTGCCGCCGTGATGGGGCGCAACAAGCCTTTCACCCCGCCGGAAGGATTTTTCGCGCGACGTCAGATCCTGACGGTCTGCCGATGCCTCAACGAACTCGACGAGAAAGAGTTCGCGGTCGAGTCCGTCCAAGAGGTCGGCGACGAGCTTTTCTACCGCTACCGCTTTCTCGGCAAGGACTTGGGCGCCAGGGGCAGCTTCAAGATGGAGTTCTCGGTTTATATACCGCAGAAGAAATACACCCGGGTGCATTTCATCGAGAACGGCAAGCCGTTGGAGACCCTGGATCTTAAGTCCGGACAGTGGGCGGTGCCTCCGGCCCATCCTTCTTGGCGGGAGCAGATGAAGCAGGGCCGATAGTTCCTCTCAAAGGGAAGTAGGCGACCGGATGATTAGCTGGGGCGGAGATTTTCAGGTCACGGGTCTCAGCTGTCGGCAGCCAGGTTCAGGCGTTCAGGTTCGGGTGCAGGTTCAGGACCTGAATTTTGCCCGTACCCGCACCTGTACCTGATAACCCGTACCTGGGACCTGAGGGCCGAGACCTGAGACCCGAAGATGCCTCTCACGTTTGCACCTTTGCACAGGCCGTAGGCCGATTTGCACTTTTGCACCTAGTACAGCACGCGGTCCCGACCCTACCCATTGCCTTCCTTGTCAACCGGCCAACCGGCCAACGGGTCAACTGACGTTGATTCGTTCATCCATGACACAACGCCGCGGCATCCACTCCCTCGGCCCCGGCTTTCTTCAACGCCACGGCGCAAGCGTGCAGGGTCGCGCCGGTGGTGAGGACGTCATCGATGACGACATAACGGACCGAGGAATCGACGAATCGGCCCGGCGCGACGACGAACGCGCCGGCGACGTTCTGGCGACGTTCCTGTCGGCCTAGTCGCGTCTGCGAGAGGGTCTCATGCTGCTTGCGGAGCATCGCTTCGGCCCGGCACCCGGGAATCAGCGACGCCAATCTTTCGGCGATCCGCTCGGCCTGGTTGTAGCCGCGGTCACGCCGGCGGGCGGCGTGCAGCGGAACCGGCACGAGCACCGACCCCGCCAGATGACGGCGGAAGACTTCATCCTCCACGGCCGCCGCGGCCAGGTCGTCGGCGAGGAACGGACAACGCTCATACTTGATGCGGTGGACGATCCTGCGGGCGGGACCGCGGGCGCGGAAGGCGCAGACCGCCCGGCCGAACGCCGGCCGTAGGTCTAGGCAGTGCGGGCAGGCCCGGTCGCCTTCGAGGATACCTTCGAAGGGATGGCCGCAGCTCAGGCAGCGGGGGTCGGCGATGCGGGGGAGCAGGGCGATGCCGGCAGGGGAGAGGTGGCGCAGGGACTCTTCGTCCATCGGCGCCTGTGTCACCGCGCAGTCCCGCGGGAAGCATAGGTCGAGGAATCCCCGGTCGAGGTCAGTCAGCCAGCCCATCGCGTTCGGCCCGAAGCCATCGACGCTTCCGGGCGAGCCCCCAGGCGAAGCCGCCGGAGCCGGTGGCGCTGACGACCCGGTGGCAAGGTATGAGCACGGCGAGAGGGTTGGCGCCCAAGGCGGAGCCGACGGCCTGGGCCGACCGACAGCCGACCGACTTCGCCAGCTCGCCGTAGGTCATGGTCCGGCCGGTTTTGATCCGTCGGCAGGCTTGCCAGACCTTGAGTTGAAAGCGGGTGCCGTGGGCGAGCGTCGTCCGGACCGGACCGGGCTTGCCGGGCAGGATCACGCAACCCCAGTCGCGGAGGCGGCGGCGGAAGCCGGCCGCTCCCGTCGGCAGCCGGAGGATCAGTTCGCCCGCCGCCGTGACCGCGACCTGGAAGCCCTCGGTCTCGCCGATGCGCACCGACGCGCCCGCGAGACGGGCGGGGATGACACGGGACGAACGCATGCCGGCAGATTGCGTTTGCCCGTCCCCGTCTTCAATCCAAGGTTCACCTCAGACCATGGCTTTCGATTTCGACAGCTGTCCGGAACGCGCCGGGACCGACAGCACCAAGTGGCACAAGTATGCCGACCGGGACATCATTCCGTGCTGGATCGCGGACATGGACTTCAAGGCGCCGCCCGCGGTGATCGAAGTCATCCGCGAACGCGCCGCCCACGGCGTTTTCGGCTACCCCGCGCAGCGCGACTCCGTCTTCGCCGCCGTCGTCAACCACGTCCGCCGCCGCCACGGCTGGGAGATCAAGCCCGAGTGGATCACGTTCATGTGCTCGCTCGTGCCTGGCATCCACGCCGCCATCCGCTGCGCGAGCAAGCCGGGCGAATCGGTCGTGACCACCGCGCCGGTCTACCCGCCCTTCATGACCGCGCCGGTCCTATCCGAGCGCAACCCGCTCAAGCTCGAGATGGTGTTCGAGGGCGGCCGCTGGACGTTCGACTGGGCCAAGCTCGAGGCCGCCTGCGCCCAGCCGCACGCCAAGGTGCTCCTGCTCTGCAATCCTTACAACCCGCTCGCGCGCGTCTTCGACCGCGGCGAACTGGATCGCCTCGCCGCCCTCGTGCGCAAGCATGAGCTCACCGTCTGCTCCGACGAGATCCATTGCGACCTCGTGCTCGACCCGGCCGTGAAGCACACCGTCTTCGCCACGCTCGGCGAGGACCTCGCCGCCCGCACGGTCACCCTGATGGCCGCGAGCAAGACCTTCAACATCGCCGGCCTCACCTGCGGCTTCGCGATCATCCCCGACGCCGGCCTGCGCACGCGCTTCCGCCGCGTCCTCCAGGGCCTGTCGCTCGACCAGAACATGTTCGGCCTCGCCGCGACGCAGGCCGCATTCGACCACGGCGAACCGTGGCGCCTCGAGTGCGTGGAGTATCTCCGCGGCAACCTCGACCTCATCGAACAGGAACTCAAGTCCATGCCCGGCGTCGTGCTGCGCCAGCGGCCGCAGGCCAGCTTCCTCGTCTGGTTCGACATCACCGCCCTCGGTTACGAGGACGCGCACGCCGAGTTCGAGAAGGGCGGAGTCGGCCTGAGCAACGGCGCCGACTTCGGCGGCCCCGGTCACGTGCGCCTCAACTTCGGCTGTCCCCGCGAACGCCTGCGTGAGATCCTGCGCCGGATGAAGAAGGTCGTGGAGCGGGCTCCGGGTAATCAGAAAAAGTAAGTTTAGGGCTAGGGCCGGGGCTAGAGCCAGGGCCAGCGCCGAAGCAGTATCGGGCGTCGGGGGAGCGCATGCCTTGGGTTGGGTTGAGCAGCCTCGCGCAACCGTTGACGATGCCACGCCCCTCCACGTTGCTTTCCTTGTCAACCGGCCAACTTGTCAACGGGTCAACTGATGCCGCATCTATCTGGTCAACCGAGCCTCTGGGCCTCCGGGCCTCTCATTTGCGGCTTTTTCGGCCTTTCAGGCCGATTCTTTCTTTTTGACGAACCGCCGGGGAGTCCCATCGTCAGACGACTCAGGACAGTCCGATGGTGTAATGGTAGCACAGGAGATTCTGATTCTCCTTGTCTAGGTTCGAATCCTAGTCGGACTATTTCCTGAAAGCAAAAAGCCCTCTCACGAGGGCTTTTTCATGCCTATCCGGGCCGCCTCAGCGGGCGTTCCAGAAGATCATCAGGTTCTTGGTGTGGCGGCCGGCGACGATGAGGTCGGGCTTGCCGTCCGCATCGAGGTCGGCGGCCTTGAAGTCTTCGACGGCGATCGCGTCGGTCGAGATGACGTCCGTGCGCCAGGTCTTGCCGGCGTCGTCGAGCGGGGTGAGCAGGCGGATGCCGCGTTCCGTGGGCTTGGCGCCGCGCCAGCCGATCATGACCTGGTCGGAGCCGGCGCCGAGGAAGTCGGCGCAGGCGACCGCGTGGCCGTCCTTATAGCCGTCGAGGATCTGCTGGCGCTGCCAGACGCCGCCGTCGTCGCGGGTGTAGACGGCGGACTTGGTGCCGTGGAAAGGTTCGACCGTGGCGATGAAGGCGCCGGAGGGCAGCTTGCCGGCGCGGAGTTCGCCGACGGGCTCCTTGGTGAGCTGCGTCTGGCTCCACTTGCCGTCGGCGTAAGTGTTGAACCAGATGCCTTCCTTGGAGCCGGTGAGGATCTGCTGGGCCAGGTGGCGCTGCCAGCGGACCGTCTCGAGGTTGTGCGTGATGTGGCTGACGTCGTTGACGACCTCGGTCTTCCATTCGTCCTTCGGGTTGGCCGGCTTGCGGTAGGCGAGCAGCTTGGCGCCCGCGCCGACGCCGCCCTTGTTGCCCACGCCATGGAGGGGCTGGACGACGAGATCCCAGCGTCCGGTGCTCACTTCGACCCAGGCCATGCGGTGGACGGTCGGTTCGTGGTGCAGCTTCACCGCTTCCCACTTCTGCGTGCGGTCGGCGGGAGGGATGAGATAGAAGACCGCGCCGCTCTTCACTGTGTCGGAAGGATTCCAGCCGGCGCCGACGGCGATCTCCGCCTTGCCGTCGCCGTCGAGGTCCTTGGCCGCGACGCACACGTTGTCCTCCTTGGTGAGGTTCTCGGCGATGACGTGCTTCTGCCACGTTGGGTTCTGATACCACTGGATGGTGGTCTTGTCGGCCAGGACGATGTCCGGCTTGCCGTCGCCGTCGATGTCGGCGATCGCGAGCCCGTAGCCGATCTCGACCTTACCAATCTCCTGCGGTCGGAACTTCGGTTCCGGCGCGGCGGACGCGACGGCGGCAAGGAGGAGGGCGAGGAGCGGGGTCGGCTTCATGGTCGTTTGGTAACTTATCCGACCCAGCCTGTCGACCGCAGTTCCTCCAGTGGTAGGGATAGCACCACGTGCTGTCCTACTTTGTCTTCGGTAGGGTTGAGCGCCCTCGCTCAACCGCGGCTGACCAAGGGTGGTCAGCCCTACCTCGAGACAGCTAGGGCAGCACGCGGTGCTGCCCCTACCCGCTGCATCGCTCGGGGCCTCTTTTCATCTCAGGCCGTGAGCCGCTCGAGGCACTCCGCGTAGAGCGCCTGCGTCTTCCGCACGACGTCGGCCGGCAGGGCCGGGCCCGGCGCGGTCTTGTTCCACGGCTGCGTCTCGAGCCAGTCGCGGACGAACTGCTTGTCGTAGGAAGGCTGGGCGCGACCGGGCTGCCAGGTGGCGGCGGGCCAGTAGCGGGAGGAGTCGGGCGTCAGGACTTCGTCGATGAGCACGAGCGAGCCATCGGGGGCGCTGCCGAACTCGAACTTGGTGTCGGCGAGGATCACGCCGGCCTTGGCCGCGCGTTCGGCGCCCATGCGGTAGAGCGCGAGGGAGGTCTCCTGGATCGTGCGGAAGACCTTCTCGCCGAGGATCTCGCCGCAGCGGGCGCGGGTGATCGCTTCGTCGTGGCCTTCGGCGGACTTGGTCGAAGGGGTGAAGATCGGCTGCGGGAGCTTGGAGCCGTCGAGCAGGCCGGCGGGCAGGGCGTGGTCGAGGATCGCGCCGGTCTTCTGGTATTCCTTGAACCCGCCGCCGGCGAGGTAGCCGCGGACGACCGCTTCGACGGGCAGGGGCTTGAGCTTGCGCACCAGCATCGAGCGCGGGATCAGGTGTTCGTGACCCTGCAGGGCCTTGGCCAGCGCGTTGGCGTGGTCGGGTACGAGGTGCGTCGGGAAGACGAGGCGGGCCTGGTCGAACCACCAGAGGCTGATCTGGGTGAGGAGGATGCCTTTGCCCGGGACGCCGTTGGGCATCACGACGTCGAAAGCCGAGAGACGGTCCGTCGCCACGATCAGGTAATGCGAGCCCAGGTCGAAGACCTCGCGGACCTTGCCCTTCGCCTTGAGCGGGTAGGGCAGGCCGGTGACGGTCATCAGCGCTTCGGCGGGCAGGGGCGGCGTCTTCATCCTGCCACGGAGATAGGGGAGGGCGGGGCGGCAGGGCAAGGTGGTTCGTCGTTGAGGCGGCGGCGTCCGCGGTCAGCCTCGGGCGGACCGATGGAACTCCGCGACGCCCATTGCCACTATCAGTTCGCCGAGGTCCCGTACGCCGCGGTCGAACAGGCCCGGGCGGACGGCGTCGGCCAGGCGATGATCAACGGCAGCGCGCCTGCGGACTGGCCGGACGTGGCCGCCCTCGCGCGGCGAGACCCGCGTAACCGCGTCTCGTTCGGCCTGCATCCGTGGGACGTCCCGACGGCGCCGACGGGTTGGGAGGCGGAGCTGCGCGCGGTCCTGCTCGCGCACCCGACCGCCGGAGTCGGCGAGATGGGCCTCGACCGCTGGGTGAAGGATTTCGATCCCGTCGCCCAGGAGGCGGCCTTCCGGGCGCAGCTCGCGCTGGCCGTCGAACTCGACCGCGCGCTCACGATCCATGCCGTCAAGGCGATCGGCCCGCTGATGGACATCCTGCGTGCGGCCGAACTCCCGCCGCGCGGCTTCCTGCTGCACAGCTGGAACGGCCCGGTCGAACTCGTGCCCGAGCTCGCGAAGCTCGGCGCATATTTCTCCTTCAGCGCGCATCACCTCATCCCGCGCAAGGCCGACCTGCGCGTGCAGTTCGCCGCCGCCATCCCGCGCGAGCGCATCCTCGTCGAGACCGACGCCCCGGCGCTCTGTCCCGCGCCGGAGTTCCGCCTGCGCGAGCTCGCGCCGGCCGCCGACGGCACGGAGCAGAACCATCCCTCGAACCTCGTGCGTAACAACGCCGAGCTCGCGCGCACCCTGGGCGTGAGCCCCGAGGAATCCGCCGCGCTGACCTCGGCGAACTTCGCGCGCCTATTCGGGGCGTAGGAGCGACAGGCGCAGGGCTTCGCCCGCGGCCGCCAGGCCGAACGCACCGGCCACGTGGGCGGCGGTGCCGTAGCCCCATTCGCAGTTCGGACGCAGGTCCTCGCCTTCGGGGATCTCGCCGCCGGGCAGGCCTTCGCAGTCCGCCGGCTGCGTGAACGGTTCGTCGGACCACACGCACGACACCCCGAAAGGCGTCTTGCCGCGGGGGAAGTCGAAGTTCTGACGCAGGCGCTTGCGCACCAGCATCATCAGCGGATCGTCGCGCGAGTCGCGCAGGTCGGTGATCTTGAGGCGCGTGCCGTCGAGCCTGCCCGCGCAGCCGCCGACCGTGACCACGGGCAGCTTGCGGTTCACCGCCTCGGCGATGAGCCCGCATTTCGGCGACAACGCGTCCATCGCGTCGATCACCACGCCGTCGAAGCCGGCGAGCACCTCGTGCGGATTGAAGCGGGAGAGGAAGCGCTGGTGCAGCGTCGTGCGGACGGCCGGATGGATCGCGCGGGCGCGTTCGGCGACGGCCTCGGTCTTCGGGCGGCCTTCGTTGCCGGCCACCGCGTGCAGCTGGCGGTTGGTGTTCGAGACGCAGACCGCGTCGCCGTCGACGAGCGCGAGATGGCCCACGCCGGAGCGAGCGAGCGCCTCGACGGTCCACGAGCCCACGCCGCCGAGGCCGACGACCAGGAACGACGAACGCGCGAGCCGCTCCATGCCGGCGCGCCCGTAGAGGCGGCCGATGCCGGCGAAGCGTTGGAGATGGTCCGCGTCCATCCGTCCAATCAAGCGGGGAAGCGGCCGCAGTCCAAGGCGGAAGCGTGGCCCTGGTCCGGGCTTGCTGGCCGGCGGACCGCCGGCATCGTGGAGGCGATGTCCGAAAGCATCGCCCCAGCCCCTATCCAGCCTCCGGCGGAAGGACGTCTGTCGGCCGGCGCCAAGACGGGCGTCATCGGCCTTTTCCTCGGGCTGCTCGGCGCGGGCCTGCTCATCATCCCGCAGCAGCGTCCGGCCAACGCCGTGAACAAGGTCTTCGTGGAAGCGCGGGCCGTCGTGCTCACCGCGCGTGTCGAACGGGGGAACTGGCCGCTGGACGGCGAGCTCTCCGCCCTGGCCGCCGCAGGCAAGGCTTCGCGCCTGCGCGCGCTCCTGGCCGAGTGTCCGCTCCCGGGCGGCTGGCGTTTCGTGAGCGGCAAGGCCCAGGGCGGCCCCGCGATCGTGTTCACGCCCGCCGAGACCGGCCAGGCCTACGAGCGCTGCCTGCGGCTCGTCGACGCGTGGATCGACGACGGCGATCCCGCGACCGGCGACCTGATCGTCGGCCCCGATCGCGCGCGTCTCCGGCTCAGCGCTGAGTGACCGCTTCGGCGCGACGACGCAGGTCGGCGTCGAACAGCGCGTCGATGAGCGCGTCGAGGTCGCCCTCGAGCACCTGCTCGATGCCGTGGACCGTCAGGTCGATGCGGTGGTCCGTGATGCGGTTCTGCGGGAAATTGTAGGTGCGGATGCGTTCGGAGCGGTCGCCCGAGCCCACCTGCGTCTTGCGGTCCTGGGCGCGCGCCTCGCGTTCCTTGGCGCGAGTCATGTCCAGCAGGCGGGAGCGCAGGACGCGGAGGGCCTTCTGGCGGTTGCGCAGCTGGGAGCGCTCGTCGGCGCAGTAGACCATGAGCCCCGTCGGCTTGTGGATGATCTGCACGGCGGACTCCGTCTTGTTGACGTGCTGGCCGCCGGCGCCGCTCGCGCGGGCGACGGACATGTCGAGGTCCTCGGGCTTGAGGACGACCTCGGCCTCCTCGGCTTCGGGGAGCACCGCGACCGTGGCGGCGGAGGTATGCACGCGGCCCGAGGCCTCGGTGGCGGGCACGCGCTGGACGCGGTGGACGCCGGCCTCGTGGCGGAGGTGGGCCATCGCGCCTTCGCCTTCGACGAGCAGGACCGCGTCGCGGACCCCGCCCAGGTCGGAGGGGGAGAGGGACATCAGCTCGTGCTTCCAGCCGCGTTTCTCGGCGAAACGGGTGTAGGCGCGGAGGAGCTCGGCGGCGAAGAGGGAGGCCTCCTCGCCCCCGGTCCCGGCGCGGATTTCTACAAGAGCATTACGAGAATCATCCGGGTCGGGCGGGATGATGGCCCGGATGAGCTGTTCGCGGGCCGCCTCGACGGCCGGGGCCAGGCGGGCGACCTCGTCGGCGGCCATCGCGCGGAGCTCCGGATCGGCCTCGGCGCCCATCGTCCGGGCCTCCGCGAGCTCCTTTTCCAGCCCCGCCAGCACGTCGTCGGCCTTGACCGCCTTGGACGTGAAGCGCAGTTCGGCGCCGAGGGCGGCCGCCCGGCGGTTGTCGGCGAACGTCGCCGGGTCGGCGAGCAGCCCTTCGAGTTCGGCCAGGCGGCGGCGGAAGCCGGTCAGGTCGGGGCGGAGGGGGTCGGCGGACATCGGAGAAGAGGGTTAATCGGGCTTGGACAGAGGACGCCCGTTCGTTATTCAATGGAGTGCGGCAGGCTCCCCTCCGCAAGCCCGACCTTCATCCCTTTTCCGACCGATATGCAGCCCAAGGAACCCGCGCTCCGCGGCACCCACGTCGTCACCTGCGTGTGGGACTTCGACAAGACCCTGTGTCCCGGGTACATGCAGACCCCGCTGTTCAAGGCCTTCGGCGTCGACGAGGAGCAGTTCTGGAAGGAGACCAACCAGCTGCCGGCCCTGTACGCGCGCAAGGGCATCCGCACGCCCAAGGACTCCGTCTACCTCAACCACCTGCTCAGCTACGTGAAGTCCGGCCTCATGAAGGGCCTGACCAACCGCCGCCTCCGCGAGCTCGGCGCCGAGATCGAGCTCTGCCCGGGCCTGCCGCAGTTCTTCCCCGCCCTGAAGGAGCACGTCCGCGAGCTCGGCCGGAAGCATAACGTCGAGGTCGTCCTCGAGCATTACGTGATCAGCACCGGCCTCGCCGAGATGATCCGCGGCACGTCGCTCGCCGCGCACTGCGACGGCATCTACGGCTGCGAGTTCCTCGAGCACCCGCTGCCCCCGCACTTCACCAAGCAGGATGAGCTCTCGCTGGACCTGCCGACCGAGATCACCCAGGTCGCCGCGATGGTCGACAACACCATCAAGACCCGCTTCCTCTTCGAGATCAACAAGGGCTCGAACAAGAACGCCGAGATCGACGTCAACGCCGTCGTCCGCCCCGAGGACCGCCGCGTGCCCTTCGAGAACATGATCTACGTCGCCGACGGCCCCAGCGACGTCCCGGTCTTCTCCCTCCTCCGCAAGAACGGCGGCAAGGCCTTCGCGGTCTACGTGCCCGAGAGCGAGGCCGAGTTCGCGCAGAACGACGCCCTCCTGCAGGCCGGCCGCGTGCACGGCTACGGCCCTTGCGACTATTCCGCCGCCTCCTTCACGCCGAAGTGGATCCGCCATGCGCTCGCCGGCATGGTCGAACGCCTCGCCCAGGAACGCGCCCGCGCCCTCGCCGCGCGCGTCACCCGTCCGCCCCGCCATCTGCACGCCGACCCCGCGCCTCCCGGCGCCGCGGACGCCGCCTCGCAGGGAACCCTCTTCGGCGAATAACCATGCCCGCTCCCGCCCGCAAACGTTCCGCCACGCTCGCCCGTCCGGCCAGCGAGAGCCGGCCCATCCTGGCCGTCGTGCTCGCGCTCGTCGCCGCCTTCCTGGTCGTCGCGATGATCACCCACGCGAGCACCGACCGCAGCTGGCTGCCGCCGTCCGACACCGTCGCCACGCCCACCGACAACACCTGCGGCGTGCTGGGCGCGAGCCTCGCCGTGGTCCTGTTCAGCCTCTTCGGCTACGCGGGCTTCTTCGTGCCGTTCTTCCTCTTCGCCGCGGCGTGGTTCGCCCTCAACCAGCGCGCGCACACGCTCTGGCCGGTGAAGGTCACGCTGATGGCGCTGTGCATCATCCTGTTCACGCCCATCCTCACGCTCTGGCTCGGGACGTCGCCCGACGCCACGGCCGCGTTCGACCCCAAGGGCCCCGGCGGCGTGCTCGGCAACCTGCTCTACTCGCATCTCTTCCAGCCGTATCTCGACTACGGCACGTGGATCCTCGTCTTCCCTTACGGCTTCTGCCTCCTCGGCGCGCTCGCCGACGACCCCAAGGCCACGCTCGCCTCCTGGATCGCCGAGATGCGCGACGCCTTCGGCGCGTGGAACGCCGAACGCAAGGCCGCCGCCCTCAAGGCCGCCGAAGAACAGCGACGCCGCGACGCCGCGGCCGCCGAGCTCCGCCGCAAGCAGGCCGAAGTCGTGGGCGCCGTGATGTCCGTCCCGCAGCCGAAGGAGACCGTCAAGCCCGTCACGAAGACCGCCGTCGTGGACACTCCGCACGAAGGCCCGGCGGACGATGAAGACGTCGGCCCCGACCTCGTCGAGCCGGACAAGGTGACCATTTCCTCCGACGCCCCGAAGGTCGAGAAAGCCGAGAAGCCGAAGCCCGTCGCCGAAGAAGAGGAAGAGGACGAAGAAGAGGAGGAGGCCGCCAAGCCTCCGCGCAAGCAGCCCGAGCCGCTGGGACCGAACGCCGGCAAGGTGCTTGTCGTCCAGCCCGATAAGATCGAGAAGGCCCGCGCCAGCCAGGTCATCAAGAAGCGCGGAGACTACGTCTTCCCCGAGATCAAGATGCTCAATGAGCCGGCCGCCGGCTCCAAGCTCCCGCCCGAGGATTTCCGCAAGCGCGCCGCCGACCTCATCGAGACCCTCAAGCAGTTCAAGGTCGACTGCATCCCCGTCGACCCCGCCAACGGCGTCGACGTCGGCATCCAGCAGGGCCCGTCCATCACGCGTTACGAGATCAAGCCCGCCCCGGGCGTGCGCGTGGAGAAGATCGCCAACCTCTCGAACAACATCGCGATGAACCTCGAGGCCGAGGCCGTCCGCATCCTCGCGCCCGTGCCGGGCAAGGGCACCGTCGGCATCGAGATCCCGAACAAGAGCCGCAAGGACGTCCTCCTCCGCGAGATCATCGAATCCAAGGCCTGGGCCGAGGCGCAGATGGAGCTCCCCGTCGTGCTCGGCGTGGACAGCGTCACCAACAAGCCCGTCATCCAGGACCTCGCGAAGATGCCGCATGCGCTCATCGCCGGCGCGACCGGCCAGGGCAAGTCCGTCTGCATCAACGCGATCATCGTCTCGCTCCTTTACCGCTGCACGCCGCAGGACCTGCGCTTCATCATGGTCGACCCCAAGGTCGTCGAGCTGCAGATCTACAACAACCTGCCGCACCTGCTCATCCCGGTCGAGACCGACCCCAAGCGCGTGCCCGCCGCCCTCAAGTGGCTCATCGCGGAGATGTCGCAGCGCTACAAGATCTTCGCCAAGTGCGGCGTGAAGAACATCACCGGCTTCAACGCCAAGATCGCCAAGGAGGCCGGCGCTCCCAAGCAGGAGGAGCTTCCGCTCAGCCCTGAGGAACAGGCCGCCGCGGCCGCCGCCGCCGAAGAGGTCATCGACGACGGCGTGCGCGTCCCGAACGAGAAGCTGCCTTACATCGTCTGCATCATCGACGAGATGGCGGACCTCATGATGGTCGCCGCGCAGGACATCGAGACCTCGGTCGCGCGCATCGCGCAGCTGGCCCGCGCCGCCGGCATCCACCTCGTGCTCGCCACGCAGCGTCCGTCGACGGACGTCATCACCGGCCTCATCAAGGCCAACCTGCCCACGCGCATCGGCTTCAAGGTCTCCTCGCAGATCGACTCGCGCACCATCCTCGACCGTGGCGGCGCCGAGACGCTCGTCGGCCGCGGCGACATGCTTTTCGTGCCGCCGGGCAGCGCCACGCTCAACCGCGTGCAGGGCGCCTTCGTCGGCGAGCAGGAAGTCGCCGCGATCGTCGAGTTCCTGGCCGAGAAGAACGGCAAGCCCGAGTTCGCCCAGGACGTCATCAAGGCGATCCAGGACGGCGCCGACGACGGCGAGGGCGGCGAGGGGGGCGAAGCCGGCGAAGATCCGCTGGTGGCCCAGAGCTGGGCCATCATCAAGCAGACCCGGAGGGCGTCGGTCTCGATGCTTCAGCGCAAGCTCAGCATCGGCTACAACAAGGCCGCCCGCATCATGGACATCCTGGAGGAGAAGGGTTACGTCGGACCCGAGAACGGCTCGAGCCCGCGCGAGATCCTCGTCGACTAAGGACGAGGGCTCGAGGGCGCTCAACCCTGCCTCAAGTCAGCTATGTCGTGACGCGGTCCCGACCCTACCCAAGGCAGAGAGGCGGCACTCAAAGGGAAACCCGAGACCGGATCATTGGCGTAGGAGGAGTTTTTCGGGTGACGGGTGACGGCCACGGGCACCGGCCTTTCGGGAGTCGGCCGTTCAGCCTTCAGCCACCGGCTCCAGCCACCCGCTGCTGATGGCCGAAAAGCCGGAGCCTGAGTTCCCGATGCTCGTGGCCGTCGCCCGTCACCTGAGCGAGTGCCTTCCACGTTTGCACCTTTGCACAGGCCGCAGGCCGATCTGCACTTTTGCACCGAGGACAGCACGCGGTGCTGTCCCTGCCTCACTTCTTCTCTTTCTTCTTCTTACGCTCGGGCGTGACGGGCTTCTTCTTTTCCGGAGAGGGTATCGAAGGCTCCGGCACGGGAACGGTCGGGTCGACGGTCGGCGCAGGTGCGGCCGGATCGAAGAATGGCTTGGGTGCGGGAGCGGCCGGCGCCGGGTTGGCTTCCTTGGCGGGTTCGGCGGCGACGGCCAGGGCGGCGACGAAGAGCAGGACGAGCGAGCGCATGGGGTTACGGATAAAACATCGCGGCCCGGAGGAAGTTGCAAGCCTGCCGCTCCGGGCATGAAAAAGCCCCGGCAAGCGGGGCTTCTTAACGGGACGACGTCCGACGCTCAGGCGTCGGTGGGCTTCTTCGGCTTTTCCGTCGTCGGCTTCTTTTCGCCCTTGGGCTCCGGCTTCTTCGGCTCGGGCTTTTCTTCGGAGTCGGCTGTCTTCTTCGGCTTGGAAAGTTCCTTCGCGACGACGACGCCGGTGCCGACGGCGGCCTCGGCGAGCTTGGCGTTCGAGGGGCCGGCGGCGGCCTTGCCCGTGCCGATGGCGGCGAGCTTGGCGGCTTCCTCCTGGGCGGCCTTCGCGGCGGCGAGGGCCATCTGGGTCGTGGCGTCCACGGCCTGCGGAACGAGCGAGACGGGTTCGGCGATGACTTCAGCCGCGGCCGGGGCCTCGACCTTCGCTTCCTTCTTGGGCTTCTTCTCGGTGGTGGCCGTCTTGTTGCCTCCGGGCGGCGTGGGGCCGCTCGGCTTCTTGTTGGTCGTCGTGGTGGTGGCGGCCAGCGCGACCGATGCGGCGGCGAGCAGGGCGAGGAGGGGCGTCTTCATCTTGTGGATAATACACCGCCTTTCGGCCCGAGTTTCAACCACGGTCCGGCCGGAAGATGAAGAAAACCGCCCCCAGCAGGCAGCAAAACGCCCAAAGATAGTCCCATTTCCACTTTTCGCCGAGGAAGAGCATCATGAAAGGCACGAAGACCAGGAGCGTCACGCATTCCTGGAGGATCTTCAGCTGGGCTCCGGAGAGGCCGCCGGCGTAGCCCTGCCGGTTGGCCGGGATCATGATCAGGTATTCGCCGAGGGCGATGCCCCAGCTCACGAGCGCGGCCGCCCACCACGGGCTCTGCTGCATGGTCCGCAGGTGGCCGTACCAGGCGTAGGTCATGAACAGGTTGGAGGCGCAGAGCATGCCGAAGGTGAGGAGGGTGGTTTTCAGGAGTTCGGGTCGCATGTGGTCAGAGGGTCGGGGGGATGCCGGGTTGTCGCAGGATGTTCACATCAAAGGGCTTGAGCAGTGCCGGATATGGTCAGACTTGTGTGTCCGTCACCCCGCTTCAATCGTATTACCCCTCGCCCCGATGTCTGAACCTCACGCTGCTTCCCCTGTCTCGCCGGCGCCTGCTTCCGCCTGGAGCTCATTGACCAAGGACCTTGCCGGCGGCCTCGTCGTCTTCCTCGTCGCGCTGCCGTTGTGCCTGGGCATCGCCCTCGCTTCCGGCGCGCCGATGGTGGCCGGTCTCGTCAGCGGCGTGGTCGGCGGCCTGCTCGTGGCGTGGCTCAGCGGCTCGCACACCAGCGTGAGCGGCCCCGCCGCAGGCATGGTGGCGGTCGTGCTCGCGCAGGTGGCGATCCTTGGCTCGTACGAGGCTTTCCTCGTCGCGGTCATCCTGGCGGGCGCGATCCAGATCCTCCTCGGCGCCCTGCGGGCCGGCTTCATCGCGGCGTTCTTCCCTTCGAACGTCATCAAGGGCCTCCTCGCCGCGATCGGCGTGATCGTGATCCTGAAGCAGATCCCGCACGCGGTCGGTCACGACGCGGATCCCGAGGGCGACCTGGGCTTCCTGCAGGCCGACGGCCGTAACACCTTCTCGGAGCTGGCTTCCTCCCTGTTCGACTTCGAGCCCGGGGCGATGTTGGTCGGGCTGGTCTCGTTGGCCGTCCTGCTGGCTTGGGATCGGGGTCGCCTGCGCAAATCGCTCATCCCCGCCCCGCTGGTCGTCGTGGTGCTCGGCGTCCTGGCCAACGTGGCGATGAAGGCGGCCGGCAGCTCGTGGGCCATCGGATCGTCCCACCTCGTGCAGGTGCCGACGGTGGCGAGCCTCGGCGAGTTCTTCAAGGTCCTGCCGAGCCCGGACCTCAAGGCTTTCGGCAACCCCGCGATCATCATGGCCGCCGTGACCATCGCCGCCGTCGCCTCCCTCGAGACGCTGCTCAACCTCGAAGCCGTGGACAAACTCGATCCGCGCAAGCGCGTGAGTCCGCCTAACCGCGAGCTCATGGCCCAGGGCGTCGGCAACATGGTGTCGGGCTTCCTCGGCGGCCTGCCGATCACTTCGGTCATCGTGCGCAGCTCGGTGAACATCAACGCGGGCGCGGCGACCCGCCTCTCGGCCTTCTTCCACGGCGTGCTCCTGCTCCTGCTGGTGCTGCTCGCGCCCGCCCTGCTCAACCAGATCCCTCTGGCCTCCCTGGCCGCCGTGCTGATCGTCACCGGCCTGAAGCTGGCCAGCCCGGCGCTCTTCCGGCAGATGTGGACGGAAGGTCGCACCCAGTTCGTCCCCTTCATCGTCACCACGGTGGCGATCGTTTTCACGGACCTCCTGACCGGCGTCCTGATCGGCCTGGCCACCAGCCTGGCCTTCATCCTGCACAGCAACTACCGCCGCCCCTTGCTCCGCTTCATGGAGCATCACGTGAGCGGCGACGTGCTCCGCATCGAGTTCTCCAACCAGGTGAGCTTCCTCAACCGCGCCGTGCTGGAGCAGGCCCTCGACTCCGTGCCGGCCAACGGGCACGTCATGCTCGACGCCCGCAACACGGATTACATCGATCCGGACATCCTCGACCTGATCGACGACTTCCGCCGCCAGACCGCGCCCGCGCGCAACCTGAAGGTGAGCCTCGTCGGCTTCAAGGACCGCTACGTGATGGAAGACGAGATCCAATACGTGGACGTGAGCACCCGCGAGGTGCAGGCGCAGCTCACCCCCGAGAGCGTCCTCCAGTTCCTGAAGGAAGGAAACCAGCGCTTCGTGACCGGCCGCCGCCTCACCCGCGACCTGGCCCGCCAGGTCGACGCCACCGCCGCCGCCCAATACCCGATGGCCGTCGTCCTCAGCTGCATCGACTCGCGCAGCCCCGTGGAGCTGATCTTCGACATGGGCGTGGGCGACGCGTTCGTCATCCGCATCGCGGGCAATGTCGCCAAGGACAAGGTCCTCGGCAGCATGGAATTCGCCTGCGCCGTGGCCGGCGCCCGCCTGGTGCTCGTGATGGGCCACACCAGCTGCGGCGCCGTGAAGGCGGCGGTCGACCTCTTCGAGACCGGCAACACGGCCTCCAAGGCGACGGGCTGCGACCACCTCGACGCGCTGGTCAACGAGATCCAGAAGGCCATCGTGCCGGGCACCAAGCCGCACGGAGACTGGGTGACGAGCGAGACGAAGCTGATCTACGTGGACGACGTCGCCACCCGCAACGTCGCCCGGACGATCGGTTACATCCGCTCCGCCAGCCGCACGCTGCGCGAGCTCGAGGCGGCGGGCAAGATCGCCATCGTCGGCTCGATGTACGACATCAAGACCGGCCGCGTCACGTTCCTCGAGGAGCATTCCGTCAAGAGCTGAGGGGATGGCTTCCGCCGGGTGAAGGGTTCCGCTGGGGCATAACCTGGTTTGTGCCCGGCGTGCTCCGCGGCGGTCATCGGAGGATGCAGACTCCCGAAGATCGTCCGCGCGAGCGTCTCGTCCGCCTCGGCCCGCGCGCCTTGCTGGACGCCGAGCTCATCGAACTTCTGATCGGCGCGGGCACCAAGGGCGCGCCGGCGCCGGTCGTCGCGTCGGCCTTGCTGGCCGAGTCCGGCACGCTCGCGGCCCTCGCGACCTGGGACACGCACGACTTCGGGCGCGTCCACGGGCTCGGGCCCGCCAAGGCCGCCGAGCTCGCCGCGGCGATGGAGCTCGCCCGGCGGATCCGCGAGCGCGCGCAGGATCCGGGCGAGAAGCTCGACGCTCCCGCCAAGGTGTGGGCGCGGCTCGAACCCTTCGCGGCGGGGCTGGCCGTGGAGAAATGCTGGGTGCTGTGCCTCAACCGGCGCAACCGGCTGCTCGCCCTGCATGAGGTCAGCTCGGGCACCGCGACCAGCGCTCTCCTGCATCCGCGCGAGGTCTTCCGGCATGCGCTCAAGCACGCCGCCTCGGCCGCCATCGTCGCCCATAACCATCCGAGCGGCGACCCGACGCCGAGCCCGGCGGACCGGGCGGTGACCCGGCAGCTCGCCGACGCGGGAAGGGTGGTGGGCGTCGAACTGCTGGACCATGTGGTGGTGGGCCGTCCCGAGGCCGATCCGGCGGGAAAAGGGTGGTTCAGTTTCGGCGAGGCGGGCTTGATTTAGGGGAACTATCGGGTGTCCTCAAAGGTCGTAAGCCCCATGCCCATTTCCCGGACCATCAAGGTCTGCCTCGTCGTCGCCGGCGTGGCCGCCCTCGCCTTCGCCGGCCGCCAAGGCCAGCGCTACTATAAGAAGAACCTCGCCGCCCCGCGTCCAGGCGAGGTCGTGTACCGTGAGGATTGCATGAGCTGCCACGGACCGGTGGGCCAAGGCGTCGCCGGCAAGTCGGACGAACCGCTCGTCGGCGAGAAGTCGGTCGCCTCCCTGGCCAGGTACATCGCGCGCGAGATGCCGGAGAACGACCCGGGCACCCTTTCCATGGCCGACGCCACGGCCTCCGCGGAATACATCCATCAGGCCTTCTACTCCGCCGAAGCCCGCGCGCGCAACCACCCGCCCCGCATCGAGCTCGCCCACCTCACCGTCCGCCAGTACCGCGAGACCATCGCCGACCTGCTCGGTTCCCTCCGTGGCGTGACCTCGACGACGGAGTCCGGCGGCCTCGCCGGCGTCTACCGCGAGCGTCCCGAGCGCGATCCGAAGATGCCGGACCGCAATCGGCCCGAGGCCACCTTCAAGAAGCAGGTCGACCCCGTCATCGACTTCGACTTCGGCGACAAGGCCCCGGAGAAGGGCACCTACGCCGCGCAGTTCTCCATCGGCTGGACCGGCTCCGTCCTCGTGCCGGACACCGGTGAATACGAATTCCGCGTCACCTCGCCCAACGGCGTGCGCCTGTACGTCAACCCGCCCGAGAACGGCAACGAGAAGAACGCGCTCATCGACCTGTGGGTGAGCTCGGGGAAGTCGCGCTCGGCGCAGGCGCCGATCTTCCTCCTCGGCGGCCGCAGCTATCCGGTGAAGATCGAGTTCTTCAAGTACAAGGACAAGACCGCCGCCCTGAAGCTCGAATGGCGTCCGCCCGGCGGCGCCTGGGCCGTGGTCCCGTCCGCCAACCTTTCGCCGGCCTGGTCCTCGCACGTCCATGTCGTCTCCGTATCGATGCCGCCGGATGACGGCAGCATCGGCTATGAGCGCGGCTCCTCCGTCTCGCGCGAATGGACCGAAGCCGTCGCCAAGGGCGCGTTGCAGGTCTCGGCCCAGGTCGGCCCGCACCTCTTCGCCCTCGCCGGCACCAAGGCCGACGCCCCGGACCGCGCCGAGAAGCTCAAGGCCTTCTCGCTGCGTTTCGCCCAGCTCGCCTACCGCCGTCCCCTGAACGACGAACAGAAGGCGGACCTTGCGGCGATCTACGCCGCCGACGTCGCCCCGGAGATCGCCGCCAAGCGCGCCTTCATCTTCACGCTCTCCAACCCGGCGTTCCTCTATCCCGGCGTCGGACCGCAGGACGACTACGCCGTCGCCTCGCGCCTCGCCCTGGCGCTGTGGGATTCCGCCCCCGATGCGACGCTCTTCCGCGCCGCCGCCGCCGGCCAGCTGAAGACCGACGCGCAGGTGCGCGCCCAGGCCCAGCGCATGATGAAGGACGCGCGCGCCAAGTCCAAGCTGCGTGACTTCCTGCACGACTGGCTGCACGTCGAGGAAGGCACCGAGATCGCCAAGGACCAGAAGGAATACCCCGGCTTCGACCAGGCCGTCGTCATGGACCTGCGCACCTCGCTCGACCTCTTCGCCGAAAGCATCGTGTGGTCCGAGAAGTCCGACTACCGCCAGCTGCTCCTCGGCGACACCATCCTGATGAACGAGCGCCTCGCGCGGTTCTACGGCCAGAAGGTCGAGCCCGGCGCCGGCTTCCAGCCCGTGAAGATGGACGCCGCCGACCGCGCGGGCGTGCTCACGCACCCGTACGTGCTCGCCACCTTCTCCTACACCAAGTCCACCTCGCCGATCCATCGCGGCGTCTTCCTGACCCGCAACATCCTCGGCCGCATGCTCAAGCCGCCGCCCATGGCCATCGCGTTCATGGACGACAAGTTCGACCCCTCGTTCACCATGCGCGAGAAGGTGACCGAGCTCACCTCCAAGCCGGCGTGCATGTCGTGCCACGTCACGATCAACCCGCTCGGCTTCAGCTTCGAGCGCTTCGACGCCGTCGGTCGCCTGCGCGCCACCGACAACAAGAAGCCGGTCGACCCCGTCTCCGACTACACCGCCGCCGACGGCACCGTGCTCAAGCTGACCGGCGCCCGTGACGTCGGCGTGCATGCCGCGGAAAGCCAGGCCGGCCAGGCCGGCTTCGTGCGCAACCTCTTCCACTCGCTCGTCAAGCAGCCCCCGGCGGCCTACTCGCCGGAGCTCGTCGGTCAGCTGACCGAGAAGTTCCGCGCCGACAACTTCCACGTGCGCAACCTCGCCGTCGAGGTCGCCGTCGTCGCGGCCCTCCGCCCGACCGTGACCGCCGTCCCCGCCACCCCTTCCGCCCGCTAAGCCCATGACCCTCCAACATCGCCGCGATTTCCTCCGCCGCCTCGGCCTCTCGGCCGCCGCGCTCCCGCTCCTCGGCGGACTCGCCACGCTCGGCGCCGCCGAGCCCGCTCCTGGCCGCCGCCAGCGCGTCATCTTCGTGTTCTCGCCCAACGGCGTCGTCCCGCCGGCCTTCTGGCCCGATGAGGAAGGCGCGAAGTTCACGCTGAAGCCGATCCTCAAGCCCTTCGAGCCGTTCAAGGACAAGCTGCTCACGCTCAAGGGCGTGAACAACCGCGTGCGCGGCGACGGCGACTCGCACATGCGCGGCATGAGCTGCCTGCTCACCGGCATCGAGCTCTTCCCCGGCAACATCATGGGCGGAGGCGGCGCGCCGGCCGGCTGGGCCAGCGGCCCGTCCGTCGACCAGGTGCTGCGCACCCATCTGCAGGCCAACCCCGCGACCAAGACGCGCCTCGGTTCGCTCGAGATCGGCGTCGCCGTCGGCAACCGCGCCGACCCTTGGACGCGTTGGAGCTACGCCGGCGCCAACCAGCCCGTCGCGCCCATCTCCAGCCCATACGAACTCTTCGACAAGCTCTACGGGTCGATGAAGGAGGGCGAGAACCTCGGTTCCGTCCTCGACGGCCTCAAGGACGACATCGCCAAGGTCTCCAACGCAGTCGACAAGGGCGACCGCACCTTGCTCGACCAGCACGCCACCGCCCTGCGTGAGCTCGAGCGCGGCCTCAAGGAGAGCCAGTCCCAGGCGGCCCTCAAGGTGCCGCATCCGCCGGAGCCCGGCGTGCCGCTCGACAACGACAGCATCCCGCAGATCACCCGCCTGCAGACCGAGCTGCTCATCAGCGCGTTCCAGAACGACATGGCCCGCGTCTCGACCTTCCAGTTCACGAACTCCGTGGGCGGCGCCCGCATGAAGTGGATCGGCATCGACGAGAGCCATCATTCGCTCTCGCACGACCCCGACCTCAACACCGGTTCGGTCGAGAAGCTCACCAAGATCAACACCTGGTTCGCCGAGCAGATCGCCTTCCTCGCGAAGCGCCTGCAGGAGACCCCGGAGCCGGACGGCAAGGGCAACATGCTCGACAACACCACCATCGTCTGGACCAACGAGCTCGGCAAAGGCAACAGCCACACGCACGAGGACATCCCGTGGGTGCTCATCGGCGGCGGCCTCGGTTTCAAGACCGGCCGGGCCCTCAAGTTCAAGAAGGAGCCCCACAACCGTCTGCTCATGTCGATCGCGAAGGGCTTCGGCCATCCGATGCAGACCTTCGGCAACCCCAGCCTCTGCGAAGGTGGGGCGTTGAAGTTGGGCTGACAGAAGGGGTAGGGGTGGGGGTAGGGGTAGGCTTCGATCCCAAAGGAGACCGGGGACGGATGATTGGCTGGGGGTTAATGCCCGCAGCATTCGTTCCGGTCTCCGGTCTCCCTTTTGGTTTCAATCCAAGCAGGCGGATGCGAAGTCATCGCATCCCTGCCTGGCATCATCTGTCATCCGCCCTCCATCATCTGCCATCTTTCCGTAAAGGGTCCCCCACCTGTGCCGATTCCGATTGGAGCTCCACTTTGTCCTGGATTTAGGTGGGCGGTACGTTGCCACGGCTCGGACGGGGCCGGTCGGGTCGCACCTCCCGTATATTATGTTCGTAGGGAAGGGAGGCTGCCGCGGGTGTCGAACACCGCAGGGGACGGCCAATATGAAGTAAAACGTCGCGAAAAGCAAGCGGGCGGGCGGAACAGGAGTGATTTCCCCGTGTCGTCGGCTACAACTGCCCCATGCGACACCCCTACGCGCTCCTGCTCCTCTGTCTCGGCCTCGTCGGCTGCCAGCAAACCCAGCCCCGTCCGGAGATCGTCCCGGCCGAATACGTCGGGTTGCTTGCGCCCAAGACGCCGGCGCCGCTCCTCCAGAAGGGCGACCGCCTCGCCATCTGCGGCGACTCCATCACCGAGCAGAAGATGTACAGCCTGCTCATGGAGGCATACATCGTCGCCGCGCGTTCCGACCTGCACGTCACCGTCCGCCAGTATGGCTGGAGCGGCGAGCAGGCCGGCGGCTTCCTCAAGCGGATGGACAACGACGTGCTCCGCTTCAAGCCGACCGTCGCGACCACTTGCTACGGCATGAACGATTTCCGGTACGTCCCGAAGGATGACGCCATCGCCGAGACCTACCGCCAGAACCAGACCACCGTCGTGCGTAAGTTCAAGGAAGCCGGCGTGCGCGTCGTGCTCGGCTCGTCCGGCACGATCCATTCCGTCCCGCCGTGGGTGAAGTCCGCGAAGGGCACCTGGCAGGAGCTCAATCTGGCGCTGCTGAACTTCCGCAACATCGGCATCGAAGTCGCGCAGGCCGAGCAGGTCGCGTTCGCCGATGTCTACTGGCCGATGCTCGTGAAGGGACATGAGGTCCGCGCCAAATACGGCGAAGACTTCAAGCTCGAGGGCAAGGACGGCGTGCACCCCGGCTGGGCCGGCCACGTCATGATGGCCACCGCGTTCCTCGAAGGCCTCGGCCTGCGCGGCGACGTCGGACAGATCGACGTCGACCTCGCCAGCGGCAAGGCGAACGCCCGCTACGGCCAGCGCGTCATGAAGTCCGAAGGCGGCGTGGTCTCGCTGCGCAGCTTCCGGATCCCGGCTTCGTTCGAGCCCGGCGACGCCACGAAGGACGGCACCCTGGCCGCGGGCGTGGCCTTGGCCGACTTCCAGAAGAAGCTGAACCGCCTGACCCTACGCGTCGCCGGCGCCAAGACCGCCCAGCTCAAGGTGACCTGGGGCGACACCTCCAAGATCTTCACCGCCGCGCAGCTCGCCAAGGGCGTGAACCTCGCGGCTGAGTTCCCGCAGAACCCGACCTCGCCCGCCTTCGCCAAGATCTGGAAGGCCGTGGCCGAGAAGCAGGCCTACGAGACCAAGCAGATCAAGACGCTCTTCCGCAGCCCTGAAGCCAAGAAGGACATGGAAGCCGTCGTGAAGAGCTCGCAGGTCGAGTTCGACCGCCTGGCCGCCGCGCTGCAGGCCGTGATCAAGCCCGTCGATTCGACCCTCAAGGTCGAAGAGGTCCGCTGAGCGCGCTCCGCCAATGAAACGGGCCGCACTTTCGTGCGGCCCGGGCTATGGCTAGCCAACAACGATTGATTATTCGGCCGTGACGTTCTCGGCGACGCCGACGCCGAGGGTCATGCCACCGACGACCTGGACCTTCTCCATGATGGTCTTCTGGAGTTCCTCGAGGACCTTCGGGTTCTTGATGAGGTAGTCCTTGGCGGCTTCGCGGCCCTGGCCGATGAGCTGGCCGTTATAGGCGATCCAGGCGCCCTTCTTCTCGAGGATCTTGTGTTCGATGCCGAGGTCGAGGACGGAGCCGGAGCGGGAAATGCCTTCGGTGTACATGATATCGAACTCGCACTCCGTGAAGGGAGGGGCGACCTTGTTCTTCACGACCTTCACCTTGGTGCGGTTGCCGATGACCTTGCCGGAAGGCTCCTTGATCTGGCCGATGCGACGGATGTCGATGCGGACGGACGAGAAGAACTTCAGGGCGCGGCCGCCGGGGGTGGTCTCGGGGCTGCCGAACATCACGCCGATCTTTTCGCGGATCTGGTTGGTGAAGATGACCACGCAGTTGGTGCGGCTGATGGCGGCCGTGAGGCGGCGCATGGCCTGGCTCATCATGCGGGCCTGGACGCCGACGGTGGAGTCGCCCATCTGGCCGTCGAGTTCCTGCTTGGAGACGAGGGCGGCGACGGAGTCGATGACGATGACGTCGACCGCGCCGGAGCGGATGAGGGTCTCGGCGATGTTGAGGGCGTCTTCGCCGGATTCGGGCTGGGAGACGAGGAGGTTGTCGAGGTCGACGCCGACGACCTTGGAGTAGCGGGGGTCGAGGGCGTGCTCGACGTCCACGAAGACGGCGTTGCCGCCCTGGCGCTGGATCTCGGCGATGATGGAAAGACAGAGGGTCGTCTTACCGGAGGATTCCGGGCCGAAGATCTCGACGATACGGCCGCGGGGGAGGCCGCCGACGCCCAAGGCGAGGTCGATGGCGACCGAGCCGGTGGACACGGTCGAGACCTGCATCTTGGTCGCGTCTCCCATGCGCATCAGGGTGCCGTCGCCATACTGCTTGTTGATGGCGGAGAGAGCCAGATCGAGGGTCTTCTTCTCGGCTGCCTGGTTGGCAGATTTTTCCTTAGCGGTGGGTTCGGATTTGGCGGACATAACGTTGGGTATGCGGAATGGAAATTGCCCGCCACGGCGAGCGTGGCAAGCAAAATGAACAAATGTTCACTATATCTTTCCACCCCCTTTTGGGCGGGGGTTAGAAGCTAAACAAATCCCCCAGCCATTCCCAGAAACCCGGCTCTTCCTTAGGTTTTACGGCCTTTTTAGGCGCGGCTCGGACGGCCGGCAGGTTGGCCTGGGCGGCGGCCTGGGCTTGGAGCTTGGCCAGCCCGTCCTTCATGAGGTCGGCCGCCAGCTGGTCGCGGAGCCGCTGCTCCGGTTTGGCTCCCTGCGGGCTGTGACAGCCGAGCACGACCGCGATCACCCGGTGCCCGCCGACCTTGGCCGTCGTGACGATCGAGGCGTCGGCGGCTTCGGTCCAGCCGGTCTTGAGTCCGTCGCAGCCCGGGAAGGAATCCAGCAGGTGGTTATGGTTCAGCACCTCCATCGGCTTGAGCGGGCGGCGGAGGACGTAGCGTTTGGCCGAGGTGAAGCGCAGGGCTTCGGGCATGGCGCAGAGGACGACGGAAAGCTTGGCGAGGTCGCGGGCGGTCGTGGTGTCATGCGGGCCCTTGCCATAGGTCAGTCCGTTCGGGGTGACGAAGCGGGTGCGGGCCATGCCGAGTTCGGCGGCCCGGCGGTTCATGCGGGCGACGAAGGCGGCGGTGCTGCCGGCGCGGTCGACGGCCAGGGCCACCGCGACGTCGTTCGCCGACTTCAGCATCAAGGCGTAGAGCATGTCCTCCACCGAGAAGGTCTCGCCGACGGCCAGCCAGATCTGGGAGCCGCCGGTGCCGGCCGCTTCCTTGGTCACGCCGACGCGGTTGCGCAGCGTCGTCTTGCCGTCGCGGATGTCCTCCAGGACCAGCAGGAGCGTCATCAGCTTCGTCACGCTCGCCGGGCTGCCCGGGTAGTCGGCCGTGGTCTGCGCGAGCACGGCGCCGGTGGCGGCGTCGACGCAGATCGAGCCGTCGACCCGCATGCCTTGGGTCGAGTAACGCGTCTGGGCGGCCGTCTCCGTGGTGAGCGCGGCGCAGAGGAGGAGGGCGGTCGCGACGAAGCGCACGGGCGATTGGTTGACGGACGCGACGGCGGAGCAAGTCCGATTTGCGTCGGGCCCGAGGAACGTCACCTTGCCGGCATGCGCCTTTTCCTGCTCCGCCATGCCGAAGCCGTCCCCGGGACGCCCGACGTCTCGCGCGACCTCACGCCGCACGGCCAGCGCCAGGTCGCGCTGCTGGCTCCCGGGCCGGGGCTCGCGGCCTTGGCCGAAGTCGACGCGATCGAGCACAGCCCGTTGGTCCGCGCGGTCCGGACGGCGCAGCTGCTGCGGCTCGCGACCCGTTCGGCCCTGCCGCTCAAGGTTTTGCCCGGGCTGGAGCCCGAGGCGGATCCGCGCAAGGTCGCGGCCCTCGCCGCGAAGTCCCGCCGGAGCCGCCTGCTCGTCGGCCATAACCCGCATCTCGCGGCGCTGGCGGCGCTCCTGCTCGGCCTGCCCGACGGCGGCGAGGCGATCCGCTTCCGCAAGGCCGGGCTGATGGCGTTGGAACGTCGCGCCAAGCCGGACCGCGCGCATCCCTTCGGCGCCTGGAGCCTGCTGTGGATGGTCCCGCCCGACCTGACGAAATGACACGTCTCACCCTTGACTGAACTCGGCGCAACCCCGACCTTCCTGACGTGACCGAACGCCGTCGTCATCGCCTGATCTGGAGCGCGGTCGCCTGCGCCCATGCGATGGCCTTGGGCGCCGTCTGGATTGGCGGGATGCGCGGGGCCGGCGAGCCGTCCGCTGAAGGGGGTCATATCCTCGTGACCTTGCTGCCCGAGCCGGTGGCCTTGCCCGGCGAAGCGAAGGAAGGCGCCGCGCTCGGCGCCGGCCTGGCCTTGCCCGTGACGCCGGCTTTCGTGCCCGCGCCGCCGGCAGCCGTGCCTGTCGCCACCGTTCCGGCGGCCGCGCCGGTGGCTTCCGTCGCATCCGCGACGGCCGAACCCAAGGGCGTCTCCGTCGCGCCGCCCGCCCCGGTGGCCGAAGTCTTCGTGCCGCCCGCTTTCCGCGCGCGGCAGGAGCCCGCGTATCCTGAGCGCGCCCGTCGCGCCGGCGTCGCCGGCGTCGTCGGCGTCCGCATCGCCCTCGCCGCCGACGGCACCGTCCGTCGGGTCGAACTCACCGCCAGCTCCGGCAGCCGTCTCCTCGACGAAGCCGCGCTGGAGGCCGCGCGGGCTTCGACCTTCGAGCCCGCCACGCGCAACCGCGCTCCGGTCGAATCCGAAGCCGTCGCGAACTACCGGTTCGAACTGCGCTGAGTCACTTCGCCGCCGGGACGCGTTTCCATGCTTTCACCCAGTCGATCTCGAAGGTGTTCTTCGAGGCGTCCTTGAGGCCGTAGCCTGCCTTGGGGCGCTCGCCGTTCCAGCCCTTGATGTTCGATTCGCTGGTGAGCAGGAGGAACTGCGGGGCTTTGGAGCCCGGGCACTTGGCGTCGGTCCAGACGACCTTGCCGTCGAAGGTGAAGCGGTAGCCGGAGTCATCCCATTCCACGCCGTAGTCGTGCCACTCGCCGCCGACGTCCGCGGGATGCTGCGTCGAGCTGGCCTTCTTCTCCGTCGCATGTTTGTAGGGGCCCCAGTGCAGCACGGACTGGTAGCCGCCTTTCTTCAGGCCGGTCGTCTCCAGGATGTCCATCTCGACGCCGTCGGCCGCCGCGCCCGCGGCCGTGCCGGACTTGCCGTAGGTGGGCGACTGCGACCAGAAGGCGATCTGCGTGCCGGGCTGGACGGAGAAGCGGCAGCGCGCCTCGACCTTGCCTTGGACGACGGCGAACTTCTTGCGCGTCGTCACGAAGCCGCAGTAGGTCGTGCCGTCGGCGTCGGTCCAAGTCGTGATCTTCAGCACGCCGTCCTTGAGGTTGACGGCCTTAGGCGAGTTCAAGGAGTCACGTCGCTTGCCGGTCTCGATGTTCCAGGTCTTCGCGTCCAGCTCGGCGCCGTCGAAGCCGTCTTCGAGCACGGGCTGGAACTTAGGTTCCGCGGCGAGGGCGGTCGCGCCGAGGAGGAGGCAGGGGAGGAGCTTCATTTGAGGGTGACGTAATCAGGATGGCTGCCGGCGATCATCTGGCCGAAGCGGCCCCAGTCGCCCGGGCGCAGGGAGCGGTCCATGACGACGGTGCCCGGGACGGAGGGCTCGACGCGCACCGACCACAGCGGGCGCGCGCTCGTCGGCAGCATGCCGAAGCGGATGTCGCCCACGAGCACCGCGGGGCCGTCGACGGTATGGCTGTTCCAGCCCTGCGTGAAGCGGGAGAAGTCGGCGATGAGCACGGCATCCGGCGAGCCGGCCGGCGGCAGTCCGGGACTGGCCGGGGTCAGGGCCGCGCGGGTCTCGCCGACGATCACCTGCGGGTCCGCGAAGGGCAGGACGCGCACCGCGGCCGTGTGCCAGCGGCCGGCTTCGAGCCAGACGCAGCGCCAGACGACGAGGTTGAACGCGGTCGGCTTGACCGCGACGCGTTCGGTGCGACGCGTCACGTTCTGGGAAGCGAACCACTGACGCAGGGCGTCCTCCGCCCGCGCGTGCTGCCAGGAGCCGAGCAGGGCGTAGGCCGTGAACCAGGCGAGGCCGTAGGCCGCTAGCCGAGGCGCGGCTTTCTTCCAGGCCATGATCGCGAGCACCAGCAAAGGCAGCGTCGCGAAGAGGTCGACGATGGGAAGGCAGTCCCACGCGTAGCGCCCGTGGTCGAAGGGCCAGAGCAGCATCGTCCCGTAGCTGGTGCAGGCGTCGCAGAGGAGGTGCGTCAGCGCGCCGGCGAAGCCGGGCAGCAGCAGGTCGCGCCAATGAGCGTCGGGCCGGCGACGGAAGAACCACGCCGAGATCCAGGCCGCGAGCAGGGCCCATACGGGCGCGAAGGCGAAGCTATGGGTGAAGTGGCGGTGCCAGCGGAACGAGACGAGCGGGTCGCCCGCGGAGCGGATGAAGACGTCGAGGTCGGGGCCTTCGGCGGCGAGCAGGCCGGCGAGGGCGGCGGCGGGCAGCGAAGCGCCGGAGCGGCGGACGGCGATGCCGGCGGCGATGCCCAGCGCGGCGTGCGTGACGTTGTCCATGCGTCGAACTTACGAAGGCCGGCTGAGGAAGAAAGACGGACTTTCGTTTTTTCGGCGGATTCGCCAATAGGCTGGAACTCCCGGGGGTTCTTTCCGTCTAATCCGATACCCCATGAGACTGCTCCTCTCCGCCCTGGCGCTCTGCGCCGCCGTGCTCGGCCGCGCCGCCGACCAGGATTACCCGCTGGCCGAAGCCCAGGAGGTCCGCGCCCGCGGCGGCCTGCCGAACTTCTTCCTCAAGGCCCAGACGACCGGCGCCGAAGTGAAGATCGGCTATCTCGGCGGTTCGATCACCGCGCAGAACGGCTGGCGCGTGCAGACCCTGGCCCATTTCAAGAAGGCCTATCCTCAGGCGAGCTTCGCCGAGATCAACGCCGCCATCGGCGGCACCGGCTCGGACCTCGGCGTCTTCCGCGTGAAGCAGGACGTGCTCTCCCACGGACCCGACCTCCTCTTCGTCGAATTCGCCGTGAACGACGGCGGCGCCGACCCGCAGCGCATCATCCGCGCCATGGAAGGCATCGTGCGCCAGACCTGGCAGGCCAATCCCAAGTGCGACATCTGCTTCGTCTACACCGTCACCGAGGCGCTTTCGCCGCCGATGCTCGCGGGCAAGCTGCAGCGCTCCGCGAGCGCGATGGAGAAGGTCGCCGACTTCTACGGCATCCCGTCGATCACGCTCGGCATGGAAGTCGCGAAGCTGGCCAAGGCCGGCAAGCTGGCCTGGCGCGCGAAGCTGCCCAAGACCGACGCCGAGAAAGCCGCGCTCGGCGACAAGTTCGTCTTCGCGGCGGACGGCGTGCACCCGCATGACTCGACGGGCCAGGTGCTTTACACGCAGGCCATCGTCCGCTCGTTGCCGGCCCTCGCGATCGCGAACAACGCGCCGACGGTCCATGTGAGCAGCCTCGCCCTCGACCCGGCGAACCTCGAGCGCGCGAAGCTCGTCCCGATCACGGCCGCGAAGCTTTCCGCGGGCCTCGCGGCGACGGACATGGCGACCGACGCCTTCGCGAAGGGTTGGTCCAAGCGCCTGCCCGCGATGGTCAAGCTCACCCAGCCCGGACAGAGCATCGAGTTCAAGTTCAAGGGCACGCACTGCGCCGTCTACGACGTCGTCGGCCCGGCCGGCGGCATGGTCGCCGTCACCCTCGACGGCAAGGCGCAGAAGTCCGTCCAGCGGATCGACGCCTACTGCACGTACCCGCGCCTGAGCACCTTCGTCGTCGGGACCGACCTGCCCGAGGGCGAGCACACCGTGCGCCTCGAGCTCCTGGCCGACCCGATCGACAAGGCCGCCGTGCTCGCGAAGAACAAGAACCAGATCGACAAGCCGGAGCGTTTCGCGCCCCTGCATTTCTTCCCGGGCGCCCTGCTGGTCGTGGGCGACCTCGTCCCTTAAAAGGCCTCGTATGCACGCCCAGCCTTGACCGACCCCTGACCCCCTCTGAAACTCCGCACCTCCCCAAATCACCCACACCACCATGCGTTTCGGCCTCAACACGTTCCTCTACGCCTCTCCGTTCACCAACGAGAGCGTGCACCTCTTCAAGAAGCTCAAGAACTGGGGCTTCGATTCCGTCGAGATCCCGATCGAGGATCCCTCGCACGTCGACCCCAAGTTCCTGAAGGCCGCCGCCGCCAAGGCCGGCATCGCCATCGGCTCGATCTGCGCCGCCATGGGCCCGGGCCGCGACCTCCGCGGTTCCGCCAAGGACCAGGCCAACGGCCGCAAGTACATCGCCGCGCTGATCGACCAGGCCGCCGAGATGGGCTGCCCGCGCCTCATCGGCCCGCTTTATTCCGTCGTCGGCCTCATCGGCGCCCATGACGACAAGACCAAGGCCAAGCACTTCAAGCTCGTCGTCAAGAACCTCAAGGTCCTCGGCAAGCACGCGCAGAAGAAGGGCGTCGAGCTCGACATCGAGCCGCTGAACCGCTTCGAGACCGACTTCCTCAACACCTGCGACCAGGGCCTGCGCCTCGTCAAGGCCGTCAACCTCCCGAACGTGAAGCTCCACCTCGACACGTTCCACATGAACATCGAGGAGAAGAACCAGGCCGCCGCCATCCTCAAGGCCGGCAAGCACCTCGGCCACTTCCACGCCTGCGGTACCGACCGAGGCACCCCGGGCAACGACTCGCTCGACTGGAAGCCCATCGTCGCCGCCCTCAAGAAGATCGGCTACAAGAACGAGGTCGTCATCGAATCCTTCACCACCGACGTCAAGGTGATCGCCCGCGCCGCCGCCATCTGGCGCGCCATGGAGCCCCGCCGCGACGACATCGCCGTGAAGGGCCTTAAGAACCTGCACCGCTTCTTCGGCAAGAAGAAGTAATCTCCGCCGCCCCGCCTCATGAAGCTGCTCACCCCCTTCCTCGCGCTCGCCGCGCTCTGCGCGTCGGTCTCCGCCGAGGACAAGAACCTCTTCAACGGCAAGGACCTCGCGGGCTGGAAAGGCCTCGATTTCTGGACCGTCGAGGACGGTTGCATCACCGGCCGCACGACCAAGGAGAAGCCCACCAAGGGAAACACCTTCCTCGTGTGGGAAGGCGAGGTCGCCGACTTCGAGCTCACGTTCCAGTACAAGATCGTCGGCGGCAACTCCGGCGTCCAGTACCGCTCGAAGCTCGTCGACGCCAAGGGCTTCGTGATCTCCGGCTACCAGGGCGACTTCGAAGCGGGCAAGACCTACTCCGGCATCCTCTATGAGGAGAAGGGCCGCGGCATCCTCGCCAAACGCGGCGAGAAGATCGTCGTCAAGGAAGGCGCCGACGCCAAGAAGCCGAAGATCGAGGTCACGGGCTCGCTCGGCAAGACCGACGAGATCCAGGCCAAGATCAAGGCCGAGGCTTGGAACGAATACCGCGTCGTCGCCAAGGGCGGCCACCTGCAGCACTTCATCAACGGCGTCCAGACCGTCGACGTCACCGACGAGACCGCCGTCGGCGCCAAGAAGGGCCTCCTCGCCCTCCAGCTCCACGCCGGCCCGCCCATGGTGGTCCAGTTCAAGGACATCGTCCTCAAGGAGATCAAGTAAGCCGTCATGAAGAAATCCTTCCTCAGCCTCCTCCTGCTCTCGGCCGCGTTCGTCTCGGCCGCGGACAAGAAGAACGTCCTCCTCATCGCCGGTCGTCCGAGCCACGGCCCCGGCGAGCACGAGCATAACGCCGGCATCCAGCTCCTCGCCTCCGGCCTGAAGCAGTCCGCCGCCGACCTCGTGAACGTCGACGTCGCCCTCAACGGCGAATGGCCGTCCGACGAGCGCGTCGCCAAGGCCGACACGATCGTGATCTACTCCGACGGCGGAAACGGCCACCCGGCCCTCCCGCACCTCGACCAGCTCGCCAAGAAGATGGCGTCCGGCACCGGCTTCGTCTGCCTCCACTACGCCGTCGAGCCCGCCTACGAGCGCGCCGGCTGGCTGAGCGTCGACGGCAAGCCCGTGAGCCCGCCCCCGGCCGGTCGTTCCTCGAAGGGCAAGGGCGCCCTCGAGTTCAAGGACTGGCTCGGCGGTTACTTCGAGCAGCACTGGTCGGTGAACCCGCACTGGACCGCCGACTTCACCGTGATCCCCGATCACCCGGCCAGCCGCGGCGTGAAGCCGTTCGGCTCCAACGACGAGTGGTATTTCAACATGCGTTTCCGCGATAACATGGAAGGCGTCACGCCGCTCCTGTCCGCGGTCGCTCCTGCTTCGACCATGACCCGTGGCGAAGGCCCTCACTCCGGCAACCCCGACGTGAAGAAGCTGGTCCTTGAAGACAAGAAGCCCGCGGTCGTCGCCTGGGCCGTCGAGCGCAAGGACGGCGGACGCGGCTTCGGCTTCACTGGCGGCCACTTTCACGCCGGTTGGTCCAACGACAGCCAGCGTACGCTCGTCCTCAACGCGATCGTCTGGACCGCCAAGGCCGAAGTCCCCGCCGCCGGCGTCGTCACGAAGTTCACCGAAGAAGAGCTCAAGGCGAACCTCGACAAGAAGACGCCCCGCAAGGCGCCTGCCCCTAAGAAGAAGTAAGCGGCCTCCGGGTCGTCCGCATCAGGCCGGAGGTTCGCCTCCGGCCTTTTTCGTGCCCGGAAAAGAAGCGGGTCGTTTGACCTCGGGGGCCGCCCGCCAACCTTACGGGCATGTCCAAGCACATCGCGGTCATCGGCGGAACTTCCGGCATCGGTCGCGCGACCGTCGCGCAGCTCCAGGCTGACGGGCACACCGTGCACGCCGCGTGCCGTTCGCCCGAGAAGCTGGCCGACCTCGACCTCGTCGCGCAGCCCTTCGACGCCGCCGCGCCGGGACCGCTGACCTGGCCCGAGCGCCTCGACGGCTTCGTCTACTTCCCCGGCACGATCGTGCTCAAGCCGTTCCATCGCCTCACCGCGGAGGACTTCCAGCGCGAGATGCAGGTCAACCTCTTCGGCGCGGTCGCCGCGTTGCAGTCGGCGCTGCCGGCCCTGAAGGCCTCGGGCAACGCCTCCGTCGTGCTCTTCTCCACCGTCGCCGTCGCGCAGGGCATGCCCATGCACGCGGGCATCGCGGCCGCCAAGGGCGCCGTCGAGGGCCTCGCCAGGAGCCTCGCCGCCGAATGGGCGCCGGCCATCCGCGTGAACGTCATCGCGCCGTCGCTCACCGACACGCCGCTCGCCGGCGCGTTGCTGAACTCCGACCTCAAGAAGGAAGCCGCGGCCAAGCGTCACCCGCTGCAGCAGGTCGGCCGTTCGGAGGACATCGCCGCGCTCGTCTCGCACCTGCTCTCCGGCCACAGCCGCTTCATGACCGGCCAGGTGCTGCGCGTGGACGGCGGCCTGTCGTCGGTGCGCACGTTCTGAGCAGGCGCAAAAAACCCGGGCGCCTTGCGGGCCCGGGTTTCGGAAGAGCTTTCGCTCCGTTCAGATCAGCATCAGCGCCGGTTCTTCGAGGAGCTGCTTGAGCGCCAGGAGGAACTGCGCGCCGTTGGCGCCGTCGACCACGCGGTGGTCGCCGGAGAGGCCGATCACCATGCGGTGGCCGATGACCAGGCGGTCCTGGGCGTCGACGACGGGCTTCTTGATGGTCGCGCCGACGGAGAGGATCGCGGCGTTGGGCACGTTGATGATGCCGAAGAAGCCGGTGACGCCGTACATGCCGAGGTTGGTGACCGTGAAGGTCGAACCGGACATCTCGTTCGGCGTGAGCTTCTTCGAGCGGGCCTTGCCGATGAGGGACTTCGCCTCGACGGCGATGTCCTTCAGGGTCTTGGCGTGCGCGTCGCGGATGACCGGGGTGACCAGGCCGTCTTCGAGGGCGACGCCGAAGGAGAGGTGCACCGCGCCGTGGGTGCGGATGCTCGTGCCGGCCCAGGAGGCGTTGACCGCGGGGACGCGGCGGAGGGCTTCGGCGGAGGCCTTCAGGATGAAGTCGTTGACCGAGAGCTTGATCGCGTCGGCGCCGGCGTCGGCGAGGCGCTTGTTCAGCGATTCGCGCATGGCCATGAGCGGAGCGGCGTCGACTTCGACCTCGAGGTAGAAGTGCGGGACGGTGACCTTGGACTCGAGGAGTCGGCGGGCGATCGTCTGGCGCATGCCGCCCACGGGGACGTCGGCGTCAGGCTGGATGCCCTTGCCGTCGGCGGGCGGAGCGACCGCGACGTTCAGGGGGCCGGAAGGAGCGGCGACGGCCGGAGCGGAAGCAGCGGCGGCGACATCGCGGCCGACGACGCGGCCACCAGGGCCGGTGCCGGACAGCGCGGCGACGTTGAGCGCGGCCTTCTCGGCCATGCGCTTGGCGTAAGGCGAGGCCTTGGCGCGGGAAGCGTCGGACTGCGGGGCGACGGAGCCCGAGGAGGCGGGAGCGGCGGGGACGCAGCTCACTTCGGTCTTCTCGGGGATCGCCGGGACGGCGGTCGCGGGAGCGGCGGCCTTCGGGGCCGGAGCGGAAGGCTCAGGGGCGGCTTCGCCCTTCTTGCCGATGGCGCAGATCGGAGCGCCCACGGGCAGCTGCGAACCGGCGGGGGCGTAGATCTTGAGGATCGTGCCAGGGACGGTGCAGGAGAGCTCCATCGTGGCCTTGTCGGTCTCGACTTCGCCCAGGATGTCGCCGAAGGCCACGGTCTGGCCTTCCTTGATGTTCCATTTCACCAAAGTACCCACCGACATCGTGTCGGAGAGCTTCGGCATATCGATAATTTCAGCCATCGGATTTGAGAGGGGAGGAGATCAGGCGAGGACCTTGAGGGCTTCGCGGACGACGCGGTTCACGTCGGGGAGCTGCTGGTCTTCGAGGCGCTTGCAGTAGATCTGCGGGGCGTCGATCGAGGACACGCGGTGGATCGGGGCGTCGAGCTCGTCGAACGCCTTCGACTGGATGAGGTAGGCCACCTGGGCGTCGACGCCGCAGAAGGGCTTGTTCTCTTCGACCAGCAGGGCGCGGTGCGTCTTGCGGACGGAGGCGAGGATGGTCTCCTCGTCGAGCGGGCGGATGGAGCGGAGGTCGACGACCTCGACGCTGACGCCGTGTTCCTTCTCGAGGACTTCGGCGGCCTTGAGGCTCGTGATCACGGCGCGGCCGTGGGCGACGATGGTGAGGTCGGTGCCTTCGCGCTTCACGTCGGCGACGCCGAGGGGGACGATGTAGTCTTCGTCGGGGACCTCGCCCTTGTCGTTATAGAGGATGGTGTTCTCCATCACGTAGACCGGATCGTTGTCGCGGATGGCCGCCTTGAGCAGGCCCTTGGCGTCGTACGGCGTGGCCGGGCAGACGACCTTGATGCCGGGGTGGGAGGCGAGGATCGCCTCGGGCGTATGGGAGTGGGTGGCGCCGACGTTGGTGCCGCCGTTGGCCGGACCGCGGATGACGATCGGGCAGTTGATGAGGCCGCCGGACATGTAGCGGATGTTGCCGGCGTTGTTCACGATCTGGTCGAACGCGACGTACGAGAAGGACCAGAACATCAGCTCCATCACCGGACGGATGCCGAGCATGGAGGCGCCGATGCCGAGGCCGATGAAGCCGGCTTCGGAGATCGGGGTGTCGACGACGCGCTTGGGGCCGAACTCCTTGAGGAGGCCCTCGGTCACCTTGTAGGCGCCGTTGAACTGGGCGACTTCTTCGCCCATGATGACGACCTTGTCGTCGCGCTTGAGTTCTTCGCGCATCGCGGCGCGGAGCGCCTCGCGGTAGGAAATGACGGCCATGACAGTAGGTGCGAAGAAGGATTATTCGAAGATGATGGTGCCGCGGCTCGTGGTGTCCGGCCCGCGGTTGTCCTCTTCCCAGTAGATGTGCTTGGTGACGTCGGCCAGGGTGGGGTCCGGCGACTCGTCGGCGAAGACGGCGGCCTTGTCGGCCTCGGCCATCGCGGCGTCGTTGATCTCCTGGGAAAGCTCGGGGGTGAGGACCTTCTCGCGGAGCAGCTCCTGTTCGAAGAGCAGGACAGGGTCCTTCTTGTCGCGGTATTCCTTGATCTCGTCCTTGTCGCGGTAGGTCTTGTCCGGGTCGGCCATGGAGTGGCCGAAGTAGCGGTAGGTGAAGATCTCGAGGACCGTCGGCTTGGATTCTTCGTGGGCGCGCTTGAGGGCGAGGGCCGTCTTGGCGCGGACTTCGTAGACGTCGTGGCCGTTGATGACGTCCCAGGCCATGTTGTAGCCTTCGGCGCGCTTGGCCAGGCAGCCCGGGTGGGCGGTCGAGCGCTCCTGGGAGGTGCCCATGGAGTAGCCGTTGTTCTCGACGACGAAGATCATCGGCAGGTCCCAGAGGGCCGCGAGGTTGTAGGCTTCATGGACGGCGCCTTGGTTGACCGCGCCGTCGCCCATGTAGGCGAGGCAGCTGCCCTTGAGGCCCATGTACTTCACGGCGTAGGCGAGGCCGGTGCCGAGGGGGGCCTGGCCGCCGACGATGCCGTGGCCGCCCCAGTAGTTCTTATCGGGAGCGAAATAGTGCATCGAACCACCTTTGCCCTGGGAGCAACCGGTGACGCGGCCGGTCAGTTCGGCCATGCACTCGTTCATGCCCATGCCCACCATCAGGCCGTGGCCGTGGTCGCGGTAGCCGGTGATGATGTGGTCGTGCTTGCCGAGCAGGGAGATCGTGCCGGCGGCGACGGCCTCCTGGCCGACGTAGAGGTGAAGGAAGCCCCCGATCTTACCCTGCTGGTAGATACGGATGCAGCGCTGCTCGAAATGGCGGATACGGGCCATTTTCGTGTAAAGGGCGATCTTCTCGGCCTTGGACATCGAGGCGTTGACCGGATCCTTGGCGTATTCGGAAGGGCCGGCGGGGCGCTTCAGGGATTCGGGATGGGTAAGGACAGCGGGCTTGGCCACGGTAGTTCGTTTGGCTCGATTGGAGGGGTCTGGCGGGGAAGGTCAAGCGTCCCCTCCCTTAGGCTCAATTTGCCTTGACCCGACTTGCAGGGGACCTCCCCTTTGGCCTATCCTGAGAGTCCTCTCTCAGTCCCCCTTTATCTATGGAAGAAACCCACGAGGCTTCGGCCCGCGAATTCACCGTCCAGAACCGCATGGGGATCCACACCCGTCCGGCCGCCCAGATCGTCCGGCTGGCTAACCGCTATCCGGACGTCGAAATCACCGTCTCCAAGGACGATGAGTCGGTGAACGGCAAAAGCATCATGGGACTGATGATGCTGGCCGCGGGCCAAGGCTCTAAGCTCCGTTTTTCCGTGCGCGGCAAGGATGCCACCGCCCTGCTCGGCGAGATGGAAGCCCTCTTTGCCCGTAAGTTCGACGAATCCTGACCCCCATGTACGCGCTCCTCGCCTCCTTTCTGCTGCTCGCCGCCGGCGAGCCCGTACCTCCGCCTCCGGTCCCCGACTCGGAGGTCGTTCGCCAGTTGCAGCCTCCGGAGTTGGCCGAATGGCATAATTCGATGCGAGTCAATGCCTTGGGGGAAAGCCGCATCAAAGCCGGCCAGAGCATCATGGCCACCAGCACCGCCGCATCGGCTTCGACCAAAGGATTGAAGACCGGCGGCCTCTCCGAGACCCCGGAGCAGATCAAGGTCCGCGCCCAGAAGATCATCGATGAGGGCACCGCCCAGGTCCGTCAGGTGGCCCCGTCCCTGGCCCGTCTGCGTCTCCTCGCCGCCCAGCGCGTCGCGGAGAAGACCAAGCCGATCCAATTCTCCGCCGAACTGGCCGCCGCCGCGCCGGCCGCCGCGCTCGACGCCGCCGTCGGCCGTCTGCACAAGCAGGCCTCCGACCTCGGCTACGCGTCCGCCCACCTGATCGGCTCCCTGCGCGTCAGCGCGGCGGGGCTTGAGCGTCCCGCGGACCTCACCGCCGACCTTCGTTCCGCCTGGTCGCGCCGTACCGGCGTCGCCCTGGCCGCCGTGCCTTCCGAAGGCTACGCTTACGTCCCCGGCGTCTCGCCGGCCGCTCCCTCGCTGTCGAAAGGGCTCAAGCCCGCCACCGCGGCCAAGCAGCTCGCCGTGCTGTGGGCCGAGCAGTATGCGCTGACCGCCGATGGCTCGCAGGCGCTGCTGTTCCTGCGTCTCGCCGACGCCCATTCCTTCCAGCTGGTCGCCTCCGAGCTCGTCCTCGTCGAGCAGCGTGCCGGAGCCACGCCCGTCGTCTGCGCTTTCCAGCTGCGCGATGACCGCAGCTTCATCCCGCGCCTGACGCAGGGCGGCGCGCCTTGGGTCTTCGGCTTCGAGCGCGACAGCCAGCCCATCGGCTCCGCTTTGCTCGCGCACATCTGCCTCTCTCAGACCAAGCTTTCCGTGGCGGCCGACGCCTATGTCGCGATCGTCGCGGGCGGCGGTCCGGCCGGCGGCGTCGTCGGCGCCAAGTGGCGCGCGAGCGTGGCGGAAGCCCCGGCGGGTTCGATCGCCTTCCAGGTCGAAGGCGTGCCGGTCGGCGGCGCCGCGGTCCCCGTCGGACTGCTCACCGTCCGCGTCGGTCCGCCCGGCGCGAAGTAATCAGGCCTTCTTGCGCGCCGCCTTCATCTCGGCGGTCGTCGCGCGCTTGAGCTTCTTCACCTTGGCCGCGGTCAGCAGCTGGTGAGGACGCGTCATGCGGTCGATGAAGAGCACGCCCTGGCAATGGTCATGCTCGTGCTGCACGCAGCGCGCGAGCAGGCCGGCGCATTCGAGGACGTGCGGCGCGCCGTCGGCGTCGCGGTAGCGCACGATCGCGCGTTCCACGCGCTCGACGTCGCCGGTGATGCCGGGGAAGGAGAGGCAGCCCTCGGTGTAGGTGTCGGGCTCGCCCGGCGGGATCGTGACGGTCGCGTTGGCGAGGAGCATCGGCATGATGTCCTCCGGCTTGCGCTCCTTGCCGTCGAGCACGGGCGGGAAATCCTCGTCATGCACGTCCATCACGAAGAGCTGCAGCGAAAGGCCGACCTGCGGCGCGGCGAGGCCGATGCCTTTGGCGGCCTTCATCGCGCGCAGCATGGCGTCGCCCAAGGTGCGGAGAGGCGGGCCGAATTCGCGCACAGGCTCGCCCACCGCCCGGAGGACCGGGTCGCCATAGGGGCGGATGGTGAATTCGGCCATGATTGCTGGTTACCTGTTCGCGGGGTCGGGGAAAGCGAAAACGCTCACTTGTCGGCTCCGTAGTCGCCTTTCTCGCAGCGACGGACGAACGTCTCGGCGCGCTTGCGCAGGCCGTTCCACTTCGCGCGCAGGGCCTGCGTCTCGTCGGGCGTCACGCGACGGTCGGCGATGGCATCGGCCACGTCGGCGATGAGCAGGCCGAATTCGCGGACGAGCGTGTTGGCGGCCTGGTCGAGCGCGCCGGCGGCCGGTTCCGTCTCGACCGGCGTGAACTGGCCGCCGGCCTTCTCCGCGAGCCAGTCGAGGATGCGCGTGTCGCCCGTGAGCACGATCAGCTGGGCCGTGCGGTGGAGCGGGTTCGGCTGGCCGCTCCCGAGCTCCGCCGGTTCGCGCCACTTGTAGAGCATCGAAGGCGAGACCCCGAGCGATTTCGCGACCTCGCCATGGACCTTGGCCTGGTCGCCCGGGCGGGCCTCGCCGGCCTTGCGCAGGGCGTCCTCGAGGACGTGGTGGGCTTCCTTGACCCGGCTTCGGCGGGGGGCGGCAGGTTTCTTGGGCATGGCACAAGATAGGGCGGACCGGCGTCTTTCCGCAAGCGAGACGCAGGGCGTATAAGCGCGCCTCGCCATTGTAGCCGGCTTCCTCGGAAAAGATTGGAAAGGACGCCCGTCCGGGGCATCTTGGGGCCATGAACGAAGCCTCCCTGCTCCTGCCCATCAGCCTGCTCGTGGCGGGTCTGGTCCTGATCGGCGCCGAGTTCTTCCTGCCGACCGTCTTCCTCGGCTTCGTCGGCGCCATCGTCTCGTTCGCCGGCATCTATCTCTCCGCGGAGGCGGGCGCGCTGACGTGCGGTCTCTTCTGCGCCGTGTTCGTCGTCGTCCTCGCCCTCGAGTTCTTCGCCTTCCGACGCCTCCTGCCGCAGACCGGCATCGGCCGCGCGATGATCAACGTCAGCAGCAACGACGGCGCCGCCGTCCCCGCCGCCGCCGGCTTCGCCGTCTACGTCGGCAAGACCGGCAAGGCCGTCACCGTGCTCGCGCCCTCCGGCACCGCCGAGGTCGAAGGCGCGTTGCTCGAAGCCTTCTCCCTGGACGGCTACGTCGAGCGCGGCGCCGCCGTGGTCGTCGTCGAAGCCGGCGCCGGCCGCGTCACCGTGCGCCGCGCGCGCTGAACCATCCCCTCTAACTTCACCAACATGGATATCCCCAACGTCGTCATCTGGGTCGCCGCCGGAGCGCTGCTCCTGCTCGTCCTCTTCCTCCTCACCTTCCTCGCCGTCTGGGTCCGCGCCCGGCTGGCCGGAGCCGAGGTCGGCATCTTCGACCTCGTCGGCATGCGCCTGCGCGGCGTGCCGTACAGCGTGATCGTCGACGCCAAGATCGCCGCCACCAAGGCCGGACTTTCGGTCGACGTCGAGAAGATCGACGCACACTACCTCGCCGGCGGCAACATCGTCCAGACCGTGCAGGCGCTCATCGCCGCCCAGAAGGCCGGCCTCCACCTCGACTGGAACCGCGCCTGCGCGATCGACATCGCCACGCGCGGCACGAACAAGTCCGTGCTCGAGGCCGTGCTCACCTCCGTCAGCCCGAAGGTCATCGACTGCCCGAATCCCTCCAGCGGCCGCACGACGATCGACGCCGTGGCCAAGGACGGCATCCAGGTGAAGGTGAAGGCCCGCGTGACCGTGCGCACCAACCTCGACCGTTTCGTCGGCGGCGCCCAGGAGGAGACCATCATCGCGCGCGTCGGCGAAGGCATCGTCACGACCATCGGTTCCTCCGAGAGCTACAAGTTCGTGCTCGAGAACCCGGATCGCATCTCGAAGACCGTGCTCGAGCGCGGACTCGACGCCAACACCGCCTACGAGATCATGTCGATCGACATCGCGGACGTGGACGTCGGCGAGAACATCGGCGCCACGCTCCAGGAAGCGCAGGCCAACGCGAACAAGAACATGGCGCAGGCCCAGGCCGAGATCCGCCGCGCCGCCGCCGTCGCCCTCGAGCAGGAGATGCGCGCCCGCGTCGAGGAGATGCGCGCGCGCGTCGTCGAAGCCGAGGCCCAGATCCCGCAGGCCCTCGCCGAAGCGCTCCGCTCCGGCCGCATGGGCTACCTTGATTTCCAGCGCCTCGAAAATCTCCGCTCCGACACCGAGATGCGCAAGGGCATCGCCGGCGACGGTCCCGCTCCCGGCGCCAAGGCCTGAGCATGGAACCGGCGCTCATCCTCAAGATCGTCCTGGCCGCCGGCGGTTTCGCCGTGTGGGCCTACGGGCAGTTCAAGGGCAAGGTCGAGCAGCCCGCGCCGACGGCCATGGCCGCCCCGCCGCCCATCCCGCGCCGCGCGCGCAAGCCGCGTTCCGTCGCGCCCAAGCCCGCGCCGAAGGCCGCCGAAGAGCCGGCCGAAGGCGCCGCGCGCCCGACGCCGGCGCCGCATCTCGACAGCAGGGACCTCGTCGTCACCCGTCCGGCCCGCGCGCAGGCGCGCACGCAGTTCCGCGGCGCGGCCGCGCTGCGTCAGGCCATCGTCGCCCGTGAGGTGCTCGGTCCGCCGCTCTGCCTCCGTCCGCCTCGCTTCTGATCACCGACGCGGGGCGAAGAGCCGCGCGAGCAGGTAAGGGAGCGCGCAGCACAGCACGATGCCCGCGCCCGAAGGCACCGCGGGCAGGTAGTAGGAAAGATACAGCCCGACGACGCCGCCCGCGAGCGCGCAGCCGACGCCCCAGGCCATGACCTGCGGGACGGTGCGGCCGAGCAGCACGCCCGTCGCGGCCGGGATCACGAAGAGCGCCGTGGTCAGCAGCGCGCCGACGAGGCGCACGCACGAGACCGCGCCGAGCGCGACGAGCGCGAGCAGCACCATGCGCATGAGCGCGGGCCGCGCGCCGAGCAGGGAGGCGTATTCCTCGTCGAACGAGGCCAGCTCAAGCTCCTTGTGCAGGACGCGCAGGCCGAAGAGCACGCCGGCCGCGGTCGCCGCGATGACCTTCAGGTCGGTTTCGCCCACCGCCACCACGCTGCCGAAGAGCAGGCCCGCGAAGTCGCGCCACGAGTTCGCCTGCTGCATGAGCGCGACGCCCGCGGCGAACATGACCGAGAGCATCACGCCGATGGCGCTGTCCTCGCTCGAACCTTTGCGCGACGCCAGCCAGGCCGCGCCGCCGGCGGTGATCAGCGCGGCCGCGAGCGCGCCGAGGTAGGGCGAGAAGCCGAGCAGCATCGCGCCGACCACGCCGGGCAGGATGGAGTGGGTGAGGGCGGTGCTCACGAACGCCATGCGGCGCAGGACGACGTACGCGCCGAGGCAGGCGCACGTCACGCCGCCGAGGGCGACGGCGAGGAGCGCCCGCACGAAGAAGGGTTCCGACAGCGGCTCGAGCAGGAGGTCAGGCATGGCGGTGGTCATGGCCCGCGCACGCGTGTCGGGTGGTCACGGCGCCGCCGCGGATCTCCAGGATGCGGTCGAAGCGGGCGAGGTCGGCCGGATCGTGCGTCGCCATCACGACGGTGAAGGCGTGGCCCTGCTCGAAGAGGAAGCGTTCGATGATCTCGCGGCTCGCGGCGTCGAGCGCGGCGTAAGGTTCGTCGAGCAGCAGGACTTCGGCGCCTTGCACGAACGCGCGGGCGAGGAGCGCGCGTTGCAGCTGGCCGCCGGAGAGCGCGTGGACCGGGCGGTCGGCGAGCTCCGTCAGGCCGAGCTGCGCGAGGGCCCGGTCGACGGCGTCGTCGCCATGACGGCATTCCTCGAACCAGCCGTGGTGCGCGTACGTGCCCATCTGCACGAGCCGGCGGACGAGCAGAGGGAAGCCTTCGGTCAGCTGCGGACGCTGGGCGAGGTAGGCGACGCGGCTGCGGCCGAGGGCCGGGGCGAAGCCGGCCACGAGGATTTCGCCGGATTGCGGCGGGATGAGTCCGGCCAGGACGCGGAGCAGGGTAGACTTGCCGGAGCCGTTAGGTCCGATCAAGGCCGTCCGGCACCCGCACGGGATGGAGAAGTCCGCATCATGGAAGGCCGCGGGCCCGTCGGGCCGGGCGCCTGCCGTCAGCCCTCGTGCGACGACGGCTTCGCCCGCGCAGGTGGATTTCTCCGGGCGGGCATAGGGCAGGGCGGGGAGCAAAGCGAAGACGGCGTCGCCCAGCTGGCGGGTGAACTGGGACCAGAAGCGGCTCATCGGCGGGACAGCGCCTCGTGGAGGCGGCGGCCGTTGTGGAGCATCATCCCGGTCCAGCTGTCGCAGGGGTGGCCGGCGGGCTCCAGGTATTCGAAGGAGAGGGCGAGCGGGGGAGGTAGGCCTGCGTCTTCGGCGAGGCGTTGGGCGAACGCGTCGCTCTGGCCGGCGTCGGTGACGATCACGCGGATGCCTTCGCGGCGGATCAGCGCCAATAGTTCTGAAAAGTGCCTCGCCGAGGGGTCGGCGGATTCGGCGGAACTGCTGGTCAGGATCGTCTTCGCGACCCGTAGCCCATAACTGCCGGCGAAGTGGCCTAGGTTCGCGTGTTGGGTCACCAGATTGCGTCGTTCGACCGGCAGGTTCGTGAAGAGGCGACGCAGCTCTTCGTCAACCCGGTCTATTTCTTTAACATACTGTCCATAAGATGCTTCCAATTTTTCTTTCGGGAGCAATCCTGCGAGTCGATCTGCCAGCAGGCGGGTCATTTTCTTCGCCTCGGCAGGGTCGGTCCAGGCATGGGGGTCGGAGCTGTGTGCGTGGCTCGGGTGGGTCGGCTTGCGATCGTCGAAAAGCCAGAGCAGCCGGTCGGTACGCGCGTTAGCCTTGGCCCAGGCTTCGAGCCAAGGTTCGAGCGCCGGGCTCATGCCGACGATCAAACGGGCGCGGCGTAGGTCGCGGGCGTTCCGTGCATTGAGCTGGTAGCCGTGGGTTTCGCTGTGAGAGGGGACCAGATTGACCAACTCAACCTGTTTTCCAGCAATGACTTGCACCCAGTCCGAGATGATCGTGAAACTCGAAACCACCAAAGGCCTGGCTGGTTCTTCCGCGGCGCGCGACGCGACGGCGAGGCCGAGGAAGCTCAGGATGGAGAGGAAGCGAAGCACGCAACGAACGACAGTTCAGGAAGGGCGTTCAGACGCAAGATATTTGCATTAAACAATTGTTCCAGAGGCGTGTCTTTTTGCATTTGCCACCTGCATTGGCCAAAGACACATTCCCGCTCCCCATGCCCCAAGTACGTGCTGTTTTTGCCAGCTTAATAGCGTTCTTCATGTCCCTTTCCGGCCTCTTCGCCCAGGCGGCAAAGGCCGACGCGACCGCGGGTAAAAGCGCCGTCAACGTGCGTTCCATCCATTTCGACCCGGTCAAGCTGGGCGGTCAGCAGAACCCTTGGATCCGCACGCAGGTCGAACTCCATGCCAATTTCAACCCCGAAGCCAAGGCCACGCCTGACGCCGAGGCCGGAGCCAAGAAGCCGGTCAACAAGTCCTGGGTCGATAAGGTCAAGGTCACTTTGACCCTCATCTTCAAGCCGATCGGCACCAGCACCGCCGCCGAGTTCGCCTACTATCGTTCTTCTGCGACGGTCCTCACCATGGAGGTGAACACCGATCGCTCCGTATTCTTCTATCTCCCCGGAGACATCGTGAAGCGCGACCGTCTCAAGATGCAGCCCGACTACTACTACGTGCAGATCGAGGTCGCCGGCACCGAACAGCCCCTTTTCAACGAGGCCGGCCGACCCACGCCGGACATGGCCAACGCCCTGCATAAGCAGTTCTTGGACAAGAAGATTTTCGACGGCGCCCGCTCCGAGGCCGACCGCGCCGTCAACGCCAACAACGGCATGCTTCGCCCGCACTATCTCGTGCCCGCCGCCTTTTACGACTCCCTTCCGCAAGGTTCGCCCCAGCCGGAGTTCATCCGCGAAGATTCCTCTTCGCGCTAATCCTCCCCATCTCCCCTACGCATGAGCCAGAAGAAGGCCACCATCGTCAATCTTGCCGCGTCCAACGTCTCGGTCTCGCAGTTCTCCGCCGCCTCCGGCGCCCTCGTCCTCGAGCAGTTCTACGTCGAAGAGATCGCCCCCGGCTTGACCGGCGACGAGGAGTGGTTGAACGCCGCGATCGCCGCGCTCGCGAACTTGGTCAACCAGCATGACCTCAAGGGACGCGTCACGGTCATCGCGCCCGCCTTCCTCCTCCTGCAGAAGCCCCTCAAGGTCGCCCAGGTCGAGAAGGCCAAGCAGGCGCAGATCGTCGCCTTCGAGGCTCAGAACGCCATCCCGTATCCGCTGAACGAAGTCATCTGGGACAGCCAGCTGATGGCCTCGGACGGCGTCGAAGCCGAAGTCCTGCTCTTCGCCCTCCGCACCGAGGTCGCCACCCGCATCGCGAACCTTGTGACTTCGACCGGCCTCCGTCCGATGTCCATCCAGGCTGCGCCTTTGCTCGACAGCCAGGCCTTCAGGCTCGGAGGCGGTTCTTCCGCCGAAGAAGTCCTCATCGTCAACGTCGGCGCCCGCTCGACCACCCTCAGTTTCGTCGGACCTAGCGGCGTCAACATCCAGACCGCCACCAACATGGGCGGCAACCTGCTCACCCAGGGCGTCTCGGACAACACGGGCCAGCCTTTCGCCACCTCCGAAGCGATCAAGGTCGGCTACTTCTCCGGCGTGCTCCAGCTCGCCGAGTCCGATCCGCAGGTGGCCGTCCTGCAGGCCAACGCGCAGACTTTCATCCGTCGTCTCGCGCAGGACATCAACCGCCGACTCATCAATGTCCGCCGCGGCGCCAACGGACGCCAGCCCGCCCGCATTCTCATCACCGGCCGTGGCTCCCAGGTGCCCGGCCTCGCCGAGCAGCTCTGCGAGACCCTGCGTCTCCAGGTCGAACCCTTCGATCCCTCCGCCGTGATCACCCCCGGCGAAGGCATCACCGCCGAGCAGCTCCAGCGCGCCAAATATCAGATCACCGAAGTCATCGGCGAAGCCGCCCGTCTCGTCCTGGCCCAGCCCAGCGGCGTGAACCTGATCCCGCGTGACATCGCTTCCCAGCAGGCGTTCGACGCGCGCAAGCCGCGCCTCCTCGCCGCCGCCGCGCTCGCCGCCGCCGCCCCTTTCTGCGTCTGGCTCGCGCTGGCTTCCTCCGAAGGCTGGAACAAGCAGCAGATCGCCGAAGTCGTGAACCGTCAGAACGAACTGACCGCCCGCCGCAACGCCATCGAGGCGTCCCGCAAGCAGGCCGTCGAGCTCGCGGCCAAGTGCAAGGAACTGGAATTCGTCGTCCTCAACCGATCGAATTGGCCCGCCTTCCTGGGCGACCTCCAGGCCCGCGTCGGCACCTGCAAGAACACCTGGATCGAGGAGATGCATGTGAAATACGAGACCGTCCCGCCGGCTCCCGTGCCCGAAGGCCAGACCCCGCCTCCGCCTCAGGTCGTCACCAAGGTCATCCTCTCGGTGCGTTTCCTGTTCTCCGACGTCCCTTACGACGTGAAGCAGTATCGCTCCGCTTCCGAAAAGGCCCACATCAGCCGCCTCCTCGAGGCCGTGCGCAAGTCGCCTTATGTGAGCGCCGTCCCGGAGAACGAGATCAGCGTCACGGAGCAGAACACCATCCGCAATCCGAAGGCCACCATCACCCTCGTCATCCAAAAGGATAAGGCCCTCTAAGCCCATGCACCGTTTCAAGAAAAACCTCGGCTTCAACCTCGGCCTCATCGGCCTCGGAGCGGCTTTCCTGGCCGGCCTGGTCATGGCTTATCTCGCCTACAGCGGCGGCGAAGAAACCTCCCGCGCCCTGCGCGCCACCACGACGACCGAAGTCGGCCTCCTCAAGGGCCACTCCTTCGCTCCGGGCGAAGAACCGGTCTCGCTCAACGAAGACAACGTCAAGGCCGCCCAGGCCGACGTCGCCGACCTCGTCGCCCACCGCGACAAGCTGCGTTCCCTCATCGCCGGCAACCCGGAGATGGCCATCCGGGGCAAGGCCTCCGCAAACTCGGCCGAACTGAGCGCCCTGCTTCGCGAATCGGTCGACGGCTGGCGCAAGCTCGCCACCGACCAAGGCGTCAAGTTCTCGCCCAACGAGCCCACCTCCTTCGGTTTCCATCGGTACATCCACAACCAAGGCACCTCCCCCAAGCGCGACTTCCAGAAGGTCGACCAGCAGCGCCTCATCATCGATTACCTGGTGCGACAGCTCGTCGAGTCGCGCCCCGCGGGTTCGCCTCTGCTGATCGAGTCCGTCGACCGCGAGCCCATCGAGACCTTCGTCCTTATTCCCGAAGGCCGGCCGGGCGCCGGAACCTTCGGACCTGACGCCGAAGCCTCGCGCAACGAGGTCGATGAGTTCGCCCCTGTCCGGACCCTCTCCCGCCCCGGGCTCGTCGAAGCCCTGTCTTTCCGGGTCCGTTTCGTCGGCTACACCCCGACCCTCCGTACTTTCGTCAATAAGATCCGGAATTCGGGACGGCCTTTCGCGGTGACGACCATCGACGTAGGCACGACGACCAAAGAGACCGAGAAGCTCCTCGCCTCTCCCGCCTCCCTCGTTCCTTCGGCCGGGCCCGCTCCGGCCGTCACCGGCACCCCGACCCTTTCTTTCTTCGATCAGGCTCCCGCCGATTCCGCCGCCCCCGCGGGCAACGCCGCCGTTTCCGCCGAAGAAAAGCGCGTGCAGGTCGTGCAGCGCAAGCTCTCCACCTTCGTGGTCCAAATCGACTACCTCTCGATCCCCGAGGAGAAACCCGCCGCCGGTGCCGAAGGCGAACCCAAGAAATAAAGCATCCCGGAAATGAACTCCCGCAAGGACATCCTTCTCGTCTGCCTCGGCGCGCTCTTCTTCGCCGCCGGACTCGCCGTCTATTTCAACCCGGGATGGATCACCCCGCCCGTGCCTGACGAGGAAGGCAAGGCGGCCATCCTCGCCAAGCTCCGCCAGGCTCCGCCTTCCGGCGCCATCTATCCTTCCATTCCCCGCGCCTCCCTCGACGACAACGTCAAGGATTGGCTCAGCCCCGAGGAGGACGACGAGAACTGGGATTACGACCTCTTCACCACGATCGACGTCGTCTGGGATCCCACGATCAAGGAGTACGTCCCGCGCAGCCGCAAGGCCGACGTCCTGCCGCCTTTCGGCGTGGCCCTCGTCTCCGTCGGTCACCCGACCTACACCTTCATGCTGAGCTCCTCCACCTTGCCTCCGGGCAAGAAGGAAGAAGATCGCCTCTTCTCGCTCAAGAACGTGAAGACCAATCGTTACCTCGACGACTGCAGGCTCAACAAGCCCATCGCCGACGCTCCGTACCTGACCCTCAAGTCCTATCGGGTGGTCAAGGGCAAGGACGCCGACGGGTTCCCGTTCGTGCGTAACATCCTCACCGTCGACGACCGCCAGTTCGGCCAGGTGCTCGAGATCGACGACGAAAAGCCCTTGGAGTTCAAGGGACGCATCGATATCGTCCTCCGCTCCCCGGAAGATCCGGCCTGGAGCCTCACCCTGCATGCGGTTGGGGATAAGTTTGTCCACAACGGCGGCTCCTTCGTGGTCAAAGGCATTGACTTGCCCAACAAGAGCGTGACTTTTGAGAAGACCATCGCCCTCAACCCCAAGAGGCCGAAGAAGCTTACTTTCGACCAGCAGACCCTCGTCGTTCCGGCACCCCCGCCTCCCGCTCCGAAGAACAAGCCTGCGGCCGCCGCGCCTAAGTCCCCTACTTCCACCACCAAATAATTTTCAAAGCCCCCCACTCATGAAAAAAATCCACCGTTCGCAGCTCGCTTGGGCCGCTTTCGCCCTTGCCCTCGCCGCCGGCACCCTCGTCGCCCAAGATGGCGACGCCGTCGCGCGCAAGCCGCTGCTCCTGGCCGAAGCCTTGAAGGCCCGTGACGAAGGAAATCTCCAGGTCGCCAAGGAGAAGTTCGAGGCGATCCTCGCCATCGACGCCAAGGACTTGGGAGCCAGCGAAGGCCTGACCTCCGTCAAGGCCGCCCTCGCCGAAGCCGCTGCTGCCAAGCAGGCCGCCGACGCGGCCGCCGCGGCCAAGGCCGCCGCTCCGTCCGATGCCTCGGCCGCGCCTGTCGCCGCCGTCACCCCGGCCGCCGCCAGCGCCCTCGATGAGGTCGCGAACGCCCACCAGAACCGCTTCGATGAAGTCTCCCGTGCGATCGAAGCCGCCAGGGCCAAGGCCAAGGCCGGCGACCTGAAGCGTGCCCAGGAGATCCTCGACGGCGCCACCGGCGCCATCGCCGCCATCCCCACCGCCGCCGCCCAGAAGCTGCGCGATGCCATCTCCCTCGCCAAACAGGAAGTCGCCGTCCTCCGCGACGCCGGTGGCGCCGCCGCCGCCCAGGCGGAGGTCAAGCGCCTCGCCAAGGACAACGCCGCCGCCCTTTCCAAGCAGGACGACGCCGTCGACGCCGCCGAAAAGATGCTCCGCAAGGGCACCGCTGAATCCGTCGACAAGGCCATCTCCGACCTCGACGCGGCCGACCGCGCCCTCGGTTCCGAAAGCCTCACGAACAAGGACCTCAAGGAGCGCATCAAGGCCGCCAAGGGCTCCGCCCTCGCCCGCCGCGCCCTCATCGCCATCGAAGCGCGCGACATGACCCGTGCCAACGCCCTCGTGGCCGACTACGCCAAGCTCAAGGGCGAAGACGACCCCGCCGTGGCCCGCCTCCAGAAGGAGCTCAACGCCAAGCGCAACGATCCGACCTTCCGCAACATCGACGAGCTCTCCCCGGGCGTCCGTAACAAGGACGACAAGGTCAACGAGCTCCTCGTCAAGGGACGCGCCCGTTACCTCTATGGCGACTATCAGGGCGCCCTCGACGCATACCGCGAAGTCCTCCAGTACCAGCCGAACAACTCCGAGTCCAAGGCCTACCAGATCCGCATCCGCCAGATGCTCTCCGAAAACTCCGGCCAGTGGAACCGCGGCGTGACCAAGGGCAAGCTCCTCGAGCTGCTCGACGAAAGCTGGAAGCTTCCGGAAGTCTTCAACCGCGAGAACGTCAAGTCGGACCTCGGCAACGGCAACGACCCGGTGACCGAGAAGATGAAGACGATCCGCCTCCCCGAAGGTTTCATCGCCCGCGACGAACCCCTGGACCGCGCCCTCACCAAGCTCTCGAGCCTCTCGCAGACCTACGACAAGGATCAGAAGGGCGTGAACATCGTCCCTGTCACCGACGGCGGCGAAAGCCCCACCGTCAACCTGCAGCTCCGCGACGTCACGGTCTTCCAGGCCCTCGACTACCTCTGCAAGCGCGTCGGCTACAGCTTCTCCGTCAGCCCGTCGGGCATCGTCGAAGTCCGTAAGGACGCCGGCGACGGCCTCCTCGACACGCAGTTCTTCGAACTCACCCAGGCCGCCGTCGTCAAGATGACCGGTCAGGGCCTCAACACGACCGCTCCGGGCGGCGCGGCGGCCAACCCGTTCGGCGGCGCCGGCGGCGCGGCCGGCCCTGCCGAAGGCAACCCGCAGGAAAACGCGATCAAGAGCTTCCTCACCCGCTCGGGCGTTCCGTTCGAGCCCCCGGCGACCCTCTCGTTCGACGGCACCCGCCTCATCGTCACGCAGAGCCCGAAGAACCTGGACCGCGTGAAGAACATCATCCGTCGCTACTCGGACATCAAGCAGGTCCACATCGAAGCCAAGTTCATCGAAGTCGAACAGAAGGCCCTCAACGAGCTCGGCGTCAACTGGACCCTCGAGCCGACCGCCGGCGGCAACGGCAACGTCAACGCCGCGAGCAACCTGCGTTCGATCAACCGCGTGTTCGCCCAGAACAACACCGCTCCGAAGAACCTGACCATCAACAGTCAGATCACCACCGGAACCCCGCCCGTCACCACCAACAACACGCAGACCTTCCCGAACCTCGCTCCGAGCTTCCCGGGAGGCATGAACCTCGGTAGCATCGCCAACACCTACTCCGGTACGGTCAGCGTCCTCGGTCAGGAGACCCTCTCGGTCGCCATCCGCGCGATCGAAGAAACCGCCGGCAGCGACCTGATGTCCTCCCCGAGCCTCACCGTCCTCGACGGCAAGACCGCGGTCATCAAGGTGGCCCAGCTCCTCCGCTATCCGCAGGCCTACGGCGACATCCAGTCCAACGTCGGTCAGGGTGGCGGCGGTGGTGCCCTTGGCGCCGCCAACACCTCCGTCGCGATCACGGCCGGTACGCCCCAGGACTTCACCGTCCAGGAAGTCGGCGTGACCCTCGAAGTCACCCCGACCGTCGCGGCCGATGACTCCATCGCCCTCAACCTCAAGCCGAAGGTCACCGAGTTCGAAGGCTTCGTCGAGTACGGCGGCACCTCCGTCGCCTTGACCGGTGGCGTGACCGTCACCGTCCCCTCCGGCTTCTTCCAGCCGATCTTCAGCACCCGCGAAGTCACGACCGACGTCACCGTCTTCGACGGAGCTACGGTCGTCATCGGCGGCCTGACCCGCGAAGAAGTGAAGACCGTCGACGACAAGGTCCCGGTCCTCGGCTCCATCCCGATCATCGGCGCGGCCTTCCGCTCCAGCGGCAAGAGCGTCCAGAAGCGCAGCCTCATGGTCTTCGTCACCGCCAACCTGGTCTCTCCCGGCGGCGCCACCCTCCGCAGCACCCATCCGGGCATGCGCGCTGGCGCGACCTTCTCCAATCCGACGCTCATCTCGCCGGCCGGCGCCGTCTATCGCGAGCCGATCGAAGCCGCGACTCCGACCGAACCCGCTCCGGTCGCCACCGAGCCGGCTAAGTAAGCCGAGACATCCGTCCGGTCCGACAGGCCCGCCTCATGGCGGGCCTGCTTTTTTCTCGATGCTCCGCAGGGGCGAAGCGACAATCCCCGCATGCGTTGGCTGCTCATCGACGGATTCAATCTGGTCTTCCGCAGTCACTTCGCGATGGAGCGTTCCAACCTTCGCCGTCAGTCCGACCAGTTTCCCACGGGCGCCTTGCACGGCTGGATGAAGGCGTTGCTCGACCTGAGGGAAGGAGAGAAACCGGACCGCTGCGCCGTGTTCTTCGACCTGGGCGGCTCCGACCGTCACCTGGAGGTGCTGCCGGAATACAAGGCCCAGCGCGACGAGACGCCGGAGGACATCGTCCTCCAGCTTCCGGAGATCAAGCGCCTCACCAGGCTTCTCGGCTTCCAGGTGTTCGAGCGTCGTGGCGTCGAGGCCGACGACCTCATCGCGACCGCCGTGCGCATCCTCTCCGCCTCGGGCGACGCGTGCGTGATCGTCAGCGCCGACAAGGACTTCGGTCAGTGCGTCGGCGGCCCGGTCGTGCAGCTCGCCCCGCCGCCCACCGCCAATCCGGCGCTTGGCTGGCGTCGCCTGGATCCCGCCGCGGTGACGGAGAAGTTCGGCGTGCCGCCGGAACGCATCGCGGACTACCTCGCCCTCGTCGGCGACGCCTCGGATAACATCCCCGGACTCAAGGGCGTCGGCCCGAAGACCGCCGTTAAATGGCTGACGGAATACGGGGACCTCGAAGGGGTCCTCGCCGCGGCGGACACCTTGCAGCCCGAACGTTTCCGCGAACAGGTCAAGGCCGAGGCCGAACGCATCCGCGGCAACCTCCGTCTCGTCACCTTCCGCACCGATTTCGAGTTCGAGCCCGGATCGCCGGTCCCGGAGGACGTCGCGGGAGTCGAAGCCTTCCTCTCCGAGATGGAGATGCACTCGACGTTGCGTCGCTACCAGTCGAAGCACGGACGGGCCCCGTCCGCGCCGGCGGTCGCTGATGCGCCGGTCCTCACGCCTAAGCCGAAAGCCAAGGCGAAGCCCGCCGAGGACGCTCAGCAGGGCGAGCTGTTCTGAGCAAGAAAAAGGCCCGCCGGTGAAGGCGGGCCTGATCGGGAAGCTGAGCGAGGGCTCAGTTCTTCTTCTCGGCCTTCTTCTCGAGCTTCGGGGCCTCGACGGCGACCGGCGCGGCGGCGGCCTGCTGCTGCTGGGCGGCGGCGACGACCTGGTTCACTTCTTCCTGGTTGAGCAGGATGACGAACTTGGACTCGAGCACTTCGACCTCGTAGTTGTGGGTGATCGAGTAGCCGACGCTCTCAGCCATCTCCTTGTTGCCCTTGTTGAGGAGCTCAAGGGTCTGGTCGAGCTGGGTCTGGATGCGGGCCTTGTCTTCGTCCTTTTCGGCGCGCTTGAGGAGTTCGGTCAGCTGGATCACGGCGTCACGGCGGGCCTGCAGCACCTTGGCGAACTGGTCGAACTGGACGACGAGTTCGAGGCCGCGGATTTCCGCGGTCTGCAGGAGGCGTCGGTCACCGCGGACGATGAGCTGCTCTTCCTTGAAGTTCTTGTCGGCCTTGGCCTTCGCGGCTTCTTCTTCCGAGACGACGGCGAAGAGGCGCAGGGCGGTGTTGACGAAGGTCGACTGGCGGTTGGCGATGGCCGGGACATTGAAGCCCCAGACCTTGGCGAAGACGGCGTCCTTCTCGTTGAAGTCCTTGAGTTCGGCTTCGCCGACCTTCACGAGGGCGTCGCGCTCGACGGTGGTGAGGGCGACCTGGATGCGCTGCTGGAGCTGCTGGATGCGGGCAAAATGCTGGCCCAGGGTCTGCAATTCCTGCTGGAAGCGGGCGAGGGAACCCTGGTTGGAGATAGTCAGGACGACGCGTCCCAGGTTCTGGCCCAGGGGGATCAGTTCAATCACCGGGCCCTTGGGGGCTTCGGCGGGAGCGGCGGGGGTTTCGGTGGCGGACATGTTAGGGTGGGGTGGGGTTAGGGATAAGGGGGATTACTTCTTTTCAGCGGCGGTCGGGGCTTTCGCTTCGATGGCCTTCTTTTCTTCTTCGGTGATCTGGACGGAGAGCTTGGCCTCGGAAGGCAGGGTGATGGCTTCGGCGTTGAAGTCGAAACCGCGGCTCTTCTTGAATTCCTCGAGGTTCTGGCTCAGGTCGTCCTGGATTTCCTTGATGGCCTTTTCGACCTTCTTCTTGTCGTCATCCTTGGTCAGGCGGGGCTGAAGGTCGATGAGCTGCTGCAGCTGGGCCTTGGCGTCGGTGATGCGCTTGAGGGAAAGGCCGAAGGTTTCGACTTCGACCTGGCCGGTGACGGTGTCGCGGATCTGGAAGCGCTTTTCGCCGGTCGAGATGATGGACTCGGGCTTGAAGTCCTTGGCGGCGGAAATCTTGGCGAACTCTTCGTTGGAGATCGGCGTGGCGATGACGGCCTTGGTGGCGACGAACTGGTAGGGGCGGTCGATGCTGAAGCCGTTGTAAAGCTTGGTCATGGACTCATTATCTCCCTTGAGCTTGGCGCTCTTGGCTGCGATTTCATGGCCGCGGGCCTCTTTTTCGGGGGTGGTGAGGGCGTTATCGAGGAAGATTTGCAGGCGCTTCAGCTCCTCCACCTGCTGGCTGAGGACCTGGATGTTCTTTTGGAAGTTCAGGCATTCCCCGATGCTTTTGCCGACCCAGACTTCGGCGAAATAAGCCTTGGGCTCGGACTTGGCCCCGGCGCTGGTGAGCTTGACCTCCGGTGCCGGCGCAGCGGCCTTGGTGTCGGCGGGCTTGGCTTCCTGAGCATTCAGGGAGACACAAACAGCGGCCAGGAGGAACGAGAACTTGTTCATGGGAGTGGGGAGGGAGGTTTTAAGATAGGCAAAACCCAGCCTTGGACTACCAAAAAATCACTAAACCCCTTATTTTTTAACGGGCTGAAGCGCCCGGTCGATGACCTTGGCTAAATTGACCCTTTCCGCCTCTTTTTGGAGCAATTCGTCGGCCAGGACAGCGCGCACTTTAGGGTGATCAATAAAACTACTTAAGTCGTTGTTATTCAACAGTTCACGAACCTTTTTATCCTCCCATGCTTGGTAAAGGGTCGGGTGGGCGGCCAGCGCGCGGATTTCAGGCTGAGCCATCAAGCGGCGGCGGGCCTCGGGGTCAGCCATGAGTCGGCGGGTCTGTCGCACCAAGGTCCTCTGTTCGTCGGGGATCGGCGACCAGTCCTTGAGCTCCCTGGTAAGGGGCGTCGCGGCGAGTTCGTCGCGCAGTTCGACGGTCCAATGCTTGGCCTGGCTGCCTGGCCGGGCGAGCAGGTCATAGACCGAGGCCACCGAGGCCATGATGCCGACCAGAAGGAGGAAGTAGAGGGCGCCGGTCCAGCAGCCGACCAAGGCGCCGAGCACCGGGCTCTCGGCTTCGTCCTGCCCCTCGGGCAGCCGACCTAGTCGCCAAAGCAGGGCGTAGCAAAGAAGGCCGCTCACGCAGGCGAGTCCGACCACGCCGGTGACGCCGCGGAGCATCCACGGATATGAGGTGCCTTGGAGCAGGGCGTGGCCGAGTTCGCCGCCGAAGAGCCAGCCGCAGAGCTGTCCGACCGTCAGGGCGGCGGGTCCGGCGAGCTGACGGAGCGGGCCGCGACGATAACCGCGCCAGGCCCCTCGGACCATGAGCGCGGCCAGGAGTGCGGCCGCGATCCAGAGCGTCGGCGAAAAGGCGGAAAGATCGCGCGTCATCAGCGTTCGCCGAGCACCTTGCGGATGGCGGGCTCGCGGGCTTCGATGCTCTCCGCGAGCTTGAACTGCACCAGCGCGCGGCGGAGGTTGTGGCCCGGATAGCGGACCTTGAAGTACACGTCGCCCGCGAGGTGGTCGGCGAGGAAGCGCAGGCCGAGTTCGAGCGGGATCAGGTGGATGCAGTCGAACAGGTGACGGCGGTCGGCCGGGCTCAGGAAATCCTGCGCATGGGCCTGATAACCCCTGTAAAACATGGTGAAAAGATCGAGGTCGAAGACCACGGAACCCAGCTCCGGCGCGTCTTCGCCGGCCGGGTTGCACACCGAGCGCGTCGCGTCGCCGATGTCATAATGCACCAGTCCCGGCTGCACGGTGTCGAGGTCGACGATGCAGGTGCCGCGGCCGGTGGCCTCGTCGATCATGATGTTGCCGACCTTCGGGTCGCCGTGCGTCGTGCGCAGGGTGAGGTCGCCGCGGGCGCGTGCTTCCTCGAGCACCGCGCAGCGCGCGCGACGCGCTTCGACGAACCGGACGGCGCGTTTGGCCTCGACCGAGGCGTTGAGGCGTTCCTGGCCGCCGGGGGTGGCGAGCGCGGCGTCCATCTTGGCGAGGTAGCCTGGCGTGACGTGGAAGCCGGGCAGGGCGTAACCGAGCTTCTCCGCGGGCAGGTCGCTGACCATGCGGTGGAAGTGGCCGAGCACGATACCTGCCTCGTGCGCGTGTTCCGGGTTGCGCACCTTTTCGTAGGCCTGCGCGCTGGCGATCTGGGAGATCGCGCGCCAGAGGTCGCCGTCGGCGTCCGTCACCCAGTCTTCGCCCGCCTTGGTCTGGATGATCTTCGGGAGCTGCCAGATGCGGTCCGCGCCTTCCGCTTCGGTCTCGAGCTTGGCGTGGCAATGGTCGGTGAGCACGCGCATGTTCTGCATGATCACCTCCGGTTGCGGGAAGACGGCCTTGCGGATGCGCTGCACGATGAAGCGCTGCTCCGAGAAGGTCGTCCGGAAGATCGCGAGATACGTGTCGTTCACGTTGCCCGACCCGTAGGGCTCCACGGTCACGAGCCGTCCTTGGACGTCGAACTGGCGGGCGATCAGGGCGGCTCGCATGGGCTAAGGCCACCTTTGCCTTAATTTTCGCGGCTGGCGAGGGCATTTCCCCTGTGGCCAAGGCTTGATTTCCGTCTCGGGCCGCCCATGTTCTTCCTTCCTCTGCGCCGCCACCTTAGCTCAGCTGGTAGAGCATCTCATTCGTAATGAGAATGTCGCCGGTTCAAATCCGGCAGGTGGCTCCAGCGCAGGGGGCATTTTCTCCCCGGCCGGTTTGCCTGCCCGGACTTTCCTTCCACCCTCCTCGTCATGAGCCGAGCCGAACATCCGCCCCGCAGCCGGGATCTCTCCCGCCGCTACGACCGGAATTTCCGGGCCGACGACGCCTACCGGGCGACGCTGCCGGACATGCAGAACAAGGACGCCTCCCTGATCCAGGGCGCCAATGTCCCGATCCAGCACGTCGGCATCTCCGGCTTCCACCTGCCGATGCTCGTCGCCACCCGCGACGGCAAGCCGATCCCCCTCGAGTGCACGATCACGGGCTCGGTGTCCCTCGCGGCCGACCGCAAGGGCATCAACATGTCCCGCATCATGCGGACTTTCTACGAGTTCAAGGACCGCGTACTCTCGCATGAGCTCCTCGAGGAAGTCCTCATCCGCTACAAGAAGGACCTCGACTGCAGCCGCGCCCGCATCCTCGTCGAGTTCCGCTACCCGATCCTCCAGAAGTCCCTCCGCTCCGGCCTCGAGGGCTGGCAGTATTACCGCGCGGTGCTCGAAGGCACGATCGACGACCTCGACCGCCTCCGCCGCTACGTCCATTTCGATTTCGTCTACTCGTCCGCCTGCCCTTGCTCGGCCGAGCTCACCGAGCACGCCCGCGAGGAGCGCAGCGCCTACGGCATCCCGCACTCGCAGCGCTCCAAGGCCCGCGTCGTCGCCGAGGTGTCCCCCGGCCGGTCCCTCTATGTCGAGGACATGAAGGAACTCTGCCTCAAGGGCCTCCAGACGGAGACCCAGGTGATGGTCAAGCGCGAGGACGAGCAGGCTTTCGCCGAGCTCAACGGCGCTTACTCCAAGTTCGTCGAAGACGCCGCCCGCGTCGTTTATGAGCAGTACGACGGCGACGTCCGCGTCCGCGACTTCGTCATCGCCTGCTCGCACCTCGAGTCCCTGCATTCCCATGACGCCGTCTCGGTGATCAACAAGGGCATGCCCGGCGGGCTTTCGGCGGATTTCCACAACTTCAGAGACCTGGTCTGCTAGTCGGCTGACGGCTTGCCTGCTCGGGGTGGCCGTCTTACGGTCACTTTCATGAGGGGGTAGCTCAGTTGGATCAGAGCGGCAGCCTTCTAAGCTGCGGGTCGCGGGTTCGATCCCCGCCCTCCTCACCACTTTTCCGACGACATGAGTTCCGATCCCTATCACCTCGCCGAGCGAGGGATCGGCGTCGGCGTGCTGACCGCACAGGAAGTCGAAGCCGGGCTCGCCACCGGACGACTCGCCGCGTCGACGCTCTCCTGGCGCGAGGGCGAGCCGGCCTGGGTCCCTCTGGGCGCACGTCCGGAATTCGCGCCCGCGGTCGGGGCCTTCCGCGTGCTCGCGCCGCCGCCGGCGCTCGCTTTCGACGCCTCATCCAAACCGTGGCCGGGTTGGACGGCTTGGGCCCAGACCATGCGTGCGATCTGGCGCGAGCCTCGCGCCGTTTTCCGGTCACCGGTGGGAGACTCCGCCCGCGGGCGATCCGTCGTGTGGTTGCTCGTCGCCGCTTTCCTGGTCGCCCCATTCCTTTACGCGCAGCTGGCTTACACGGGCGGAGCGGCGTCCGAAATCATCACCGCCCGCATCCTCTCGGGCGCGCCGGCCATCCCGCCCGCCTCGTTGGACCTCGGACGCCTCGCCGCGTTCCTCGTGGGATTTCCTCTCGTCATGCCCGCCGCGGCCTTCGGCGGCGCGTGCCTCATGCACGCCGTGCTCGTCTTGTTCGGCGGAGGCAAAGCGGGCCTGCGTGCGACCTTCCGGGTCGTGGCCTACGTGGTCGGCGCGATGCTCATGCCCGCGATCATCCCGTGCGGATGGATGCTCGCGCCTTTGCTGACCCTTGCCTACTTGGCGATGGCCCTGCCGTCCGCCCATCGTGAATCCGCCTGGAAGTCCGTCCTGGCTCTGGCGGTGGCGGGCTTCGGCGCGGGCTGCGTGGCCGTGGTTTTCATGGCCCTGGCCATCTGGCCCTTCTTCCGTCCGATGGGCTGAGCGGGGGCTAGGCTTGCGAGGGACTCCGCCACGCCTATCAAAAGGTCATGCAGATCCACGTCGCGCGCCAGCAACAGCAACTCGGGGTCTTCGCTCCGGATGAGATCCTCGCAGGGCTTTCCTCCGGCCGCTTCCATGCCACCGACCTCGCCTGGCGCGAGGGTCTCGCCGCCTGGACGCCGCTAGGAGACTGGCCTGAGTTCCGTGGGGCCGGCGTGCCGCCTTCTCCTTCGGGTCATGCTCAGCCTGCGGACGCTCCCGCCATGCCTTCCTGGGAGCGTGGTGCCTCGGTCGGTAATTTCATCGCGACCATCAAGGAGGTGGCGCTCGATCCCGTGCGCACGTTCGCCAACCTTCGCGACGGCGGCTACGCCCGCCCGATCTCCTTCACTTATTGGTCGCTGTTGCCGGCCTGGCTATGCGGCAGCCTGCTTTACGGCGCCCTCTTCGGCGCGATGGCCTCGGTGGGGGCGGCCGGCTTTCCCGGCGTCAGCAACGACCCCTTCCTGGCTTGGGTCGCGGGAGTCGGCCCGCTTGTCGCGGCCTTGGCGATCTCCGCCTGCCTGGCCGTGTTCTTCCTCTTCATCCCGCTCTTCAATTTCGTCGGCGCCGCGGTCACGCACCTGCTCCTGCTGCCTTGGGGGCCCTCCGGAGGCTACGCGCAGACCTATCGTGCCAACGCCTACGCCTACGGCGCGTTCATGCCGTTCCTGTTCGTCCCTTGCCTCAACTACGTCGCGATGCCCTGGCAGCTCGTCGCGGCGATCATCGCCCACTCGCAGGTGCACCGCATCGCCTGGTGGAAGGTCGTGGTCTCGCTCGTCGTGATCCCCTGCCTCTGCGTCTGCGGCATCTACGCCATGTTGTTCGCGGCGATCGCCAAGAACTTCGCCGGCTGATTTCCCATGCAGATCCATGTCGCCCGCAATTCCGTCCAGCTCGGCGTCTTCGCTTCCGAAGACGTCGTCGCCGGGCTTTCCTCCGGCCGTTTCCATGCCACCGACCTCGCCTGGCGCGACGGCATGCAGGCCTGGATGCCGCTGGGCGACTGGCCGGAGTTCCGTGGCTCGGCCGCGCCCTCTTCGCCGGGCGCCCCCGCCGCGGACGCGCCGGCTTCCTCGGCCGTGCCGTGGGAGCAGGGCAAGTCGCTCGGCTCCTTCTTCGCCACGATCAAGGCGGTGATCTCAAGCCCGGCTTCCCTCGCCTCCGGACGATACGCCTTCGGGGATTGGCTGATCTTCTGCTACGTCGGCATCCTCTTTTCGCTGCCTTTCCAGTTGTTCGCCCTGCTGGCCTTCGGGGATAAGAACGCCCAGCTCGGCGAATTCCTCAAGGGCTTGGATATCCCGCAGCTCGACAACGCCGCCGAGCAGATGGCGCAGGCTCAGCCGGCCCCCGTCGCCTTCACGCTCATCGGCGCGGTCATGGGCCTCGCCTTCGCTCCGCTCGTCTACGCTTTCTTGGGCGTCCTGCATTGGCTGGGTCAGCGGGTCTTCCGCTACCGTGTGCCGCTTGAGCGTACGGTGTCGGCCTGCTTGCTGGTGATGGCGGCGCTGGTCGTGCTGATGGCCCCGCTGCAGCTGCTGGGCTTCAGCATCGCGACGCAGATGCTCGCGAGCCTCGTGGTCCTCGTGCCTGTCTGCGTGGCCTACTACCGCGCGCTCGGCGCCGCCACCGGCATCAGCCCTTGGGCCCAGTTCGGCATCACGTGTTTCGTCTGGTTCGCGTTTTGCTGCGGCTGCTTCGCCTTCATGTTCATCGCGTACATGCTGCTGGGCGGATTCGGTCCCGGCGGCGTCTGAGCCTTCGATCCGTGATCCGGGCGATCCGCCGACCAGCCTACCCGGGCGAGCTCAATCACGAGCTCGTCTGGCCGGCGGCGTTCGTGGCGGGCGCGGTCTTCGCGTGGGGTTGGTTCCTGTCGGGGTTGCAGCTGCCGCAATGTTTCTTCATCCGCCTGACCGGGCTGCCTTGCCTGGGCTGCGGCGGCACGCGCTGCGCCCGTAATCTCGTGAACCTGGATTTCGGCCAGGCCTTCCTCTATCACCCCGGCTTCTTCCTGGTCGTCGTGCTGGCCAGCCTCTGGACGGCCTATGCGGCGGTCTTCTGGATCCGCCGGGACACGCTGCGGCTCCGCTTCTTCGTCGAGCCGACGCAGGCGCGCCGGTTCCGGGTGACGCTCATCCTCCTGCTCGCGGCCCATTGGGCCTGGCAGTGCTATTACCTGACGCGTTGACATGATCCGGAACCTGCTCCGCTTCCTCGGCTGGGTCTGCCTGCTCGTCCTGCTCGCGACGGGCATCCTCGCGCTGGTCTACTTCCTTTCGGAGCGTCCGCAGAAGGTCGCCATCGAGCAACGCGTGCTCGATACGGTCGATGTCGTCCGCGAAGACGGCACGACCCCGCGCAAGGTCGTCGACGCGCTGGATCGTCTCGCCGACCAGACCGTCGTCGTCCGCGGAGACGTCGTATCGGCGCCCCTTCCGGAGCCGACGGCGACGGCGCCTTACGGCGAGCCCGCCGACCGCCTCGGCCTCAAGAGGCTCGTGAACCGCGGTTACTCCGTCGGTTATGACGACGGTTTGCCCGCGCCGCGTTGGTCTTCCTACCGCGTCTTTCCTTACAAGGACGTCCACCTCGAGCGCCCGTCGTCCTTCAAGTCCGACCCCCGCACCGCGGCGCGCGTGACGACTTCGGAATACGTCCGCTCCGGCTACGACCGCGGACACCTCGCGCCGAACTACGCGATCTCGGTCTGCTACGGCGAAGAGGCCCAGAAGGAGACCTTCCTGCTCAGCAACATCGTCCCGCAGCTGCACGCGCTCAACGCCGGCCTCTGGAAGGACATGGAGCAGCGCATCATGAAGCGTTACGTCGAACGCTACGGCACCGTCTGGGTGCAGGTCGGCCCGGTCTTCGCTTCGCCGTCGAAGAAGGTCGGCCGGGTGCCCGTGCCGACGTCTTTCTGGATGGTGATCTCCGACTACGACGAAGCCGTGGGCGGCGTCCGCGCGATCGCCTACCTCGTCCCCCATGAGGAGAAGTGGCGTGACGCCGAGCTCACGCGCTACGTCGTCAGCATCCGCCGCGTGGAGGAGCTCACCGGCCTGGATTTCTTCCCGAAGCTGCCGAAGCCCGCGCAGGATCGTCTCGAATCAACGCCCGCGCCGCGCGCCTGGTGACGGCAGTTCGCGGCGGAGGTCGGAGGCGTGGATGAGGCAGACGCAGTCCGAACCGTCGACCGTCGGCAGCCACAGGATCGGCAGCTTCGGCCAGGCCTGATGCATCGCCTGCTGCAGCCCGCCGACCTCGATCACCAGGACGCCGTGCGGCTTCAGCGTTTCGCGCGCCTGGGCGAGCAGCTTGCGGATCACGTCGAGGCCGTCCTTGCCGGAGACCAGCGAGCCCTTCGGCTCCTTCTTGAACTCGGCCGGCAGGCGGCGGTAGATGCCTTCCGGCTCGTAGGGAGGGTTGCTGAGGATGAGGTCGAACTTCGGCCCCTTGGCCAGCGCCGTCATCGTGTCCGTCTCGTGCAGCGTGATGCGCTTCGCGAGCCTGTGGTCGGCGACGTTGAGCGCGGCGACCTCGAGGGCCTTCGCCGAAAGGTCGGTCGCGTGCACGTGCGCCTTCGGGAAGCGCTTGGCGAGCAGGATGGCCAGGCAGCCGGAGCCCGTGCAGACGTCGGCGACGTCGGTGACCTGCGCGACGGGCGGCAGCCACTGCGGGATGGCCTCGGGGATGAGTTCGACGAAATAGGAGCGCGGGATGATCACGCGTTCGTCGACGCGGAAGCGCAGGCCGCCGAGCCAGGCTTCGCCGACGAGGTAGCCGGTCGGCACGCGGTCGAAGACGCGGCGCTCGACGAGCGTGAGGAACGCGGCCTTTTCCTTGGCCGTCAGGGCGCGCTCGAAGCAGGAGGGCAGCTTCTCCCAGGCGAGGCCGGTGGCGTGCCCCATCAGGGTCAGCGACTCCTCTTCGGCGTTCACGAAGCCCTGGCCATGGGCGACGCCGGCCGACTTGAAGAGCCGGTTCGCGTAGCGTAAACAATCACCGCCCGTTCTGAGGCGGGCGGTGGCGGCGGGGGTCGGGCGCTGCGGGGCGCTCATCGTCGGCGGCACGGCCGCTCAGGTGAGCGGCGCGGCGGACCAGAGTTCCTTCGGGGTGCGTTCGAAGAAGTCCTCGAGGTACTTCGTCGTCGCGCCGCCCTGCCGGAAGGCCGGGTCCTTCATGATCGCGCGGCAGACCGGGATCGTGGTGTGGATGCCGCGGATGATGTACTCGCCGAGGGCGCGGTGCATGCGGTCCAGGGCCTTCTGGCGGGTCGCGCCGACCGAGATCAGCTTGGCCACCATGGAGTCGTAAAGGGGCGGGATGACGTAGCCCGAGTAGCAATGGGAGTCGACGCGCACGCCGTGTCCGCCCGGGGTGTAGTAGAGGCCGATGGTGCCGGGGCTGGGGGCGAAGTTGCGGGCCGGGTCTTCGGCGTTGATGCGGCACTCGATGGCGTGGCCGTTCATCTTGATGTCCTTCTGGGAGAGCTCGAGCTTCTCGCCGCAGGCGATGAGGATCTGGCGGCGGACGAGGTCGATGTCCGTGACTTCTTCGGTGACGCCGTGCTCCACCTGGATGCGCGTGTTCATCTCCATGAAGTAGTAGTTGCCGTTCTTATCGACGAGGAACTCGATCGTGCCGGCGTTCTGGTAGCCGATCTTCTCGGCGAGGCGCACGGAGACCTTGCCCATCTCCTCGCGGAGCTTGGGGGTGAGGAACGGGGAAGGGGACTCTTCGATCAGCTTCTGGTGGCGGCGCTGCACGGAGCAGTCGCGTTCGCCGAGGTGGATCACCTTGCCGTGTTCGTCGCCCAGGAGCTGGAACTCGATGTGGCGGGGCTGCTCGATGTACTTCTCGATGTAGACGCGGCCGTCGCCGAAGGCCTTCTCGGCCTCGGAGCGGGCGCTCTCGAATTCCTTGGGGAACGCCGCGGCGTTGTGCACGATGCGCATGCCCTTGCCGCCGCCGCCGGCGACGGCCTTGACGATGACGGGGAAGCCGATGCGCTGGGCCTCCTTGATGGCCTCGCGCTGGTTGTCGACGGGGCCGTCCGTGCCGGGCACGCAGGGAACCTTGGCGGCGGCCGCGGTCTGGCGGGCCATGGCCTTGTCGCCCATCATGCGGATGGCTTCGGGGCGCGGGCCGATGAACTTGATGTTGGCGGCGGCGCACTTCTCGGCGAAGCCGGCGCGCTCGGAAAGGAAGCCGTAGCCGGGGTGGATGGCGTCGACGTTGGTGATCTCGGCGGCCGAGATGATGCGATCCTCGCGCAGGTAGGAGTCCTTGCTCGGGCCGGCTCCGATGCAGACGGCCTCGTCGGCGAGCTGCACATGGAGCGACTGTTCGTCGGCCTGGGAGTAGACCGCGACGGTCTTGATGCCGAGTTCCCGGCAGGCGCGGATGACGCGAAGGGCGATTTCGCCGCGGTTGGCGATGAGGATCTTGTTCATGCTCGGGGGACCGTGCTCAGCTGACCTTCACGCGGAAGAGCGGCTGGCCGAATTCGACCGAGGTGCCGTTGGCGACCAGGCACTCGACGACCGTACCGGCGATCTCCGACTGGATCTCGTTCATGACCTTCATGGCCTCGATGATGCAGACGACGGAGTCGGCCTTGATCGGGGAGCCCACGGTCACGAACGGGGGATTGTCGGGGGACGGGGTGGCGTAATAGGTGCCGACCATCGGGGAGGTGACCAGCTTGATGCTGGGGTCCGCGGCGGCGGGGGCGGCCGCCGGGGCAGGCGCCGCGGCCACGGGGGCCGGAGCAGCCGCCACGGGGGCGGGGGCGGCGGCCACAGGGGCGGCCGGGGCGGCGACCGGGGCGCGACCGGGGAGGTCACGCTTGATGCGCAGCTTGAAGTCCTGGTCCTGGATCTCGAACTCGGAAAGGTCCGACTTCTTCATCAAATCCACGACTTGTTTAATCTTAATTAGGTCCAAGGTAATGTCCTCCGTGAGGGGGTGCACCTCTCTGATACAGGCTATCAGGGGGGCAAATCAACCCTCATTCCAGAATGCCGGCGGGTATCTTACCTAAGTTGTTATCCTTGTTTGGCTTAACGATATCTTTGAGGGATGGAATGGCTCGGGTTTCGGGCTTCTCTAGCGGGCCTTGTAGCTTGATTTTCGTGAGGCTGACCAAGGCCCGGTTCAAATTAATGATGTCGAGGGGGTTAAATCCTTGTTTCCGGGGCAAGGAAAGGTCCCCCACGAAGTCTAGGGTCATGCCCTTAAGGTCTACCTCCCCCGCCAGTTCCAGCCTGGCCTGCGGCCCGGTGATGGTCAGGTCGGGGAAATAGGCCCGGCCCGAGAGGCAGCCGAAGGTGCCCGTTGCCCGGTCCAGTTCATAGGTCGTGGCCCCCACTCCGACGGCCTCGAGCACGCCCGAGATGCCCCCAAGCAGGCGCACCTTCTTGAGTTCCGGATCCTGCAGCGTGTAGGTGCCCAGCCCGCGGAGTTCACGCGGCGCTTCCAGGTCGATCCGGCCCTTGAAGTCCAGGTCGAGGCGGCCGCGGCCTTCTTTCTGCGTGGCGGGCTTTGCGGCCGGCTCGCCAAGCTCGTTGACGATGCGTCCCACCTGGGCCGGGTCGCAGTTCTTCAACGTCAGCACGACGTCCGTCTGGCGCAAGGGGTCGCCGTCGAGGCGGAGTTCGGCTTCGCCGTCGGCCAGTCCGAGCTTCGCGTCGACGCGCATGCCGCCCGTCTTGCTCAGCGTCGCGACCTTGAGCCCGCGTCCGGCGATGCCCCATGCGCGGAACGCGCCGTCGGCTTCGATCGTCGTCCGGATGTCGAGGCCTTTTTCCAGCGGAGCAAGTTCGAGCGCGAAGCGGCGTCCGCGCGGCAGCTCGAGCCCGCGGAGCGCGTCGCCGAAAGCCTTGCCGGCGCAACGCGCGGCGATCCAGGGCTGCAGGTCGCCGGAAGCCTTCACCACCGGTCCGGCGAGCACGCCCGGCTTCGACCAATCCCACGTGGCGGATCCTTCGACTTCGCCATCCTCGGCCGACAGGCCGCCCTGCAGCCGATGCAGGCCGATCAGCGTGCGACGTTCGTCCGCGTCGACGCTGACTTCCACGCGGCGGAACGGCGCGCCCATGAAATCAAAGCTTCGCATCAGCACGCGTCCCTTGGTGCGGCTCGTCAGCGCGCCCCATCGGCCTTGCACTTCGATGAAAGCGTATGGGTTTTCCTGCACGAGGAAGGTTCGCCAAAGGTCGATCCACCAGTTGCCCAGCACGCGGTCGAGGCTCGCCGGCGCGAGGTCGCCTTGAAGCGTCAGCCGGAAGGGGCCGCCCTCCGTCAACGCGCAGTCCGCTTCGCCGGCGACGGAGGCGAGGCGCAGGTCGCGCAGCTGCAAGGGTTGTTCGCCGCGGCCGGGCGAGAAGTCGAAGCGAGTGCGCAGCGGCAGGTCGCGTCCGGGGCTGATCGCTTCGGCGGAGAGGCCGAGTCCGCGGAAGCCGGACAGGCCGATTTCTCCGCGCGCCTGCCGCAGGCTTCCGTCCGGCTTCAGCACGAGCTCGCCGTCGCGCAGCAGCAGGTCGCCGCGCAGGTCGATCCCGGCGGCCAGCATCACCGGCGCGACCGCGGGATGCGCCGCGATCTCGGCGCCGGAGACCAGGGCATGATCGATCAGGATGCGGCGGTCCCCTTCGTCCGTCGTCCGCGCCGTGCCGCTCAAGGAGGAGCCGGCGGTGTGGGCTCGGAACGCGAGCGTCCACGGCGCCGTCGCTTTCGCGCGCTCACCGCTGAGCCTCACCTGTCGCAGGCGCGTTTCGCCGAGACGCACGTCCGAGAGCTCAGCCTCGGCCTTGAGCGCGCCATCGGATCCTTCGCCTCGCGCGCGCAGGCTCAGCCGGCCGGCCGTCAGCGTCGCGCCGTCGCGCCAGGCGGTCGTCTCCGCTTCGCCTGCGACCTTCCAGTCGCGCAGGGCGCCGTCCGCCGCGAAGCGCGCGTCGGCGCGCAGGCGCAGCCCGCGCAGGCTGACGCGCCCGATCTGTTCGCCGTATTCTTCGCCGAGCAGGGCTTGTCCGGAAAGTTCGGCGGTCCCGTCGCTGCGTCCGGAACAACGGACCGTCACCGTCGCGCCGCCCGAGCCCTCGGCCGCGGCGACCGCGGTGTCGAGCGCGCCGAGGATCCCCGCGAGCCGGCGAGGCAGGGGCGTTTCGGTCGCCGGCGCGGCGCCCGAACGGAGCAGGCCGGCGGGAAGTTCGCCGCTGACGTGGCAGGTGATCTTGCCCGAGCGTACCTGCGCGGTGCGCAGGCTGACCCAGCGGCCTTCCTTGGCGACGTCGAGGGTGAGCTCTTCGACGAGGCTGCGGCGACGGCCGTCGTGCGCGACGGAAGCCGGACACCACAGGCGTCCGCCGTTCAGGCGCAGGCGGGTCGGCGAGATCTCGCCGGCGAACAGCCGGGCGGGGTGCAGCGCGACCTCCGCGCGGGTCGCGGCGAAGACCTCGCCGGTCAGTCCTTTGAACGACACCGTGACGTCGTCCGCCGCGAGCGTGAGGTCGGGCAGGATCCACAGGCCGCGCGCGCGGAAGTCGACGCCCTGTTCGGCGAGCCGCTCGGTGACGGCTTCGGCGACGAAGTCGGGCAGCCGGACCGGACCGTCATGGCCGGCCAGCCAGGCGAGTCCGAGCTGGACCGGGAGGAGGAGCAGCAGGCAGGTGTTCGTCAGCCCGCGCAGGAAGCGACGCAACGGTGAGCTGCCGGGCTTCGGTTTCATCGCCCGGGTTCGGTCAGCAGAGGGGCGAGGATCGCGGCGAGCGCCGGCTCCAGGATGAAGTCATCGTCGTCCGCCTCGTCGCGCAGCAGCAACGAACGGTCGTGGAGAGGAGCGGAGCAAAGGTAGGTGCGGATCGTCTCGCTGGCGGCGCCGGCGCCGGTCGCGGCCTGGTCGGTGACGCGCAGTTCGTAGCTCCAGCCGCCGGCTCCGACGTCGCGTCCGGGGAAGGATGTCGCGCGGACTTCGGCGAGCGCGAGCGCCAGGCGGCGGGCGCTGGTGGGATCGAGCCGGCCCGTGCCGGCCCAGTTGCCGTCCGGTCCGAGGCGCGCTTCGCCGACGACCTTGCCGTCGCCGCGCGCGGTGAGGCGCAGCCCGCTCACGCGGGCGCCTTGCGGCAGCGCGGCCACGACGCGTCGGCGCCAGGCGGAGGGTTCGACGTTCTGGTGGCCGCCGTCGAGGAAGGAGACGTCGCACACGGCCGCGAGCGGAGCGCCCTTGGCGTGCACGAGGCGGGTTCCGGCGCCGTTGTCGGGGTCGTCGCTGAAGCCGAGCACGATCCGGTCGGCGCCGAACTCGAGCTCGACCGTCTGGCCGGCGGCGCCCGCGACGGGTTCGCGGACGGCGGGGAGCGTCAGGCCGCCCGGGGCGGCCGCGGGGCGACGGGTCGCCCGCAGCTGCGAGAGCCCGGCGAGGAAACGGCCGATCAGGCGTGCGTCCGCCTCGCGTCGCTTCGTCGCCGTGGAGCCGGGCGCGACGGGGATCTCCCAGCGCGCGTCTTCGCCGAGGCCATCGAGCCGGTGCAAGGTGATGGAGCGTCCGCCGGCGGAGACGGTGAAGCCCGTGACGAGCGCAGGATCGAAGTCGGCGGGCCGCGTGTCGGCGAACGCGGCGCGCGGCGTGAGCCATTCGCGGAGCTCGCGCGCTTCGACGAGGAAGACCGCGGCGTTATCCTCCAGCTTGGCGCAGGCCAGGTTCGGCTGACCGGGCGCGGGGCGTCCGACGAGGAGGACCTGGCGACGGGCGTTGCCCTCGAGGGCGAGGCGCAGGAAAGGCGCGCCGAGTCCGGTCGTCTCGTCGGCCAGGTCGACGAATTTCGTGGCGCGCAGGTTGGCGAGCGCGCCGACGGCGCGGGCCGTGGCGTCCGGATCGGCAGGGGCGTCGTAGGGGGTCTCGAAGCGCCACTCGGGCAGCTGCACGCGACGGCCGACGCGCGGACGCGTCTCGGCGGCCAGCGCCGTGACGACTTCGACGTCCTTCTCCCGTTGGCGCACCGAGACGGCGCGAGCTTCGAAGTCGGCGATCTCGAAGATGCGGTCGACCCGGTAGCTCTCCGGGTTCGCTCCCAAGGCCGCTGCCATCGCGTCGGGCAGCGGGACGATGCGGCGGCCGTCCTCGGTCAGCAGGAAGTGGCGGCGGGTCGAAGGCTGGACGCCGACCTTGACCTCGACGGCGGCGCCGGTCTCGCCCGTCACCTTGAGGGTCCATCGCGCCGGCTCGAGTCCGTAGTCCTTGAGGCTCGCGCCGTTGGCCGTCACCTCGGCGACGTCGAAGCCGCTCTCGGGGCTGATGAAGCGGAGCTCGTCGATCAGCCGCTGCACGGACCAGACGTTCGCCGGCCATTCGAAGGGCTCGAGCACGCGCCAGCCGGCGGGGCGTTTCTCGAGGAGCATCCGCGCGGGGCCTTCGGCGAGCGCGAGGCGCGCGGGGTTCGGCGGAAAGAGCTGCGTCTGGCTGACGACGGGGGTCGTCTGCCCCGACATGGCGCGCCAGACCAGCCCGAAGGCGATCAGGTTGGCGAGCAGGAGGACGACGGTGGTGCGGGAGATCCGCATGGGCACGTCAACTCCTGCGACGCCACACGGAAACCGCAAGCCCGACTGCGAGCACGCCGAGCGGAATGAGGGCGAACCGCAGAGCCAGGGCCCAGAAGTCGGCGGCGGTCGCGGTCAGCTGGACTTCACCCCCGGCCCGGACCGGAAGCGAGATGGCCCGCTCGCGGTCGCTCAGCCAGGCGGCGGCCTGCGTCAGGAAGGCTCGGTTGCCGCCGCGGTCTAGGCGGCTGTTCGCGGCGATCTCGGAGGTGCCGACGACGACCAGGCGGCCGCCTGCGCCGCCGACGCCCTGACGGATGCCGGTCGCGCGCTCGGCCGCGACGACGACGCAGACCGGGCCGGCCTGATCGCGGTCAGGGTCGTAACGCAGAGGACGGCGGGCCGGATCGGTCTCGCCCCAGGCGGCGTCGGACGAGAAGACGAGCTGCCAGACGCCGAGCGTGCTGTCCGGCGCGCTGCCTTCGTCGAAGCGGGCGGGCCGCAGGCGCGCGGCGACGAGCGGAAGGTTCTGCTCTCGGAGAGGTTTGGTCAGAGGGTGCTCCTTGGCTTCGAGGCGAAGGAGGCCGATGTCGCCGTCGGTGGTGCGTCGCGCCGGGTCAGGCTCCTGCAGTTCGGTGTCGGGCGTGAACACGGCCCACTCGGAGAGCACCGGCTCGAGTCCGTGGTCGCGAGCCGGATCGAGCAACGCGAGCACCCGGCCGTTGCGCTCCTGCAGGTATTTGCGGAGACGGTCGTTTTCGGCGCCCGAGAAAGGCGTCAGCGGTCCGGGCACGAGCACCATCGAGGCGTCCCGCGGGACTTCGCCGACGGTGGCGAGGTCGAGCGCGCGGACCTCGAAGTTGCGGTTGCGGAGCTGCCGCGAAAGGAGCGACATCCCGCGGACGGGCGACGCGTCCTCCACGCCGAGTTCGCCGTGGCCCTTGGTGACGTAGCAGACGGCCGGCTTGTCTTCGGTGACTTCGATGAGCGCGGAGGTGACGGCTTCCTCGCCGCGGAAGGCGCCGTCCTTGTTCACGAGGTCGCGGTAGTGGAGGTATTTGGCCCGGCCGCCGCAGGTCAGCACCAATACGACCGTCGCTTCCGGCGCGCCGTGCCGGCTGGCGAGCTCCGACAGAAGAGGGGCGTTGCGTCCGCCGCCGGCGAGCTCGACCGCGAGCCAGTTGCCGCCTTGGCGGCCGCTCTCGACGACATAGGAGTCGAGCAGCTTGAGGAGACGCGTGCGCAGGAACACGGCTTCTTCGGCGCTTTCGCCGGTCAGCACGACCGCGCGGACCCAGCCGCGGGAGCGCGCCGCGCCCACGGGGCTGCGCCGGCCGGCGGCGCGCACGGTCTCGACCGATTCCGGGGCGAGCGAGTGGCGGCGGTCGGCGGAGATGTCGCGGCGCACGCGGAACTCGGGCAGCGACGCGAGCGTGTTCACGGCGACCGCCAGCGCGATCGCGAGGAGGGCCTGGGTCAGGCGGTTCAGGCGGCGGATGGGCCGGACGGAACCGAAGTCGTCGCGCGGTGAGCTCATGTCATTCCTGGCCCTCCACGGTGAGCACCGCCAGGCCGAGGCAGAGCAGCGTGCCGGTGCCGTACAGCACGAGCGGACGGGCATCGAGGACGCCGTCGGTGAAATCCTGGAGGTGGCCGAACGTCCGGAGGTGTGCCGCGGGCTCGCGCAGCCAGCCGAGCCATTCCCAGCTTTCGATCGGCAACGTCTCGAGCGCGCCGCCGGCGGCCGTCAGCGCGAGGAGGCTGATGAACGCGAGCAGGGCGGCCAGCGCGGCGGAGCGCGTGACGCAGCTGCAGAGGATGCCGATCGCGACGTGCAGGAACCCGCTCACGGCGATGAAGCAGAGCCCTCCCCAGAGGGAGGACGCTTCGCCGAGCGCGCGCGCGTTCGCGCCGTCCAGCCGCTGCGAGGCGAGGAACGGGAACACGGCGAACGAGAGCCAGAACAAGGCCCAGACGATCCAGACGGCGAGGAACTTGGCCCAGACCACGGCGGCCGGGCTCGCGGGCGTGGTGAGCAGCGCGGCGAGCGTGCCCGAGCGGCGTTCCTCCGCGAAGGTGCGCATCGTCAGCAGCGGTAGGACGCAGAGCAGGGGCAGCCAGAAGAACCAGAGCGTCGCCTCCACGGGGGCGCGCGAGGTCGGCGCGCGCGCGGCGTCGACGAGGGCGAAGAAGTGGATGCCGCCCATCAGCGCGAGGAAGAGGCCGGCGGCGGCCCAGGTGTTCCACGAGAGCGCCGCGCTGCGCAGCTCGTGCGCGAGGAGGGTGCGGAAGTGTCGCATCAGGAGCGTCGGCCCTCCCCGGGGGCTCGTCGGGTGGCGGCGAGGAAGATGTCCTCCAGCCCGAACTTTTCTTCGGCGATCTCGCGCAGCGCGAGGCCCGCGCCGATCAGCGTCGCGGCCAGCGTCTCGCGCGCGGGCGAGCCGGCGGGCAGCGCGACGCGGAAGGTGTTCCAGCCGTCGGCGCTGGTCACGGCGGCGACCTCGGCCGCGGCTTCCGCGCGCCGGCAGACGGCGAGCAAGGCGGCTTCGTCGGCGCGCGTCACGACGGTGAACGCGGCCTCCGGCAGCAGTTCGCGGCGCAGGTCTTCGGTGCGTCCTTGGGCGACCAGGCGCCCGCGGTTGATGATCACGACCTTGTCGCAGACCTGTTCGACCTCGTGGAGGATGTGGCTCGAGATGAGCACGGCCATCTTGCCACGCAGCGAGCGGATCAGCTCGCGGATGCCGAGGATCTGGTGCGGATCGAGGCCGATGGTGGGCTCGTCCAGGATGACGACGCGCGGCTCCGCGAGGAGCGCGTCCGCGATGCCCACGCGCTGGCGGAAGCCTTTCGAGAGCTGGCCGATGAGGCGGCCCGACGCCCGGCGGGTGAGGTCGCAGTCCTCCATCACGCGGCGGACGCGTTCGTCCACGCGGTCCGGGGCGACGTCCTTGAGGCGGGCGCGCAGGGTGAGGTATTCCTCCACGCGGAGGTCTTCCGGCAGCGGGTTGTTCTCCGGCATGTACGCGAGGTGCCGCTTGGCGCCCGCGGGATCGAGCGCGACCGAGACGCCCCAGATGGCCGCGCGGCCCGAGGTGCCGGACATCGTGCCGGCGAGGATGCGCATGGTGGTCGACTTGCCGGCGCCGTTGGGGCCGAGGAAGCCGACGATCTCGCCCGGCGCGACGGAGAAGCTCAGGTCCTCGACGGCGGTCAGCGACCCGTAGCGCTTGGTCAGCCTTTCCGCCACGACGGCGGCTTCCGGCTGGGGCGCGGCTTCGTTCATGGGTTGGGCTCCGGAGGGAAGGGTGACAGGCTCGCCGGCGCCGTGCCGACGGGTGTCCAGAAGACACGCCCAACGGCCTTTATTGGCAAGGTTAATAGGGGGCGGGAAGCCGGTCGGAGCCGGCTGGCACGCCGCTTACTTTCCGGCCGGGGCGGCGGGGGCGATCAGCGAAGGCTCGGAGCGGACCAGCATCTCCTTGTCGGCCTTCCAGACGTGGTTCGCGCGCAGTTTCTTGTCCATCGCGTTGAGCCACTTGCTGGCTTCGGCGGTGTCGCCCTTGGCGACCGCGACGTTGGCGAGGGTGAGCATGGCGAAGCCTCGGAGGGTCTCGGCGGCGGAAACATCATCGGCGACCTCGGCGAGAGCCTTGGTGGCGGTGGCGTCGCCGGCTTCCAGACGGCAGAGAGCCGCGTAGAGACGGGCGCGGGCGGCGAGCGCGTTGACGGCCGGAGCGGTGCCGGCGAGTCCGGCCAGACGGCGGGCTTCGTCGTAAGCCTTGGCGGCGTCGGCGAACTTGCCGGCGCGCTTCAGGTCGTCGGCGACGTCGGTCAGGGCGATTGCGGCCAGGGTTTCGCCAGGGTGGCGGGCGGCGAAGGCGCGGCGGGCGGCTTCGTCCTGGCAGGCGGTGAACTCTTCGCCGAGCGCCTCGCGCTGGCTTTCGTTCCAGAAGAAGAAGGCAAGGTAGCCCAGGATGCCGACCACGACGGCGGTGGCGGCCTTGACGATGACGCCCTTGTTGCGCTCCCAGAAGAGCCAGAGACGGTCCTCGGCGTCCGCATTGACGAAATCTTCGTCGACGACCACGAGATTGCGGTCATCGCCGGCCGGGGGCTGCTTGCTGGAACGGTCTTCGGGCATGGGGGGTCAACCCTTGGGAAAGGAGCGATTGTGTCAACCCCCGCCTCCCCCGCCTACGGGCTTGTCCCCGCCTGAGGGAGGGTAAGTATGGACGGACTCATGAGCGCCTCCGCCGCCGTCCTTTCGCTCCTCCAAGCCGCCCGGGACAAGGGGCAGCTTTCCCCCGCCAGCCTGACCAACGCGGGGGATTGGCTCCGTTCCGGCGCCCTGCCGGCCGAAGCCTTGGCCTCCCTCCGCGATCTCTGCGAACGCGGTGCCTGGGCCGAACTCGAGGACCGCTTCTACAAAGGCATCGCCTTCGGCACCGGGGGCATGCGCGGTCGGACGGTCGGAAGGGTCTCCGCCGCCAACGAGGTCGACGCCCAGGGCCTGCCGGTCCGCGCCGCCATCGGTTCGGCCTGCCTCAACGACGTGAACGTCCTCCGCGCCGTCATCGGTCTTTGGAAGCACGTCTCCGCCACCCAGCCCGGCGCCCGCCTGGTGGTCGCCCATGACGTCCGCCATTTCTCCCGTCACTTCGCCGAACTGATCGCCGGCGCCTGGACCGAGCTCGGCGGCGAGGCTTATCTCTTCACCGGCGCCCGTTCGACGCCCCAGCTCAGCTTCACGGTCCGTCACCTCGGCGCGCATGCCGGCGTCGTCATCACGGCCAGCCACAATCCTTCGCACGACAACGGTTTCAAGTGCTGCCTCGGGGACGGCGGCCAGGTCCTGCCTCCGCATGACGCCGCCATCGTCGCCGAAGTCGGCAAACTCGGCCCCGCCGATGTCGCTCCCTACCTTGAAAAGGACCTCAGCCGCGTGCTCACCGTGCCCGCCTCGGCGGAAGACGCCTACCTCGCCCGCCTCGCCGGCGTCGTGCTCGACCCGGAGGTCATCTCCCGTCACGCGCCCAAGGTCGTCTACACCAACGTGCACGGCACCGGCGACGTGATGGTCGTGCCGGCCCTGCGTCGCGTGGGCATCGACCCGCACGTCGTCGAGGAACAGCGCGAGCATGACGGCCGTTTCCCGACCGTCGCCTCCCCTAATCCGGAGAACGCCAGCACCTTCGCCCTCGCGCTGAAGCTCGCCGACGAGATCGGCGCCGACCTCATCCTCGCGACCGATCCGGACTCGGACCGCGTCGGCGTGGCCTGTCCGCTGCCGTCCGGCGGCCATCGTCTTCTCAACGGCAACGAGGTCGCGGCCTTGCTCGCCGAGTTCCGCATCTCCGCCCTGAAGGACGCGGGCATCCTCCCGGAGGCCGGCACGCCCAACGCCGCCGTGGTGAAGTCGCTGGTGACCACGCCGCTCGTCGCCGCCATCTGCGCCCGCCACGGCATCCGCTGCGTCGAGACGCTCGTGGGCTTCAAATGGATCGCCCGCAAGCTCGAGAACTGGAACCGCCGCCTTGTCGAAGGCGCCGGCGCCGACGCTCCCGCGCTCCCGCTCCGCCGCCGCGCCCCGCTCGCCCTCCGTCACTCGACGCTCTTCCTCCTGGGCGCCGAAGAGAGCTACGGCTACCTCGCCGACGACGCCGTCCGCGACAAGGACGCCAACGCCACGGTGGTCATGCTCTGCGAGTTCGCCGCCTTGCTGCGCTCGCGCGGCCGCACGCTCCTGGATGCGCTCGACGTCCTGCATCTGCGCCACGGCGCTCACCATGAGGACCTGCTGAATCTTTCCTTCGAAGGCGCCGAGGGCGCCGCGTGCATACGCCGCATCGTCGCCTCCTGGCGCAAGTCCCCTCCCGCCGTGATCGACGGCTCGAAGGTCCTGCGCGTCACCGACTACGAGCGCGACAAGGTGCTCGACGCCGAAGGCGAACGCGTGCCGCCCGAGGAGTTCATCCTCGCCGAGCTGGCCGACGGCCGCCGCATCGCCGTCCGCGCCTCCGGCACCGAGCCGAAGGCGAAGTTCTATTCCTTCGCCAAGGCCGACGTCGCCGACGCCGATGACCTCGCCGCCGCGCGCGAACGCGCCCGCCGTTCGGCCCTCGCCCTCCGCGGCTGGCTCGAGGCCGACGCGAAGCTCCGCGCGAAATAAGACTCATGAAGACCACGCTCCTCCTGCCTCTGCTGTTCCTCGTCGGTTGCGCCGCCGGCCCGGTCGGCGACCAGTCGTTCGTCGTCGAGAAGACGCCCGCCGCGGCCGCCTTGTCCGGCCAGTCCGCCGGCGAAGGCACCCTCAAGGAGCGCGTCCGCGAGGCCAACGAGAAGAACGACGACCGTCTGCTCAAGCGCGACTGGCGCGCGGCGAAGCCCGCCGTCGGCCCGCAGCCGTAAGCTTACCGCAGCTTCGTCCCGAAGTGCCGGACGAAGTAGGCCTCGAGCGATTCCGCGATCGCCTTGGCGGTGGCCGCCCGGTGGGCCGGCGTGTCCCGCATCGGTCCAGGCACCTCTAGCTGAGCGGCGTCGAGCTGCGACTTGTCGCGGGACCCGTGCGCTTCGATGTCGTAGGCGCCGTTGAAGTAAGGATCGTCCAGGAGCACGACTTCGCGCGGCGAGGGCACCGCGGCGACGCCGCGGGCCGCGAACAGTCCGCCGAGGCTCGTCTCGCCGCGGAGGAGTTCGGAGAACTTCGCCGGCGTCCGCTGGCTCAGCCAGCGGATCGAAGACCTCGCGGCGACGGACTTGTCGGAGTCCAGGCGTTCGTCGGAAAGGCGCAGCTCGGACGCCTTCACCAGGTAGCCGATCTCGATGCGCGGCTTCGGGTGGCCGTGCGAATGGATGTCCAGATACAGGCCATGCTTCGAGCGGGCGAGCACGGCCGCCTCGGCTTCGTCGATGGCGGCGTGGTATTCGCGCCAGACCTGTTCTGCCTTCGGCTGCCCGGCGGCGCCTTCCCCGATCTCCCGGTTGCAGTCCACCTTCTTGCGCGAGAGTTCGCAGAGGATGAGCTGCGGCGCGGCGCCGCAACGTTCGCGCAAGGCGTCCCGCAGGGCATGGGCCAAGGCGGCGGCGTAGGAGTCCCGCACGGTCACTCCGCGCGTGCGGTCGGGGATGTCCGAAGGTTTGGCCGCGCCGTCATGCGGGACCGAGAGGACGATGGGGAGTTCGCCTGGCCAATGGCGGATGAAGCCCGAGGCGCTGACACGCGTGGCTTCCGCGGCCGGCTCCGCCGCCTGCGCGATGAGCGTCAGCAGGGACAGGCAAAGCGTGACCAGCGGGGCGGGCGGTCGGGGCATACGACAGGAAAGCCCGGCTCTCCGGACCGGTCAAGCGGGGTCGCTCAGCGGACGGCGCCGCCGGCGAGCAGGGCGCGGACCGCGGCGTCCTCGGGGACGCTGTCGGAGGTACAGGCGGCGCCGATGCCGTCCTGCAAGACGAAACGCAGCTTGCCGCCGCGCACCTTCTTGTCGCGGCGCATCGCGGCCAGCATGGGCTCGAGCGGGAGCGGAGCACGGAGGGCGGTCGGCAGGAGGTGCGCCTTCAGCGCGGCTTCGACCTGTTCGGCCTGGGCGGCGGTGCAGTGCTTGAGCTCGGCGGAAAGGCGCGCGGCCATCACCAGGCCGATCGCGACGGCCTCGCCGTGCAGGTAGGTGCCGTAGCCGGCGGTGGCCTCGATGGCGTGACCGAAGGTGTGTCCGAGGTTGAGGAGCGCGCGGCCGCCTTGGGCGCTGGTCTCGCGTTCGTCGCCGGCGACCACGGCCGCCTTGATCTCGACGCAGCGGCGGATGACGCGCGGGAGGAGCGCATGGTTCCAGGCGAGGGGGGCGTTCTGCTCGAGCAGGCCGAAGAGGTCGGCGTCGGCGATGATGCCGTGCTTGATCACCTCGGCCATGCCCGCGGCGAATTCGCGCGGCGGCAGCGTGGCCAGCAGGTCGGTGTCGGCGTAGACCGCCGTGGGCTGGTGGAAGTTGCCGACGAGGTTCTTGCCGGCGGACAGATTGATGCCCGTCTTGCCGCCGACGGAGCTGTCGACCATCGCGAGCAGCGTGGTCGGGAGCTGGTAGAAATCGACGCCGCGCTGGTAGGAGGCGGCCGCGAAGCCGGCGAGGTCGCCGACGACGCCGCCGCCGAGCGCGAAGACCGCGCCGTCGCGGGCCACGCCGTTGGCGGCGAGGAAATCCCAGACGCGCGCGAGTTCCGCGGCGGACTTCGCCGTCTCGCCGTCGGAAGCGGTGGCGAGGACCGGCATCAGGCGCGCGAGCTCGGCCGCGAAGCCGGACTGCGCCGCGGCGACGCCGGGCGACGTGATCGCGACGCACTTCTGGCCGGAAGCCAGCCGGCGTTCGGCCGCGGCCAAGGCCTCGCGGCGCATCCCGGCCCCGATGCGTACGGGGTAGGAGCGCGAGCCTAGTTCGACGGTGACGGTCTCGGCCGACATGGGTTCACGCTGGGGCGAGGCGCCCTCGCTGGCAAGACAACCTCACTCGGCCAGGCCGACGATCGAACGGGCGTAGGCCCGCGCGTCGAAGGGCTGGAGGTCGGCCGGCTGTTCGCCGACGCCGATGAAGCGGACCGGCACGCCGAGCTCGCGGACGACGGCGACGAGCGCGCCGCCGCGGGCGGTGCCGTCGAGCTTGGTCACGATCAGGCCGGTGAGGCCGACGGCTTCATGGAAGATGCGGGCCTGTTCGATGGAATTCGCGCCGAGCGAGCCGTCGAGGACGAGCCACTTCTCGTGCGGAGCGCCGGCATGCGCCTTGGTCGTCACGCGCACGACCTTGCGGAGTTCTTCCAGCAGGTGGGCCTTGGTGTGCAGGCGGCCGGCGGTGTCGAGGATCACGAGGTCGGCGCCGCGCGCCACGCCCGCCTTGACGGCGTCGAACGCGACCGCCGCGGGATCCGCGCCGGCGGCGCCGCCGACGACCTCGACGCCGAGCCGGTCCGCCCACGCGGAAAGCTGTTCGCCGGCCGCCGCGCGGAACGTGTCGCACGCGCCGAGCAGGCAGGACTTGCCCTCCTGGCGCCAGCGCCAGGCGAGCTTGGCCGCGGTCGTCGTCTTGCCGGCGCCGTTGACGCCGAGGAGCATGATGACGTGCGGCTTCGAGAGGGAGGTCGCCGGCGCGGTCTCGCCGCCGAGCGCGCGTACGATGCTTTCGGCCGCGGCTTCGGCGGGCGAGGTCCTGCGCAGCGCGGCTTCGGTCTTCCAGGCGGCGCGCGCCGCTTCGACGACCTCGTCGGCGGTGGCCGGGCCGAAGTCGGCCGCGATCAGCCGTTCACGCAGCTCCTCGGCGGAGGCGGCGTCCATCGGACGCGCCAGCAGGTTGGCCACGGCCTCGGCCGTGCGGCTCAGGCCCGCCTTCAGTCGCTCGAAGAAGCCCGCCATGGCTCAGCCGCCCTCGGCCTTGCGCGGGTCGCGCCCCAGTTCTTCCTTATAGCTGTCGAGGATGCCGTTGACGAAACGCTTGGACTCCTCGGTCGAGAACTCCTTGGCGATGTCGACGGCCTCGTTGATGCTCACGACCGGCGGGATGTCCGTGCGGCGCATGAGTTCGAAGACGGCCACGCGCAGGATGGCGAGGTCGACGCGCGCGATGCGCCCGAAGGCCCAGTTCTTGGCGTACTTGCCGATGATCTCGTCGATGAGGGCGAGGTCGCGGATGACGCCCTGGATGAGCTCCTCGGCGAAGGCGTAGTATTCGCGCGGATGCGGGCGCTCGGAGAAGAAGTCGAACAGGCCCGTGACCATGTCGGCGTGGCGCTGGACCTCCCAGGAGCAGAGGAACTGCATGGCCGCGACGCGGCTGTCATGGCGGCGGTTGCGCTTGGCGGGCGGAGCGGAGGGGTCGGCCGCGGCGGGCTCGTCCGGGGCGACGATGGCGATCTCGACGCCGGCGGGCACGTTGTGGCGGCGGAAGGCGTCGACGGTCTTCTGGTTGGAGCCGATGATCTCGATGAGGCGTCGGTGGCTGCGGATCTCCTCGCGGAGGGCCGTGCGCGGTTCCTCGACCTGCGAGGGGAGCGGGAAGGGGCCCGAGATGCGGGCGCCGGTGCCGACGACGCTGGCGATGATGTCGGCCGCGGTCTGGTCCGCCATGCGGTAGTCGACGCCTTTGATCCGGATGCGGATCTTGGCGCGCGCGGAGGCGGAAATGGGCGAGTCGTTGTCCATCGTTCAGTTCTGGGCGAAAGGTTCCTGGCCGCCGCGCTTGCGTTCCTCGTCCTCGACCTGGTCGAGGCGTTCGCCGAGCGTGATGCGGTGACGGGCCATGGCGAGGGCGGCGTGCGCGAACTCCGTGCCGCGGTCCAGCGTCCCTTGGCAGCGGGCGACGGCCTGCTCGCGGTTGTTCGTCACGACGATGCCGTTGATCACCGGGACTTCGGAGCGGATGGCCGCGTCCTGGAGGGCGTTGGCGGTCGAGTGCGCGATGATCTCATGGTGCGGGGTGTCGCCGGCGATGACGACGCCCAGGGCGATGACGCAGTCGTAGTCGCCGGTCATGGCGGACATGTAGGCGGCGTAAGGGATCTCGCCGGAGCCGGGGACGGCGACTTCGACGATGGAACCGGCGGGCACGCCGGCGGCGCGCAGGCCTTTCACGGCGTTCTTCTTCAGGGCCTGGACGAGCTCGGCGTTATAACCCGCGGACACGATGGCGAAGCGGAGTTCGGCGCCATCGATGGCGTCAGGGGTGGGCTTGTCTAGGCTCATGGCGGAAGAACGGACGTTTGATGGAGTCGCTTCCGTCCACGCCTGCAAGCGGAAAGAACCGTCCGACGGTCAGAACGGGACCTGCTCGACGATCTCGAGCCCGTAGCCGCCGAGGCCCACCACCTTGCGCGGGTTGTTCGTGATGAGGCGGATGCGGCGCAGGCCGAGGTGCGAAAGGATCTGGGCGCCGATGCCGTAGTCGCGCGCGTCCATCTGGCCGAGCCGGACGCCGTCCTGGTCGGCCTGCATGCCGCCGAACGGCTGGGCGACGTGGACGATCACGCCGCGGCCGGCCTTGGCGACGGCTTCGAAGCTGGAGGCGAGGGAGGCGCCGGCGCCGAAGGCGCTGCCGCGGAAGAGGTCGCCGAGCATGTTCTCGCGCTGCACGCGGACGAGGGTCGGGGTCTCGTCGGGCCGGCCGAGGGTGAAGACGAGGTGCTGGCGGCCGTCCGGCAGCGAGCGGTAGACGCGGAGCGTGAACTCGCCCCAGGCGGACTTGAAGGGGCTTTCGGCGACGAGCTCGACGAGGCGTTCGCGGCGATGGCGGAACTCGATGAGCTGCGCGATGGAGATCATGTGCAGGCCGAACTTCTTCTTGAGTTCGACGAGCTCCGGCAGGCGGGCCATCGAGCCGTCTTCGTTCAGGATCTCGCAGATGACGCCGCTCGGATGCAGGCCGGCGAGCGACGCGAGGTCGACCGCGGCCTCGGTGTGGCCGGCGCGCTGGAGCACGCCTCCCGGACGGGCGAGCAGCGGGAAGATGTGACCCGGCTGCACGAGGGCCTCGGGCTTGGCCTGGGGGTCGGCGAGGATCGCGATGGTCTTCGCGCGGTCGTAGGCGGAGATGCCGGTGGAGATCCCTTCGGCGGCGTCGACGGACACCGCGAAGGCGGTGCGCTGCGACTCCCGGTTCTCGGGGACCATCTGGGAGATGCCCAGGCGGCGGAGCTGATGTTCGACGGTCGGCACGCAGATGAGTCCGCGCGCGTGGCGGATCATCATGTTGACGGTCTCAGGCGTGGCCTTCGAAGCCGCCATCACGAGGTCGCCCTCGTTCTCGCGGTTCTCGTCGTCGGTCACGATGACGAGCTTCCCGGCGGCGATGTCCGCCAGGGCTTCCTCGATGGTGTCGAAGGGCTCGTTCATGAAAGAGGGAGGTTCGAACTTGGTCGTAACCTCCCTCGGTGCAAGCGGGGAGATGGCTCCCGCCCGGCTAAAAACGGCCGGCGCGGGCTTATTTGCCGGCTTTGGCCTTCGCCTTGCCTTTGCCCTTGGCGGCGGCCGCCGGGGCGGCGGGCTTCGGAGCGGCGGCCATGGCCTCGGCGACCTTGGCGCTGGTTTCCTTCCACGAGGGCTTGGCCTCGGGCTTGGCGCTCCAGAGCGTGAAGTTGCGGAAGGTGGCGGACTGGCCGGAGCAGGTGAAGCCGGGATTGACCTTCTCGGTCTTGAAGAGCGCGTCGCTGCCGAAGGCGCTCACCTTGCCGTCGATCGTCGCGACCATGGTGTCGCCGACCATCTCGAGGACGACGCGGTGCCAGGTGCCCGCTTCGAAGGACTGGGCGGTGTTCAGGAAGATGACGGCCTTGTCGGGACCGTCGTGGTCGTGGTCATCCTTCTGCACGCGCAACGCGGTCGGCGTGATGAGCACGCGGGCCATGTGGTCCTTGGTGGCGTTGATGCTCAGCGAGACGGACTTCGCGCCGTCGAGGCGGAATTCGAAGGCGATGACGAGGTCCTGCAGCTTCTGGGCGACACGGCTGACGGCGCCATGCTTGTCCGCCGGGATCTCCTCGACGCGGGTGCCGTCAGCGGTGCGCTCCCATTTGCCCTTGGCGACCTTCCAGTCGGCGGCCTTCGCGTCCTTGGTGAGCAGGTCGCCGACGATTTCCTTGTCCGGCTGGGCGAGGAGGGTGGCGGGAGCGTCGGCCGCGCAGAGCGGAGAGACGAAGGCGAGCAGGGCGAGGAGACGGAGCGGCATGGGAGTTTCTTTTGTAACCGCGGAAACCGCGGATGGTTGCGATTATTCGTAGGTCAGCTGCGCGGACAGGACGGCGTCCTGGGCGCTTACCATGCGAACCCAGTAGGCGTTGATCCATTCGGGGATGGCATGCTCGACCGGCGATCCGGGAACGACCGCGAAATCGCGGTAGGTCGAGAAGCGTCCGTCTCCGGCGACGTCGAGCTGGACGCTGACCCGCACCGGTTCGCGACCGTGGTTGGTCAGGGTGAGGCGTTTCTTGTCATAGCCGGTCATGAGATACGGATCGGAAGGGACGCCCTTCTGGACGGTGGTGTTGAGCCAGGGGCCGCCATGGCCGCGCGGCTTGCCCAACTTCCAGAGGTCGTCGGCGGCTCCGACCCAGACGGCGGCCTTGCCGTCGTCGGAGCGGATGACGTGGCGGTCGTCCTTGGCGGCTTCGGGCGAGACGCCGCTCAGCACGAGCAGGCCGCGGTAGGAGCAGTAGTCATGGACGGCCGCGTCGCTGGTCGCGATCGGACGCATGCGGATCGCGCCCTTGGCGTTGAGAGCGGGCAGTTCGTAGAAGGTGCCGTGGGCCTGGAGCATGTCGCGTTCGGTGCAGACTTCACGCGCCTTGCGGAGCGCGCTGCGGGCGAGCAGGCCGTCGTGGGCCGGGGAAGCCGAACGCGGCAGGCGCCAGCGGACGCCGCTTTCCTCGAAGATGACCGAGGCCGCGTCGGCGGTGACGATGCCCTGCGGGATCTCGGTGTTCTTCTGGACGAAGGCGGCGACCTTCTGGTCGGCCATCTTCGTCAGCTTGAGGTCGGCGGAGAGTTCATAGGCGTCGCCGACCGTGGTCTTGTCGGGCGTGATGTCCGCGGCCAGGACCGCGAGCGTGCGCAGGTTCGCGCCGCGCGTCAGCAGGAGCGCGCCTTGCGACGAGGCGTCGCCGGCCTTGCTGAGCCCTTTGAAGAGTCCGTCGCGCCCGACGCCGCGGCCATCGTTCGCGGCGTATTGGAAGGTGACGCTCGCCTTCGCGATGTCGCGGTCGGCCTTGGCGCGGATCCACGCGCCGCTGACGGCGGCGGGGATCTCGACCCACCGCGTCGCTTCGTCGGCCTTGAGCGCGACCTCGCGCCAGGTCTTCCACTGGCCGTCGCCGAGGGCGTCGATTTCCAGGGTGAAGGTCGCCGCCGCCGAACCGTCGTGCTCCAGCAGCACCGCGCGCTTGGCGAAGCCGGCGAGGAGGAATGGGTCGGAGGCGACGCCGGCTTGCACGGGTTCGTCCACCCACACGCTGCCTCTGCCGATGGCCGGGCCGAGCTTGTCCGGCGTGTCGAACGAAGCGAACCAGAGGTTGGACTGCGACTGTCCGGGGCCGGCGAGCGCGCCCTTGGCGGGACGCTTGTTGAGGAACTCGGACTTGGCGGTGTCGTCGCAGCCGAAGACGAGGCGACCCTGCCAGGGCGTGAAGTCGCCGATGACCTTGAGGTAGGCGGAGCGCGGCGCGATGCCGGCGGACTGCTTGGACGAGAAGTTCGCCGGGAACTTCCAGAAGAGCCCGTGCATGGTCATCAGGCGCGAGCCTTCTTCTCCGATGTCGCGGATACGCGGCCATTCGGTGTTCCAACCGTGCGCGCCGTCGTAGGAGTGGCTGCCTTTGGGCAGGCGGTAGCTCGTCCACTTGCCGTCTTCCATCACCATGAGGATGACCGAGCGGAAATCCCAGCCGACGGTCCAGATGGGATCCTTGGCCGGGTCGGCGTTGCCGGTGAGGCCGCCGGGTCCGGTGACTTCGGTGAACTGGTTGCGACGGATGAGCGTCCAGTTGCCTTCGCCGTTGAAGGAGCCGAGCGCGCCGCTCGTGATCGTCGGGTCGACGAGCGCCTTGGCGCTTTGTTCGCCGTTGTTCGCGATGATGACCTGGCCTTGGCCGGAGTAGAGCCCCTTGCCGTGGTAGCCGGGCAGCGTCGACGTGATCGTCGCGGGGCTGACCTCGGCGGTCTGGCCGGGTTTGGGCTTGTTCTTGATCTCCTTGATCAGGCCTTTGACCGCGAGGGTGCGGACGTCGACTTCGTAGAGGCCGTCCTCCATGGTCGCGAAGTAGACCTTGTTCGCCGGGTCCGTGAGGTGGCGGGCGTTGCCGGTGTGGCGGCCGGGCATGAGCTTCGGCGGGACGACGCGCACCGCGCGGTCGGCGCCGATGAAGTAGGGTCCGATGACAAGCTGGTTGGACTCCTTGTGGATCATGCGGTTCGCCGGCGTGCCGCCGACGCTTTCGGGGCGGACGATCTGCCGCAGGTCCGGCGTGAACTCGTAGAGCTTGTCGCTCGAGCCGTAAGGCAGGTGCGGGCCGTAGGTGATGACCCAGAGGCGATCGGCCCAGGGCACGACGGCGCCGGTGCCGCATTCGCCTTCGTTGTTGAAGTAGGCGAGTTCGGGGTAGATGCCGGACCATTCCTGCGGAGCGGCGGGGCTGAGGGACGTGGACGCGGCCAACGCGAGCGCGGCGAGCGTGCGGAACGAGAACGGAGTCATGAGCGGACTTTTTCCGCCTGAGGACCGCTGGCAAGGTCAGGTTAGGATACGAAGCAAAAAGACGGCCAGACCCCAGCCGAGCAGGATCGCCGCCGGCACCCCGAGCAGCCGGCCCAGGCTTTTCGCCTGAGCCTGTGAGAGGAACGCGGCCGCCAGCAGCGCGCTCCCCGCCGGGCCTAGCCAGCGATGCGGAAGGGTGAGTTCGAGGTTGATGACCGGAACCAGCGCGCAGGCCTGGGCGATCCAGGTCATCGCGTGCAACCATGCCCCGGCGATGCCGTTGAGCCAGCTCGCTGGGGTGGCGAGCCAATCGCCCACGCCGCAGGCGATGGAAGCCATGCCGAGCATGAGCGGGATTTCCGAAAGCGGCACGAGCACGAGGTTCACGACGACGCCGCCCCAGCTTGCGACGCCGAAGTGCCCGAGCGTAAGCGGCGCACCCGCGAGCGTCGCCGCAAGCGAGACGCAGAGCCCGCCGAGCAGGAAGCGCCGCGCGCGCCAGCGCAGCTTCTGTGTTGAGGTCCGTGAAGCCGCCGGCGTGAGACGTTCTTCTTCCGTCGGTCGCGCGCAGAGGTCCGCGGCCGGGCCCCCGGCGACGATGATGCCGAGCACCGCCGCATAGCTGAGCTGGAAGCCGGCGTCGGCGCACGCTTCGGGCGCGAGGAGAAGCGTGACGGCGCAGGCGAGCGCCAGCGACTGCAACGCAGGCGTATCTCGCTCGCCCACGCGGCCACCCCAGAGGAAGGCGGCCATGATCCATGCGCGGACGGACGAAGGCGACGCGCCGGTCACCTGTACGTAAAGCCAGAGAAGGACAAGGATCGCCACGCCGGCCGGCACTTCGGGGAGCCGCGCGCGCCGCGCGAGCCAGAGCAGGGCGGCCGCCATCCCCGCGATATGCAGGCCGCTGATCGCGAACAGGTGCAACGTGCCGGTCGCCGCGAAGGCCGCCTTGGCTTCCGCGGGCAGCAGCGCCGTGCGCCCCAGCATCGTCGCGGCGAGCAGCGCGCCGCCGTCCGGGTCGGACCAAGGCATGTGGCGCAGCCACGCATCCAGGCGCCGCTGCTGGTTTTGTCGCCAGACGGCGAAGCGCGACGCCGGCGCGAGTTCGCCGAGCACGCGGCCGCCGCGCAGCTTCAAGGTCGCCCCTTGCGAGCGCAGCCACGCGTCGTAGCCGGAGGCGTCCGCAGCGATGGTGCTCAGGCCGCCGGCGATCATGAGTTCGGCGCCTTCGGCCGGACAATCGCCGCGCACGGAGAGGGCGACGCGTCGCCGGAAGAAAGGGCCGTCGCGGTCGGTGATCCAACCCAGGCCGGACCATCCGTCGCCTTCCGTGCGCGGAGCGGCGCGTTCGATCGTCACCGGCAGTTCGACGAACGGTCGGCGGACGACGACGGTTTCCTGCGGCGGCGTCCGGAGATGATGCCACGCGGCGCCGAGGGTCGCGCCCGCGACGACGAGCAGGACGCCCGAGAGCACCACATGTCGCCGGCTCCCCCAGGCGAAGGCCGCGGCGGCCGTCCCGAGCGCGAGACAAGGGCCCGGGGGCAAGCCGAAGCAGGCGTCGGCCGAACAGCCGAGCAGGAGAGGGAGGGCGAGCCAGAGCGCCGGACAGTGTCCGAAGCGTTCGGGGGTCAGGGAGTCTTGCTCCAGGGGGTCGGGCCTTGCCATGGACGGAGGCCATGGTCGCCGACGGGCAGGGCGCGGACCTCCGCGGCGAGCGAACCCCAGGCGGGGAGCTTGGCGAGGGCCGGGTCCTGAAGCAGATTCCTTAGGGGTAAGATGACGAACCCACGGGAAGACCACCTAGGGTGGGGGAGGGTGACGATCGGGCTTTCCCAGGATCCTCCTTCATAGAAGAGCAGGTCGATGTCCAAGGTCCGGGGTCCGTTGCGTTGGGCGGTCCTTTCCCGGCCCAATTTGCGCTCGATCTCCAGGGTTTCAACCAGGAGTTCGTCGGGGTTTCTATCACAAACTATTGCTAGACAAAGGTTTAAAAAATTTGGCTGGTCGGCGTAGCCTACGGGATCGGAGTCGACGGCTTGGGAAACGGCCAAAACCTGCACTCCGGGAAGCATACCTATGCTGCGGATGGCTTGGGCGAGGAGGTCGGCGCGTTCCCCCAGGTTGCTTCCGAGGCCGAGGATATAGTGGAGGGGAGTCCTGCTCACGCCCGCTCGCGCCGGATCTTCACAGAAATCGCATCAAACTCGGCCGCCACGGGTGCGAAGGGTTTGTTCACCTCGACGGTGACGGCTTTGACCACGGTGAAAGTGCCCAAAATACGCGCGGCGATCTGTTGGGCCAAGGTCTCGATGAGGTAGACCGGCTGGCCGGTCAGCTGCGCTTCGACCGTCCGGATGACGTCGGCGTAATTGACCGTCAGCTTCAGGTCGTCCGCCGCGGCGGCGGGACGGGTGTCGACTTCGAGGTCGACGGAGACGGTGAACCGCTGTCCGAGGCGCTTCTCCTCGGGCAGGGCGCCATGGTGTCCGAAGGACTTGATGCCGGCGATCCTGATGATGTCCACGCCCCGATGAATGACCGCCCGGGACGACCCTGCAAGCGCCTTCCCGCGAGGCGCCCGCAATTGTTAGAAGTCCCCACTTGACCACCCTTCCAGCGGTCGCTGACAGTCCGCGGAACACTATGCCTAAGAGGACCGATATCCGTTCAATCCTCATCATCGGCTCGGGACCGATCATCATCGGCCAGGCCTGCGAGTTCGATTATTCCGGCACCCAGGCGTGCAAGGCCCTCCGCGAGGAAGGCTACCGCGTCATCCTGGTGAACTCGAACCCCGCCACGATCATGACGGACCCCGAGACGGCGGACGTCACCTACGTGGAACCCCTCACGGTGGAATCCGTGGAACGCATCATCGCCAAGGAGAAGCCCGACGCGCTCCTCCCGACGCTCGGCGGCCAGACCGCCCTCAACCTCTCCCTCAAGCTCGCCCGCACCGGCGTCCTCGCCAAGCACGGCGTCGAACTGATCGGCGCCAAGGAGGCGGCGATCGAACGCGGCGAAGACCGCGAGATCTTCAAGAAGCTGATGCTCGACATCGGCCTCGACGTCCCGCGCTCCCGCGTGGTCAAGACGCTCGACGCCGCGCGCGAGACCATCGCCCTGATCGGCGGCGAGTTCCCCGTCATCATCCGCCCGTCCTACACGCTCGGCGGCACCGGCGGCGGCATCGCCTACAACCGCGAGGAGTTCGAGCGCATGGCCCAGGCCGGCCTCGACGCCTCGCCCGTCCATGAGGTCCTCATCGAGGAATGCCTCCTCGGCTGGAAGGAATACGAGATGGAAGTGATGCGCGACCACAAGGACCAGTGCGTCATCATCTGCTCGATCGAGAACTTCGACCCGATGGGCGTCCACACCGGCGACTCCATCACCGTCGCCCCCGCGCTCACGCTGACCGACAAGGAATACCAGCTGATGCGCGACGCCTCGTTCGCCGTCATCCGCGCCGTCGGCGTCGAGACGGGCGGTTCCAACATCCAGTTCTCCGTCAACCCGAAGAACGGCCGCATGATCGTGATCGAGATGAACCCGCGCGTGTCGCGTTCGTCCGCCCTCGCCTCCAAGGCCACCGGCTTCCCGATCGCCAAGATCGCCGCCAAGCTCGCCGTCGGCTACTCGCTCGACGAGCTGCAGAACGACATCACCAAGTCCACGCCGGCGTGCTTCGAGCCGACGATCGACTACGTCGTCACCAAGATCCCGCGCTTCACCTTCGAGAAGTTCGTCGGCGCGGACACCACGCTCACCTCCGCGATGAAGTCCGTCGGCGAGGCGATGGCCATCGGCCGCACGTTCAAGGAGTCGTTCCAGAAAGCCCTCCGCTCCCTCGAGATCGGCGCCTGGGGCTTCGGCTGCGGCGGCAAGTTCGGCGATGCCGCCTTCGCCGACCTCACCGAGATCCGCGCCCGCCTCGCGCGCCCGAATCCGGAGCGTCCGTTCTTCGTGCGCTACGCGATGCTCGCCGGCCTGACCGAGCAGGAGATCTTCGACCTTTCCAAGATCGACCCGTGGTTCCTCCGCCAGCTCCGCGGCATCGTCGACCTCGAGCTCGCCCTCAAGGCTGCCGGCAAGTCCGTCGGGACCGACCTGCTCCGCCAGGCCAAGGAAGCCGGCTTCGCCGACCGCCAGATCGCGCATGCGACCGGCCTCTCCCCGGCTGATGTCTATGCCAAGCGCAACGCCGCCGGCATCAAGACGACCTTCCGCCTCGTCGACACCTGCGCCGCGGAGTTCGAATCCTTCACCCCGTACTTCTACTCCTCCTACGGCGACGAGTCCGAGGTCCGTCCTTCCGCCAAGAAGAAGGTGATGATCCTCGGCGGCGGCCCGAACCGCATCGGCCAGGGCATCGAGTTCGACTACTGCTGCGTGCACGCCTCCTACGCGCTCCGCGCCGCGGGCTACGAGACGGTGATGGTGAACTCCAATCCCGAGACGGTCTCGACCGACTACGACACCTCCGACCGCCTCTACTTCGAGCCGCTCACGCTCGAGGACATCCTGGAGATCTACCGCACCGAACAGTGCATCGGCGCGATCGTCCAGTTCGGCGGCCAGACCCCGCTCAACCTCGCGGCCGACCTCGAAGCCCACGGCGTCACCGTCGTCGGCACGTCTCCCTCGAGCATCGCGCTCGCCGAGGACCGCCAGCTCTTCAAGGACATCCTGATCGAGCTCAACATCCGCCAGCCCGTCAACAAGACCGCCCTCTCGGCCGAAGAAGCCTACCAGGCCGCCGAAGAGATCGGCTTCCCGGTCCTCCTCCGTCCGTCCTTCGTCCTCGGCGGCCGTGGCATGTTCATCGTCTACGGCATGGACGAACTGAAGTCCGTCGTCCGCGAGGCCTTCGACGTCGCCCCGGGCAAGCCGGTGCTGCTCGATAAGTTCCTCGAGGACGCCATCGAGCTCGACGTCGACGCGATCTCCGACGGCGAGACCACGGTCATCGGCGGCATGCTCGAACACGTCGAGCATGCGGGCGTCCACTCCGGCGACGCCGGCATGGTCCTGCCTCCGCACACGCTTTCGCCGGCCCTCGTCGAAGAGGTCCGCCGCATCACGCATTCCCTCGCGAAGCGCCTCAAGGTCGTCGGCCTGATGAACATCCAGTTCGCGATCAAGGACGGCGTCGTCTACATGCTTGAGGTCAACCCGCGCGCCTCGCGCACGGTCCCGTTCGTGTCGAAGGCCATCGGCGTGCCGCTCGCCAAGCTCGCCTCGCTCTGCATGCTGGGCGCCAAGCTCAAGGACCTCGGCTTCACCCGCGAGATCCGCCCGCCTTACTGGTCCGTCAAGGAATCCGTCTTCCCGTTCAGCCGCTTCCCCGGCGCCCCGGTCGCGCTCTCGCCCGAGATGCGCTCCACCGGTGAGGTGATGGGCTGCGACGACGACCTCGGCATGGCCTACGCCAAGGCCCAGATGGCCGCGCAGCCCGCGCTCCCCGTCGCCGGCAGCGCTTTCCTCTCGGTCAAGGACCGCGACAAGGACGGCGCCGTCGCCGTCGCCCGCGACCTGGCTTCGCTCGGCTTCAACATCTTCTCCACCAGCGGCACCGCCGCGGCCATCGAGGCCGCCGGCATCAAGGTCACCAAGCTCGGCAAGATCTCGGAAGGCGCCCGACCCAACGCGCTCGACCTCCTGAAGAACGGCCAGCTCCAGATGATCGTGAACACCGCCGCGGGCATGCTGCCGCGCAAGGATGAGAACGCCATGCGCGCCGAAGCCGTCCTCCGCGGCGTCTACATGGCCTCCACCATGAACGCCGCCCGCGCCGCCGTGCTCGGCATCCGGTCCCTCCGCGAGCACCCCCTCACGGTCAGTTCCTTGCAGGAGCACGCAAAGGTGCTTCCCCCGAAGGCCTGAATCGGGTAGGAACTCTTTTCCCATGAAATACCCCGTCCTCGCCGCGTTGGCCGTCGCCGTCGCCTCCCTCCATGCCGCCGATGCGCCCAAGCCCGCCGTCGACGCCCCCACTCCTCCCCCCGCACCCAAAGTGAAAACCCTCACCCCTGAACAGGTCAAACAGGCCTGGACCATGCTCGGCTACTCCATCGCCAGCCAGTCCCCCATGCCGCAAGTGAACTCGCAGCTCGAGCTCACCGACGAGGAGATCGACCTCTTCCTCGCGGGCGTCCGTCAGGCGATGCGCGGCGACAAGCCGAACTTCAATCCCGCCGAACTCAGCGAAGGCGCCGACGCGATGTTCCAGGAGCGCGTCAACGCCAAGGCCGGCAAGTGGGGCAAGCAGAACGACGATTTCCTCGCCAAGATCGACGCCGACAAGTCCGTGACGAAGACCGCCTCCGGCCTCCGCTACAAGATCCTCGCCCCGGGTTCCGACGTGAAGCCCACCGCGGCTTCCACGGTGAAGTGCCGCTACGAAGGCAAGCTCGTCGACGGCAAGGTCTTCGATTCGACCAAGAACCGTAACAACGAGCCTTCCGAATTCCCGCTCAGCGGCGTGATTCCGGCTTGGACCGAAGGCGTCCAGCTCATCGGCGTCGGCGGCAAGATCGTCCTCTATTGCCCGTCCGCCATCGCCTACGGCGACCAAGGCCAAGGGCCGATCCCCGGCAAGTCCGTCCTCGAATTCGAGGTCGAGCTGGTCGAGATCTCCAAGGGCAAGTAAGCCCTGCGCTCCGTTTCCCGACGCGGCGCGCCGAAAGGCGCGCCGCTTTGCTTTACGCGGGGAACAAAGTGTGCTCTATGAGGTACTTACCCTAACTGATGCGGTCTGCGCTCACCATGGCCTTTCTGTCGGCGGCTTCCTTGCTCGCCGCCGATCCGGCCGTGTCCGCGCCTGCGCCCGCGCCGACCCTGACCCTGCAGCAGGCGGTCGACCGGACCCTCCAGCATAACCTCGGGCTGGCCGTCACCCGCCTCGATGCCTGGCGAGCGCTCGACGCGGTCGACGTCTCTCTCTCCGCCTTCGATCCGACCTTCACCTGGACCAACCGCCTGAGCGGGAGCCGGACGCCCACCGAGATCCTGAACAACGATCCCGCGGACCGCATCCACGGCTCCGACCTCACCCTCAGCCAGCGCAACACCTGGGGCGGCACGCTCTCCGTCGGTACGGGTCTCACGCGCACGTGGGCCGACTCCGGCCCGATCGGACTGGCTTCCTCTTACGACATCGGCACGAACATCGCCTACACCCAGCCCTTGCTCGCCGGCGGCTGGAGGGCGGTGAACCTCACCGCGCTCATCTCGGCCCGTCAGTCCGCGCTCCGCAGCCGCCTCTCGCTCCGCGCCACGGCGCTCGACCTGATCCGCGACGCCGAGGTCGGCTATTGGACGCTCGCCTCCGCCCGCGCGCTGGTCGCTTTCCGCGAGACCAGCCTGCGTTCGGCGACCTCCTTGCTCGATCAGATCCGCGCCCGCCGCTCCCTCGGCGACGCCACCATCTTGGATGAGCTGCAGGCCGAGGCCGACGTCGCCGCCCAGCGCGTCGGCGTGCTCAACGCCCGGCAGGCCCTCGACAACGCCGAGATGAGCCTCCGCCGTCTGCTCGGACAGGGCACCGCGGACGACGTCGATCAGCCGCTGGCGGTGGACGCGTTGCCGACCACCGCGGTCCCCGCGGCCGCGCCGTTCTCCCCGTGGATCCGCGTCGTCGCCGACTTCGACTTCGCCACCGAGATCCAGCGCGCGAACATCGTCCAGGCCGAGGCGCTCGTCGCCCAGGCCGAACAGAACGACCAGCCGAGCCTGAATCTTTCCGTCGGCTCCGGCCGCTACGGCGACGGCCTTGCCGGCGCCGGCGTCTCGGGCGGCCTCGACAACTACCGTCGTCAGGCCGGCTGGACGAACTTCGCCGAGCTCCGCCTTTCCTTCCCGCTCGGCTTCCGCGAGGCCGAGGCGAACCTGCGCGCCGCCTCCCGTGCGCGTCGTCAGGCCGAACTCCGCCTCGCCGACGTCCGCCAGTCGCTCGTGTTCTCCGCCCGCGCCACCTGGCGCGAACTGGAGGCCGCGCGGGCGCGCGTCGAGGCCTCCACGTCCGCGCTCGAGCTCCAGCGCCAGTCCTATGAAGGCGAGCGAGCCCGCTTCGCCGCCGGCCAGTCGGACCTCCCCCGCGTGCTGCAGGCGCAGGCCGCGCTCGACGCCGCGCAGCTCGCCTGGGTCCAGGCCCACCTCGACGCCCGCGCGGCCTCCGCCAAGGTCGCCCGCCTCGACGGATCGATCCTCTCCCGCCACGGTTTCACGATGGACGCCGTCGAACAGCAGGTCGGCGCCGGCCTCGGCGCCGCGGATCCGCTGCCCCCTCTGACCACCACCCCATGAAGTTCCTCAAGCCTTTCCTGTTCGCCGTGGTCGTCGGCGGCCTCACCTACGCCTTCTGGCCTGCGAAGAAGCCCGTCCGCGCCGGCGCGTCCTCTTCCGAGGCCCGCGCCGAGAAGCGTGACATCCGCGAGACCGTCGAAGCCGCCGGCTTCGTCCGCGCGGTCATCTACAGCTCGATCCGCGCCCAGGTCAGCGGTCCCATCCTCAAGCTGCACGTCCAGACCGGGGACATGGTGAAGAAGGACCAGATCCTCGTCGAACTCGACCCCGTGCTCGCCAACGCCGACGAAGAACAGGCCCGCCGGAGCGTCCAGCTCCAGACCTTCACCCTCGAGCGGCTCGAGCGCGACCTGCGGCGCGTCGAGGTCCTCGTGAAGAAGAACTTCGTCTCCGAACGCGAGGTCCTTGACCACCGCACGGCCTACGAGGTCGCCAAGCTCCAGCGCGACATCGCCCAGGCCAAGCTGGACACCGCGGTCGAGATGGTGCGCCGCACGGTCATCCGCGCGCCGCACGACGGCCAGGTCTCCGATTGCAACGTGCTCGAGGGCCAGATCGTCATCGGCGCCCAGTCCATCAACAACGGCACGCCGCTGATGACCGTCTCCGATACCTCGGTCCTCCGGGTGGACGTCAACCTGAACGAATTCGCGGCCACCCGTGTCGAGATGGGCAAGGACGCCATGGTCACCTTCGACTCCATCCCCGGCCTGCGCAAGGCCGGCAAGATCACCTTCATGACGCCGTTCGGGACCGCCGACCTCAAGGTGCCCGACCTCCGCGTCTTCCCGACCCAGGTCTCCTTCGCCGCCGGCGACGGCGTGCGTCCGGGCATCAGCGCCAACGTCACCGTGACCGTCGACAGCGTGAAGGGCTGCGTGGCCGTCCCGGTCTCGGCCGTGTTCATCGACGGGGCCGACCGCGTGGTGTACGTCCGCGCCGCCGACGGCGAGTGGGACGCGCGCAAGGTGAAGCTGGGCCTGAGCGACGCGAGCTGGACGCAGGTCAAGGAAGGCGTCGCGCTCGGCGAGGTGGTGAGCCTCATCCGCCCCGCCCAGACCCGCTGAGATGCCGCCGCTCATCGCCATCCGCGGCCTCCGCAAGACCTACCGCATGGGCGACGAGAACGTCCACGCCCTCGACGGCGTGGACCTGGATTTCCAGAAAGGCGAGTTCGTCGCCATCCTCGGCCCCTCCGGCTCCGGCAAGTCGACGCTGATGCACATCCTCGGCTTCATGGACACGCCGAGCGAGGGCAGCATCGTCTTCGACGGCGAGGAGGTCGCCCGCCTCGATCCGGACCGGCGCGCGTGGTATCGTTCGCACCGCGTCGGCTTCGTCTTCCAGGCCTTCAACCTCCTGCCGCGCCTCACGGTCGAGGAGAACGTGGCCCTGCCGCTCCTCTACCGCGACAACTCGGACCCCGAGGCCAACCTCGCCGCCGCGCGCGCGGCCCTCGAGAGGGTCGGGATGTCGCATCGCCTCGACCATCGGCCCGGGCAGCTGTCCGGGGGCGAGCGCCAGCGCGTCGCCGTGGCCCGTGCGATCGTCGGCACGCCTTCCATCATCTTCGCGGACGAACCGACCGGCAACCTCGATGTCAGGAACGTCGACCGCGTGCTCGACCTGCTCGGTTCGCTCATCAGCGAAGGCATCACGGTCGTGCTCGTCACGCACGACCTTTCCGTCGCCGAGAAGGCCCATCGCGTCATCTCGATGCGCGCCGGGCTCGTCCAGGAGGACCGCACCCGATGAGGCTCTTCGACCGCGTCCGCCCGGCCGTCATCAACGGCCTCCGTGAGCTCCAGGCCAACAAGGTCCGCTCGCTCCTGTCGATGTCGGGCATCATCCTCGGCGTCGCCTCGCTGGTCGCGATGGTCACCGTCGTCCAAGGCATGGTCGGCAACTTCCGCCAGTTCGTCGACGCGATGGGCGGCATCGAGAAGATCACCGTGGTCCGCGAGCAGCTGCCGAAGGAGCAGGAGCACCTCGCCGAGCTTTCCGAGGGACTCACCATGCGCGACGTCGAGCGGATCCGCCGCACGGTGCCGCTCGTCCGCAACATCTCTCCGGAGGCCCGCGTGGGCTACGAGAAGATCGTCTACGAGGACCGCGAGACCAACACCTACGTCACCGGCGTGACCTCCGACTATCTCCCGGTGGCCAAGCGCTGGGTCGAGCCGGACCAGGGACGCTTCGTGAGCGACCTGGACGTCCTCAACATGACCGACGTCATCGTGCTCGGCTCGGCCGTCATCCCCGAGCTCTTCGCGCCGAACGTCGATCCCGTCGGCCGGATCGTCAAGGTCCGCGGCCGTCGCTTCACCGTGATCGGCGTGCTCAACAACATCGAGGGCTCGGGCATGCAGATCCGGTCCGCGAACTCCCGCAGCTCCGGCGGCGCCTGGCGCTGGCGCAACAGCGGGGCGTTCATCCCCGTGAGCACCGCGCTCACCAAGTACAACGGCAACGACCGCCTCACCGGCCTCGGCCTCCGCATCGCGGAGCCCGAGCAGCTGCGCGACGCGGTCGACCAGACCGAGCGCACGATGCTGGCCGCGCACAAAGGCCTGCGCGACTTCTCGATCTCGACGAACGAGCAGACGCTCGAGGACTTCCGCAAGACCGAAGCGGCCTTCAAGCTCTCGCTCGGCGGGGTCGCGGGGATCTCGCTCTTCGTCGGCGGCATCGGCATCATGAACGTGATGCTGGCCTCCATCAACGAGCGCATCCGCGAGATCGGCGTGCGCAAGGCGGTCGGCGCCCGCGGCTCGGACCTCTTCCTCCAGTTCCTCGCCGAGGCCGCGGTGGTCTCCGTCGTCGGCGGCCTCATCGGCCTGCTGGTCTCGGTGGGCATCGTGTCGCTGATGAACTTCATCCTCACGCAGGCGCTGCCGACGGGCGCCGTCGCCACGCTCGACTGGGTGATCATGGCCGAAGGCCTGGCCTTCTCGGTGATCATCGGCCTCGTCGCCGGCGTCTATCCCGCCCTCCGCGCCGCCAAGCTCGACCCGATCGAGGCCCTGCGCCACGAATGATTTCCCCATGAAGCCCCTGCACCTCACGCCCCTGCTCCTCACGCTCGTCGGCTGCGTCGCCGCACCCCTCGCCCCCATCGCCGTCTGGGAGGGCGTCCCGCCCGCCGAGACGCTCACGCTGAAGCCGGGCCAGGACCCGCGCGGCACGATCAACAAGCAGACGCACCGCGCCGACGTCTTCATCCCGGAGTTCGTCGTCTACCCGGCCGCCAAGCCGGGCGCGCCGCTCGTCATCGTCTGCCCCGGCGGAGGTTACGGCATCCTGGCCGAGACGCATGAAGGCAGCGAGGTCGCCAAGCGCCTCAACGCCTTCGGCAGCGCCGCGGTCGTCCTGAAGTATCGCGTCCCGCGCCGCGACCCGAACAAGCCTTGGATCGTCCCGGTGATGGACGCCCGCGAGACCCTGCGCATCGTCCGCGCCCGCGCGGCCGAATGGAACGCCGATCCGAAGAAGATCGGCATCCTCGGCTTCTCCGCCGGCGGCAACCTCGCCGCCCGCGTCGCTTACGCCCCGGCCGCCCCCGATGCGCCGCGTCCGGATTTCGCGGTGATGGTCTACCCGGCGTATCTCTTCGAGAAGGATCAGCCGGACGGCGTGCTCCGCGAGGGCCCCGACGGCGTCATCCCGCCGAAGGGCGTCAAACCGGTGCCCGCCTTCTTCGCCCACAGCGCCGACGACAAGTATCCCGCCGAAGGCTCGATGGCTTTCGCCAAGGTCCTCAAGTCGATGGGCGGTTCCGCCGAAGTCCACGTCTGGGCCAAGGGCGGCCATGGCTGGGGTGCTTCCGATCGCTGTCTCGCCGCCAAGGTCTGGACCGACGTGCTCGGCGAGTGGATGAAGGACCAGGGACTTCTGCAGCCCTGATCGCCAGGCTCAGCAGGCGCAAAAAAGCCGCCCGGACGGGCGGCTTTTGCTTGGGCTGGCTGGCCGCTTAGAACTTGAAGCGGAGACCGGCGATGCCTTCGAAGCTGTTCACCTGGCGGTTCTCTTCGCCGACGACGTTCGCGAAGTCGACGTTGTAGAGCTGGTGCAAGCGGGCGGTCAGGGTGAAGTCGACGTTCTCGTTGACCTCGAAGCGCAGGCCGGCGAACACGTCGGAGGCGAGGGCGGTGGACTTGGCGGTGTTCTTGAGCCAGCCGTAGCCGATGCCGGCGCCGATGAAGGGCTTGATGCCGCCGTTGCTGTTGAGCTCGTAGGTGTACTCGACGATGGCGGTGCGGGCGGCGGCGTCGACGGGGTCGGCGGTGACGATGTCGCGGGTGCTGAGGTTCAGGCCGACGTGGGAGTTCTCGGTGAGGTAGGTGCCGAAGCCGATGCCGACGACCGAGGTGTTGTCGGCGCTTGCGCCGCCGGAGAGCGGGGCGTTCGGCTTACCGTAGCCGAGCTGGACGTCGAAGGTGAGGGCCTGGGAGGCGGCGGCCATCAGGGGGAGGACCGCGAGGTAGCGTAGGGATTTCATGGGGGAGTCTGGTTTAGGGCAGGGAAGGGGGGCTGTAAAGAGGGAAGCCTTACTTGGCTTCGACGATCTCGACGCTGGTGATCTCGACGCGTTCGGTCGGGGTGGAGCCTTCCATGCCGACGCAGCGGACGGCGGCGATCTTGTTCAGGACTTCTTCTCCGGAGACCAGCTTGCCGAACGCGGTGTATTTGTTGTTCAGGAAGGAGGCGTCGCCGTGGCAGATGAAGAACTGGCTGCCGGCGCTGTCCGGGTCGCTGGAACGGGCCATGGAGAGGACGCCTTTGACGTGGGCGCGGTTGTTGAATTCGGCCTTCACCTGGTAGCCGGGGCCGCCGGTGCCGGGGACGCCGCGGGCGCCGACCTTGGAGTTAGGGCAGCCACCCTGGATCATGAAGCCCTTGATGATGCGGTGGAAAGCGGTGCCTTCGTAGAACTTCTCACGGGAGAGCTTCAGGAAATTGTCCACGGTGCGCGGGGCGACGTCGGGCCAGAACTCGACGGTCATGTCGCCGTAATTGGTATGGATGATGGCGCGGGGGGTGGCGCCGGCGGCGGAGGATTCTTTCATGGATTCTTTGTTGTTGGAGCAGGAGGAAAGGGCGAGGGCGGCCACGACGGCCATGGCGGAGAGCAGGCAGAGGCGCAGGGTTTTCATGGGTTTGAGGCAATCCCGCGGGCCCTTGCCCGCAACCCCAAACCTCCGCTTGCCAGCCCGCCCACGGGGGGGCAGGGTCGTCCCGTATGCGCGTGACCGTCAACGATGAGCCCAAGGAGACCGCCGCCCGGACGCTGGCCGAGCTCCTCGCCGAACTCGGCGTGGCCCACGAGCCGGCCGTCGCCGCCGCCGTCGACGAGCAGGTCGTGCCGCGTTCCCGCTGGTCCGCCCAGGCCCTGGCCGAAGGCGCCCGCATCCTCGTCATCCGCGCCGCCCAAGGCGGCTGATCTCCGACCCCTCATGTTCAAGTTCATCAAAGGTCTCTTCGTCAACGAGCCGGAAGCCCCGGCCCCGGAGAACCTCGTCCTGTTCACCCCCAACGACGGCAGCTGGGATCCGAAGATGGTCCGCCGCCTCTTCGACGCCGGCCTCGGCCGCCTGCACGTGCAGGTCCGAAAGGATTGGGAGCGACGCCACTACGAACAGTTCCTCCGCGCGATCCCCGAGGCCTTCTGGCCGCGCATCGTCCTCGGCGAAGAGCCCGAGCTCGTCGAAGCCAACCGCCTCGGCGGCTTCCAGATGCATCCGGGCGAACGCGTCCCCCGTCGCTGGCCCAAGCACGCCACGGTCAGCGTGAAGTGCCATGATTACGATGAGCTGCGCGCGACCGACAAGGCCTGCGGCTACGTCTTCCTGACCCCGATCTTCGAATCCGTCTCCAAGAAGGACCATCGCCCCCGCCGCACGCTCCGCGAATACGAGGTGATCCTGCAGCGCTGGAAGTCCGAAGGCGGCGCCCCGGTCCACGCCCTCGGCGGCATCACGCCGAAGAACGCCGCGAAGGCCCGCGAGATGGGCTTCGACGGCATCGCGTTCATCGGCTCCGTCTGGAAGCAGCCCGATCCGGTCCGCGCCTTCCTCGACCTCGAGCGCGCCTGGTACGGCAAGGAAGCCCGCAAACTGAAGCGCTCCTACTAAGGCCGTGTTCCCCCGCCTGCAGTTCCTGACGCTCGACGCTTCGCCGCTCGCGCATCGCGAACAGGCCCGCGCCGCGCTCGAAGGCGGCGTGCGCTGGATCCAGCTGCGCGCGAAGCGCCTGCCTCCCGGGGCCTGGGCCGCCGAGGCCGTCGCCATCGCCGAACTCTGCCGCGACTTCGGAGCGATGTTCGTGGTGAACGATTCGCCGGAGATCGCCCTGCGCGCCGAGGCCGACGGCGTCCATCTCGGCGGCGACGACGCCTCGCCCGCCGCCGCGCGCGCGTTGCTCGGCGAGTTCGCCATCGTCGGCGTGACGCTCAACGAGCCCGCGCATGTCGCCCGCTACGCCGGCGTCCGGGTCGATTACGCGGGCGTCGGTCCTTTCCGCCATACCCTCAGCAAGCAGAAGCTCGCGCCCGTCCACTCGTCGTCGTCCTTGGCCGGCCTCATCGCCGCCGCCGCGCCGCTGCCGTGCTACGCGATCGGCGGCGTCACCGCGGCCGACTGGTCCGCCGTCCGCGCCCTCGGCGCCCACGGGATCGCCGTCAGCGGCGCCATCGCGATGGCCGCCGACCCGGTTTCCGCCGCGAAAACGTTGGTCGAAGCGGTCGCCGGCTAGGTTTCCGGAGGCGAGGGCTGGACAAGGCCGAGGAGTCTCGGATTGTGCAGGCTCCGATGTCTCCGCTCCGTATCGCCGACCGCACCTTCGCCTCGCGCCTCCTCACGGGCACGGGCAAGTACGCCTCCGCCGCGCAGCTCCGCGCCGTGCTCGACGCTTCCGGCGCCGAGGTGGTGACGATGGCCATCAAGCGCGTGCGCTTCGGCGCCGCCGACGACGGCATCCTTTCCGCGCTCGATCCGCAGAAGCACCTCATCCTGCCCAACACGTCCGGCGTGCGCACGGCCAAGGAGGCGGTCTTCGCCGCCGAGCTCGCCCGCGAGGCGCTCGGCACTTCGTGGCTGAAGCTCGAGATCCATCCGGACCCGAAGTATCTCATGCCCGATCCGGTCGAGACCCTCGAGGCCTGCCGGGAGCTGGTGAAGAAGGGCTTCACCGTCCTGCCTTACATCCACGCCGACCCTGTGCTCGCCAAGCGCCTCGAAGAAGTCGGCGCGGCCGCGGTCATGCCGCTCGGCGCGCCGATCGGCTCCAACCGCGGCCTGCTGTCCCGCGACTTCCTCCGCATCATCATCGAACAGGCCCGCGTGCCGGTCATCGTCGACGCCGGCCTGGGCGCGCCTTCGCACGCCGCCGAGGCCCTTGAGCTCGGCGCCGACGCCGTCCTGGTGAACACCGCCATCGCTTCCTCGGGCGACCCCGTCGCGATGGCCCGCGCCTTCCGCCTCGCCGTCGAAGCCGGCCGCTCCGCCCGCGAAGCCGGCCTGGGCATCGGTTCCGACAAGGCCGAGCCGACATCGCCCCTCACGGGCTTCCTCGACTGACCGATGGCCGCGAAGCCCGGCAGGATGCGCGCGGACGAATTGCTGTTGAAGCTTTCGCTCGCTCCGTCCCGCTCGGTCGCCCAGGCCCTCATCCTCGCCGGCAAGGTCCGCTCCGGTCCTGACGCCGTCGTCCAGAAGCCGTCGCAGTCCTTCCCGGAGGATGCGGTGCTCACCGTCGACCAGCCTCCGCGCTTCGTCTCGCGCGGTGGCGAGAAGCTCGAAGGCGCGCTCGATCATTTCAAGATCCCCGTCGAAGGCCTGCACGGACTCGACGTCGGCGCGTCCACCGGTGGTTTCACCGACTGCCTCCTGCAACGCGGCGTCGTCAGCATGACGTGCGTCGACGTCGGCACGGCGCAGCTCCACTCCAAGCTGCGCAACGATCCGCGGATCAAGAACCTCGAGAAGTTCAACGCGCGCGAGATCAACCACGTCGAGCTGCCGCACGCGACCTATGGCATCGTGGTCATGGACCTTTCGTTCATCTCCTTGGGACTCATCCTGCCGATCGCGTGGCAACGGGTAGGGAAGGGCGGTCACCTCGTCGCGCTCATCAAGCCGCAGTTCGAGGCCACCAAGGCCGAAGCCGACAAGGCCCGCGGGGTGATCAAAGATCCTGTCATCCACGCCCGCGTGGTCGAAGGACTGACCGCCGCCGCCCAAGGTCTGCCGGGCGCCCAGGTCCTCGGGGTCATCCTTTCGCCCATCGAAGGCGGGGACGGTAACAAGGAGTTCCTGATCGCGGTCAAAAGAGCCTGATCAGGGCTAGGGCTGGGGTCGGTAAGGCAATATCGAGAGATTTAGGCCTATTTTTGGGCTATTTCTACCCCTGCCCCCATCCCTACCCCTACCCCTGACGCTCCGGCCCCCATTTCTCCTTGCCCTCGGCCCTCCTCCTCTTACTTCCAAACCTCCCATGACCACCGAAGGTAAGCTCAAGCGCTCCCGCAACCCCCTCGACTTCGATTTCACCGAACCCGAGGCCCTGTCGCGCTACGTCACCGAGACGGGCAAGATCCTGCCCCGTAAGCTGACCGGCCTCACCGCCCGCCAGCAGCGTCATATTGCCAAGGCCGTCAAGCGCGCCCGCAATATGATCACGATGAAGTAATCGTCCCTGCGACGACTTCCCCGGGCCGCCTCTTCAGGCGGCCTTTTTGTTGTCGGTCTGGGAGGTTGCCCCCGTCGGCGCCCCGAGGTAAAACGTTCGGGACTCCTGTCGTCCGCTCCGTAGATTTCCGTCTCCCTTGTCTCCGTCCGCCTCCAGTTTCCTGACCGCCGCTCCCGCCGACCTCGCGCGTGCGGCCGGGCTGCTTCGCTCCGGCGCCTGCGTGGCCCTGCCGACCGAGACGGTCTACGGTCTCGCGGCCGACGCGACCAATCCGTCGGCGCTCGCCCAGGTATTCTCGATCAAGGGCCGGCCGCTCCTGGATCCGCTCATCGTCCACGTCCTCGATCAGGCGGCGCTCGCCGAAGTGGCCGAACCGGATCCGCGTCTGGCTAAGCTCGCTTCGCTCTGGCCCGGCCCGCTCACGGTCGTGCTCCGCCGCAAGCCCGTCGTTCCTGATCTCGTCACGGCCGGCAAGGACACCGTCGCGGTCCGTATCCCGGAGCACCCGCTCTTCCGCGAGGTGCTGCGTCTCGCCGGGCGCCCGCTCGCCGCGCCGAGCGCCAATCCGTTCGGTTACGTGAGCCCGACCAAGGCCCAGCATGTGCGTGATTCCTTGGGTGAGCGCTGTCCGTGGATCGTCGACGGCGGCGCCTGCGCGCACGGCGTAGAATCCACGATCCTCGACCTTTCCGTCCCCGGCCGCGCCCGTCTGCTCCGCCCCGGCCCGATCCCGCTCGAAACGCTCCGCTCGCTCCTTGGCGATGTCGAGGTGGTCACGCGCGCCGCGAGCCAGCAGGCCGCGCAGGATGCCCCGGGCATGCTCGAGCGTCATTACAGTCCTGCGACCCGCGTCGTGCTTTTCCCGAACGGCACGTTGCCCGTCATCGCCAACCTCCGTTCCGCGGTGCTCTTCCTTGGTCGCCGCGCGCATGCCCCGGGCAACGCCGACGTGTTCCTGCTCTCGGAGGATGGTTCCACCGAGGAGGCCGCGCGCAATCTCTTCGACCTGCTTCGCCGGCTCGACGCCCGTGGCTACGAGACGCTCCACGCCGAGCTGGCCCCGCCTGCCGGCATCGGCGCCGCCTACAACGATCGCCTGACCCGCGCCGCCGCCCGCTGATGCAGAACCTGCTCGAGACGCTGAAGAAGGCCGCGGAATTCCTCGCGCGCAAGGGCTTGGAGAAGCCGCGCATGGAGGCCGAGCATCTCTTCGCCGCCGGCCTGGGGATGAAGCGTCTGGATCTTTATCTGCAGTTCGAACGCCTGCTCAATGACGACGAGGTGAAGCGCCTGCGCGATCTGACCGTCCGCCGCGGCAACCGCGAGCCGCTCCAGCACATCGTCGGGAAGGCGGAGTTCCGCGACCTGGTGCTGAAGTCCGATAAGCGCGCGCTCATCCCGCGTCCGGAGACCGAGGAGCTCATCGACCTCGCGTTCGCGCTCTTCCCCGAAGGCCAGGCCGTGCGCGTGCTCGACCTCGGCACCGGCTCCGGCGCCATCGCGCTGGCCCTCGCCGCCGAGCGCCCGCTGTGGAAGGTCGACGCGGTCGATCGTTCGGCCGACGCCCTCGCGCTCGCCCGTGAGAACGCCACGCAGTGCAACCTGACCGAGCGCGTGAACTTCGCGGAGTCCGACTGGTTCGCCGCCGTCACCGACGCCTACGACCTGATCGTCTCCAATCCGCCTTATCTCACCGAAGCCGAAGTCGCCGAAGCCGACCCGGAGGTCCGCGAGTTCGATCCGAAGTCCGCGCTGATCGCGCCGGAAGAAGGCCTCGCAGACCTCCGTCGTATCCTGACCGACGCCCCGAAGTTCCTGCGCGCCGGCGGCTGGGTGCTCTGCGAGACCGGCATCGAACAGCACGTCGCCTTGGCGGAGCTCTCGGCCAAGCTCGGCTACGCCGAAGCCACCGGCCTGCCTGACATGAGCGGCCGCCCGCGTTTCTGGAAGGCGAAGAAAGCCTGAACAATTCGGGGCTAGGGCTAGGCCCTGTGAAGCTTGGCCCTCCATTCTTGCCCTGACGCGTTTCTTTCCTCTTTACTGACCTCATGTCCCAGCAGCCCGCCGCCAAGCCCAAGACCGCCATCACCCCGACCCGTCAGGAAGACTACCCTGAGTGGTACCTCCAGGTGATCAAGCACGCCGACCTGGCCGAGAACAGCCCGGTCCGTGGTTGCATGGTCATCAAGCCGTGGGGCTACGCCCTCTGGGAGAACATCCACCGCGACCTCGACGCGATGTTCAAGGAGACGGGCCACGTGAACGCCTACTTCCCGCTCTTCATCCCGGTCAGCTACATCCAGAAGGAAGCCGCCCACGTCGACGGCTTCGCCAAGGAGTGCGCCGTCGTCACCCACTCCCGCCTCGAAGCCGGACCCGACGGCAAGCTCGTCCCCGCCGGCGAGCTCGAGGAGCCCCTCATCGTCCGCCCGACCTCCGAGACCATCATCGGAGAGACCTACGCGAAGTGGGTGCAGTCCTATCGCGACCTCCCGATCCTCATCAACCAGTGGGCCAACGTCGTCCGCTGGGAGATGCGCACGCGCCTCTTCCTGCGCACCGCCGAGTTCCTCTGGCAGGAGGGCCACACCGTCCACGCGACCGAAGCCGAGGCGATCGAAGAGACCCACAAGATGCTCGAGGTGTATGCCGACTTCGCCGAGAACTACATGGCGATGCCGGTCATCAAGGGCCGCAAGACCGAGGGCGAACGCTTCCCCGGCGCCGTCGACACGCTCTGCATCGAATCGATGATGCAGGACCGCAAGGCCCTCCAGGCCGGCACGTCGCACTACCTCGGCCAGAATTTCTCCAAGTCCTGCAACATCCAGTTCCAGGACGAGAAGGGCACTCAGCAGTACGCGCACACGACCTCGTGGGGCGTCTCCACGCGCCTCATCGGCGGCATGATCATGACGCACTCCGACGACGACGGCTTCGTGGCTCCGCCCCGCCTCGCCCCGCAGCACGTGGTGATCTGCCCGATCTACAAGGACGACGCCACCAAGGCCGACATCCTCGCCTATTGCCAGTCGCTCCAGAAGGAGCTCTCCGCCCAGCGTTTCCATGACCGCAAGGTCGTCGTGACCGTCGACAACCGCGACATCCGCGGCGGCGACAAGGCCTGGGGCTGGATCAAGAAGGGCGTGCCGCTCCGCGTCGAAGTCGGTCCGCGCGACTTCGCGGCCAACGCCGTCTTCGTGGCCCGTCGCGACACCGGCGAGAAGGCCGGCATCCCGCGCGCCGAATTCGTCGCCACCGTCGTCGAGCGCCTGCAGGCGATCCAGGACAACCTGCTCGCCCGCGCCAAGGCGCACCGCGCCGCCCATACCCGCGAAATCAACACGTGGGAGGAGCTCAAGGAATACTTCACCGCCAAGAACCCGGAGCGCCCGGAGATCCACGGCGGCTTCGCGCTCTGCCACTGGAACGGCTCCAAGGCCGTCGAGAAGCGTCTCAAGGACGAGCTCAAGGTCACCATCCGCTGCATCCCGCTCGACGCCAAGGACGAGCCGGGCAAGTGCGTCGTCACCGGCGAGCCCAGCGCCCGCCGCGTGGTGATGGCGAAGGCCTACTGATCGGCGGAGCCGATCAGAGGGCTAGGGTCAGGGCCCGGGCTAGAGGTAGGGACGGCACCATGTGCCGTCCTTTCTTTTTACAGTCTCTGATTAGCCGCCCGTCGCGTTGGCTTCGCCGTCACCGAACTTCAGGCGGAGCTTACGTCCCGGCGTCACGTCCTTGCGTCCGGTGATCACGGCGCCGTCGGCGTCGCGGACGATCGCATAGCCGCGGGAGAGGATGGATTCGAAGCCGGCGGAGCGGAGACGTTTGCCGAGCTGGCCGAGCTTCTCGCGCGTCACGCCGAGGCGTGCCTTGGGCGAAAGACGGTGCAGCTCGCCGCCGAGTTCCGACAAGCGGTGGCGCGTATCCGCGAGGATCTCCTGCGCCGCGCCGTCTAGGCGTTCGTTGAGGAGGTCGAGGTCCTGATAAAGCGACTGCAGCTTGGCCTTGGGCGAGTGGCGGGCGAGTTCGGCGGCGAGCAGCTTGAGCTGCTGGCGCAGGCGCGTCTGGCCGCTGGCGATGAGTTCGGCGGCGGCGGTCGGCGTCTCGGCGCGCTTATCCGCGGCGAAGTCGCAGAGCGTGAAGTCGGTCTGGTGGCCGACGGCGGAGATGACCGGCGTGCGGCTGGCGCGGACGGCGCGCACGAGCGCTTCGTCGTTGAAGCCCCAGAGGTCTTCCATCGAACCTCCGCCGCGACCCACGACGATCAGGTCGATGCCGGGGATGTCGTTGGCCTGACGCAGTCCCGCGATCACGGAGCCAGGGCAGGTCTCGCCCTGCACGCGGGCCGGCACGAGCCAGGCCGTGCCGCTCCAGCCGCGGGTCTTGAGTACTTCGATGAAGTCATGCCAGACCGCGCCGATCTCGGAGGTGACGAACGCCACCGTCTTCGGGAATTCCGGCAGGGGGCGTTTGAGTTCGTCCTCGAAGAGGCCTTCGGCCTTCAGCTTCGCCTGCAGCTCCTTGAATTTCTGGAACAGGTCGCCTTCGCCGGCGGGCTTGATCGATTCGATGACGAGCGAGCACTTGCCGGTCTTGCCGTAGAAATCCGCCTTCGCCTTGGCGATGACCTTCATGCCTTCGCGCAGCGGCGACTTCAGCCAGCGCGCCTGGAAGGAGTAGAGCACGCAGTCCACCTTGGCTTCGCTGTCCTTCAGCGCGAAGTAGTGGTGTCCCGACGGGTAGGTCTTGTAACCGGAAATCTCGCCCGTGACCTCGAGCGTCCCCATCCCGTTGAGATGTCCTTTGAGGACATCCGCGAGATCTGAGATCGTGAGCGGGGCCGAAACCATGGCCCGAGGTTCGGCGATTCCGCGACGAAGGGCAAGAGGGCGATGCGCCCCATGCCCACGTGTCCCCTTGCCAGCATGCCCCCTGCGCTTATCAATCGCCTCATGAAAATCGCTTTCGTCGGCACGGGTGTCATGGGGCAGGGCATGGTGGCCAACCTCCTTAAATCGGGCCATGAGGTCACGGTCTACACGCGCACCAAGACCAAGGCCGACGGTCTGCTCGCCCTGGGCGCCCGTTGGGCGGCTTCGCCGGCCGAGGCCGCCCGCGGTGCGGATATCGCGATCTCGATGGTCGGCTACCCTAATGACGTCGAGGAGGTCTGGCGCGGTCCGCAGGGCTTCATGTCCTCCGCCCGCCCGGGTTGCGTGCTGGTCGACATGACCACCTCGAGCCCCGCTCTGGCCCGTTCGCTTGCCACCGAGGCATCGGCCAAGGGTTTCGGTCCGCTCGACGCTCCGGTGTCCGGCGGCGATCGGGGCGCGCGGGAAGGCACGCTCACCATCATGGTCGGCGGCGCCCAGAAGGATTTTGATTTCGCGCAGCCGGTCTTCGCGGCCATGGGCAAGACCATCGTGCTGCAAGGCGCGCCCGGCACCGGCCAGCTCTGCAAGCTCGCCAACCAGATCGGCATCGCCTCGGGCATGATCGCGATGGCCGAAGCCCTCGCGTTCGCGCGCGCCACCGGACTCGACCTTGAGACCACGCTGCGCTCGATCTCCGGCGGCGGCGCCTCGAGCTGGGCCTTGCTCAATCTCGCCCCGCGCGTCCTCAAGGGCGACTTCGCTCCGGGCTTCTACGTGAAGCACTTCGTGAAGGACATCGGCCTGGCGCTCGATGTCTGCCGCGAGCAGAAGATCAGCCTGCCCGGCCTCGAGCTCGCCGCGAAGCTCTACGCCGACGTCGTCGCCGCCGGCGAAGGCGACGCAGGCACGCAGGCCTTGGCGCGCCGGTATTTCAGCTGAAGCCGGGCTAGGGACAGGGCCAGGGCTGGTTGAGTGCGCTGATGCTTTTCTAGCCCCAGCCCCGACCCTGGCTCCAGCTCTCGGTGTTTCTAATCAGGCTTTGTTTTCGAACGCCGGCACCGAGCGGAGCTGGACGGAATCGATGACGGTCGGGCCGAGGATCACGTTGGTCACGATGACGAGCACCTGGCCGGGCTCGGCGTGGCCTTCGTCGCGCAGGCGCTGCAGCGCGAGCGTGATGTTGTCCTCGGCCTTGGGCTCGAACTTCATCTGGAAGGACTCGACGCCCCAGAGCAGACTCATCTTCCGGTGCACGTGCGTCTCTTCCATGAACGCGTAGATCGGGCAGCCGATCGCGCGGAGCGAGGAGAGGGTGCGGGGGACGTCGCCGTTGCGGGTGAAGGCGATGATGCCGGTGTTGCCGAGGTCCTGCGCGAGGCCGGCCGCGGCCCGCAGGAGCTTCACCTTGGGGGTCTCGTTGAGCTGTTCGTCCGAAAGCTTGCGCGGGAGTTCGCGCTCGGTCGTGGTCGCGATGCGGGTCATCACGTCGACGCAACGGATCGGGTGCTTGCCCGTGGTGGTCTCGCCCGAGAGCATGACCGAGTCGGCCATCTCGAGCACCGCGTTCGAGACGTCGGTGACTTCGGCGCGCGTCGGCACGGGAGCGTGGATCATCGACTCAAGCATGTGCGTCGCGACGATGACCGGCTTGCGGCGCGCGATGGCCATGGCGACGGCCTGGCGCTGGACGAGCGGCAGGGTCTCGTAAGGGATCTCGATGCCGAGGTCGCCGCGGGCGACCATCAGGGCGTCCGTGGCTTCGAGGATCGAACCGAGGTGCGCGATCGCGGACTGGTCTTCGATCTTGGAGATGATGTGCGCGGCGGACTCGTGCTGGGCCAGCAAGGTGCGGAGGGCATGGACGTCGGCCGCTTCGCGGACGAACGAAAGGGCGTAGAAATCCACGCCGACCTCGCAGCCGACGGCTACGTCGGCGCGGTCCTTGTCGGTGAGCGCGGGAAGGTCGACCTTCACGCCGGGGAGATTGATGTGGCGGCGGCTGCCGAGCGGGCCGGGCTGCTCGACCTTGCAGCGCAGCCGGTCCTTCTTCTGCTCGAGGACGCGCAGCTGGATGAGGCCGTTGTCGACGAGCACCACGCCGCCCACGGGCACGGCGGTGATCATCTTCGGGTAGTTGGTCGGGATGACGAGGATGTCGCCTTCGGCCTGCGCGGCGTCGGAGCCGGTGACGTCGACGACCTGGTCCACCGCGAGCTGGGCGGCTTCCTTGCGGGCGCCGGTGCGGATCTCGGGGCCTTTGATGTCCATCATCACCGCCAGCTCGCGTTTCAGGCGGTGGCTGACCTCGCGGACGCGGGCGACGATGGTGCGCACCCAGGCGTGGTCGGCGTGGGCCATGTTGAGGCGCACGACGTTCGCCCCGGCCTTGATGATGGCTTCGAGCTGTGCTTCCGATTCGGTCGCGGGCCCGATGGTGAAAGTGATGCGGGTGTGGCGGAAAGGCTTCACGGCTTTTATGAGTAGGTCTGACGCCCGACGATGCAAGGGAAAGGATTACGTCCTTTTACTTGCTATTTATGAGGCACTTACCTCGTCACAATTGAGCAACTTTTAATCCGCCCGCCGGGCGAACACGTCCCGACGGTCTTTCATCCGCTCCTCGAAGAAGGTCTTCTGCTCGAAGGGCCAGGCGATCTCCGGCTCGATTTGCCAGAGCGGGTGCGCGGCGAGGTGCTCGCAGGTCCAGGCGAAGTAATCCGCGTTGTCCGTGCGGAAGTGCAGGCGCGTTCCGGCGGTGGCGCGCGAGGCGAGCAGCGCGAGGTTCGCGGCGCTGATGAAGCGGTTCTTGTGGTGCTTCTTCTTCGGCCACGGATCCGGGTAGAGGATGAAGATCTTGGCGAGGCTGACCTCAGGCGGCAGCGCTTCCAGGAACTCGGTGGCTTCGGCTTTCAGGAAGATGACGTTGTCGAGCCTGCCCAACGTCTGCTTACGCACGGAGCGTTCGACGCGATGGGTGATGAGGTCGATGCCCACGCAGAATTCCGCGGGGTGCGCCGCCGCGTAAGCCGCCAGCCAATGGCCATGTCCGCAGCCGAGCTCGAAAGTGATGCCGGTCCGGCCGGCCAGGGCCGTGGCCAAGGTCGCCCGCAGCCGGGCCACGTTGGCCTCGCGGCGGGCCTCCGCCCACTCCTTGCCCATGACTTTGGTATGTTCCGGCACGACGGGGTTAAGAGGGAAAGGAAGGGCGGTAGCAACAGAGACCAGAGGGGTAGGGGTTGGGGCAGGGGTAGGGGTAGGTTGAACTCGAAGGGAGACCGGAGATCGGGAAGGTTTCTGGTCTGCGTCATCGTCGCCCGTCACAAGATGATAAGCCCCCCGTCAGTTATCCGGCCTCCGGTTCCCCTTTGATTTACGCCTATGGGCGTGCTGGGAATAACTCCGGCTTCCCTCGTCGGGACGCTTGGAGTCTCTTGGTGGCCTATGGCCAAGGTAGATATCGAGATCGTGCAGAAAATCCTCAAGGAAAGCGGCGTCGACGTGCGCATGGCCGCCGAGATCCTTAATCAGATCCGCGACGCCGTGGCCGAAGAGGCCGTCGAGCGCGAGAAGCCGGCCAAGAAGCAGATGCTCGTCCTGGTCAGCGAACCCGAGGAAGGCCTGCCCAAGGACCTCACGGGTTGGGTCGTCCAACTGCTCGAAGACGACGACCCCAAGGAAGTCGCCGACAAGATCGTCGATGTCGCCAAGGCCTTCAACGAGTCGCCGAAGGGACAGCGCATGCCGGTCGAGTCGTTCGGCGACGCCGTGCAGAGCATTTCCAGCAAGCTTTACCGCGAGAGCGACCTGTGGATCAAGACGCGCGAGCCCGTGCGGGTCATCCCGGTGAAGAACTCGATCGGACGCCGCCGTCGCGACTGATCGAAAAGGCTCCGAGCGTTTTCCGGGAATAAGGTCCGCCGAAAAGCGAATTTAGACGCGCTTTTTAGTCATTTTTCAGGGGTCGATTGCTCTCGCCTCAGGGGGGCTGGCTTCCCATGTTAAACTCCTTCCATGAAGTTCAAAAACTTCCCTATCTACCGCATCGAATGGGTGACCTCCACCTTCTTGATCGGGACAGCCCTCCTTTCGCTGACCGTGGTCCCCTGGTTCCTCTGGACCCAGTTCCACCTGGCTGACGACGCCGCCAACAAGGTCCATGGCTGGGGCTTCGTCTGGGCGATGTTCGTCTTCTACTACTACGCCACCGGTTTCGGCATCACCCTGGGCTACCACCGCCTGTTTTCCCACATCTCCTTCAAGGCCAAGTGGCCGGTGAAGCTCTTCGTCCTCCTCTTCGGCGCCGCTTCCTTCGAGAATTCGGCCCTGGATTGGTCCGCCGACCACCGCATCCACCACAAGCACGTGGATGAAGACGAGGATCCCTACGATATCTCCAAGGGCTTCTTCTACGCCCACATCGGCTGGCTCCTCTTCCGCCTCAAGCCGAAGCCGCCCGTCACCAACGTCAAGGACCTCGAAGCCGACCCCCTCGTCATGTGGCAGCACCGCTACGTCCAGTGGATCGGCGCCTTCGTGGGCTTCGTGATGCCGGCCGCCCTCGGATACGGTTACGCTTCCTTCATGGGCTACGCCAACCCCGGCATGACCGCCCTGGCCGCCTTCCTCATCGCCGGCCTGCTCCGCACGGTCGTCGTCCAGCAGGGCACCTTCTGCATCAACTCCCTCTGCCACATGATCGGCCGTCGTCCTTACTCGACCGACCATAGCGCCCGCGACAGCGGCGTCGTCGCGCTCCTGACCTTCGGCGAGGGTTATCATAACTATCACCACGAGTTCCAGCACGACTACCGCAACGGCGTGAAGCCCTGGCAGTTCGACCCCACCAAGTGGATCATCTGGACGCTCTCCAAGGTCGGTCTGACCCAGGATCTTCGCCGCGTGCCTGACTCCCGCATCATGGCCGCCGAGCTCAAGGAGCAGAGCCGCACCCTCGGTCGCGACATCGACTCGCTGGCCGCCCGCCTCGACCTCCGCACCCGCGAGCTCAAGGCCAAGACCATCTCCGCCGCCCACGAGCTCGCCAAGGAACTCGCCCTGCGCGCCGAAGCCCTCAAGGAAGCCGCGGCCACCAAGGCCGAAGTCGCCCAGGAGACGATGGTCGAACTGCGTGGCCTGCTCAACCAGGCCGCCTCGCACCTCGAGACGTTGCGCCGGGCCGGCGCCGGTTCGGCCGCCTAAGGCCTGCGCGGATCAGATCCGCAGCGTGCGCATCAGCTCGAGGACCTGCGCCTCGATCTGAGGCAGCGCTTGGTCCGGATGCGCGCAGTCGATGTCGTGCACGGACCAGTATTCGATGCGGTCCGCCCATTCGGGGTGGGCCTGCAGCATCATGGCGTGGTGCTCGTCCTTCTTCAGGGCGATCGTCCGGTGCGCCCTCTCCAGATCTTCCCGGCGTAGCTGGGTGGGAGCCGCGCCCGTCAGTTCGAGGGGGATGCCCAGTTCGCGGAGGCGGCGCTCGGTATCCCTGGACAGCAGGGTCGGCTCATCGGCCACCAGGGAGGTCAGCAACCCGCGCGAAAAGGCCCGGGCCGGGTGGCCCGCCCGGGTCGCATGCCAGTTGAACAGGGCCTCGGCATGGCGGCTGCGGTAGAAATTACCCGTGCAGACGAAGAGGGTGAGGGGGCCAGAATCTGCGCTTGTGCGTTGGGCCATGCGAGGTAGAGTCCCCGCAACCTAACCTCACTGCCATGGTACGCAATCTGTTCGTTCTCTCCCTCCTTTCCGCCGTCCTCGTTGGTTGCATGGGTCCTGAAAAGGGTCCGTCTCCGGTCACCGATGGTGCCGGCGACGCCAACCTCGTCCCTGCCGCCGGCCTGACCCCCGTGGTCGCCCCGGTCGTCGAGCCCGCTCCGGCCCCGGCCGCCAAGAAGGCCCCGACCAAGTCGAAGGGCAAGCTGCCCCTCAACAGCAACAGCAGCAAGTAAGCCGCAAGGCTTACATCAACGACACCTCGGTGACGAAGGTGTCGACCTGGCCGGGCTCCGCAAAACGGAGCCCGTTCTTGTGTTCGGGGCTGTTGGGCGGGCCCATCCAAGGTTCGACGCAATAATACGGCGCTTCCGGATCGGGCGTCCACGTGACGACGCTGGCCCAGGAGCCCGGGATGGCTTCTTCGCCGACCTTGATCGTGATGTCTTCTTCGCCCGACTTAGGGCCGAAGCTGAGCGTGGCTGACTTGAGGTTCGTGAAGATGCAGTCCGAGAGGTGCGGGCTGTCGAAGCCGATCGCGTCCTGGCCTTTGAGCTCGGCGAAGGGCACGAGCTTGCCGTCCGCCGCATGACGCCACTGCTTCTTGGAAGGGATCTTCACGACGTAGTCGCGTCGGCTCAGGCCGGCGTGCCACGGCAGGGTGAAGTAGAAGTGATGCCCGGCGCACCAGGGCAGCGGCTGGCTGTCGCGGTTCTCGAACTCGAACGTGATGCGCAGGAAGAGCTCGAGGAAGTCGAAGCGCACGCGGAAGTCATAGGCGAAGGGGTAGCAGCCGCGGCCGCGCTCGTCCTGGATCATCCGCACCACGGCATGCTTGGGGCCGCTTTCGACGATCTCGAAGGCGGAGTCGCGGGCGAAGCCGTGCTGCGGCATCGGGCGCTTCACGCCGTCGGCCGCTTTCCAGGCGAACTTCTCGCCGTCGGCGTAGTTGCGCCCCATGAACGGGAAGAGGATCGGGTTGCCGCCGCGGACGGGGCCGATCTTGTCGAGGTCCATCGGCGCGCCTTCGGGCCAGAAGAGGATCTCGCGATGACCGGAGGGGACGTCGAGCTTCCAGCGCAGCAGGCGGGCGCCGCGCGTCAGGCAGGTCTCGTAGGTCGACGCCCCGACCTTCCATCGTTCCATGGGCACGCCGTTCTCCTCGTAGCTCTGCATGACGCCGAGCAAACGCGGACCACGGCCCGAGGCAAACGCGGACTTAGCCCGCGCGCTTGGCGAAGCGGTAATGGCAGACCATCCACTCGGTGCCGCCCTGGTAGTTCCACAGCTCGGCGCAGGCCATGAAGAACACGCGCCAGTTGGCGAGCCAGGCCTTGGCCCGGTCCGGTCCGTAGGTCTGGGCGAAGATCCGGAGGATCTCGTCGCGGTGGCGGTCGGTGTTCTGCAGCCAATGCTCGGAGGTCTGGCCGTAGTGGCGGCCTTCGACCTCCCACTGGGTCTCGAGCTTCAGGTCGTCCTGGAAGCGGCTCGCGAGGCAGTTCGACGGCATGATGCCGCCGGTGAAGAAGTGGCGCGACATCCAGTCGGTGGCGTCCTTGGCCGCGAAGTGGTAGGCGACGTCCTTGTGGGTGAAGACGTGGAAGAAGAGCTTGCCCCCCGGCTTGAGCCAGCCGGCGATGCGGCGCATGAGCTCGGCCCAGTTCTTCATGTGCTCGAACATCTCGACGGAGACCACGCGGTCGTAGCGCGAGGCTTCGGCGGCGAAGACGTTCATGTCGCAGGTGATGATGCGGACGTTCCTGAAGCCGCGCTTGGCGCACTCTCCTTCGATGTGGGCGCGCTGCGAGGCGGAGTTCGAGACGCCGGTGATGCGGGCGTTCGGGTATTTCTCGGCCATCCAGAGGGTGAGCGAACCCCAGCCGCAGCCGAGCTCGAGGATCTCCATGCCGTCCTGCAGCTCCGCGCGGGCGCACGTGCGCGCCAGCATGGCTTCCTCGGCCTGCGCGATCGTCTCGGCGCCGGTCTCGTAGAAGCAGGAGGAATATTTCAGGCGCGGCCCGAGGCAGAGCTTATAGAATTCCGCAGGCACTTCGTAGTGCTGATCGTTGGCCGCCTTGGTCTCGATCGCGACCGGCAGCGTGCGCAGCTCGGCGGCGAAGGCGTCGACCTTGGCGAAGCGCTCGGCCGGCGTGCCCGGACGCTCGTCGACGAGGCGCTGCCTGAGCAGCCGGCGGATGCCCCAGCGGATCGCTCCGTCCGGCAGGACGTCTTTTTCGATGAGCTTGTCGAGCAGCGGCATGGGGGCAAATTGTATGCCGTCCCGACCGCTGGCAACCCGTCGCCGTGGAAAAATCAGCCGCGCGGCGGGCGGGGCCAGAAGGCCGGGACGCGCCGCTGGTAGTCGGCGTAGGCCTCGCCCTTGGAGGCCAGGAGATGCTCTTCGGTCAGGGGCACGCCGGTCACGCGCGTGAGGAAATAGTAGATGACGCCGACGCAGAGCAGGCCGGGGACGCCCCGGTAGGCGCTGTTATAGCTCATCAGGAGGAAACCGACCCAGACCAGCCACTCGCCGAAGTAGTTCGGGTGGCGGCTCCAGGCCCAGAGGCCGCGTTCGCAGACCTTGCCGCGGTTGGCCGGGTCTTTCTTGAAGGCGGCCAGCTGGGCGTCCGCGACGGTCTCGATGAGCAGCGCGAAGCCGACCACGGCCAGGCCGGCCCAGTGGATCGGGGCGGGCGCGCTCGGGACGTTGACGGGGCTCGAGGAAAGCAGGGGCAGGCAGAGGATCGCGAGCACGACGGCCTGGACGAAATAGAAATAGACCATGCGCGCGGGCATCCGGTCGCCGTATTCGGCGCGCATCTTGAGGTAGCGGCCGTCTTCCTGGTCGAGGTGGCCGAGCACGCGTTTCGCGAGATGCGAACCCAGGCGCACGCTCCAGGCGACGGTGGCGGCCGCCATGAGCAGGCCTTGTCCGCTCATGGGCGCGAAGAAGAAATGCACGGCGATCATCTGCAGGCCGACGAGCGCGAAGCCGTAAGACCACGCGACATCGACGATCGACCAGTTGTCCATCCTGCGCGCGATCAGCCAGCAGGCGGCGAAGTAAAGGCAGGCTTCGACGAGCAGGATGAAGAAATCGAGGCCGAGGGCGATGAGCGGGTTCATGCGGAAGCGGGGGAGGGGACGAAGCGGCGGAAGAGTCGGCGGAAGAGCAGGTGGAGCAGCCAGCAGAGGAGCGGGACGGTCAGCGCCCATCCCAGCAGCCCGTGCACGTAGGCCATCCCGAACTTGGCGACGAAGCCGCCGAACGAGCGGTTGAACTCGTCGATCAGCGCCGTCGGCGAGAGCGCGATGGGGTCGGCGCCGGTCAGCGTCTCGCCCAGCCGCACGAAAGGCACGAGCAGGATCAGCTGCAGGGGGTAGCTGACGTGGTTCACGACCTGCATCACGATGTGGTTGAGGCGGAAGATCCTCCCCGCCAGCAGGCAGAGCAGGGTGGTGACGCCGATGACGGGGACGATCGCGAGGGCGAAGGCGACGACCACCGCCGCCGAGACGGCCTCCGGCGTGGCGCCCTGGCGGAGCTGCGCGAGGAGCGGATCACGCACCGTGCGTCCCAGCCAGTCGCCCGCGCGTCCCATTCAGGCCGCCTTGCGGGTGAAGAACACCTTGCCGAGGTCGGCCTCGTCGCCCGACTGCTTGAGGCAGAGGAGCGCGTAGGCCGCGATGGCGAAGTTGCCGAGGAGCAGCAAGGCGATGAGCCAGCCGAGGCGGGCGCCGACGGTGCGTTCGCGCCAGGCGGTGTAGAGCCAGAAAGCGAGGAAGCCGAAGTAGGCGTCGAACATCGTGGCGAGGCCCCACGGCTCGGAGCACACGGTCTCGAAGCCCTTGATGACATTGATGCCTTCTTTGCCGGCCAGCTCCTTGTACTTATCGAGCGAAGTGATCGTCGGCGCGGTCGAAGCGTACCATGACACCCAGGTCATGGCGACGAGCACGAGGATGAAGTAGAGGGCGATGGCGCGGCGGGAGGTCATGGGAAAAGAAGGGGCAGGGGCAGGGGTAGGGGTCGGATGAATAGGTGAAAGGTGGGTGGAATGTGGAGGAAGGCAAATCGTGGAATAGGGGTAGGGTCAGCACTGCGTGCTGACCTAGTCCAATGTAGACGTATGAATACAAGGGAGACCGGAAACCGGGAAGGATCCTGCGGACATGATACCCCCAGCCAATCATCCGGGCTCCGGTTTCCCTTTGATTGATGCCTCTAATCTTGTCCCCGTGTCCCCTTGCCCACGTGCCCCCTCGCGACGCATCGCGTCGCGCTCAGCCCTTCCGGTTCGGGCGGACGTAGACGGCCTGGACGACGCCGATGTTACGGTGCGCGAAGGCGGCCTGGCAGTAGCGGAAGTAGAGGCGCCACTTGCGGATGAAGCGTTCGTCGAAGCCCATGCCGCGGACCTTTTCCAGGTTCGCCTCGAAGGCCCGGCACCAGGCGTCGAGCGTGCGGGCGTAGTCGGGACCGAACTCCTCGAGACGGTCCAGCTGGAAGCCGCTCTCCTTGGTCATGAGCTCGCCGACGCGGTTGATCGAAAGCAGGAGCGAGCCCGGGAAGATGTGCTTCTGGATGAAGTCCACGCCGTCGCGGAACTGCGCGTAGCGGCTGTCGGGGCAGGTGATGTATTGGAAGGCCGCGATGCCGTCCGGCTTGAGCAGGCGGCCGATCGAGGCGCAGAACGCCGGCAGATACTTATGGCCGAGGGCTTCCATCATCTCGATGGAGACGCACTTGTCGTAGCTGCCCTGGTGATCGCGGAAATCCTCGAGCTTCACCGTGATGCGGTCCGCGAGCCCGGCGGCCTTCACGCGTTCGACGGCGAGGTCGTGCTGCGCCTGCGAGATGGTGAGCGAGGTGACGCGGCAGCCGTATTTCCTCACGGCGTGCAGGGCCCAGCCTCCCCAGCCGGTGCCGATCTCGATGACGTGGTCCGTCGGCTTCAGCTGCAGGAAGCGGCAGAGGGAATCGTTCTTGTTGGCCTGCGCCTGTTCCAGCGAGTCCGTCCCTTCCCAGCGGGCCGACGAATACATCATCGAAGGATCGAGGAAGAGGCGGAAGAAGTCGTTCGAGACGTCGTAGTGCTCCGAGATGTTGCGACGCACCATCTTCTTGTCGTTGGGGCGCAGCAGGTGGCCGAGCCGGTCCGCGATACGGAACAGGCCCACGCCGAGCGCCTTGCGGGCCGAGCCGGACATGCCCGGGGTCTGGTCGATGTTCTCGATGAAGAACCCGATCAGCGCGACGAGGTCGGGGGAGTCCCACTCGCCTTCCATGTAGCCCTCGGTGAGGCCGATGTCCGCCGCCAGCATGATGCGCCGGAAGGCGTTTTCGTCCTTCACGTCCATGCGCGCTCCGCCCGTCGCGCGCGGGTCTCCGAGCACGAGTTCCGCGCCTTCGGGCAGACGGAGAACCAGGCGTCCCTTCGTGAGCTTCGCGAGCTCGGGGAGGACGAGGCGGCGGGCGAGGGAGCCGGCGGCAGGGGAAGGGTTAGTCATGTCGGCCGGTCAGTTCGGAGGTGGGGTGCCGCAGGTTGCGCTGCAGGGGAATGTCGTCTCCCTTGCGGCGGAAAGGAAGTTTTTTCACCAGCCAAAGCCAGGCGGCGTGCAAGTGGATCAGCGCGACGACCTTCAGGATGAGCAGCGGCGACTTCACCGTCAGCCACAGCAGGCGGGCGTCGGTCAGCGGGACCTGCCGGCCCGTCCAGGCGCTGGTCAGCGTCTTGCGGCCGCCTTCATAGTGATCGACGGTCAGGGCGAGCCGCTTGTACGGCAGGCGCAGCGTGAATTCGAATTCGGTGTCGAGGGCGGAGAAGGGCGAGACGTAGAAGCGCTTGGGCGTGCGTAGCCGGAGATAAGCGTCGCCGTCGAAGTCCTGCCCGCGGCATTCCTTTCCGAGGAACCAGGCCTTGCGCTCGCCGAAGGTGTTGTGGACCTCCGCGACCCCGCAGGTGAGCTTGCCGTCGACGGTCGCCATCAGGAACACGGCGGGGTTGTAGGATTTCCCGAAGGCGCGCGGCATCGCCACGAGCGTGATCTCCGCGTCCGCGGGGACCATCTCGCCGTGCGCCGCGGCGAAGGCGCGGAATCGTTCCGCGAGCGTGGCGCCCCCGAAGGCGTGCGCGGGTCCTTCGGGCTGGAAGATCTCCCCGGGCGGCAGGAAATCGCCGTCGCGATAGCGATAGGGAGAGAGGCCGCGCCCCAGCATGAAGCGTCCGACCCGGGCGGCGTCGACCTGCTCCGCCTCGACCGCGCAGGCGAAGGCCGCGTGCGTGAAGCCGTGATGCCGAGGCCAGAGCCGGGCGTGCATCACCTCTGCGTCGTACAGTCGGGGCATCTGCCCGCAGGGTGGATGGAACCGGGGCGGGCGCAAGCGTCCCCGCCTCGAAACCTTGCTAACCCGGGGGCCGTGGGCATAACGACGCTCGTGGCCCAAGACTTCGCAGGCGTCGGATTGCTGACCATAGCCGGTTCCGCCGGCTGTCTGCTGCTGGCGTTGAACGCCGGCCGGAAGCGCCGCCTGCTCGATGACACGCCGGTCTCGAAGGCCCTCGGGGTCTTCGTCGGCGAGGTCGAGCTCGAGGGAGTGTGCGTCCGCCGAGATCCCTTCATCAGCTACCTGTCCGAAAAGCCCTGCGTGCTCTACAGCTGGTCCGTCAGCGAGCACTGGCGCCGTCGGCGCACGGAGACGTATACCGATGACAAGGGCCGCACGCGCACCCGCACGGTCATCGACACCGGCAGCGACACGGTCGCGTCGGGCGGCGAGCAGGGCGGTTTCTACATCCAGGACGAGACGGGCTATGTCTGGGTCAATCCCGAGGGCGCCGATCTCGAGACGGTCACGATGTTCGACCAGCACGTCGACCGCGACGATCCGTTGTATTACGACAAGGGGCCCTATGACGCCGTCGAGGGTTCGACCGGCGAGCGCACGTTCACCGAATACGGCCTACCCGTCGGCACCCAGCTCTTCGTCCGCGGCCGCGCCAGCGAGCGTCCGGACATCGTCGCCGCCCAGATCAAGCACGAGGACAAGGCGGACATGTTCATCATCACGCCGCGGAAGTCGCAGGATATCAGCGACGGCAAGGCCACGGCCTTCGTCATCTGGAACCTCCTCGGCGCCGCCTTCGCCGGCGGTTTCGGCACCGTCCTCATGGCCGGCGCCCGCCCCGACGTGGCTCCTTTCGGCCTCCTCGTCGGCGTCCTGCTCTACGCGGTCGCCACCGGCGCGGGCTGGGTCTGGATGGTCTTCAACAGCATCACCGGCCTGCGTAATCGCGTGCGCCAGGCCTACTCGCTGATCGACGTGCAGCTCAAGCGCCGCGCCGACCTGATCCCGCCGCTGGTCGCCTGCGTGCAAGGCTTCCGCGCCCATGAGGCCGCGGTCCAGACGCTCGTCGCCTCCTTGCGCGCCCAGGCCGCCGGCGGTCGGCCGACGGCCGTCGCCCCGACGCTTCTCGCCGTCGCGGAGCAATACCCCGAGCTGAAGGGGCAGAAGGTCTTCGCCGAACTGAGCCGCAACCTCGTCGAGACCGAGGACCGCATCGCGCTCGCCCGCGCCTACCACGCGAACATCGCGACGTTCTACAACACGCGCCTCGAGCGCGTGCCCGATCGCTACGTGGCCGACCTCGTCAAGATGCAGCCGGAGCCGTTGTTCGAAGCCGAGGGCTTCGAACGTCAGTCGCAGAAGATCGCCTTCTGATCAGGCGGCCCAGGCGTCGCGGCCGAGGAGCTGCGAGCACAGGCGGTGGGCCGACCAGAAGCCGTCTTCATGGAAGCCGTAGCGCTGCCAGGCGCCGACGAAATGGACGCGCGCGCCGGCGCGGGCGTTGAGCGCGGGGATCTCGGACTGGGCGGCGACGGCTTCGAGCGAGAACAACGGATGCTCGGTCGGGATGGTGACGATGATCTTCGCCGGGTCGACCTGCTCGGGATGGTTGATGGTCACGACAAAGTCGCCCTTGTCCGTCAGCCCCTGCAGGGAATTCATCCAGTAGTGCGTCGACGTCACCAGGCCGCCGTCCTTGGCCCAGGTGCGGTAGTTCCAGGAGGACCGGGCCTTCGTGCTGCGGGGCAGCGGCGACATGTCGGTGTGGACGATGGCGAGGTTTTGGTTGTAGGCGAAGGCGCCGAGAAGGCGGCGTTCCTCGGCGTCGGCGTCCGTGAGCAGGCGCAGCGTGGTGTCGGCGTGGGAGGCCATGATGACGCGGTCGAAGCGTTCTTCGCCGCCGGCGGTGGTCACGACGACCTGCGCGCCATCGCGGCGGACGGCCGTCACGCCTTGACCGAAGCGGAAGTCGGCGGGGCAGGCCTTGAGCAAGGCTTCGACGTATGTGCGCGAGCCGCCCTCGAGCGTCAGCCACTGGTGCTGGGTGTCGAGGCCGAGGAAGCCGTGGTTGTGGAAGAAGCGCATCAGCGCCGCGGCGGGGAAGCCGAGCATCTTCTCCGCGGGCGTCGACCAGACGGCGGCCGACATCGGGATCAGGTAGAGGTCGAGGAAGTCCTGGCCGAGTCCCTTGAGCGCGCACCAGTCGCGCAGCGACGTGGTCTCGGCTTCGGCGGAGCGCCACTCGGTCTTCGCCAGCTGGTTGAACTTGTTGATCTGGAAGAGCAGTTTCCAGAAGCGCGGACTGAGCAGGTTGCGGCGCTGCGCGAAGAGATGGTTCAGGGAGCTGCCGCACCATTCGAGCCCGGTGGGGTCGTGGCGCACGGCGAAGGACATCGAGGTCTTCTTCGGCTTCACGCCGAGTTCCTTGAACAGCCGGCAGAGATGCGGGTAGGTCACCTCGTTGAAGACCATGAAGCCGGTGTCCATCGGCAGCGCGCGGCCGGTGCCGGGTTCGGCGACGTCGATGGTGTGGGCGTGGCCGCCGGGACGGAGGTCGCGGTCGAAGACCGTCACGTCGTGATGGGCGCGCAGGAAGCGGAGGCAGCCGAGGCCGCTCACTCCCGAGCCGACGATCGCGATGCGTTCACGCACGCTGCGAAGCGGCCTCAGCCTTGGTGCGTTCGGCCTCCTCGTAGACGGAGTCGGGCACGCCTTTGAGCCCCCAGATCAGCCCGGTCCAGGACATCACCTTGAGCGCGTAATACGTCGGGTCGAACTCCCACCAATAGAAGCCCTGCTTGGTCGTGGCCTGGTAGCGGTGGTGGTTGTTATGCCAGCCTTCGCCCAGGGTGATGAGCGTCAGGATGAAGGAATTGCGGGATTCGTCGCCGGTGGTCTTGAAGCGCTTGCTGCCGAAGACGTGGGCGAGCGAGTTGATGCAGGCCGTGCCGTGGAAGAGCACGACGGTCGAGATGACGCCCCAGACGAGCATCTGAGGTCCGTTGGTGTCGTAGCCGGCCGCGCCCAGCCAGGCGCCGGCGCCGTAGGTCGCCCCCGCGGCGAGGAGCGGGATGAGGATGTCGAAGCGGTTGAGGAACACGAGCTCGGGGTATTTCGCGAGATCGGAGATCTTGGAGTAGTCGGTCGGGAAGTTCTTCTTCGAAGTGATCCAGCCGATGTGCGACCACCAGAAGCCGTCGACGACGGGGGAGTGCTTGTCCTCTTCCTCGTCGGAATGCTTGTGGTGGTGACGGTGCGTATAGGCCCACCAGAGGGCGCCTCGCTGGACGGCGAGCGCGGTCCAGAGGGCCATGATGAACTGGAAGGCGCGGGAGGTGGAGAAGGTCTTGTGCGAGAAGTACCGGTGCAGGAAGCCGGTGATCGCGAACATCCGGAAGAAATACAGGCCGACGGCTGTCCAGACGGCGATGGGGCTGGCGCCCACCCAGATGACCGCGAAGCAGACCAGGTGCAGGACGATGAAGGGGATGGAGCGGGGCCAGTCCACCTGCTTGGGGGTCTGGCGCAGCGCTTCGGCTCCTTCAGGGATGTAGTCCGCGTCGAACCAGCGGATCAAGGAACGGAAAAAACCGTTCGCAGGCGGCTGGACAGGCGGAGTGGGCATCTGGCGGGGAGTTAGGCGGGGCGGGGAGGTTTCGCAACTGCTTTGACGATTTAGGGTATCCGTCCAAAATCTCCTTCCGAGAGACAAAAACCGACCCCCGGTCCGCTTTATTAACAAACATGCACGACGCCCATGCCGGTCAGGACTGGCGGGCCTGGTTCGCCGAACACGGCGCCCGGCTCCGGTTGGTCGCGCGCCAATGGACCCGGAGCGAGGCCGATGCGGACGATGTCCTGCAGGAGGCATTTGTTCGCTTTTGGAAACATCAACGTCACCTGCCCGGCAATCCCAACGCCCTCGTGGTGACCTCGATCCGGCGCTCGGCGTTGGATCTGCTGCGTCGCTCCGATCGCCGCGCGCTGCGCGAGAAGGCCGTCGGCGACGACATGGACACTGTCACGTGGTTCGAGCCGGAGGCCGATCCTCGCCTGGCCGCGCTGGCCGATTCGCTCAAGCTGCTGCCTGACGAGCAGCGTGAGGTCGTCGTGCTCAAGGTCTGGGGCGACCTGACCTTCGACGAGATCGGCGAACAACTTTCGATTTCCCCGAACACCGCGGCTTCGCGGTGGCGCTATGCCATGGAGGCCCTGCGCCGAAACATCACCGCCCGCACCCATGACTGATCCCGACCACGACATCGAACAGGCCCTCGCCGCCTTGCGTCCGCGCCCGCCCGGCCCCGCCGTGACGGCGCGCGTCGCCGCCGGGCTCGACGCCGAGCCCGCACGCCGCGGCGTGGTCATCGCCTGGTCCGCCGGGTTCGCCGCGGTGGCCGCGGTCTTCCTGGCGGCCTTCGCGTTCCTCGGCGGCTTCGCCGAAGCCGAGGCTCCGACGTATCAGCTCGTCCACGTCGAACAATCGCGGCCTTACGTGCAGTATTTCCGTCCGGTGCGCATGGCCGACGGCTCGTTCGCCCGCCCGGTACGCGTGCGCTGGGAGGACACCACCCGTTGGGAAGACCCGCGTGGCGACGCCCGCCTCATCCACTACCGTCCGAACGACCAGCTCACGTTGCTGCCGCTCGAGACGAACTGAACAAATCCGCCGACCGGCTCCGCTCATCTCACAAAGGCCCACCATGAATACGTTCCGCCAGATTCCGCTCCATATGCTCCTGCTCGCCGGCCTCGTCGGCACGGCGGAGGCCAAGGACAAGGCCGAAGCCGCTCCGGACACCAAGGCCGAGAAGGCTTCCGTCGCCGAGAAGGTCGCTTACGCCGGCCTCAACGTCGGACCGCGCGCCGAGGGCTCCACGGCATCCGTCCCCGCCGGCGTCGGCATCGAGGTCGGCTTCATCGACCCGCAAGGTCCTTCGGCCGGCAAGGTCGAGGAGGGCGACATCCTCACGCGTCTCGACGATCAGGTGCTGTTCAACGCCGACCAGTTCCGCGCGCTCGTGCGCACGCGCAAGCCCGGCGACAAGGCGAAGCTCACGCTCGTGCGCGGCGCGGAACCGATGGTCGTCGAGATCGTCCTCGGAGCACGTCCCGATGAACGCGTCAGCGGCCGCTCCGGCCGCTCCGGCGCGGTCGTCACGCCGCCCGGACTGCGCGTCGCCCCGGGCGCGGTGCTGCCGGAAGAGCTGCTACGTCAGCTCGAGGACATGCGCGCCGGCATGGCGCCTCAGCCTGGCGCCCGTTCGCGCATCCCGACCGTCGACGAACTACGCAACCGCTCGGGCGCTTCGTCCTCTTCGCATTCGTTCTCCTTCAGCTTCGGCAACGGCGCCCAGACTTCCTCGCACTCGATGGCGTCGGACGGCGAGGGCTCCGTCTCGCTTGAAGAGAAGGACGGCAAGAAGCGCGCGGTGGTGAAGGATCGCGACGGCAAGACGATCTTCGAAGGCGACGTCACCGACCAGGCGGCCGTCGACAAGCTGCCGGCCGACGTCCGTCGCCGCCTCAAGCTCGTCGAGGGCAAGGGCTTCGTGATGCCGGGCTTCCCGGGCGGCACGAAGGCCAAGCCGGCTCCGGCCGAAGAACCGAAGAAGAAGTTCGACCCCAAGCAGGGCGCTTGAACTTCCTCCGATACGAAAAAGGCCTCTCGTCCGGGAGGCCTTTTTGTTGAAGCTTACTGCGGGCCGTTCGGAGGCGGGCCGCCGAAGCCGCCGGGGGGCGGGCCCTTCTTGCCTTTCTTGCCGCCCTTGGCTCCGGGGCCGCCTTGGCCGCCGAGGTTCGCGTGCGGGTCCATGCGGGTCTTGTTGAACGAAGGATCCGGCGTGCCTTTGAGCTTACGCGGGATGAAGGGGAACTCCTCGGTCAGCACGTAGTAGTATGTGCCCTTGGGGAATTCCGGGGTCACGCCGGTGCGGCCGCCGAATTCATCGAGGTCGCCGTGTCCGGCCACATACTCGAAATCGAGGCCGAAGGAGCCGTCCGGCTTGCCCGTCGGGCTGGTCTGTCCGTCGCCGCCGCGCTCGGCGGTCTTCAGGCGATAACTGCTCTTCATCGCCTTGAGGGCGCTCTTCGGATCGGCCGGATCGGCGTAAGCATGGACCGCGTAGACCGGATAGCCGTCGGCCGCCCAGCCGACGTGGGTCATCTTGTTTTCGCCGCCGGACAGTCGGGCGATGAGCAGGGTCGGGAGTCCGTGGTAATGGTAGGCGCCGTTCGGTTGGACGTGGCCGTGGTTCTGGTCGAGGCCGAGGCCGACCGGGATTCGGGGCGTGGTGCCCATCTCAGTATTACTCTTGAGCGCCTCGTAGCGCCAGGGGTTGCTCCGGTCGCCGTCATTATAGACCTCGGCGGTGCCGGGGTCGAAGACCACGCCGTTCAGGGCGACGCCCCAGGCGTAGGGGAAGCGGCCGGGTTGCTCGGCGGCAGGCTGCGGGTGGACGGGTACCTCGAGCCGGTATTTCTGCTCGGAGATCGCGTTGGGGTTCCCCCGGTTGGGGAAGGAGGCCACCTTGTGGTCCGGGATGCCATTGGATTCGATGATCCGCTTGTCCCCACGGACGGTGATCGTGACCTTGTTCTGGGCAGGCGGGGCGCTATCAGCCTCCTTGAGCGCCGGGCCAGCCGCGAGCAAGGTCACCGCCAGTAGGGTAAGGAGGGTGGGATTCATGGGATGATTATAGCATGGAGTGTCTTAAGCCCCCGTTAAGGCGAAAGGTTGGCATTTCCCGTAAAACCCCTTCTGCTGGGGCATGGCTTCCACCACCGAAATCCTTTCCCGGGCCGTCGCCGGTCTCAACGGCCTGGCGACCGTCTTCCTCCTCGTCGGCATCTTCCGCATCAAGGCGGGCGACCGCGAGGGGCATGGCAAGGCGATGAAGTGGGCGGTGATCACCTCGGCTCTCTTCCTGGCGGTCTACCTGGCTTCCAAGGTCCATCTCTGGGTCGCCCTCGGTCGCACGAACGTCACCTACTCCCCCGACCCGGCTTCGGCCTGGGCCGGACTGAAGTCCCTCTACCTCTTCATCCTCATCCCGCACGTGATCCTGGCCATCGCCGTCACCCCCTTCATCCTGCGGGCGGTCTGGCTGGCCAAGGTCGGCCGCCTCGAGGAGCACAAGCGCCTCACGCGCTGGGTCTTCCCGGTCTGGCTCTACGTGTCCGTCACCGGCGTCGTCGTCTGGGCCTTCATGGAGTTCAGCGGCTCGCTGGCCAAGGCCGCCGCGGTCGTCCGCTGACCGGGCGATTTTCCCCTCGCCCCGTATTCGATTTCCGCTTTCACTCGCGCGGTCGTCATGGATAGCGAGCCTTCTTCCCGAAACCCTCAGACCGAGAAGCTGTTTCTCTGGGCTTCGTTCATCCTCTTCTGCACCGTGCTCGCCTTCACTTGGTCGACCTACGGCGATGAAGTCGCGCGACTCGAAGGCCTCCGCGCCAACGAGCGCCAGAAGGAACAGGCTTACGCTTCGCTCGAACGCGCGCGCGGCCAGACCGACCGCTACGTCGACCGCTTCGGTCGCGACCCGGAATTCGTCCGTGACCAGGCCCGCGAACGCATGGGCGTCGCCGAGCCCGGCGAGATCGTGATCCGCGTCGACGGCGCCCGTGGCATGGCCACGCCCGCCAAGCCCGCTGCTCAGCCCGCGCCCGCTCCGGCCTCCCGCTGAGCGTCCTTGCTTGCCTGCCCGCCCTCCCGGGGGCATTGGTTCTTCATGTCCGCACGGAAGAAAGCCCAGGCCACCTGGGGCGGCCGGTTCAGCGCCGGTCCTGCCGAACTGATGCTGCGTTTCGGCGAGTCCGTCTCGTTCGACCATCGTCTCTGGGCCCAGGATATCCGCGGCTCGAAGGCCCACGCCACGATGCTCGCCCAGGCGGGCATCCTGACGAAGAAGGAGCGCGACGCGATCCTGCGCGGGCTCGACGCCATCGCCAAGGAGATCGCGGCCGGCAAGTTCGCCTGGAGCCGCGACCTCGAGGACGTGCACATGAACATCGAGAGCGCGCTCACGAAGCGCGTCCCGGCCGCCGCCAAGCTGCACACGGCCCGCTCGCGCAACGACCAGGTCGCGACCGACGTCCGGCTCTGGATCAAGGACCAGTGCGACGCCGCCGACGAAGCCCTCGTCTCGCTGCTCAAGACTTTGGTGAAGCTCGCCGAGGCCAACGCCGACGTGATCCTGCCGGGTTACACGCACCTGCAGCGCGCCCAGCCGGTCTCCGTCGCCCACCATCTGCTCGCTTACGCCGAGATGTTCGGCCGCGACCGCGCGCGCCTCGCCGCCGCCAAGGCTTCCGCCAACTGGTGTCCGCTCGGCTCCGGCGCCATCGCCGGCACGACCCTCCCGATCCGTCGCGAGGTCACCGCGAAGCTGCTCGGCTTCGTCGACGCGAAGGGCCGCCCGCAGGTCACCCGCAATTCCATGGACGCCGTCGCCGACCGCGATCCGGCCACGGAGTTCTGCTTCGCCGCCGCCCTCTGCGGCGTCCATCTCTCGCGCCTCGCCGAGGACATGGTCCTCTGGTCCTCCGCTGAGTTCGGCTTCGCGCGCATGCCCGACGAGTTCTCGACGGGTTCGTCGCTGATGCCGCAGAAGCGCAATCCGGACTCGATGGAGCTTCTCCGGGGCAAGGCCGCGCGCTTCCAGGCTTCGCTCACGCACCTGCTCTCGCTCACCAAGGGCCTGCCGCTCACGTACAACCGCGACCTGCAGGACGACAAGCCGCCGCTCTTCGACGCCGCCGACCAGCTGATCCTGTCCGTCGCCGTCGCCGACGCCACGCTCGCGGGCACGACCTTCAACAAGGCGCGCTGCCTCGCCGCCGCTTCCGATCCCGCGCTCCTCGCCACCGACCTCGCCGACTGGCTCGTCCGCAAGGGCATGCCGTTCCGCCATGCGCACCACGCCGTCGGCCGCCTCGTCGCGCTCGCCGAGAAGTCCGGCGTGCCCCTCGACAAGCTTTCCGACGCCGCCGCGCTGACCGCCGACAAGGCGTTCACGAAGGGCTGGCGCGAGGTCTTCAGCCTGAAGCGCGGCTTCGCCGCCCGCGAGAACACGGGCATGCCCGGCCCCAAGGCCGTCGCCCGCGAGATCGCGCGCTGGAAGAAGTCCCTGCGCTGAGCGGGGATGAACGTCGGCCTGCTCATCGCCTCCTGCCTGACCGCGAGCCTCTCGCCCGGGCCGGCGGCGCTGTCGACGATCGAGACCTCGCTCCGCTTCGGACAGCGCCGCGCCTTCTGGCATACGCTGGGCCTCGCCGCGGGTGAGACGCCGCACCTCTTCCTCGCGCTCTATGGGACGCACTGGCTCGCCGTCCACGTGCCGTATGCGCTCACCCTCGTCGCGATCGCCGGCATGGCCTACTTCCTGTATCTCGGCGTCGGGCATCTCGTGCGACCGCGCTCGAGCCTGCCGGAATCCGCCGGACTCGAGGGCGGAGCGGGCCGGCTCTTCCTCCGCGGAGCCTGGGTGAACTTTTCGAATCCGAAGACGATCCCGTTCTTCCTGATCATCATCCAGGCCGCGGGCGTGCCGACGGATGCGTTCGCGTGGCCGACGACGGGGGTGTTCCTGCTTTGCACGCTGGGCTCGGAGGTCGGAGTGATGAGTTTCTACGCCTTGGTGGGCGACCGCCTGCGTCAGCGCCTGAAGGACCCGGTGACGATCCGCGGGGTCGATCGGGTGCTCGGCGTCCTCTGGACGACGCTCGCCCTGCTGATGGCCTGGCGTGTCTGGCAATTGCTCGAAGGTTCGCATTAACCGCGGGCTCGCGGGCTTGTCACCGGGGGTGCCCGGAATTACCCCTTAGGCATGAGCTCACCCCGTCTCGTCCGTCTGTTCGCCTGCGCGTTCGCCTTGGTCACGTCGCTGTTCGGCGAAGAGGCGCCGAAGAAGGTCGGCATCATCGGCCTGGACACCTCGCACGTCGTGGCCTTCACGACGGTCTTCAACAAGGGGCCGAAGAATCCGGCCGACGCTCCGAAGTTCGCGGGCTTCCGCGTGACGCACGCCTACGCGCAGGGCAGCAAGGACATCCCGGAGAGCACGTCGCGCGTACCAGAGTATACCGATAAGCTAAAGGGCATGGGCGTGGAGATCGTGGGTTCTATCGAGCAGCTGTGCGCGCAGGTCGACTGCGTGCTGCTGGAGTCCAACGACGGCCGCGTGCATCTGGAGCAGCTCCTGCCGGTGCTGAAGGCCGGCAAGCCCGTGTTCATCGATAAGCCCATCGCGGGCTCGCTCGCCGACGTCATCCGCATCCAGGAGGCCGCGCGTAAGGCCGGCGTGACCTATTTCTGCTCGTCGTCGCTCCGCTTCGCCGCGGGCACGCAGGCCGTCGCCCAAGGCTCGGTCGGCAAGGTGAAGTCGGCCTACGCGACCAGCCCGGCCAGCCTCGAGCCGCATCATCCTGACCTCTACTGGTATGGCGTGCATGGTTGCGAAAGCCTCTACACGGTCATGGGCACGGGTTGCGTCTCGGTGAAGCGCGACAAGACCCCGGAAGGTTTCATCCAAGTCACCGGCAACTGGGGTGATGGCCGCGTGGGCATCTTCCGCGAAGCGGATCGTAAGGCGAAGGGCGGACCCTACGGCGGCAAGGCGGTCGGCGAGAAGGGCGAAGCCCCGATCGGGAAGTTCGACGGCTATGAAGTCCTGCTCGAGGCGATCGTGAAGATGTTCCGCACCGGCAAGGCGCCGGTGAGCCCCGAGGAGACGCTGGAGCTTTATGCGTTCATGGAAGCCGCCGATGAGAGCAAGCGTCAGGGCGGTGCCGAGGTGAAGCTCGCCGACGTCCTCGCCAAGGCCAGGGCGGAAGTCGGGAAGGACAAGTAAGGGCTAGGGCTTGGGCTAGGGTTAGAGCCAGGTAATTTAGGTAGGGTGAGCACTCCGTGCTGACCTATCTGCCTCCGTCCCCTTTGGATCGGGCGACCTATCCGCCAACCGCTAACCGCTTACCCCATCCTTCGGCGCATACCTCTCCAGGTATCGCCAGAGCCAGGGAAGCAGGAGGAGCGCGAGCGTCGCCGCGGACAGATTGAAGGCGGAATGGACGAATGCGACCTGCAGGCCTGGTTCGTCGATCATCGCGAGCAACGGGCGGATGGCGAACTGGAGCACGGTCACGAACAGCGTGAGTCCTGCGAGGTCGAGGCCAGCGTTGAAGAGAGCGAGGCGTCGGGCGAAGGGCCCGAGCGTCGAGGCGGTGATGAGCGCGACCCAGCCCGTGCCGAGGTTGGCGCCGACGACCACCCAGATGGAGAGCTCGGGGTCGAGGAGTCCGCCGGCGACCGAGAGCACGGTCAGGCCGACGACCACCGAGGAAGACTGCACGAGCATGGTCAGCGCGGCGCCGAAGATCAGCGCGCGCAGGGGCGTGGAGAGGGTGTCGCGCCACGCGAGGACTTCGGGCGTCTGCGCCAGCGGCAGCAGCGTCGTGCTGATGAGTCCGAGCGCCAGGAAGATGAGGCCGAAGTGGAACACGGGACGTCCGTAAGGACGCCAGGTTCGCGGGCCGATCAACGACCACAGGCCGCCCAAGGTCACGAGGATCGGGCCGATGCCGGTGAACTTATAGGCGATCAGCCAGGCGGTGACGGTCGTGCCGATGTTGGCGCCGATCATGATCGTCCAGGCCTGGCGCATCGGCATGACCTTCTGTTCGGCCAGCCCCATCGTGACGAAGTTCACCACCGACGAGGATTGCACGAGCGCCGCGCCGACGGCGCCGGTGAGCGCGCCGAGGAAACGGTTGTCGGTGGCCTTGCGCAGTCCGCGGCGGAGGCGTTCGCCGCCGAGCTTCGTCACCTCGCGGGCGAAGTCCCGCAGGCTGTGCAGGTAGAGCATGACCGCCGCGACGGCGGTGAAGAAGAGATCCACGGAGGTTTAAATAGAGTATGGAGTTTGGAGTATCGAGTATGGAGTGGACTCAATAAGAAGAGGGCTGGGTTGACGACTGCATGGAGGGCTGAGTGGAGGACTGAATTGATCAAGTAACCGGGCTATGATGTGCATAGGGTGTGTCGACGTGGGGGTCGGGACCGCGTGCCGACCTAGTCTGCCTCGGGTAGGGTCGAGCGCCCTCGCTCAACCGCGGCTGCCCAAGGGTGGTCAGCCCTACCTAAGGCATCTAGGTCGTGACGCGGTCCCGACCCTACCTCGAGATGACTCTCCTCCTTGGCCACGTGTCACCGTGCCAGCATGCCCCCTCGCGACGGCTATGCCGTCGCGTTCAGATCTCGAAATCCGTGCCGGATTCCGAGAGCGCGAGCTGGGCGACGGTGAAGCCGGACAGCGACTTATCGAAGCGTTTCGACACTTCGCGCCAGAGCGCCGCGACCTGAGGTCCGGAAGCGCCCTTGAGGGTGATCTTGGTCTCTACGAGCTCGGGCTCCACGACCGCGAGCACCTGCTTCAAAGTGATGTCTTCGGCGTCTTTCGCCAGGCGGTAGCCGCCGGTCTTGCCGCGCTTCGAGACGACGAGCCCGCCTTCGCGGAGTTCGTTGAGAAGCTGGACGAGATAATTGGCCGGGATGTCCTCCAGCTTGGCGAGTTCCTCGATGCGCGTGACGGCTGTGCCGCGGTGGCGTCGGGCGAGCTGCGAGAGGACGCGGAGGGAATACTCGAGCTTGAGGGAGGCTTTCATGCGCTGTGTTTCGGACCCTGCGGAGGAGTCTTCGGTTCCGAACCTACGAGGATGAAGGTCCGCTCCGCAACCTCATCTGGCAGGATGGGGGCCTTGGGGCGGGCGAAATACGACGTGCCGAGGAAGCAGATGCCCCGGTTCTGGACCACTTGGATGGCCCGGTCGTCCCAGAGTTCGATCATCCCGAAGTCCTTCTTGTCGGTGACTTCCAGCTCCGGGAGCCCGTTGGCCTTGAGCCAGGCTTGCGTGGCGGCGACGCCCGCGGGATCGCCGGCGCGGGCCGTCATGATCTTCACGCGAAGGCCTCGGTCGAGCCACTGGCGGACGCGGCGCATCATCAGCGGGACGGGCGGACCGATGTGGTCCATGCCCTGCCAGGCGGTCGCTTCGGCCAACGTCCCGTCCAGATCCACCCCGATCCAGCCCTGCTGATTGGCCGGGCGGGTGGACGGGGCGCGTTCCGACGGCGTCGGCTCATCCGGCGCCTGGCTCAGGTCAGGGGCCGACGACTTCGGGGCGAAGAGGGTACGAAGCCACGCGAACATGACGCTGACGGTAGGGATTGGCAGGGCAGGGGCAAGGATTGAGGTAGGGGCAGCACCGCGTGCTGCCCTAGTGCAAAGGTGCAAACCGGCCTAAGGCCTGTGCAATGGTGCAAACGTGAGATGCTTGGGTAGGGACGCGAAGTTGTCTCGTAGGGTACACAATGCGGGTAGCTGTCCTTATTCCGAGGTCAGATAATCGCCATTCCGCCTATGGAGAATACTGACTACTGTTTTTGGAGTTCGACGCCGCACTCGTCATGGAAATGGCTTATGCGAAAGTATGAGCACAACCGCCAGATATGCGATAACCGTTAGAATTGGGTTAATCGTGAAACACACTATGGCTGCTGAGTTGCCAGCAAAAAGCCATAAGCACCACCGCCACCCGATATTTGTGTCGTGACGATCTTGTAAATCGGTATCCAGCGTCTCTCCGTTTACTAAGTAGTAAATGGTCTTAATTAGCATGAAGCATCCCAACGGCACGCTTACGTTAAGTATTAGTATGTCGCTATTAGCAGGGATGGTCTGATCAGAATAAAGCCTGTAGCATAGAGTCGCGAAGAAAAACAGAGCCCAAGCGTTGGCGAAGTACATAGTCGCCGTTTCTAGGCGCGCAAAAAACGAAGGCCCGGATATCTCGTCATTCATATTTTAAGAAAGCTATGCGCGATGGCTAGCAAGTCTACATGGAATCCTATAGGAAGGGTTTGATTAAGAATTAGTGTTAAGTAGTTGTACACTCATCATGAAAGAGCCCCTTCAAATAAGAGTCTCCCGGAAAGGTAAGGAGATCGGAGTTTATTCGGCAGAGGAGGCGTTGAAGCTTTTGCGCGAGGGTGTCCTTTTAGATTCCGATCATTATTGGTATAGAGGCATGAAGGCTTGGCGCCTGCTGTCAGAATTGGTTGCTGACCCCGAAATTCCTCCCCCGATGCCGATTCCCGAGGGTTTGCCTTCAGAGCAGACATTCTTTGTTAGGTTAGGCTGGGTTGTCTCGGCCCCTTTTTTCTTAGCTTTATTCGGCATACCTTTGGCCAGTGGCTTCATTTATGGAACGGCTTTTTTTGAAGAACGACGACTGAGCTCTTTTAGTTTTTCTGACAGCGTGGGGGCGCTTTTTAGTCATGCCGTTGATGGATTTATTTGGGCCGGCAAATCCGAATTTTTCCTCTTATGTGCGTTCGGTCTTTTGCTCGGCTTAATTTGGCTTTTCAGCGGCGAAAGAGGCATAAAGAGGCTGTATGGAGCTGATTTCTTCCAGAAGAATCACTCCTGGATACTAGAACCTATGCTTCAGTGCTATTTCTGGTCTTTTATATTTTTCGGCCCGGGAGTTTTATTTTTAAGAGCTATCGGGGATTATTTTAGGAAAAATTGATAGCCCCGCTTTCATCGGCTTTTTGCTTTCGCATGTCAGCCAAGGGGTTTCCACGAGCCAATTTCTCGGCTATCTCTCATCTTTCGCGAACGTATCCCGTTCGCGAACAGGGTGCTCGGGGCGGGGGTCGAACCCGCACACCTTGCGGCGCCAGAACCTAAATCTGGTGTGTCTGCCATTCCACCACCCGAGCGAAACCTGTGAGATGAGGTTTGCGCGTCGGACGGCGGAGGCAAGCGCTTACGCTAAGCGGCCAAGGGGCGAACCGACCTTGGCGTAGACTTCCACGGCGGTCTCGCCGGCGTGGATGAGGTCGTCTTCGAGCTTGATCCGTCCGGGTTCGAAGATCGTGGCGACGAACGATCCGCCAAAACGGAAGTAGCCTTTCTCCTCGCCCTTCGCGACGGCCTGGCCGGGCTTATAGGTCTCGATGATGGTGCCGACGTTGGTGGCGCCGACGGAGACCATGGTGACGAGTCCGAAGGGGCCGGCGTCGATCGTCACGCGCTGGCGCTTGTTCTGCCAGAGATACGCGGCGCTGCGGCGCAGGGCGATCGGGTTGACGGAGTAGAGCTGTCCCTTGGCGAGCACGGGTTCGCCGGGCACGCCGGCGACCGGGAAGTGGAAGCGGTGATAATCGACGGGGCAGAGGCGTGAACACACGACGGTACCGCGGGCGTAGCGTTCGCCGAGCGCGCGGTCGGCGACGAGAGCGGGGATGTCGAAGGTCTGGCCCTTGGCGAAGATGCCCTTGACGCGGGAGGCGTCCGGGAAGCCGAGGTGACGTCCATCCGCCGGCAGCACGGCCATCTCGGCACGCGCATCGACGGGCCGGGCGGAGGCCTTGAGCTTACGGTAGAAGAAGTCGTTGAAGGTGCGGTACGACTTCAGGTCCGGGTCCGCGAACTCGGCCGGGTCTAGGCCGAAGGCCTTCACGAAGGGTTCGACACGGCGCGCGCTGCTCGGGCGATCCATGGCCCAGCCGTAGAGCTTCGAGAAAAGGGCCCGTTTGACGACGGTATGGAGGGTCAGCTTGCCGAGGGGGTTGCCGTAGATGCGCTGCAGCCACTTCTCGCCGTAGACCTGCTCGGTCTCCGTGCGGCCGGTGTGGCGGTTGAAGAGGGTGATGGGGGCGTCGAAATCCATGCGGGCAGATTTGCCAAAAATGGACTTCAAGGGAACCATATATCTGTCAAAACAGTCCATACCCCCATGTCGCGCCTGGCTTACGTCCTTCTCCTTCTCGCCGCGCTCGCTATGGGCCAGTCCGGCCCCGTCCGCAAGACCCCCGAGGTCATCAAGGCCGAGATCGAGACCGATCTCATCCGCGCCCGTCTCGAGCTGGCTTCTTCGCAGCGCAAGCTCGCCGCGCTGACCCAGACCCTCGAGCTGCGTAAGCTCGAAGCCGAAGCCGCCCTCCGCGCCGCCCGCGCCGAGGCCGCCGCCGCGCCGGTCGAAGCCGAGCAGAACAAGCTCAAGCTCGAGGCCGCCCTCGCCGCCGCCCAAGCCGCCGTCGCTTCGGCCGACAAGGATCGCGCCCGCGCCGAACTTGAGGTGCAGGCCCGTCTCGCCGCCGCCGAAGTTTCCGTCGAATACGCCAAGGTCTCGTCCGTGGCCACCATCGCTCGCCTCGAGCAGAAGGCCGCCGAGATCGCCAGCGGCGCGAAGATCTCCTACCCAAAGGACCCGCTCATCGACGGCGTGCTGCACATCTCCGACCGCCGCATCCCGTTCAACGGCCGCGTCGACGACAAGCTTGCCCAGTTCGTCTGCGGCCGCATCGCCTTCTACAACGCCCTCGATAGCGAAGCCCCGATCTTCATCGTCATCGACCGCTCCCCGGGCGGCTCCGTGATGTCGGGTTACATGATGCTGCAGGCCATGGAGACCTCCAAGGCGCCCGTTTACGTCGTCGTGAAGGGTTACGCCGCCTCGATGGCCGCGATCGTCACCACCCTCGCCAAGCGCTCGTTCGTCTATCCGAACACCATCGTACTGCACCACCAGGCCTCCGTCGGCCTCAGCGGCAACGTCACCCAGCTCAAGGAACAGCTCAAGTGGAGCAAGGTCTGGTGCGAGCGCATCTTCGTGAAGGTCGCCGCCCGCATCGGCACGACCGTCGACGACTTCGTCGCCCAGATGTATAAGGGCACCTCCACCGGCGACTGGAAGATCCTCGGCGACGAGGCCGGCCGCCGCAAGTGGGTGACCGACGTCGTGGAGCGCATGTCCGAAGATTCCCTGACCGTCGCCGGCGCCGTCCCGCCCGTGGTCGCCGAGCCCAATCCCGACGGCTTCAACGCCGGCAAGACCCAGGACGGCCGCGCCCGCCAGGCCCTGCCTCCGCTCGGCCCCTGCGACATCTGGTGGATGTATGACCCCACCGTCGAATTCGTCCTCCGCTGATTTCAAAACACAAAACTCCCATGCATCTCCGCACCTCCCTCCGCGTCCTCGCGCTCGCCGTCTTCGCGGCCGCGAACGCCCTCGCCCAGCAGGCCGCCCCGGCCGCTCCGTCGGCTCCGGTTGCGCCCGCCGCCGCCCCTCGTGAAGAATTCACCCCGCAGCAGAAGGCCGCGATGAAGGAAGCCGAGCGCATGCGCCTCGAGAAGTCGCGCATCGACGCCGAGCTCGCCCTCGCCGAAGCCAAGCGCGCCGAAGAACTCGCCCCGCTGCAGGCCGAGGTCGCTCGCCTGACCGCCGAGCGTTCGCTCCGTCTCGCGAAGGCCTCCGCCGAGGCCGCCGCGCTCGAAGACGAGCGCGCCAAGCTCGAGCGCCAGGCCGCGCTTGAGTCCGCCCGTTCGACCGCCCGTCTCGCCGAACGCGCGAACAAGATCCGCGAGCTCGAAGCCGAAGCCAAGCAGCTCCAGCTCGAGGCCGCCAACACCGTCGCCCGTCTCTCCAACGAGATCCAGCGCTTCCAGAAGGAAGACGAGGCCCGCAAGATCGCCAGCAAGGCCAAGCCGAAGTATCTCAAGGACCCGCTCGTCGACGGCGTGCTCTACATCAGCGACCGTCGCATCGCCTTCAACGGCGCCGTGACCGAGCAGCTGGCCGACTACGTCTGCACGCGCATCGCGTTCTATAACAACCAGTCCTCGGAGTTTCCGATCTTCATCGTCGTCGACAACTCCCCGGGTGGCTCCGTCGCCGCCGGCTACCAGATCCAGAAGGCCATGGCCGCCTCCAAGGCTCCGGTGCACGTCGTCGTGAAGGGCTTCGCCGCCTCGATGACCGCCGTTATCTGCACGCTGGCCGAGCGCTCCTACTGCTACCCGAACACCATCCTGCTGCATCACCAGGCTTCGAACGTCGTGCGCGGCAACATGACCGTGCTCAAGGAGCAGATCGACTTCACCAACCAGTGGTTCGACCGCCTCGCCACCCCGGTGGCCAAGAAGATGGGGATCTCCCTCGAGGAGTTCGTGAAGCAGATGTACGCCAACGATTCCACCGGCGACTGGCAGGCCTTCGGCGACAAGGCCAAGGAGCTCAAGTGGGTCGACAACGTCGTCGAGCGCATCGAAGAAACCGCCGTCCTTGATCTGCTGCCCGTGCCGGTCGCGCCGACCGCCATGCCTTCGCCTCAGCCGCCGACCCGCACCGAGGTCTCCGGCGTAGTCTCCCGCGTCGACGACAAGGGCCGTCCGTATTTCGAACTCCCGGCCCTCGCCAATCCGTTCGACGCCTGGTGGCTCTACGATCCGCAGGGTCTTTACCGCGCGCGCTGAGAGGGTAGGTGATGGCGGTTGGCGGTAAGCGGTTGGCGGTTGGGAATTTATCTCGGGTCTCAGGTCTCGGTTGTAGGAAGGGTGCGGGTACGGGTTCAGGCCCGGGACCTGTGCCCGTACCTGAATACCTGAACCAGATACCCGATGGCCGAGACCAGGGACCTGAAATTATATCCTCGTCGTAATCATACCATGGCCCGGTTTCTCAGCCCTTTTGATTTGCGAGGGTCTCGGGATTAAACTTCCTCGGCTCATACCCCTTATGCGCACCTCGTCGCTTCTCGCCCTTCTGGCCGCTTCCGTCTTCGCGACGGCCGCCGAAGACGGCGCCCAGATCTATAACACCCTCTGCGGAGCCTGCCACGGCCCCGATGGCAAGGGACTCAACGGCCTGCCTCCCCTCGTGGGCAGCGAATGGCCCAAGGGCGCACCGGCCCGTTCCATCAAGATCGTGCTCAACGGCCTGAGCGGTCCGGTCGAAGTCGCCGGCAAGTCCTACGCCATCGACATGCCGCCCCAGGGCGCCGTGCTCAGCGATGAGAAGATCGCCGCCGTGCTGACCTACGTCCGCAAGACCTTCGCCAACGGCGCCGGCCCGGTGTCCGTCGACGAAGTGAAGTCCGTCCGCGCCGCGACCGCGAAGCGCACGACCCCTTGGACCGCCGAAGAGCTGCTCAAGGCTCATCCGTTCCCGCCCGCCAAGACCGCGCTGAAGAATCTCGTGGGCACGATGTATAAAGGCGAGTGGAAGACCTTGCCTGATTTCTCGACGCTCAAGCCCGCGCTGATGGAAGACTTCAATGCCGGCGTGATCGACGTCGCCCAGTCCGGCCAGAAGGACGCCTTCGCGATGGTCTGGACCGCCCAGTTCGACGCCCCGGTCGACGGCAAATACAACTTCACCTTCGACTGCGATGACTTCGGCGCCCTCTACGTCGGCGGCGAACGCATCGCCGAGATCAAGGGCATCGGTCCCGTCGGCGGGCGCCGCAAGGAAGTCCCCGTCATCCTGAAGAAGGGCCTCACCCCGATCCGCGTCGAATACGTCGAGTTCGCCGGCCAGGAGGTCGTCGTCCTCGGCTACAAGGGACCGAAGGACAAGGACATCCAGTGGCTCTCCAAGACCAAGGCCAAGGCCGTGAAGGAGAAGGTGTTCATCCCGATCGAGGCCAAGGACGGCGTCGCCGCGATCTACCGCAACTTCATCGACAAGACCACGCCGCGCGCGATCGGCATCGGTTTCCCGAACGGCCTCAACATCGCTTACAGCGCCGACAACCTCGCCGCCGAGCTCATCTGGACCGGCAAGTTCATGGATGGCGGTCACCATTGGACCGACCGTGGCGCCGGCAACGAGCCGCCCGCCGGCACGAACGTCATCAAGCTTTCCGACGGCCAGGCCGTCGCCCTCGCCGGCGCCGCCGGCGCCGTCGTCCGCTTCGACCGCGCGAAGGATGAGAAGGAATGGAAGTTCTCGCCGGTCAGCCTCGCCGCCGAGTTCAAGGGCTACGACCTCGACAAGGCCGGCAACCCGACCTTCCGCTCCGCCGGCGAAGGCGTGGCGCTCAGCGATGCCTGGGCTCCCGTCGCCGGCGCGAAGCCCTCGCTGTCGCGCACCCTGAAGGCGAACGGCGAAAAGCCGCTCGTCGTCACGCTCGCCCGCGACCTCGCCGTCACTGGTCCGGCCGACGGCGCCTACGAACTCGCCGGCGGACTGCTCGTCCGCTCGGTCTCCGGTCCGGCTCTCCAGGCCGACGCCGCCGCCAAGACCCTCACGCTAACGCTGAAGCCCGGCGAGACCGCCGTGCTGGGTTACTCCTTCCGCTAATCCTCACCGGAAATCCTTAACATGAAGCAGCTCTCCCTCCTCCTCGCGGTCGCCGGCCTCGCCGCCACCGCCTCCGCCGCTCCGGCCAAGGCGCCGAACTCCGGCAAGCTCGCGACCGTCGATGCGGTCCGCGCCGCCGAATCCCGCCAGCCTGAGTTCTACGAACGCGTCGAGATCCCCACGCCCGCCGGCGAGGTCTGCGAGGTCTCCTCGATCGCGCTCCTCCCGGGCAAGAAGGTCGCCATCGGCACCCGCCGCGGCGACGTCTGGGTCGCCGAAGGCGCCTACGAAGCCGACGTCTCCAAGGTCAAGTGGACCAAGTTCGCCTCCAACCTGCACGAGCCTCTCGGCATGTTTTGGAAGGACGGCTCGCTCTTCGCCACCCAGCGTCCGGAGCACACCCGCATGACGGACAAGGACGGCGACGGCCGCGCCGACAGCTTCGACACGATCTGCTCCAAGTGGGGCATCAGCGGTGATTACCATGAATACGCCTTCGGTTCGGATCCTGACAAGAACGGCGACGTCTGGATGGTCCTCTGCCTGACCGGCTCCTTCCACGCTCACGCTCCGTGGCGCGGTTGGGCGGCGAAGATCACGCCCGAAGGCAAGTTCATCCCCGTCGCTTCCGGCATCCGCTCCCCGGGCGGCATCGGTCACAACGACAAGGGCGACTTCTTCTACACCGACAACCAGGGCGTGTGGAACGGTTCCTCTTCGCTCAAGTGGCTCCGCCCCGGATCGTTCCAGGGTAACCCCACCGGCAATAAGTCGGCCGCTCTCCTGAACTTCCCCGCGCCGCCCGAGCCGACCAGCGGCTCGCGCATCCTCGCCGAGCGTCTCAAGTTCCCCGAGTTCGTGCCTCCGGCCGTCGTCTTCCCTCACGGCAAGGTCGGCAACTCGCCTTCCGGCGTCTCCTGCGACATGACCAAGGGCAAGTTCGGCCCGTGGGAAGGCCAGATGCTCGTCGGCGAGCAGACCGCTTCGCAGGTCCAGCGCGTCAACCTCGAGCAGGTCAACGGCCTCTACCAGGGCGCCGTGTTCCATTTCCTCGGCGGCTTCGAGGCCGGCCTGATCCCGGTCCGCATGGACCAGGAAGACGGCACGCTCTTCATCGGCGGATCCAACCGTGGCTGGGGTTCGCGCGGTTCGAAGACCTTCACCTTCGAGCGCGTGCGCTTCAAGGGCAAGGCGCCCTTCGAGATGCATGACATCTCCGCCCGCGCCGATGGCTTCGAAGTCACCTTCACCCAGCCGGTGGACGCCGCCGCGGCCGCCGACGTGAAGAACTACGCGATGGATACCTTCACCTATATCTATCAGTCGAGCTACGGCAGCCCCGAGGTCGACCAGACCACCCCGACCGTGAAGTCCGCCACCGTCTCCGCCGACGGACTCAAGGTGCGCCTCGTCGTCGACGGACTCGTCCGCGGCCACATCCATCACCTCGTGCTCGGCGACATCAAGGCCAAGTCCGGCGATGCGCTCTGGCACAGCGAAGGTTGGTATACGCTGAACGAGATCCCGGCCGCGAAGTAAGCTGGAGCAGGGCCAGGGCCAGGGCTTGGGCCAGAGCCAAGTGAAGTGAGAAGGGCGCCGATCGGCGCCCTTTTTGTTTATGTCAGGTGGTGGCGGTAAGCGGTTGGCGGTTGGGAGCGCGACAGAGGCAAATTCATCGATACTGGTGGCGGGAAGGTTCAGCTCAAAAGGGGGCCGGATGATTGGCGGAGAGGCGCATTTTCTTACCGCTTACCGCCAACCGCTTCGACCTGATTGCCCTAATGCTCCGAAGTGGTCATATCAGCGAGGGGAACGCGGTTGCCACATGGGGCAGGGTGAGGGAGAAACATCCCAACCCCGCGCCCCGCCATGAATATCACCTGGATTGATTGGGTCATCGTCGCTGTTTCGATCCTGATCTGCTTCGTCCCCGCGCTCTTCCTCGCCAAGCGCTCGAGCGGCAGCACCGCCGAGTTCTTCGCCTCCGGCCGCTCGGTGCCGTGGTGGCTCGCCGGCCTGTCGATGGTGGCGACCACGTTCTCGTCCGACACCCCGAACTGGGTCACCGAGCAGGTCCGCAAATACGGCGTCGCCGGCAACTGGCAGTGGTGGGCCTTCGTGCTCACCGGCGTGGCCACCGTGTTCTTCTTCGCCCGCCTGTGGCGCCGATCCGGCGTGATGACCGACCTCGAGTTCTACGAGCACCGCTATTCCGGCACCGCCGCCTCGGTCGTGCGCGGTTTCCGCGCCGTCTACCTCGGCCTCTTCTTCAACTGCTTCATCATGGGCATGGTGACCCTCGCCGCGTGCAAGATCGCCAACATCCTCTTCGGCATGCCGGCCTGGCAGACCATCGTCGTCTGCGGCATCCTGAACGTCGTCTTCGCCGCCCACTCCGGACTCTGGGGCGTGCTGGTCATCGATATGGTGCAGTTCTTCATCAAGATGACCGCCGTGTTCGCGGCCGCCTGGTTCTCGCTCGTCGAGGTCGGCGAACGCCTCGTCGGCAAGGGCGCGGGCGGCTGGGCCGGCCTGAAGGCGCTGGTGTCCAAGCTCTCGACCCAGCAGGTGGTCACCACCGACGGCGTACCGGTGATTTCGGTGTCGGACGGCAAGGGTCAGCCGATCCTGGACATGCTTCCCAACTTCACGATGCCGGAACTGGCGCTGATGATCTTCATCCTGCCGATCGCCATCAGCTGGTGGGCCAACTGGTACCCCGGCTCCGAGCCCGGCGGCGGTTCGTATATCGCCCAGCGCATGCTGGCTTCGAAGTCCGAGAAGGACTCCCTCGGCGGCACGCTCTTCTTCAACATCGCCCACTACGTGCTGCGTCCGTGGCCGTGGATCATCACCGCGCTGTGCTCGATCATCGTCTATCCCGACCTCGCGGCCATCACCAAGGCCTTCCCGAACGCCGACCCCAAGCTCATCGGACATGACTCCGCCTTCCCGGCCATGCTCATGTTCCTGCCGGTCGGTTTCGTCGGCCTGATGATCGGCGGCCTCATCGCGGCGAACTCCTCCACGATCCTGACGCACCTCAACTGGGGCTCGTCGTATCTCGTGCATGACTTCTACCGTCGTTTCGTGAAAGCGGACGCCTCCGAGTCCCACTACGTGAACGTCGGCCGGCTCTCGACCGTCCTGCTCTACGTCGTCGCGGCCGTGCTCAGCCTGTACATGACCTCCGCGCAGGCGGCCTTCCAGGTCCTGCTTTCGATCGGGGCCGGCACGGGCCTCCTCTACATCGCCCGCTGGTTCTGGTGGCGCGTCTCCGCTTGGTGCGAAGTCGTCGCCATGGTGATGTCGCTCGTGACCGCCGTGGGCGTCCCGATGGCCCTGCCGCAGGCTGATTTCGCCACCACGACCCTCTGGCAGGTCGGCCTCACGACCGTCGCCTGGCTCATCACCGCTTACGTCGGCCCGCAGACGGACCGCGCGACCCTGATTTCTTTCTGTCAGAAGGTGAAGCCCGCCGGTCCGGGTTGGACGGACATCCGCGCCGAAGCCGGCGTGACCGACGTCGAGATCGCCCAAGAGAACCGCGTGGGCTCCGCCTTCGTGGGATGGATCGCCGGTTGTGCGCTCATCTGGGGCTCGCTCTTCGCCATCGGCAACTTCCTCTACGCCTCGGGCGATCCCGAGCGTCTGACCATGGCCTGGATCCTCACCGCCGTCACCGTCGTCAGCGGATACGTCCTGCTCAAGGTGACGCAGCAGATGTGGGCGGATAGCGGAAGCAAGTAGAGGGCTGAGTAGAGGACAGAGGGCTGAATGGAGGGCTGAATTGAACGATAGATGGCTGAATCGATGACAGAGGACCGAATCGATGACTGAATCGAAGAAGAGGCAGGGGTAAGTGACCGAAGAGGAGCACTAACCGCCAACCGCCACCACCTTTGCCTCTATTCAAAACTAAACTCTCCGTCCGTCGATTCGGCGGGGGGAGGATCGCCGGCGAGGATGGTGCGGACGAAGAGTTCTCGGTGCTCAGGGCAGGGGCCGTGGGCGCGCAGGGCTTCGACATGTTCCGGCGTGCCGTAACCTTTGTGGGTGGCGAAGCCGTATTGGGGGTAACGGGCGTCCATCTCGACGAGCATCCGGTCGCGTTCGACCTTCGCCACGATCGAGGCCAAGGCGATGGCGAGGCTCTTGCCGTCGCCGCCTTTGACCGACTCGTGCGCCCAGGCGAAGGGACGCAGCGGCAGGCCGTCGACGAGCACCAGGAACGTACGCGCGTCGGTCCGGCCGAAGAGTTCCCCTTCCGTGCCGGCGGCGGCGAAGAGCGGGGCCATCGGCCCTACGGCCAGCTTGGCGATGCAGCGGGCCATCGCGAGTCGCGTGGCGCCGAGGATGTTATGGGCCGAGATCTCGAGGACCGAGCCGGAGGCCCAGGCGGTGCGCAGCTTGCCCTCGCTCTCCATCTTCGCGATCACCTCGCGGAGTTCGGCGCGCTTTTCCGCCGTCAGCTTCTTCGAGTCGTTCGCGCCGGACAGCTTACGCAGCCAGGCCGGCTCGCCGTAGAAGCCTGCATCGAGCAGGACCGCGGCCGCGACCACCGGTCCGCAGAGCGAACCGCGGCCGGCTTCGTCGACGCCCGCGATGCCGGGGCGGTCGGCGCCCTTCTTGCGGTCGAATGACGCCAGCGAGGCCACGGGTTATTCCGCTTTCTTGCGGCGGACGAACGGCTTGGATTCCGGCGGCTCGAGGCCGCGGACCTCGTAGGCCGTCTTGAAGTGGAGCTTCGCGAAGTTGACCAGGATCGCCGGACCGAGGCGTCCGACGAGTTCGATGCCGGCGTTCTTCGCTTCGGAGCCGGAGCCCTTGGGCAGCTCGACGCCGCCGTCCTGGGAAAGGCGGTCGAGCTCGCGGACGAAGGCCGCGCGGGCGACGATGGAGGCGGCCGCGACGACCGGATCGGATTCGGCCTTGGTGCGCATGCGGAGGTCGAACTCGACGCCCTTGCGGGCGAGTTCCTTCTGCACGAGCGGCTCTTCGGAGAACTGGTCGAGCAGGCCCCACTTCGGGCGGCGCTGGTGCTTCAGTTCGAAATCCTTGAGGGCTTCCTCGCACGAGGTCGCGTGCATCCAGCCCAGCAGGCGGTTGAGGTTCTTCCCGAAGCGGGAGTGCAGCTCGTTGTATTTCGCCATCCGCATGAACGTCGTCTTCACCGCCACGCCGGGCGTGGAGCGGATGACGCGGTCGAGCTCGGCGATCTTCGTGTCGGTGAGCTTCTTCGAGTCCTTGATGCCGAGTTCGATCCACTCGCGGGTCATCTCGCCCGTGGCGATGACGCAGGCCGAGACCACCGGGCCGAAGAGGTCGCCCTTGCCGGACTCGTCGAGACCGGCGTGTTCTTCGAACCACTCCGGGTTGTTCTCGGCCTCGTAGCCGAGGACCGCCTGGCCCGTCACGTCGGGTTCGAGGGTGAACTTCACGAAGTCCTCGGTGCCCTTGCCGGAGATGACGCACTTGCCGGACTTATAATGGACGATGTTCAGGTTCTCGCCCTTGAAGGCGAAGGCCGAGTGGTCGACGGGGAAGGACACCCAGCCCTTGGCGACCAGGATGGCGCGGAGCTTCGCGGCCTGGGCCGCGTCGAGCTTCAGCGTGTGCATCGCCACTTTCTTCGGCTCGTCGTCGGAGTCCTGCTTTGCCTTTCGTGCCATGAGTCCCAAGGTCTACCTGAGTTGGCCTCCGAATCCAGCCCCATCCATGCCTTCCGCCCAGAGCAGCCGTCCTGACCGCGTTCCCGCGTTGCGGAAGGCGTTGCTGGCCTGGTTCGCCCGTCATCGCCGGCCCATGCCGTGGCGGGAGGAAGTCTCGGCCTACCGGACCGTGGTCTCGGAGCTGATGTGCCAGCAGACCCAGATCGCGACCGTCATCCCGTATTTCGAACGCTGGACGGCCAGGTGGCCGGACTTCCCGCAGCTCGCCCGCGCGGAGGAGGCCGAGGTCATGGCCATGTGGGCCGGGCTCGGTTATTACTCCCGCGCCCGCAACCTGCTCGCCCTGGCCCGTCAGGTCGCGGCCTTGCCGCGTCCGCCGCGCACCGCTGCCGAGTGGCGTGAGTTCAAAGGCGTCGGCCCTTACACCGCCGCCGCGATCGCCAGCATCGCCTTCGCCGAACCCGTCGCGGTCGTGGATGGCAACGTCGTCCGCGTGCTCGCCCGGCTCGATGGCGTGCGCGCCAAGCTGCGCGACGCCTCCTCGGCGGCCAAACTTTTCACCGAACGCGCCGACGAGCTCGTCGACCCGAAGAACCCCGGCGACTTCAACCAGGCGATGATGGAGCTGGGCGCGACCGTCTGCCGCAAGGGCGTCCCGGACTGCGGCCGCTGTCCTCTGGCCGCTTGGTGCGACGCCAAGGCTCAGGGCGACGCCGCCACCTTGCCGCGTTTCGTCTCCAAGGAGCGCAAGGCAGCCGCCGTCGACCGGGCGCTCGTCCTGCGCGACGACAAGATCCTCCTTCGTCGCAATCCGCCGGCGGCCAAGCGTCTCGCCGGCATGGCGGAGATCCCTGTCCTGTCGTCGCTCGGGCTCGAGCCCGACGGGGAGCCCGCGCTCGTGCGTCGTCGGACGATCGGCACGGTCACCTATGAGGAGAAGCTTTTCGCCGTGGCGCCCAAGGTCGCGGACCTGCGCAAGTGGGCGAAGGACGTCGAACTCGAATGGGTGGACAAGACGGAGCTCGACGGAGCGGCGCTCAGCGGGCCGCATCGCCGTTGGCTCGGCGAGTGGCTCAGTCGAGACGGTCGGACAACGCGCGGCACACGGCCTTGAGCGTGGCCACGCGCGCGAAGCGCTTGTCGTCGGCCGAGACCACCACCCACGGGGCGTGCGGCGTGTCGGTGCGGGAGATCATGTCCTCGGCCGCGCGCAGGTTGGCGTCCCACTTCTTGCGGTTGCGGTAGTCTTCCGCCGTCATCTTGTGACGCTTGTGCGGGGAGTCTTCGCGGGCCTTGAAGCGGCGCAGCTGCTCTTCCTTCGAGATGTTGATCCAGACCTTGAGCACCACCATGCCGGCTTCGGCCAGGCGGGCCTCGAAATCGTTGATCTCAGCGTAGGCGCGGGCCCACTCGGCGTCCTGCGCGAAGCCCTCCACGCGCTCGACCATCACGCGGCCGAACCAGGAGCGGTCGAAGACGGCGAGGCGGCCCGGCGCCGGGACCTTGTTCCAGAAGCGCCAGAGGTAATGACGGGCCTTTTCCTCGGGCGTCGGTGCCGGCGTGGGGAAGACCTGGTAGTGCGAAGCGTCGAGCATGCCGCAGAGGCGGCGGATCGCGCCCCCCTTGCCGGCGGCGTCAGGGCCTTCGAGCACGACCACCGTCGAGACGCCCTGTTCATGGGCGCGGCGCGTCAGGCGGCCGAGGCGGACCTGGAGCTTGGCCATCTGCTGGCTGTATCCTTTCTTGTCGAGGGTCGGGTGGGGGGCGGCGCTTTCGAGCAGGCCGCGCGGACGCGAGCCCGGCTTCTTGGCCTTGGCGGCGGCGCGACGACGCGAGGCTTGGTTGAGCTGGGCGGCGATGGCCAGGCCGGCGTGGAGATCACGCAGCTTCGTCTCGGCTCCGCCGATGACGACCTTCCAGGGGAGGTTCTTGCCGCTGCCTTGGGTGCGGAGATTTCGGGCGAGAGCGAGGCTGCTCTTTTTCGCGAGCAACAGGTCCTCTTCGGTGACGACCCAGCCTTCGGCGTCGGTATCCTCGGCCTCGCGGAGGCGTTTGCGCAGCGACTTGTCGGGAGTCTCGAGCCAGACCTTCACGACGGAAGTCCCGTCGGCCGCGAGCATCTCCTCGAACGTGCGGATGGATTTCAGGCGAGAGCGGAGACGTTCGCCGTTGAGTTCGTCATGCGCGGCTTCGACCGCCGTGCGGGTGAGCCAGTCGCCGACGACGATCGTGATGCGTCCCTTGGCGGGGACATCTTGCCAATAAGGCCAGAGGAAGGGACGTCCGGCGGCCGAGGTCGCGTCCGGCGCGCAGACGCGCACCGTACGGGCGTCGAACCACTCGGTCAGCTGATTGGCGAGCTCGGAGGCGGCCAGGCGATCGTTTCCGCCGAGCACGATGACCGCGCTCTGCTGTTTCGCCACCAGGCGGCGCTGGGCGGCCAGGAGGCGGAGGTGGAGGGCGGAGCGGGATCGCTCGAGGACGCTGCGGGTGGCCATCGGAGGAGACTATGCAGACCCCCTCCGCGGATGGGAAGCGCGATTGAGTGACGGTCCCGTGGCGGCTCAGCCCAGCAGGCCGGAGATGTCGGCCACGTAGACCTGACGGCCGCCGGCGTGGGCGGAGTCGAAGCAGAACTGGCGGCCGCTGCGGCTGGCGGAAGGATGCGTGTCGCAGCGCCATTCCTTGCCGTTGATGTCGGCGATGGTCGGGAAGGCGCCCACCTCGATCCGACGGTTGGTCGGGATGTGGTAGATATACGGACGTTGCAGCTTCTGCGGACCCTGCGGGTAGGTGTCGTTGAGCACCCACTCGTTGTTGGTGTTCGGCAGGTAGGTGTTGTGGCCGTTGGCCGGCATGGCGTCCTTGCCTACGACCGTGACCTCGTCGCTCAGGTCCTTGTAGAGGTAGAAACGTTCGCCGTGCGAGGGGTGCCAGGCCCAGGCGAAGATGTGCTGCGGGTCGCGCCAGACGAAGTGCGACGTGCCGCCGTTGGGGTCCATCACGTGGACCTTGCCGCCGTCGACGCTCATCGTCAGCGCGCGGGTGTGGAAGCCGCCCTTGTCGCCGGGATTGCGCCAGCGGTGCAGGAAAAAGAGACGCGTCCCGTCGGTGTTGCAGAGCAGGTGGTTGAACCAGTGGACCGAGCCGGCGCGGAAGGCCTTGGGAGCCGGGCCGGTGAACGGGATCTTCGCGGCGTCGGCGAGGGTGAAGAGCATGTCCCGTCGGCCCGTGGCCATGTCCATGCGCCAGATGCCCGTGTCGTCCGGGGCCGGCTTGAGTTTCCAGATGTCCCGTTCGGCGCCCGTGGCGTAACCGTAGCCGGGACGCGTGACGTCGAGGCGGGCGAAGTCGGGGGCGAAGGCCGTCTTGCCGTCCGGGCTGAAGGTGTAGAACGGATGGGGCAGGGTGCGGGTGCGGTTGGACTTCACATCGAGGACGCGCGTCACGAACCGGCCGTCCTCGCGGTCGTTCCAGGCCACGTGGCGGTCCGAACCAGGGACCCACTGGAGCATGCAGCCCTGCTGCCAGTTCCAAGCGTTGGAGCCGCCGAGGTCGATCCATCGATCGCCGTCCTGCGTGTCGACCATCCCGACGCGGATCGAGTCGCCCTTCGTCGGGGAGCGGCCTTCGAAATCCACCTCGTTCGCCAGCACGAAGCGGTCGTCGGCGGAGAACAGGAGCTTATCGTAGTAGCCGCGCCAGTGGAACTTCGGGCCGCGCGTGATCGCGCGGACACGGGCGCCTTGCGGGGCGGCGGCGCAGCCGACGAGCCCGCCGAGCGAGGCGAGCGCGGAGAGTTTCAGGAAGTCGCGGCGGTCTAACATGCGAGAGTATGGAGTATTGAGTATGGAGTATCGGGAAGACCGAAGGAGCGAGGGGGTGGCAACGGACAGTGATTCGCCCGAAAGAGACAGCCCTCAGCGAGGGAGGTCTTCTTCGTCCTCGGCCGGCGGCAGGATGCCCTTGAGCATCGAATCGAGGGTCTTCTGCAGGGCTTCCTTCATCTGGCCGGCTTCGGCCTTGTCGACGGACTTGATCTGCAGGCGGATGGCTTCCTCCTTCTTGCCTTGGAGCCAGCGGAGGCGGGCGAGCGTGTCGAGCTTGTCCGCATGTTCTTCCTTCGTGAGCTTCACCGCCTGCACCGCGCACTTCTCCGCGAGCTCCAGGTTCGGCTTCTTCGCGAACATCTTCATCGTGAGCAGGCGCCAGGCGATCTCGTTCATCGCCTCAGGGTCGTCGAACTCCTCCTCCGCTGTCTTCTGCAGCTGCGCGTAGAATTTCGTGGGGTCGCCGCGGGCGAGGCCGATCTGGGCTTCGATGGAGTCGCGGAGTTCCTGGCCCTCCTGCTTGGGCAGCACGCCGGCGGCGGCGGGCAGGGCTTTTTCGGCGGCGTCCCAGTCCCGGGCGCGCATCGCTTCGGAGAGCGCGTCGAGCTTCGCCTGCGCGGCGGCCATCTCCGGATCGTTCGGCGCGGTGCCGGCCGGGACGGCGGGCTTGCCCAGGCGACGCTGCGGGATCTTGTCGGCGATGGGCGCGGCGGCGGCGAGAGGCGTGCCGGTGAGGATGTCGCCGAGCATCTCGGTCGTCAGCTGGGCCGGGTGTCCGGTCCAGGCGATCTTGCCGTCGGCGACCACGAAGGCGTGCGGGATGCCGTTCACTTCGGCGGCCTCAAGCCAGTCCTTGATGAAGGCCTTGCCGCCGAGCGCCACGCGATAGGACATCTTGTCGCCCTGGGCCTTGAGGAAATCCTTGGCGCGCTGCGCGGAGGCCGCATCGCGTTCGCTTTCCCAGACGTTGACGCCGGTGATCACGACGCCCTTCTTGCCCATCTTGCGATGCAGCTCGTTGAGGTGCGGAATCGCGGCGATGCAAGGACCGCACCAGCTCGCCCAGCATTCGAAGACATAGACCTCGCCCTTCTTGAACTCCTTCACCGCCTCGCCTTGCAGCATCGTCGCGGGACGCGTCGCCGGGGCGGGATCGCCGACCTTCAGGCCGGCGGCGGAAAGGGTGGCCGTGAGCAGCAGCAGGAGCAGGGCGCGCATAGGTGTCATATTGGGTGTCAGATAAAGGGAGGCAAGATGGGGTTATCGTCAGGAAAAGGCGGTAAGCGGTTGGCGGATAGCGGTTGGGAATGCGCATGGCCGATGACTCGAGGTAGGGGCAGCACCGCGTGCTGTCCTAGGGATTGGGCTGCCGGATGGCGGCCGAAAGGTAGGGGCGTGGCTACGCCGAGTCCTCCCTCAAGCCAGTCGATTGGCTCAAGGTGGGATCGGAGACCAGATGATTGGCTGGGGTTGTTTTGCCCAACCGCCAACCGCTAACCGCCAATACCTATGCGTCCTTACTTCTTCGCCGGCGCGGCGGGGGCGGCGGCTTTGGCTTCCGCGATGAAGCCGCGGATCTTCTCGGCGTCGAGCGAGGCCGGGTGGCCGATGTAGGCGATCTTGCCGCCCGCGACCACGAAGCCGCAGGGGATGCCGTTCTGGCCGGCGGCTTCGAGCCAGGCCTTGCCCATCGCGCCGTTGGTGTCCTTGGCGACGGTGTATTCCATCTGCTTGCCGTTCTTGCGCACATACGCGTCGGCGGTTTCGACGCCGGAGGAGACGTGGACGCTGATCACCTGCACGCCGTCGGCCTTGAGCGACTTCTGCAGTTCGGAGAGGTGCGGGATCGAGGCCACGCACGGTCCGCACCAGGTCGCCCAGAATTCGACGAGGTACGTCTTGTTCGGGTCCAAGGTCGAGACGCGGTCGCCCTTGATCCAGCCGGACGGAAGCTTGGTCGGAGCCTTGTCGCCGACGCTGAGCGTCGGGGCTTTCGGCGCGGCGAAGCCAAGGGTCGTCAGGAGAAGCAGGAGGAGCGTGGGGAGGCGCATGGGCAGACTTTGGAGGTTATAGGGATTCGAAGCAAGGGAGACGGAAGGTGTCTGCGGTTGGCGGTTAGCGGTTGGGCGATGAAAATCGAAGAATAACGCATGATTTCGCCCCGGCCGCTTTGGCTGTTAGGCGGATTCGGTTTCTATCCGCCAACCGCTAACCGCCGCCACCTTTGTCATTCTTCGTAAACAAAAAGCCCCGACTGGGTCGGGGCTTCGGGAGGGTGCTGACCGGAGGTCAGGCCTTGGTCGCGTTGAACTTCGTCTTGATCGCTTCGACCACGGCCGGGTCGGCCAGGGTCGTGACGTTGCCGAGTTCGCGGCCTTCGGAGATGTCGCGCAAGAGGCGGCGCATGATCTTGCCCGAGCGGGTCTTCGGGAGGTCGGGCACGAAGACGATGCGCTCCGGGCGGGCGAACTTGCCGATCTTCGCGTCGACCATCGCGTTGAGCTTCTTCGCGAGGGCGGCCTCGTCGACCGTCTTGGCGGCGGCGGACTTCAGGATGACGAAAGCCATGAGGCCCTGGCCCTTGAGGTCGTGCTTCACGCCGATGACCGCGGACTCGGCGACCGCCGCGTCCTCGATGAAGATCGCTTCCAGCTCGGCCGTGCCGATGCGGTGACCGGAGACGTTGACCACGTCGTCGACGCGGCCGGTGATCCAGAGGTAGCCTTCCTTGTCGCGGATGGCGCCGTCGCCGGGGAAGTAATATTGTCCGTTCCAGCGGCTCCAGTAGGTCTCCACGTAGCGCTTCTCGTCGCCGAAGATGCCCTGCGTGATGCCGGGCCAGGGCTTGCGGATCGCGAGGATGCCGTGGTCGGTCTCGTTGCCGTTCTCGTCGAGGACGGCGGCGTCGACGCCGAAGAAGGGCAGGGTCGCGGAGCCGGGCTTGGTGGGCGTGCAGCCGGGGATCGGCGTGATCATGTGGCCGCCGGTCTCGGTCTGCCACCAGGTGTCGACGATCGGGCAGCGCTCCGCGCCGATGTTGCGGTGATACCAGAGCCAGGCTTCCGGGTTGATCGGTTCGCCGACGGAGCCGAGCAGGCGGAGCGAGGAAAGGTCGTGCTTCTTCACCCACTCGTCGCCCCACTTCATGAAGGCGCGGATGGCGGTCGGAGCGGTGTAGAACACCGAGACCTTGTGGTCCTGGATGATCTTCCAGAAGCGGCCGTAGTCGGGAGCGTCGGGCGCGCCTTCGTACATCAGGACCGAGGAGCCGTTGAGGAGCGGACCGTAGACCACGTACGTGTGGCCGGTCACCCAGCCCACGTCGGCGGTGCACCAGAAGAGGTCGTCGCCGCGGAGGTCGAAGACGTACTTGTTGGTCGAGTAGGCGTGGACCATGTAGCCGCCCACGCTGTGCATGATGCCCTTGGGCTTGCCGGTGGAGCCGGAAGTGTAGAGCAGGAAGAGCATCTCGTTGGCCTCCTGCTGGACCGCTTCGCACTGGTCGCTGACCTGGGCGGCGGCCTCGTGATACCAGACGTCGCGGCCGGCCTGCATGACGCAGCCTGCGTCGGGCTTGCCCGGGTGGCGCTGCAGCACGAGCACGTGCGCGCAGGACGGGCAGTCCTTCACGCCTTCGTCGACCGTCTGCTTGAGCGGCAGGAACTTCCCGCGACGGTAGCCGCCGTCCATCGTGATGACCGCCTTGGACTTCGCGTCGTTGACGCGGTCGCGGATGGATTCGGCGGAGAAGCCGCCGAAGACGACGGAGTGGACGATGCCGAGGCGGGCGCAGGCGAGGACGGCCATCGCGAGCTCGGGGACCATCGGCATGTAGATCGCCACGGTGTCGCCGCGCTTCAGGCCCATGCCCTTGAGCACGTTGGCGAAGCGGCTGACTTCGGAGAGCAGCTCGCGGTAGGTGATGCGGCGGACCTCGACGGCCTTGCCGTCGGCGGTGGGCTCGCCTTCGTAGACGATCGCGACCTTGTCGCCGAGGCCCTTGGCGACCTGCGCGTCGAGGCAGTTGTAGGCGACGTTGGTCTTGCCGTCGACGAACCAGCGGAAGAACGGCTTCTTGGATTCATCGACGACCTTCGTCCAGGGCTGGAACCAGGCCAGCTCCTTGGCTTCGTCGGCCCAGAAGCCGTCGGGGTCCTGGATCGAGCGCTTATAGAGGGCTTCGTAGCCGTCCATGCCCTTGACGCGGGCCTTGGCGACGAACGCGGCGCTGGGCGGGAAGATCTGTTCGTTGGAGCCGAAGCCCTCGGCGCTGGCCTGCATGACGTCGGCGATCTCTTCGCTGACGGCGGCCTTGGCCTTCCGCTTGGAGCGGAGGATCACGTAGATCGCGAAGGCGATCAGGATGGCGAGCGTCAGCACAAGTACCGGGCTTTCGATGATGCTGGGGCCGGCTTCGGCCAGGAGGGGGGAGACCATGGGGGTGATGGGGTGGGAATAAGAACCCCGGAGGTCGCCGGAGGGCAACCAAAACGCGGGGCGGTGAACAGTTTGACCCCGGAAAAGGCCCTTGGTTCGCTTCAGAGTTCGGCCAGCAGTTCGCCGAAACCGTCGATGATCCTCGTCCCCAGCCCCTCGAGACGTGCGCGGTGCTGATGGCCGTGGGCGGCCAGCACGCAGTCGACGCCCATGGCGGCCGCGGCTTCCGCGTCGTGGGCCGTGTCCCCGAAATAGATCACGTCCTCCGGGCGCACGTCGAGGTCGGCCAGGTGGCGCCGGGCGCGCTCCTCCTTGCTGCCGGCATGGATGTCGTCGCCGCCGCAGGCCTTGCGGAAGCGCCCGTCGAGTCCGTAGTGCGCGAGGGTGTCGGCGAGCAACGAACGCTCGTAGGCCGAGAGCACCGAATGCGTGAGCCCTGCGGCGCTGAGGCCGGAGAGGAGCGCCTCGGCATGGTCGTGCAGGCGGCACTCGGTCTTGCGCGCTTCGTAGGCCGCCATGAAGCGGACGGACATCGCGCGGAAGGAGGCTTCGTCGGGCGTGAACCCGATGGCCTGGTACACCTTGATCACCGGGAACTGGAAGATCTCGCGGTAGCGGACCGGATCGACCGTCGGGTGGCCGTCTTCCGTGAGCAGGCGGTTGAGCGACGCGCAGCACAGCCACGTGTCGTCGAGCAGCGTCCCGTTCCAGTCCCAGACCGCGTGACGATACTCGGTCAGTTTCTTACGCATGGGCGTGGACGAGGCCGAACGCCTCGACGTCGACGCCTGCGGAGCAATGCGCGAAGTCCGGCGCGCGCCCGGCGAGCGGGAAGCCGTCCCATTCGACCGGTTGCTCGCTCCAGGTCGTCAGCTGGGCGAGGCTGAGCCCGTAGGGCGCGTGGTGGACCTGGCCGCGGAGCAGGCGTCCGCGGCGGACCGAGAAGAAGTTATAACGTTCGGCGAGATGGAAGAGGCGCGTGCCGGGCTCGGCGGGCGAGGGCGCCGTCAGGGGTTTCCAGGCGTAGCGGGCGGCGTGCGCGAAGCCCTCGCGCTGGCAATCCATCGTCCAGCGTTCGCCGAAGGGGCGATGCGAGATGCGGGCGTGCTCGTAAGGGAGGCCGAAGAAAGTCCGCGCGATGCGCACGGCCGGATCGCGGTCGCAGTCCAGCGACAGGAACCACACGCCCGGTTCGCCGGATGCGTCGCGCACGTAGACGCGCACGTTGAGTTCGTTGAACGAAGACAGCCAGGGCAGGGCGGGCAGGCCTTCCGGGCGGATGCCCATCATGCGGAAGCCGACGATGCCGAGGTGGGTCTCGCCCTCGAAGAGGTCGGGCGTCAGGCCGGGAGGGAGCAGGCGGGCGACCGCGGCCGGATCGACGCGCCAATGGAGGAAGAACAGCTGGTCCCACCGCTGGCGCAGCAGCGCGCGGCGGTCCGGTCGGCGGCGCGCGGCGAGCAGGCGTTGGGTGGCTTCGTCCATCGCGCCACCATCCCGCACGCGCGCCATGGCGTCAAGCAGGCGGGCTTATTTTCCCGACGCGAAGGGAGGCCGGGAGAGATCGACCTGGTAGAGCACCTGGTTGTAGTCCCAGCGGGGCGTCGGCTGCTTGTTGCCGGAGAAAGACGTCGTGTAGGTGCCCTCGAAATGGACCACCGGTGAGTCGTCCCGGAAAAACTCCGGATGCAGCACCGGGTTGTAGAACGTGTAGTCGTCGTGCGAGACCACCTTGCGCGCGTTGATCCACGGGCCCCTCGGTGTCGCGGCTTCGGCCAGCCAGACCTCGCCGAGCGCGGAGGATTTTCCGCCGTGCTGGGTGAACACCGCGAGCCACTTCCGGCTCCACGGATGCCAGGCGACATGTCCGCGGTGCGCGGCGATCGGCTGGCCTTCCGGCGTCACCGCCGTGTTCTCGGCATGCAGCGTGGTCCAGTTCGCCGGGTCGCGCCAACCTTCGTAGGTCGCGGGCGTGCGCAGCGTCGGAAAGGTGTTCCCGAACAGCATCCAGCGCCGGCCCTCTTCATCGGTCCAAGGGACCGCATGGCCCTCGGGCAAAGGCGGGGGCTTGGGGTGGCCTTCGTCGGCGGCCCAGATCGTCCGCAAGGCGCGGAAGGAGGACGTTGCGGCGTCCCATTCGACGAGGTCCCAGCGATAGGCGCGCATGTCGGCCTTCACCTTCTGCGCTACCGCGACCAGGTGGGGCCTGCCTTGCGCGTCGGGGAGCGTGACCGCGCCCCAGAGCCAGGTCGGGCCCTCGCCGGGCAGACGGGCGACGCCGCGGGGACGCTTGCCCCCGTCCGGCGTCGTTTCCGTCACGTACTCGAAACCCGGACGCAGCGGAGGCCGGGCCGGAGGTAAGAAGCCGTCGGTCGTGGCCGCGGCGACGTGGAAGATGCCGAGCGGATGATGCGCGAGGTTCGTGTCGCCCCAGAACCAATGCAGTCGGCCTCCGAATCCGGCCGTGACCACGCTGTCGGAACCGAGCACGCCGCTTTCCTTCCAGTCGAGTTGTTCGCCGAGCTTCTGGGATTCCGCGAAGAGGCCGGCGCCCGTGAGACGGCCGATGCGACGGGCGAGGATCGCACGTTCGACCGTCACCTTGATCGTCTTGCCCGGCTCGGGCGTCAGGCGCACGCCGCGGTAGCCGAAGCCGTCGGCCTTCACGCCATAGCCGTGGCCGTGCACGCCGAACCAGGTCTCGCGTCCCATCAGCTCCGGCAGGTCGCAGGCGATCAGCCCGGCGTTGTCGGAGACCAGGCGGACGCCATGGACCGTGCGGAGTTCGACGCCGGGCACCGCCCAGCCGTCGGCTTCGACGATCTCGATGCGGCAGGGTCGGGCGCAGAGGCTCGTCGTTGCGGCGAAGAGCAGGCCGAGGAGCAGCAAGGCGGACCGCATGGGAGCATCTTCCTGCGGGGCGGCCCGGGTTCAAGCCTGCGCGGGGCTTTTCGCTTGGAGCGGGGGCCGTCCGGGCTTACCTCTGGGTCATGCTTCCGGAAGCGCGTCAGAAAGAGCTCAAGGCCTTCGCCGGGAAACTCGCGGACATCGCCCGCGAGGTCCTGCTCGCGGCCCACGCGCGCGTCGAGACCGAGGTCGAGGTCAAGTCCGACGGCACGCCGGTGACCGTCGCGGACAAGGAAGCCGAGCGCCGCATGCGCGCGGCCATCAAGGCGGCCTATCCCGATCACGGCATCCTCGGCGAGGAGTTCGGCCCGGAGAACGTCGACGCCGAGTATTGCTGGGTGCTCGATCCCATCGACGGCACCAAGTCGTTCCTCTCCCGCGTCCCGCTCTACGTCACCCTCATCGGCCTGCGCCATGAAGGTAAGCCCGTCTTGGGCGTCATCGACCAGCCTGTCCTTGGTGAGCGTGTCATCGGCGATAATGTCACCTGCGAGCTGAACGGCCGTCCCGTGCGCGTCGCCGAAGCCTCCCTCAAGGAAGCCGTCGTCGTCTCCACCGACCTCGACAACATCCGTCGCCTGCATCGCGACGTCCGCTGGAACCGTTTCGCGGACAGCGTCGCCCATGTGCGCACCTGGGGTGACGGCTACGGCCACCTGCTCGTGGCCGCCGGTCGCGCGCACGTCGTCGCCGACCCGATCATGAATCCTTGGGATCTCGTGCCCGTGCTTCCCGTCCTGCGTGGCGCCGGCGCGGTCGTGACCGCCTGGGATGGCGGCGATCCGGTCAAGGCGGGCAACATCATCGCCGCGGCGCCGAAGCTGCACGCGGAAGTGATGCGGACCTTGCGCGACTGAGCTCGGCTCAGAGGCGGACCTTTAGCGAGCGCCCGTGGGCGTCGAGGCTCTCCATGCGGGAGAACGCGTCGACCACGCCGGCCGCCTTCCTGAGGGAGGCCGGGGCGTATTCCACCAGGCTCGTGCGGCGCAGGAAGTCGGCGACGCGCAGGCCGCTGAAGAAGCGACCCGTGCCGCCGGTGGGCAGCGTGTGGCTCGGGCCGGCGGTGAAGTCGCCGAGCACCGTGGGAGTGTGGTGGCCGAGCAGGATGGCGCCGGCCGTGGTGATGCGCGCGGAGAGCGCCTTGAGCTTCGCCGGGGCGACCATCAGCTCGAGGTGTTCCGGTGCGACGAGGTTGGCTGCTTCGGCCGCGTCCTCGATCTTCGGGACCAGGATGGCGCAGACCTTGGCGTCGAGCGCCTTGCGGATCTTCTCGCCGTGGGTGAGCGTCGCGGACTGCGCGTGGGCGGCCGCGAGGCACTGCTTGGCGAAGGCTTCGCTTTCCGTGACGAGGTAGAGCTTCTCCTTGCCGCTGCCGTGTTCGGCCTGGGCGCAGAGGTCGGCCGCGACCCATTCGGGGCGCGCGGTGCGGTCGGCGATGATCATCACCTCGCTCGGTCCGGGGAGGAGGTCGACGCCGACGAGGCCGAAGACCTGGCGCTTGGCCTCGGTCACGAAAGTATTGCCCGGGCCGAAGATCTTGTCGACCGGCGCGATGGTGCGGGTGCCGAGGGCCATCGCGGCGACCGCCTGGGCGCCGCCGACGGCGTAGACTTCGGTCACGCCGCAGAGGTAGAGGGCGGCGAGGATGTCGGGATTGATCTTCCCGTCGGGGCCGGGCGGCGTGCAGGCGCAGAGTTCGGGAACGCCGGCGACCTTGGCGGGCAGGGCCGTCATCAGGACCGTGGAGACGAGCGGCACCTGGCCGCCGGGGATGTAGAGGCCGCAGCGACGGATCGCATGGTGGCGTTCGCCGACCGTGGCGCCGTGAGGATTCTTGGCCGTCCAGCCTTTCGGCAGCGTGCGGGCGTGGAAGGCCGTGACGCACTTCGCGGCTTCGTCGAAGGCCTTCTTCTTGGCCGGGGCGAGGCTCGCGGCCGCGCGGCGCAGTTCGGCGAGCGGGATGCGCTGGCGGGCGGCGGTGAGCTTGGCGCGGTCGAACTTCGCGGTGTAAGCGAGCACGGCGGCGTCGCCGCGCTTCTTCACGTCGGCGATGATGCCGGCGACGGCGGCGCGCACGTCAGGGGAGGCTTCGCCCGTGCCCACGAAGGCGCTGAGCTGGGCGCGGAAGTCCTTGGCGCGGAAACGGAGGAAGGTCATGGGCTCAGAAGGAAGGGAAATCGAAAAGACCCGGGGTCAAGGCGGGGTTGATCACTATCTCGTCGTAGTTCACTTCGCCGGACTTCCGGCCGTCGACGAAGATGGTCTCCTTGGCCGGGAAGGCGATGCCCCCCGTTTTCGTCATCGCTTCGACCTTCTGGCGCTGCAGTTCGCCCTTGGGGGTCGTCTGGTCGGAGGCCACCAGGACGAAGGTCTCGGCGTCGAATTGGCGCGTGATGCGGAATCCGCTCGCGTAGGCGTATTCCACCGCATGGGTGCGTCGGCCGTCGATCTCGGCCATCCCGCGGTAGGTCGCCGAACCGAGGCCGGCCGGCGGTACGGCGAAGAACGCCAGGTCGTCCAGCGCCATGTCCCTGAGCTTCTTGAATTCCTCGTAAGGCAAGGGGCGCACGGAGCGGGCGGAGAGGGCGTCGGGCTTGGTGGTCGTCCAGCCTTCGAGCCGCCCGGAGCAGACCGCGGCTTCAAAACCGCGGTCCCGGTCGGCGGTGTTCTGCAGGCGATATCCGCCCGCGGCGAGGGTGAGCGTCGTCACGTTGAGCGGACGGCCTTTCTCGTCGGAGGCCGCGAACCTCAGCCGGAGCGACCTGACCTTGGACAGTTCGGAAGCGTCGGCCGCGAGGGCCGCGCGGGCCTTGGCGATCACTTCGTCGAGGCTGAGGGGCTTGTCGGCGGCAAGACTCACCGTCGCGGCGAACAGGAGCGTCGCCAGCAGCGCGGAAAGTCGGCGGAACAGGGCCATGGTGGGCCGATGTTGGGCGGGGGTGCCTGCTTGGCAAGCATCGGAAGGGCGGCGCAGGCCGCTCCGGCCGGGCTTAGCGTTCGCCCGTGGCCTTGAGCAATCCGGCGACGTCGCAACGGCCTTCGTACAAGGCCTTGCCGACGATGGCGCCGACGAGGTTCGGGTAGGCCTTGGCCATCTCCGCGAGGCGGGCGACGTCGGCCGTGCCGGACACGCCGCCGGAGGCGATCACGCCGCAGGGGCAGGCCTTGAGCACCGCTTCGAGCGAGGACCAATTCGGACCCGTGAGCATGCCGTCGGTGGCGATGTCGGTGTAGATGACGGTCGAGACGCCGAGCTCGCCGGCTTCCTTGGCGAACTCCGTCGCCTTGAGGGCCGTCACGGCCGTCCAACCTTTGACGGCGACGAGGCCGTCCTTGGCGTCGATGCCGACCGCGAGACGCGGGCCGTGGGCCTTGGCCATCTCGCGGAGGAAGGCGGGGTCGGTCGCGGCGCGCGTGCCGATGACTACGCGGCTGGCGCCGGCTTCGTAGGCGGCCTCGGCGGTCGCGCGGTCGCGCATGCCGCCGCCGAACTGGACCTTCGGACCGAGCGCGGTGATGCGCTTGAGCACCGGGAGATTGAGCGGAGCGCCGCCGAAAGCGCCGTCGAGGTCGACGACGTGGATCCACGCCGCGCCGGCCTGGGCGAACACGATGGCCGGCTCGACCGGGTCCTTGTAATAGTCGGTGCGGGCGTCGTCGCGTCCCTGGCTGAGGCGGACGCAGCGACCGCCGCGGATGTCGATGGCCGGATAGGCGAGCATGGAGGTCAGGAAGCTTTCTTCTTCGGCGCCGCGACGGACACGGGCTGTTCGCCGCGGATCGCTTCGGCCGTCACCGTGAACTTCGAACCGGCGGCGGCTTCGGGCAGCGCGTACATCGTGTCGAGGAGCACGCCTTCGAGCACGGAGCGGAGGCCACGGGCGCCCGTGCCGAGGGCCAGGGCCTTGTCGGCGGCGGCCTCGAGGGATTCGCGGGTGAACTCGAGGGACACGCCCGAGAGCGCGAAGAGCTTGCGATACTGCTTCGTCGCGGCGTTGCGCGGCTCGGTCAGGATGCGGATGAGCGCCTCGCGGTCGAGGGGCTCGAGCACGGAGATGACCGGCAGTCGGCCGACGAACTCGGGGATCATCCCGAAGGAGAAGAGGTCTTCGGGCTGGAGGCCCGCGACGATCTGTTCGGCCGAAAGGGAAGGCGCGTCGTTGCGCGGGGGGACGAAGCCGAGGGACTTCGCGCCGCCGCGGCGGGCGATGATGCGGTCGAGGCCCGCGAAGGCGCCGCCGCAGATGAAAAGGATGTCGGACGTGTCGACGCGGATGCACTGCTGCTCCGGGTGCTTGCGGCCGCCGGCGGGCGGGACGTTGCAGATGGTGCCCTCGAGCAGCTTGAGCAGGGCCTGCTGGACGCCTTCGCCGGAAACGTCGCGGGTGATCGAAGCCGAGTCGGACTTGCGGCCGATCTTGTCGATCTCGTCGATGAAGACGATGCCGCGCTGCGCGCGTTCGACGTCCATGTCGGCGGCCTGCAGGAGGCGGAGGATGACGGTCTCGACGTCGTCGCCGACGTAGCCGGCTTCGGTGAGCGTCGTCGCGTCGGCGATCGCGAACGGCACGTCGAGCATGCGCGCGAGGGAGCGGGCGAGGAGGGTCTTGCCGGTGCCGGTCGGACCGATCAGCAGCACGTTGCTCTTGTCGAGCTCGACGTCGGCGAGGTCGCCGGCCTGGGCGGCGCCGGCGGGCTTCTGGCGGTCGTTGAGGCGCTTGTAGTGGTTGAAGACGGCGACGGAGAGGACCTTCTTCGCGTGGGCCTGGCCGATGACGTGCGCGTCGAGCTCGAGGCGCAGCTGCGTCGGCGCGATCAGCTTGATCGGGGCGAGCGGATTCTTGGCGGGAGCCTCCTGCACGGCGGGACCGCCGGCGGCGGCCGCGGGCTTGGCGTCGCGGCCCTTCTCGCGTTCGAGGAGGCGTCCGCAGGTGCCCACGCAGGCGTCGCAGATGCCGACGCCGCCGGGTCCAGCGATCAGCTTGCCGGCCTGGGCGGCGGGCTTGCCGCAGAAGGAGCAGCTCTCGGCGCGGTCGCCGGCCATGGGCTTAGGCGCGGCCCGGCTTGGGCATCACGACGTGGTCGACGAGGCCGTAGGCCTTCGCCTGCTCGGCCGTCATGTAGAAGTCGCGGTCGGAGTCGCGCATCAGCTCCTCGGGCGTCTTGCCGCTGTGCTTGGCGAGGACGTGGTTGAGGGTGTCGCGCCAGCGGAGGATCTCCTTAGCGGCGATCGAGATGTCGGACGTCTGGCCGGTGGCGCCGCCGCTGGGCTGGTGGATCATCACGCGGCAGTTGGGGAGCGCGTGGCGCTTGCCCTTGGTGCCGGCGGCGAGGAGGACGGTGGCCATGCTGGCCGAGAGGCCGATGCAGTAGGTGTTCACCTCGCACGACAGGAAGTTCATCGTGTCGTAGATGGCCATGCCGGCGGTGATGGAGCCGCCGGGGGAGTTGATGTAGATCGAGATGTCCTTCTTCGGGTCCTCCATCTGCAGGAAGAGCAGCTGGGCGATGACCGCGTTGGCCACGTCATCGTAGATCGGCGAGCCGATGAAGATGATGCGGTCCTTGAGGAGGCGGCTGTAGATGTCCCAGGCTCGCTCGCCGCGGGCGTCGCGTTCGACGACGTTAGGAATGATGTAGGACATGGTGGTGCGGGGAGGACTGTGCCCGGAAAGGGCGAAATCTCAACCTCAGGCGGCGACTCCGCCGGCGAGGACGGCGTCGAGGGCCTTGTTGAGGAGGGTGTCGCGGCGGATCTCGGCGAGGCGCTGGCGGTCCTTGACCAGCTTCTCGGGCTGGGTCTGGGCGGCGTAGGCGGCCTGCATGATGGCGGAGCTGAGCTCTTCGCGGGTCACCTCGAGCTTGAGCTCCTCGGCGATGCGGGAGAGCACGAACTGGGCGCGGACGCGGAGGGAGGCGGCCTTCTTGGCCTCGGCGAGGATGTCATCGCGCTGGGTCTCGAGCTCTTCGGGCTTGGTGCCGGAGCGCAGGCGCATCTCGGCGTACTGGTAGAAGAGGCCCTGGGCGACGGAGAGGACGGCGGATTCCGGCAGGGGGAATTCGAGGCCGGCCAGGAGGGCGTCGACGGCCTTCTCGCGGCGGGCGGTCTCGGCCGCCTGCTTCTTGGAGCCTTCGATGCCCTTGCGGAGCTGGTCGCGGAGTTCGGCGGCGTCCTTCACGCCGACGGCCTTGCAGAAGGCTTCGTCGACCTTGGGGATCTCCTTGCGGCGGACTTCGCTGGCGGTGATGGCGTAGGACACCTTCTTGCCGCGGAGGGCTTCGCGCTCATGCGTGGCGGGGAAGACGTATTCGGCCTGGGCGGTGGCGCCGGCCTTGAGGCCGATCACGGCCTGGGCGATGGCGGGGACGGCGACGGCGGCGCCTTCGGCGCCGGCTTCCTCCCAGGTGGATTCGGCGCTGCCGTAGGACTTGGCCTCGGCGTCGACTTCGCTGACGGGCTTGCCGTCGACGGTGCCGACGTAGCCGATGCGGACGTAGTCACCCTTGGCGGCGGCGTCTTCGGTCTTCTCGTAACGGGCGCGCTGCTCGAGGATCTTCTGGAGGTGCTGGTCGATGTCGGCGTCGGTGACGGTCACTTCCTCGACGGGGACCTTGACGGCCTTCCAGTCGGGGGTCTTGAAATCGGGGACGACGTCCACTTCGTAGCGGAACACGGCGTCGGCGCCGGAGCCGGCTTCCTTCTGGACGTCGGCGACGGTGTAGATGGTGAAGGACTTCTCCTGCTGGATGCGCTCATAACCCTGGGAGAGGAGGCGCTGGCTGACCTCGTCGGCGATCTGCTTGCCGTACTTCTGGCGCACGATGGCTTCCGGCGCCTTGCCCGGACGGAAGCCGGGGAGGGCGGCCTCGCGGGTGAAGCCCTTGACGACTTCCTTCTCGGCGGCGGCGACGGTCGCGGCGGGGACCGTCACGGTGACGGAGCGGCGGGTCGGGTTGGTTTCTTGGATTTTGATGTCCATGGTATGTAAAGGGAGGGAGGCCCCCAGTCGGTGGTCGACGCGGGGGGAAGGGCCGAGCAAATAGAACTACCCCCCACGGTCAACAGCGGAGGCGGGCCTTTTCAGGCCTTTTCCGCCAGCCTTTTGCGCAGGTGGGGCAGGACGCAGCGGGGAACGAAGGCGGCGGCCTGGGAGAGCTTATGGCGGGCGATGTCCTTCACGAAGCTCGAGGAGGTCACGAACTGGTCCTGGCTGGGCATCAGGATGACGGTCTCGATCTCGGGGGCCATCAGGCGGTTGGCGTGGGCCAGGTCGAATTCGAACTCGAAATCGCTGAATTTGCGGAGGCCGCGGATGATGGCGGCGGCCTTATGGCGGTGGGCGAACTCGACCGTGAGGCCTTTGAGTTCGAGGACCTTGACGTTGCGGATGCCCTTGCAGGCCTCGCGCGCCATGCTGAGTCGCTCCTCGACGGTGAACCAGGGGCTCTTGCTGTCGCTCGGGGCGACGGCGACGATCACGCGGTCGAAGAGACGGGAGGCGCGGCGGAGGACGTCCAGATGCCCCAGCGTGACCGGATCGAAGGTGCCGGGATAGACGGCGGTGCGGGCGGGTCGGGACATCGTTTTCCTGTTGCGGCTCACTCTCGGTCGGGAACATCCTTTCCGCAAGCCCGCATGCATTTTCTTCGGCATCTTCCCAATCTCCTGACCGCGGCCCGCCTGCCGGCCATCTTCCTGATCCTGGTCTGGACTTATTGGGCCGGCCCCTGGGCCAGCGCCGCCCTCGCTTTGTTCATCCTGACGGCCCTGACCGATATCTTCGACGGTTGGATCGCCCGCAAACTGAACGCCGTGACCGACTTCGGCCGCCTGATGGATGCGCTGGTCGACAAGGTCTTCATCCTCGGCCTGCTCATCGGCCTCGCCGCGATCGACTGCCTGCCGGTCACGCGCTGGGACGACGCCGGCGTGCCGGTCTCGCCCGATGCGTCGGTGGTGTTGCTCACCTCCTTCGGCGTGATCCTCATCCTGATCCGCGAATTCCTCATCACCGGCCTCCGCCTCGTGGCGGCCGCCTCCGGCCAGGTCCTCGAGGCCGAGGGCCTCGGCAAGCTCAAGACCTTCCTGCAGATCCTCGCGATCGGACACCTCATCGGCCTGCGCGCCTATGAGACGCACTGGAAACTTTCGGCGGAGTGGCACCAGCATTGGGAGCTGATCATCACGGGCCTCTTCTGGCTCGCGGTGCTCATCACCGTGATCTCGGGCGCCAGCTACCTCATCCGGCATCGCCGGCATCTGCCCGGCCTGGCTTCATGATCGTCCAGATCGCGACGCTCGGTCCCCTCGGCCGTCTCAAGGCGCCGGGCACCTGGGGTTCCGCGGCCGGCCTGCTGTGGTGGGCGACGGTCGTGCGCCTCGCGCATGCGAAGGGCTGGCACCACGAATTCTTCTTCGACGCGCTCGTCGTCCTGACCGCGGTCCTGCTGTGCGGCGTGGCCGCGGCGTTCATCGGCAAGAAGGATCCGTCCGAGATCATCCTCGACGAGTTCGCCGCGATGCCGCTGGTCTTCCTGTTCAATCCCCACGTTCACAACGGAGCTTCCTCGCTCCTGCTGATCCTGCTGGGCTTCCTCTTCTTCCGTCTCTTCGACATCACGAAGCCCTTCGGTATCAAGGCGCTCGAGAAGCTGCCCGGAGGTTTCGGCGTCGTCTTGGATGACGTCATGGCCGCGATCTACGCGAACCTCGCGTTGCAGGCGGTCGCTCGGATCTGGGCCCTTCTCGTCTGATGACTCGTCATGCGCCAGCATCCACCGCGGTCGTCCGGGTGACGGGCGAGGATGCGGCGGTTTTCCTGCAGGGGCAGTGCACGGCGGACCTGCGTAAGGTCGCTCTGACCGACGCGCTCTGGCTTAATCGCAAGGGTCGCGTGCTCGCGCACACGATCGTCGCCAAGGAGGCCGACGGATCTTTCCTGCTGCTCTGTCCGCATCTGACGGCCGAGGAGGCCATCGCCATCGTGACGGCCAACGTCATCGCCGATGACGTCGTCGCGACCGATGAGACTTCGGCCTGGGGACGATGGATCGTCTGGGGCGCCGCTCCCGCGGTCGCCGGCGCGAAACTTTTTCCGACCCATCGCTTCGGTGTCGAAGCATGGGACGTGCTGACGCCGCCCGGCGCCGCCCTGCCGGGGGAGGCGGGTAGCCGCGAAGAGCTCGAAGCGCTTCGCCTCCGCGCCGGCGTGCCGGCCGTGCCGGCGGATTGCGGCGCCAACGAGTTCCCGCAGGAGTGCGGTCTCGAAGCCTGGGTGAGCTACACGAAGGGTTGCTACCTGGGCCAGGAGGTCATGGCGCGCATCCAGTCCATGGGTTCCTTGCGTCGCATCCTCCGCCGGGTTTCCGGGTCCGTCACTGTCGGGCAGGAGTTGAAGACCCCGGAAGGCAAGACCGCGGGCGTGGTCCGTTCCGCCGCCGGCGACGCCGGGCTGGCCTTGGTGTCGGCCGATCTGCCTGAAGGCGCGGAGCTGGGCGGCGTGCGCCTCGGCGCCCCAGCCGTGATGCCCGCGCGTTGACCTGTTTCCGTTTGCGGGCGGTCCGTCGTTCCTCATCGTGACGGCGATGGCCTCTTCCTTCCATTACCAGGATCCTTTCCCGCTGGGCCCCGATACCACGAAGTATCGCCTGCTCACCAAGGAGCACGTCTCCGTCGCGGAATTCGACGGCAAGCCGGTGCTCAAGGTCGCCCCGGAAGGGCTCACGCTGCTCGCCAACCAGGCGCTGCACGACATCAACTTCTACCTGCGCACCGAGCACCTCGAGCAGGTCGCCGCGATCCTCGCGGACAAGGAAGCCAGCGACAACGACCGCGCCGTCGCGCTCGCCATGCTGCGCAACGCCGAAGTCGCCGCGAAGGGCGTGCTGCCGTTCTGCCAGGACACGGGAACCGCGCAGGTCACCGCCAAGAAGGGCCAGCAGGTCTGGACCGGCGGCGACGACGCCGAAGCGCTCTCGCTGGGCGTCTATCAGGCCTACGCGCAGAACAACCTGCGTTACTCGCAGCTCGCGCCGCTCGATCTCTACGCCGAGAAGAATACCGGCACGAACCTCCCCGCGCAGATCGATATCGCCGCCGTGAGCGGTTCCAAGTTCGAGTTCCTCTTCGTCGCCAAGGGCGGCGGCTCCGCGAACAAGTGCTACCTCTATCAGGAGACCAAGGCCGTCCTGAATCCGAAGTCCCTCGTCAAGTTCCTGACCGAGAAGATGCAGTCGCTCGGCACCGCCGCCTGCCCGCCGTATCACCTCGCGTTCGTCATCGGCGGCACCTCCGCCGAGGCGACCATGAAGGCCGTCAAACTGGCCTCGACCCATTATTACGACGCGCTCCCGACCTCGGGCAACGAGCATGGCCGCGCCTTCCGCGACACCGCGCTCGAAGCCGAGCTCCTCAAGGTCGCGCACCAGCTCGGCATCGGGGCGCAGTTCGGCGGCAAGTGGTTCGCCCTCGACGTACGCGTCGTCCGCCTCCCGCGTCACGGCGCCTCGTGCCCGATCGGCCTCGCCGTCTCGTGTTCCGCCGACCGCAACGCCAAGGCCAAGATCGACAAGGACGGCATCTGGATCGAACAGCTTGAGACGGACCCGGGACGTTTCATCCCGGCCGAGGCGCGCAAGCATGCCGACGCCACCAAGGTCGTGAAGATCGACCTCAACCGCCCCATGGCGGACATCCGCGCCGAGCTTTCGAAGCACCCCGTCACCACGCGCCTCGCGCTCACCGGCACGCTGGTCGTCGCCCGCGACATCGCGCACGCCAAGATCCGCGAACGCCTCGAGAAGGGCGAAGGCCTGCCGCAGTACATCAAGGACCATCCCGTCTACTACGCCGGCCCCGCGAAGACTCCCGCCGGCATGGCCTCGGGTTCGTTCGGTCCGACGACCGCCGGCCGCATGGACAGCTACGTCGAACTCTTCCAGAAGCATGGCGGCTCGCTCGTCATGATCGCCAAGGGCAACCGCGGCGAGACCGTCACCAACGCGTGCAAGGCGCACGGCGGCTTCTATCTCGGCTCCATCGGCGGACCTGCCGCGATCCTCGCGCAGGAGAACATCCGCAAGGTCGAGGTCATCGATTATCCTGAGCTCGGGATGGAAGCCGTCTGGAAGATCGAGGTCGTCGACTTCCCGGCGTTCATCCTCGTCGACGACAAAGGCCACGACTTCTTCCGCGAACTCCCCGGAGGCTGCGGCATCTGCGGCCCCTGATCGTCAGCGTATCCCAATTAAAAGGGCGCCCGAATGGGCGCCCTTTTTGTTGCCGAAGGAAGACCGCTTAGGGCTGCGGATTGTAGGTCGACTTATCGTAGGCCAAGGCCGTGCGGAAGAAGAGGTCGAGACCGGGGATCGTCAGGCCGAGTCCGAAGCCGACGCCCTTGCCGAAGCGCTTGGCGATGCGTTGGCAGAGCCAGCCCCACCAGACGAAGAGCAGGAGCAGGCAGAGGACTTTCGCGCCCTTATTGTGCGCTGCGAACACCGGGATGATGAGCAGCAGCGGCAACGTCCACCAGGCCGAGAGGCCGGCGATGCGCGTGAGGATCACGTGGTGGTAGGTCGGGATGACGGCCTTCCAGCCTTCGACGCCGGCTTTCTCGAAGATCAGCCACAGCCCGCGCAGGCTGAAGGCGATCAGCCCGACGAGCGTCGCGGCGAGGAAACTGACCACGAAGACTTTGCCGAAGACATCCGGAGACACTTCGGCCGCGAGAGAGGCGAACACAGGGGTGAGGTTCATACGCTCATCCTAGGCGGCCGGCCCGCCGAGTCCACGGCCAAAGAAAAAGGCGCCCGAGCGGGCGCCTCTCCTTTGGCCGATGCGACCGAACTTAGGCCTGGGCGGGCTGTTCGGCGACGTACTTCGAGGAACCGAAGCCGAGGATCAGCCAGAAGATAGGGCCGAGCAGGGTGAGGCCGATCGTGAAGCCGACGCCCTGGCCGAAGCGGGTCGAGATGCGGTGGTGGATCCAGACGATCCAGACGATGTAGGCGATCCAGCCAAGGATCGGGATGATCGCCACGAAAGGAGCGAAGACCCAATACCAAGGGAGGCCGGCGACGCGCAGAAGCACGATGATGTTGTAGATCGGAACGAGGACGGCCCAGCCAGGCTGGCCGGCCTTGGCGAAGGCCTTCCACATGCCGATGGTCACCACCACCGCGATGGCGATGAAGACGAAGGCAAAGGCGGCTATGAATGCGGCGATGCCGGCGGCGACGGCTTCTTCGTTGCCGGACGCTTGGGCGAGGAGGGAGGCGATAGAGGTATTCATCGCAAATCCCCTATAATATAAACAGCCCTCGGTCGAGGGCGAATGTCCGGCCGCGCGGAAGGCCTACTTTTCCCACTCCAGCGCGCCGCGCTTGAACTCGTAGGCCAGACCGAGGACGAGCACGCCGAGGAAGACCGCGGTGGCGGCCGTGATGGCGATGCCGGCGGCGAGGAACTCGCGGTAGACGAGGGCCCAGGGCACGAGGAAGACGACTTCGATGTCGAAAAGGATGAAGAGCATCGCCGTCACGTAGAACTTCACGGCGAAGCGGGGGTGGGGCTTTCCTTCCATCGGCAGGCCGCACTCATAGGCCTTGTCCTTGATGTAGTTGCCCTTGGCGCGCTGGCCGAAGACGTGGCTGGCGATGAGGATGATCGCGGGGATCGAGAGGCCCAACGCGACCTGCACGAGGACGGGCAGGTAGGTGCTGAGGGACTGGGATTCGGCGGCGGCCATCGGTAGCGGACACAAAAAAGCCCTCGCCGTCCGAGGCAAGGGCTTTTGCGGAAAGTCCCTTTATTTCACTTTGATATCGGGCGAGGTGATGATCGCGGGGGAGGGACCGGGGATCTGGATGGTCTGGGGGGCGGCTTCCGTCGCGGCGGGTCCTTTGCGGAAGGCGGCCAGCGAGGTCGGGACTTGTTCCGCCATCCAGGGCGCGGCGACGAAGGTCGCCAGCTTGGCGACGGCGTTGGCCTGGTGCTTCGGGTCGGAGTGCGCGACCGTCAGGAAGGTGCGGCCGGTTTCTCCGGCCTTGCCGGGTGCGACCGTTTCGAGGGTCACCACGACCGACGCTCCGTTGAAGAGGCCGAGCGTCACGCGCGCCGAGCGGACGGCTCCGGCGGCGGATTTGTCGTCGCGCGGGAGGGCGTCGGCGACGCGCACGGTGGCGAGCGCGGCGACGATGTCTTCGGCCGCCGGGCCGCCATCGCCTTCGAACGCCGCGCCGACTTCCTTGCGGGAGAAGGAGGCCTGTCCGTCCTTCCATTCCAGCGCGATCGACTTGATCTCGGCGGGCTTGGCCGAGAACAAGGTCAGGTCGGCCCAAGCGGTGGGGTCGGATTCAAGATAGCCGGTGAAGTCGGTCCGGATGGCGTGCTTTTCGTCCCCGCGACGGGCGCTGGCGCCAAGGCCGTCTTCGGTCTGCCGGCCGAAAGCCAGCGTCGTCGTCTTGCCGTCGGCGCCCGTGAGCGTGACGACCGAGTCGGTCAGCCCGAGCTTCTCGAGCCGTTTCGGATTCGCGGTCAGCAGGCCGAAGTCGCCGGCTTTCTGCAGCCCGCGGACGAGGGGCAGGAAGCGGTTCTCCAGGTCGGCCGGCAGGCCGAGCTTCTCCTTCACGACCCATCCGGCTTCGGTCTTCTGCAGCGTGACGGACTTGTTGTTCGCCTTGATCGCGACCGTGCGGAGGGATTCCAGCAAGGCGGCTTCGACGAGAGGCTTGCGGGCGGGCGCCTCCGGCGGGGCCTCGCGCGTGAGGCGGACCGTGACGAGGGCGCCGACGCCCAGGAGGAGCGTGGCGAGGAGCAGGGTCTTGTGGCGCATGGGTCTCAGGAAAGCTTGCGGCGACGGAGGAGGGCGTAGGCCAGGCCGAACAGCAGGGCCAAGGAAGGTCCGGCGAGCAGGTTGAGCACCTGCAGCCGGCGGCCGAGGGAATTGACGTCCTCGCTGAGTCCGCGGCGGATCACGCGACGTTCTTCGGAAAGCCGGTCGGCTTCCGACTGGAACTTCTCGATCTCACGCTGCATCTCGGGCGTGATGACGACGCCCTTGGCGGAGACGCCGCCGGACTGGCGCGAGAGTTCGGCGATCTTCGTGTTGGCCTCCTCGAGCCGGCGCTCGATCTCGTCGAGCTTGGCCTGGTAGCGGAGCTGGGCGACGCGCTCGAGGTCCTGCACGCGCTTGAAGGGGCGCAGCGAAGTGCCCTTGGAGCGGAGCGTCACCAGTTCGTCGCTGCCGGCCAGGGTCTCAAGGGCGTTGATCACGAAGCCGAAGTTGTCGTTGATCGGTTCGACGGCGGCCTGGCCGCCGACCTGGCGCTGGCGCACCGTGAACGGGTCCATCATGAAGTCGGAGTCGGCGATGACGAAGAGGCGACCCGGCTGCTTGCTGGCGGCGAGGTGCGGTCCGGGGAGAGGCTTGGCCGGCGGGGCGGGCGGCTGGCCGGGCGGGGTCGGCTCGGCGGGCTTGGGCGCGGGCGCGCCTTTCGGGAACGCGCTGACGAACTCGCCGGACACGGCCGCGACGAGGACGCGGGGCTTGCCGTCGGGCTTGAAGCCGAGCGACACCTTCTCGAAGGGGCCGGCGTTGGCGGTGAGCGTGGCGATGGCGCCCATGCCGGCGCCCGCCTGCGTGACCAAAGGTTCGAACTTCAGGCGCTTTTCCGCGCCCGAGATCAGGCTGATCGCGCCCGCCTCCATGAACGCGAGTTCGCGGAGGTCGCTGGTGAGGGGAGAGTCCTTGGCGAATGACGCGGGGCCGGCGGCGAAAGCCGGGGCGTACTGGATGGCGTCACCGCGGCCGCCGCGGATCGAGACCGAATTGTCCGCGTCGGCGGTGACGGCGTCCATCTCGACGTTGACGCCCCAGCCGCGCAGCAGCGAAGGGTCGCTCGCGGCGGTCATGGCCATCGGCGCCATCATGAAGGGCATGCCGCCCTGCTGGAACTTCTGGATGCGCGACAGCGGGTCGACCGCGGCGAAGACCGGTCCGCCCCTGAGCAGGAACTGGTCCACCGCGTAGGCCAGCTGTTCGTCGATGTGATGGGCGTGGACGAGGGCCACGACCGCGACGTCCGCGGGCAGCTCCTTGGCCGTCGTGTTCAGCGTGATCACCTCGAAGGTCTGGCCGAGTTCGCCCAGGAGGAATTCGGCGGGGCTCGCCTGCTGGTCGCCGCCGCGCGGGTCGGCCGCGGTGATGGGCAGCGAGCTGATCAGCGCGAGCTTGGGCCGGTCAAGGCGAGAGGCGGAGGCGATGAGCTTGGACAGGTCGAATTCCAGGAAGCGTTCGCGCGAAGGGTCGAGCATCGGCAGGGCCTTGACCGTGTCGGCCTGCTGGGCCGTGAGGCCAAGGTAGGCGTTGCCCTGGGAGGCGCGCATGGCGGCGATGCCGTGACGCTGGGCGCGCTGCTCCTCCTTGGTGTCGGGCCGCGGGTCGGTGACGACGAGGCGCACCTTGCCGCCCGAGGCGGCGACGTATTCGCGCAGCAGCGTCTCGACGCGGCGGGAATAGCTTTCAAGGTAAGGACGCAGCTTGACGTCGGAACGGCTCACGAAGAACTCGAGCGTGACCGGCTCGTCGAGCTTGCCGACGATGCGCACCGAGCCCGGCGAGAGGGTGAAGGTGCGGTCGGCGGTGAGGTCCGCGCGGGCGCCGAAGGCGCCGAAGATCAGGTTGACGAAGAACGCGGCCGCGAGGACGGCGACGGCGGCGAGGAAGGCTTGGGAACGGTTCATGGCGGCGATCAGCGGCGTTCGATGATGATGGTGCTCAGGCCCAGGCCGGCGAAGGCCACGGACAGGAAGTAGGCGACCGGCCGGAGGTCGAGCAGCCCGAGCGTGAAGGGCTCGAGGTTGCGCCACAGGCCGAGGCGGCGGATCTCATCGATGCCGGCGGAGCCGAAGACGCCGGCGAGGAGTTCGTCGAAGACGCCGTAACCCACCAGCACGAGGAGGAAGCACGCGAGGAAGCCGGTCACGAAGGCGATGACCTGGCTGCGCGTGAGGGCCGAGGCGACGGCGGCGATGCCGAGGCAGGCGCCGGCGCACAGCAGCGAGCCCGCGTAGCCCGAGAGGATCACGCCCCAGTCGGGATCGCCGAGCCAGCCGACCGTGAAGGCGACGGGCAACGTCATCAGCAGCGCGCACGCCAGGAAGAGCCAGGCCGCGAGGAACTTGCCGAGGGCGGCCTGCCAGACCGTGATCGGCCAGGTGAGCAGCAGCTCGAGCGTGCCCTGGCGGCGCTCTTCGGCCCAGAGGCGGGCGCCGGCGGCGGGAGCGAGGAACGCCCAGAGCCACGGGTGGTAGAGGAAGAAACGGTCGAGGCTGGCGACGCCGGATTCGTAGAGTCCGCCGACGAAGAACGCGAGGGACACCGCGAAGGCGTTGAAGACCGCGAGGAAGACGTAAGCCAGCGGCGTGCGGAAGTAGCCGGCGAACTCACGACGGAGCATCGCGGCGAAAGGCTTGAGGCCGGGGGCGGCGGGAGCAGGGGAGGTCATGGGGAGAGGTTCAGGCGGTGAGCTGGCGGAAGACGGCGTTGAGGTCGGCGCCGCGGGCGAGGAACTTGTCGCGCGACTCGTCGCAGCGGACTTCGCCCTTCGCGATCACGATGACGCGCGTGCAGAGTTCGCCGACTTCCTCGAGGATGTGGGTGGAGACGATGACCGCCTTGCGCGCGGCCATGTCCTTGAGGATGCGGCGCACCTCGTGCTTCTGGTTCGGATCGAGGCCGTCGGTCGGTTCGTCGAGGATCAGCACCTCGGGGTCGTGCAGGACCGCCTGGGCGAAGCCGACGCGCATGCGGTAGCCCTTGGAAAGCGTGTCGATGCCCTGGGCGGCGACTTCCTCGAGGCGGCAGAGGGCGAGCGTGCGGCGGACGCTTTCGGCCGGCTCGGCGAGGCCGCGCAGGTCGGCGGCGAAGCGGAGGAACTCCCGGACGGTCATCTCGCCGTAGGCCGGCGCGCCTTCGGGGGAGTAGCCGAGGTGCTGCTTGGCGCGCACGGCGTCGTCGGCGACGTTGAAGCCCGCGATGCTCGCGGCGCCCGCGTCGGCGCGGAGGTGGCCGGTGAGCATCTTCATCGTGGTGGACTTGCCGGCGCCGTTGGGTCCGAGGAACCCGACGACCTCGCCGCGGTCGACGGAGAAGGAGACGTCGCGCACGGCGCGGAGCGCGCCGTAGGACTTCGACAGGTTCTTGGCTTCGATGAGGGGCATGGGAAGGAAGGTCAGCGGTTCTGCGGGGTTCCCTGCGAGGCGACGCGGATGCCCGCCTGCTGCAGCTTCTCGGTGATGCGCAGCAGGAGCTGCTGGTTGAATTCGAGCTGCTTGGCGCCTGCGGCCGGATAGTACCAGTACATCAGGCGGATGTTGACGGCCCATTCGCCGAACTCGTGCACGTGCACCAGGGGCGGGTGGCTGGGCTGGAAGCCTTCGTGGTTCGTCAGGAGCCCGCGGATGATCTCGGCGGCCTCGCGGACCTTGTCGGCCGGCGTGTTGGCCTCGAGGTGGACGAGGTCCTGGGCCCGGATGAAGTCGCGGCGGGTGAGGTTGACGATCGGTCGCGTGGCGAGGTCGCCGTTCGGGATGGCGAGGCGCTGGCCGTCGAGCAGCATGATCGTCGTCGAGCGCAGGCCGAGCGACTCCACCTTGCCCTCGTGCGAGCCGATGTTGATCACGTCGCCGAGGGTGAAGGGCTGGTCAACGATGAGCATCACCGCGCCGAAGACGTTCTTGATGGTGTCCTGCGAGGCGAAGGCCAGGCCGACGACCGCGCCGGCGAGCAGGCCGAGGATCGCGTCGGAGGACTTCGGGTCGACGATCGAGATCGCCTTGAAGGCGCCGACGAGGATCACCGCGATGCGGATCACGGTGGAGAACATCGGCACCAGGATGTCGTCGAGCTTGTTCTCGGAGCGGTCGGCGATCTTCTGGGCCCAGGCGATCGGCACGGCGAGCAGGTGGAAGACCGCCGTGGTGTGGGCGATCGAGCAGAGGAACGCGCCGGCGACGGCGGCGAAATCCAGCCAGCCGATGTGGGCCAGGTACGGCTTGTTGTCCTTGAGGAGGAAGAGGAGGGTGTAGGCCGGCAGGATCAGGGGCAGGGCCTTGCCGATGGCCGCCACGGCCGCTTCGGCGATCGGGCTTTCGCCGAACTTGGTCGAGATCCAGCGGAGGGCCTTGTCGGCCACCCAGCCGGCCAGGTAGGCGAGGGCCACGTAGCCGACGGCATGGATGGCGATGTTGCCCCAGTCTTCCGGCGCCTTGGCGACGACGTTCTTCACGTCGCCGACGATGAAGTAGCTCGTCGGGGCGACGGCGGGGGCGGCGGCCGCGGCGGGGGCGGCAAGGGGGGCGATCTGGGCGAAGAACATGGTAAGGTCTTGAGGGGGACGTGCTATGTAGGACGGGCTTGTCCTGTTTTCAAGCGTCACCGAGCGTCCAATCCGCTTGAAGCGGGGCGACCCCCTTGCCACGCTGGGTGGACCGGAATGACCGAAACCAGCGAAAAAAAGCCCGCCAAGCCCGTGGTCCTGACCTGCGCCCAGCCGACCGGGCGTCTCCATCTGGGTAATTATCTCGGGGCGGTGCTCAACTGGGGCCGGATGCAGGACGACCATGAGTGCTACTTCGGCATCGTCGACCAGCACGCCATCACGGTCTCGTACGTCCCCGCCCAGCTACGGGAGAACACCTACTCCTGTCTCGCCCAGTACGTGGCCTGCGGCCTCGATCCGGCCAAGAGCCGCCTTTTCGCCCAATCGCACGTCATCGGCCACACCGAGCTGGCCTGGATCCTCGGCTGCATCTGCCCGCTCGGCCAGCTGGAGCGCATGACCCAGTTCAAGGACAAGTCCCGCAAGCAGGAGTCGGTCGACGCCGGCCTGCTGTTCTACCCCGTGCTCATGGCGGCGGACATCCTTCTCTATAACGCCGCGCTCGTCCCGGTCGGCGACGACCAGAAGCAGCACCTCGAACTTGCCCGCGACCTGGCGGAGAAGTTCAACCACCGCTACTCGGACACCTTCAAGGTCCCGGAGCCCTTCATCTCCAAGGTCGGTTCGCGCATCATGTCCCTGCAGGACCCGACGGCCAAGATGTCGAAATCGGATCCCAACCACGCGGCCACGGTGTTCATCACCGACCGCCCGGAGGAGGTCCGTAAGAAGATCATGTCGGCGGTGACGGATTCTTCCGCCGAAGTGCGCGCGGGCGCCGACAAGCCCGGCGTCACCAACCTGCTTTCGATCATGTCGGCCTGCACCGGCCGGTCGGTCGCGACCCTCGAAGCGGAGTTCGCCGGCAAGGGTTACGGCGATTTCAAGAAGGCCGTCGCCGATGCCGTCGTCGCGATGCTCGACCCCGTCCGCCTGCGCTACGACGAGCTCATCAAGGACCGCGGCGAACTCGACCGCATCCTCAAGTCCGGCGCCGAACAGGCCCAGGCCACGGCGTTCCGCACGCTCTCCAAGGTCAACCGCAAGGTCGGCTTCGTCGAACGGCCGCGCTAGGCCGCCCCCTTACCCCGCATACCCCCATGAACCGCGAATTCGAGAAACTGCTCAAAGAAAAATGGTTCCTGGTCGCCGCCGACCTCATCACGGTCCTGGCGATCCTGATCGTCATGCCCGACAAGCGCGACGGCCTCGACACCTTCCTGGTGATCTGCGCGATCCTCGCCGCTTCGCTCATCGTGGTGATCCCGGTGATGCAGGACGGCGGCGGCAAGGCCGAGCGTCAGGCCGAGCAGGCCCGCCTCCGCGCCAAGCTGGCCGAAGAGATCGACCTGCAGCGCGACAACATCCGCGCGGGCAACGAGGCCATGAACCGCCGCATCGCCGAAGCCGAGATGACCGCGCGCAAGGCCGCCGAAGCTTCCGCCGCGGCCGTCGCCCAGCGTGCTTCCGCCGAGATCAACGCGCTCAAGGCCGCCTTGGCCGAACTCGCCGCGAAGGTCGCGGCCGCCGAAGCCGCCGCGGGTTCCTCCGAGGCCCTGGATGAGCTGACCGCCAAGGTCGAAAGCCTCGCCGGCACGGTGCGCGCGCTCGTCGCCGACGCCGAGGAAGCCGCCGAGAACGCCGGCAAGGCCCGCGCCGAAGCCGCGGAGGCCCTCGATGCCGAACTCAAGTCCGTCCGCGACGAGCTCAAGAAGTCCGTCAAATCCGCCGACAAATCCGCCGACAAGTTCGAAGCCCTGCTGGAGGAACTCCGCGAAGAAGTGCGCGCGCTGCGCGCAAACCCTCCGGTGGCCTCCGCTCCTAGCAGCCCGTCCGTGACGGCGCCGGCGCCGGAGGCCGTGTCCGCCGCCGCCGAAGCTCCGTCCGAAGAAGAAGCCGAAGACGAAGAGGTCATCGAGGAGATCGAAGAAGAGGAAGAGGCCGAGGAAGCCGCTCCGGCTCCCGCCGATGCTCCCGGATCCGCCTCCGACGCCACCGGCACGGCGCTCATCGTCAATCTCATGATCGGCATCGGCAACAAGCCGTTCGTCCGCGGCACCGGCCCCGGCCTGAGCCGCGACAAAGGCGTCCCGATGAGCTTCCTCGGCATCGGCCGCTGGCAGTGGGTCTCGCCCGACCCGGAAGCCCCGGCCACGGTCGAGGTCTGGAAGAACGACCAATCGCCGATGGGCGAAGCGTTGCATCTGCCGGGCGGCGAACCGGTGGAGGTCGACGAAAGCCATTTCGGCGGCGTCTGACATGCTGAGCGTCCTCGGCCTCTGCGCGTGGCTGGCCGCGGCCGATCCGCTGCCGCCGCCGCCCCCGCAGGTCTACGCCAACGACACCGTCCTCGCGACGGTGACGGGCGAGCGCGTCCCCGAGGTCAGCTTCGTCGCCACGCACTGCTCCGCCTTGCAGCGTCACCTGGAGTTCGCGCTGAACCTTCCGCCGGTGCCGGGCGCGGTCGCGCGCATCGAGGTCGCGGACGTCCCCGGTCTGGCGCCGGTCGACACGCGCGTGGTCGGAGGGTCGGTGCTCATCATCCTTCGCCTGGGGTCTTCGCACGAAGCTCCGGAGCGCGCCGCGCAGGCCGCCGCCCAAGCCTGGCTCTGTCGCGTGGCGCTCGCCGGCGGCCAGCCCATCACGGGCGTCGAGCCTTGGACGCGCCAGGCCCTCGCGTGCGAGATCCTCACGCAGCTGCGTCCTTCGTTGAACGATTATTGGTATCGCGAAGGCCGTCGCGAGATTCCCTCCTCGCTCGAGGAGATCGTGGCCGGCCGCGCGCCCGACCGTGAGGCGCTGCTTTTCTGGCGCGCCTTGCGCCGCACGCTCGGCGTGCCGGCGGACCAGGCCAAGAGCCTGATCGCCTCGGCGCACGGGCAGCCCGTGCTCAAGCGTCTCGCCGCGGTCACGAAGTCGCCCGAGGAATGGTGGCTGCTCCACCGCGCGGAGCTCCTGCTTTCCCGCGAGCCCGTCAGCCTCGGCCTGCGCGAATCGGCCGAGTCGCTCGACGACATCACGCGCTTCGTCTTCGATCTCGGGGCCGGCGATCAGCTTATCTCCGGCGCCGACCTGCCCAAGCACCGTGAGCTGGCGGCCGTGAAGCTCAGCATCGAAGCCCGCCTGAAGGGATTACGCCGCGAACTGCTCCGCCAGAATCCCGTCTACCACAATGCCTGGCGCACCTTCGGCACCTGGCTCGAGGCCTTCGAAAAGGGCAAGCCCGAGGACCTCGCAAAGCTATGGACCCAATATCAGGAAGAACGCCGGCTGGCGGACAGCCTCCGGCGCGAGGTCGAGGCGGCGATGGACACGGTCGTCCCCGCCGCGAAGTGACCGCTTAGGCGGCGTCCTTGCCGGTGGCCGTCTTCTGCAGCATCTGGTCGGCCAGGGTGACGCGGAAGAGGTTGAGGGCCATCCAGAAGACGCCGGCGAGGCAGAGGCCGCAGTAGGCGGCGCCCAGGAGCACGGCGGTCTGGCCGGCTTCGGACCACGGCACATGCTTCTTGAGGATCGAGGTGATCCAGACGAAGAAGACCACCGTCAGGACGAGGTCGATGACGACCGCCTGCTTGGTGATGAGCTTGGGCTTCATGTTTTCCATGGGCCTGCATTGGTGCGTTTCCGGTCCGGGCTGTCAATCCCGCCCCGCCCATAGGCGCCCATCCCTCCATCTCCGCCCTTGCCACGCCTGCCGACCCGTTCACCCTGCCGACCCCGAGGGGCGTCTTCCGTCCCCGCCCGACCCCCCTTTATACGTCAAACATGGCCGAAGAGCTCAAGGATACCCTCAACCTGCCCGTCACCGACTTCCCGATGCGGGCCGGCCTGGCCGAACGCGAACCCGTCCGCATCGCCCATTGGGAGCGTCAGGGTCTTTACGGCAAGATCCAGGCCCGCGCCGCCGGCAAGCCGGCCTTCGTCCTGCACGACGGCCCGCCCTTCACCAACGGCGACGTCCATATCGGCACCGCGCTCAACAAGCTCCTGAAGGACGCCATCCTGCGCTACAAGTCCATGCGCGGTTTCCGCACGCCTTACGTCCCGGGCTGGGACTGCCACGGCCTGCCGATCGAGCACAAGGTGATGAAGGAACTCCAGGCGAAGAAGCAGTCGCTCGACGCCCTCGGCGTCCGCAAGGCCTGCGCCGAATTCTCCGCCGCTTACATCGAGAAGCAGCGCGGTCAGTTCAAGCGCCTCGGCATCCTCGCCGACTGGGCTTCGGAATACCGCACGATGGATCCGGCCTATGAGGCTGAGATCCTCGGCGGCTTCGCCAGCTTCGTGGAGCAGGGCCTCGTCTACCGTTCCAAGAAGCCGGTGTATTGGTCCATCCCTTGCCAGACCGCCCTCGCCGAGGCCGAGATCGAATACAAGGACAAGCGCTCGCACTCCGTCTGGGTCGCCTTCCCGGTCGCCGATCCCGCCGCCAAGCAGCTCGCGCCCGCGCATCCGCTTTCCGTCGTCATCTGGACGACCACCCCGTGGACGTTGCCGGCCAACCTCGCGATCGCCGTCCATCCTGATCTCGAATACGTCGAGGTCCGTCACGGCGGACGCTCCTTCCTCGTGGCCTCCGCCCTGCGCGAAGCCTTCGTGGCCGCGTGCGCGCTCGAAGGCGCCACCGACGGCTTCAAGGTCAAGGGCCGCGCGCTCGAAGGCCTGCAGCCGCAGCATCCTTTCATCGACCGCGCCTCGCCGGTCGTGCTTGCCGACTACGTCACCACCGACGCCGGCACGGGTTGCGTGCACACCGCTCCCGGACACGGCATCGAAGACTATCAGACCGGAAATAAATACGGTTTCGAACCGTATTGCCCGGTGCGCGACGACGGCACCTACGCCGACGACGGCAAGGTTCCTGCCTCGTTGGTCGGTATCACCGTGCTCGAGACCGACGGCAAGAACCCGGCGAACATCGCCGTGCTCGAGCTGCTCAAGTCGAAGGGCGCGCTCCTCAAGGCGCAGAGCTTCGAACACTCTTATCCGCACTGCTGGCGCTCCAAGACCCCGGTCGTCTTCCGCGCGCTCGACCAGTGGTTCGTCGGCCTCGACCGCGCCGACCTCCGCAAGAAGGCGCTCGCCGCCGTCGGCGACGTGAAGTGGATCCCCGCCTCCGGCGAGAACCGCATCCGCGCCGCGCTCGAAGGCCGTCCGGACTGGTGCATCTCGCGTCAGCGCGCCTGGGGCGTGCCGATCCCGGCTTTCTATTCTCCTTCCACCGGCGAGTCGTATCTCGACGCCGCCGTCGTCCGTCACGTCGCCAAGCAGGTCGCCACGCGCGGCGGCGATTGGTGGTGGGCCGCCTCCGTCGAGGAAGTCCTCGCCGGCGCGCCCGTCCCGGCCGCCTGGCCCAAGGACCTGCGCAAGGGCACCGACACCCTCGACGTGTGGATCGACTCCGGTTCGAGCCATCTCGCCGTGTGCGCCAAGCACAAGGACCTGCACTGGCCGGCCGACCTCTACCTCGAAGGCTCCGACCAGCACCGCGGCTGGTTCCAGTCCTCGCTCTGGACCGCCATCGCCGTCAAGGGTTCGGCGCCTTACCGCGCGGTGCTCACGCACGGCTTCGTCGTGAACGAGAAGCGCCAGAAGATCTCGAAGTCCGACGGCAAGCCGCAGACCGCCGACGACTACGTCAAGAAATACGGCGCCGACATCGTGCGCCTCTGGGTCGCCTCCGAGAACTACCAGAGCGACATCCCGCTCTCCGACGCGATCTTCGAGACCATCTCGAACCAGTATCGCAGCATGCGCAACTCGCTGCGCTACCAGCTCGGCAACCTCTACGACTTCGACGCCGCCCAGCACGCCGTGTCCGTCGACAAGCTCAGCCCCGTCGACCGCTGGGTGCTGGCCGAGACCGCCAAGCTCATCCGCGAGGTCACCGACGCCTGCGAGCGCAACGAGTTCCACCGCGCCGCCGCCGCGCTCGCCGGTTTCACGACCGCGACGCTCTCCGCGACCTACCACAACGTGGTGAAGGACCGTCTCTACACCACCGCGCCCGACGATCCGCTGCGCCGCTCCACGCAGACCGCGCTCGACCTCGTCCTGCGCGCCTACCTGAAGCTCATCGCGCCGTTCGTGCCGTTCACCGCCGACGAAGCCTGGTCGCACCTGCACGCCAAGGCCGAGTACGTCGAAGCGACCAACGTGCACCTTCAGGACTGGCCCGCCATCGACGCCCGCTGGGAAGACGCCGCCGGCCAGGCCGCGCACGCCGCGGTCACGCGCATCCAGGCGCTGGCCGCCCAGGTCAACGTCCCGCTCGAACGTCTCCGCCAGGAAAAGAAGATCGGCCAGTCCCTTGAGGCGTCCGTCGTCGTCAGCGGCGACCCCGCCGACGCCGACTTCGCCCTGCTGTCCGCCCATCAGGCCCTCCTGACCGAGCTTTGGATCGTCTCCTCGGTCCAGCTCAAGCCGCAGGCCGGGGCCGCCTTGGCCTTCCAGGTCGACAAGGCCGAAGGCGTCCGTTGCCCCCGTTCCTGGCGCTGGGTCCCCGCACTTGTGGAAGCCGGCCGTTTTGGTATGGTATCTCCTCGTTGCCGCGAAGCGCTCCTCGCCAAATACACCACCCTCTGAACCCCTCTCACGATGTCCAAGAAACCCGATCCTAAGAAGTCCGCCAAGAAGCCCGTCCCTGCGCCGAAGGCCAAGGCCAAGCCGGCCGCCAAACCGGCCGCCAAGCCTGCGCCCAAGGTCGTCGCCAAGCCGGCCGCGAAGGCTCCGGCCCCTAAGGGCAAGGCCGCCGCGCCGGTGAAATCCGCCAAGTCGGCGCCGGCTCCGGTCATCAAGGACGCCAAGAAGGGCGCGGCTCCGGCCAAGAACGCCAAGGCCGCCCCGGCTGCTCCTGCCGCCAAGGGCAAGGCCGCGAAGGCTCCCAAGGTCGACCATGCGGTCCAGAAGGGTCTCCTCGACAAGCACCGCGACGTGCACCACCAGGTCGGCGCGCTCGAGGTCGCCCCGCGCCCGAAGCTCCAGTATTACACGCTCGCCGACCTCAAGGCCTACCTCGACAAGCGCAGCAAGTCGAAGTCCAAGCTGAACGTCTGGGTCCCCGACGAAGAGCGCAAGGCGCGCGAGAAGGCCGCCGCCGCCGCCCGTTCGCAGGGCAACCGTTCGAACAACATCGCGACCGCCTCGATCGCCGACCTCCTCGGCGGCTCCAATCCTTTCCGCAAGGGCGAAGGCTTCGTCGACGAGTCGAAGCAGGTGCCGGAGAAGTTCCGCCGCTACTACCGCCTCCTGGTGGACATGCGCGACGCGCTCCACAAGGGCCTCGCCTTCCACTCCGAGGAAGCGCTCAAGAAGTCCGGCAAGGACGACGCCGGCGACCTCTCCGGCTACTCGCAGCACCTCGCCGACGCGGGCACCGACACCGCCGACCGCGACTTCGCGCTGTCCCTCATCTCGAACGAGCAGGAAGCGCTCAAGGAGATCGCCGACGCGATCGAGCGCATGAAGAAGGGCACCTACGGCACCTGTGAGATCACGAACAAGCCGATCCCGGCCGCGCGCCTGATCGCCGTCCCGTTCACCCGCTATTCCCTCGAAGGCCAGAAGGAGCTCGAGCGCAACCGTCGCGCCCATCGTCGTCGCGGCGGCAACCCGCTCGGCGAGATCGGCGACGAAGTCGGCTTCGGCACCGGCGGCGGCGGCGGCGAGGACGACCCGAGCGACTCCTGAGCCCGATGTTCGCCCGGCTCCGCCCCTACCTGTCCTTCTGGACGGTCTGCGTGGCCGCGATCGTCGCGGACGTGGCCACGAAGCTGCTGGTCGTGCGCCACATCCCTTTCGGCGCCTATTTCGGCGGCGATCCGGATCGCGCGCCGATCGTGCTCTTCGACCGGCTGTGGATCGTGCACGTCGGCAACAAGGGCGCGGCCTGGGGCCTGGGCGCCGAACACGACGTCCGGCCGTTCCTCATCTTCCTCGCGCTCGCGGTCCTCGCGCTCGTCTGGCGGTGGCGCCAGCCGCTCCTGCGCGAGCTGCAAGGCGGCCAGCTCGCCTTCGGGTTGTTCGTCGGCGGCACCTTGGGCAACGTCCGCGACCGCCTTTTCGGCGACCACGTCATCGACTTCATCGACGTGCATCTGCCTTATTACCGCTTCCCGGCGTTCAACGTCGCGGACTCCTGCATCTGCGTCGGCGTGGCCATCTACGTCATCATGTCCTACCGGCATGACCGCCTCCGCCGCGAAGCCATCGTCTCGCACGGCGGCGAGGATCCGCCGTCAGGCGCATGAGCGTGCGCTTCGACCTGGCGGCCCATCCCGGCGCGCAGGCGTATCGCCTCCTCGCCGGCCTGGTCGTCCCGCGTCCCATCGCGCTGGTCACGACCCTCGACGCCGCGGGCGTCGTCAACGCCGCCCCGTTCTCGTTCTTCAACGTGATGGGCACCGAGCCCGCGATCGCCGTGCTCGCCCCGGCCGACCGTGACGACGGCACGCCCAAGGACACCGCCGCGAATCTGCAGGCCAACGGCGAGTGCGTCATCCACATCTGCGACGAAGCCGTCGCGGCGAGGATGGTCGAGTGCGCGCGCTCGCTCCCGCCCGGCGTGAGCGAGGTCCCGCGCGCCGGCTTCACGCTCGCGCCTTCGGAGCGCGTGCGTCCGCCGCGGCTCGTCGAATGTCCCGTCGCCCTCGAAGGGCGCGTCCTCGACATCCGTAAGTACGGCGACAACCGGCTCGTCGTGATCGAGCTCCTGCTCGCGCACGTCCGCGAGGGCGTCGCCGATCCGGCGACCTGGAAGGTCGACTATGCGCAGTATGCCCCGGTCGGACGCATGAACAGCCCTGACGGCTACGCGCGCACGACGGACCGCTTCACGCTCCGGTTCCCGTCGGAGGCCTGATCAGATCCCTTTCGAGAGGCGCTTCACGACCGTCGCGAAATCGTCGGGCCGGGGCGCGATGATTTCGAAGCCCTGGCCGGCGACCTTGCCGGTCACGCGGGCGACGCGCAGGAGCAGGCCGCGGTGCAGCGGCTTGTCTTCGCCCTTGTTGAGGCGGCCCTTCGGGGTCGTGTCGGTGAGCGTCACGCGTCCCGAGCGGCCGTATTTCAATTCGCCCGCGATGCGGATGCCGCACTCGGCGGCGTGGATGCGCACCTGGTCGCGGCGAGGGAAGGGCGTGTGCGCGGCCCAGACGCGCCAGCGGCCGCAGGCGCGGCCGGGTTCGAAGCGGGTCTGCGCGTGCTTGCCGTTGCGGTGCGAGACGAAGGCGCGTTCCTGCGAGTCGTCCATGCCGACGGGCAGGTCGCAGAGGCCGGCGTCCTCGGGGGCGTCCTCGGTGCGCGCCACGAATTCATATTCGAAGCGGAAGGCGCCGGAGCCGAGGGCTTCGCGCCAGCCGGCGAGGGCCGTCGCGCGGTCGGCGAGGATCGCGATGCCCGCGGTCTCGGGTTCGGGACCGAAGACCGCGGCGGGTTCGGCGAGGCCGAGGCGGACCATCTCCGGCTTGCCGGCTTCGAGCTGCGCGCGCAGCTGTCCGAGCAGGGTGGGGGCGCCGTGCTGCCAGGGGTGTTCTTCGAAGGCGACGCCGCCCGGCTTGGCCAGGGCGACCCAGCCCGCGCCGTGGGCCAGGACGTCCATGCGCACGGCCTCTTCGCCGAGCAGGCCGGCGGCGAAACCGATGGAGGCGGGGAGCGGTGCGGACATCTTCAGGAACAAAAAAACCCCGGCGCCGAGGCGACGGGGTCGGTGAGGGGCTGACCCCGCATTACTTCTTGGCGGCGGCGAGCTTCTTCGCGAGGCGAGCCTTGATGCGGTTCGCCTTGTTGCGATGGATCACGCCGGTCTTCGCGGCCTTGTCGGCGGCGGAAGCGACCTGGGAGGCGGAAGCGGCGACGTTGGCACCGGTCAGGCTCTTGACGAGGCCCTTGAGGCGGGTGCGGACGATCTTGTTGTGCTCGGCGCGACGGGCGGTCTGGCGGATGCTCTTCTTGTTAGCTTTGATGTTGGCCATGTGTGTCAGTAGGGAAGCCGTGGGCGGCCCTCGGAGTCAACGCGGATTTAAGGGATAAAGGCAGGGAGAGGCCCCCTTGGGAGGGGCCTCATACGTCCTGCTGGTGGAAGGGGTGGGATTCGAACCCACGAACAGCGAAGCTGAACGGATTTACAGTCCGCGACCTTTAGCCACTTGGATACCCTTCCGGCCAACAGGACGGGCAACTTGGCACTGCCGCAGGTCCATGACAAGCGCTTTCGCTGGCCTTAAAGGTCCTTTCTGCCGGCGAACGGCGGAAGATTACCCCTTTCCACCCTTGGGCGGCCCGTTAGGGTGTCAGGCATGCCTGCCGCGCCGCTGATCGTGCTCATCGACGGGGAATGTGCCCTCTGCAACGGGTCGGCCGCCTGGTTCGCCCGGCGCAACGCGTCGGGACGTCTCATCTTCGCGACCAACCGCGGCGAGGTCGCCCGTGTGGCCGGCGAACCGCCCGGCGGCGACCCGGACACGATCGTCGTCTGGGACGGCTCGCGGAGGATGGTCCGTTCGCAGGCCGTGCGCGCCATGCTCGCCGCGGTGGGCGGAGGCTGGGCCTTCCTCGCCGTGGTGGCCGGCTGTCTGCCGGTCAGCTGGCTCGACTTCGCCTACGACCAGGTCGCCCGGCGTCGTCATCGCTTCGCGGGGCCGTCCGCCTGTACGCGCTTGAGCCCGTACGATCTCGCCGAGTAGAAAGACGGCGATGAAGCTCCTGCCCCGTGCCCTTCTGCTCGCGAGCATCGCGTGGCTCGCGGGATGCTCTCTCTTGCCGGATTCGAAGCGCGACCAGGCTCAGCTGAACGAACGGCTCCAGGATGACAACGATGAGCGCAAGGCGCGCCTGAAGGCCAAGGGCACGCTCAGTCCTCAGGAGTATGAGATCATGGCCCGCAAGATGGGCTGGACCATCGAGGGCAAGGGAGGCCTGCCGCCTCCGCCCACGGTCGAAGAACTGGAGAAGCGCGTGAAGGCCGCGGAGGCCAAGCCCTGATGGCTTACGTCCTGCGTCGGCTGCTGGAGATGGTCCCCGTCCTCCTCGTGGTGGTCGTGGCGACGTTCTTCCTCGCGCACGCCGTGCCCGGCGGGCCTTTCGACAAGGACCGTCCGCTGCCCGCCGAGGTCAAGGCGCGCCTCGAAGAGTATTACGGCCTCGATCAGCCGCTGCCCAAGCAGCTCGGCAACTACGTGGTCAACCTCGCGCAAGGCGACCTCGGTCCCTCGCTCAAGTATCCCGGATGGACCGTGCGCGAGGTCATCGGCTCGCGCATCGGCGTCTCGTGCGCGCTCGGTTTCACCGCGCTCATCATCGCCGTCCTCATCGGCGTGCCCGTGGGAGTGCTCGCCGCCTCCCGGCCCAACAGCTGGTTGGACCGCGTCCCGATGGGTTTCACGCTCGTCGGCATCTGCGTGCCCTCGTTCGTGCTCGGCCCGATCCTCGCGCTCGTCTTCGCGCTCGGTCTGGGTTGGCTCCCGCCGTGCGGCTGGGGTGAACCGGAACACTTCATCCTGCCGGCGGTCACGCTCGGCCTGATCACCGCCGCGCCGCTCGCGCGCCTCACGCGCGGTTCGCTGATGGAGGTGCGTTCGCTGGACTACGTGCGCACCGCGCGCGCCAAGGGCGTGCCGCCGCTGCGCGTCTGGTTCGTCCACGCGCTCCGTAACGCGCTGCTGCCCGTCGTCACGTACCTCGGTCCCGCCGCCGCCGGCCTCGTCTCCGGCTCCTTCGTGGTCGAATCGCTCTTCGACGTCCCGGGCATGGGCCGTCTCTTCGTCACCGCCATCATCAACCGCGACGTCATGCTGATCCTCGGCACGACGATCGTGTATGCGGCGGCGCTGCTCTTCCTCAACCTCGCGGCCGACCTGGCCAACGCCGCGCTGAACCCCAAGGTGGCCCGCGGCCGATGAAGCCTCCCGTCGTCGAGTCCCTCGCCTCCGAGAGCGGCTGGCAGCGTTTCCGCAAGGACCGCGCGGCGGTCTGGTCCGGCTGGTTCCTCTTGGCGATCGCGGCCGTCTGCTTCCTGTCGCCGTGGATCGCGCCGTATCCGTACATGGAGCAGAACCTCGCGCACAGCGCCATGGCGCCTTCGTCCGCGCATTGGCTCGGCACCGACCTCCTCGGACGCGACGTCCTCTCGCGCCTGCTGCAGGGCGGCATGATCTCGCTCTTCGTCGGCCTCATCGCCACCGCCGTGGCGCTTGTGCTCGGCATCTGCTACGGCGTCTTCGCGGCGGAAGTCGGCGGCCGCGCCGAAGACCTGCTCATGCGCGGCGTGGACGTCGTGAGCACCTTGCCGCTGACGCTCATCGTCATCCTCGCCACGGTCGTCTTCGGCCAGAACCTCCCGATGATCTTCCTCGCCGTCGGCGGGGTCTCGTGGCTGACCATGGCGCGCATCATCCGCAACCAGACCCGCGAACTGAAGGGCTCGCAGTTCGTCCAGGCGGCCGGATCGCTGGGCCAGTCGCGCTGGGGCATCTTCCGCCGGCATTACCTCCCCAATCTCGCGGGGACCATCGCCGTGTGCGCGACCCTGACCGTCCCCGGCGTGATGCTCCTGGAGGCCTTCGTGAGCTTCCTGGGCCTCGGCGTGAAGGCCCCGATGACCTCCTGGGGCCTGATGATCAAGGAAGGCGCCGACATCATGGAGGAATGCCCGTGGCTGCTCGTCTCGCCCTCGGTCGTCTTCGCGCTCACGCTGCTTTCCCTCAACTTCCTTGGCGACGGCCTGCGCGACGCCTTCGATCCGCGTTCCTCCCGCAAGTAAGCCATGTCCCTTCGTCGTTACATCGTGATCAAGCCCGACGGCGCCGAGGGCGAGGAGTTCGAGGTCGACCTGCCGGCGGACGCGCCGGATTTCACCGCGCACCCCGTGACGAAGGAGCCGTGCCGCCGGGTCATCGAATCGCCCACGCTGACGACCAAGTACGGCGAAGGCGCCATGAAGCAGGGCCTGAGCGACAAGCGTCTGGCGCAGGCCGGCTTCCAGCGGCTGGAGAAGGACGGGCAGGGCGGTTGGAACAAGATCAACTGAGCGCCGGTCCCGTCGGCGACCTCACCAAATGAATCACCCCGCCGGGTGGCGGGGTGAAGCATCGTCAGGGTGGGCGTTTCCGCCGTGTAAATTAACTTAGGCCTTGGCCGCTTCTTCTCGCGCGCGCTTCACGAGCGACTTCGCGGTGTCGGACGGCTGGGCGCCGAGCTTGACCCAATGGTCGACGCGCTCGACGTTGATCACCAGGCCGGGGGTCTTGCCACGGGCGCGGGGATTGTAGTTGCCGAGGACTTCGACGAAACGACCGTCGCGGCGGATGGCTTGTTCGGCGACGACGAGGCGGTAGGTCGGCTCGTTCTTGGTACCGAAGCGTTGGAGGCGGATGCGGAGCATAGGTTTGGAGAAGGTGGTGAGTGACCGCTCTCGGAGGGTTTCCAAAAGACGGATGTGCAAGGACGCAGGGCGGCCGGGGAGAGTCAAGCCTTCCCCGGCAGGTGGGAGGGAAAATTTATCCCCATCGGTCGGGGGGTGGGTCAAAACACGCAAAACAAGCCATTATGAATCAATGACTTAATCTGTATTCTGCGAATAAGGCAAAAATCCCTGTTTTCGTCGGCTTGCTCGTCAGGCCTCGGATCCAGGCACAAAAAACCCCGCCTGGTGGCGGGGTTTCGGAGCAGCCGGTGAAGGCTTACTTGGCGGCGGCCGCGGCAGCCGCAGCGGCGGCGTGCTCGGTCGGGTCGAAGCGCTTTTCTTTGACCTTGGTGGCCGACTTGCCCTGGCGATCGCGGAGGTAGAAGAGGCGGGCGCGCATGACCTGCGAGGTGCGCTCGACTTCGATCTTCTCGATGTTGGGGGAGTGGACCGGGAAGGTACGCTCGACGCCTTCGCCGAAGGAGACGCGGCGAACGGTGAAGGTTTCGTGGATGCCGCCGCCCTTGCGCTGGATGACGATGCCGGAGAACACCTGGGTGCGCTCTTTGTCGCCTTCGCGGACCTTGGTGGAGACCTTCACGCCGTCGCCGACCTTGAATTCATGGTCGCCGCGGGCGGTCTTCAGCTGGGGCTGGGTGGCAAATTGGATGAGGGGATGGTTGCTCATGGCTGGTGTTCTTGGTCTTTCATCAGGTCCGGTCTGCGTTGCTTTGTCTTCTCTATTTGCCTTTCCCGACGCCATTTTTCGATTTCGGCGTGGTTTCCTCCTAGGAGGACGGGGGGCACCTCGAGACCATCATAAACAGCGGGTCGGGTGAACTGCGGAAAGGCGAGCAACTTGCCGTTGTAACTATCCCCCGTCAAGGAGTTTTCCTCCCCGAGCACGCCGGGGATCTGCCGGCCGAGGCAATCGACCAGGACGCAGGCGGGCAAAGTGCCATTGGTGAGCACATAATCGCCGATCGAGACCTCCCGGGTGACTTTTTTGTCCCGGAAGCGCTGGTCGATACCCTCATAATGGCCCGAAATGAGGATTAGGTGGCTCTTTTGGGCCAGTTCCTTGGCCAGCTTATTGGTCAATTGTTCACCATCCGGGCAAAGGTAGACCACTTCGCAGTCCGGGGTAGCCAGGGCGTCGACGGCGTCGAACAGGGGCTGGCAGGTCATCAGCATGCCGGGTCCGCCGCCGTAAGGCATGTCGTCCACCTTCCGGTGCTTGTCCTTGGAATAGGCGCGCAGATCGTGGGCCTTGAAGGCGATCAGGCCCTTGTCGATGGCCTTGCCGATGACGGACTCCTGGAGGAAGCCGTCGGCCATGGCCGGGAAGAGGGTGACGAGGTCGATGCGGATGGCCACGGTGAACGCGACCATCCAACAGCCGAAAGCCCGCCGAGCGCAAGCCGTCCCTGCGTCGGCTTACTTCTTCGCCTTCGCTTCCGGGCGCTGGTTCATCCGGATGCCCGCTTCGGCCGGCACGGGCTTGCCCGTGACTTCGACGTCGGAGGTGAAGAGATACTTCCACACGTCTTCCTGGAGATGGCGGCCCTGGGCGTCCTTGGGCGAGCCGTTGCTCGGGGTCACGTAACCGTGCGCGGCGCCGGCCTGCTTCTTGGCGTCGCCCTTCATCGGGGCCGAAGTGATCAGGCGGCGCGTGTGGCCGTAGGGCGCCTTGGCGTCGTCGGCGTTCACGATGGGGCCGTATTCGTTGAGACGCAGCATGAGCCAGGAGCGCTGGTAGTGCTGGTCGGTCCAGCCGCCGTCGAGGACGTGGGAGTAGCCGAAGAAGCGGTTGAGCGGCGTGGCGGACGGGCCGGCCTGCCAGTCTTCGGTGTTGTCGCGCGGGCCGCAGAACATGATCACGCGCGCGACCTGCTGGTGCATCGCGAAACGCGCGGAGGACGTGGCGCCGTGCGAGGAGCCGCCGACGACGACCTTGGTCCAGTCGAGTTCCTTGCCGCCCGCGGTGAGGAACTGTTCCCAGCGGCCCTGCGGGTGCGTCTTCACGAGCCACTGCACCATGCGCGTGGCGCGGCCTTTGGCGGAATCGGCCGCGGCGATCTCGACGGCCTTCGAGGCGTCGACGCCGGCGGTGGCTTCGAGGCGGATGTTGCCGAGGTGCTGCGTGTCGGCGGGGACGGTGTTGAGCTTGCCGAACCAGCCGCGGGCGTAGTGCACGCTGATGTGGTGGTAGCCGTAGCCGTTCACCTTATCGGCGATGACGGGGTTATGGCCCATCAGCCAGACGACGAGCTGGCCGCGGGGCGCGACGCGCGTGTCGACGTCGGCCGTCTGGACGTCGGCCGGCTTGCCCTTGGCGTCGAGGTGGAACTCGATCTCAGGATAGGCCTTCGCGGACGGGTCGACCTCGCTGGCGCGCGCGCGCAGGTGGTAGGCCTGGGGCTTCGGGTCGTTGAACTTCACCGGGGCGGCGTCGGCGAAGGAAGCGACGAAGCCGAGGGACAGGCAGGCAAGGACGATACGCATGGGGTTGCGTCCTTGATGTCCGCGCCGAAGCGCGTTGGCAAGACCGACCGCTTACTTGGGCAGCTTGGCGTCGACTTCGTTCAGGGCCTGTTCGATGATTTCTTGTGGCGCCCACTGGTGGCCGCCGTCGAATTCGAAGATCGTTATGCGGGAGCCGAAGGCTTTTTTCAGCCGTGCGGCATTATCATAGTTCATGTCTTTCTTTCCGAAAGTCCCTGCAAGGGTCTTAACCTTGATGTCTTTCACGATGTAAGACCGGTCAAGGGGGTTCATGTCGCTGCATCCTGCCCCTTGAAAGATCAGGCCGCCGAAGCCTGGGACCAAGGTCACGAAAAGTGAGCAGGCCCGGGCGCCGCCGGAGAAACCGGTCGCAACCTTCTTTCCCTCGGCTACGCGCATGCGCTTGAGGACGTCCGCATGCGCCGTCAGGAAATTAACAATGTTAGGTTCATAGGGGCCGTTCTTAGACTCTTCCAGCATCACGGCGATGTAGCCGTGTTTCTTGATCCAGTCGCCCATGGCACCGAGCTTTGCCTTGCCGTTGGGGTCGGCGATGAAGATGGTCTTCCAGGTTTTCTTCGGGTCCGCGGAGTAGCCTTCGGGAACCCATAACCGGTAGTGGTAGGCTCCCGAGAGGGCAGCGGATTTACCGGTGCCTTTGTAGATGCACGTGATGCGTGTCTCGGCTCCGTCCTTCAAGGGCTCCGTCAGCGGGGTGGCGGTCTCGTCGGCCACATTGGTTGTCGCCGTGGCATTGCGGGCAGCAGGCTTTGCTTCGGTCTTGGGCTCCGCGGGTTTCTGGGGCAGGGCGTGCGAGGTTTGCGGAATGAGGGCTAGGGCGATCATGAGGCCCAGGACGATGGGGTGCTTCATAATAAAAAGGTCTGCTTACTTGGGCAGCTTGGCGTCGACGTAATCGAGGGCCTTCTCGATGACGTCCTTCGGGGCCCACTGGTGGCCGCCTTCGAATTCGAAGACTTCCAGGCGGTCGCCCTGCGTGGCCTGCAGCTGCTTGATCTCGCCGCGGTTGGAGTCCTTCTTGCCCATGGTCACGGCGACGGCGGGGATCTGCACGCCGGTCAGGCCGCGGAGGCCGTTGTCCAGGATGCCGGTGCCGGCTCCCTGCAGGATGACGCCGCCGAAGTTGTCTCCGATGCTCACGAAGATCGAGCTGGCGCGCGCGCCGCCGGAGAAGCCGGTGCAGACCTTGCGGCCGGGGCCGATGCGGAAGCGCTTCACGGCGTCCTGGTGCGCGGCGAGGAAGTTGCCGACGCTCGGGTCCCACGGGCCGTTCTTGGATTCGTCGAGAAGGATGGCGATGTAGCCGTGCTTCTTCACCCAATCGGCCATGTTGCCGAGGGTCGCGTTGCCGCCGGGCGAGGCGACGAAGAGGGCGCTCCATTCCTTGGTCGCGTCGGCGTGGTAGCCCTTCGGCAGGATGACGCGGTAGTGATAGACCCCGGAGTATTTCGAGTAGCCTCCGTTGTGGTCGCAGGCGATGCGGGTCTCGACGCCTTCCTTGATGACGACCTCGAGCGGCGTCGTGCGCGACGGAGCGGCCGGTTCGGCGGCGCCCGCCGCGAGGGCGAAGAGGGAGAGGAGCAGGGCGAGGGGGCGTCGCATGACGAAGGGGTAGGGGCGTAAGCCGCCGAGGGCAAGCGTGGTTGCGGCTTGGAAGCCGGGGCGGGATGCCTCATAGCGTCGGTGTGCCTCGTCCCGTCGTCCCCGTGCTCGAAGTCTCCCGCCTGCGCATCGCCCGCGAGGACAAGGTCATCCTGCGCGGCCTCGATTGGCGCGTGGAGCCAGGCCAGCACTGGGTGATCCTCGGTCCGAACGGCTCGGGGAAATCGTCGCTCCTCGCCGCCCTGACGGGTTATTTCGCGCCGACCTCGGGTTCGCTCTCGGTCCTCGGCGAGACTTTCGGCCGCAGCGACTGGCGTGAGCTGCGTCGTCGCATCGGCCTCGTCGGTCCGTCCGTCGCCGCGATGATCGCGCCTGCCGAGCCGGCCTTGTCGGTCGTCGCCGGCGGCGTCGACGGCCTGATCAATCTCTGGCGTCGCCCGAAGCCCGCGACGCTCGTGCTCGCACGTCGATTGCTCCGTCTGCTCAAGGTCAGCGGACTCGCGAAGCGTCCGTGGGGACATCTCTCGCAGGGCGAACGCCAGCGCGTGCTCATCGCCCGCGCCCTGGCTTCCGATCCCGCGTTGCTCATCCTCGACGAGTCCTGCGCCGGGCTCGACCCGGTCGCGCGCGCGGAGTTCCTCTCTCTCGTGAAGCGTCTGCCGAAACTGACGTCCGGTCTGGCCATCGTGTTCGTCACGCACCACGTCGAGGAGATCCTGCCGACCTTCACCCACGCGCTGCTGCTGCGCGACGGGTCGGCCCTCGCCGCCGGCAAGATGGGCGAAGTCCTCAAGCCCGCCGCGTTGTCGAAGCTCTTCGGACGGAAGGTCCGCCTGACCAAGGGCCGGGACGGCTGGGCGCTGACGGTCGCCGGGAAGTAGTCGCCGGGCGGTTTGACCGCTTTCGACTTCCCCTTAACCCCTGCTTCGTCCTACTTCATCTTACTTCGCAATGCCCTCGCCGTTCGACAATCTCCTCCCTCGCTATGACGCCGTCGTCATCGGCGCCGGCCTCGGCGGGATGACCGCGGCGAACAACCTCGCGAAGTTCGGCCGCAAGGTGCTGCTCCTCGAGCACCACTACCAGCTCGGCGGCCTGGCCACCTACTTCAAGCGCGTCGGCGGCCACGTCTTCGACATCTCCCTGCACGGCTTCCCGCACGGGATGATCAAGTCCACCCGCCGCTACTGGACCAAGGAGATCTCGGACCGCATCCACCAGCTCCACGACGTCCGGTTCATCAATCCCGACTTCGACGTCCGCACGACCTTCGACCGCGCCGACTTCACGCGCATCCTGACCGAGCAGTTCAAGCTGGCGCCCGAGACCGTCGAGGCCTTCTTCGCGCACCTGCGCGAGATGAACTACTACGACAACGACCCGCGCACCACGCGGCAGCTGTTCGAGCAGTTCTTCCCCGGCCGTCCCGACGTCCAGCGCCTGCTCCTCGAGCCGATCGCCTACGCGAACGGCTCCACCCTTGACGACCCCGCGATCACCTTCGGCATCGTCTTCTCGAACTTCATGTCGAAGGGCGTGTTCATCTTCCAGGGCGGCACGGACACCATGATCAACCTCATGACCGCCGAGATGAAGGCCAACGGCGTCGACATCCGCCGCAACGTGCTGGTCGAGAAGGTCCACGTCGAGAAGGACGCCTCCGGCCGCCGGCGCGTCGTGGGCGTGAAGCTCCGCGGCACGCGCGAGGGCGAAGAAGCCGAGGTCGCCTGCTCCGCCGTCGTCTCCAACGCGAACATCAAGGACACCGTCCTGAAGATGGGCGGCGAAGAAGCCTTCGAGACCCCGTTCCTCGAGGAAGCGCGCAAGGTCCGCGTGAACACCTCTTCCTGCCAGGTCTACATGGGCGTGCGCGAAGGCGAGACCATCCCGCACATCGGCGACCTCGTCTTCACCTCCGAAGCCAAGCCGTTCTCGAGCCATGAGCTCGTCGACTTCCATACCACCTCGCGCACCTACTCGGTCTACTATCCGGACACCCGTCCGCACACCAAGACCCCGCGCTACGCGATCGTCACCTCGGTGAACCAGAAGTTCGAAGACTGGGCCGGCTTGTCCGACGCCGATTACGCGACGCACAAGGCGCGCGTCATCGAGGAGTCCTTCAAGGGCCTCGAGAAGTTCATCCCCGACATCCGTTCCAAGGTCGACCACGCCGAAGCCGCGACCCCGCGCACCGTCCAGCGCTACGTCCGTCACGTCGGCGGCACCTCCTTCGGCACCAAGTTCGAAGGCCTCAAGGTCTCGATGGCCCTGCCCGAGCAGGTCGGCGGCTTCTACCACGCCGGCAGCGTCGGCATCATCATGTCCGGCTGGCTCGGCACCATCAATTACGGCGTGATCGTCTCGGCCAAGGCCGACGCTTACCTGCGCGACCCGAACGCGAATCCGCTGGGAGACGCCGCGGCGAGCGCGGGAGTCTGAGGGCAGATCAGTTGACCGGTTGAACCGTTGGCCAGTTGGCCGGAGGAAGATGCCCCTCCGCCATTCCTCTACTGCGTCTTTCTTGTAACGGCCCTGGTATTTCGTCGGCTTGACGGTCCGCGGGTTTCGGCAAGGCTCCAGGAATGGCCAACGAAAAAGAGACCTTCGCCAAGAAGTTCGAGAACACGCTCGAATATTTCATCTTCGCCAGCCGCTGGGTGCAGGCGCCGATCTACGTCGCGCTGATCTTCGCCGCGATCGCCTATGCCTGGAAGAGCGTGCAGGAGCTCCTGCACCTGCTCGATGGATTCTCCGCCGCCACCGAGAGCACCATCATGGTGGGCATCCTCTCCCTCGTGGACATCTCGATGGTGGCCAACCTCGTCAACATGGTCGTCGTGGGCGGCTACGTGACCTTCGTCTCCCGCATCGACTTCGGCGACAACGGCGACCGCCCCGACTGGCTCGACCACATCAACGCCAACACCCTCAAGGTGAAGCTCGCCGGCAGCCTGGCCAGCATCTCGGCCATCCACCTGCTCAAGAGCTTCATCGCCATCACCGACTTCGTCGGCACGGGCGCGGCGATGTCAGCCAACCACGAGAAGGTCATCCTCTGGCAGGCCATCATCCACGGAGTTTTCCTCGCTTCGATGATCCTCTTCGCCTGGGGCGAGAAGATGCAGCGGACCGAGGGTCACTGAGCCTTCGGCGGCAGGTCGCTGACCCAGCCGATCAGGTAGCGTCCGAGCTGCGCCGACCATCCGAAGTGGATGCGCAGGCGCATGCCGGCCGGATTGGCCTTGGTGTCGATCGTCGCGTCGAGGCGGAGCTTGCGGCCGGCGTGCGTCACCACGATGGCGGAGCGTCCCGTCAGCCCCTGGCGCGTGGGGTGACGCAGGTGCGGCGGGACCTCGTCCCCGTCGCAGGCGCCGCCGATGCCGCCGTCCATCCGCACCATGCGCAGGAAGTCGAGCGCGTGCATCGCGGAGTGGACGTGCTCGAAGCAGTCGAACTCGCACGCGAAGCCCGCGTCGATCGCCGACTCGAGGATGACATGGTCCGACATGCTGGGCATGCGCGCGGCCCAGGCGAGGAAGTGGCCGACGTTGGGCTGGTGGCCGGGGATGAGGTGGCCCTGGACTTCCTGCTTGGGGCGGCGGACTTTTTCTTCGCGCACCTCCGGCCCGAGGCCGTTCACGATTGCCTGCACGACCGCTTTGTCCGCGGCGCGGAAGTCGAAGGTGACCTCGTTCGTGCGGCCGTCGACGCCGGCAGGACCGGAGTCGTCGCCGGCGATGCGCACGCCGATGTCGCCATGGAACTCCGGTCCGCTCAGGCGGACGCAGTCCCCGTAAGCCGGCAGCACGAAGAACGTGGGCAGGCCTTCGCCGGCGCCGCCGAGGGACTCGAGGCGTTCGCGGAGTTTCAGGGCGGAGAAGGGCGTGCGGAGGCGACGGCGGAGGAGGGGGCGCGGACGGGCGGGCGGTGCGGGACGGCGTTTCATGGATGGGTTTTAAAAAAGAAGAGAGGGTGTCCCTGCCGTGCGGTCCGTGGGAAAACGGCGCGCGGCTGGAAGCGTGATCAGTGGAATGGAGTTTCGGAGAGGGACGCCGGGGTGGGCGGAGAACTCTTCGAGGCCTGTACTATGCCCAGGCCGGGCAGGTTGTCCAGAGGGGCGCGGGGCGCCTGCCGGAATATTATAACCCCTTGATTTGCGGGCAAAAAGAAGGGCTCCCCTTGCGGGGAGCCCTGGGCAGGAGGTGCGGGTGACGGGTCAGCGGGCCTTGGCGGCCACCGGGATGCGCATGCCGTAGAAGCTCCGGTACACGAAGAACAAGGCCGCCAGGAAGATCGCTCCGCCGAGCAGGAGCCGTGGTCCGGATTCCATCTTCACGGCGATCTCCACGGCGAGCAGGCCGAAGAGCGTGGTGAACTTGATGACCGGGTTGAGCGAGACCGACGACGTGTCCTTGAACGGGTCGCCGACCGTGTCGCCCACGACCGTGGCCGCGTGCAGTTCGGTGCCCTTGGCCTTGAGGTCGACCTCGACGATCTTCTTGGCGTTGTCCCACGCGCCGCCGGCATTGGCCATGAAGATGGCCTGGAAGAGCCCGAAGAAGGCCATCCCGACCAGGTAGCCGATGAAGAAGAACGGGTCGAAGAGGGCGAGCGAGAGCGAGAAGCAGAAGATCACGATGAAGATGTTCGTCATGCCCTTCTGCGCGTACTGGGTGCAGATGCGCACGACCTCCTTCGACGAGTCCGCCGCCGCGGTGGTCGCGTCGAGCTTCATGTTGTCCTTGATGTAGACCACCGCCCGGTAGGCCCCGGTCACCACCGCCTGGGTGGAGGCGCCCGTGAACCAGTAGATGACCGCGCCGCCCATGAGCAGGCCCATCAGGGCCTCCGGGTGCACCAGCGAGAGCTTCTCGAGGACGTTGAACTTGGCGTCGAGCGCGCGGTAGTGTTCCTGCAGCATCATGATGATGCCGAAGACCATCGTCGTGGCGCCCACGACGGCCGTGCCGATGAGCACCGGTTTCGCCGTGGCCTTGAAGGTGTTGCCCGCGCCGTCGCCTTTCTCGAGCTGGTGCTTGGCGCCTTCGAAGTCGGGCCGGAAGCCGAAGTCGCCTTCCAGCTCGGCGGCGATGCCGGGCTGCTTCTCGATCTGCGAGAGCTCGTAGACGGACTGGGCGTTGTCGGTCACCGGGCCGAACGAGTCGACCGCGATCGTGACCGGACCCATGCCCAGGAAGCCGAAGGCGACGAGACCGAACGCGAAGATGGGAGCGGCGAAGGCGAACTGCGCCGGCATCAGCCCGGAGACCGCGGCGTGGGTCGAGAGCAGGTAGGCGCCGAACATCAGGCCCAGGATGCACAGCCCGGTCCAGAACGCCGAATAGTTGCCGGCGACGAGGCCGGACAGGATGTTGAGCGAGGCTCCGCCCTGGTCGGAAGAGGTCACGACCTCCTTCACGTGGCGGCTTTCGGTCGAGGTGAACACCTTGGTGAACTCCGGGATCAGCGCCCCCGCGAGGGTGCCGAGCGAGATGATCGTGGACAGCACCCACCAGAGGCCTCCGCCGAGCGGGGCCAGCAGGAAGTAGCTGGCGAGGTAGGTGACCGCGATCGAGACGAGGGAGCTGATCCAGACGAGGTTCGTGAGCGGCTGCTCGAGGTTGAAGTCCTTGGCCTGGCCCCAGACGGCCCGGCTCACCGCGTCGTTGAGCCAGTAGCTCAGCAGCGAGGTGACGACCATCAGGATGCGCATCGCGAAGAGCCAGACGATCAGCGTCGCGCAGAGGGCCGGCTTCGCCGCGAGCGCCAGGGCGAGGAACGCGATGAGCGCCACGCCGGTGACGCCGTAGGTCTCGAACCCGTCGGCGGTCGGGCCGACCGAGTCGCCGGCGTTGTCGCCGGTGCAGTCCGCGATGACGCCCGGGTTGCGGGGGTCGTCCTCGGGCAGCTTGAAGACGATCTTCATCAGGTCCGCGCCGATGTCGGCGATCTTGGTGAAGATGCCGCCGCAGATGCGCAAGGCGGAGGCCCCGAGCGACTCGCCGATGGCGAACCCGATGAACGAGGGCCCGGCCAGTTCCTTCGGCAGGAACAGGAGGATCGCGATCATGAAGAAGAGCTCGATGGCGACGAGGAGCAGGCCCACGCTCATGCCGGATTTCAGCGGGATGAGCAGCGTCGCGAGCGGGTTGCCCCGGAGGGCGGAGAAGGCCGCGCGCGAATTGGCGACGGTGTTGATGCGGATCCCGAACCAGGCCACGCCGTAGCTCCCCAGGATGCCGAGGACCGACGCCGCGAGGATCACCGCGACGTCGGCGAAGCCTTTGTGCTCCAGGCCGGCGAAGTAGTAGGTCATGCAGGCCGCGATGAGCACCCAGAGCCCGGCCAGGAACTTGCCCTGCTGCCAGAGGTACGTCTTGCAGGTGCCCCAGATGATCTCGGAGACCGCCGCCATGGAGCGGTGGACGGGCAGGGCCCGCGTCTGCACGTATTGCCACCAGCCGTAGGCGGTCGCGAAGGCGCAGACCGCCAGCCCGAGCCAGAGGACCTGGTGCCCGTCGAGCGCGCCGCCGAGGAAGGAGGTCTGCCCGAGGTCGGGGATTCGGATGTCCGCTTCGCCGGCCAGGGCGAGCGAGGAGAACGACAGCGCCAAGGCCGTCGTGAGGTGCTTCACGCAGTTCATGGTTATAGGGTGGCCGGGGGTGCGGCCTGCGGAGGTTTATGGGCGCTCATGGGCCGCCCTGCGAGGGGAAAACGCTTACGCCCCCTTTCATTTGCGATCGTATGAGGGCTCGTCAGTCCAGCAGGTGCTGACGCAGGAACATGGCCGTGGCCGCGAACTGATAGTCGGCGTTGGCCTTCTTCACGAAGCCGTGGCCCTCGTCCTTGGCCAGCACGTACCACACCGCCCCGCCGCGGGCTTTGACGGCGTCCCGCATGCGTTCGGCTTCGGTGAACGGGACGCGCGGGTCGTTCTTGCCTTGGACGATCAGCAAGGGCGCCCGGATCTTGTCCGCATGATTGGCCGGCGAGATGCCCTCCAGGAACGCCTTCACCTCCGGCTTGCGCTCGTCGCCATACTCGAGACGGCGGGCGCTCCGCCGGTAGTCGGAGGTGTCCCGGAGGAAGGTGGCGATGTTGGCGATGCCGACGTTGTCCACGCCGCAGCGGAAACGTTCGGGGTAGTTCACGAGGCACGCCAGGCTCATGAAGCCTCCGTAGCTGCCCCCGTAGGCCGCGACGCGGCCGGCGTCCAGACGGTCGGACCGCGCGATCCAGTCGAGCACCGCGGCCACGTCCTTGATCGCGTCGGCGCGCCTGAGGCCGTCGTCCAGCGCGAGGTATTTCCGGCCGTAGCCGGTGGAGCCCCGGACGTTGGGGTAGACGAGCGCGACGCCCAGTTCGTTCAGGTAGTAGTGGAAGCTGCCCCGGTAGCCGGGGCGGGACTGTCCCTCCGGCCCGCCGTGGAAGATCATCAGCACCGGACGCTTGCCGGGGAATCTCGCCGCGTCGGGGTGATAGACCAGCGAGGGCACGCTGAGTCCGTCGAAGCTGCGCGCGCGCGCCACCGTCGGTTCCGGCTGCGGGATGATCTTCTTCGGCTTGCTGGTGCGGTCCGTCCAGCGCGTCACCACGCCGGTGTCGAGGTCCGCCGACCAGGTGTCGCTCGCGGAATCTTCGCTGTTCAAGGAGAAGCCCACCTCGTGGCTCCCGGGCCGGAAGAGGAGGTTGCTCAGCACGCCGGCCTTCAGCTTGGGCGCCGGCGTAGGTCGGCCGTCCCGCAGGTCCCAGCAGCGCAGCTCGGAGAAGCCCTCGACGTTGAAGGCGACGACGAGCCGTGCGCCGTCGTCCGAGACGACGAGTTCTTCGCCGTCCCACGCAGGGCCGCCCTCGAGCCGACGGAGCTCGCCGGTCTTCAGGTCGATCCGCGTCGGCGCCAGGAAGTCGCCGCCATGGTCCGACAGGGCGTAGACCGCGCGGCCGTCTTCGGCGAAGGCCGGCTGGGTGAAGTACGCGCGCCCGGTCTCGGGCGTGATCCGCGTCTTCTGCGTCGTCGCGACGTCCATCGTCCAGAGGCGGCTTTCGGCCAGGCCGAACGACTGGCGCAGCAGGAGCCGCGTGCCGTCCGGGGACCAGGCGACCGGACCCCATCCGGCCGAGGTGCCTTGATGGACGACGCGTTCGGCATAGGGGGGTCGCGCCTCGACGATGACGATGTCGGTGTCCTTGCCGTTGCGACGGTTGGTCGCGTAGGCGAGCCGGCTTCCGTCGCGGGACCAGCAGGCGCCGACGTTGCGCGATTTCCCGTCCGTCAGCCGATGCGGCTTCGCCTTGGGGTCGGCGAGATCCTTGAGGTGGAGCTGGTAGTCCTCGTTCCCGCCGACGTCCGCCGCATAGAGGAGGAGCGAGCCGCGGGGCTGCATCTCGCCGCTCTTCACGGGCTCGGAGCCGCCCGTGAGGGGCGTCCGCTTGGCCAAGGGCGCCTCCATCAGGTGGAGGTGCGAAGCCTCGCCGATCCGGGTCGTCACGAGCGCCGCCCGGCGCGTGGCGTGCCAGCCGCGGAAGCCGGCGCCGCCGAGGTTCAGGTAAGGCGCGAGCTCGGCCGTCAGCGCCGGCGGCACGGGCGGGACGCCTTCGGCGACGATGGCGGGCGGGACGGCGGCCCGGACGACGATCGCGCACAGGAGGAGGGAGAGCAGGGAGGGGCGGCCCATGTCATATCTTTATTATGACAACCGTCCCCGCTCCAAGCCGATATGCGGCCGCGGCGTCGCCTACTTGCCCGGCTTCCGACGGGCGGCGGCCCGGGCTTCGGCGGCCGCCCCTCCCGGCCCGTACGAATCGGGGTCCGCGAGCAGGCGGGGCGCGACCGGGACGGCGCCGGCGTCGCCCTGCGCCTTCATCCAGGCGTCGAGCGCCGCGCGCAGCTCGGCCAGCTTCGCAGCGTGCGCGGGGTCGGCGGCCAGGTTCCTCGTCTCGGCCGGATCGGCCTCCAGGTCGTAGAGTTCTTCCGCCGGGCGGCGGTGGTAGCGCGCCAGCGTCGCCGCCGCGCGCGCGTCCGTCCGCGCGAGCTGCTCCCACTCCGCGAAGAACGCCCGCTGGCCGAGGGCGTCGCCGCGGCTTTCCTGCAGGTCGATGTGCGTCGTGAACGCCCAGTCGGGGCGGAGGTTGCGCAGGTATTTCCAGCGTCCGTCGCGCGCGCTCCGCGCGGGGTAGACGTTCATCCGGTTGTCGTTCGAGTGCGTCGCGAAGATCATCTCCCGGTGCCGGTCGCCGCCGCGTAGCACGGGCAGGAAGGACCGGCCGTCGAGTTCCGCCGGCGCCTTGCCGCCGGCGGCCTCCAGCAGCGTCGGGAGGAGGTCGACCCAGCTCACCATGGCGGGCGTGCGCCGCCCGGCGGCGACGGCGCCCGGCCAGCGGACGATGAGCGGCGTGGCGATGCCGGCTTCGTAGAGGTTCCACTTCCCGAACGGCCATTGGGCTCCGTGGTCGCTCGTGAAGACCATCAGGGAGGAAGGCGGGAGCGTCTCGCGTACGGCGCGCATCACCTCGCCCAGTTCGCTGTCGCAGCGGGCGACGGCGTCGGCGTAGCGCGCCCGCCAGACGCGGGTCTGCGGCGTGTCGAGGCTGCCGGCGGGCAGACGGAGGGCGGCCGGGTCATGCGCGCCGTCGGCGGTCGGCCAAGGCACGTGCGGCCAGTTGCTCCCGACGAACAGGCAGAGGGGCCGGGCTTCCCGCGGACGTGAGCGGAGGAAGCGGAGCGCCGCCGGGACGCCCTCGGGGTCATGGAAGCCATCGTGCGCGAAGACATCGAAGCCGTAGTCCGCGGTTTGCCGGTAGTGCGAGACCTTGCCGAAGGCGGCCACCTCATAGCCCAGTTCCTTGAAGTAGGCCGGCCATCGGCGGATCTCGGCGCGCGGCCGCGCGTGGTTGGAGGCGGCGCCGTTGCGGGCGGGCATGAGTCCCGTGAGCAAGGCCGCCCGGCTGGGCGCGCAGCTGGGAGACGCGACGTAGGCCCGGTCGAAGGTCAGTCCGTCGGCGGCCAAGGCGGCGAGGTTCGGCGTGCGGATGTCCGTGCCGCCGTAAGGGGCTGAGTCCAGCTGCCCGAGGTCGTCGGCCAGGAAGACGACGATGTCAGGTCGCCTGACCGCCTCCGCGCCGGCGAGAGAGGCGAGCGACAGCATGAGCAGGAGCAAACGGGACATGACCGGACCCTAAGCCGGACGCGCCAGGCAGGGAACGCAGAAGTTGTCTCGCCTGCCGCGACGCGTGCCGCAAGATAGCAGGCACCCCCATGAAGTCCTGCCTGGCCCTGCTTTTCGCCGCCTCCCTCTTCGCGGCGTCCGAACATTATCCGGTGAGCGAAGCCGCCGCGCCCGTGCCGCACCCCGCCGCGGACGCCCCTGGTTTCGTTCCTCTCTTCAACGGCAAGGATCTCGCCGGTTGGAAGACCAAGGGCAACTGGGTCTACGACGTCGACGGCACCGTCACCTTGAAGCCGCGTCCGGGCGAGACCGGCTGGAAGCGCTTCGACGCTTATATCTTCACGGAGCGCAAGTATCGCGACTTCGTCCTCGATCTCGAATTCAAGTTCGAGCCTGCCGGCAACTCCGGCGTCTTCTTCTGCGTCGCCGACCCGCTCGACCCCGTGGCCAAGGGCATCGAGCTGCAGATCCTCGATACGCACGGCCTCGCCAGGCCCGGTCACCATGACTGCGGCGGCATCATCCGCGCCATGGCCGCGTCGAAGAACATGGTGAAGCCCGCCGGCGAATGGAACCGCTACACTTTGACGCTCAAGGACCGCCGCCTCGCCGTCGATTTCAACGGCGAGCGCACCATCGTGATCGACCTCGCTGCTTCGCCGATGAAGGACCGCCCCGTCGAAGGGCACGTCGGTTTCCAGGACGAGGCCAAGCGCGTCTGGTATCGCAACGTGCGGATCAAGGAGCTGCGCTGATCAGCGGCGCAGCCAGCGACGGGCGAGCAGCCAGAGCAGCACCGGCACGACCACGCTGAGCGCCAGCGCCCAGGCCGGTTCGGTCCGGCCGAGCGCGCCGATCGCGGCGAAAAGGAAGCTGGTCGGCACGCCGCCGCAGAGCAGCGCGAAGAAGAAGGCGCGGAACGGCATCCGGTTCAGCCCTGCGAGGCAGGCGATCGCCTCGGGCAGGATCGGCAGGCATCGCGAACCGGCGACCAGCCAGGCGCCGCCTTCGGAGAAGAGCTTCTCGCCGGACTCCAGCGCCTCGGCTCCGGCCAGGCGGACGGCGAGCGGCCGGCCGAGCCAGCGGCTGAGTCCGTAGGCGAGCAGTCCGGCCGCGACGGTTCCGGCCGCGGCGTAGAGTCCGCCGACGAGCGTGCCGTAGGCGAGGCCGAGCGCCGACATCACGAGCGTGCTCGGGATCGGCAGAAGCAGGTCGGCGACGAGCAGTCCCGCGCCGGCGAGGCCGCCGGCCGCGCCGAAGCCGGCGATCCACGTGCGCGAGCCTTCGACCGTGAACGTCGCGTCCAGCGCGTCGCCCCAGATCATCCATGGGATGACGGCGCCGGCCAGCAGGAGCGTCGAGGTGACGATCAGGCCGCGATGGCGTACGAAGAAACTCATGCGCCGGCGCGCAGGTCCTTCCAGGGGGCTTCGCCGCTGACGTCGACCATGAAAGGGCCCTTGCTCGCGCCGGGAGAAAGGATCGCCAGGATCGTGGCGTCCGACTTCGAGACGTTGAACGTCGCGTGCACGACGCCGGCGGGGATGTGCGCGGCGTCGCCGGGCTTCAGGATGCGTTTCTCCTTCTCCACCCACTGTTCGACCTCGCCCGCGAGGACGTAGATCATCTCCTCGAGCTCAGGATGCGTGTGGAAGGCGTGTCCCTCGCCCGCGGGCAGGGTCGCCTCGCAGACCTGCAGGTCCTTCGCGCCGGTGAGCTCGGGGCGCGTCAGCCAGTAATTGGTGCGGCCTTTGTATTCTTCCTTGATGGCCTCGGCCTTGGTCACGAAACGCAGCGGTTGGGTCATGCCGGACGCTACTGCACGGGCTCGCCCCACCGCAAGCATCGGTGGCCGGCGTTGACACCCTCGCCGGTCGGGATGAAAACATCGCCCACCCCCGCACCCCATGAAACGCACCCTGTCCCTCCTCCTCGGGCTCTCCTTGTTCGGCGCCGCTTCCGTCGTCGCCCAGGAAGCCAAGAAAGAAACCCCGAAGAAGGCCGCCGCTCCGGCGGTGAAGCTGCCCGCTCAGCCCGCCGACGTCGCCGCGCCCAAGCTCGGACCCGACGGCAAGCCCCAGGCCGGCTTCCTCAGGTCGCACGAGTCTTTCCTCGCCATCGCCAAGAAGGGCGAAGCGCAGGTCGTCTTCCTCGGCGACTCCATCACCGCCGGCTGGAACGGCAACGGCAAGGAGGCCTTCAAGGAATACGCCAAGTATAACGCCGCCAACTTCGGCATCGGCGGCGACCGCACCCAGCATGTCCTGTGGCGCGTCGAGAACGGCGAGTTCGACGGCATCAAGCCCAAGGCCGTCGTGCTCATGATCGGCACCAATAATTCCGGCGTCGCCGAGAACTCCCCCGCGCAGATCGCCGCGGGCATCAAGAACATCATCGCCGCCATCCATCAGCGCTCGCCCGAGACCAAGGTGCTCCTCCTCGCGATCTTCCCGCGCGGCGCCACCGAAGCCAACAACCCCGGCCGCGCCAAGAACAAGGCCGTCAACGCCCTCATCGCCAAGTTCGACGACGGCCAGAAGGTCCACTTCCTCGACATCGGCGCCAAGTTCCTCAAGCCCGACGGCACGCTCGAGAAGGCCATCATGCCTGACCTCCTGCATCTGAACGCCGCCAGCTACCAGATCTGGGCCGACGCGATCCGCGAGAAGCTCGCATCGCTCGTCAAGTAAGCCGTCCGCGGCTTCGTATCCGGGCCGGTCCTTCTCGCGAGGGCCGGCCCTTTGCGTGTCCGTCTTACTTGCCCCAGCCGGCGGGCAGGTCGGGAAGCGTGGCCGTCAGGATCTCGTGGATCGCGACGCGTTCGGATTCTCCGAGGTGGCCGAAAGCAGGCGAGGGCGGGAAGGCGCGCAGGCCGGCCGAGAGGCGCAGCAACGTGATCTCGCGGAGCTGACGGGGCAGGTGGGTGAAGCTCTCGGAGTAGATCAGCGGGCTGCAGCGGTAACGGAAGAGGCGCGTGCGCAGGTCGAGGTCGCGGAGGGAGCGTCCTTGGGCGTCGGGCTTGCGGTTCTTGGCGTAGGCGGCGGCGAAGACGCCGTCGGAGCGCAGCGCGTCTTCCGGCCAGGCCGCTTCGCCGCGGCAGAGCAGGGCGTCGATCAGCTTCTCCGCCTGGCTTTCGAAGACCACGACGCACGAGCCTTGCGGCGGGGCGTCGTCGGGCAGGCCGAGGATCCTGCGCATCGCCGGCCAGCGATGCAGCGCGATGCGCGCGTCCTGCAGCGCGGTCGAGATCACGTTATGCACGTGTACCTGGTGGTCGTGCAGGAGCATCGGGACCACGTCGCTCGTCTTCAGGAGGTAGCGACGGGTATCCACGACGCCTTCGAGCGACGCGAGGTTGCGGGCCGGCTGCGCCGAGGGTCCTTCGAAGTCCTCGACTTTTCTTCCGGTCAGGTTGCCGCGATGTCGCAGGCCGGGGCCGCCGCCGGTGACGTACCAGCCTCCCCAGCGTTCTTCGAGCGGGGTGGAGGGGTCGATGTTCGAACCTCCGGATCCGGCGAGCGGTTCGCCGCGCGCGTCGGGGAAGACCGTGCGGGCGCGCAGCGAGGGCGTGTGTTCGTGGCGGGCGTGGCAGAGCAGGCAGTCGTTGTCGCGGCGCAGCAAGGGGGCCGCGCCGGTCTCATGCGCGTCGAAGACGTAGAAGGTCGCGCCGAGCTGCGGGTCGAAGACGGTCACCTCGAACGCGCCGGTGGGCGCCCAGCCGACGTAGGCTTCGTCGGAGAAGTAGAGCACGCGGGGCGTCTCGGGGGTGATCAGGTCGCGCTGGAGGCTCGTCTTGCTGAAGACGAAGATCTGGGATTCGACCGGCACCTTGAATTCGTCGAGCAGCCACTGCAGGCGCTTCTTCGCCGGCAGGGAGCGGATGGCGTTGGCGCGCGCCTGGTGGGCGGCGTTGAGGGCCGCGGCCCGGTCCTTGGCCTCGGTGGTCGAATAGCTGATCGGCGGTTCCTCGAAAGGCTCGACCTGCTGGGCGACGAGGTTCGGGACGGCGAGGTTCGGGACGGCGAGGAGGGCGAGGCCGAGGATCAGGAGGCGCGGGCGGAAGAAAGGCACGCCGTCATGATGGCGAAACCTTCCCCCGACACAAGACCCGGCTCAGCGGCGGATGCCGAGACGCATCTTGCGGAAGGCCTCCGCTTCGATCTGGCGGATGCGTTCGCGGGAGACGCCATGACGGCGGCCGATGGCGTCGAGCGTCTGCTCCTCGCCGTCGAGGCCGGCGCGCGCGCGGATCACCTCGAGTTCGCGGGGCGTGAGCTGGGCCATCACCTCGGCCAGCGCGGCCTGGCGGTCGGAGGCCTCGGCGTAGGCGGCGGGCGTCGACGCTTCCGGGTCGGCGAGCGTGTCGCCGAAGGTCGCGTCGCTGTCCTCGCCGATCGGCGCGTCCAGCGACTGGCCGTGCTGCTGGTAGCAACGCAGCTCGACGATCTTCTCCGGCGACCAATCCAGCGCGGCGGACAGTTCTTCCTCGGTCGCTTCGCGGCCGGTCTTCTGGAGGAGGGCGGCTTCGGCCTTGCGCAGCTTGGACATCTGCTCGTGGAGATTGCGCGGGAGGCGCACCGTGCGGCGCAGGAAGTTGAGCTGACGGATCACCGCGCTGCGGATGCCCCAGTACGCATACGTGCTGAAGCGGTGACCGAGGTCGGCGTCGAAGGCGCGGGCCGACTCCATGAGCGCGACGTTGCCGGCCGAGATGAGTTCCATCATCTCCTCGCGGGGCAGGTTGATCTGCTTCGCGACATGGTAGGTCAGGCGCAGGTTGCGGTTCACGAGTTCGTCGTGCGCGGCCTGGCCGGCCGGAGTGAGGGTGCCGTCAGGGTTCTTGCCGGCCTTGATGCGGTGGCCGAGCGCGAGTTCCTCCTCGGCGCTCAGGCGAGGCCAGCGGGCGGCCTGGTTGAGGTAGAGGGTGAGTCCGTCCGCCTCGCCGGAACGGGCGGGGGCCGTCTCATGGAGAGTGACCTCGATTTCACCGAGATCGGGGAGGTCGGAGCGGAGGAGGGAGGTGAGGGCGTCGGTCTTGGCGGTGCTTTGCGGGATGTGGTTGATCATGGAAAAATAAAGGGGCCTGTATATATAGGGCTGAAAAAGGGGGGTCTGAGAGACATGTTTCCCTAAGTCACTGCGATACAGTCAGATAAAGTCGTATTATATTTCAAGAGGGGGTCCTCTTGGGTGGGGTCGCCGAGGGGGAGGGCGGGCTGGCGACGCCCATTATGCCCGGGTCCGGCGATTCGTCAAAGGGGGGGTGCCGGAGGATCCTTGGCATCCTTGCAAACGACGAAGAATGGCGGATTTTTTGAGTGGGAACGGGCGTCGGATTAGGGAGTCTATAACGCATGCCCCGCCTGCTTCCCCTCTGCGCCGCCTTGCTCGCTTGCTTCTGTTTGCCGCTGTCGGCGGCCGACCGCCCGAACATCCTCATGATCGTCTCCGACGACCATGCTTGGTTCGATTATGGTTTCATGGGGTCGAAAGCGGTCAGCACGCCGCACCTGGACAAGCTCGCCGCGGAGTCGCGCCTCTTTCCGCGGGGTTATGTCACCAACTCCCTCTGCGGCCCCAGCCTCGCCTCGATGCTGACCGGCCGCCACGTCCACCGCCACGGGCTCACCGGCAACGATCCTTTCATCCCGGCCGGCGCCGCCGGCGCCAAAGGGGCTGCCAAAGCCGCGGCTGCGAGACAGAAGAACGCCGCTTTCCTCGATGGGCGCGCCCAGATGATCAAGCGTTTCCAGGAATCGCCGATCCTGCCCCGCATCCTCGGCGAACAAGGCTACGTGAGCCTGCAGACGGGCAAGTGGTGGATGGGTCCATATCAGACCGGCGGCTTCACCGAAGGCATGACCAAGGGCGGACGTCACGGCGATGACGGCCTCGACATCGGCCGCAAGACCTTGGCGCCCCTCACCGATTTCATCAGCCGCGCGAAGAAGGACGGCAAGCCGTTCTTCGCCTGGTATGCTCCGATGATGCCGCACGACCCGCACACCCCGCCGGAGCGCCTCCTCGCCAAGTATCGCGACAAATCGCCGACCCCGCAGGCCGCCAAGTATCACGCGATGGTCGAATGGTTCGACGAGACCATCGGCGAGATCCGGGCCCACCTGGAGAAAGAAGGGCTCACGCGCGACACGATCATCCTTTACGTCGCCGACAACGGATGGATTCCGCGCACCGACAAGCCGTTGGTCGATTTCGAGCGTTCCAAGCAGTCGCCTTTCGACGGCGGCGTGCGCACGCCGATCTTCGTCAGCTGGCCCGGTCACATCAAGCCGGCCGTCATGACCGAGGCCGCCAGCGCGGTGGACATCATGCCTACGTTGCTGAAGCTGGCCGGCGCCCCCGTCCCGGCCGGCGGCGACGGACTCGACCTCCTGGATGACGCGGCCCTGCGCGCGCGTCCCTTCGTGGCCGGTCAGAACTCGACCCACGACATCCTCGACCTCGCCCGTCCCGCGGCCAGCCTCCGTTACCGCTGGCTCGTCGCCGGCGACCTGAAGCTCATCGTCTCCAGCGGACTCAAGACCGGCACCACGCAGCATGGTTCGGCCGACGCCACCGAGCCGCCCCGCCTCTTCGACCTCAAAGCCGACCCGCATGAGCGGCGTGACCTCGCCGCCGAACGTCCGGACGACGTGAAGCGTCTCATGGCCCAGCTTGACGGCTGGTGGTCCGGTCGCTGAGCCCTGTCTTTTTCCTTATGAACACCGCCCGCCTCCTCCTCGCCGCGCTCGCCGCCGCGCTCGTCGGCTGTCAGTCCGCCGACACCACCGCACCCGCCCCTGCGGCCAAGGCCGCCGCCAAGAAGGCCGCGCCCAAGCCGGCGCCCGCCCAGTACGTCTTCTTCGTCGGCACTTCCGGCGCCAAGGCCCAGGGCGTGCTCCGCTGCGTGCTCGACGGCAAGACCGGCAAGATCTCCGCGCCGACCGTCGCCGCGGAAGCCAAGTCCGCTTCTTACGTCGCGCTCAGCCCTGACGCGAAGTTCCTCTACGCCACCGCCGAGGCCGCCGAAGGCGCCGTCGCCGCCTACGCCGTCGAAGGCGAGAAGCTCCGCCTGCTCAACACCGAGGCCTCCAAGGGCAAGGGCCCGACGCACCTCGCCGTCGACGCCGCCCGCAAGAACCTCGTCGTCGTGAACTACGGTTCCGGCTCGACGACCGCGCTGCCGATCAAGGCCGACGGTTCCCTCGCCGCCGCGAGCTCCTCGCTGCAGCACGTCGGCACGGGTCCGAACGCCGGCCGTCAGTCCGGCCCGCACGCCCACGGCGTCTACTTCCATCCGAAGAACGGCCGCGCCTACGTCGCCGACCTCGGCACGGACGACATCTTCATCTACAAGTTCGACGCCGAGAAAGGCCTGCTCACGCCGAACAAGCCGAAGTCCGGCCGCGTCACCGCCGGCGAAGGTCCCCGCCACCTCGCCTTCCACCCCAACGGCAAGTTCGCCTACGTGAACACCGAGATGGGCCTCAACGTCGTCGCCTTCTCCGTCGAGCGTAACGGCGGCCTGAAGCAGCTGCAGAGCCTCCCGACGCTGCCCGCCGGCGCCGACATCAAGGGCGTCTCCACCGCCGAGATCTTCGTCCGCCCCGACGGCAAGACGCTGTACGTCTCCAATCGCGGCCACGATTCCATCGCCGTCTACTCCATCGGCCAGGACGGCAAGCTCGCCCTCCTGCAGCACGTGCTCGGCGCGCCCGCCACGCCGCGCGGCTTCGGCCTCAGCGCCGACGGCCGCTGGCTCGTCTGCGCCGGCCAGAAGTCCGGCACGCTCAACGCCTACAAGATCGCCCGCGACGGCAAGCTGACCGACACCAAGCAGTCGGTCGAAGCCCCGGCGGCCGCCGCGGTCGTGTTCGTCCCCTGAGGTCTCCCTTCCGATGCGTGGTCCGTTGCTCGCCGGTTTCTTCCTGACGGCCGCCCTCGGGGCGGCGCCGGTCGACTTCGCCCATGAGGTGGTGCCGATCCTGCGGAAGCATTGCGGCGAGTGCCACACAGGTGACAAGAAGAAGGGCAGCTTCTCGATGAACACCCGCGCCTCGCTGCTCGAAGGCGGCGAGGGCGGCGCGGTGCTCTTCCCCGGACAGGCGTCGAAGGGACGCCTGCTCGGATCGATCGTCAGCGAAGATCCCGACGAACGCATGCCGCCGAAAGGCCCGCGCGTCACTCCCGCCGAGGTCGCCGTCCTGCGCGCCTGGGTGGAGCAGGGCGCCGTCTGGACCGAAGGCTTCGCCTTCAAGCAGCCGGCCTACGAGCCGCCGCTTCGTCCGCGCAAGCCGGTGCTGCCCGAAGCCAAGTCCGGCCGGACGCATCCCATCGACCGCGTGCTCGACGGATGGCTCGCGGCGAAGGGCGCGCCGACCCCGCCTCCGGCCGACGACGCCACTTTCCAGCGGCGCGTGATGCTCGACCTCGTCGGCCTGCTGCCTTCCGCCGAGGAGGCCCGCGCCTTCGCGGCCGACACGCGTCCCGACAAGCGCGAGGCGCTCGTGCGCGCGCTCCTCGCCCGCGACATCGACTACGCCGACCACTGGATGGTCTTCTGGAACGACCTGCTCCGCAACGATTACGCCGGCACCGGCTACATCGACGGCGGCCGCAAGCAGATCACCAGCTGGCTCTATCTCTCCCTGCTCACGAACAAGCCGTACGACCGCTTCACGCGCGAGCTCGTGGCGCCTTCGGCCGACAGCGAAGGCTTCGCGAAGGGCATCATCTGGCGCGGCGCGGTGAGCGCGGGCCAGGTCCCCGAGCTGCAGTTCTCGCAGAGCGTCTCGCAGACGTTCCTCGGCATCAACATGAAGTGCGCTTCGTGCCACGACAGCTTCACCGACCGCTGGAAGCTGCGCGACGCCTACGGCCTCGCCGCCATCTACGCGAACCGGCCGATGGAGCTCGTCCGCTGCGACGTCCCCACCGGGAAGCCGGCCGTCGCCGCCTGGTTGTTCCCTGAGCTGGGCCAGGTCGATCCCGCCAAGCCGCGCGAGGAACGCCTCGCCCAGCTCGCCGCGCTCATCACCCATCCGGAGAACGGCCGGTTCCAGCGCACCATCGCCAACCGTCTCTGGCACCGCCTGATGGGCCGCGGCATCGTGCACCCCGTCGACGCGATGCAGACCGAGCCGTGGAACCAGGACCTCCTCGACGTGCTCGCGAACCGCCTCGTCGAGTCGGGCTACGACCTCAAGGCCGTCCTCGCCTTCATCGCCACCTCGCAGGCTTATCAGTCCCGCGCCGAGATCCTCGCGCGCGACGCCGAAGACAAGGCTTACGCCTACCGCGGTCCGCGCGCCAAGCGCCTGACCGCCGAGCAGTTCGTCGACGCCGTCTGGCGCCTGACAGGGACCACTCCTTCGAAGATCGAGCCCAAGGTCCCGCGCGCCGCGCCGACCGCCGCCGTGAAGAAGTCCGTCGTCGAGCCGTTGATCGCCGCGCCGGTCTGGTCGGGCGACATCGCCGGCGGCCGCGTGCCCGCCGCGGGCGAGACGCGCACCTTCCGCCGCCAGCTCGTGCTCGAAGCCGACGTCGACGCGGCGACGTGCGTCGTCACCTGCGACAACGGCTACGACCTCTTCGTGAACGGCAAGAAGATCGGCTCCGGCGACAACTGGGCCGACCCGCAGAACTTCGACCTCTCCGTCGCGCTCCTGAAGGGAGCCAACCAGATCATGGTCGTCGGGCGCAACGCCGGCTCCGGACCCAACGTCGCCGCGCTCTTCTTCCAGGTGAACGTCACGCTCAAGGGCGGCGCGCGCGTCAAGATGGCGACCGACGCCTCCTGGGAATGGACGGCGAGCACGCCCAACGCCCGCGGGGCCTTCGCCGCCGGCAAGGGCAAGCCGAAGGCCGCGGAGCCCGTCTGGCGGCCCGTCGCGCTCGTGAAGGGCGAATCCTGGCGCAAGGCGCAGGCCCGCATGGCCGAGATGCTCGCCGGCGTCGAAGGCACGAGCAGCCTGCCCGCGCGCGCCGGCCTCGTGAAGTCCGACCTCCTGCAGCGCGCGCTCGGCCGGCCGAACCGCGAGCAGATCGTCTCGATGCGTCCCAACGAGCTGAGCACGCTCGAGGCCATCGACCTTTCCAACGGTCAGGCCCTCACGAACCTCCTCGCCGCCGGCGCCGGCAAGCTGAAGCGCCGCGCCTGGGCCTCGCCGGAGGAATTCGTGCGCTGGCTCTACCTCTCGTCGCTCAGCCGCGAGCCCGCCCCCGCCGAACTCAAGGTCGCCGTGGGCCTCGTCGGCGCAGATTTTTCCGAGCAAGGCATCGCGGACCTCCTCTGGGCCGTCTGCATGCTCCCTGAATTCCAGACCATCCGCTGACCGCCATGTCCTCCCCGCTGCCGCTAGACCCGTCCTTGCCCGAGCCGCTGGCTCGTCGCGAATTCCTCCGGATGCTGGCCGCCGCCGGCGCCGCCACGCTCTCGATGGGCGCGCCGCGCCTCCTCGCCGAAAGCGAGAAGGTCGTCCAGCCGACCGCCACCGCCGATTCCGTCATCCTGATCTGGCTCGCGGGCGGCATGGCCGCGCCCGAGACCTTCGATCCGAAGCGTTACGCGCCTTACGAGAAGGGACTTACCTACGACCGCGTGCTCAGCACGTTCCCGGCGATCCCGACGTCGGTCGACGGCGTGCGCATCTGCGAAGGCCTCGAGCACATCGCGCAGGTCATGGATCGCGGCACGCTGATCCGTTCGGCGGTGCAGCCCGACCTCGGCAGCATCCTGCATTCGCGCCACCAGTTCCACTGGCACACCGGCTACGTCCCGCCGCAGACGGTCGCCTGCCCGCATATCGGCGCCTGGATGGCCCGCGTGCTCGGCCCGCGTAATCCGGTCATGCCCGCCTTCATCAACATCGGCCAGCGCCTCGAAGGCGTCGGCGAAAGCGAGGAGCTCAAGGCCTTCACCACCGCCGGATTCTTCGGCGGCGAATACGGGCCGATGAACCTCCCGTTCCCCGAGGAGGCCGCCGCCGCCGTGCGCCCTCCCAAGGGCATGGACGCCGGGCGCTTCGTGAACCGCGACCGCGAGTTCCGCCGGCTCGTCGACGCGACGCCCGACCGCGATCTCCTCAGCGACCACCAGCACGCCTCGATGCTCCGCTCGATGGACAACGCCTACCGCCTGCTCAGCGCCAAGGAGCGCGCGGCGTTCGACATCTCGCTCGAATCTCCGGAGACGCAGAAGGAATACGACACCGGTCGTTTCGGCCGCGGCTGCCTGCTCGCCCGCCGGCTCGTCGAGAACGGCGCGCGCTTCGTCGAGGTCACCACGGAATACGTCCCGTTCTTCCAGTGGGACACGCACGGCAAGGGCCATGAGACCGTCGCGAAGATGCACGCCGAGATCGACCGTCCGATCGCGCGCCTCATCCGCGACCTCGAAGAGCGCGGCCTGCTCGACCGCACCTTGGTCGTCATCGCGAGCGAGTTCAGCCGCGACGCCATGATCGAAGGCCGACCCGGTTCGCAGGCGAAGGACCAGGCGTTCAACAAGTCCGGCGTCATCACCAGCCCCGACCATTACGGCCTGCACCGTCACTTCACCGGCGGCACGAGCGTCGTCATGTTCGGCGGCGGCGTGAAGAAAGGCCACGTCCACGGCGCCACCGCCGACGAACGTCCGCTGGTCGCGATCAAGGACCCCGTCTCGATCTCGGACATGCACGCCACGATCTTCCGCGCGATGGGCATCAGTCCCAAGACCGCGTTCGACGTCGAAGGCCGTCCGTTCTACGCGACCGTCGACGGCAAGGGCGTGCCGATCCCGATCTTCAGGGGTTGAGCGCGCGGAGCGGCGCGGCGTGCGCCGACACGGCGGACTCGATCAGCTCGCCCGTGCGGCGCATCGCTTCGTCGAGCGGCATCTCCGCGGGCTTGATCCCGATGAGCAGGTCGAACTGCGCGCGCAGGCCGGCCGAGTCATCGACCGAACCGGCGACGCCGACGATCTTCTTGCCGAGACGACGCGCGAGGCGCGCGACGCCCACGGGCCCTTTGCCTTGCAGGCTTTGTTCGTCGAGACGTCCCTCGCCCGTGACGACGAGATCCGCGGAGGCGACGCGCGCTTCGAGGCCGACTTGCGTGGCGACCATGTCGAAGCCGCTCACCAGTCGTCCGCCGAGGAAAGCCATCAGACCGAAACCGAGGCCACCCGCGGCGCCGGCGCCGGGGATCTCGCGCGGGTCGACGCCGAGGTCCCGACGCGCGAGGTCGGCCAGGTGTGCGAGCCGTTGTTCGAACCAAGTGAAATCGCGGACTCCTTTCTGGGGGCCGTAGACCCGAGTGGCTCCGCGGGGGCCGAGCAGGGGGTTGTCGACGTCGCAGGCCACGATGAGCTCGCAGGAGGGGAGGGTGGCCGGCTTTTCGATCTGGTCGGCCTCGAGGAGGGTCTCGAGCGTGGGGGTGAAGGCCTGGCCGGCTTTCTTGAACTTGTAGCCAAGTGCTAAGGCGACTCCCAGCCCCCCGTCGTTGGTGGCGCTACCGCCGATGCCGATGAGGATGCGTCGGGCCCCCTTCCGGAGGGCGGATTCGATGAGGATTCCCGTGCCTAAAGTGCTGGATTTGAATGGGTTAAGTTCCATGTCTTGGACCATCGCCAGGCCGCTGGCCGCGCTCATTTCCATGATGGCCGTGGCCGAGCCGGGAACCCAGCCGAAGGGGGCTTCGACCGGCCGTCCATGGGCGTCCTGGGTCTTGGTTTTGATCCATTCGCCGGCCAGGGCCGTCGTCATCGCCATTGCCGTGCCCTCACCCCCGTCGGCGATGGGGCAAAGATCGATTTCCGCCCCGGGAAAGACGCTTTCAAGGCTCTTTTTAACATGAAAACCGGCTTTTTCAGCCGGTAAGGAGCCCTTGTATTTGTCGTTGGCGATCAGGATGCGCATCGTCAGGCGTGGGAATCATCGGCTTGGGGTCTTCTCTTTACAACCCGAATGGGGAAGCGCTCTTGATTTCCGGGGGGTCGGACTTACATTGTCAACGAGGTCGGCTCCCTCCGGGCCCCTTCCCCCGTGACCTTAATCCCGCTTTAATAAACACGCCCATGCTGTCGCTCCGTCATTCCACCCTCGCGCTCTCGCTGCTCGCGTCCGCCTTCGCGGTCGCCGCCGACGAGGCGCAGCCCTCCAAGGAAGGCCTCGAGTTCTTCGAGAAGAACGTCCGCCCGATCCTCATCGATCGTTGCTACGAGTGCCACTCCGCCGAGAAGAATTCGTCGAAGGGCGGCCTCATCCTCGACTCCCGTGACGGCGCTTACAAGGGCGGCGACGAAGGCCCTTCCGTCGTCCCGGGCAACCTCGAGAAGTCGCTCCTCATCAAGGCCGTGCAGTACACCGATCCGGAGTTCGCGATGCCTCCCAAGAAGACCGGCGGCAAGCTGCCTGACGACAAGATCGCGATCCTCGAAGAGTGGGTCAAGATGGGAGCTCCGATGCCCGGAGGCGGCGCCGCCAAGCTTACCGGTCTCACCGGCAAGGCCCGTGAGCACTGGGCTTATCAGCCCGTCAAGAAGTTCTCCGTGCCTGAGGTGAAGAACAAGGCCTGGGTCAAGAACCCCATCGACGCCTTCGTCCTCGCCAAGCTCGAGGAGAAGGGCCTCGTCCCTAATCCCGCCGCCGGCCACGAGACCTACCTTCGTCGCGTCTTCTACGACCTGATCGGCCTTCCTCCTACTTCCGAGCAGGTCGAAACCTTCGTGAAGGCCTGCGATGCCGCCGCCCTCGCCGATTCCCTCGCGGCTCGCTCCGGTCGTCCCGCCGGCAACCTCGAAGCCGTCTACCAGAAGCAGGTCGACGCTCTTCTCGCCTCCCCTCACTACGGCGAGCGCTGGGCCCGCCACTGGCTCGACACCGCCCGCTACTCCGACACCCGCGGACTGCAGGTCGACCAGGGCGACAGCCTCTTCCGCGACTACCGCTACGCCTACGCCTGGACCTATCGCGATTACGTCATCAACGCGATGAACGAGGACAAGCCTTACGATAAGTTCGTCATCGAGCAGCTCGCCGCCGACCGCATCCCGGATATCTCGCCCGACGATCCCCGCCTGGCCGCCCTCGGCTTCATCACCATCGGCAAGCGCTTCGACGACATCCACGACACTATCGACGAGCGCATCGATACCACCACCAAGGCCTTCCTCGGCCTGACCGTGGCTTGCTCCCGTTGCCACGACCACAAGTTCGATCCGATCCCGATCAAGGACTACTACTCCCTGCACGGCATCTTCGCCTCGATCGTCGAGCCCCTGCATCAGACGCCCATCGCGGCCACCGGCAACACCGCCGCCGCCCGCGCCGACTTCCTCAAGCGCCTCAACCAGCTCCAGGACGAGCAGGTCGCCGGCTTCTTCCGCTACATGCGCGAGACCCGCGCCCGCTACGACCACGAGATGGCCGGCCGTCTCATGATCGCCACCGTCCGCGGCGGTTCCTCCGAAGCCGGCGAATTCTCCGAGCGCTACAAGATCGACCTCCAGTCCGACACGGACTTCGCCGCCATGCGCATCCAGAAGGATTCGCCCATCACCGGTCCGTTCGCCGCCCTGGCCTCCGTGCCTCATGTCTACTTCGCCGAGCGCGCCCCGATCGTGCTGAAGGAATACCTCGATGACACGGAGAACAACGTGAACCCGATCATCGCCGCCGGCCTGCGCAGCCTGAAGCCCAAGTCCATGCACGACGTCGCCGCGGCTTATCAGCGCATCTACAACGAGAACAAGGCCGCGATCCTCGCCCACCTCAACCTCCTGGCCAAGCCGGGCGAAGAGTGGAAGAAGACCTCGCCCGCCATCGCCCAGATGACCGGCTATCCGTGGGCGATCCCGTCGTACGACGAGATCTTCGACAACGAAGAGATGATCTCCCTCTTCAGCACGCGTAAGTTCTGCCAGGACTGGCAGAACCGCCCGATCTACGGCGGCATCGGCAACCGCGAGCCGGTCGCCTACTTCCGTCACGCCCAGATCAACGAGCTGCGTCTCTCCCACCCCGGCGTCCCCGGCCACGCGATGGTCGTCCAGGATTCCGAGGCGGCCAAGGACAGCTACGTCTTCAAGCGCGGCGACAAGAACAACAAGGGCGAGATCGTCCCCCGCCAGTTCCTTGAGATCCTGACGGTCGGCGAGCGTCGTCCGTATGTCGACGGCAGCGGACGCTACGAGTTCGCCCTGTCGATCGTGTCCAAGGACAACCCGATCACCGCCCGCGTGGCTGTGAACCGCACCTGGACCAAGCACTTCGGCGAAGGTTTCGTGAACACGCCCGACGACCTCGGCAACATGTCCGAGAAGCCCTCTCACCCCGAGCTGCTCGACTACCTCGCGACCGACTTCATGGAGAACGGTTGGACGATGAAGCGTCTCCACCGCATGATCGTGCTGAGCAACACCTTCCGCCAGGATTCCGACCCGACCGCCAATCCGCTGGTGGCCAAGAAGGGTCCGGTCGATCCGCTGAAGATCGACGCCGCCAACCGCCTCCTCTGGCGCGGTAACCTGCGTCGCCTGGACTTCGAGTCGATCCGTGACTCGATGATCCTGCTCACCGGCAAGATGAACAACACCGTCGGCGGCCAGCCGGCGAACATCACCGACGAGCCGTTCAGCTACCGTCGCAGTCTCTACGGTTACGTCGACCGCCGTCGCCTCAGCGACACCCTCTCGCAGTTCGACTATGGCGATCCCGACCAGTCCAACACCAAGCGTAATTCGACGATCGTGCCTCAGCAGGCCCTGTTCTTCATGAACAACGCCCTGTCGGTCGAGGTCGCCCGCGCCGTCGCCGCCCGCAAGGACGTCGTCAACGCGATGTCCGAGGATCAGCGCATCGTCGCCATGTTCCGCTGCATGTTCCAGCGCCGTCCGTCGACCAACGAGATCCGCGTGACCCAGGAATTCCTGACCAAGATCAAGATGACCGTGGCTTCCTCCAAGGTCCGTCCTCCCGCGAAGGCCGGCGAACGCGGCAAGGCCCTCGCGCCCGTCGCCCGGACCGCCGCCCCCCCGACCAAGGCGGCTCCGGTGATGGCGCCGGATGGCGAAGAGAGCATGATGATGGCCGTGACCGGCGGCGGCGCCGAGGGCGTCCTGCGTAACGTGGGCGAGTTGATCTCCCGCGAGCCGCTGACCCCGACCGAGCTGCTCGTCCACTCGCTCCTGCTCTCGAACGAGTTCATCTACGTCAACTGACGGTTTTTGACGGTTTTTTTACGAGGCCGGCCCTGTGAGGGGCTGGCCTCGTCGTTTATAGGGTATTAAGCCTGCATGAATTGGTTGAAACATTTCATGAGTGGGGGAGTATTAAATACCAGCGGTAACCCCCTGCCGCCCCCACTCAAATCACCATGCCGTCCCTGCCCGTCAGTCTTCGTCTGCTCGCCCTCGTCTCCGCTTCGGCCGTGCTCTCCGCCGCCGACGCCCCCGAGGCGAAGATGGATCCCGCCGGCCTGGAGTTCTTCGAGAAGAACATCCGCCCCATCTTCACCGAGCGCTGCTACGAGTGCCACTCGAAGGAGAAGGGCGTCTCCAAGGGCGGACTCATCATGGATTCGCGCCAAGGCATGCTGGCCGGCGGCGACCTTGGTCCGGCCGTCGTCCCGGGAGATCTCAAGAAGTCGTTGCTCGTCGTCGCGGTCCATCAGTCCGACCCCGACATCTCGATGCCGCCCCGCAAGGCCGGCTCCAAGCTTTCGTCCACGCAGATCGGCCTGATCGAACAGTGGATCAAGATGGGCGCGCCCGCCCCCGCCGGCGCCGGCGGCGCCAAGCTCACCGGCCTCTCCGACAAGGCGCGTTCGCACTGGGCCTTCCAGCCCGTCCAGGCCTACGCGGTGCCGACCAAGCTCAGCAACCCTTCCTGGTGCCAGAACGAGATCGACGCGTTCATCATGGCCAAGCTCGACGAGAAGGGCCTCGTGCCGAGCCCGGCCGCCGACGGCGAAGCCCTGCTGCGCCGCCTCTCCTACGACCTGATCGGCCTTCCGCCCACCAGCCTCGAAGTGGACGCCTTCTCCCGCGACTATGACGCGGCCCTCGCCTACGACGCGATGGCCGTGCGCAAGGGCCAGCCCGTGCGCGCCGTGGCCAGCGTCGTCGAACGCACCGTCGACCGCCTGCTCGCCTCGCCGCACTACGGCGAGCGCTGGGCCCGCCACTGGCTCGACACCGCCCGTTACTCCGACACCAAGGGCCTGAAGCGTAACGGCACCATCGAGACGTTCGACAGCTCCTGGACGTACCGCGATTACGTCATCGACGCCTTCAACACCGACAAGCCCTACGACCAGTTCATCATCGAACAGCTCGCGGCCGACCGCCTGCCCGACCTCGCCAAGGACGACCCGCGCCTCGCCGCGCTCGGCTTCATCACCGTCGGCAAGCGTTTCCAGAACAACGACGACACGATCGACGAGCGCATCGACGCCACGACGAAGGGCTTCCTCGGCCTGACCGTCGCGTGCTCCCGCTGCCACGACCACAAGTTCGATCCGATCCCCGCGGCCGACTACTACTCGCTGCACGGCATCTTCGCCTCCGTGACCGAACCGCAGACGAACCCGGTCATCCGCAATCCGCTCCTCGTCGGCAAGAACGCCCCGAGCAACGCCTACCGCGCCGACTACGAGAAGCGTCTCGCCACGCTCATCGACGAGACCGCGCAGGGCTACTACAAGCACCTCGCCGCCATGCAGGCCGCTTTCCATCGCGAGTTCGCTCCGCGAGCGCTGGCCGCGATGGTCGGTGGTTTCCGCAGCACGGCCGGCTTTGACATCCTCAAGAAGTACGACCTCGGCGAGAGCCGCGAGCTCGGTAATTCCTTCTCGGGCGTCATGGCCCGTCCGGACCACCCGATCACCGGACCGCTTGTCCGCCTGAAGCGCGTCAGCGCCGAGGAGTTCGCGCAGAAGGCCCCCGCCATCCTCGAGGCCGCCCTCGCCGACACGAAGTCGCCGGTGAACCCCCTCATCGCCGAAGCCCTGCGCGGCCTCAAGCCGAAGACCCTCGACGAGGTGGCGCTGGCCTACCAGGCGGCCTTCAAGAAGCACCGCGACAAGATCCTCGCCCACATCCAGCTGCGCAGCCAGACGGGCCGCCGCGGAGAGAAGGACGATCCCGCCCTCGCCCAGCTCGCCGCCTTCCCGTGGCCGCTCCCCGACGTCGAGGACATCAAGTCGGTCCCCGTGCTCGAACGCCTCACCGAAAGCCGCGATTTCTGCGCGAGCTGGCAGATCCCCATCAGCGCGACCTTCGTCAACAACAACAAGCCCGGCAAGTACTTCAAGTTCGCCGACATCAACGCGCTGGACATCACCCACCCAGGAGGTCCCGGCACGGCCATGGTGGTGACCGACGTCGAGAAGCCCCGCGACAGCAACGTCTACATCCGCGGCGACCGCAACAAGCGCGGGCCCGTGGCGCCGCGCCAGTTCCTCGAGGTCCTCGCCGGCCCCGATCGCCTGCCCTTCTACGAAGGCAGCGGCCGCCGCGAGCTCGCCCTGGCCATCGCCAGCCGCACCAATCCGCTCACGGCCCGCGTGCTCGTGAACCGTCTCTGGGCGCACCACTTCGGCGCCGGCATCGTCTCTTCGCCGGATGACTTCGGCAACATGTCCGAGGCGCCCACGCACCCCGAACTGCTCGACTGGATGGCCAACGCCTTCGTCGAAGGAGGCTGGTCGATCAAGAAGATGCACAGGCGCATCCTGGTCTCCGCCGCCTACCGTCAGTCCGCCAATCCTAATTCCAACATCCTGCTGACGCAGAAATCCTCCGTGGATCCGACCAAGGTCGACGGCGGCAACAAGTTCCTCTGGCACGCCAACCTGCGCCGCCTCGACTTCGAGAGCATCCGCGACTCGATGCTCCTGCTGTCCGGCAAGCTCGACCGCGCCATGGGCGGCCGCGCGGTGAACATCACCGACGAGCCTTACAGCTACCGCCGTACGATCTACGGCTTCATCGACCGCGACAAGCTGAGCGAGCTCCAGTCGCAGTTCGACTTCGCCGATCCGAACATGGCGAACTCCGTCCGCAGCTCGACCATCGTCCCGCAGCAGGCGCTGTTCTTCATGAACAACCCGCTCGCGATCGAGGTCGCCCGCAACGTCAACGCCCGTCCGGAAATGACGAAGGCCACGTCCGACGATGAGCGCATCACCCAGCTCTATCGCATCATGTACCAGCGCTCGCCGACGGTCCAGGAGCGCCAGATCGCCCGTGAATTCGTGACCCGGATCGCCGGTTATATCGACGAGCCCGCCGTCCAGGCCCCCTCCAAGGGAGACAAGGCGGCCAAGGCCAAGGCCGAGCGGGTCGCCAAGGCCAAGGCCGACAAGGCCGCCATCGCCAAGGGTCCCACGGCCCCGGAAGTGAAGATCGAAACCTCGGTTAGAGGCGGAAAAATCGTGAATAACACGGAAATGGTCTCCCGCAAGGAGCCCACCAGCCCCTGGGTCATGCTGGCCCAGTCGATGATCTGCTCCAACGAGTTCGTGTACCTGAATTAATCACCTCACGCCGAAAGGCTTGTTTTTCCCCATCCCCCCCTCACAATCCTACCTAATCTCATCCTCCCCATGAAAGACTCCAGCTGCGGAAATTACGTCCCCACCCCGAACTCGCGCCGCGAGTTCCTGCGCCAGACCGGCCTCGGCATGGGCACGCTCGCTTTCGGCACCATGGTCGCCGACTACCTCGTCAGCGACGCCCAGGCCGAAGTGATGGCCAACCTCAAGCCCCGCAAGGCTCCGCTCGCCGCCAAGGCCAAGCACGTCATCCACATCTTCGCGGGCGGCGCCCCCTCGCACCTCGACACCTTCGACCCGAAGCCGAAGATGAAGGAGCTCGCCGACATGTCGGCCGCCGGCATGAACGGCGTCCTCTTCCCGACTCCTTTCGAGTTCAAGAAGTCCGGTAAGTCCGGCCTCGAGATCTCCGAGATCTTCCCGAAGCTCCAGGGCGTCGCGGACGAGATGTGCGTCATCCGCTCCCTTCACCAGGATCTCCCGGCCCACGGTCCGGCCGCCAAGCTGATGCACACCGGCTCGGCGATCCTTTCCAAGCCTTCGCTCGGCTCCTGGGTCCTCTACGGACTGGGCACCGAAAGCCAGGACCTCCCGGGCTTCGTCTCCCTCGGCGGCAGCTCCGACGCCCGCGCCTCGGCGTTCCTCCCTTCGCTCTACCAGGGCGCCAACACCTCGTTCCGTCCCGGCGCCCCGGCGAACAAGATCATCGCCAACCTCCAGAGCGAATTCACCACGCAGGACGCGCAGCGCAAGCAGCTCGACCTCGTCCGCCAGCTCAACGAGCGCCACATGCAGACCGTCCAGAAGGACGAGCAGCTCGAAGCCCGCATCGAATCCTTCGAGCTCGCCTTCCGCATGCAGACCGCGGCCACCGACGCCTTCGACATCTCCAAGGAGCCTGAGAAGGTCCGCGAGATGTACGGCAAGACCGACCTCGGCGCCAAGCTCCTCTGCGCCCGTCGCCTCGTCGAGCGCGGCGTCCGTTTCGTCCAGGTCGACGCCGGCGGCTGGGACCACCACACCAACCTCTTCACCTCGATCGCCCAGCGCGCCGAGAACATCGACGGTCCGGCCGCCGCCCTCATCGCCGACCTCAAGCAGCGCGGTCTCCTCGACCAGACCCTGATCATCTGGGGCGGAGAATTCGGTCGCACCCCGACCACCGCCGGCCGCGTCAACCAGGCTTCCGGTCGCGACCACCACTCCAAGGCTTTCTGCTGCTGGATGGCCGGTGGCGGCGTCAAGGGCGGCATGCACTACGGCGAGACCGACGAAATCGGTTCCCAGGTCGCCGCTGACGGCGTCGACGTGCACGACCTCCACGCCACCATCCTCCGCCTCCTCGGCTTCGATCACACCAAGCTCACCTACCGCTACAACGGTCGTGACTTCCGCCTCACCGACAACTTCGGCAAGGCGGTCGAGAAGATCATCGCCTAAGGGACTCCGGTCCTCCGAGCGAAGGGCGGACGCCGCAAGGCGCCCGCCCTTCCTGTTTTCCGGGGGTCGGCGGCTTGCCATCCCTCGTTCTTGCATTCTAATAGAGCCATCCTCATGAGGCTCCCCGCATTCCTGGCCTTTGGTCTCCTGCTCGCGGTCGGCGTCTCCGCCGCGCCCAAGAAAGAAGAGGCCCGCAAGGAGCCGGCGAAGACCGAGCCCAAGCCTTCCGTCGTCATCAAGGCCGACCCGCGTACGGGCGAGCTGCCGCGCTCAGGAGTGAAGGGCGCAGACGCGCTCGGCCGCACCCAGACGCGCTACGACAACGGCGTCACGGCGGTGAAGACGCCCGATCCGTTCGGCGGATCGACGACGCGCTACAGCAACGGCGTCTCGGCCACCACTCGACCGGACCCGTTCGGCGGATCGACGACGCGCTACAGCAACGGCGTCACGGCCACGACGCGACCCGATCCGTTCGGCGGTTCCGTCACGACCTTCAGCGACGGCACCCGCGCGACCACGCGCAAGGACCCTTTCGGCAATCAGGTCACGACCTATTCGGACGGTCGTCAGGAGGTGCTGCGTCCGGATCCGTTCGCGCCGAAGAAGCCGGATAACGAGCGGAAATAAAGCCCGGCGCCGGAACAGGGCGCTTGAAACCGCCTCCTGGGCGGTCATTCTGGAGTTTCACCCCATGAAGCGTCATCTCCACCTGTGGGCCGCCTTGGCCGCCCTTGTCCTCGCTCTGCCGGCCCTCGCCGCGGAAGCCTTCACGTCCGGCCCCGGCTGGCTCGAATTCCCGGCCGGCAAAGGTCCGGGCGCCGGCAAGCACGTCGTCCTGCTCTCGGGCGACGAAGAATATCGCTCCGAAGAGTCCATGCCGATGCTCGCGCGCATCCTGTCCGAGCGCCACGGCTTCAAGTGCACCGTGCTCTTCGCGCATGACGACGGCGTGATCAATCCGAACAACACCGCTTCCCTGGGCAAGCCGGAGGCCCTCGACTCCGCCGACGCCCTGGTGCTCGGGCTGCGTTTCCGCAAGTGGAACGAAGCGACCCTCGCCAAGTTCGACGCCGCCATCAAGCGCGGCGTGCCGATCGTCGCGACCCGCACCAGCACCCACGCTTTCTCGGGCATCCCGAAGGACAGCGCCTTCGTCGCCTACAACTGGAACAACAAGGGCGGCTTCGGCAAGAACGTCCTCGGCGAGACCTGGGTCAGCCACTGGGGCAACCACAAGGGCGAAGCCACCCGCACGGCCGTCGAAGCCGGCGCCGAGAAGCTCGCCATCCTCAACGGCGTGGGCTCCGTCTTCGGCGACACCGACGTCTACGAGGCCTATCCGCCCGCCGATGCCCAGATCCTTCTCCGCGGCCAGGTACTCAAGGGCATGGGCAAGGATGACCTCCTCAGCGAGCGCAAGAAGAAGCGCGCCACCGACAAGCAGGAGCAGGGCGTGAACTCCCCCGCGATGGCCGTGGCCTGGACCCGTGAAGTCCCCAATGCCGGCGGCACCAAGAACCGCGTGCTGACCACCACCATGGCTTCCGCCAGCGACCTCGTCGACGAGTCGCTCCGTCGACTGCTCGTCAACGGTGTCTACTGGGGCCTCGGCCTCGAGGTGCCGGCCAATGCCGACGTCACCCCGGTCGTCGAATGGAAGCCCAGCAAGTATTCCTTCAACATGTTCCATCCCGGCCTCAAGGCCGAGGATTTCGCGGGCGTGCTGCCTCCGCCCCTCACGGCCGCTCCGGCCAAGAAGAAGTAAGCCCTCCGGCTGATCCTTCCCTCACGGGCGCATCTCCGGATGCGCCCGTTTTGTTTCAGGCCCGGATGCCGCGGTTGACCAGCAGCTGGATCAGCGCGTCGTTGTAGATGATGTACGCGCCTTCGCGGGCCGTCGCGTCGCGCACTTCGATGTCGTCCGTCACGACGAACCAAGGCGCTTCGACGGTCTTGTCCTTGGCCACGAGGTCCATGATGTCGTGGTCGGCTTTGGCCCCGGCGCGGCTGAACGTCATGCGGACGCGTGAGTTCGACGTCTTGAGGGCGGTCTGCTGGCCGTCGAAGCTGATCCAGACGTGCAGGCCAGGCGCGTCGTCGGCCAGCTTCTCGAGCAGCTGGACGACCTTCTGGCGGGCGGCGGCGTCGAGCAGGAAGCGGCTGTCGCCCTGGGCGTTCTTCTTGGTCGGCAGGCGCAGGCCGAGGTAGTCCTGACGGAGGCAGGCGAAGTTGTTGGCGTCGAGCGCGAGGCGGGCCGGCTCGCCCGTGGCCACGGCTCGTTCGAGCATCGCCAGCGGGCCGGATTGCTTCTGCTCATGGAACGCCTTGTCGGCCAGATAGGAGCGGCGGCGGTGGAGGTCGCGGCGATAGAGGTCGGCGTGGCGCGAATCGACGAGTCCGGCCTGCTCGGCGAGGAGCAGGGCGCCTTCGATCGACTTCAGTTCGCGGGCGTCGGCCCCGTTGATGCGGGCCGAGATGCGTTCGAGGAACGGGTCGGAAGGCTGGTCGCGCTTCTCGAGCTCATAACGGACCTTCTCGATGTGCTCGGTGATGCGCTTCTCCAGCGCGACGACCTCGGGCAGGGCCTGGCCCGCGGTGCGCAGGTAGCGGCGCAGGAGCTTGAGCATCTCCTCCATCTGCGGGATGGCCTGACGGAGTTCGTGTTCCTTCGCGAGGAAAGGGTCGGCGTCGCGCTGGGCCCGGCGGACCTTCTCGACGGTCTCGGTCGTAAGCTGGCGCAGCTTGGCCACTTCTTCTGAGGCGGACTTCAGCGTGCGCGCGTCGGCCAGCCAGGGGCGGATCTCTTCGGACAGAAGTTCTTCGGCGATCTCGCGGGCTTTCTTGGCGACGTGTTCGCGGGCCCGTTCGAGTTCGCCGCGGAGGCGGATGACCTCGGCTTCCTCGTTGGCGAGCCTGGCCTGCAGGGCCTGCAGGTTAGCTTCCGCCGTCGCGGCCTGCTTGGTCGCATCCTGCGCCTGGCGGGCGGCTTCCTCGCGGATCTTGCGGATCTCGGCGTCCTTGGCCTCGAGTTCGTTGGCGTGCTGGCGGCGGATCTGCCGGCCCTCGTTCTCGCGGGCGGCCTTGCCTTGGGAGATCTCGTGCAGCAGGCGGCGCACCGTCTTGCCCGCCGAGTCGAGGGCGTCGACCGAATCAAGGGGCTCCTTTTCCGTCGGGCCGCCGAGCTTGGCGACGAGCGCCTTCCAGGCTTTGGCTTCCGGCTTGGATCCGAGGGGCTTGGCGTTCGTCAGCAGCTTCCCCAGCAGGTCGGCCGGAAGGGTCGCGTCCTTCTGCTCGGCCTCGTGGTTCCAGACCACGCAGAGCAGGGCGGCGCGGACGCCTCCGATGGCGGCGGCGAATTCGTCGAGATGCTCGAGGAGCTTGGCCTTCTCCCATTTGAGGGCCGCGGCATACCACGGCAGATGCTCCGCGATGGCCGCCGCATCCTGCGCGAGGTTGGCGAGGCGTTTCTTGAACAGCCACTTCGAGGCCTTGAGGAAGGGGCTGCGGTGGATGTAGCCTCCGGGGATCTGCTTCGCGAGGGCGAGGAGGGGTCCGTCTGAAACATGCGCGAGATCCAGGACGAGCTGTTCCGAAAGGAGCTTCCGATGCGGGTCGACCGCCTCGTTCTTGTAAGAAAAGTGACCCATGCCTCCAGCATGCCCGTCCGCCGGCCGGGGGCAAGGTCGGGGCGGGGCGGAAGGGGTGTTTTCTTGGTTCGGACTCGCCAGAGGGGAGGGAAGCCCGTTCGTTCGGGCCAGCCTGATGCGTTCGCCAGCCTCCATCGTCATCCCTCTCTGTTCGGCGGTGGGCTATACCTTCGCCGCGATGGCCCTGAAGCGCGCCATGGACGGCGGCCACCCTTGGCGGGTGCTGTTCATCGTGAACCTCATCGGGGCGGCCCTGTTCCAGACCTGGCTGCTCCATGGGGGCGCCCCTTTCACGGCGGCCAACATCACCCACGCGGTCTTCGCGGGCACGGCTTTCTTCATCGGCCAGGTCTTCACGTTCATCGCGATCAGCCGCGGGGACATCTCCATCGCGACGCCCGTGCTCGGGACCAAGGTGATCTTCGTCGCGCTCCTGGTCTTCGTCACCGGCGGCGAGGAGCTCGGTTGGAAGCTGTGGGTGGCGACATTCCTGACCACCCTGGCCTTGGCTTTGCTGGGAGGAGAATGGCAGGCCAACAAGCAGCGCCTGCTGGTCAGCGTCTGCTTCGCCTTCCTGGCCTCCGTCGCTTTCGCGGCGACCGATGTGATGCAGCAGCTCTGGGTGCCGGCGTTCGGATTCGGCCATTTCGGTCCGGTGATGTTCGCCACCGTCGGCCTGCTTTCGTTCACCTTGATCCCGTCCTTCTCCGCGCCTCTGCGCGAGATGCCGCGGACGATGGTCGTCTGGGCCGTGGGCGGCGGCGTGCTGCTGACCATCCAGGCGATGGGCATCGCGTACTGCATCGCGGTCTACCATGAGGTCACCGTGACCAACGTGCTTTATAACACGCGCGGCCTCTGGAGCGTGGCGCTCGTCTGGGTCGTCGGGCATTGGTTCGCCAATTCCGAGAAGCAGGTCGGCGGCGCCATCATGACGCGTCGTCTGATCGGCGCGCTGATCCTGCTGGCCGCGGTCTACCTCAGCCTTTCCTGATCAGAGGTCGGCGTTGTCGATCAGCCGCGTCGCGCCCAGGTGGCAGGCGACCGCGATCGCGCAGCGCAGGCCGGCGGTCGACGGAACGGGCGCCATCGTCTCGAGGTCGACGATCTCGCAATACTGCGGCTTCAAGGCGGGCTGGGCGGCCAGCACGTCGTTCGCCGCGGCCCGGAGTTTCGCGGCGTCGGTGACGCCTGCCTTCGCCAGCGCCTGCGCGGCGGCCAAGGCGGCGGGGATGGCGGCCGCCTGCGCCAGCTGTTCCGGGGAGAGATAGCGGTTGCGCGAGCTCATCGCGACGCCGTTGGGCTCGCGGATGGTCTCATGGGCGAGGATGCGCACCGGCATGTGCAGGTCACGGACCATGCGGCGGATCACCGCGAGCTGCTGCAGGTCCTTGCGCCCGAAGACGGCGACGTCCGCCTGCACGGCGTTGAAGAGCATCGCGACGACGGTGGCCACGCCGCGGAAGTGTCCGGGGCGGAATTCGCCGCAGAGCTTGGCCGACACTCCTTCGACGTCGACCCAGGTGGAGGCGCCGGCAGGGTAGAAGTCCGCGGCCGTCGGGGCGAAGATCAGGTCGGCGCCGGCGGCTTGGCACCCGCGGCGGTCGTCTTCGAAGGTGCGCGGGTATTTCGAGAAGTCCTCGTTCGGTCCGAACTGGGTCGGGTTGACGAAGATGGAGACCGCCACGAAGGAGGTCTCTTCCTTGGCCCGTCGGATGAGGCTGAGGTGGCCTTCGTGCAGGCACCCCATCGTCGGCACGAAGCCGACCGACCTGCCGGCTTGGCGGGCCCGTCCGATCGCGGCGCGCAGCTCAGGGATGGTGTGGACGACCTCCATGGGGACACCTTACGGCGGCGGCTCCGTGGCGCAAGGCGCAGTTGTATGCGGACTCCCCCTCTGTCGTTTTGTTCATAGGTCGGAGCCATTCCTTACTTGGCAGTCGGGACGCCGTGTCCAATGTCAGATTCCTCCCTCCCATAAGTCATGTCGCACTTCCCTAATGTCCCGGTCATCGAGTTCGAAGGACCGAAGTCCAAGAACCCGTTCGCCTTCAAGCACTACAACCCGGACGAGAAGATCGGCGGGAAGAAGATGAAGGACCACATGCGCTTCGCCGCGGCCTACTGGCACGTGATGCGCAACAGCCTCTCCGACCCGTTCGGCGCCGGCACCGCCCTCATGCCTTGGGATGACGGTTCCGACTCCCTCGACAACGCCCTGCGTCGCGTGCCGGTCTTCTTCGAGTTCCTCGAGAAGTGCCAGATCGACTTCTACTGCTTCCACGACCGCGACATCGCTCCGGAAGGCAAGACCCTCGCCGAGACGCACGCCAACCTCGCCCGCGTCACCAAGGAGCTGAAGGGTTTCCAGAAGGCCACCGGCAAGAAGCTCCTCTGGGGCACCGCCTGCCTCTTCTCCCATCCCCGCTACGCGCAGGGCGCGGGCACCTCGCCCAACGCCGACGTGTTCGCCTACGGCGCCAGCCAGGTCCGTCACGCGCTCGAGGCCACCAAGGCCCTCGGCGGCGAAGGTTACGTCTTCTGGGGCGGCCGCGAAGGCTACGCCACGCTGATCAACACCGACATGAAGCGCGAGCTCGACCACCTCGCCGCGCTCCTGCACCTCGCCGTCGACCACGCGAAGAAGATCGGCTTCAAGGGCCAGTTCTACATCGAGCCCAAGCCCCGCGAACCCTCGACCCACCAGTACGACTCCGACTCGGCCGCCTGCCTCAACTTCCTCCGCGAATACGGCCTGCTGAAGCACTTCAAGCTGAACCTCGAGACCAACCACGCCACGCTCGCCGGCCACACGATGGAGCATGAGATGGAAGTCGCGATCGGCGCGAACGCGCTCGGCTCCGTCGACGCCAACCGCGGCGACACGCTCCTCGGCTGGGATACCGACCAGTTCCCCACCGACCTCTACCTCACGACCAACATCATGCTGCGCATCCTCAAGATGGGCGGTTTCACCACGGGCGGCCTCAACTTCGACGCCAAGCGTCGTCGCGAATCGCATGAGCCGGTCGACCTCTTCCACGCCCACATCGGCGGCATGGACGCCTTCGCCCGCGGCCTCAAGATCGCCCACGCGATCATCAAGGACGGCAAGATGGATAAGTTCGTCGAGAAGCGCTACTCCTCCTGGGACAGCGGCATCGGCAAGAAGATCGAGTCCGGCAAGGTCACCCTCGCCCAGCTCGACGCCTACGCCCAGGGCATCAAGGCGCCGACGCTCGCGTCCGGCCGCCAGGAGATGCTCGAGAACCTGATCAACGAATACATCCGCTGAGGCCATGGCGATCGTCCTGGGTCTTGACCTGTCCACGCAGAGCGCGACGGCGCTCGTGCTGGACACGGCGAAAGGCACGACGGTCGCCCGCGCCCGCGCGGCCTTCGGCGCCGACTTCCCCGACCGCGGACATCCGGAAGGATTCCTCCGCGGAGGGAAGGGCGGCGAAGTGCACGCCGATCCGCTGCTCTGGCTCGACGGTCTCGAGCTGGCGCTCGATCGCCTCGCCAAGCTGACCGACCTCTCGAAGGTCGACGCGGTTTCCGTCTCCGGCCAGCAGCACGGCAGCGTCTATCTCGCCGCCGGCTACGAAGCCGCGCTCGCCGACGGCGACCGCGCGACCTCGCTGTCCGCGAAGATCTCCCCCGTGCTCTCCCGCCGCTCTTCGCCGATCTGGATGGATTCGTCCACCGCGGCCGAATGCGCCGAGATCGCCGCCGCCCTCGGCGGCGACCAGGCCGTCTGCGACCTGACCGGCTCCGTCGCGACGATGCGCTTCACCGGCCCCCAGATCCGTCGTTTCGCCAAGCTCGATCCCGCCGCCTGGGCCAGGACCAAGCGCGTCCACCTCGTCTCTTCCTTCTTCGCCTCGGTGCTCGCCGGCAAGGATGCCGCGATCGACACCGGTGACGGCGCGGGCATGAACCTCATGGACATCCGCAAGGGCGACTGGGCTCCCGCCGCGCTCGCCGCGACCGCGCCCGATCTCGCCGCCAAGCTTCCGCCTGTCCGTCCGGGTTCCACCGTCGCGGGCGGCATCTCCGCCTACTTCGTCGCGCGCCACGGCTTCTCGCCGAAGTGCCAGGTCGTCATCGGCACCGGCGACAATCCTTCCAGCCTCGTCGGCATGGGCGCTTCCAAGCCCGGCAAGGTCGTCATCAGCCTCGGCACGAGCGACACGCTCTTCGCCGCCATCGAAGGCATCCGCACCGATTCCGCCGGCCTCGGCCACGCCTTCGGCAATCCGATGGGCGGCAGCATGAGCCTCGTCTGCGTGCGCAACGGTTCGCTCGCCCGCGAAGCCATCCGGCGCGAGTGCGGTCACGCCGACTGGCCGGCTTTCTCCGCCGCCGTCGACGCTTCGCCCGCCGCCGTCTCCGCCGTGCTGCCGATGGAGGAGCCCGAGATCACGCCGCGTCGTCCGGCCGGACGCATCGCCCTCGGCGCCGCCGCTTCCAAGGCCACGTTGCCTCGCGCCGCCGTCGAAGGCCAGGCGCTCAGCCTCCGTTTCCATAGCCGCTGGGTCGGTACTCCGACCACGCAGCTGCTCCTCACCGGCGGTGCTTCCGAGAACCCGTCCGTGGCCAAGATCTTCGCCGATGTCTTCGGCGCCCCGGTCCTCCGTCTGGCCGTCTCCGACTCCGCCGCCTTGGGCGCCGCCCTCCGCGCCGCGGAAGCCGCCTGCGGGGCCAAGATGGCCGATCTGGAGCCTGTTTTCTGCGCGCCCGCCCCGGGTGTCGTCCAGCCCAACCCGACCCTCCGGGCGGCTTACGATAAGCTCGAGGCCGAACTGGGCCAATCGCTGTCGCGAAAGGCATAAATCGGGTGCTGTGAGCATTGCCCACTTGAACAAAGCGGGCTGATTGGCTGACATTGGGGGCTCACCCCCAACTCACCATGTCACAGCGCCCTGTTACCCTCTTCACCGGCCAGTGGGCCGACCTCAAGATCGCCGACCTTCTCCCCAAGGTCAAAGCCATGGGCTACGAAGGCGTCGAGCTCGCCTGCTGGGGCGACCACTTCGACGTCGTCCGCGCCGTCAACGAAAAGGGCTATGTCGAGTCCGTCTGGGAACTCCTGAAGAAGCACGACCTCGGCTGCTGGGCGATCTCCTCCCACCTCGTCGGCCAGGCCACCTGCGACAACATCGACGAGCGTCACCAGTGCATCCTGCCCGCCCATGTCTGGGGCGACGGCAATCCGGAAGGCGTCCGTCAGCGCGCGTGCGCCGAGATGGCCCTGACCGCCCAGGCCGCCCGCAAGTTCTTTGACGCCGGCAAGGCCTACATGGCCGACAAGCCCAAGGGTTCCGGCAAGACCGTCGTCAACGGCTTCACCGGCTCCTCCATCTGGCACGCGATCTACGCCTTCCCGCCCACCAACCAGGCCTACCTGCAGAAGGGTTACGACGATTTCGCCAAGCGCTGGAAGCCTATCCTCGAGGCCTTCGAGAAGCACGACGTCTACTTCGGCCTCGAAGTGCACCCGACCGAGATCGCCTTCGACATCGCCTCCGCCCAGCGCGCGCTCGACGCCGTCGGCAACCACAAGCGCTTCGGCTTCAACTACGACCCCAGCCACCTCGGCTACCAGGGCGTCGACTACGTGAAGTTCATCCGCACCTTCGGCAAGCAGATCCACCACGCCCACATGAAGGACGTCTGGTGGGGCCACGGCGACGGCACCGTCGGCGTGTTCGGCGGCCACACCGATTTCTGCGACCCGCGTCGCGCCTGGGATTTCCGCTCCGTCGGCCGCGGTGACATCAAGTTCGAGGACGTCATCGTCGCCCTCAACGACGTCGGCTACGCCGGCCCGCTCTCCGTCGAGTGGGAAGACGGCCGCATGGACCGCTTCTTCGGCGCCGCCGAATCGGCCGCCTACGTCAAGAAGCTCGCCTTCCCGACCAACAAGGTCGCCTTCGACGCCGCCTTCGACAAGGCCGCGCAGGGTAAGTAATCACCCCTCATCCGCAATCACACCATGGCTACCAAAGTAGGCGTCATCGGAGCAGGCGGCATGCTCCAGTACCACGCCGCCGGCTTCAAGCAGGCGGGCGCGGAGATCATCGCCGTCGCCGATCCTGCGCCGGGCGCCGCCCAGAAGGCCGCGACCAAGTGGGGCATCCCGAATGCCTACGAGTCCGTCGACGCCATGCTCGCGGCGCACAAGGAGCTCGACGCCGTCAGCGTCATCGTCCCGAACAAGTTCCACGCTTCGCTCGCCATCAAGTGCCTCAACGCCGGCAAGCACGTGTTCTGCGAGAAGCCCCCGGCTCTCAGCGCTCCGGAGGTCCTTGAGATCATCGCCGCTTCCAAGAAGTCGGGTAAGCACGTGATGTTCAATTTCAACAACCGCGCCCGTCCCGAGTCGCAGGCGATGATCAAGTACGTCGAGCAGGGCCAGGTCGGCAGGATCAACTCCGCGCAGGCGAAGTGGATCCGCCGCACCGGCATCCCGGGCTTCGGCGGCTGGTTCACCACCAAGGAGCTCTCCGGCGGCGGCCCGCTCATCGACCTCCTGCACATGGTCGACCTCGCGATGTATTTCATGGGCTACCCCGAGCCGGCTCACGTGCTCGGACAGACCTTCAACGATTTCATCCAGGATAAGTCCTTCAAGGGACCTTGGGGCATCCCGGACCGCGTCGGCGGCGTCACCGACGTCGAGAACGCCGCGCATGGCTTCGTGACCTTCAAGACCGGCCAGGTGCTGACCCTGCAGGTCTCCTGGGCCGAGATGATCAAGCGCGAGGAAGTCTCCGTCGTCTTCCAGGGCACCAAGGCCGGCGGCAAGGTCGAGCGTCTCTTCGGCATCGACGGCCTCGACAACACCGCGATCGATACCTGCGAGCTCTACGTGCAGGAAAACGGCAACAGCGTGAACCGCTCCATCGTCACGCCCGCGTGCGAGGACATGGGCCGCATCGCCTCCGCCGCGAACTTCATCGAGTCCATCGAAGGCCGCGCGAAGCCCCTGAACACGCCTGAGCAGGCCTACCGCCTGATGCAGGTCATCGACGCCATCTACGCTTCGGCCAAGTCCGGCAAGCCCGTCTCCCTCTGACCCGCACACCTATGGCATCCCTCAATCGCAAACTCCGCATGGGCATGGTCGGCGGCGGCCGCGGCGCCTTCATCGGCGGCGTCCACCGCATGGCCGCGGCCCTCGACGGCAAGATCGAGCTCGTCGCCGGCGCGTTCTCCTCGGACCCCGAGAAGTCCCGCCTCTCCGGCCAGGATCTCTGCCTCGATCCCTCCCGCGTGTACGCTTCGTACGCCGAGATGGCCAAGGCCGAGGCCAAGCGCCCGCTCGGCGACCGCATCGACTTCGTGTCGATCGTCGCGCGCAACGACCTCCACTACCCGGTGGCCAAGGCGTTCCTCGAGGCCGGCATCCACGTGATCTGCGAGAAGCCCCTCGCGTTCTCCCTCGCCGAGGGCAAGAAGCTCCGCGCCATCGTCAAGAAGAGCGGCCTGGTCTTCGCCCTCCTGCACAACTACACCGGCTACCCGATGGTCAAGGAAGCCCGTGACTTCGTGGCCGCCGGCAAGCTCGGCAAGATCAACAAGGTCCTCGTCGAATACCCGCAGGGTTACGCCATCGGCGCCCTCCAGTCCGGCAAGATCCAGAAGATCGCCAACTGGCGCATGGACCCGAACTGCTCGGGCGTCTCGAACTGCGTCGGCGACATCGGCACGCACGCCGAGAACCTCGTCCAGTACATCACCGGCCTCGAGATCAAGGAGATCGCCGCCGACCTCAGCACTTACATCCCGGGCCGCCTGCTCGATGACGACGCCAACATGCTCGTCCGCTACAAGGGCGGCGCGAAGGGCGTGCTGCACGCCTCGCAGATCTCCACCGGAGACGAGAACAACCTCAACATCCGCGTCTACGGCACCCTGGCTTCCCTCGAGTGGCACCAGGAGCACCCGAACGAGCTGATCGTGAAGTATCTCGACCAGCCCCGCCAGGTGCATCGCCGCGGCAACTCCTACAACGGCGCCGCCTGCAAGAAATACACCCGCACGCCGTTCGGCCACCCGGAGGCCTTCATCGAAGCGTTCGCGAACATCTATCGCGCCGCCGCCGAAGCCATCACCGACCGACTCGAAGGCCGCAAGGCCCCGAAGGAAGGCTATGACTTCCCGTCGATCGACGACGGCGTCACCGGCATGGCCTTCATCGAAGCCGCGGTGAAGTCTTCGAAGGGCAACGCCCGCTGGACGAAGCTTGCCGGCTAAGGCGTCCGCCAGTCGTCCACGAAGGCCCCGGCTTCCGGGGCCTTCTTATTTGTTCAGCCACCAGATGCTCGCGTTGATGACGGTGGCGAAACCGACCCAGAGCAGGTGGGGGATCTGGAGCAGGGCCTCGAAGCGGTGCTGCGGCCAGAGCTGGCGGATCCAGATGAAGAGCAGGATCAGGTAGCCGAGGATATCGATGAGCGCGAGGTCCGGACGATGCAGTCCGAAGAAGAGCAGCGACCAGAGCGAGTTCACGAGCAGGATGATGAAGAACGTGCGTCGGGCCGGGCGGTCGGCCCAGGCCTCCGAGGCGGCCCACGCCATCAGGACATAGAGCGTCGACCAGACCGGACCGAAGATCCCGTTGGGCGGATTGAAGGAGGGCTTCACGAGGCCGGCATACCAGCCCTTGATCTCGGGCATCGTGGCGGCGGAGCCCAAGCCGCCGACGGCCAGACAGAGGGAGATGAGGCCGATGAGCCGCCAGGGGAATCCCGGGTTGCACCTCGCGTGGCGCTCACGGGCTAAGTCTTCGAGACTGGGTTCCATGGCCTTATTTTCGATGTCGGATGCCACATGGCAAGGCCGGGGGAGGAGTCCGCTTGCCATCGGCCGTCTTCCCCCTCTTTTTAGGGCCTTATCACCATGTCCGACCCCTACATCCAGCAGCTCTTCGCCGAACGCATCGGCGGCGTCAATTACGGCAAGTCGACCGCGATCTATAAGTTCGAGAAAATCAAGCGCGCCAAGGCCGCCGCCAAGAAGGCCAAGCCCGACGTCGCCCTGATCGACCTCGGCGTCGGCGAGCCCGATGAGATGGCTTTCCCGATGGTGGTGAAGGCGCTGCAGACCGAAGCCGCCAAGCCCGAGAACCGCGGCTACGCCGACAACGGCGGCGCGGACTTCAAGCAGGCCGCCGCCCGCTACATGAAGAACCTCTTCGGCGTCACCGTCGACCCCGACACCGAAGTCCTCCACTCGATCGGCTCCAAGGCCGCTCTCTCGATCCTGCCGGCCTGCCTCATCAATCCCGGCGACTACGTGCTCATGACCGTCCCGGGCTACCCGGTGTTCGGTACGCACGCCAAGTACTACGGCGGCCTCGTCCATAACCTGAAGCTCACCGCCGAGAACCACTTCCTGCCGGACCTGAAGTCGATCCCTGCGGACATCCTGGCCAAGGCCAAGGTGCTCGTGATCAACTACCCGAACAACCCGACCGGCGCCTGCGCCACGCTCAAGTTCTACGAAGAAGTCGTCGCCTTCGCCAAGCAGCACAACCTCGTCGTCATCCAGGACGCCGCCTACGGCTCGCTCCACTTCGGCGCCGAGCAGGTCTCGATCCTGCAGGTCCCGGGCGCGAAGGACGTCGCCCTCGAGCTGCACTCGCTCTCCAAGAGCCACAACATGACCGGCTGGCGCATCGGTTTCGTCGCCGGCAACGCGCTGCTCGTCCGCGCCTACGGCGACGTGAAGGACAATTCCGACTCCGGCCAGTTCCTCGGCATCCAGAAGGCCGGCGCCGCCGGTCTCGACGAGGTCTCCATCCCGAAGGCCATCGCCGCCAAGTATTCCCGCCGCATGGACAAGCTCGTCGGCGTGCTCGCCAAGCTCGGCTTCCAGGTCCGCAAGCCCGGTGCAGGCTTCTTCCTCTACATGCCCGCCCCGAAGTCCGCCACCGGCCCGTCCGGCACGGTGAGCTTCGAATCCGGCGAGGCTTTCTCGCAGTGGATGATCACCGAGCACCTCATCTCCACCGTGCCGTGGGATGACTGCGGTTCCTTCGTCCGCTTCTCCGTCACCTTCGTCTCCGACAAGGGCGAGGCCGGCGAAGGCGAAGTCATCGCCGAGGTGGAACGCCGCCTCTCGGCTTGGAAATTCAGCTTCTGAAGGCCTTTTTAAGCCCTCCTTCCTTGTCGGATTGACAGGGCAGGGGGGCTTTGTCCTTCTGAACGTCCAGTTGATTGGCCTGATAGCTCAGTTGGTAGAGCAGACGCCTGAAGAGCGTCGTGTCGTTGGTTCGATTCCGACTCAGGCCACCATTTAACGCCAGCCCATCCGGTTCAACCCGGGTGGGCTGGTCCTTTTGACGCCTCAGCGGTTGAAGATCAGGCGCCAGACCGAGAAGGTCCGTCCGCGGTCGATCGGGTCCGTCGAGGGCGTCTCCCAGCCGCTGTCGAGCAGGCTCAGCTTCTTCTCCTCCGTCTTCTTGGCCGAACCTTTGACGGTTTCTTCCGTCCACTCGGCCCGGACGACGCCGAAGGGCGAGTCGGCTTCGCGCCAGATCGTGCCTTTGAAAGTGAGCACCTGCTTCGACACCATCGGCGGGTCCGTCACGGTCGTCGCCAGCATGCGCAGGCGCTCGCAGGTGCGGGTGCGTCCGCCGGCCTGGATGGCCTCGGTCGCCGGCGCATCGGGCGTCAGCTCGCTCGCGTAGGACAGCTTCGCCCAATCGGAGACCCATGCGATGTCCTCGCGCGTCATGTGGTACGCGCCCTTCACCGGATTGGAAAAGACGATCTCCGCGGAGTTCTCGATGAGACGTCTGGCCGCGGCGCGGTCCATGTCAGGTCGGACCAGCAGGCGCAGCGGCGCCCGTTCGCGGGAGCCCAGCCACATCACCGGCTCGACGCTGAACCAGACATGGGGCTTTCCGTCGATCTCACGGCCGGGTTGCACGGAGAACCGCAATGTCGTGACCGAATGCTCTTTTCCTTCCCTGAAAGTCTGCATGCGGAACGTCGCCCAGGTCCCGGGCTTCGGGATCTTCTCGGCGAAAACCTGCCATTGGCCGAAGCCCGGAAGGGTGCCGAGCGCGAGCAAGAGGAGCACGGCGAGGCTTCGCATGGGCTGATTAGTGGGTATTTATAGGCCTTTTGGCGAGTCCGGACCGCCTTCGGCTTCCTTTGCCTTTGACTCGCCTTCTGACGGGCGTTGGAGTCAGGCCTTCGTCATGGAATCCCTGGCCCAGTCTTCGACCTCCCTCCGCTCCGCGGCTGGTCGTGCCATCATTCCGGCGATTATTATCCTCATCGGGCTCTAAGCCCGCTGAACGGAACGCCCGACGGGCGACTCCCCGTTCCGCGGCGCCCGGAACGGCTCCCTCCCTTTACACCTCTCTCCCACCCACACCACCATGGCACGCTCCATCGAAATCTATGACACCACCCTCCGCGACGGCTCGCAGGGGCAGGGCATTCATTTCTCCGTCGATGACAAGCTGCGCATCGCCGCCGAGCTCGAGCGCTTCGGCATGACCTACATCGAAGGCGGCTGGCCGGGTTCCAATCCCCGCGACGTCGAGTTCTTCGCCCGCGCCAAGAAGCTGAAGTTCAAGAACGCCAAGCTGGCGGCCTTCGGCTCCACCCGCCGCAAGGGCGTCCGCGCCTCCGAAGACGCCCAGGTGCGCGGCCTGCTTGAGGTCGATACCCCGGTGGTCACGATCTACGGCAAGACCTCCGCCCTTCACGTCCGCGAAGTGCTTCGCTGCTCGCCCGAGGAGAACCTCGAGATGATCCGCGACACGGTCGCTTTCCTGAAATCCCACCGCCGTGAGGTCGTCTACGATTGCGAACATGCGATCGACGGCTGGAAGGAAGATCCGGCTTACGCCATCGCTTCCATGCTCGCCGCCGTCGAAGGCGGCGCCGACCGCGTGGTGCTCTGCGATACCAACGGCGGCTCCCTGCCGGCCGAAGTCGCCGCGGCCACCCGCGCCGCGCTCGCCGCGCTGAAGAAGACGCCCGTCGGCATCCATACCCATGACGACGCTGGCCTCGGCCTCGCCAACGCCCTCGCCTCGCTCGAAGCCGGCGCTTCGCACGTCCAGGGCACCGTCAACGGCATCGGCGAACGCACCGGCAACTGCGACCTCACCGCCGTCATCCCCTGCGCCCAGCTTAAGTTCGGCTGGAAGTGCGTCTCCTCGACGTCCCTGAAGGGTCTCGCCGGCCTCTCCCGCTTCGTCGACGGCGTCGCCAACCTCGCTCCCGATCCGCGCCGTCCGTGGGTCGGCACCGCGGCCTTCGCCCACAAGGGCGGCACGCACGTGGACGCCGTCCGCAAGTTCTCCGCCGCCTACGAGCACGTCGACCCGACCGTCGTCGGCAACGAGCGCACCGTGCTCGTCAGCGACCAGTCCGGCCGCAGCAACATCGTCCTCAAGGCGAAGTCCCTCGGCATCGACCTCGATCGCGATTCGCCCGCCACCGCCACCGCACTCGACGAGCTGAAGAAGCTTGAGCACGGCGGCTGGAGCTTCGAGGACGCCGAAGCCTCGCTCGCGCTCCTGCTCCGTCGCCACATCGGCAAGACCAAGGCCGCTCCCTTCGAAGTCGCCTCCTATCACGTCACCGCCCGCGGCGCCAAGGGTTCGGCTTACTGCGAAGCCGTGGTCCGACTCAGCATCGCCGGCAAGGAGACCCTCACGGTCGCCGAAGGCGACGGCCCGGTCCATGCGCTCGACCAGGCCCTGCGCTCCGCCCTCGTGAAGTCCTTCCCGAAACTGGCGAAGGTCAGCCTCGTGGATTACAAGGTCCGCATCCTCGGTGGCGCCGACGGCACCGCGGCCAAGACCCGCGTGGTCATCCGTTCTTCCGACGGCAAGGCCTCCTGGGGCACGGTCGGCGTCAGCGAAAACCTCGTCGAGGCCTCGCTGCAGGCGATCGTCGACGGTTACGCCCACGCGCTGTCCTGAGCTCCGTCTGACCGTTGACTGCCTTCGAGGGCGGGGTAGAAACCATCTACCCCGCCCTTTATGCGTCCGCTCCTCCTGCTCCTCGTCGCCACGTCCGCGATCGCCGCCGACGTCTCCAAACTCGGCATCCGCGAGCTGGCCAAGCCCGGCGAGAAGGTCGCGGTCGCCGAGGTGCCGGCCTTGGCCAAGGCGGCCTACGCCGCGGTCGATTCGGCGAATCCGGTCTATCGCCTGAGCGACGTCCCTTTCCTCGGCGAAGCCCGCAAGGAGAAACTCGACCTTTATTTCCCTGCCGGGGCCGCGCGTGCCGATCGTCCGGCCGTCGTCTTCATCCATGGCGGCGGCTTCACCGGCGGCGACAAGGCCGAGTATCGCTCCGCCAGCGTGAGCGCCGACCTCTGTCGTGCCGGCTATGTCGTCGTCAGCTGCAACTACGTGCTCGGTCCCAAGTCGAAGGAAGGCGTCTGGCCGCAGAACATCAAGGACTGCCGCGACGCCGTCCGCTGGGTGCGCGCGCACGCCAAGGAGCTTGGCGTCAATCCGGAGAAGGTCGCCGTGGCGGGCGGTTCGGCCGGCGGTTACCTCGCGCTGATGGTCGGCCTGTCCGACGACAAGACCGGCCCGGGCGGCGATCCGCAGGCGAAACACTCCGCGAAGGTCTCCGCCGTCATCGACATGTACGGCGTCGTGAACTTTTCCAAGCACGGCAAGGGCGACGTGGTCGGCGCGACCTCCGCCGAGCAGCAGGCCTACCTGCCCGAACTCCAGTGCGACCCGCAGGACCCGGCGGTGCTCATCCTGCATGGCACGGCCGATACCACGGTCGATATCCAGCAGTCTAAGGACATGGTAGCCGCGCTCAAGAAGGGCAACGTCATCCATGAATTCATCATCGTCGAGGGCGCCCCGCATACTTTTGACCTGCACCCCAAGGGCACGGGGTGGCATCGGAGTTATACGACGTATAGCAAAGACCCCCATGTCATTGGCCTGCAGGGAGGGAGCGGCACAATAAGGATGGGTGATCCCGACCTGCTCGCGCCGACGCTCGATTTCCTCGCCCGGACGATCGGGAAGTAAGGCTTACTCCTTCAGGCGGGCCATCACCGTCGAGCCCTGGAGCTGGACGTCGAAACGTCCGGTGTCCTCGAGCATGCGGTAGAACTTCGCGTAGCGAGGGGCGTTGGCCTCGAGGCCCGGGTGCTCCTGGAGCAGGAACTTCTTGATGACCTCGACCTTCAGCCATTCGCCGGCGGGCGCGAGGCCCGTGGCGACGTCGACGAGCGCTTCGATGATGTCGTTGCGGGCGAGCAGCTGCGCGCGGCGCTGGTCGGCCTCGGCCTTGCCTTGGGCCTGCTGGGCCGAGGTGAGGTTCGGGCGGTCGCGGTAATCCTGACCGGAGTTGTCCTGCTGAGGACGGGCTTCGCGCGGCGCGCGCGGCTCGCGGGCCGGGCGCGGTTCGCGCGGGGCGCGCTCCGGACGGGCTTCGCGGCGGGGGCCGGGCTCGCGTTGCGCGCGGGGGGCGTCGGCGAACCGGAGGTCAGGCAGCATCTTCTCGAACTGGTCGAGCAGGGCGCCGACTTCCTTGTTCTTCGGCGCCAGCGCGCGGAGGGCCTGGGCGATGAGGCCGAGGGCCTTGCGCGGGTCGGACTTTGCGGCCTGCTCGTCATCCATGCGTGCGCGTAGTTCGGAGAGGTTGAGGTAGTGGTGGGCCGTCGAGCGGAGGGCCTTGTGCGTGCGTTCGCCCATCACGATGATCCGGACGCCGAGGCGCTTGGCGTCCTCGACCACCGGCGTGAAGTCGCTGTCGTTCGTGACGAAGATCAGGGTCGTGGGCGGGTTCGGTCCGGCCATCAGCTTCACCGCGTCGATGGTCAGGCGCATGTCAGCGGCGTTCTTGCCGGGCGTGTAGCTGCGCTGGTCGACGAGTTCCAGCTCGACCCACTCCTGGGCGGCGGCGCGCCAGCCGCTGAGGCGGCCTTGGAAGTCGCCGTAGGCCTTGGCGGCGGCGATGGCCGTGTCGCCGATGAAGCGTCGGAGCGTGGGGAGGTGCTGGTGGGAGACGTTGTCCGCGTCGATCAGGACGCCGATGCGCTGGTTGGGCTGGGCCTTGGCGGCTTCGGGCGTGGAGGTGGAAGCGGCGTCGGCCTGGCGTTTGGCCGGCTTGGCGACGCGTCGTCCGGCCGGCTTGGCGCTGCGTCGGGCGGGAGCGGTCTTCTTGGCTTTAGGTCGTGTCACGGGAGAGAGTCTCCTTATCCCTGCGGACGAGAACTGGGTTCTACAATGCGAAACCTTCGTGCCGGCGACGAACGTGCCCGCGCTTTTTTGTTGGAACTTGGAAGTTTTATGGGTGTTAAGACATCGTGCTGCCTCGGTCATCTTATCTCTTTGCCTGCGTCCTGGCCTTGTGTTGCGGTGCGTCCGGCCTTTTTGCCGCGGAACCTGTCTGGACGGCCAAGCCCGGCCCGTGGGGTGACCTGCAGGTGCGGACGGTCTATCTCGAGCCCCCGGAGAACATCCTGGCCGTCGTCGCCAAGCCGTCTGCGGTGACCCGTTGGACCTTCGAGCAGACCACCGAGAAGGGTGTCCGCCAGATCATGGAGAAGGCCGGCCTGCCCGCCGAGGTCATCGCCCGGCTGCTGAGCCCGACCCAGGTCGTCGCGAGCGGCAACAACGTGGTCGTCCTGCCCAAGGTGGATGACCTCCTGGCCATCAGCCAGTCGGCCCGTTCCGCCCTTTACCTCGAGCTCGCGAAGTCGGAGGCCAACGAATACCAACGCGACCCCGTCTTCATCCATGGGGGCGACATCGAAGACTGGCTGGCCGAGACGGAGATCACCAAGGCCCAGCAGGAGATGATGCGCAAGCTGCTCTGGCGGCGCGGCGCCGCCCTGGTCTTCAGCGACATCCAGGCCCTCCTCTCGCTGGCGAAGAATTCGGAGGAGGTCGCGGCGGTGTTCCGCACCATCACGCGCATCCGCAGCCTGCTGGTGGAGCTGAAGCTGCCGCTCAAGGACGGCCGGGCGACTTTCATCGACTACTGGAGCGCCGGCAGCCTGAACGCCGAACGCGTGCCTTTCCTCGTCGCGATCACGCGCCGTCGGGCTCCCCAGCTGATCGACGTCACGCAGTTCCTGCCGACCTTGGCCCGCCGACGCGTCTACACCTTCCCGACCGCCGCCATGGGGCTGAAGGGGCGCCTGCCGGACTGCCATTGGACTTCGCTGAACTTCTTCGAAGAGGAGCCCAAGGATCTCTATCTCGACAGCGCGAAGGCCTCGGAGCATCTGCTCTCGGCGTACGTGGCCGTCGATCCTCCTTACAAGTTCGGGGACGTCCTCTGTTTCCTTGATCGCGGCGAAGGCCTGCATACCTGCGTCCATGTCGCGGATGATATCGTCCTGACCAAGAACGGCGAGAGCATCCTGGCTCCGTGGACCTTCATGCCGATCAAGGACGTCGATGACGTCTATCGCCGATCTCCGGACACCCGGGTGCAGGGGTATCGTCTGAAGGGCAACTGAGGTCGGCTGCGCGGCGCTGTCCCCGGCGGGAATCGAACCCACATCCTCGGTTTAGGAAACCAATGTTCTATCCGTTGAACTACGGGAACGCAGGGAGGATTAAGCCGGCCGGAGGGTGTCCGGGCAAGCCCGCATCGGCGGGTGGGCTTGACTCTGCCCGGATAGGGTCAACTTCTTGGGTATGGCCTTCTTCCTGCCCGTCCTCGCCGAAGCCCCGTTGGTGATCCCCGGCTGGGCCTGGGCGGCCTTCCTTGGCTTCGTCGCCTGCATGCTCGCGCTGGACCTCGGCGTGTTCAACAAGACCGACCACAAGCCGTCGTTCAAGGAAGCCGTGGCCTGGTGCGTGGTCTGGGTCTCACTGGCGGTGGCCTTCGGCTTCCTGCTCTCGGCCTGGCGCGGGCCGGAGGACGCCCAGTTGTTCGCCGCCGGCTACGTCCTCGAGCTGGCCCTCTCGGTCGACAACCTGTTCATCTTCATCCTCGTCTTCGCCCACTTCAAGATCCCGGACCACCTGCAGCATCGCGTCCTGTTCTGGGGCATCATCGGCGCCGTCGCCATGCGCGCGCTCTTCATCGTCGCCGGCGTCGCCGCCGTCGAAAGCTTCACCTGGCTGCTGCCGATCTTCGGCGCCTTCCTCCTGTTCACCGGCGTCAAGCTGGCCGTCTCCCGCGACGAGCACGAAGGCAAGGGCATGGACGAGAACCTCTTCGTCAAGGTCGCCCGGAAGTTCTTCCCTCTCACGCCTCACCTTCACGGGAACAAGTTCTGGGTCAAGGAGGACGGCGTGCGCCGCTTCACGCCGCTCTTCCTGGTCCTCCTGGTCGTCGAAGGCACCGACCTGATCTTCGCCATCGACTCCATCCCCGCCGTGCTGGGCATCCTCCCGCCGACCCTGCCGATCGAGGAGAAGCGCTTCGTCGCCTTCACCTCGAACATCTTCGCGATCATGGGGCTCCGTTCGATGTACTTCGCGCTTGCCGGTTTCATGCAGTATTTCCGCTTCCTCAAGCCGGCCCTCGCCTTCGTCCTCGTCTTCATCGGCATCAAGATGATCCTGCCTTGGGCCGCCACGCTGGGGCAGCCGGAAGGTCAGTTCGCCTCCTGGATGCCCGCCCGTTTCATCGACCACGGCCGCGTCCATTTCCCCACCGAGCTTTCGCTCTCCGTCATCGGGCTCACCTTGGCCTTGGCGATCGCGTTCTCGGTGGCTTTCCCGAAGAAGAAATAGCCGAGGTTTGGTGTTTCCTCCCTGCCCGGCGTTCGCCACGCTGGGGCCGTGCTCCGAGGCCGCTACCAGCTCTACCTGCCTTACCTGAAGGGGAGTCGGCTCCTCTTGGCCCTTTCGCTCCTTTCGGCGATCGTCTTCGCCGCGGCCAACGCCTTCGGCCTGCCTTTCCTGATGGGCAAGGTCCTCCCCGCGGTCTTCGGCGACGAGGCGGCCCGCGCGGCGCCCTTGCTTTCCTGGCCGGAGGCCTTGGGCGGAGGCGCGATCCTCTTCCTCCCGAAGGGCCACGAGATGCTCTTCGCGGTCTCGTTCCTGCCCGCGGTCATGCTCGTGCGCGGGCTTGGCGAATTCTTCTCCACCTACCTGCTCAACCTCGCCGGCCTGCGGGTCATCGAGGCGGTCCGACGCGATGTGTTCGGTCGGTTGCAGCAGATGCATCTGGGGTTCTTCGGCCGGCTTTCGGTCGGCGACCTGCTGGCCCGGCTGATCTCCGACGCGAACTCCGTCCGGCTCGTGCTCGTCGACGTGTCGAACGACCTCATCGTCCAGCCGCTCACGCTCGTCTTCGCCTTAGGCTACGTGGTCTTCGTCTGTTTCTCGCATGACGGAGGCTTCTGGTTCCTCGCCTGCCTGCTCGTGGTCCCCGCGGCGGTCCTGCTCGTCCGTTCCATGGCCTTGCGCATCCAGCGGCGCACGCAGCAGGGGCTGGCCTCCTCCTCGGACCTCAATAGCATCGCGGTCGAGAACCTCCAGTCGGCGCGCGAGATTCGCGCCTACGGATTGCAGGAGCGCGAGTCGCGGCGTTTCGATGCGGCGAGCCAGGAAGGCCTGCGGATCCAAGGCAAACTGGTGCGTTACGAGAAAGCCCTCTCTCCCTTGGTCGAACTCACGGCCGCCGCAGGCATCGCCGCCGCCATCGGCTTCGGCGCCGTCGGCGGATTCACCTTGCCCGAACTGCTTTCGCTCATCGTCGCCTTCTACTTCGCCTACGGACCCATCAAGCGCCTCGGGAACGTCGCCAGCCGGCTGAGCATGGCGGCGCCCGGGCTGGCCCGGTTGGAGGAGATCCTGCGCGCCGAGAACGAGGTCGCGGACGCGCCGGACGCCCGCGCATTGACGCGTGTCCGCGGTGACATCGAATTCGCCGGGGTGAGCTTCGGCTACGGCGCCGAGCCGGTGCTCGCCGACGTGACCCTGCGCATCCCCGCGGGCCAGTCCGTCGCGCTCGTCGGTCCCAGCGGCGCCGGCAAGAGCACCTTCGTCAATCTGGTCCCGCGTTTCTTCGATCCCCGCCAGGGCTTGATCCGGATCGACGGACTTGACCTGCGTTCCGTGCGTCAGGCGGATCTGCGCGCGAACATCGCCCTCGTCTCGCAGGAGCCTGTCCTGTTCAACGAATCCATCCTCGAGAACATCCGTCTCGGACGTCCGTCCGCGACCGACGCCGAAGTGCGCGAGGCCGCCCGTCTCGCCGGGGCGCTCGAATTCATCGAAGCCCAGCCCGAAGGCTTCCGTACCAAGGTGGGCGAGCGCGGCGGCCGTCTGTCCGGCGGCCAGCGTCAGCGCGTCTCCATCGCCCGCGCCTTCCTCAAGGACGCCCCGGTGCTGATCCTCGATGAGGCGACTTCCGCCCTCGACACCGACACCGAGCGCAGCATCCAGCAGTCGCTCGCCCTCCTGATGAAGGGCCGTACGACGCTGATCGTGGCCCATCGCTTCAGCACCATCCGCGACGTCGGCCGCGTGCTCGTCTTCGACGCCGGCCGCATCGTGGCGGACGGACCCCGCGAGCAGGTCTACGCCTCCTCGGAGCTGTTCCGCCGCCTCTGGGACAACCAGTCCAAGGACCTGGGCTGATGCGTCTGCTGGTCGTCAAGTTCACCGGACTGCGCGGCGCGTTGGCCGCGACGGCGGGTCTGCGTACGATCCGCGAGCGTCATCCCGGCGCGCAGGTGACCTTCGTCACCTCGCTTGGATCCGAGCCCGCGCTCGAGGGCTGCCCGGCCGTCGTCGAAACCATCGGCTTCAGCCCGGAAGGCTCCCATCTGGCGCTTATCTCGCGCCTTCGCCGGCAGCGCTTCGACGTCGCCGTCGCGCTCGGCGGCCATTGGTTGGCGAACCGTCTCGTGGCGCTCAGCGGCGCGGCCGTGCGCGCGTGCGGCGGGCATGCGCCTTTCTTCCTTCGCCCGCTCATGCATCAGCAGGTCTTCGGCGCCGCCGTCGACCCGCATGAGGCGGCCCGCGACCACGAGGTGCTTTCGCGCGTCCTGGGTTTCCATGCGGAGACGCCGGCGATGTGGTTCGCGCCTTCGCGCATGCAGGAGCACGGGATGATGCTCGAGGAAGGCCGTTTCGCGGTCATCCATCCCGGCGCCACGCGTCCTGAGCGCATCCTTGAGATCGACAAGTGGGCGACCGTGGCCCGCGAGCTCGTCGCCTCCCGCGCGGTCGAGCGCATCGTCGTCTCGGCCGGACCCGGCGGCGCCGAGCGCATCATGGCCGAAGCCCTCTGCGGACTGATCGGCCCCGTGGCGATGTCCACCGGCGGGCGTCTGCGCTTCGCCCAGCTGGCCCGTCTCATCAAGGAGTCGAGGCTGTTTCTGGGTGCGGATTCTTCCGTGCTGCAGCTCGCGGCCGCGGTCGGCACGCCGGTCGTCGGTGTCTTCGGGCCCTCCGACTACGCCCGGGCGCGTCCCTGGGGGGCCGTGCATCGGGTCGTGCGCGTCGACACCACGATGTTCGAAGGCGAACCCCGCGCCGAGTATCTCGCCCGCATGGACCGCGCGCTGGCGCGGATCACGGCCCAGCAGGTCACGCAGGCCGCCGAGGAGGTCCTGCGCATCACGACGCCCTGAGGGCGTCGCTTGACCTCGGCCTCGCTTCGCCGACATTAGCCCCGTGTCCACCGCCGCCGCCCATTACGACGCCGTCATCATCGGGGCGGGCATGTCCGGGCTCGCCGCCGCCGTGCGCCTGGGGATGTTCGGCCGCAAGGTGCTGGTGTTGGAACGGCACAACGCCCCGGGCGGCCTCAATTCCTTCTACGCCCGCGGCAAGCGCAAGTATGACGTCGGCCTGCACGCCCTGACGAACTGGGTGCCTGAAGGCGCCAAGGGTGCGCCGCTCGTGAAGCTGATGCGCCAGCTGCGCATCCGCCGCGAGGAGCTCGACCTCTGTCCGCAGCTCGGCTCGCGCGTGACGATGGCGGGCAAGAATCTGCGCCTGAACAACGACTTCGAAGCCATGCTGGCCGACGTCGCCCGGGAGTTTCCCGGCTCGGTAGATCGTTTCCGCGCGCTGGACGCCTGGATCGCCGGATTGGATGAGGCCGCGCTCGAAGCCCATGGCGGCTCGGCCCGTGCCCTCCTCGACGAACGTCTCGGCGACCCGCTGCTGCGCGACATGCTCCTCTTGCCGACCTGCTTCTACGGCAGCGCCCTGGAGGATGACATCGAGGTCTCGCAGTTCGCCGTGATGTGGCGATCGCTCTTCCGCGAGGGTTTCGCGCGTCCCTTCGTGGGCGTGCGCCAGGTCATCCGCCTGCTCACCGATCGTTGCCGCGAACATGGCGTCGAGCGTCGCATGAAGTGCGGCGTGACGCGCATCGAAGTGCGCGCCGGCCGCGCCTCCGCGCTCATCCTTGACGACGGCGCCGAGGTCACCGCCGACGCGATCTACTCCTCGGCCGGAGCCGTCGAGACGATGCGCCTGCGTTCCGACGCCGCACCGGCGGCCGCGGCCGCCGAGATCGGCCGCCTCGGTTACGCCGAGACCATCGCCACCTACGACGCGGGCGCCTTCGCGGGCTTCGGCTGGAAGGACACCATCATCTTCTTCTGCGACGACGAGCGCTTCAGCTACCGTGCGCCGGAAGGGCTCGTCGACCCGCGCTCCGGCGTGGTCTGCATCCCCAACAACTATCAGTATGGAGAGGGCAGGGCGTTGGACGAAGGCTGGCTGCGGGTGACCTCGCTCGCCAACCATGACGCCTGGTGCGCCTTGCCCGAAGCCGAGTATCAGGCGCGCAAGCAGGAGTGGTGCGGCCGCCTCAACCGCGTCGCCCGCGGTCACCTGCCCGCCGTCACGGACGCCGCGCACGACGCCGCGCTGACCTCGACCGACGTCTTCACGCCGCGGACCGTGCGTAAGTTCACCGGTCACCTCAACGGCGCGATCTACGGGGCCACCGTCAAGCGGCGCGACGGCCGGACCGACCTCGAGAACCTCTTCCTCATCGGCACGGACCAAGGCTTCCTGGGGGTCACCGGCGCAATGTTGTCTGGCATTTCCATGGCCAACCTGCACGGTCTGAAGGCGTAACCCCGCCGTCATGAGCACCCCCGTTTCCCCGGCTGAGCCGCGCCCTCTCTGGAAGGATCTCCTCCATCCTGCCGTCATCGTCGGCGCCCTCGGCTACTTCGTCGACATCTACGACCTCACCTTGGTGATGGCGGTGAAGAAGGAGAGTTTGGCCGCCTTTGGTGTCAAAGGAGATCCGGCGCCGCTTTCCGATCCTCTGAATTGGCAGATGTTCGGCATGCTTCTTGGCGGACTTTTCTTCGGCGTGTTGGCGGATCGCATGGGTCGGCTCACCACCTTGTTCGGGTCTATCTTGCTGTATTCGGTTGCGAATATCGTAAATGGTTTCGCCACCAGTCTGGATTTCTACTCGGCTTGTCGCTTCGTTGCTGGCGTTGGCTTGGCTGGCGAGTTGGGCGGTTGCATAGCCTTAGTGTCGGAAGTCCTGCCTAAGGATAGGCGTGGGTATGGGACTGCTTTGGTCGCTGGCGTGGGGGTCTTCGGAGCAGTTGTCGCCGCCGGGGTCGCGGAGTACGTCAGCTGGCAGATGAACTATTTCATCGGAGGTGCTCTTGGATTATGCCTTCTGTTTGCCCGTGTAAGCGTCAAGGAGTCCGGCATGTTCCATAACGCCAAGTCCGTTGAGTCGTCCGGCGCCGTGTCCCGCGGTAATTTCTTTGCGCTCTTCACCAGCCGGGATCGTTTCGTGCGCTACGCTCGTTGCATCATGATCGGACTACCGACCTGGTACATGATCGGGATTCTTGTTTATAAGGCCGAGGCTGTTTTCGCAAAGTCCAGTCAGATTGACGGCGTAGTCGGGAGCAGGGCGGTGGCTCTGTTCTATCTCGGGCTTACGTTTGGCGACCTGGGAAGCGGCGCGCTGAGTCAGTTCATGCAGTCTCGCAGGAAGGTCGTCGGCGCATTCCTTGGGTTCAGCGCCATCTGTGTGGCTACCTATCTTTACCTGACCACTGGTTGGTCCGTAAATGCGTTCTACGGACTGATTTTTGCCATGGGATTAGGGATGGGATATTGGGCCCTCTTCGTGACCATCGCAGCCGAGCAGTTCGGGACTAATCTTCGGGCGACCGTCGCAACGACGGTGCCGAATGTCGTCAGAGGGTCGCTTTTCATCATGTCGTTTGTTTTCGCCCAGCTGGGCGCAGGCGGCTGGAGTTCCACGTCGGCTGCGATGGTAATCGGCCTGTGCTGCTTTGGCGCCGCTTTCCTGGCGCTCTGGGGCATGGAAGAGACCTTCGGCAAGGACCTCGACTACCAGGAGCAGAAGTAAGCGGCCTCGCTTACTTCTTGGTCGGAGCAGGCGCGTCGGACACGCAGCGGAAGCCGGCGTGGTTCGTCGACGTCAGCATGTCTAGGCCTTGGCGGGACGTCGGACGGTAGCGGAAACAGTAGCCTTCGTCGCAGAGCCAGGAGCCGCCGCGGATCACGTGCTGGCCGAAGCCGGTCTGTTCCGGGTCGTGGCCGATGGCGGGACCTGCGGGGCTGTCCTTGGGAGAGACTTTGTAATACTGCAGGCCGTACCAGTCCTCGCACATCTCCCAGACGTTGCCGGAGACGTCGTAAAGGCCGTAGCCGTTGGGCGGGAAGGATTTCACCGGAGCCACGGAGGTGAAGCCGTCGGCGCCGTTGTCGCGTTCGGGGAACTTGCCTTGCCAGTGGTTGCTCATGATCTTGCCGCCCGGGCGTTCTTCGTCGCCCCAGACGTAGGGTTTGTCTTTGAGTCCGCCGCGTGCGGCGAACTCCCATTCGGCTTCCGTCGGCAGCCGCTTGCCAGCCCACTTGGCGAAGGCCTGGGCGTCCTTGTAGGTCACGCAGACGACGGGCTGGTCCATCCGTTCTTCGATCGAGGAGCCGGGTCCGTCGGGGTGCCGCCAATTGGCGCCGGCGGTGAACTTCCACCAGGGCAGGTCGGCGCCGCCGCACTGGAAAGGATTCACGCCGGAGACCCGGCGGAAGAGCAGGGCGCCGCCTTTGAGCATTTCCGGCGGCGCCTTGGGGAATTCCCGCGGGTCGAGGTCCTTCTCGGCGTCCGTCACGTAGCCGGTGGCGTCGACGAACTGCTTGAACTGCGCGTTGGTCACTTCGGTGACGTCCATCCAGAAGCCCTTGATCACGACGGCGTGAGCCGGAGCTTCTTCCGCGTGTTTCTCGTCGGCCTTGTCCGAGCCCATCGTGAATTCGCCGCCGGGAATCCAGGCCATGCCGGCGTTGGCTGGGCTCGGGATGGCCGGTGATTCGCGGAGGGCCAGGACGACGAAGGGCATGACCATCAGGATGGCGGCGGCGAGGATGATCCATCCTTTCGCGTTGGCGGCTTTCTGCTGGGTGGCGCTGGGTTCCATTGGGGGTGTTCTTTTTTTTAGCCAAGGGTCGGGGCAGGGCGAACCTTTTGAGGGGAGGGGCGGATATCGCCTCGCCCAAGGAGGGTTTTCCGCCTTATCCAAGGCGCATGAGTTCGACCCAAGAAGAAGTCCTCCAGATCTTCCGCGATTCCAAGGCCCTCCTGACCGGCCACTTCGTCCTCCGCTCCGGCCTGCATAGCGGCCATTTCTTCCAGTGCGCGCAGGTCTGCCAGCACATGGACAAGGTCACCCGGCTCATCGAGCTGCTCCGTCCGAAACTCGCCGCTCATCCTTGCGACACCGTCCTCGCTCCGGCGATGGGCGGCCTCGTCGTCGGCCAGGAAATCGCCCGCCAGCTAGGCGTACGTTTCGTCTTCGCGGAGAAGGAGAACGACAAGCTGGTGATGCGCCGTAACTTCACCTTCCGTCCGGGCGAGCGCGTGATCGTCGCCGAGGACGTGGTCACCCGCGGCGGCCGCGCCCAGGAGTGCCTCGACATCCTCAAGGCCTCCGGCGCCACCGCCGTCGCCGTGGCCTCCCTGGTCGATCGCTCGGCCGGCCAGACCAAGTTCAGCGTGCCTTTCGTCGCCTTGCTGGAGCTGAACTTCCCGACCTACGCCGCGGACGCGGTCCCCGCCGAGTTGGCGAAGATTCCCGCGACCAAGCCTGGTTCCTGAGCGGCGGGCCCGTCGGGTGCGTTTTTCGGTTAAAAACGAGGCCGAAGGGGGCTCCGGACGCCTTGTGCCTTGCACCGAGGCGGGGGCTTCCCTACGCCAAACCACTCTCTTTCCATGGATCGCAAGAACTTCTTCCTGGGTATGGCCTGCATCGTCGGCGCCTTCGCCCTTTTCTTCCTCACCAAGCCGGCCACCCCGCCTCCTGGCGCCGCTCCGGCTCCGGCCGCCGCCGTCGCCCCGGTCGCTCCGGTCCTCGCCGCCAAGCCGGCCACCACCTTGCCTGCCTCGGCCCAGTCCGGCCGCCCGGTGCCTCGTGAGGGCGCCAAGTCCTTCGTCATCGAAAACGACCACCTCAAGGTGACGCTCACCGATCGCGGCGGCGCCATCCGCGAGGTCCGACTCAAGAAGGAGTTCGCCGACGTCAGCAAGCAGGGCGTCGTCATCTTCAACGCAGGCAACGACGAGTCCGCGCTCGCGCTCGCCGTCAAGAATCCCGTCACCGGCAAGCTCGAGACGCTCCTTTCCGAGTTCGTCGCCCAGCCCGGTGCTTCGGCCGACACGATCACGCTCGTCGGCGGCCTCGCCGATGGCACCCGTATCGAGCGCACCTTCTCGCTGGCCGCCAAGGCCGGCGCCGCCGCCGAGCCTTACTCGCTCGGCTTCGTGACCAAGGTCATCCCGCCCGCCGGCAAGCCCGCCGCCACGGTCTGGGTCTCGACCGGTTGCTGGCAGCCGACCGAAGGCGACTCCGCCAACCAGTTCCTCTCCGTGCTCGCCTACGACGGCGAGGACCTGACCCGCGTCGGCCTTGACGTGTTCACCGACTCCAGCGGTTTCTTCGGTCTCGGCGCGCACAAGGCCCAGGCTGACCACGCCGTCGCTTCCGTCGCCAAGCCGCTCCTGTGGGTCGCCTCCGGCAACCAGTTCTTCTCTTCGATCGTGCATCCGGCCGACGCCTCCGCCCGCGGCGCCCGCACCGAAGTCCTCGTCCTTCCCGTCGGCTTCGAAGGCGGCAAGCGCGGCCTGCAGGCCTTCGCTTCCTGGGAGCCTGTCCCGGCGGCCGACCTTTCCCGCACCTTCGCCGGTGAGTTCTTCGTCGGCCCGAAGGAATACGCCCGCGTCGCCGCGCTGCCTGACGGACAGGTCGCCGTGCTGCAGTTCTCGAAGCTCCTCGGTTTCATCTCCTTCGGCGCCGTCTGCAAGCTGCTCCTCGCCGTCCTCGGCGGCGTGCACTGGCTGCTCGAGTGGAGCGGCGCCTGGTCCTGGGGCTGGGCGATCGTGGCGCTGACCTGCCTCATCAAGGTCATCACCTGGCCGCTCACCGCCATCCAGATGAAGGCCGCGAAGAAGATGCAGAAGTTCGCGAAGCCGATGCAGGACATCCGCGAGAAGCACAAGGACAACCCTGAGAAGATGCAGAAGGAGCTCATGAAGCTCTACACCGAGAACAAGATCAACCCGTTCGCCGGCTGCCTCCCGATCCTCATCCAGATGCCGATCTTCTTCGGCCTCTACACCGCGTTCCAGACCACCGTCGAGCTGCGCCTGCATTCGTTCCTCTGGATCGCCGACCTCTCGGCCCCGGACACCGTCTTCCATCTCGGCGGCTTCCCCGTGAACCTGCTCCCGATCCTCATGGGCATCACCATGTGGCTCTCCATGCGCATGAGCCCGCAGCCCTCCGGCGACGGCTCGCAGAAGATGATCTTCCTGATGATGACGCTGCTGTTCCCCGTCATCTGCTATCCGATGGCCTCGGCCCTCACGCTGTACATGACGATCCAGAACCTGTTGACGATGCTCCAGACCTGGCTTACCAAGGACGAGCCGGACGTCGAGGTGATCGCGCCCGCGCCGAAGAAGGTCAAAGGCTGATTTTCCAACCCCCATCCCATCATGTCTGGTCATAGCAAGTGGCACACGACGAAGCGGCACAAGGCCGTCATTGACGCCAAGCGCGGCAAGATCTTCTCCGTCCTCGCGAAGGAAATCACCCTCGCGGCGCGCGCCGGCGGCGGCAACCCCGAGTCCAACGCGCGCCTCCGCACGCTGATGGACAAGGCCCGCGCGGCCAACATGCCGTCGGACAACATCAAGCGCGCCGTCCAGAAGGGCACCGGCGAGATCCCCGGCGTCACCTACGAAGAGATCGTCTACGAAGGCTACGCCCCCGGCGGCGTCGGCCTGATCGTCGAAGTCACCACCGACAACAAGAACCGCGCCGCGGCCGAAGTCCGCCAGGCTTTCAACGATAACGGCGGCAACATGGCCCAGACCGGTGCCGTGTCCCACAGCTTCCAGAAGCGCGGCCAGTTCCTCATCGGCGCCTCCCAGATCGGCGAAGACGCCCTGATGGAGCTCGTCCTCGAGGCCGGCGCCGAAGACGTCATCAATAACGGCGACCACTTCGAAGTCCTTTCCCCGATCTCGGCTTTCGACTCCATCTCCAAGGCTCTGCAGGAGAAGTCCATCAAGCCCGAGTCCGCCGAACTGGCTTACATCTCCAGCATTCCGGTTCCCGTCGGCGACGCCGCCGTGGCCAAGCAGGTGCTGGAACTCATCGATGCCCTCGAAGCCCTGGACGACGTCAAGGCCGTCCACGGCAACCAGGAGATCGACGAGAAGCTGATGTCGTAAGGACGCGGGATATCTTCCCGCGCTTTACGGCTTCACTGTCCGGCCGCTCCGGGTAGCGTGGCTTCGTGTCTCCTCCTCGTCGCCAGTCAGGCAGTGCTTCCTCCGGGGTCCGGACGGCGGCGCGCGCCGTCATCCTGCGCGGCGATGAGATCCTGGCGGTGCGGATCCGCACCGAGGAGGGAGAGTTCCTTGTGCTGCCCGGCGGCGGCCAGAACCATGGCGAGACGCTGCGGGATACCGTCCGACGCGAGGTCTTCGAGGAACTCGGCCTGAGGGTCGTCCCGCAGGGACTCGTCTATCTCCGGGAGTATGTCGGCAAGAACCACGCCATGCACCGCATCCACGGTCACTTCCACCAGGTCGAAGCGGTCTTCCATTGCCTTTGCGACGACCTCGGCCCCATCGGGGAGGGCAGGGAACGCGACCGCCGTCAGGTCGGTTTCGAGTGGCTGCCCTTGGCGCGGCTGGCCGATTACCCCCTTTCGCCCAAGGGCTTGGGTGAGGTCATCGCCAAGGCGTTGCAGGACGGAAAAGCGACCTATCTCGGGGACGTGCATTGAAGGCTTGCCAGAGGGCGGTCCGCTCCCTTTGTTCACTTTCCTCTTTATTGGGGGTATAGCTCAGTTGGTTAGAGCGCCTGATTGACATTCAGGAGGTCGATGGTTCAAGTCCATCTACTCCCACCACTTCGAAGCCCCGGCCTGGAAAACCCAGTCCGGGGCTCTTGTTTGGCGGGTTTCCCGGGGGCGGAGGGTGGGGCCATGCATCCCTTTTTTCTCGCTCATCCCCGCCCCTTGTCCCTACCCCTATGGCACTTCATTTTCCATCATGAGCAGCACCCAAATCGTCGATATCAAAGCCCGCGAGATCCTCGACTCCCGCGGCAATCCCACCATCGAAGTCGATGTCGTCCTCGCCTCCGGCGTGCGCGGCCGCGCGGCCGTCCCGTCCGGCGCCTCGACCGGCACCTACGAAGCCCACGAGCTCCGCGACAGCGACGTGAGCCCGAAGGCTTTCGGCAAGGGCATCGACCCGAAGAAGCGCTACAACGGCAAGGGCGTCCTCAAGGCCGTCGAGAACGTCAACGAAGAGATCGCCTCCCTCCTCGTCGGCCACGACGCGCAGGACCAGATCGGCATCGACGCCGCCATGATCGGCCTCGATGGCACCAAGAACAAGAGCAAGCTCGGCGCCAACGCCATCCTCGGCGTCTCGATGGCCGCCGCCCACGCTTCCGCCGCCGCCCTCGGCCAGCCCCTCTACCGCTACATCGGCGGCCCGAACGCCAAGGTCCTCCCGATTCCGCTCATGAACATCATGAACGGCGGCGCCCACTCCGACGCCCCGGTCGACATCCAGGAATTCATGGTGGTGCCCTCCGGCGCCAAGTCCTTCAGCGAAGCGCTCCGCATGGGCACCGAGATCTTCCACGCCCTCAAGAAGGTGCTGAAGGCCCAGGGTCTCTCCACCTCCGTCGGTGACGAAGGCGGTTTCGCCCCGAAGGTCGCTTCCAACGAAGCCGCCCTCGAAGCCATCGCCGCGGCCGTCAAGGCCTCCGGTTACAAGCTCGGCAAGGAAGTCTTCCTCGCCCTCGACGTCGCCGCTTCCGAGTTCTTCGACGAGAAGACCGGAAAGTACACCTTCCACAAGTCCGACAAGTCCCAGCGCAAGTCGGCTGAGATGGTGAAGTTCTACCAGGACCTTCAGAAGCGCTACCCGATCGTCTCGATCGAAGACGGCTTCTCCGAGGCTGACTGGACCGGCTGGAAGCTCGCCACCGACGCCATGGGCGCCAACACCCAGCTCGTCGGCGACGACCTCTTCGTCACCAACACCGAGTTCCTCTCCCGCGGCATCAAGACCAAGACCGCCAACTCGATCCTCGTGAAGGTGAACCAGATCGGTTCCCTCACCGAGACCTTCGACGCGGTGTCCATGGCCCAGCGCGCCGGCTACTCCGCCATCATCTCGCACCGCTCCGGTGAGACCGAAGACGCGACCATCGCGGACATCGCCGTCGGCCTCAACGCCGGTCAGATCAAGACCGGCTCCCTCTGCCGCTCCGACCGCGTCGCCAAGTACAACCAGCTCCTCCGCATCGAGCAGGAACTCGGCAACCGCGCCATCTACGCCGGCAACACCTGCACCTGGGGCCAGTAAGCCCTGGACGCAGTCAAAACGAAGGGCCGCCCATCGGGCGGCCCTTTTTGTTGTCCGTGTCGGCGGAGCCTTACTTTGATTCGAGGCCGACGGAGTTCACCGCGACGATCTCATACTGCGCGCCGGGCTTGGCGCCTTTGTCGACGAAGCGCATCTGGCCCAGCGGCTGCGTGGGGGTGTCTCCATAGCTCATGCCTTGGAAGAGGGGTCGGCCGAAAGGATTGGTCGGCTTCTCCGGCACGCGGCCGACGACCTGGCCGTTCTTCTTCACCAGGAACTGACGGATCCCGCTCTCGAAGTCGGCGTGCGCGTCCCAGGTGATTTCGACGCCATCGGCGCCGGACTTGGCGACGATGTTGAACGGCGCAGGCGGCGGGGTCGTGTCGTTCGTCGCGCCGGTCTGGACGTATTCCGTCCAGGCCTTCGCGAACGCGGCGTCGGGCAGCCAGTTGGACTGGGCCTTGTCGCCGACGTATTCGCCGGCGGGCCTGGCTTCTTTTCCGAGCAGCGGAGAGAGCCAGCCCTTCGACTGGTCGATCTTGCGGAGGACGTTGCCTTCCGTCGGCAGACGGAGGCCGAGGCAGGCGTCGAAGAACGCGATGGCGGCGTAACGCTGGTCGCCGGTCTGGTGCGAGGTGAGGGGATCCGGGGCGAAGCCGATCGGCGCGCCCTTCGCGCGGTAGTCCTTGAACATCGCGAGCGCGCCCGTCCATGCGGTGTTGAAGCGCTTGTCGCCGTTCTCCTTGACGCCCGGGTTGGCCATCATGGGGATCTCGTAGGCGGCCGCCGGCAGCACGACTTCTGGGATCTGTCGTTCCTTCGTCGGATCTTCCGGCTTCTGCCAGTAGGAGTAGGCGGTGCCGGAGCGGAACCAGATCGCCACGATACGCTCGGGGTATTTGGCCTGCAGGATGCTCGACCAGAAGCCGCCGCCGCTATGGCCCCAGAGGCACCAGGGAGCCGTCGTGATCTCCGGGTGGCCGCTCTGCCTGGCGAGGTCGGCCAGCGCCAGCAGGTAGGTCTGGTCCGAGCCGTTGCGCGGGTCGCACCACATCCGGCAGTTGGCCTTATCGGGTTCACCGATCACCGGGCCCACCAAGGCGCAGTCCCATTTCCGGGCCAAGGCCTGCCAGTGCAGGTCGTCGGCGGCGGTCACGGCGCCTTTGTTGGAGCCCGTCCCGCAACCATGCTGGTGCACGATGATGCCGCGGACCTTCTTCACGCCCTCGGGCAGCCAAAGGTTGTAGGTCGCCGGGAAGATCAGCTCGCCGGGTTTGTCCGACGCCGGGTAGCTGACGGAATACTTGGCGCCGTCGGCCAAGGCGGCCAAGGGCAGGAGGAGAAGGGCGAGGAGGGGTCGCATGGGGTTGTCTTATGGACAGCCAGAAACCTCCCGGGTTCAAGCCGACGTTGGCTGGACGGCGACCCGGCCATGGCTAGGTTCATCGCATGGAAGCACCGAAGCCGTCGGCCGACCCACTCGCGATACCATGCGGCCGACCTGTCGGTGCGTCGGAGTTCACGCCCAAGGCCTGATCATGGGAATCCGCGAAGATTTGCTCGCCAAGTTCGCCCGCCTGAAAGCGGCAGCGGAGGCGAGCCAGGCGAACTTGGTGGCGGGGCGTCCGGCCAAGGTTCTCACCGAAGCGGAACTCCTCCAAGGCCATCCGAAGGTCTCCGTCGCGAATGATTTCCAAGGCGTCACCTATGGCGTGCGCTTAGGGACGTGGTTCGGTTGGTTCTGGCTGATCTTCACCTGCGTGCATGGCGTATTAATGTTCGGCGGCCTGGCGGCGGGCAAGATGACGATGAACGGCAAACTCGTGTCCCAGGCGGCCTGGTGGCATTTCCTGGTGCTAGGGCTCTTCTACGTCCCGTTCTTCCTCGTGGGCTTCGCCTTCACCCTCGCGCGTTATCGGGTCACGCTGAGCGACGACGCCGTCGTCGTCCGCTGGCGCATCCTGCCCTATCTCGGTTGGACATGGAAACTGGCGGTCGGTGAGGACGTCCTGGTCAAGCTGGCCTTCCGTGGCTCGAAGCAGAACAAGAAGCCCGCCGAAGCCGTCGTCGTGGCTTCGCTCGGCAAGGAGATCGACTTCGGCGCCTTCCTGCCGGAGGACGTCAAGGAGCACCTGGCGGGGCTCATCCGTGATTATTACGGAGCGCCGGCGGCGGATTCCGCCGGGACCGAGCCTTTTATAACGTCGCCCTGAATCAAGCCCGCGCGTTGACGCATGGCCCGGATGGGTCAGCATCTTCCGCGTGACCCCCTACCTCTCGCGACGCCGGGAAGAACTCATCCGCACCTACCGGGACGGATTGCTGCGGGATGTCATCCCCTTCTGGATGAAGCACGGGCTCGACCGCGTGAACGGCGGGATGCATACGGCGCTGGGACGCAAGGGGGAGCTTCTCGATTCGGACAAGTCCGTCTGGTTCCAGGGGCGCGCGGCCTGGACCTTCGCGAACCTGTTCAACACCGTCGAGCGACGCCCCGAGTGGTCGCAGGCCGCGCTTTCGTGCGCCGAATTCCTGCATGAGCGTTGCGCGGATGCGTCGGGCAAGCTGCATTTCACCGTGACCGCGGAGGGCGACCCTCTCCGGATGAGGCGTTACGTGTTCAGCGAATGCTTCGCGGCCATCGGCTTCGGCGCCGTCCATCGCGCGACCGGCGACGGCCTCTGGCGCGCCCGGGCCTTGGCGGCGTTCGAAACGTTCCTCGCCTACCACCACGAGCCCGGCCGCATCGCGCCGAAGACCTCTCCCGTCACGAGGCCCATGAAGTCCCTCTCCCCGCTGATGATGACCTTGGCCACCGCTCAGGACCTGCGCGAAGACCTGGGCGACGTCGTCGTCCGTGGCCGGACGCTCAGCGACTGGGCCGCCATCACGATCGCGGAGATCGGTCGTGATTTCGTGAAGCACGACCTGCGCGCGGTGATGGAGACGGTCGGTCCCGCCGGCGAGATCCATGATCATTTCGACGGGCGGCTTCTGAATCCGGGTCATTCCATCGAGGCCGCCTGGTTCCTGCTCCGCGAGGCGCGGCGCAGCGGCGACGAAGCGACCAAGCGGCTGGGACTCGCGATGCTGGATTACATGTGGGAGCGGGGTTGGGACCGCGAACACGGGGGCGTCCTCTATTTCACGGACCTCCGCGGGAAGCCGATCCAGGAATATTGGCATTCGATGAAATTCTGGTGGCCGCAGAACGAAGCCATCATCGCGACCTTGATGGCCCATGTGATGACGGGAGAGGCCCGCTACGCGGAGATGCACCGGCAGGTCCATGACTGGGCCTACGCCAAGTTTCCGGATCCGGAGCACGGCGAATGGTACGGTTACCTCGACCGCCAGGGTCGTCCGACCTCGGAACTCAAGGGGTGCATGTGGAAGGGGCCCTTCCACATGCCTCGTCAGAAGCTGATCTGCTGGAAGCTGCTCGAGTCCGCGGTCTGAGCCCGCTCCGCCTTCAGCGGGGCTCGAGGCCTCCGATGATTATCCTTCGGTAGAGGACGATCGAGTTCCCGGCCGGCTCGTAGAGGACGCCGATGTCCCCGCCGACCACGGCCATGGAGCTGTAGGCGAACGGACCAGGGAAGACCAAGGTCGATTGGGCCCAGGTTCGGCCGCCGTCGTCAGAGCGGCGGAGAGTCCCGTTCGCGCGCCCTTTGCCGACGGGGTTGAGGAAGTAGATCGGGGTCTTGTCGCCGGCCTTCGCCGCGATCAGGGAGCCTTGGCAGACGGGCTCAGGAAGGGTTCTGTCCTCCTCCGCTTTGCTCCAGCTCGCTCCGCCGTCGCGCGACCAGGACACCTTGCGGTAGGGTTCGCCTTGGCGCCACCGGCGTGAGTTCAGATAGAGGGTGCCGTCGCCGGCTTCGGCGACCTGGACTTCGTTGAGCTGCATGCCTTCCTGCGGGATGTTCTGTCCGCGATGCCAGGTGCGGCCGCCGTCGTCGCTGTAGGCCATCCAGTTCACGAAGTTCCGCTTCTTGTCCTGGGAATTGAAGGGGATCACGAGCCGGCCCGCATGCGCGACGTTCTTGAGCTTGATGCCGATGCCCGGCCCGGAAGCGGTGGTCACGGCGTCCGCCGGCTTGAGTTCCTTGGTGACGTCCGCCGGCCGGGACCAGGTCTCGCCCTCGTCATCGGAGGTCACCATCCGAATACGGGTCCCTCCGGGAGCGTCACCGACGGGCAGGCCCCCGAACTCGTGGCTGCCGGCGGGGAAGGTCTGGAAGAAAAGGAACACCCGTCCGATGAGCTCATCCTCGACCAAGGTGGGGTTGTTGCAGCTGTCGGAGCCTTGTTCGTAAGCCACGCGAGGTTTGCTCCAGCGGAGGCCTCCGTCCTTGGAGGTCGCGACCAGGAGGTCGTTGCCCGCCTGGTCCGCCGCCTTGTCGCGTGCTTCCGCGACGGCGATGAGCGTCCCTTTCTTGGTGCGCAGCAGCGCGGGGATGCGCACGGAGGCGTGAGTGATGTTCTTCTTGGCTTCGAAGACGATGACCGGCGCGTCGCCGGCCGGCTTGGGTTCGTCGCCGAAGGCCGGCGACGCAAGGGCGACGGCCAGGAGGGTCAGGATCAGTCTTTCCATGAGAAAAAGCCAATTTCCTCGAGCTCGCCGAGCATCGCTTTGATGCCGGCGGCGTCGGGGTTGCCGTTGGGCAGCCGAGCTGGTCCGACGGGCACGCCGAGGTGGCCCATCAGCGCCTTCGCGCATCCCATGTATCCGCGTCTGGCGACGATCCGGATGACGCGCATCATGCGGTCCTGCTCCAGCTGGCAGGTCGCGAGGTCACCGCGAGGGAAAGCGGCCATCATGCGCTGCAACGGGCCGGGCACGAAGTTGTAGGTGCTCCCGACGCCGCCTTGCGCGCCCATCGCGAGCGCCGAAAGGAAGTATTCGTCGATGCCCCAAGGGAGGTCGTATTTTCCGGCCTCCACGCGACGCGCGAGAAGGTAGGTGCCGAGGTCAGGGTTGGAATACTTGATGCCGGCGAGGTTCGGGATGCGCGCCGCCGCCGATCGCAGGAAATCGTCCGCCGGGAAGCTGATGCCGGTGAGCGCGGGTATGTCGTAGTAGTAGAAAGGCAACCCGGGCGCGGCCGCGGCGACCTGGGCGCAGCAGGCCACGAGGTCTTCGAGCGAACGGGGCTTGAAGTAAGAAGGGGCGATCATCGAGACCGCGCTCGCTTCGTTGCGTTGCGCCTGGGCGGCCAGCGCGGCCGCGTCGGCGAGGGATTGGGCTCCCGCATGCACGACGACCTTGATGCCGCATGACCGTGAAACCGCGGCCCAGCGGTCGCCGAGGGCCAGGCGTTCCGCCAGGCTCAGCGAAACGCTCTCGCCGGTCGTCCCGCCGATGAAGACGCGATCGATCTTCCGTTCGAGCAGGTAGCTCGCCTGGCGTTCCACGACCTCAAGCCTCAGGGCTCCGTCGTCGCCGAGCGGGGTGTGGGTGGCCGGACAGAGGCCATGGAAGCGGAAGGAGGACATGGGGTTCAGCGGAGGTCGGCGGAGGTCGGTCGGATCCTAAGGACCAGCCATGCGGAGAGACAAGCCACGGCCGCGAAACCTCCGAAAATCAGGACCAGCGGCACATGGTGGTCGCGGAGCCACCCGAAGCCGACGTCGGACAGCCCGCCGCAGGAGATGCTGGCGAGGTTCATCAGCCCGTAGCCGGTCGCGCGACGTTCCGGCCGCGCGATCTGGGCAAGGATCGGCATGTTGTTGCTGTCGAACAGCCCCCAGCCGAGTCCGAACAGGATCAGGAAGAAGATGGCCAGCGGCAGCGAGCCTTGGCCGATGACGATGCCGACGCCGAGGAGCGCGGGTACGATGAGCGCCATGCCCAACGCGCTGGCTTTCTGGCGACCTCGAAGGCTGTCACGCATCCAGCGGTCCGCGAGCCAGCCTCCGAAGAGGGCGCTCACGATGGCGGCCCCCTGCCACCAGACCACGGCGCTGACCCCGGCCAGTCCTTGCGTGAGCCCGAGTTCCTTGCGCAGGACGCTGGGCATCCAGTCGCGCACGACCCAGCCGGCCAAGGCGGGCAGGGTGAAGTATGCCAGCAGCAGGCGGAAATTGCGGTCACGGAGCAGTTCGCCCGCCGCGTTGAGCGGCGAGCCGGCCGGCGCGGTGTCTTCACGGTGAGCTTCGCGCAGCGACCACCAGAGGGGGATCGCATAGGCGATGCCTGCCAGGCCGAGCGTGGCGAAGGCCCATCGCCATCCCATGGCGGGGTCGTCCGCGACGTAGCCCCCGAGGCTGCCCATCATGACGCCCAGATAGATGCCGATCTGGTGCAGTCCGACCGCGCGCGACCGCGTCGCGCCGGAGTGGTGGTCCGCGATCAGCGCGAGCGCGGCGGGGATGTAGAACGCTTCGCTCAGCCCCATGAGAGCCCGCGTCCAGAGGAGCTCATCGTAGGTCCTCACGTATCCGGTCGCCCAAGTGTCGGCCGACCAGACGAGGAGGCTGAGCGCGATCACGTGACGGCGGCCGAAGCGGTCGGCCACGTAGCCCGCGAGAGGACTCGCCAGCGCATAGGTCCACTTGAACCACGCGAGCATATGGCCCCATTGCTCCTGGCTTCCGATGCCGCTGACGTCGCCCATGATGGACTTCTGCATCGTGGCGACGAGCTGCCGATCCAGGTAGTTGAGCAGCGCGACCGGGATGAGCAGCGCGACGGTGAGCCAAGCGGTCCTGGAAGCCTGCGCGCTCATCTGAATTCCTCCGGCAGGATCCATGAGCTCACCTTGGCGGTGCGGTGGCCGGGCCGGTCTTCTCCGCCCACGGTCACGAGGCGGTCGTCCAAGCGGAGCAGCGGCGCGGTCACGATGGGCTCCGGCCAGGTGCCGACCTTGCGTACTTTCAGGCGATCTACGGCCAGGATGTCGCGCGAGAGGCCGGGATGATCCTTGGGCGGCCGCGGGTAGTGGCTGCCGTCATCGCCACCCACGAAGAGCAGATATTTTCCGCAGCGCACGCCCGGGCCGGCGGCGGCGACGATGGGGCGCTCGAGCGAGGTCCTCCAGGATTCGTCCTTGGTGCCGCACATGAGGTCCGAACCGTAGAGCCTGAAAGGTTTTCCGTCCCGGGCCATCAGGACGCACCCCGAGCCGACGAGCTCGCCGTCGGAGAAGAGACCGGTCAGAGGCAGGATGCCCCAAGTCCCCAGCTCCTTCCGCGTCTTCCATCGTCCGGTGGACGCGCGCAGGTCGAGCTCGATCGCTTCCAGCGCGCTGGTGGTCGCGTCGGGATGGTCTGATCCTCCGACGATCACCAGGCGTCGCGCATCGTAGGCATGTCCGGCGAAGGCGCGCGGTCCGGGCAGCCTGGCGGTCTTCGCGTCCACCTCGCCGTTCAGGCCGATCCGCCAGACGTCCTCGTGGTGCGCCTTCTCGTCGCAACCTCCCGCGATCACCATGCTTTTTCGGTCGGGCGTCGGGGCGAAGGCGGCGTAGGCCACGGGCTTCGGCAGTTCGCCGATTTTCTTCCATGTCCAGACGGTCCCTTTGCGGCTCAGGAGCAGGATGTCCCGGTAATAACGTTTGGTCCCGCCGTCCCAGGGCGGACCATCGGGGAAATTGCATCCGCCTGCGGCCAGGATCGCCTCCTGTCCCTCGTCGTCCAGCACGGTGACGGCTGCCATCCCTCCCCGGCCGTGGGGGTCGGGCAGGTCAGGCAAAGGGTTTCCTTGCGCGCAGGCGAATGCGGCGGCGAACAGGCCGAGCAATGGGGTAAGGCGGTGCATGGCGCCAGGGGTGGGCCTTTTGTAGCCCGCCGGCGCCGCTTCGCCAGCCTCAATGATTATTCCGCGCGCAGCAGCCAGCCTTCGGCGGAACGGACGAACGGACGTAGTTCGCCGTTGGTCAGCGCGTAGCCGCCCGACCACTTGGCGCAGCCCGTCGAGAGCACGTTGGCGGAGCCTTCCTCGGCTTCCGTCCAGGTGTCGGTCGACTTGTCGTAAGCGAGCACCTTCTTGGCGTAGCCCGGATGCTTGGCCGCTTCGACCTTGCCCGCGAGCTTGCCGTCGTCTCCGCCTAGCACGAGGATCTCGTCATCGAAGACCGGGCAGGGCGAAGGCGCGCCGGCGACCGGCCGGGGCATCGCGGAGAGGCGACGCCATTCCTTGCCCAGCGTGAAGGCGTGGCAGTCCGAAAGGTATTCGCGTTCGACGCCCTTGGCGCCGGGGCTCAGGGCGACGCCGCCGAACAGATAGAAGGTGTCCTTCGTGCCGGCGGACTGCGCGAGCATGCGGCCCGAGCCGGCGCAGAGCGGGAGCTCCCTCCAGCCGGCGTTGAGGTTGGCGAGATCGATCGCGAAGGCGCTGGAGGAGGCCGCGGTCGCGTCAGGGCGTTCGGTGCCGCCGGCGACGATCACCTTGCTGCCGACGAGCGCGCCGGTCGCGTAGGCCAGCGGGCGAGGCAGGAAAGGGAAGGGACGGACCTTGAGTTCGCCGTCCTCGACGGCGAGCGTGTAGCAGTCCGCGTAATGGCGATGCGAGTCGGCGCCGCCGATCATGAGCAGGCCCTGGCGGATCGAGACGCCGACGCCGTAGCCGCAGGGACGAGGCAGCTTGCCGATCGTCGCCCACTTCTTCGAACGCGTGCTGGCGAGCGAGTAGACTTCGTCGTGCCAGACCTTGGCGCCGCCTTCCCAGGCGGGCTTGTCCGGGTAGTTGGAGCCGCCGCCGCAGAGCAGGAGGTCGCCGGACGTGCCCACGAAGGCTCCGCCGAAGCCGGGGGCGTTGGGAGTTTCAGGAAGTCGGGACCAGCGCATGGGAATGGCCACTAGGAAGACAGGCCGCACAGGGGTGTCCAGAGATTAGGGGGCCATGGGGTGAATGTCGTCGCGAACCCCGTCAACTGGAGCCTTTTCTGATGATTGCCCTGTCTTTCCGCGAGGGATGCCTGGCCCGAAGGGGCGGAGGATTTGTTTGACAGAGCCGCCCAGACCTTGCCTTGATTGAACTCCTTTCGCACTGCCTGGTAGCTCAGCGGTAGAGCAGGTGACTGTTAATCACTTGGTCGCAGGTTCGATCCCTGCCCAGGCAGCCAGAAAGGACTCTTTCCTCTCCCCGGCCCTCCGGGGAAGGTCCGCAAACCTTCTCCTTGACCATCCGAGGGGTTGCGGGAGGATGCACGCACCATGGGTCAACAGAGCAACAAAGTCATCAAGCGTCGCCGTCGTCGCGCCTACCTCGAGCGCAAGAAGGCCCGCGTCAAGATCGCCCGCGCCGCCGCGAGCAAGAAGAAGGCCAAGAAGTGAGCCGAGCGGTGAGCCAGGCCTCTCTGTGGGCCGCGCTCGCTGCGCTGCTCTTCGTGGGTTGCGACACCCCGGTGATCTCGTCCGACGAGGCGCCGGGCATAGCCTATGTGAACGAGCGTTGGCGTACGGACGCCGACGTCGCCCGGGCTTCCGATGCTTTCGGCGGCAAGGAGGACCATGGCTCCGACGTCCTCTTCCGCACCGAGGCCTCGGGCCGCGCCGGACATTATTTCTTCGTCAAGCTGGACGAGGCTCCGCCTGCCGACGCCAAGTTGGTCCTGCAGGTCGTCCGCACCGAGAACGCTCCCGCCGAGCGCTACGAGTTCCCGGCCCGCTTCCGTCCGGGTTTCCCGTTCGGCGAATACGTCATCGGCCTGACCAGCAAGCAGTCCGGCGAGGCGAAGTGGCGACCGATCGCCTGGCGCGTCTCGGTCGTCGACGCGAAGGGCAAGGTCCTCGCCGCCAAGCATAGTTTCCTCTGGGGCACGCCCCGCGACCTCGGCCGCTGAGCCCATGGCCGCGACGGAGTGGACACCCTGGCGCCCGCTGCGGTTGGCCGAGGAAGTCCCCGACGGCACGCTCTCCGAGCAGCTCGACGGCGGCCAGTCGTTTCGCTGGAACCGGACGCCGGAAGGAGCTTGGGTCGGCGTCTTCGGCCGTACGGTCGCGATGCTCCGTTCTTCCGCGGGCGGCTTGGAGTGGCGCGGCCTGAAGAGCGCGGGCGGTACGGAGCCGGCGCTTCGCGCTTATCTCGACGCCGAAGGCGCGCAGGCCCGGCTTTCCGCCGATCTGCCTTGGCGTTCCGACCCGGTCCTGCGCTCCGCACGGGAATCTTTTCCGGGACTGCGTATCCTCCGCCAGGATCCGCATGAGACGCTCATAGGTTTTCTGTGCAGTTCGAACAAGCGCATCCTGCAGATACGCGTGATGGTCGCAGGCCTGGCCGAGAAACTCGGCGACCCGCTCGGCGCGGGCTTCCACGCACTGCCTTCGTGGGCGGCCCTGGCCTCCGCGGATGAGGCGGTCCTGCGGTCCTGCGCGCTCGGTTATCGCGCGGCCTTTCTCCGCGGCACCGCCCAGCGCCTGCTCGCTCGTCAGCGTTGGGCCGAGGACTTCGCGGCCTTGGACACCGCCGCCTTGCTCGCCGAACTCCAGACCTTGCCGGGCGTCGGTCCCAAGGTCGCCGCCTGCGTCGCGCTCTTTGGTTTCGGACGCCTGGAAAGTTTCCCCGTCGATACCTGGGTGGTCCAGGCGCTTTCCGACGCCTACGGCCTGCGCGGATGGAAGCCCGCCCAGCTCGAGCAGTTCGGGCGCGCGCATTTCGGTCTCGCGGCCGGGCTCGCTCAGCAGTATATTTTCTCGGCGGCCCGCCACGGAAGCCTTCAGAAGCTTCCGCCCGAGCCTAAGCGCCCCAGGTCGAAGCGATGACGGCGGGCGTGAGCGCGTCCGTGGGCGCGCCGATGGCGACCAGCCTGCCTTCCGCCAGCACCACGACGACATCGCAGTTCCTTGCGAACGCCAGATCATGCGTCGCGACGACCGCGGCGCCGCCCGCTTGCGCGAAGCGGCGGATGGCCTCCGCCGCCAGAGCCTGACGCCCGACGTCGAGCGAGTCCGCCGGTTCATCGAGCAACAGCAAGGTTCCGAAAGGATCGGCGAGCGAAGCGAAGGCCATCGCGAGGTGCGCCGCTTTTTGTTCTCCGCCGGAAAGCCGGGCAAGTCGTCGTTCACCTAGCTCGCTCAGGCCGAGCCGATCGAGCCATCCGGTGAAAGCCTCCGGGGCTCCGACGATCTCGCCGAGGTCGCTGACGCGATAATCCCAGGCGCAGGTGGGTTTCTGGGCGCAATAAGCGCGGCGTCGCGCGTTGGCTGGGGCGGAGGCGCGGCGAGGATCCTCTCCCGCGACGTGGAGTTCGCCGGTCGAGTCGACCAGCCCCGCCAAGGCGCGCAGCAGCGAAGTCTTGCCGGCTCCGTTCGGGCCGACGACCGCCACGATCCTGCCTGCTTCCGCCGTCAGCGAGACGCCGTCCACGACCCTGCGTCCGCCGAGTTCCACGGCGATGCCGACGGCCTCGAGCCGAGCCTCACTCATGGCGCCCCCTCGCTATCCAGATGAAGAGCGGCGCCCCGAGCACGGCGGTGACGGCGGCGGCGGACAACGGCGCCTGCGGCCACAGGCCTCGGCCGAGCGTGTCGGCGGCGAGCAACAGGGCCGCGCCGAGCACGGCGGAGCAGGGCAAGGCCCACGCGTGACGCGGACCGACGATCCGTCGGGCCAGATGCGGCGCAAGCAGTCCGATGAAGGCCACCTGGCCGACGAGGCAGGTCGCGGCCGCCGCGGCCAGCGCGGTGAGCAGGACCGCGTTGCGACGGGCGCCGCCGATTTCGACGCCGAAGCCGCGCGCGGCGTCTTCCCCGAAGGCGAGCAGGTCAAGCGCGCGCGCCGACGGCAGGAGCAGCGACGTCGCAAGGAAGCAGAGCAGGATCGGCAGCCAGGTCAGTTCGAAGGTCGCCATCCCCAGCCAGTCGCCGAAGGCGCCGTTGGTCAGCAGCTCGCGCGATTCGCCGCTGCGCGAAGCGACCACCAGCGTGCCGGCCGCGGTGAAGGCGTTCAGGCCGAGTCCGGTCAGCAGGAGGCGCGCGGTGGAGCCTCCGCTGCCGCAGAGCACGAGCAGGGCGGACGTGCCCAGCGCGCCGGCGAAAGCCGCCGCCGGGAGGAACCAGGCGCGATGCCAGGCCGCTTCGGGCGCGAGGCCGAGCAGGAGGGCGATGCCGAAGAGCGCGCCGCCGAAGACGCCGGTGAGTCCGGGATCGGCGAGCGGGTTGCGGAAGACGCCTTGTTGCGCCGCGCCGCCGACGCCGAGCGCTAGGCCGGCCGCCAGCGCCGCGAGCACGCGAGGGGCGCGCAGGAGGGCCCAGGCGCCTCCGTCGCCCCAGCCGAAGCCTTGGGCGCCGACGGAAAGAGCCAGGGCGACGAGCGCCACGAGGCCGGCGAGTCCGGCCAAGGTCGCGCGCGCCGGCGTCATCAACGGCCGAGCTCGTTGAGCAGGTCGCCCAACGGATTACGTTTCCGGGGCGCAGGCGCGGGCGCGGCCTGTCCGCCAGGCGCGGCCTGCGGAGCCTGGCCGGCCGGGGCCGCCGAGGGTGCGTTGCGCGTCCGGTCGATGGCCTCCTGCAGCTTCTCGGCCAGGTCGGTGCGGATCTGGTTCAGCGATCCGGTCACGTTGACGCCGGGGCCGTCGGTGAAGCCGTCGGCGGGAGAGGGGCCGACGCCGAAGCCCAGCACCTGGAAGTATTCCGCGAATTCGCCGGAGCCACGCAGCTGGGTCGTGAAGGCCATCGGCCAGTCGGCGAACGGCGACTTGGGGTCGACGTTGATGCCGCCCTTGGCGGAGAGCTGCAGCGTCTCGCTGCGGATGTCGGCCGTCTCGAGCTTGATCGTGCCCGACGCCAGGCGGGAAGCCTTGATGGTCGCGGAAGTGTAGGCGAATTCCGCGACGGCCTTCTGAAGCTTGGCGGCCGCGGTCATCGCGGCGCCGACCTTGGCGATCTTCTCTCCCTGCTGCGCGTTCTTCGTGAGCGCGCCCGCGATCAGGGCGATGCCGCCGAGCACTTCGGTCACGTCGCCCGCCTTGTTCGCGGAGAGCGCCATGCTGCTGTTCTTGTCGCCGAAGGCGCGGATGACGCCGCCGCGGGAGGTGAGCTGCGCGTCGGCCTGAAGCCGGCCGAGAAGTTCGCCCGGAGTGCCGCTCACGCTCGTCACGGAAGCGGTGGCGTCGCCTTTGCCTTGGAGGAAATCCTTGGCCGCGGGGACCGCCTGCGCGATTTCGCCGAAGTTGAACTGCGTGAGGCTCACGGTGCTGGCGAGGGCGTAAGGTCCGTTGCTGATGCCCGGCTTGAAGGCCAGCTGGCCGCGTCCGCTCAGCGTGCCTTCCGCGAGGCGACCGGTGAGCTGCGTCAGGCGGAGGCCTGCGTCCTGCGCGTCCGCGCGCACGACGACGTTCTCGGCGCGGATGCCGTACGCCTTCGCGGTGCCGATGGCCAGGTCGAGGGCGCCGGTGTGGCCGGTCCAGAAGGGCTTCTTGTCGGGTGCCGGCTGGGCCGTCGGGGCTTCGGCGATGGTCTCGTCCTTCTTGGGGAGGAGCGAGAGGACGTCGTCCACGTCGATGTTGTCGACGGTGACCTTGGCCTGCCAGTCGTTCTTCGCGCCCGAGGTCCGTTGCGCGAGCGTGAACTTTCCCGAGCTGAGGTGCGCAGCCTGCAGACGGAAGCCGCCTTCGGCGTCGAGGCCGTCGGCCTTCGGGGCGTAGCGGCCCGTGACGGTCGCCTGCGTGATGCGCCCTTCGCTCTGACGCAGGCCGACTTCGCTGACTTCCAAGGAGACCTTGATCTCTCCGTCCTGCGCGCGGTCCGCGCTGGCGCGGTAGCGGCCGCCGGTGACGACGCCCAGCGGACCGGCGAAAGGTTGTTCGGCCAAGGCGCCGAGGTCGCCCTGCAGGCGGAGCGTCGTGCCGGCTTCGCCGAGCCCGACCTTGATGTCGCCGGCCGCGAGGACGCGGTTCTGGTTCTTCAAGGAGGCTTGGTTGAAGCCGATGGTCGTCGAGAGCTCGCCAATCAGGATGTCCAGCGCGGCGGTGAGGTCGCATTCCTTCACCCACGGTTTGCCGGCCCAGCCGACGCTGGTCTTGGCGAACGCGAGCGGCGCGCCTTCGGTCCGGATGAAGAGTCCTTCGCGGCTGAAGCCGGCGACGAGGTCGGCGCGCGTGAGGTCCCCGGAGAGCTTGAGTCCGGGCACCACGGCCGCGAGGGATTCCAGCGGCAGCTCGCGCGCCGTCGCTTCGACGAGCACGCCGGTCGGGCGCGCGCCTTCGGTCGGGAAAGGCTGGCGGAGCTTCAAGGCGAGCAGGTTGCGTCCTTGGCGGAAGATGCGCGCCTCGGCGGCGGCGACGACCGGGGCCTTGCCCGCCGCGCGTTCGACGGAAGCCTTCGCGCTGACGCGGATGCCCTTGAGCTTGTCCACGGGCATGTCCTCCCAGTTCGGTTGGGAGGCGAGTTCCACGATGCCCACGTCGACGTCGGCGAGGGCGGTCCAGGCGCCGTCGGCGCCGGGACGCAAGGTGAGGTTGCCTCCCGCGATCTCGCCTGCGGCGCAGCGGACGCTGAAGGGGCCGAGCGCGATGGCGCCGTCGGCGGAACTGACGGGCAGCTCGGCGTCGATGCCGCGCATGAGCGGCTTGCCCGCCTGTTCGAGTGAGACGCCTTTCAGGCTGTGCGTGCGCACGCTGCGTACGACAGGCTTGCCGTCCTTGAAGGACACCGAAGCTTCGCCGGTCCAGCGTCCGGTCGTCACGGTGATGCCCGCCGCCGCCAGGAAAGGGTTCAGCGCGATGAGGTCGGCGTCGTCGGCGGCGATGGTCACCGTCGCTTCATCGGCGTTGGCGGGGAGCAGGCCGCCTTTCCAGGTGAGCGGCTGCGGGATGGCGATCTTCACGCCGTGTCCCGTGATCGCGAGGCTGTTGACCGCGAAGCCCGCGTCCGTGCTCTGCGCGTTCGCGGCGAGACGCCATTCGGAGCGCGAGCCTTTGGGCAGGCCGGGGGAGAACTTGCCGAGGTCTGCCCAGAGCGCCTTGAGGTCGGCGTCGGCCTGCCAGCGGGAGCCATCCAGTTCGCCTTTCGCCCCGCCGGTGATGCGGACGTCAGGGAGCTGTTGGCTGAGGATGCCGAAGCGCGACGGATCGATGTCGAGTTCAGCCGAGACCGAGGTGTGGCCCGCGAGATGTTCGCCGCGGAGCTTCACCGCAGGCTTGCCGGCGGAGTCGCTCATCGTGCCGGTGAAGGTGACCCCGGGTTTGCCCGGCGCCGATGCGGCGTCGAGGACCAAGCCGACCGAGCCGGCGGCGACGGGGCTCGCATCCTTGGCCGCGACCTCCATGCGCAGGGAACCGAGGTCGTCAAGGAGCGCGTCCGGCGCGAGGCCTTCGCCTCCGAGCGGACGGCGGAACACTGCCTTCAAGGAGACTTCGCCGCGCGGATCGGTGGTCTGCTTGCCCACGACGAAGCCGGGCCAGGCGATGCCGGCGCGCAGGTCGGCCTGGCCGCGGGAATCAAACGCGTCTCCGCGGACGCTGAAGCGGAGCAACTGACCGTCGGCGAGACGGATGCGTCCCGTCATCGCGTAGGGACCGAGCACGAAAGGAGGGAGCTTGGCTTTTTCACCCGCGGCGGCCGCAGGGGCGTCCTTCGGAGCGACGACGGGACGACGCGTGCTCAGGTCGACGTCGAGCGTCTTGAGTTCGAGGCTGCGCAGGGCGTAGGTGCCGCCGATGATCGCGAACAGGTCGGCTTCGCCTTTCAGGGAGGCCGCGGATATCTTGGTGCCGTCTGCCAGCACGAGGTCGACGCCCTCGGCGGAGAAACGTCCGTCGAGGGAAGCTTCGATGCGGGCGATGCCGCCCTTGATGCCCGCGTCGGCGAGGAGACCTTTGACGCGCGCGCCGAGGGGTTCGGGACGGAGCTGGGATTCGATCCAGAAAAGAGTGGCTCCGGCGGCGACGGCGACGAGGCCGACGCTCCAGAGGGTGATGCGGAGAGCGCGGGACATGGGAGGCGGACGGTCATCTTGCCCGGCCGTCCGGAGCGGGCAACAAAAAGCCCGGCGGAATCGCTTCCACCGGGCTGAATCCCCGGGTTTTGTCCGCTGCTTAGGCCTGAGGGGCCTGGCCACCCTGAGGGGGCTTCGGTTTACGGGCGGCGCCGGCCACGATCTTCTTCTGAAGGTAGATCGGTTTCGCGTCTTCCGAGGCGGCGCAGAACTGCGTGTCGAAGTCGCGCATCATCGCGACCTTGGTCTGTCGGAGCATGCGGGAACGACCGTAGCGCATTTCTTTGACCGCCATGGCGGCGTCCTCATCGAGCAGGTTCCGGAGGTGTTCCAGCTTCTGCTTGGCCCAGTCCGTCAGGTCGGAGCGCTTGAGGAGCTCCTCGAATTCCTGTTTCGCTTCGGCGAATTTGCCGGCGCGGGCGAGGGCTTCGACGGCCTCGATCTTCTCGGAGACCAGGGCTTCAGATACCGCAGCCGCGACCGAAGCGTCGGCCGGCAGGACCGAGAACGCGGCGAGGTCGAGTTCCGGGAGGGCGATGAGTTCCGGGCCGAACTTGACCGCTTCGCCATCCTTCGTGACGGCTTCGAAGTTCACGGCCGCGAGGGCGTCGGGCTTGGCGCCGGCGCCGATCTTCAGTTCGACGACCGCGACGAGCGAAGCCTCCCAGGGCAGGGTGCCCAGCTTGCGGCTGCGTGCGACGCCTTCCTCGAGGAGTTCGCCGACCAAGCGGGCCTGCACGTCGCTGCCGCCCTGCACGCTGACCTTCACCTGACGCAGGAAGGAGTTGGACAGGATGGCGAACTGCTCTTCGAAGGCCTCGTCAAGGTCGTCGGCGGTCTGGCCGAAGTTCGCGACGCCTTCGCCGGCGGTAGCCATGCCCGTCATGAGGGATTCGTTGAAGCCGTGGCCGAGGCCGACCGTGGAGGTCGTGATGCCGGCGCCGGCGGCCTTGGTGACGCGGGCGAAGATCTCCTGCTCGTTCACGAGGCCATGGTTGGCCTGGCCGTCGCTGAGGAGGATGACGCGGGCGATGCGATCCTTGCGGGTGAAGGGCGCGAGCTGCTTCACGGCCTCTTCCCAGCCGCCGAAGAGGTCGGTGGAGCCGCGGGCGTCGATCGAGCGGATACGCTGGATGAGCGTGGCTCGGTCGACGGCCGCGACGAGCGGCTGGACGACTTCGATCTCGCCATCGAACGCCACGACGGCGACACGGTCGTCGCTACGCAGGCCACTGACGATGCGGGCGGCGCTTTCGAGGGCGGCCTCGAGGGGGCGGCCGGACATCGAGCCGGAGCGGTCGATGACGAGGGCGAGGTCGAGCGGGGCGCGGGGAGTGGCGACAGTGTCCGCCGGCTGGCTCGGGGCGACGATGCGGACGAGGACGTGCGTCGCTTCGGAGGCGGCACGGAGGAAGCCCTTCTTCAGGGGCAGGATTTCGATCTTGGGTTGGCTCATGGGAGGAATCATCCCCACCACCATGCTCCAACCCCTTACACTGTCAACATCAAGTTAGATACTATCGTTTAACTGCTATCTAACTTAAACTGTCATAATTATAAATACTTCTTCATCAACGCTTTGCTAAAATTGTCCGCGATTTCTAACAGTTCCTCCTTGGTCGGTGTTACGCGGCTATCGATATTGAAGTGAGCTTCGCACCAGTGGGTCAGCCTCACTTTGGTCCATCTTTCGGTCTTAGGCTCATCGCCTCGGGAGGTCGGATTGAAGGCCAGGAGTTGATCGAGCAGGTTGCGTGCGGCCTGGCTTAGGTCGTCGCGGGCCAGCTCCTTTTTTATCATCAGGCGCAGGGCATCGGCCGGCGATTCATCGGACTCCGCGATATGCTTCATCTGCTGCACCATGGCGAAGCTGGACTTGCGGGCGGGCTTGTATGCGGGCGCCGAGGCTTCCGCCATGTCATCGCGTCGGGAGTATAGCATCGTCGACCTCGCGCGGTGGACGTTCGGTTCTTCGATGCTCGCCGAGATCGACTCGTCGGCGGAGCTGGCGCGGGTCCGGAAGAAGAGCTTTTCCGCCTCGGTGGGCGTGGCTAATTCGTCGATCAGCTTGTTCAAGGCGCTGATCTCTTGGTTCTGCAGGAGCAGGGTGCGGATACGGTCGAGGTCCCAGCCGCGCTCAGCCAGCAGGCGGGCGAGCAGGAGCTGGCGGACCTGCAGCTGGCCGAAGAGGCGTTGGCGTCCGTCGTCAGGGGCTTTCTCCGGGCGGCTCAGCAGCTTCTGGTAGGCGTAGAAGCGGACCAGGCGCTCCGAGGAGCGATGGCGCTCGCCGAAGCCGAGTTCGGCCAGCTTTTCAGACACGAAGGTGGCGAGTTCCTCGGCGGTGCCTTGGAAGTCCCGGTCGTTGAGTTGGGCTGAGATCTTAAGCATGGCGGACGGATGAAGACATTCTGGTGTCAATATCTGATTATTGGCAATTCCATAGTATTACGAACGACTGTCAGGAAATCCCGTAAAAGAAGCAGGCCGTCCGATATCGGACGGCCTGCGAGCCGGCTTCCCTGGAGGGAGGCTTAGGAGTTGTGGCTGTAACCTTCTTCTCCGTGGTCCGAGATGTCCAGGCCACGGGCCTCTTCTTCTTCGGTCGGGCGGAGGCCGATGAGGGCCTTGACGAGGTAGGCGAGGATCGCGGTGGCGGCCAGGGAGAGCACCAGGGTGATGCCGATCGCCTTGAACTGTTCGGTCAGCAGGGTCTTGCCGACGATGTCCTTGAGGTTCGTGTTCAGGTTGCCGTTGACGTCGGCCGTGGCGTAGATGCCGGTCAGGATGGCACCGAGGGTGCCGCCGACCGCGTGGACGCCGAAGGTGTCGAGCGCGTCGTCATAGCCGAGCTTGGACTTCATGTAGACCACGGCCAGGAAGGGCACCACACCGGCGAGGACGCCGATCAGCACCGCGGAGCTGGCGGTCACGAAACCGGCGGCAGGGGTCACCACGACGAGGCCGGCGACGGCGCCCGAGCAGAGACCGAGGATGCTGGCGTGCTTGCGGAGGATCCACTCGAGGGCGCCCCAGGTGAAGGCGGCGACTCCCGCGGCGAGGGTCGTGGTCATGAAGGCCTGGGCGCCGACGCCGTCGGCGGCGAGGGCCGAGCCGGCGTTGAAGCCGTACCAACCCACCCAGAGCATGCCGGTACCGATGGCGCAGAGCACCATGCTGTGAGGCGTCATGGCCTTCTTGCCGAAACCGATGCGGGGTCCGAGGATGATGCAGAGCAGGAGGGCGGACCAACCGGAGGTCATGTGGACGACGGTGCCGCCGGCGAAGTCGATCGCCTTGATGGAGGCCTTGGCGTTCCAGACGCCGTTCATCTCACCGGTGATGCCCCAGATGTGGTGGGCCATCGGGAAGTAGACGAGGAACATCCAGCCGAGCATGAAGAGCATGACCGCGGAGAACTTCATGCGTTCGGCGATGGCGCCGACGATGAGGGCCGGGGTGATGATCGCGAACATCAGCTGGAACATCGAGAAGACGTTCTGCGAGATCCAGTAGGCGTAATCTCCGTTCGGAGCGGCGCCGACGCCGTTGAGGAAGAAGAATTCGCTTCCGCCGAAGAACTTGCCGAGGAAGGTGCCGTCGAAGCTCTTGCCGAAGACCAGGGAGTAACCCACGGCCCACCAGAGGATCGCCACCATGCCGGCCAGGCCGAAGCACTGGGCCACCACGGAGAGGATGTTCTTCGAGCGCACCAGGCCGCCGTAGAAGAGGAAGAGGCCGGGAAGCGTCATGAAGAGCACCAGCGCGGCGCACACCATGATGAAGGCGTTGTGACCCGGACCCGCGGAAGCGGCGATCGGACCCGCGGCGACCTTGTCGTCGCCGGCCTTGGGGCCCACGTTGTTGACGTAGGCTTCGAGGTCGGCCACGCGCTGTTCGATGGCGGGTGCGGCCGGAGCAGCCTTGGCGGGCTCGGCCGCCGGTGCGGGGGCGTTCTGCGCCGACGACAGGTAAGGCACTGCCGCCAGGGCGAGGATGGTGAGAGTTCGTAGCAGGGATTTCATGGCGAGAGGTCTTTCGCAACCCCCGTGCCAACGCCCCGCATTCGAACCGATGACCTAAAAGTGCTTAAATTACAGCTAAGCCCAACCCTCTGCCTGCCCGAAAAAAGGCAGCACGGCGGATTGGGCCTAGGAAAATCCGCTTAATTCGCGTTGTAGCCTTCTTCGCCGTGGTCGGCGATGTCCAGACCCTGCGCTTCGGCTTCTTCCGAGGGACGCAGGCCGATGGTCGCGCCGACGACCTTGGCGATCACCCAGGTCAGCGCGAGGGAGATCACGATGCACAGCAGCATGGCCGTCAGCTGGCCTTTGAGCAGGCCCTTGGCGACGAGCTTGCCGCCGGCTTCGTTGATGGCGCCGTCCATGAGGAGGGCCGTCGCGAGCGCGCCGATCGTGCCGCCGATGCCGTGCACGCCGAAGGTGTCGAGCGCGTCGTCATAACCGAACTTGGGCTTCAGGACGGAGCAGGCCCAATAAGAAATACCACCGGCGAGCAGACCGATGATCACGGCCGAGCCACCCGAGACGAAGCCGGCCGCGTTGGTCACGGTGGCCAGACCTGCGATCGCGCCCGAGCAGAGTCCGAGCACCGAGATCTTGCCGCGGTGGAGCTTCTCGACGAGCGCCCACGTCATGGTGGCCGTAGCCGCGCCTAGCGTGGTGGTCAGGACGGCCTGCAGGGCCACGGCGTCGGCGGCGAGGGCCGAACCGGCGTTGAAGCCATACCAGCCGAACCAGAGCAGGCCGGTGCCGATGACGCAAAGGACCATGCTGTGCGGGGGCATGGCGCGCTTGCCGAAGCCGGCGCGCGGGCCTACCAGCATGCAGAGCAGCAGGGCGGACCAGCCCGAGGTCATGTGCACGACGATGCCGCCGGCGAAGTCCGCGGCCTTGAAGGCGGCGTCGCCGTTGGCGATGCCGGAGAAGTCGCCGGTGACGCCCCAGACGGCGTGCGCGACAGGATAGTAGACGAGGATCGTCCAGAGGAACGAGAAGAGCAGGACGGCCGAGAACTTCATGCGCTCGGCGACGGCGCCGATGATGAGCGCCGGCGTGATGGCGGCGAACATCGCCTGGAAGAGGGCGAAGGTGCCCGACGAGATGCCGGCCGCGTAAGCGGTGTCAGGCGTGAAGCCGATGCCGGCGAAGCCAAGGTGCTCGCTGCCGCCGAAGATATGACCGAGGAAACCGCCGGAGAAGTTCTTGCCGAAGACGAAGCTGTAGCCGAAGGCCCACCACATGAGGATGCCCATGGCTGTCAGCGCCAGGCACTGCGCGGCGATGGAGAGCACGTTCTTGCCGCGAACAAGGCCACCGTAGAACAGGAAGAGGCCCGGGATGCACATCATCAGGACCAAAGCGGTGCTGATCAGGACCCAGACATTATCGGCGGCATTAGGTGCAGGAGTGGCGGAAATGAGCATATTGCGTCTTATTAAGCAAAAAGCGTGCCATAAAATCGCCAGAGACGCCTACCCGCTTGCTATCGAGGTTTTTCGGGGATAAAAAATTTATAAACGATGAAACGTCTGCACAAAGTTGAGCAAATCGGCTTTATTTGCTCATTCCTGCTCATCTCTTCGATCTCCTTCGCCCAGACCCAGCCTAAAGCCTGGTTGTTGATGGCCGACGGGCAGTACCGGGATTCCGACGTCATCTCCCACTCGGGTGGCGTCACCGGTTCCTTCGGTCGCTCGCGCACGGGCGCCGAACTGATCTATCAGGACGCTGACCGCGCCGTCGACCTGGAGTGGTATCGCTACGAGCACGACTTCGCGGGTGCCGTCGCCGGAACCGATCGCTCCTACGGTGATACGCAGGACCTGATCCTCTCCGGCTTCCGCCAGTGGCAGCTTTCCGATAAGTATGCCGGGCAGATCATCTACGGACTGGAGCTCGCCGCCGAGGAATCCATCGGCCTCGAGGAGGGCTTCCGTTGGGGTCTGGGCGGCGCGTTGCGCTGGCAGCCGGACGCCGAAACCGACGTGGCCTTGGGCCTGATGTTCCAGGACCGTTTCGAGAACTCGATCCTGCCGGTGCCCTACGTGAAGGCCTTCTGGCGGCCTTGCCGTTACGCCGAAGTCGAGCTTCGCGCGACCGGCCTGCAGAACGGCGTCATCTTCCGCGGCTTCCCGACCGGCGATCGTGCGACGACGGTGGACCTGCTCGTGGCTTATGAGACGCTCAACTTCCGCCTCGCCGACGCCGCCTACGGCAGCCGCGCGGTGGTCGTCGGCGAAGTCCCCATCCGCCTCGGCGTCACGCAGTTCCTGGAATCCTCCGGCACTTGGTTCGTTCGCGCGCAGCTCGAGTGGGTGGCCTTCGCGCGTCACAGCTTCAAGCACGACGGCGAGACCCAGGGCGCGTTCCAGCCGGGCGCGACCTGGGGCGTCGGCGCCCGCGTCGGCGCCCGCTTCTGATCAGAGCTTGCGCGCGGCGGCCTCGTGAAAGGCGATGACCGCCGGGAGCCAGATGAAGGTCATGGCGTTCAGGCGGCGACCGAACTCAGCGCTTCGTCGCGTCGACGGATCGCCAGCTCGAGGTCATGGGTGCGGAGCGAACGACGGACGCGGCGCTTGGTGAAGTCCGCGAGGTGCTCGGTGTAGTGGAGCCACCAGGTGCCGTTGTTGTTCCAGAGGTGGTGCAGGCGGTTGGCCTCGCTGACGCGGATGGACAGCTTGGGGGCGGCGGGACGGGCGGTGGTGTCTTGGGTGTTGATCATGGTGGGCGGCGGTGAAGGGGACGCGCAGCACGATCAATCCTCAGGGGACTGGGTTTTTAGCCTTTCGGCTCTCATCTCGGCGCCTTGCGGCTCCGATGACCACCGTGACCCTGGAAAGGGCTCGGTTGGTGCAGGTTTGGCTTTCGCCCGTCCTGCTCGTGATGCGTCTGATGAAGAACTGACCTCAATATGGGCGGTCCCCCGGCCTTTGGCAAGAGGGACCTGCGTTGCAGAGTGTCATAAGAAAAGGGGGGAGGGCCCGGCAGGCGGCGCTTGCCTGCGTTCGGCGGCCGTCCACGCTGGGCTCCGATGGGTTTCTTCCGCTTCCGTAAAACCATCCCGCTCGGGAAGCTCTTCCGGATCAACGTCTCGAAGACGGGCGCCTCGGTCTCCGTCGGCCGCCCCGGCGCGACCGTCAACGTGCGCAAGGATCGCGTCGACGGCACGGTGGGGATCCCGGGCAGCGGGCTCTCGTACAAGGAGCGCCTGTCGAACCGCGGGTGCGCTTCCGTGCTGTTGCTCGCGCTCGTGCTCGCGGCGTCTCTCGCCGGCGTCGTCGCCTGGGCGCGCTGAACGCGCGGCCGCCCGGCGTCGCTTGCGCGTCGTCGGCGATCATCGCCGCAAGTGCCCGGGAAAGGACTCGAACCTTCACGCCTTTAGAGGGCGGCGGATTTTGAGTCCGCTGCGGCTGCCATTTCGCCACCCGGGCGGATTGCGTGCGCACATTCATTCTCCGCGTGAACGCGCGTGCAAGAAAAACCGTGCCTGTCGGCGCGGGATGCGTGTCGCGCGGCGGCGGCCAACAAAAAAGGCGCTCCTTGCGGAGCGCCTTCTGGCGAAGATCTCGCGAGAGATTACTTGGCGCCGAGGATCGCGTCCTTCGCGGCCTTGGCCACGCGGAACTTCACGACCTTCTTGGCCTTGATCTGGATGGTTTCGCCGGTGGCCGGGTTGCGACCGAGGCGAGCCTTGCGATGGACGAGGACGAGCTTGCCGAGGCCCGGGAGCGTGAAGGAGTTCTTCGCGTTCTTGTAGGCGAGGGCGGCGATGATCTCGAGGATCGCGGTGGCCTGCTTCTTGCTGATCTCAGCTTTTTCGGCGATGGCACCGGCGATTTGGGACTTGGTGAGGGCTTTGGACATGTTGTTTGTGGGTTGGTTGTGCAGTGATGCGGGTGTATTAAGTAGCGAACCGTGCGCTGAAAACCAGCGAAAAATAAGGGTGGGGTGAAGGTTTCTTCCGACCCCTGCGCCCCGGTGAAAAATCTTTTGCATGCGTCCGACTTCCGACTTAGGTCTCTGTCATACCCTAAGCCATGAGACTCCGCTCATCCTCCGCCCTCCTGTTTTCGCTCTTCCTCGGGATGGCTTCCGCCTCCGCCCAGGAGAACGTCGTCGCTCTGGAGCCCGCCTTCCCGGGGATGACCTTCAGCCTCCCGGTGACGGTCGCTCCGCTCCCCGGAAGCAAGGACGTCCTCTTCATCGTCGAGAAGGGTGACCCGGTGGTCGCGCCGTCCGCCGACAAGAAGAAGGCCAAGAGCGGTGACTTCCATGGCGGCAAGGTCCAGATGATCTCCGGTCTGAAGTCGGGTCACCCCGTGAAGACCGAGGTCTTCCAGCTCAACCCGAAGGACGGCAAGTTCGATGCCGCCGGCGAGTGCGGTTTCCTTGGTTTCGCGGTCCACCCCAACTACAAGGAAAACAAGCAAGTCTTTGTCTATTATAGCCTTAGAATCGGAGGCAAGCTTCACCAGCGCGTCTCCCGCTTCCTGCTTTCGAGCGTAGAGCCCTTCAAGGTAGACCCCCAGTCCGAGCAGCCTTTCATCACCCAGCTGGACCCCGCGGGTAACCATAATGGCGGTGACATCCACTTCGGTCCGGACGGCTACCTCTATATCAGCTGCGGCGACGGCGGCGCGGCCAACGACGCCTTCGACAACGCGGGCTTCATCAACAAGGGCTTCCATGCCGCGGTCTACCGTATCGACGTCGACAAGAAGGCCGGCAATCCCGCCCCTAACCCCCATGAGTCGGTGATCACCGACTCCCAGGGCCAGGCCTTCTATGCCGTCCCGGCCGACAACCCCTTCCTGAAGGCCACCTCCCACCGCGGCCGCCCCGTGGCCGCCGGCTCCGTCCGGACCGAAACCTGGGCCACCGGCCTGCGTAACGCCTGGCGCTTCTCCTTCGACCCCAAGACGGGCGCCTGCTTCGCCGGCGACGTCGGCCAGGGCCTTTACGAGGAAATCGACATCCTGGTCGCCGGCGGCGACTACGGCTGGCACGACGTCGAGGGTTTCCACGTCTTCAACCAGAAGGACTCCGGCGGCAAGAAGGCCAAGCCCGGCCTCGCCCCCGCCTCTGACTTCAAGGCCCCGATCCACGAGTACGACCGCAAGCTCGGCAACTCCGTGACCGGCGGCGTCGTCTGCCGCGGCGAACGCGTCCCGGCCATCGCCGGCGCCTACGTCTTCGGCGACTTCGCCTCGGGCCGCATCTTCGCCCTGCATGAGGACGGCGGCAAGTGGGAGTCCCGCGAGATCGCCCGCGATGCCACCGTCGCCGGTTTCGGCCACGACCCCAGCAACGGCGACGTGCTCGTCGCTTCGCTCACCGGACAGGTCAAGCGCATCGTCAAGAAGTAAGCCCATGCTCACCCGCCGTTCGCTGCTGGGCCTTTCCGGTTCGCTGATGGCGGGAGCGATGCTCCGCCCTTTGCTCGCGGCGACGCCCTCGCCGAAGGCGCCGGCCTTCAGCCTCTTCACGAAGCACCTCGTCGGCCTGCCTTACGACCAGCTCGCGGAGACGGTCGCCGGGCTCGGCTTCAAGGGCGTCGAAGCCCCCGTGCGCAAGGGCGGACACGTCCAGCCCGCGCGCGTCGAGGAAGACCTGCCCAAGCTCGTCGAGGCTTTCAAGAAATGCGGCGTGGTGATCACGCTGATGACGACCGACATCAATACGGTCAACGCGGACGACCGTACCGAGAAGGTGCTGCGCACCGGCGCCGCGCTCGGCATCCCGAGCTACCGCATGAAGTGGTACGCCTACTCCGCGGGCCGCTCGCATTGGGCGCAGCTCGACGACATCAAGCCGCAGCTGCGCGACCTCGTCGCGCTGAGCCGCGAGCTCCGCATCCTTCCCGGTTACCAGAACCACTCCGGCGCGAAGTACGTCGGCGCCGGCGTCTGGGACATGGCGATGCTGATGAAGGACTACCGTCCCGACGAACTGTCGTGGAACTTCGACTTCTTCCACGCGATGGTCGAAGGCGGACTTTCCTGGCCCAACGAACTCGCGCTCGCCCGGGAGCATATCTCGATGGCCTACTTCAAGAGCTTCCAGTGGCAGGGCAAGGTGCCGGTCGGCTGCCCGCTTTCCGAGGGCAACGTGGGCAAGGATTCCGTCGCGCTGCTCCGCAAGTCCGGTTACTCCGGCCCGGTCTGCCTCCATGTCGAATACCTCAAGGGCAAGATCACCGACCCCGGCGCCCTGCAGGCCGCCGTCGAGGCCACCCGCAAGGATTTCGCCACGCTCAAGGAATGGTGGGCCTGATCCGGGGGCGGGGCAGGGTGCTTTCCGAAAGATAGGCTGGAACTTGCGGTCTCCGGGGATGTAGAAATCTTCACCCCCATGATCCCCCGTTCCGCGCTTTTCCTCCTCGCCGCCGCGTCCCTCGTCGCCGCGCCCAAGCCCGCCCCGTCCGCCAAGCCGGCGCCGGAGCCTTACAAGCCTTCCGAGGGCGGCTGCCTTCCGGCTGGCCTCTTCCAGCTGCCCGAAGGTCTCGAGGTCACGCTCTGGGCTCGTTCGCCCATGCTGGCCAATCCGACCAACATCGACTTCGACGCCCAAGGCCGGCTCTGGGTCAACGAAGGCGTCAACTACCGCACCTACAACAAGGGCGGTAAGCGCCGCCCCGAAGGCGACCGCGTGATCGTCCTCAGCGACACCAAGGGCCAGGGCTTCGCCGACTCCGTGCAGACGTTCGTCCAGAATCCGGATTGGACCTCTCCGCTCGGCATCGCCGTCATCGACAACGTCATCTACGTCTCGCACGCCCCGACCATCACGAAGTACACCGACGTGAACCGCGACGGTAAGTTCGACGGCGCCGTCGACAAGCAGGAGACCTTCCTCACCGGCTTCGGCGGCCAGGACCATGACCACTCGCTTCACGCCGTGGTCGCCGGTCCGGACGGCAAGCTCTACATCAACTCCGGCAATTGCGGCGCGGTCGTGACCGACAAGTCCGGCAAGACCTTCCGCGTCACCAGCGGTTACGTCGACGAACGCGGCGGCAAGTGGCCCTTCGACGCTCGCGCCAACATCGGCGCGAAGAGCGACGACGGCTTCGTCTGGTCCTCCGGTTTCTCCGGCCGCCTCAACGCCGACGGCACCGGCCTCGAGATCCTCGGCAACGGCTACCGCAACAGCTACGAGAGCTTCCCGTCCTCCCTCGGCGATCTCTTCCAGGGTGACAACGACGACTCGCAGAGCTGCCGCACCTCCTTCGTCCTTGAATACGGTTCGGCCGGTTACACCACGCCCACCGGCGGCAGCTACAACTCCGTCAAGCGTCCGGGACAGCCGATGCCCCGCGCCCACTGGCGTCAGGATGATCCTGATACCATGGACGTCGGCGACGTCTACGGCGGCGGTTCGCCCACCGGCATCACGGTCTACGAGAACGGCGCTCTCGGCGCCGCCTTCGAAGGCACGCTCCTGAACTGCGAGCCTTCCCGCAACACGGTCCTCGCCTACAAGCTCGTCGCGCAGAAGGGCACCTACGCCCTGAGCGAAGCCACGCGCAAGGATCTCATCACCTCCAATCCGGCCCGCGAATTCGTCGGCACCGACTTCAAGAAGATCTCGCCCGAGGAAGCGGCCAAGCCCAACGAACGCATCCTCTTCCGTCCTTCCGACGTCACCGTCGGTCCCGACGGCGCTATCTACGTCGCCGACTGGTACGACTCCCGCGTCGGCGGCCACCAGACCCTCGACGACACCTGCACCGGCGCGATCTACCGCATCGCTCCCAAGGGCTTCAAGTCCGTCATCCCGAAGGTCGACGTCTCCACGCCCGAAGGCGCCGCCGCCGTGCTGCGCAATCCGGCCGTCAACGTCCGTCACCTCGGCTTCAACGCCCTCAAGGGCTTCGGCGCCAAGTCGCTGCCGGTCGTCTCGGAGATCCTCCGCGACGCCAATCCCTATGTCGCCGCCCGCGGCGTCTGGCTCCTGCCTCACCTCGGCGAAGAAGGCGTGAACCGCGCCAAGGCCTTGCTCAAGGACCCGAACCCGTCCCTGCGTCGCCTGGCCTTCCAGTCGCTGCGCCGCGCCGGTCATGACACCCTCGGCATCGCCGCCGAACTCGCCGCCGACGCCGATGTCGCCGTCCGTCGCGACGTCGCCACCTCCCTGCACGCCGCGCCGGCCGACAAGGCCGTGCCGATCCTGGTCGAGCTCGCCCGCCGCCTCGATGTCTCCGACAAGAACTCCGTCGCCGCCTTCGGCATCGGCTCCGCCAACAAGCAGGACGCCGTCTGGTCCGCCGTGAAGTCGACGCTCGCCAAGGACGGCGCCGAAGCCTGGTCCCCCGAAGTCGAGCGCATCGCCTGGCTCCTGCACCCCGCCTCCGCGGTCTCGGACTTCCTCGCCCGCGCTTCTTCCGCCAAGGTCTCGCAGGCCTCCCGCACGCTCGCCGTCGAGTCGCTCTCGTTCGTCGACAGCAAGGAAGCCGCCCTCGCGATGATCAAGCTCTGCGCCGATGGTTCGCCCTCCGCTTCCGAGGCGAAGAGCTGGGCCCTGATGCGCATGACCGGTCTCTGGTCGGCCTACGACATCCGCGCCGAACTCAAGAACGCCGGAGTCTATGACGCCAAGAAGGTCGTCGTGAACGCGATCGAGACCCCCGAAGCCCCGGCCGGCACCTATACCGAGCAGGACGTCCTGGCCAAGACCGGCGACGCCGCCAAGGGCGCCGCCCTCGCCCAGCGCTGCATCATGTGCCACCAGCTCAACGGCAACGGCCCCGCCTACGGTCCGGAACTCAAGGGTTGGGCCGCCCGCCAGAGCCGCGAGGCCCTCGTCCGCGCCATCGTCAATCCCTCGGCCGACATCGCCCTGGGCTATGAAGGCGTCTCCCTCAAACTGAAGGCCGGCGGACGCATCGACGGCCGCCTCCAGTCCAACAACGATCCGATCGTCATCACCTCGACCGGCGGCGTCACGCAGCTGGTCCCCAAGGACCGGGTGGCCGGCGGCCAGACCAAGATGACCCGTTCCCTGATGATGTCGGGCGAGCAGCTGGGCCTCAGCGCTCAGGACGTGGCCGACATCGCCGCCTACCTCGCCTCTTACAAGTAAGCCAAATCGCTAAAAGCGGGTTTCTAGGGGGTTTTCCGCAGGGAAGACCCCCTTTTAATTTACCGCTTGCTTCTGGGGCTGGGTTTATCAGGTTCGACCCTCCTTTCCCTAGGCGAGGCACGGCCGCATGACGCGGGTCCGCGACTCACCGGGCACCAAAAGACCTTATACCAACATGAAGCAGCTCACCCTTAACGTCACCAGCCGCGCGCTCCATGGCCGCGGTCCCGCCCGCCGCCTCCGCGTCGAAGGCTCCATCCCCGCCATCATCTACGGCAAGTCCGGCAACCAGAGCGTCGCCGTGAAGCAGGAGGCCTTCCGCGACCTCATGCGCGCCAAGGGCAACGCCGCCTCCCTCATCAACCTGGACGTCGACGGCAAGAAGATCCTCTCCCTCATCAAGGAGTTCCAGCGTCACCCGATCACCCAGAAGTTCCTCCATATCGACATCATGGAGATCGACCCGAACTCCCCGATGACCGCCGCCATCCCGGTGCGCGCCATCGGCGAAGCCCACGGCGTCAAGACCGACGGCGGCACGCTCGCCATCGTCTCCCAGACCATCAACGTCCGCTGTCTCCCGAAGGATCTCCCTGAGTTCATCGAAATCGACGTCACCGAGCTCAAGGTCAACGAGTCCATCCACGTCGGCGAGGTCAAGGCCCCCAAGGGCATCACCTTCCCGGGCGACCCCAAGCGCGTCGTCATCGTCTGCTCCGAGATGGCCGAAGAAGAAGCCGCTCCCGAGGCCGCCCCGGCCGCTGGCGCCGCTCCTGCCGCCGGCGCCGAAGGTGCCGCTGCTCCGGCCGCCGGCGCTGCTCCGGCCGCTGGCGCCGCGCCTGCCGCTGCCGCCGCGCCTGCCGCCAAGAAGTAATTTCCGCGCCGGGCGTTCCCGGTACCTGTTCTTTGAAGTCAAATGCCATTCTCGGTCATCGCCGCCCTCGGCAATCCGGGCCGAGAATATGCCGCCACCCGCCACAACGCGGGCTGGATCGTCATCGACGCGCTCGCCGCCCAGGCCGGCGCGGCATGGAAGGAAGAGAGCCGTTTTTCGGCCTCGGTCGCGAAGATCACGTTCGGAGGTTCCTCCGTCCATCTGATCAAGCCGCTCACCTTCATGAACGACAGCGGGTCGCCTCTGGCGGCCTTCCTCCGGTTCCACCGGATCGAGCTCTCCGAGCTCGTCGTCCTGCACGATGACATCGCCTTCGAGCCCGGTCAGCTCCGCCTCTCCCTGGGAGGTTCCGCCGCCGGCCACAACGGCGTCGCCAGCTGCATCCGCCATCTCGGCGAACAGTTCGTCCGCGCCCGCTTGGGCATCGGACCCAAGAAGCATCCCGGCCAGGACCTCGCCGACCACGTCCTCGGACGTCTCCCTGACGCCGACCTCGCGACCCTGACCCAGCGCATCCCCGACTTCATCAAACACCTCGAAACCCTCCTTTCCCAAGGCCTCCCGGCCGCCCAAAACCTCACCAACAGAAAATCACCATCACCATGACCACCGCCACGATCCGCCGCGCCTACCGCGCCAGCCTCATCCTCGACCTCCGCGGCTCGACGGATGCGCCCGAGACCGTCATCGACAAGCTCAAGGACGTCCTGAAGTCCATCGACTGCAAGGTCAACGAGGTCGAGAACCTCGGCCAGAAGGAGTTCTCCCGCGTCGTCGACCGCAAGTTCCCCTCCGGCCTTTACGTCCAGTTCCACTTCGAAGGCCCGGTCTCCGCTCCAACGACCTTCCGCGAGAAGCTCCGCCTCGACCGCACCGTCAACCGCCTGCTCGTGCAGGTGACCAAGTAATCTCCGACCCCGCCTCGCCGTGGCCTCTTCCTTCAATCGCGTGATCCTCGCGGGCAACATGACCCGCGACCCCGAGGCCCGCGCCCTCCCGTCCGGCCAGGCCCTCACGAAGTTCTCCCTCGCCGTCAACCGCGCCTACACCACCAAGGAAGGCGAGAAGCGCGAGGAAGTCACCTACGTCGACATCGAGAGCTACGGCAAGCAGGCCGAGATCATCGCCAAGTACTGCGGCAAGGGCTCCGGCATCCTCGTCGAAGGCCGCCTCAAGCTCGACCAGTGGGAAGACAAGAAGACCGGAGAGAAGCGTTCGCGCCTCGGCGTCGTCCTCGAGAACTTCACCTTCATCGGCGGCAAGTCCCAGGGCGGCGAAGAGGGCGGTTCCGCCCCCCGTTCCCGCGGCGGCAACGACACCCCGGCTCCTTCCGGCGACCACGGCGGCGACGACGTCCCGTTCTGAAATTTCCCTCCCCAACCTTATAACCCAAGCAAGAACATGGCATTCACCGAAGTCCTCCTCATCAAGCCCGTCGACGGCCTAGGCGCCGAAGGCGAGCAGGTCCGCGTCCGCGCGGGCTTCGCCCGCAACTACCTGCTCCCGCAGGGCATCGCGCTCCCCGTCAACCGCTCCAACACGAAGTACGTCGAGGCTCTCAAGAAGGCCCGCGAAGTCCGTGAAGCCCGCGACCTCGAGGTCGCCAACGAGACCGCCGCCAAGCTCGCCGCCATCAAGCTCGTCTTCGCCGTCAAGACCGGCGAAGGAGGCAAGATGTTCGGCGCGATCAGCACCGCCGAGATCGCCGCCAAGCTCGCCGAGCACGGCCTCGAGATCGAGCGCAAGCGCATCCACCTCGGCCAGGGCCCCGTCAAGCTCCTCGGCAAGCACACCACGAGCATCCGCCTCCATGGCTCCGTCATGGTCGAGCAGGAGTTCGAAGTCGTCTCCGAGAACCCGATCGAAGTCGCCGCTGAAGAAGCCCCTGAGGCCGAAGAGCGCGAGTACCGCGACGACAAGGGCAAGAAGGCCCGCAAGCCCCGCAAGGAAAAGGCCGCCAAGTCCGAGTAATCGGACCGGCTCCCCGGAAAGGCGCGAAGCACCCGCTTCGCGCCTTTTTCTTTTCCGGGGTCCCCGCGGCTGTGAATAGGCGGTGAACAAGGCGTGAACGGCCTTCCTGTTTGGCGCTGTCCACCGGGCCGACCCCTCCCATACTCCGATTTTTCCCATGGCCGAAAGACCCCAGCGCCAGCGCCGCGAAGCCGCCCCCAACTACGGCGACCGCGTCCCGCCCCATAACCTCGACGCCGAGCGCGGCCTGATCGCGAGCATCGTCATCGACGGCGGCGACACGTTGCAGCGCTGCCTCGAGCAGCGCGTCACGCCGGATTACTTCTTCGATCCGAAGCACCAGGACATCTACGAGATCGCCGTCAAGCTCGCGCAGGCCAGCACCGGCATCGACGAGATCACGCTCACCGAACAGCTGCGCCGCGACGGCAAGCTCGAGTCCGCCGGCGGCGCCACCTACGTCAACGAGCTGACGGGCCTCATCTCCTCCAGCGCGCACGCTCCCCACTGGCTCGCGATCATCCGCGAGAAGCACTTCCTCCGCCAGCTGATCTCCACCGCCGTCACGACGGTCGAGAAGGCCCACTCGCACGCCGAGGGCATCGAGCGCCTCCTCGAGGAGGTCGAGCAGTCCTTCTTCCGCATCAGCGAGGACCGCATCTCCGAGTCCGCGCAGACCATCGACGGACCCATCGCCGAGGCGATGGAGCTCGTCCAGCGCATCATCCGCGACCGCAATTCGGTCCAGGGCGTGCCCACGGGCTTCCCCGACCTCGACGCGATGACCTTCGGCTTCCAGCCGGGACAGATGATCGTCGTCGCCGCCCGCCCCGGCATGGGCAAGACGTCCATCGCGCTGAACTTCATCGAGGCCGCGCTCTTCCCCAAGCCCAGCGAGAGCCGCAAGCCGTCCAACGTGCTGCTGTTCTCCCTCGAGATGCCGGCCCGCGAGCTGGCCCTCCGTCTGCTCTGCTCCCGCGCCCGCGTGAACATGCAGAAGCTGCGCACCGCCCACCCGGACGAACGCATGCAGGTCGACCTCGTCCAGGCCGCCAACGAGTACAAGGGCCTCCCGCTCGTGGTCGACGACAACGGCGGCCAGAACATCCTCGAGATCCGCGCCAAGTGCCGCCGCGTCCACGCCCGCACGCCCCTGGACATGGTGGTCATCGACTACATCCAGCTCATCAACGGCCTGGATTCGGGGCTGCCCCGCGAACAGCAGATCGCCGAGGTCTCCCGCAGCATCAAGGCCATGGCCAAGGAGTTCAAGATCCCGATCATCGCCCTGGCCCAGCTCAACCGTAAGTCCGAGGACGAAGCCCGCCAGCCGCGCATGTCCGACCTCCGCGAGTCCGGCTCCATCGAGCAGGACGCCGACATCGTCATGCTCATCTCCAAGCCCCCGGTCAGCCAGGGCAAGGCCGCCGAGGCCGAGGCCGAGCAGGCGGGTCAGGACGGGTGTTACGCCCGCCAGCTCATCGTGGCGAAGAATCGTAACGGACCGACCTCCGACATCAACTTGCTCTTCAATCCGGGGCTGACACGCTTCGAATCTCCGGCTAGAGACTACCGAAATAATGAATAAGACCCCCCTCCGCCGCAGCTGGCTCCGCGCCGCCTGCTTCGCCCTCGCCCTGGCCCCGCTCGTCGGAGCCGCGCAGAACGTCGCCGCGCCGAAGGACCCCAAGGTCCGTTCCATCCGCATCTCGGCCTCCGGAGCGGCCGTCTCCGAGCAGTTCGTCCGCGGCTTCGTCGCCCTGCGCGAAGGACAGGCCTTCTCCAAGGACGCGGTCGCGAGCACCGTCCGCTCCCTTTACGCGACCGGGCGCTTCGCCCAGGCGTCGGTCGAGCCCGTCCTCGATCCCGTGACCGGAGAGGTCGACGTCGTCGTGACCGTCGAGCCCCGCCCGATCCTCAAGGGAGTGGAATACATCGGCGGCGACGGTCTCGTCGGCAAGGACGCCTCATGGTTCGGCGGCGAGGAGCTGCAGGACATCAAGCTAGGCGAGCCGCTCGACATGGCCCAGCTGCGCCGCGCCGAAATCAAGCTGCAGGAATCGCTCCGCAAGAAGCGTCCGTTCACCCGCGTCTCTTCCCAGCTCCGCGACGTCCCCGGAGGCAAGATGGTCTCCGTCGTCGTCAACGAGGGCATCGAGCTGAGGATCGACACCTACCGCTTCGAAGGCGCCAAGGCCTTCGATCGCTTCGAACTCTGGCGCGAAGCCGGACTCGAGACCAGCGAGTACCGCTGGTACAAGTGGTCCTGGATGCTCGGCACGGGACGCCTCGACCCCGAGCAATACCGCGACGACTGCCGCAAGCTCCGTGAATTCTACCGCTCCAAGGGCTACCTCGACGTCCAGGTCGAAGACGCCGATCCGGAGAAGGTGTGCGTCGTCAAGGACGTCAGCGGCTCCGCCGGCTGGCTGGACGTCGTCTTCAAGCTGACCGAAGGACGTCGCTACACCGTGGGCGCCCTGGCCATCGAGGGCAACCGACTCGGCCTGACCGATCCCATCTTCGCCACCGAGGCCCTCCGCAAGATCATCGCCGAACCCTCGCTCCGCCGAGGCGCGCACCCGATTGAGTTCGACCAGCTTAAGTCCGGCGAAGCCTTCGCCGTCCCCGCCGTCGAGGCCGCCGCCGACAAGCTGAAGGAATATTACGGCCAGATGGGCTACATCAACGCCTCCGTCCAGGTCGTGCGCAAGCCCGACCTCACGACCGGCGCGATCGACGTCCGCTTCGTCATCGACGAAGGCCAGCGCCACATCGTCCGCGCGGTCGAGATCCAAGGCAACACGAAGACCCGCTCCACCGTCATCGCCCGCGAGCTCGCCCTCGGGCCCGGCGAAGTCTTCGACCTCGCCCGCACCCGCGTCTCCGAGGCCCGCCTGCGCAACACCCAGTTCTTCCAGGAGGTCCGCGTCGCCCCCGTGCCGACGCCCGTCCCCGGTCAGAGCGACCTGCGCGTCACGGTCAAGGAAGGCCCCACCGGCCAGGTCAGCTTCGGCGCCGGCTTCAGCACGGTCGAAGGACTCGTCGGCTTCGTGGAATATTCCGAGGCCAACTTCGACTTCAGCAACCCCGAGGGCTGGTACCGCGGCGACGGTCAGAAGTTCCGCGTGCGCATCTCGGTCGGCAGCCTGACCAATTCCTTCGAGCATTCCTTCGAGGAGCCCGCCCTCTGGGAACGAGAACTCGCCGTAGGTTATTCCATCGAGCGCCGCTACGCCGGCTTCGCCTCCGCCGATTACGCCGTCCTGACCGAAGGCGTGAACCTCTACGCCCGTCGCCGCGTCTTCGGCAACGTCGAGGGTCGCGTCGGTTACAACCTCCGTCAGGTCACGGTCCAGAACGTGAGCGCCACGGCCCCGGCCGAGGTCGTCGCCGAAGGCGCGAGCGGCGGGAAGGTGATCTCCTCCCTCTCGGCTTCGCTCGTCTACGACACCCGTGACGAGTATAACTTCCCGACCCGCGGTTCGCGCATCTCCCTCACCGAGGAGCTCGGCGGCAACGGCCTGGGCGGCGACCTGAAGTACCTCCGCTCCGAACTCCGCACGGGCCGCTGGTTCCTCGTCTCGCCCACCGCGGAGCAGACCATCGGCGTGGTCGGTCGCGTGGGCATGCTGACCGGCACCGCCGGCACGCTGCCTTTCTACGAGCGCTTCTACCTCGGCGGCGCGTATGACATGCGCGGCTTCAACTTCAACGACGTCGGCGGCTATTCCACCTACGACACCCAGTTCGGCAACGAGCCGATGGGGGGCCTGACCTACGGTTACTTCAGCGCCGAATACACGATCAAGGCGGCCGAGAACCTGCGCTTCGCCGCCTTCTACGATCATGGCCTGGTCAACCGCGGCGAGACCGACTTCGGCTTCGGCGAGGCGAATTCCAACTATGGCGTCGGCATGCGCATCCTCCTCGGCGGCGCGGTCATGCGCCTGGACTTCGGCTTCCCGCTGCAGATGACCAAGGTGCCTGCCGGCCAGCCTAACGCCGGCGCCACGGTCAACGAGGACGGCATGAAGTTCAACTTCAGCTTCGGCACGGTCTTTTGATTGCCAAGACCACGGCTAACCGCTTCCTCGAATCCATCCTATCATGAAGTCCTTCTTCGCTCTCCTTCTCGCCTCCGCCTCCGTCTACGCGGCCGCCCCCAACGTCGGCCTCCTCGACGAGCAGGAGGTCTTCAAGAAATACGCCAAGGCCGTCGACCTGCAGGCCGAGATCCGCAAGTCCGAAGAGTCCGCCCAGGCCTCCGTCGGTGAACGCGTCAAGGTCGTCGAACAGCTTCAGGCCGAACTCGTCGCCGTCCAGAAGCGCGGCCAGGATCCGATGCTCAGCGAGAACGGAAAGAAGGCCGTCGATGCCGAGCTGCAGCAGAAGAACGTCACCTTCCAGCAGCGACGCGCCGAGCTCCAGAACTTCGTCAACGAAGCCCGCGGCGCCATCCAGCAGCGCGTGGGCGAGATGAACAAGCAGATCCTCTCCGATGCCCGCGTCCAGGCCGAGAAGGTCGCCAAGGCCAAGGGCCTGCAGCTCGTCCTCGGCAAGAGCCAGGCTTTCTTCTCCGACGCTTCCCTTGATATCACCGAGGAAGTGCTCAAGGAGATGAACGCCGCTTACAAGGCCGCGGCTCCGGCCGTCGCCCCGGCCCCCGCCGCCCCGGCCGCCCCTGCTGCCCCTGCCGCTCCTGCTCCCGCCGCCGGCGACAAGCCGGCCGCCAAGTAAGACTCTGCCGCGCCCCTGCCAGTCAGGGGCGCTTCATTTAGGATCATGACGACTTCCTTCACCATCGCCGAACTTGCCTCCCTGACCGGAGCCAAGTCCGTCGACGGTGCCTGCGTCGGTCCGATCACCGGCGTCGCCGCGCTGGCCGAAGCGGCTTCCTCCGATCTTTCCTTCCTCGGCAACGCCAAGTACGCCGACGCGGTCGCCGCCTCCAAGGCCGGCGCGATCCTCGTGCCTGTCGCCTTCGCGGGCCAGCCGGCCGCGGGTCAGGCCTTCCTGCGCGTCGACAATCCGTCTTACGCGCTCGCGCTGTTCTGCGGCGTGCTCGAGGCGCGCCTCTGGCCGCGTCCTCCGGCCGGCATCCACGCCACCGCCGTCGTCGCGTCCTCCGCCAAGGTCGATGCTTCCGCCCACGTCGGTCCGCTCTGCGTCATCGGAGAAGGCGCCGTCGTCGCCGGCGGCGCGGTGCTCGAGGCGCGTTGCTTCGTCGGCGCCCGCGCTTCGGTCGGACCCGATTGCTGGCTCAAGCCCGGCGTGACCATCGGCGACTATTGCGTCCTCGGCGCCCGCTGCCGCCTGCAGTCCGGCGCCGTCATCGGCTCCGACGGCTTCGGCTACGAACCGGTGAAGGGCGAGATCCAGCGCATCCCGCAGATCGGCAACGTGGTCCTCGAGGACGACGTCGAGGTCGGCGCCAACTCCACCCTCGACCGCGCCCGCTTCAGCCAGACGGTGGTAGGGCGGGGCACCAAGATCGATAACCTCGTCCAGATCGCCCATAACGTGCGCATCGGCCGCCAGTGCCTCATCACCGCGCAGGTGGGCATCGCCGGCAGCACGACGCTCGGCGACCATTGCGTGCTCGGCGGCCAGTCCGGCGTGGCCGGCCACCTCACGCTCGGCGACCGCGTCAAGCTCGGCGCCCAGACGGGCCTGTTCGAGGACGTCCCCGCCGACGGATTCATGAACGGCACGCCTGCCGTGCCCTTCGGCCTGGAGCGACGCCTGGTCGTCCTTTCCCGCCGCCTGCCCGAATTGTTCAAAAAGGTTGATTCGCTGGCCGCCTCCTTGGACTCTGCTGGAAGCTAACCGATATGAGCCTACCTGAGATGAAGATTTTCACCGGCAACGCCAACCCGGCGCTGGCCAAGGAAATCTGCGAGCATCTCGGCGTCCCGCTCGGCACCGCCACCGTCAACCGTTTCCCAGACGGCGAGACGTTCGTGCAGATCAACGAGAACATCCGCGGCTGCGACGTCTACGTCATCCAGCCCACCTGCGCGCCGGCCAACGACCGCATCATGGAGCTGCTGATCATGATCGACGCTCTCCGCCGCGCCTCCGCCGCGCGCATCACGGCCGTCATCCCGTTCTTCGGCTACGCCCGTCAGGACCGCAAGGACAAGCCCCGCGTGCCGATCACGGCCAAGCTCGTCGCCAACCTGCTCACCGCCGCCGGCGCCAACCGCGTCCTCACGGTCGACCTGCACGCCCAGCAGATCCAGGGCTTCTTCGACATCCCGGTCGACCATCTCTACGCCTCGCCGGTCTTCTACAAGCACATCAAGGACAAGCCCTGGCTGAAGGACGCCACGGTCTTTTCGCCCGACGTGGGGGGCCTGAAGTACGCCTCGGCCGTGGCCGACATGCTCAACCTGCCGTATGGCTTCGTCGCCAAGCGCCGCACGAGCGCGACCACCGTCCAGGCCACGAGCCTCGTCGGCGAAGTCGAAGGCCGTGACATCATCCTGGTCGACGACATGACGGAGACCGCGGGCACGCTCGTGGCCGCCGCCGAACTCCTCAAGAAGAACGGCGCCCGCTCGGTGCGCGCCGTCGTCTCCCACTGCATGATCCAGGACATCGCTTACGAGCGCCTGCGCCGCGGCGTCATCGACGAGGTCATCACGACCAACTCCGTTCCGGCCGAATGGCCGAAGGACCTGCCGATCACGGTGCTCTCGATCGCCCCGCTGCTTTCCGACGCGATCCGTCGCATCCACGGCAACAACAGCGTGACCGACCTCTTCCCGATCAAGGGCCACTGAGCTCGGCGTCAGGACACGAAAAAGGCCGCATCGACCGATGCGGCCTTTCTGTTGGCAGGGTCTGAAGCGCTTACTTCTTCGACGAGGCGAGGAAGTCGAGGATCACCTTGGCCTGGTCGCTGGTGTGGCCCTTGTGGTCGGCGTACACGCACTTGCCGTCCTTGAAGAGGAAGGCGCTGCGACCGGCCATGCCGATCATGTTCTTCACGCCGAAGGCTTCGGTGACGGCCTTCTTCTCCTTGTCGGCGAGGAGGCGGAAGGGGAACTTCTGCTCTTCCTTGAATTCCTTCTGCAGCTTCTCGTCGTCGGTGCTGACGCCGAGGACGTTCACGCCGGCCTTCTGGAGGTCGGCCCAGCCGTCGCGCAGCGAGCAACCCTGCTTGGTGCAGCCGCCGGTCTTGGCCTTCGGGTAGAAGTAGACGAGCAGGTAGCCCTTGGCGCCTTCCTTGGCGAGGGAGACGGCGTTGCCGTCCTGGTCGTTGCAGGTGACGTCCGGGATGGAGGCGCCGACGGCGAGCTTTTCAGCCGCGTCACCGAAGAAGGGGAGGAGGGACATGAGGAGGGTGGCGAAGAGGGTCTTCATGTCCCTGAGGTTGCGGGTCCTCCGCCAAAAGGCAAATGCGGGCGGAGGTGTTTTCGTGTCGCTTGTCCGTCCGTCCGGCGACAAAAATGCCCCTATGTTGCAGGCCGTCCTCGACACCATCCCTCATCGCCCGCCGTTCCTCTTCCTGGACCGCATCGACGAGGTCCGGGCCGATGGCGCCACGTGCACCCGGACCTTCCGCGCCGACGAGCCTTTCTACTCGGGCCACTACCCGGGCAACCCGATCACGCCGGGCGTCCTGCTCTGCGAATCGGTCTTCCAGGCCGGCGCGGTCTACCTGACCAAGAAGCTCCAGTCCGAAGGCGGCGCCCCCGCCGGCAAGACCCCGGTGCTCTGCCGCATCGAGGAGGCCAAGTTCAAGGGCATGGTGAAGCCCGGCGATACGGTCTTGATCGAGGTGAAGCACGTCGAGACGCTCCAGCAGTTCCATTTCATGACCGGCACGGTGCGCCGCGACGGCAAGGCCGTCCTGACCATCCGCTTCGCCCTCGCCCTCGTCGACCAACCCGCCTGACCTATGTCCTTCCTCGGCCTCACCGGTAAGACCTTCCTCGTCCTCGGCGTCGCGAACAAGAAGTCCGTCGCCTGGCACGTCGCCAAGACCCTCGAGTCCGAAGGCGCCAAGGTGGTCTACTCCGTCCGCTCCCAGGCCCGTCTCGACTCGCTTAAGGGCCTGCTCGCCGGCAAGCCGGTCTACCTCTGCGACCTCGAGCACGAAGCGCAGACGCAGAAGCTCGCCGCCGACGTCGGTCGCGAGCACGGGCCGCTCGACGGCGTCCTGCACAGCGTGGCGTTCGCCAACTTCTCCCGCGGCATGCAGCCTTTCCACGAGACGGTGCGCGCGGATTTCCTCCAGGCCACCGCGATCTCCGCGTTCTCGCTCGTCGAGCTCTCCCGCGCGCTCAAGCCGCACCTGAAGGCCGATGCTTCCGTGGTCTCCGTCGGCATCTCCTCGCAGGTGACCGCTTCCAACTACGGTTACATGTCGCCGATCAAGGCCGCGCTCGAATCCGCCAGCCGCTTCCTCGCGAAGTCCTTCTCGGCCGACTCGCGCGTGCGTTTCAATTCCGTCAACGCCGGCCCGCTCAAGACCAGCGCGAGCGCCGGCATCCCGGGCTATCTCCATAACTACCTCCACGCGGAGAAGATGACCTTCCGCAAGGAGGCCTTGAAGACGCAGGAGGTCGCCGACACGGCGGTCTGGCTGCTTTCGCCGCGCTCGAGCGGCGTCAACGGCCAAGGCATCGTGGTCGACGCCGGCATGGGCTGGAACTTCTTCGACGAAGAACTCGTGGCCGCTTCCTCCCGTCTTCCCGGAGCGTGATCTTCCAGCGCACAGTCCTGTCCGGCCTCGTGGCCGAACTGCCTCCCGAGGTCTGGTCTTCCGACGAGGTGGAGCGCCGCCTGGCGCCCCTTTACGGACGCCTGAAGCTGCCTGAGGGCCGTCTCGAACTGATGACGGGCATCAAGGAGCGCCGCTTCTGGCCGCAGGCGGTCCGTCCGTCCGCCGCCTCCGCTTTGGCCGGTCGCCGCGCGATGCAGGCCGCGGGCGTGGGTCCTGCCGATATCGACCTGCTGATCCACTCGTCGGTCTGCCGCGACCGCCTCGAGCCTTCGACCGCCGCCTACGTGCACGGACTCCTCGGCCTCGGCCCGCAGGCGCAGATCCTCGACGTCTCCAACGCCTGCCTGGGTTTCCTCAACGCCGTGGCGCTTGCAGCGGGCATGGTGGAATCCGGCCAGATCCGACGCGCGCTCGTCTGCTCGGGCGAGGACGGTCGTCCGCTCGTCGAACGCACCATCCGGATGCTCAACGAGGATCTCGCGCTCACGCGTGAGACGATCAAGCCGTACTTCGCCAACCTCACCATCGGCGCGGGCGGCGCGGCCGCGGTCGTGTGCCGCGACGATCTCGCCGCTCCTGGTTCGATCCGGCTCCTCGGCGGCGCCGCCGAGACCGATTCTTCCGCCAACGGGCTCTGCGAGGGCGACACGTCCTTCGCCGAACTCGACATGCGTACCGATTCCGAAGCGCTGCTCGCCGCGGGCGTCGCGCTGGCCCAGCGCTGCTGGGGTCGCTTCAAAGGCGTCACGGGCTGGGACGAATCCACGCCGCATCGCGTGGTGACGCACCAGGTCGGCCGCCGCCATTCGACGCTGCTGTTCGAGAAGCTCGGCCTGGACCCCGCCAAGGATTACCAGAGCTTCGATCGCCTCGGCAACGTCGGCTCCGTCTCCGTTCCCGCCACGCTCGCGCTCGGCCTCGCCGAAGGCCGGATCAAGCCGGGTGAACGCGTCGCGCTGCTGGGCATCGGCAGCGGCCTCGCCAGCATGATGCTCGCCGTCGAATGCCAATGACCGCTTCCGAACTTTCTCCCGCCGTGCAGGCCTCATATCCGTTCACGCCGAAGGATTTCGCCGCGCTCTCGGGTCGCATGAGCTACGTCGACCATGGGCCGCGTGACGGACGTCCGGTGCTCCTGCTTCATGGCAATCCCTCGTGGTCGTTCCTCTGGCGCGACCTGATCCTGAAGCTCGCCGCCCAGGGTCGCCGCGTGATCGCGCCCGACCATGTCGGCATGGGCCTCTCCGCTCGTCCTGACCGGTTCCTGCGTCTGGCCGACCGCATCGCCGACGTCGAAGCGCTCATCGCGCATCTGGGTATCAAGGAATTCGACATGGGCGTGCATGACTGGGGTGGCGCCATCGGCTTCGGCGTCGCCGGTCGCCGCCCGGAAAGGGTAGGGAAGATCCTCGTCACCAACACGGGTGCCTTCCTGTCGGACCGCATCCCGGCCCGCATCGCCCTCTGCCGGACCCCCTTGCTCGGACGCTTCATCGTCCAGGGGTTGAACGGCTTCGCCTGGCCCGCGACCTGGATGTCCGTCGAGAAACCCCTCAGCCCGGCCGCCAAGGCCGGTTTCCTGGCTCCCTATGGGTCCGCCGGGGTCCGCCGGGCCGTGGCCGATTTCGTGGCCGATATCCCTATGGAGACCGACCACCCGACCCGCTCGGTCCTGGCGGGCGTCGAGGCCTCCCTGCCTGACCTGAAGGGCAAGCCCATGCTGCTCTGCTGGGGCATGCGTGACTTCTGCTTCGACGTGACCTTCCTGGAGGGATTCATCCGTCGTTTCCCGTCCGCCGAGCAGCTCCTTTTTCCCGAAGCCGGGCACTACGTCCTGGAGGATGCGGGTGAGGCCGCGCTGGGTCGGATCGGCGCCTTTTTCGAACCCGCCTGAGCCCCCTCGGATGGGGTGGGGTCATAGGGTCGGAAAAAGGCTGTGGATAACGTGTGAGCAACGGATTCTTACACCCCCTATAAGTTTTCGTAAGGGGTTGATTGGTAGTAATTTCTGGTCGGCCAAAAACATTCACGGGCAGGGTGTTTCCTGTTGCAGATACCCCTGTGAAAAACAGCATGAAATCACTCCTCCTGCGGGCGGGGAAACATCATTTATTTACACACCTAGACATGAGCGAAAATTCCGAGAAAACCCCCAACCGCGGCAAGCACGCCGGCAACGAAAGCTACGGCGCTTCCGACATCAAGCGCCTCAAGGGCCTCAAGGCCGTGCGCGAGCGACCCGGTATGTATATCGGCGATACGAACGAGACGGGCCTCCACCACTGCGTGTATGAGATCGTCGACAACTCGATCGACGAAGCCCTCGCCGGTTATTGCAAGAGCATCAAGGTCGAGATCCACGCCGACGGTTCGCTCTCCGTCGAAGACGACGGCCGCGGCATCCCTGTCGCGATGCACCCGGAGGAAAAAGTCCCGACGCTCGAGCTCGTGCTGACCAACCTCCACGCGGGCGGCAAGTTCGACAAGGGCGCCTACCAGGTCTCCGGCGGTCTCAACGGCGTCGGCGCGAAGTGCGTCAACGCGCTCTCCGACAGCTTCGTCGCCGAAGTCAGCCGCGAAGGCGAAGTGCACCAGATGAAGTTCTGCCGCGGCGAAGTCACGCAGCCCATCAAGGTCATCGGCAAGACGAAGCGCACCGGCACCAAGATCACTTTCCATCCGGACCCGGAGATCTTCGTCGCCACCCAGGAGTTCAAGTACGACACGCTCGTCCGCCGCATGCGCGAGCTGGCCTTCCTCGTCCCCGGCATCACGGTCGAGATGAAGGACCACCGCTCCAACCGGGCCGACAGGTTCGAATTCAAGGAAGGCATCGCCGAATACGTCTCGTTCCTCAACGCGAACGAAGAGCGCCTCTTCGACAAGCCGATCCTGATGGCCGCCGAAGTCGATTTCACCGACCTCGCCAACCCGCGCGTGATGGCCGACGGCGAGAAGCCGAAGCCGGGGATGCGCCGCATGACCATCGACGTCGCCCTGCAGTACAACGACCGCTACGACGAGATGGTCTTCAGCTACACCAATCTGATCAACCAGCCCGAGGGCGGCACGCACCTCTCCGGCTTCCGTTCCGCGCTCACCCGCGTGATCAACCACTACGCGAAGTCCAACAACCTCATCAAGGACAAGGACGCCAAGCTCAACGGCGACGACATGCGCGAAGGCCTCGTGGCCGTCATCTCCGTCAAGCACCCCGACCCGAAGTTCCAGTCCCAGAACAAGACGCGCCTCACCAACCCGGAAGTCGAAGGCATCGTGACCTCCGTCGTCGGCGAGCAGCTCAAGTATTACCTCGAGCGCGATCCGAAGACCGGCCGTCGCATCGTCGACAAGTGCCTCAACGCCGCCCGCGCCCGCGAAGCCGCCCGTAAGGCCCGCGAGACGGTCCGTAAGTCCGCCATGTCCTCCGGCGGCCTCCCCGGCAAGCTGGCCGACTGCTCCGAGAGCGATCCGTCCGTCTGCGAGCTCTACATCGTCGAAGGCGACTCCGCCGGCGGCTCCGCCAAGCAGGGCCGCGACCGTCGCTACCAGGCGATCCTCCCGATCAAGGGCAAGATCCTCAACGTCGAGAAGGCCCGCATCGACAAGATCCTCTCCAACGAGGAGATCCGCACGATCATCACCGCCTGCGGCACCGGCATCGGCAAGCACGAGGGCGACGGCGCCTTCGACGTCACGAAGTGCCGTTACCACAAGCTCGTCATCATGACGGACGCCGACGTCGACGGCTCGCACATCCGCACGCTGCTGCTGACGTTCCTCTTCCGCCAGATGCCCGGCCTCATCGAAGCCGGCTACGTCTACATCGCCCAGCCGCCCCTCTACCGCATCAAGCGCAAGAAGCGCGAGCAGTACGTCGACAACGACCCGGAGCTGAACCGCATCCTCCTGGAGCTCGGCTCCGAGGACGTGAACCTGCTCCGCCTCCGCGACAAGCACGTCTTCCCCGGCCAGAAGCTCGACAAGATCGTCGAATCCCTCGCCCGCCTCGAGTCCCTCGGCGCCGGCATCGGCCGCACGGGCTGCCAGCTCGGCGAATACCTCGACCAGCAGGACCAGAAGACCCACGCGCTCCCGCGCTTCATCGTGCGCACGCGCACCGGCAACGAGGAGACCTATGAGTTCCTCGCCGACACCGACGCCAAGCAGGCCTACCTGCGCAAGGCCGGCGTCGAGGACTTCCTCGCCGACAAGATCGACCGCGAGAAGAAGCTCAAGGACGGCACCGTCGTCCAGGAGCGCGTCAACGTGATCGAGGTCTTCGAGAACGAAGCCATCACCAAGGTGCTCAAGGAGCTCGAGACCCAGGGCATGGACGTGAAGAAGTTCACCGCCGGCGAGGAGCCGCGCTACCACCTGATCGACGGCTCGACCGCCGAGGAAGCCCCCGCCGCCGAAGGCGAGGAGGAGGCCAAGGGCGAGGAGAAGCCGGCCAAGAAGATCGTGAAGAAGGCCGAGCCCATCCCGCTCGGCTCGATCCTCGAGCTCATCGGCCAGATCCGCCAGTTCGGCCGCAAGGGCCTCACGATCCAGCGATACAAGGGCCTGGGCGAAATGAACCCCAAGCAGCTCTTCGAGACCACGATGGACCCGGCCAAGCGCCGCTTCCTCAAGGTCGACATCGCCGACGCCGCCGAAGCCAACCGCGTGTTCGCCATGCTCATGGGCGAAGACGTCCCGAACCGCCGCGCCTTCATCGAGGACAACGCGCTCAACACCTCGAACCTCGACGTCTGACCGACCCGACGCACCTAACCCAAGACCTCTTCGAAAATGTACTCTGACAAGGAAAAGCTCACGTCCGCCAACATCACGGACATCATGCAGACGGCCTACATCGACTACTCGATGTCCGTCATCGTCTCCCGCGCCCTCCCGGACGCGCGCGACGGCCTGAAGCCCGTGCAGCGCCGCATCCTCTACGCGATGCTCCGCGAAGGCCTCGTCCACAACCGTCCGTTCGACAAGTGCGCGGGCGTCGTCGGCGAAGTGCTGAAGAACTACCACCCGCACGGCGACAGCTCCGTGTACGACACCCTCGTCCGCCTGGCCCAGAACTGGGTCATGCGCTACCAGCTCATCGAGCCGCAGGGCAACTTCGGCTCCGTCGACGGCGATCCGCCCGCGGCCTACCGTTACACCGAGTGCCGCCTCTCGGAGATCTCCTCCGAGCTCCTCGCCGACATCGACGAGGACACCGTGGACTTCACGCCGAACTACAAGGAGTCGACCACCGAGCCGACCGTCCTGCCGTGCGCCTTGCCCCACCTGCTGATGAACGGTTCGACCGGCATCGCGGTCGGCATGACGACCAACATCCCGCCCCATAACCTCAACGAGCTCGTCGAGGCCACCTGCCTCATCATCGACAAGCCCAGCGCCACCGTCGAAGACCTCGAGAAGGTCATCATCGGTCCGGACTTCCCGACCGGCGGCGTCATCAACGGCAAGGAAGGCATCAAGCAGTACCTCCGCACCGGCCGCGGCATCATCCGCGTCCGCGGCGTCGCCCACACCGAGGAGATGAAGAACGGCAAGGAGCAGATCGTCCTCACGGAGCTGCCCTACAACGTCAACCGCTCCTCGCTGGTGAAGCACATCGCCGACCTCTGCGCCGAGAAGGTCCTCGACGAGGTCTCCGACCTCCGCGACGAGTCCGACGAGAACACGCGCGTGGTCATCGAGCTCAAGCGCAACGAGAACCCGAAGGTCGTCATCAACAAGCTCTACAAGCACACGAACTTCGAGAACTCGTTCGGCGTCATCCTGCTCGCCCTCGACAAGCGTCGTCCGAAGCAGATGAACATCCGCGAGCTGCTCGAGTGCTTCGTCGAGCACCGCCGCGACGTCGTCACCCGCCGCACCCGCTTCCGCCTCCGCAAGGCCGAAGACCGCGCCCACATCCTCGAAGGCTTCAAGATCGCCCTGCGCAACCTGGACGACTTCGTGAAGATCATCCGCGCCGCGTCCAACCGCGACGAGGCCCGCGTGAAGCTCATGGCCAAGTACGGCCTCAGCGAACGCCAGGCCGTGGCCATCCTCGACCTCCGCCTCTACCAGCTCACCGGCCTGGAGCGCGACAAGATCGAGGCCGAATACCGCGAACTGATGGCGCTCGTCGAAGAGCTCCGCGGCATCCTCTCCAGCGAGTCGAAGCTGCTCTCCCTCATCAAGAAGGAGCTCCGCGAAGCCGCCAAGAAGCACATCGGTCCCCGCAAGACGAAGGTCACCGCCCAGGAAGGCGACCTCTCGATGGAGGACATCGTCGCCAACGAAGGCTGCGTGGTCACCGTCTCGCACGCCGGCTTCATCAAGCGCACCCCGGTCGCCCAGTACCGCCTCCAGAAGCGCGGCGGCAAGGGCACCAAGGGCGCCGAGCTCTCCAAGGCCGCGTCCGACGAGGACAGCGACTTCATCGAGCATCTCTTCACGGCCAACACCCACGACCACATCCTGTTCTTCATGAACAACGGACGCGTGTACGTGGAGAAGGTCTACGAGATCGAGGAAGCCAACCGCGCCTCCCGCGGCAAGTCGATCGCCCGCCTGCTCGACCTCAAGGACGACGAGAAGCTGGCCGCGATGGTCTGCGTCTCCAACTTCGAGGAGGGCAAGTTCCTCATGATGTGCACCGCCAACGGCACCATCAAGAAGACCGAGATCTCGAAATACGCCAACTACCGCAAGGGCGGCATCATCGGCATCAACATCGAGCACGGCGACCGCCTCATCGCGGCCAAGCTGACCAACGGCGACAACGAGGTCGTGATGATCTCGCAGTCCGGCATGTCCATCCGCTTCCACGAGTCCGACGTCCGCTCCATGGGCCGCGACACGACCGGCGTCGTCGGCATGAAGCTCGAGAGCGGCGACCTGGTGAAGGCGATGGAAGTCGTCGATCCGGCCTGCACGCTCCTCGTCGTCGGCATCGACGGCATCGGCAAGCGCACGCCCTTCGACGATCCGGAGACCAAGGAGCCCGTCTACCGCAAGCAGTCCCGCGGCGGCAAGGGCGTCATCGCCATCTCCACCGAGGTCGGCGTCGCCGGCGCGCTCAGCGTCCAGGAAGAGGACGAGGTCATGCTCCTCACCAAGGGCGGCCAGTCCATCCGCACCAAGGTGTCCGACATCCGCTGCACGGCGGGTCGCAACACCAAGGGCGTCCGCGTCATGCGGCTCAAGGACGGCGAGTCCCTCCTCGGCATCTCGAAGGTCGAGCGCTCCGAGGAAGAGGAAGAGAACGCCGCCAAGCCGCAGGCCTGAGCCTGATACCCGGCTAAACAGAAGGGGCGCCTCGCGGCGCCCCTTTTTTGTGCCCTGACGGCTCGCTCAGGCGCGTTCCAGCGCGGCGATGCACTCGACGTGGCGGGTCTGCGGGAAGAGGTCGAACGGACGGACCGAGACGACCTTCCAGCCCTTGGCGCAGAGATACTTTACGTCGCGGGCCTGGGTGTCGGGCGCGCAGCTGACGTAGACGATGCGACGCGGGCTGAAGGCGTCGAGCTGGTCGAGGAACGCCTCGTCGCAGCCCTTGCGGGGCGGATCGACGATCACGGCGGACTCGCGGCCTTCGACCGGGATCTTCTTGAAGATCGATTCCGCGGAGCCGGCGATGAAGCGGCAGTTGAGCAAGTGGTTGAGCGTGGCGTTCTCGGCGGCCTTGCGGGCGGCTTCGGCGCTGACTTCGATGCCGTTGACGGATTCGAAGAGGCGGGCGCCGGAGAGGGCGAAGAGGCCCGAGCCGCAGTAGGTGTCGACGAGGTGCTTGGCTCCGGATTCGTGCGCGAGCTTGATGGCGTGGCCGACGAACTGCTCGAGGACGGACGGGTTGTTCTGGAAGAACTCCCCGGCGAGGAACTTGAGCTGCACCGCGCCGACCTTCTCGGTGACGACCTGGCGGGAGTCGGTGACGACGCCTTCTTCGCAATCACGGAAGAGCAGGGTGGCGCCGCGTTCGAAGCGACCGGGGTTGGCCTTGATGTCTTTGCGGGAGCGCGCGTAGGCCGCGTTGATCGCGTCCGTGGCGATCGGGCACTTCGGTACGTCGACGACGCGGCGGGAGGTGCCGGCGGCGAGGAAGCCGATCGGGAAGTCCGCGCGGCGCGGCGTCATGAAGTGCGGGGTGATCTTGGAGCGGTAGCCGTACTGCTTCGGGGAAGGGTGGCAGGGGTCGACCTTGGTCTTGATGCCGCCGAGGCGTTCGAAGGCTTCCGCGACCTGCTTCTGCTTCCACTCGAGCTGCTGCGGGTAGGCGAGGTTCTGGTACTGGCAGCCGCCGCATTCGCCGAAGAGGTCGCAGCGGGGCTGGACGCGGTGGGGCGAGGGGACGATGACGCGGACGAGGTCGCCGCGCGAGAAATTGGCGGCGTTATGCCAGATGCGGGCCACGACCTTCTCGCCGGCCAGGGCGCCGGCGATGAAGACGACCCAGCCGTCGACGCGGGCCACGCCTTCGCCGAGGTTCGTCAGGCTCGCGATCTCGACTTCGATCTCCTGGTGGTAGGTGAACTTGCCGGGCCGGAACTTGGAGGCGTCGGGTTTGCGGGACTGAGGCGGCTCGAATTCGGACATGGCGATAAAGTCCGCCTCCCGGCGGAGAGGTCGAGACTTATCCCCGCCGAAGGCCTATCCTTGCCCTTCGGCCTGCCTTGGTTCTCACTTCGCCCGTGCCCGACGAGGTCATCCAAAGCCGACAGAACCCCCGCGTGCAGGCGTTGGCCCGCCTGCGGGACCGCGCCGAGCGCGAAGCCCGCGGTCTGTTCATCGCCGAAGGCCTCCGGGAACTCTCCCGGGCCATCGAGCGCAAGGTCGAGGTGCTCGAGATCTATTTCTGCCCGTCGATGTTCCGTGGCTCCGAAGCCGCCGAACTCGTCACCAACGCCCGCGTCGCCGGCGTCGACTGCTGCGAACTAGGCGTCTCCGCCTTCGAGAAGGTCAGCGGCCGCGAAGGCCCGGACGGCCTCCTCGGCGTCGCCAAGACCTGGAACTGCTCCCTCGACCAGCTCAAGCCTTCGGCCAACCCGCTTCTGCTCGTCGCCGAATCGGTCGAGAAGCCCGGTAACCTCGGCGCGCTCCTCCGCACGGCCGACTCCGCCGGTTGCGACGCCCTCATCGTCTGCGACCCGATCACCGACGTCTTCAATCCGAACGTCGTCCGCTCCTCGCAGGGCGCGCTTTTCTCCATGCCCGTGGCCGTCTGCACCTCGCAGGAGGCCGCCGTCTGGATGAAGGCCAAGGGTATCCGCTCGCTCGCGACCTCGCCGGCCGCGACCAAGGCCTATTGGGACGTCGACTGCCGCGGGCCGGTGGCTTTGCTGCTCGGTTCGGAGAAGGACGGTCTTTCGGATTTCTGGCTCAAGGGCGCCGACGAGAAGATCTCGATCCCGCAGGCCGGCCTGTCGGATTCGCTCAACGTCTCCAACGCCGCCGCGATCTGCCTCTTCGAGGCGGTCCGCCAGCGTCGGAAGTAGGCGCTGATGCGCAGTGCGATCTTCCATCTGGCTTCGACGCTGTCTTTTGGCGTCGGAAGCCTCTGTTTCTGGCTTCATCGGCAAATCGGCAGCTATGTGGACGCAGAGGGCTTCCTTCATGAGCCTTTCTGGCTGCTACCCATGGGCTGGTTTTTCGCGTTCGGCGGGCTCGCTTTCCTCGTAGCATCTCTTTTCCGCCGCAAATAAGAAGGCCGGGCTTTGCAGCCCGGCCTTGCTTGAGGAACTGACAGTGCTCTTAGCCGATGGCCTTGGCGTTCGCCGTGAAGACGCGGATTCAGGGGGCTTGGCTGTGTCCTTCGGACCCAGCCTAACCCGCCTCAGCCCTCGGCCTTCAGCCGATGGCCTTGGCGACCAGGTCGTCGAGCTTCTTGCCGTCGACGGCGAAGGCGCGGATGCCTTCGGCGGTCTTCTCCGTGGCCATCGCGTCTTCGTTGTGGTGCCAGCGGAATTCCTTCTCGCCCCAGGCCTTGGCGGCTTCGCCTTCGGACTTGGCGGCGGCTTCGTCGAGCACCTTGGGCACCGCGGCGGAGTCCTTGGAGAGCTCGTCGAGGAGGTTCGGGGCGATGGTCAGGAGGTCGCAACCGCAGAGGGCCTTGATCTGGCCGACGTTACGGAAGGAGGCGCCCATGACTTCGGTCTTGATGCCGTTGCGCTTGTAGTAGGCGTAGATGCGGCGGACGGACTGCACGCCGGGATCGTTGGCGCCGGAGGAGGCGGCTTCGTTCCAATTGGCGCCCTGGGCCTTCTTGTGCCAGTCGTAGATGCGGCCGACGAACGGCGAGATGAGCTGGACCTTGGCGTCGGCGCAGGCGACGGCCTGGGCGAACGAGAAGAGGAGGGTCAGGTTGCAGCGGATGCCTTCCTTTTCGAGCTCGGCGGCGGCCTGGATGCCTTCCCAGGTGGAGGCCATCTTCACGAGGATACGCTCCTTGGGGATGCCGGCGGCCTTATAGAGAGCGATGAGTTCGCGGGCCTTGGCGACGGTGGCGGTCTTGTCGAAGGACAGACGGGCGTCGACTTCGGTGGAGACGCGGCCCGGGACGATCTTGAGGATCTCGGTGCCGAAGGAGATGAGGAGGGCGTCGACGGCGGCTTGGACGCCCTTGCTCTTGTTGTCCTGGGCGGCCTTCTGGAGGAGGGCCTGGTATTCCGGCATCTGGACGGCCTTGAGGATGAGGCTCGGATTGGTCGTGGCGTCCAGAGGCTTGAAGGCCTTCATGGCGGCGAAGTCGCCGGTGTCGGCGACGACCTTGGTGTGTTGGCGAAGCTGTTCGAGTGCGTTCATGTGGAAGGCTTGCGAGCGTGTTAGAAGGCCCGGAATTGTCCAGCCCGTCCCGAAAAAACGGGCGCCCAGGCCCGTCCGGCCATCTCTCGCTTGTTTCGGCGGGCAGGCTGGTCCAGATTACCCTATGCGAATCAAGGTCAGGCAGGCGCTCGCCGCGGAGCAGCCGCTTACGGACGTCACGGTCTCCGGCTGGGTGCGTACCCGCCGCGACGCCAAGGATTTCTCCTTCGTGGAGATCAACGACGGCTCCTGCTTCAAGAACCTCCAGGTGGTGGTCGACGCCGCGACGCCCGGCGCCGAGCATCTGAAGGATGCGCTCACGGGTTCCTCGGTCAGCGTGGATGGCGAGCTGGTGCCGTCCCCGGCCAAGGGCCAGAAGTGGGAGCTCAAGGCCAAGGCCTTC
>JBEGSF010000001.1:0-60000 GCA_041180005.1 Verrucomicrobiota bacterium | reverse complement strand
GGTTGATAGGCCGCCGGTGTAAGCGTAGCGATACGTTGAGCCTAGCGGTACTAATGTTCGATTGATCTGCAATTGGCTTCTTAGCCGTATCAAGTACGTCTAGGCCGATAGCATTACGGATTAGTAATTTTAGTATGCGCAAACTGTTTATCTTTCCCTATGACGGCAGCTCGCCACCTGGCGAAAACCATCTCATGATCACCCATCAGAGAGCTGCCCGAGGACACATTCTGGTGATCATGGGCGCATGGAAACACTCGTTCCCTTCCCGAACACGATAGTTAAGCATGCAGCCGCCGATGGTAGTGCACCCCCGCTGGTGTGCGAGAGTAGGTCATCGCCAGGTTCACGGACCCCGGTCTCCGCAAGGAGACCGGGGTCCCCTCATTTACGGAGGTCGCGGCCGCCGTCGTCAGTCGCAGCAGGCCCGCGGGCCGAGTTCCAGGCGCCGGAGGGCTTTCCATCGGTGCGGGATCCCTCGCATCAGCAATGCGTGGTCGAAGGCGATGCTCCCCTCCGGGAAGTTCCCGCGGTCGGCGAAGAACGTCGAGGACACCGTCTCCATCCGCAGGGCCCGCACCGACCAGCTGTGCGTCTCGAGTTCGAGCCCGTCCGCGCGGACGCCGTCCTGGTTGGCCGAGTAGCCCGCGCTGCCGGCCGCGAAGAAGGCGGAGCTTTCTTCCAGGCTGGCGAAACAAGAGCCGTCGGGGAGTCCGGCGGCCTCCGTTCCGGCCGCTTCCACCTTCGTGGCCCCGTCGTCGGATTCCATGCGCAGGCTGATCGCGGGTCCGTGTTCTTTCACGTGGAACCGGGCCGCCCGGTGTTCCCCGGGGAAGATCCTGCCGCCGGCCAGCCGGTTGAGGCGCGAGCCCGTATGCCGGCAGGGGATGAAGACCCCTTCGCGACGCTGGGCGCCCTCGTCCCACTCGACCGCGATCCGGTGGGCGGCGTTCTCGCTGCTCAGTCCGCACCAGGCCGGCCACCCAGCCGGGCGGATGGCTTCGAGGCGGATCAGGCAGATGCCGACCAAGGAATAGCCGGCATGCGTCTTCGGGCGGAAGGGCGCCGGGAGCAGCCGGCGGACGGCCGCGGGGTCCGCCCGGAAGTTCACCAGGATCCGTCTCCGGATGATGCCTTCGAGCTCAGGAACACGCATGTCCCTGACCTCGGGCCGAGAGTTCGCCCAACGTGACGCCCGCGCCAGGGAGCACGCGGAGACGTCCTTCGATCTCGGCGTGCTCGCGGGCGGCGGGATCGGCCGAGAGATCGAGGTCGCCGGCGCGCCCGGTGGCGTGCTCGTCCACGACGCCCCAGAACTGACCGATGGTCATCGCCTCGAGCGGACGGGCGGGCTTGTGGCCCCCGGTGCGGGACTCCAGGGCCAGCAGCCCCGTCTCACGCAGCATCTCCAGGCAGCCCTCGGCGACGGAGGCAGGCACGCGCGCGCTCACGCCGATGTCCTCGGCCGTCGGGCCGGTGCGTCCGGCCCGGTAGCGTCGCAGCGTCTCGGCGACGCAGAGGAAGGCGAGGGTGCGGCGCGCCCGGTGGCTCAGCGCCTCCCACGACTTGTGCCGCGCGAGCGTGCGCCGGTTCTGGTAGGCGTAGGCGACCTGCCCGCCGATCAGCACGAAGAGCCAGCTGAGATAGGTGCCGAACAGGAGCACGAGCACGATGCTGAGTTCGCCGTAGAGGCTCTGCAGCTCCGTGACCTTGCCGACGTAGAGCGCGGCGAGGCGATGGTTGCAGACGACGAGCACGGCGATGGCGAGGCCGCCGACGAGCGCCGCGCTCCAGCGCACGCGCGCGTTCGGCATCATCCGGTTGAACGCCGCGAAGGCGAGCGTCAGCAGCGCGAGCGAGACGAAGAGCGGCCCGCCGCCGCCCACGAAATCGGCGAACCATCCGCCGCCGGGGATCTTCTGGAGCCAGCCCGTCAGCCACGTCGCGCCCGCGCCGAAAGAGGCCGCGAGCGAGGCCGCCGAAAGCATCGTGAGCGTGGTCGCGCCGACCAGGAAGAAGACCACGAGGAAGAGCAGGTAGTTCGCGAAACGATCGCGCCAGCTGCGTCCGAAACGCACGCCCCAGATGCCGTTCAAGGCGTCCTCCACGCGGCTCAGCATGAGCACCGCGAGGCCGAAGAGCAGGAGCAGCCCGATCACGCCCGCCTCGCCGCTCGCCGCGGTCTTCAGCAGGCGGTCGACGAGCGCGTCGAGGTCCTTGTTGATCTCGCGCAGCGTCGCGTGATGTCCTTCCGCCGAAGCCTTCGCCACGATCTGCGGCGCGGCGTATTCGACCGCGGCGACGATCGCGCGCTTCGCCGGATTGTCCTGCTGGTCCCCCGCGCGGGAGAGGATGAAGCCCGACACCGTGAGCGCGAGGCCGAGCAGCGGCCCGAGCGACATCAGCGTGTAATACGTGAGCGCGGCCGACTGCTGCGGCAGCCGGTGCGCGACGACGCCGTGCCACGTGGTCGCGATCACGCGCCACGCCGACTTCGACGCTCCGCGCCAACCGCGTTCCGCGAGCGCCTCCGGCGACCAGCTGGCTTCCAGGAAACCGGCCGGAGGCGTGGTCGTGGGAGCGGGATCGGCCTTGGGCATGGCGCGATGCTGGGGCGGGGCAGGGCGCCGGGCAATCTCCGGCCGTGAGCAAGACCAACAACTGGCGGTTGCTCATGCCACCGACCCCCGATTTTGTTGAGGCATTCACCCTAAAGCCGCTCTCTTATCAAAAATCCGTCAAAAAACCCGATTGTGAATAAAGTTTTCTCCCTAAGTGCTCTAATGACAGTGGCTTGCGTAAAATCACTACATCTAGTGTCGAAATAAATTTGCAGCCCCTACATCTAGTATTTTACTGCCAATCATACCAATCACCTAGCGGCCTTCCCGGCCCCTATTTGAGCCCTTTTCCCCACTCTCCATCATGGAATCCATCACCATCAAAGTAGGTCAGAAAACCTTCATCCTCGACAAGACCAAGGCCGAGGAAGCCTTCGCCAACAAGCGCGTCATCAACGGCCGCGAATCGATGTTCTTCAACATCCTCCCGCTGAAGTACCAGTGGGCGTACGATCTCTATCGCACGATGAAGAACAACCATTGGGAGCCGGAGGATATCCCGATGCAGAAGGACTGCGAGCAGTGGCGCGACCAGACCGGCCAGATCACCGAGATCGACCGCTGGATCGTGAAGATGGCGATCGGTTATTTCTCCGCCGCCGAAGGCATCGTCGGCGACAACATCATCCACGTCGTCCGCGAGGTCGTCACCGCCCCCGAGCTCAAGCTCGTCCTGGGCCGCCACGCGCACGAGGAGAACATCCACGCCGACTCGCTCGTCTACATGATCTCCTCGCTCGGCATCAACCCGCACGAGTGCGAGGCGATGTTCGAGGACATCCCGACGATCGCCAAGAAGGCCGCCTTCGTCGTCAACAACTCCCGCGCGCTGCGCCGCAAGCTCGACCTCACCAAGCTCGAGGACAAGCAGGCCCTCGCCCATAACATCTTCCTCTTCGGACAGTGCATGGAAGGCACCCAGTTCTACGGCCTCTTCGGCATGGTGCTCTCCCTCGCCCGCCAGAACAAGTTCCCGGGCATCGGCCAGATGTTCCGCTACACCCTGCGCGACGAATCCAACCACATCGACCTCTTCCGCAACCTGCTCGCCGAGCTCGTCAAGGAGAACCCCGACGTCTGGACGCCCGCCTTCAAGGAGGAGCTCCGCCAGCTCATGGCCAACGCCGTGTCGCTCGAGAAGGACTTCATCCGCGACTGCCTGCCCGTCAACGCCCTCGGCCTCTCGTCGAAGGAGTTCGAGCAGTACATCGACTACATCGCCGACCGTCGCCTGCGTAACTGCGGCCTCGATCCGCTCGTGGCCGAGACGACAAATCCTTTCCCCTGGCTCTCCGAGATGATGGACCTCAAGAAGGAGCAGAACTTCTTCGAAGGCCGTGTCACGGAATACCAGAAGCAGGGCGCCCTCGGCACCGTCAACGACGACGAACTCTGAGCGTCCGCTGTCCAGATTCGGGCGTCACCCCCTTCGCGCCCGGTTTGGCATGCTTCCTGTTCTTACCCCTCATCCTATCCATTGAAAAAACCTGCGCCGGCCGCCGCCGACGCATCCTCCCTCATTCTCCCTCTCTCCGTCCCCTCTCTCCCAAGCTCTCCCTGACATGAAATCCGAACTCCCTTTCTTCCGCGAAGACATCGCCCTCAAGCACGCCGTCCGCGCTCCCGCCGACGCCAAGCCCCGCTTCAACTGGCGTGAGTCGCTCCCCGCCGCCGCCGGTGGCGCCGCCTCCGCCGGCCTCGACGCCGCGCAGATCGCCGACATCGTCGGCGCCGCCCTCACCGACCTCCTCGTCGCCCGCCAGGAACAGGACATCTTCACCGAGTCCAACCGCCAGTTCGTCGCCGCCGTCGCCAGCGACGTCGTCCGCGTCCTCTCCCAGTCCGGCGTCCAGGTGAGCGAGACCCTCGTCCTCCAGGCCATCGAAGACGCCCTCGTGCGTTACAACCGCCACGACGTCGCCAAGAGCCTCCTCTTCTCCCGCGGCGGCGAAGCCGCCCCCGTCGATCCCCTCGCCATCACGACCCGCCTCATGCGCCGCAACGGCCAGGTGGTGCCGTGGCTCCCCAACAAGATCACGACCGCCGTCCGCATGGCCTTCCTCTCGCTCGAGCAGGATCCCGCCCCCGCCGTCCGCGTGACCGCCGCCGTCACCCGCCGCGTAGCCGACCTCGGCCAGACCATCATCGGCATCGAGGAGGTCCAGGACCTCGTCCAGGAGGAGCTCATGCGCCAGGGCCACTTCAAGGTCGCCCAGAACTACATCCTCTACCGCGCCTACCGCGCCCGCCGCCGCGAGGAGCTCGCCGCCCAGCCCGCCGTCGTCGACGACCGCCAGGAGTCCCTCATCCTCGTCAAGTCCGCCGACGGCTCGACCTACCTCTGGAACGGCGACGAGCTGCGCAAGCGCATCGCCTTCGCCGCCGCCGGCCTCGAGCTCGTCCGCACCCCGGACCAGATCGAATCCGAACTCCGCCGCGGTCTCTTCAACGAGATCTCCGAGGCCGACCTCCGCAAGACGATCGAGCTCAACGCCAAGAGCCTCGTCGAAGTCGACGCCGACTTCGCCAAGTTCGCCGCCCGCATCTGCCTCTCCTACATCTACGAGGAGGTCCTCGGCTGGAGCATCAGCCGCGACGGCGTCTCGCAGCTCAAGGAATTCCACCGCGCCAAGTTCGCCGCCTACGTCGAACGCGGCATCGCGATCGGCCGCCTCTCGCCCGACCTGCGCAAGTACGACCTCGCCAAGCTCGCCGCCGCCCTCGACCCGATGGCCGACCTCGACTTCGAGCTCCTCGGCGTGCAGACGATGTACGACCGCTACCTGATCATCGACAAGACGGTCAAGCCGGCCCGCCGCCTCGAGACGCCCCAGTTCTTCTGGATGCGCGTCGCGATGGGCCTCTTCCTCCGCGAGGAGAAGAACCGCGAGGACTGGGTCATCCGCCTCCACGCGCTCTACAAGTCCCGCCGCTTCTGCAGCTCGACCCCGACGCTCTTCAACTCGGGCACGCTCCACAGCCAGCTCTCGTCCTGCTACCTCTACCAGGTCAACGACACCATCGAGTCCATCATGATCCGCGGCATCGCGGAGAACGCCTTCCTCTCCAAGTGGGCCGGCGGCCTCGGCGGTTCCTGGACCTCCGTCCGCGGCACGGGCTCCTACATCAAGGGCACCAACGGCGAGTCCCAGGGCATCATCCCGTTCCTCAAGCTCCACAACGACCAGCTCGTCGCCGTCAACCAGGGCGGCAAGCGCCGCGGCTCCGGCTGCGCCTACCTCGAGACCTGGCACAACGACATCGAGGACTTCCTCGAGCTGCGCAAGAACACCGGCGACGACCGCCGCCGCACGCACGACATGAACACGGCCAACTGGATCCCCGACCTGTTCATGAAGCGCCTCAAGAACCGCCAGTCCTGGACGCTCTTCCTCTCCAACGAGACCCCGGACCTCCACGAGACCTTCGGCGCCGAGTTCGAGAAGCGCTACGTCGCCTACGAGGCCCGCGCCAAGAAGGGCGAGATCTTCGGCAAGGAGATCCCCGCCCTCGAGCTCTGGAAGAAGATGCTCGGCATGATCTTCGAGACCGGCCACCCGTGGATCACCTTCAAGGATCCGTGCAACGTCCGCTCCCCGCAGGACCACACCGGCGTCATCCACTCCTCCAACCTCTGCACCGAGATCACGCTCAACACGAGCGCCGAGGAGACCGCCGTCTGCAACCTGGGCTCCGTCGTCCTCGACTCGCACCTCAAGGCCGACGGCAGCATCGACCATGCGATGCTCCGTGAGACCGTCACGGTCGCCGTCCGCGCCCTCGACAACGTCATCGACATCAACTTCTACCCGACCAAGGCCGCCGAGGTCTCCAACCTCCGCCACCGCCCGGTCGGCATGGGCGTCATGGGACTCCAGGACTGCCTCTACCGCCGCGACGTCTCCTTCGCCTCCGAAGCCGCCGTCGAGTTCAACGACGAGATCATGGAAGCCGTGGCCTATTACGCCTACGAGACCTCCGCCGACCTCGCCGCCGAACGCGGCACCTACAGCAGCTACAAGGGCTCCAAGTGGGACCGCGGCCTGCTCCCGCAGGACACCGTCGACCTCCTCGAGCAGGAGCGCGGCGAGCCGATCGAGGTCAAGCGCGGCGGCCGCATGGACTGGGCTCCGGTCCGCGCCAAGATCGCCAAGCACGGCATGCGCAACTCCAACGTCCTCGCGATCGCCCCGACCGCCACGATCTCCAACATCGTCGGCAGCTCGCCCTGCATCGAGCCGACCTACAAGAACCTCTTCGTGAAGAGCAACCTGTCCGGCGAGTTCACCGAACTCAACGGCTACCTGGTCCGCGACCTCAAGAAGCTCGGCCTGTGGAGCCAGGAGATGATGCAGCAGATCAAGTACTTCGACGGCGAGCTCAAGGACATCGCCGAGATCCCGCAGGCCATCAAGGACAAGTACCTGACCGCCTTCACCATCGAGAACAAGTGGCTCATCGACGCCGCCGCCCGCCGCCAGAAGTGGATCGACCAGGCCCAGTCGCTGAACCTCTTCCTCCCGACCCCGGACCTGAAGATGCTCTCGCACATGTACCAGTACGCCTGGCGCACCGGTCTCAAGACCACCTACTACCTACGCACCCTCGGCGCCTCCAACATCGAGAAGGCCACGGTCGAGAAGGCCCCGAAGTCCGAGCCGAAGAAGGAATACACCGCCGAAGAGAAGAACGCGTGCTCCATCGAGGCCATGCGCAACGGCGGCACCTGCGAGGCCTGCCAGTAAGTCAGAGTATCGAGTTCCGAGCATAGAGTATCGCTGGTCATGAAAGGGCGTCCGCAAGGACGCCCTTCTTGTTTCCCTCCGTTATCTAGCCCCAACCTAGCCCTAGCCCTGGCTCTATCCCTATTCGGCCCTCTTCTCATCTTTCTTCCATCCTTCATCCTCCATCCTCTATCATCTCCCCATGCCTTCCCTCGTCACTCCCGCCGGCACGGTCGAGATCCTCACCCGCGAGGAATCCTTCGCCGAGCTCGCCCGACGCATCAACGCCCTCGCCGCCCAGGGTCCGGCCTCCGTCGGACTGAGCGGCGGCTCCACGCCCAAGGCCTTCTACGCCTGGGTGGTCCGCACGGGAGCCCTCACGGCCGAAGCCCTCGCCCGCATCGACTGGCACGTGAGCGACGAGCGTTGCGTTCCGCTTTCGTCCGATGACTCCAACTTCGGCCACGCCGCCCGCGGCATGCTCGACGCGCTCGGCGTGCCCGCCGCCCGTCGTTTCCCCTGGCCGGTCGAACGGGCTCCGGCCGAAGCCGCGTCCGCCTATGAGGCCGCCTGGGCCGAGCGCTCGCCTGCCAAGGCCTTCGACCTCTGCGTCCTCGGCCTGGGCGACGACAGCCATATCGCCTCGCTCTGGCCGAAGTGCCCGCTGATCGGACAGAAGTCCGGCGCGCGCTTCGTCGCCACCGAATGGCCGGGCCGCGGCTGGCGCCTGACCATCACCGAGGCCGGCCTCGCCCAATGCGCGTCCATCGTCGTGCTCGTCGGCGGCGCCGCCAAGGCCCCGGCCATGCGCGAGATCGCCCACGGCGCTTTCGAGCCCGCGCTCCACCCCGGCCAGGCGCTGCGCGCCTTCGCGCCTCGCGTCACCTGGCTGGCGGACCGGGAAGCGGCCGCGTCGCTCTGAGCCCTCAGGCGGCCTTGGGCGTCGCGGGCTTCGCTTCCTTCTTCGGCTGGCTCTCGGGCTCCGGCGCCGGCGTCTTTTCCGCCTCCGGCGCGCCGCTGGTCTTCTGGCCGCGCAGGCTCTCGATCGTCCGGTGGCCGGCGACGTGCTGGATCAGCGTATGCGAGACGAAACGGGTGGGCGAGCTCGGGTCAGGGTTCTCGAGCACGAAGTAGAGGCGGCGGTTCTTCTCGCTCAGGATGAGCGGGGCGCGGTAGATGAGTTTCTGGGCGCCGTCCGGCTCGGTGATGCCCATGAAGAAGTTCACCACCTCGCGCTTGGCGATGACCGTCGGGCTGCGCGCACGCCGGCCGGGATCGGCGTAGAAGACTTTTCCGCCCATGCTGCAGAGCAGGCGGGTCTTGCTGAAGTTAAGCACGTCGAATCCGCCGAAGGGAAAGCTCTCCACGTCGATGTTGAAGGTCCGCACCATCACCTTCTTCGTGCCATCCGTCGCGAACAGGATCGCCAGGGCCTCTCGGTCGCCCTCGCCGATCGTGAACTGGGCGAAGGGCAGCCAACCCTCGACGGGCTTGGCATCGGGCTTCCCGTTGGGGTTCGGGACCATGCCTTTGCGCACGACCGCGACGGTGGCCGGTCCTTCGTAGAGGATGGTGCCGCCCGGGTTCATCGCGCTGGGGTGGATGGGCGTCACCTCGCGGTCGCCTTGCACGCCGAGCTCGAGCCGTTCGCCTTCGGCGAGCAGGGGGTCTTCCCACCAGGTGACGGTCAGCGCGCAGGTCCGTTCGGACTGGCCCCTCGTCCGCGCGGCGGACTTGGTCTTCTCGGCCTCCGGCCGGGTCTCCTTGTTGTCGGCGGCGGACAGGCCGAGCCAGACGGCGGAAAGCAGCAGCCCCGCCAGAAATTTCCTGATGATCATGGGTTCAGATTTCGTTCGCGTTGAGCCAGCGGATCGAGGTGGCCTTGAAACGGCGGCCGAGGAGACGGTTCACGTTCCAGTTCTCGCGCTCGAAGGGCGTGGCGTTGGCCGGGAGCCGGATGTTGCTCGCGGCGCCGCCGGCGTGCAGGCTTTCGTAGGCGTCGAGCATGGGGATGAAGTCATACTCCTTGGTGAAGGCGCCGTTGACGCGGTAGTTGAGCCGTCGGCGGGTGGGCTCGTCGTAGGCGGGGCCGCGCGTCGACGGGATCATCAGCTGGGCGCTGCGTTGCACGACCACTTCGACCCAGGCGCGGCCGATGGTGTTGCCGGCGTTGTCCAAGGCCTCGCCATAGGCGCGGATGGTGAACGTGTCCGAGCGCGGCGTCAGGTTCGGTCCGACCGTGTTGAGCACGTCCATCTGGGTCACGACTTGCGGGGCGCCGAGGCCGGCGGTGACGCGCTGGTCGGCGGTCGAGGTCGCCTGCTGGCTCATCGAAGCGATGTTGGGGAAGCGCGGGGAGGTCGGATTGGTCGCCTTCTTCAGCACGCCCCAGACGCCGGGTCCGTCGGCGTTCCTGTCCGTGAAGTTCGGCGCCCCGCGGCCGCTGTTGCCGTTGGGGTCCGTGAAGCTCGTGGTGAGGTTGGGGGCGTCCGGAGCCGCGAAGGTCCCGTCGGTGAGGTTGCCGCCGGCGTCGCGGATCGAGTTGTTGTTGATGCCCGAGCGGTCGATGGCGGACTGCAGGGCGCCTTTGAGCCCGTGCTGACGCTGGCGTAGGTCGGTGGAGTCGAGCAGACGTCGGTTCACGAAGTCGGCCAGGGACATGAAGGGGCCGCGGTCGCGGACTTCACGGACCACTTCGGCGGCGAGGCGGTCGATCTCGGCGTCGGTCAGCTCGCGGTAGTTGTTCCACGCGTTGATGTCGCCGCCGGCGGGGCGGAACGAGCGCGCGAAGCGGGTGAGCACGGTGCCGCTGACGGAGGAGCCGTCCGGCATGGTCTGACCCCGCATGCCGGCGAGCACGGCTTTCCAGGCCGCCTTCGAGGTCGAGTTCACGTTGAACCCGCCGTCATAGAGCGAGTTGCGGGCCAGGTAGCCCGGATGCGGGAAGTCGACGGCCGACGGGAACGTCATGTCGGCGACGGCGCCGCGGGCGTCGGGCTGGAAGACGACGCGTTTGTTGGCGAGCGGGTTGTAGCCGGCTTCAAGGGCCTGCTTCACGTCGCGGAACGAAGTCACGTCGAACCCGCTGATGTTGCCGGCCGCGCGGCGCAGGGCCGCCGCTTGTTCGGCGGCGACGTCCGTGTCGACGGGCAGGTCGGGGCCGCCCGGGAAGGCGTTGCGCTCGCCCGGCAGGGAATACGAATTCGCCTGGAGGTTCAGGCCGCTGAAGTAGAAGGCGTCCCAGAGGGCGAGGTTCGAGACGAAGGCGTGGTCGGTCCGCACGTTCGCGACGTTGCGGATCATGCGGGTGCCTTCGTGGATGCCGACGTAGCCGTTTTCCGGGATCGCCCGGTCGGTGCCGCTTTCGCGCTTGGGGCCGGGCCAGTCGGTGACCTTGGTCAGGTCGGAGATGCCGGGATGGGCGAACGAAGATCCCACGGTGAGGTCGGCGTCGGTGTTCACCTGGGCATGACCGGCGGAGCCGAGCTGCGCCAGCGAGAGGAGCGGGCGGCGGGGCACCGGGAACAGCACGGTGTCGGAGCGCTGGCTGACGGTCGGGTTCACGCTCGCGCCCCAGTAAGCGTTGGTGTTGTTGGCGCTCAGGGCCATCTGCGGTTCGGCGTCGAGGCCGCGCTGCGAGAGCACCCAGCCGATCGGCGTGTGCGCCTTGCCGTCGTAACCGTACAGGTGGGCCTGCTGCGGGCGCACGCTCAGGAAGAACGGCGACATCGGGGCGTTGAAGATCTCCGGAGGGGTCACCAGGCGTCGGCTGTTGTCGGTGTTGATGCGGAAGTTCGAGAAGGCCGAGGGATTATCCGCCGGGTACCAGATGTCGCGGGTCTGTCCGGTCATCTCCGCCGAGCGGAGCAGGAAGTCCGTCATGAAGAACGGCTGCTTGTCGTTGCCGCGGTCGGCGCGGATCGAGGCGACGATGCGTCCGTTCAGCGAACCCGCGCGGCCGGAAGTGATCTCGGGGCGGCCGAATTCAGGGTCGCCGTTTTCGGGGCCGAAGGTGATCTGCTGGCCGATCACGTTGTTGTCGCCGCGCCAGGTCACGCCCGTGTGGGTGGCGACCGGGTTGCGTCCGGTGGCGATGCGGTAGTCGGGCGGGCGGGGGTTGCCTCCGGAGACCGAGCGCAGCCATTCTTCGTTGTACTGGATGATGTTGCTCCAGTGGCCGTTGTCGTTGCCGTAAAGCGGCCAGCCGGCGGTGAGCGCCTGGAAGTTGAGCAGGAGAGACTCGTCGACGAGGTGCTGTCCGGGCGCGGTGCCCGATCCTTCGTAGACGAAGCCGCTGACGGTCCTCGCGGACGGATTATAGGTGGGGTTGTCGGTGGTGGGCGAACCGAACCAGCGGCGGTCCTTGTTCAGCGCCTGTCCGTCGATGCTGCGGTTGTTGATCAGGTAGAAGTTCCAGTGCTGGTGGCCGCCGATCGCGGTGGTGCCGTTGCGCAGGCGGGGGAAGACGTAGCCCGGGGTGTTCGGGGTGCCTTCCTCGCCGACGACGCGGTTGTCGTAGTTGACCCACCCGGAGTTGCGCACGACGAAGCGCACCGTCTTGTTCTGGTTGGGCGGAGAGGCGAACTGGAGGACGGTCTTGAGCTTCTTCGCGGTGCCGTCCCAGTCGATGCCGAAGGCGTCGCGCAGGCGGCGCGAATTCTTCACGTCGTTCCAGAGGTCGAGCGCGCTGTGGAAGGCGGCCGGATTGTCGGGGCCGGCGTTGTAGCAGTAGCCGCCGAAGAAGCCGTGGGCCGGCGCCTGGCCGGCGCCCGTCGGCGCGGGGAGCACGTACATCTTGCCGTCGCTGCGACGCTGCGGCATGAAGCCCCAGGTCCACAGGCGTCCGTCGGGCTTGGTGAGGTCTGCAGGCGTTCCTTCTTCCAGCTGCGTCGTCACGTCTCCGCCGCGGCGGTGACGTACGTTGTAGAACGGCGTCATCTTGTACACGGCGTTGCTGCCGAGGTCGTAGCCGAAATCGTTGGTCGCGATCACCGTGTTGCTGGCGCGGTTGGACTTGTAGTCCCCGCCGATGAACTTGGTGCTGATCGTCTTCACCTCGCCCGGCTCGAGGCGGAACTTGCGGCCCGGATCCACGAGGCGGAAGGAGAACGAGCGGTTTTCGTAGGCGCCGTCGCCCAGGGCCACTTCGCCGATCGTCAGGGTGCGCTGCACGCGTTCGCCGATCCACAGCGGGTCGGTCAGGTTGCGGGTACGGGGTTCGGTCGCGCTGCCGTTGCGGGTCGGCGAGCCCGGGTTGGGATCGAAATACTGCCAATGCGTGTCGGCGAAGTCCCACTGCTCGATCTGCACGTCGAAGATGAACGGGAGGGACTCGCCGTTGGTGACCATCGCGAGGCCCTCGAACTCGATGGCGACGTCGTAGGGGTTGTGCACCATCACGACCGGATCCACCGTGACGCCCAGCGTGCCGTTGGGGTCCGCGCCGGTGGCGTCGGAGAACACGCCCGAGAAGATCATCGAGAAACGGACGATGCTCGGGGAGAGGCTCATCGAGGTCGGCCACGTGCGGGTGCTGGTCTCCGGGAAATTGCCGCTGAGGTCGTAGTAGGCGTCGTTGGTCGCCGGGCGGGGCTGGGCGATGCCCATGCGGTCGAAGTTGGTGACGACGTTGGTTCCGAACTGCGTGTTGACGTAGTTGTGGGCGAGGATGTTCGGGTAGCGGAGGCGCTGTTCGGCCTGGAAGCTCGGCGTGTCGCTGGGCGCCGAAAGGTTGTTGCGGTAGAAGTAACGGTTGGCGTTCAGCTGGCCTCCGCCCGCGTAGAACTGGTCGGGCCGGGGGGCGATGGCCCACGGCGCGGCCGAGCCGCTGGGATTGACCTGGCGGCTGCGCTGCACGGGTTCGTTGCGGTTGCCGTTGGCGTAGGTGAGCGGTTCGACGCCGCGCGCGACCACCGCGTCAGCGGGCGCCGCCGGCTGGCCGCGGAGCGCGCCGGAGGTCTTGCCGGCCTGTTCGATCTCGCGCTTGTACATGCGGTAGTAGTTGCGGTACAGGTCCCAGGTCGGGCCGCGGACGATGCGTCCGTTCAGGTTCTCGGCGTGCGTCTCGGCCAGTTCGGACCAAGGCAGGGCGTTGACGCGGAGGGTGAGGTTGTTGCTGGCGCTGGAGAAATAGCTCGTCGAGCCCGGGCGGTTCTCGGTGGCGTTCGGGCTGCGCTCGGTGGTGGCGAGGATGCGCGAGACCGTGGTCGCGTTCTGCTGGTAGGAGTCGAAGAACGCGGAGCGCAGCGGCGCTTCGTAGACGAAGCCCAGGCGCTCGGGCGTCTCGCTGGCGGCGCCGGGCGTCGTGCCCGAGCCGCCGTTGCGGGCGAGGATGAGGTTGTAGGAGGTGCCGAGCAACGACCGCAGGTAACGCGGAGACCACTCCGAAGCGCGCGGCGAGGCCAGCAGCAGTTCGGAGGGCGAACCCAGCTTGTCGACCAGGTTGGGGCGATTGTAGTCAAGGTCGACCGCCATGCCGCTCGCGCCGAGGCCGGCCGTGGTGACGTGCGCGTTGGGCGCGCCATGGAAGAGCGACGGCTTGCGCAGGCGCGCGTCCGTGACGATCGTCGGGTCTTTCTGGCCCGGGTACACTTCGAGGCCGCGGTACATCGCGTAGGGCAGCTCGAACGCCGTCGAGAGGTCGAGCTTCACGCCGCCGTTATAGGTGTCGGTCAGCGTCGAGAAGGAGTAGGTCGTGACGTCGTGCCAGAGCAGGCGGGCGGCGTCGCTCATGGCCTGTCCCGCGGCCGGTCCCGCCTGGCGCGCGGCCCACGCCGCGAGGCCTGCCGAGCCGATGGCCTTGCCGAGCTGGTAGGACTGAGGGTTGCCGACGGAGGCGGCCACGTCGCTCAGACGCCAGGCTTCGAAGTTGAAGTTGGCGGGCAGCTGTCCGCGGGCGTTCACGCCGTCGCGCAGGATCTCTCCGGGCGCGCCGATCGCGGCGATGCTGTTGCGCTGGTTGGCGGAAGCGGCGAAGCCGCGGTCCCATGCCTCCGGCGTCAGCGTCGCGCCGGCGGACGTAGCCGCGTAGAAGTCGGGGAGGTTGACCTTGGCCTTGAGGCCTTCGTCGCCGATCCAGTAGGCGTAGCGGCCGTTGGCGCCGAGCGCCGTGCCGTCCGTGAAGGCGGGGCCGGGCAGCGGTTGCGGACGGGCGTCGATCGCGCCGAGATAGTTGCGCTGCATGCCGGTGAGGCCTGCCGGGAGGTTGAGGGTGCCGAAGGAGACCAAGGGGACGAGGCGGTTCGGATCCGTGTCGATCGGGGTGCCGAGGGCGTCGATCAGGGCCTGGCCTTCGCGGCTCATGTCGGCCACGCGTCGTCCGTCGGCGTCGGTGGCGTAGTAGGTCGAGTTCGGGAGGTAATGGGTGGCCGTGCCGGAAAGCTCGGGGTCGCCGTTGACGTCGAAGGGCGAGGCCAGCCAGCCGAGGAACAGGCGCGAGTTGGCCGGATTGGACACGTCCCAGTCGCGCGGCAGGCGCGGGTCGATGCCGCCCGTCGCCCACACGCCCGTGAGGTATTTCTTCTGGTGCGAGAGGCGGCCGCCGGCCGGAGCGTTGTTGTTGGTGCGGTCGGTGAGGTTGCGGCGGGCGGCGATCGTCGTGGCGTCGTTGTTGCCTACGGCCACGTCGTTGTCCGCATACATGTCGGCGCGCATGGTCACGCGCTGGTCGGGGCCGGCCATCACCTGCAGCTGCGCGATCGCGATGCGAGCGGAGGCGAGGGCGTTGAAACGCGCGCGGAGGTAGCCGGCGTTGCTTTGCGCGAGGCGGCTTTCCACCTGCAGGAAAGAGGCGAGGACGATCACCATCATGACCATCGCCGCCATGATGGTCAGCGAGAGCACGAGAGAGAAACCAGAGCGATTGGGCTTCATGGGAAAATTGGGGTAAAATCACAGTAAACCCCCCTAGGGCTAAGTCAAAGGATTGGTTTTACACATTTGTTCCAAATGCGTTTTTATTGTCATTTAAACTCATTTAAACTCATTAAACAGTCATTTAATGGCAATTTAAAGAGGGTGCTTGCGACTACTGGGGGTTTCCCGACTTTAGAGCCGTGCAAACGCTCATCCAAGGCGCAGGCGCCTTCATCTGGCCCCTCGGTTTCTGCTCTTTCCTGGCGGTCTATCTCGTCATCGAACGCGCCCTGGCTCTCCGGGTCTCCCGGGTCGCCCCTGAGTCCGTCGTCAAGGCGGTCCTCGCGGGCCAGCTCGATCAGGTGGGCGCCGCCGACGGCGAGTCCGTCGCGGGTCGTCTCGTGCAGCGCTGGAAGGACGGCGCCTCGGGCGACGTGCTCAAGGCCTGGGCCCGCCACGAACTGATCCGCCTCCAGCGCGGCCTGCATCTCCTCGACAGCATCGTCGCCGGCGCGCCCTTGCTCGGCCTGCTCGGCACCGTCGCCGGTCTCGCCACGCTCTTCCCTGAGCAGGGCATGCCGGATTCGCAGACGCTCACGCGCGGCGTCGGCCTCGCGCTCAGCACGACGATGATCGGCCTCTGCGTCGCGATCCCCGCGTTGCTCGCCTCGAACTGGCTCTCCCGCCGCCTCGAGATCCTGTCTTCGCGGCTCGACGTCCTCGTCGAGGCGCTGGAAGCCCGCCGCCGATGAGCCTCGTCGTCTCCCGCCGCCGTCGCGCCGAGATCAACGTCGTGCCGCTCATCGACGTGATGGTGGTGCTCGTTTTCTTCCTGCTCCTGAGCGGACGCTTCGAACAGACGCGCGCGCTCGCCATCGTGCCGCCCACGGCCTCCGCGGGCTCGGCCGGGGCCGAGGCCCCGACGCTCGTCGTCGGCGTCGACCGCGACGGCAAGCTCTACCTCGAAGGCAGGCTCATCGCCGCCGACGCGCTCGGCAAGGCCCTCGTCGACCATGCGCTGAAGTCGCCCGGCACCGAAGTCATCATCGTCGCCGATGAACGCTCGCTCACTGGCGCCGCGGTCGGCGCGCTCGACGCCGCCGCCAAGGCCGGCCTGAAGCCGCGCCTGCAGACCCGCCAGCCGCGCTGATCGGGGATGCGAGGACCCGATCCTCCGTCTTCCATCGTCCATCCTGCATCATTCATCTTAAATCGCTTCCTCCCATGTCGACCCGTCTCCCCGAAGTCCTCCGCCTGCTCGAAGACTACACGCAGGCCCACGGCACGTCCGGCCACGAGGACGCGGTCCGCGCGATCTTCGTGCGCGAGCTCCGCGGCCGCGCGTTCAGCGCCGACGGACTCGGCGGCGTGCTCGCTTCGCCCGCTGCGCCGAAGGGCGGCCCGCGCGTGGTGCTCACGGCGCACATGGACGAGATCGGTTTCCTGGTGCAGGCGGTGACGCACGACGGCTTCCTGCGCGTCGTGCCGGTCGGCGGCTGGCCCGACGGCGTGCTCGCCTCGCAGCGCCTGCGCGTCTGGTCGCGCTCCGAGCGCAAGGAATTCATCGGCGTCGTCGCCGCGCTCCCGCCTCATCAGGGCGGCGCCCAGGCCTCGTCGGCCGACAAGGTGCTCGTCGACATCGGCGCCCGCTCGGCCGCCGCCGTCGCGCGCCTCGGCATCCGCGCCGGCGACCCGGTCGTGCCCGAAGGTCCGTTCACGGCGCTCGCCGAGCCGGGCCTCTACGCCGCCAAGGCCTTCGACAACCGCGTCGGCATGGCCGCGCTCACGCTCGCCACGCACGCGCTCGACGCGGCTCCGCCCGCGGCCGACCTGCTCGCGGTCGCGACCGTCCAGGAAGAGGTCGGCTGCCGCGGCGCGGTCGTCGCGGCCCGGCTCGCCAAGCCCGACGTGGTCATCGTGCTCGAAGGCCCGCCCGCCGACGACCTTCCCGGTCTCGCGCCTTACGGCGAACAGCAGGGCGCCCTCGGCGCCGGCGTGCAGGTGCGCGCCTACGATCCGACGGCGATCATGAACCCTCGCCTCGTCGACCTGACCCTGCAGGTCGCGGCCGAGCAGGGCATCCCTTGCCAGCTCGCGGTGCGCCGCACGGGCGGCACCGACGCGCGTTCCTTCCAGGCCCATGAGCTGGGCCTGCCGGTCATCGTGCTCGGCGTCCCCGCGCGTTACATCCACACGCACAACTCCGTCATCGACGTCGCCGACCTGCAGGCGTGCGTCGACCTCGCGGTCGCGCTCGTCCGCCGCCTCGACGCGCCGACGGTCAAGGCCCTCACGCAGTATCTGTGAGCACGGAGGGTTGCCGGCTCAAGGTGAAGGCCGTCCCGGGCGCGTCGCGCACGGAGATCGTCGGTCGCCTGGGCGAAGCCTTGAAGGTCCGCGTCGCCGCGCCGCCCGAAGGGGGACAGGCCAACCGCGCGATCCTCGCCTTGCTCGCGGAGCGGCTCGGCCTGCCCGCCGCCGGCGTGACCTTGGTCTCGGGGGCCGCTTCGCCCGCCAAGGTCGTCGCGCTCCGGGGCGTCTCGGCCGAGCAGGCCTGGGCGCGTCTTCTCGGCTGAAATCGCACAATCCGCTTGAGAGGGGAGGGGCGTCCGCCGACAGTAAGCCCATGTGCGCGGACAAGAAACCCGCCTCGGCTTCCGGCAAGGAAGGCTTCGAGGCCGAACTCAAGCAGCTCGAGCAGCTCGTCGAGTCCCTCGAGTCCGGCGACGTGTCCCTCGACGCCCTCGTCGCGAAGTATGAGGAAGGCATGCGCCTCCTGAAGTCCTGCCAGAAGTCGCTCGAGGCCGCCGAACTGCGCATCGAGCAGCTGGGCAAGCGCGGCGAAGATTCGCAGGGCTGATGTCGCTCCTCGCGTCCATCCGCGGCCCGGCCGACGTCAAGGCCCTCGCGCCCGAGCAGCTTCCGCTCCTCGCGCAGGAGATCCGCGAACGTCTCGTGACCGTCACCGCGAAGAACGGCGGACACGTGGGCCCCAACCTCGGCGTGGTCGAGCTCTCGATCGCGCTGCACCGCGTCTTCGGCACCCCGCAGGACAAGTTCGTCTTCGACGTGGCCCACCAGGGCTACGTGCACAAGCTCCTCACCGGCCGCAACGGCGCCGACTTCGACGGCATCCGCACGACCGGCGGCCTGAGCGGCTTCCTCAACCGCGAGGAGAGCCTGCACGATGTCTTCGGCGCCGGCCACGCCGGCACCGCGCTCTCCGCCGCCGTCGGCCTCGCCAACGCGCGCGACCGCCTCGGCGAGGATTCGCACGTCGTCGCCCTGATCGGCGACGCGGCCCTCACCTGCGGCGTCACGATGGAGGCGCTCAACAACGCCGCGAAATCGACGAAGCGCCTGGTCATCGTCCTCAACGACAACGAGTGGTCCATCGACCGCAACGTCGGCGCGGTCGCCGACATCCTGAGCCGCCTCATCGTCACGCGGCCTTACAACAACTCGCAGCAGGGCCTGAAGCGCTTCCTCGGCAAGACCCGTGCCGGCACCAAGTTCCTCGACTTCGGCCGCAGCTTCAAACGCCACGTGAAGAACTGGTTCACGCACAGTTCCTCGCTCTTCGAGCAGTATGGCGTGCGTTACGTCGGACCGATCGACGGCCACGACCTCGGCGCCCTCGAGCGCTACCTCAATTTCTGCAAGGAGTCCCAAGGCCCGATACTCCTCCACGTCCGTACCGAGAAAGGCCGCGGCCTCGGCGCCGCGCTCAGGAACCCGGAGAAGTTCCACGGCACGGGAGCCTTCGACCCGGAGACCGGCGACTCGCTCGCTTCCGGCGCCGCCGGCGCGCCCAAGGCCTGGCAGGACGTCTTCGGCGCTCTCCTCGTCCGCGAGGCCAAGGCCGACTCCCGCGTGGTCGGCATCACCGCCGCGATGCCTTCCGGCACCGGGCTCAACCAGCTGAAGAAGGAGCTGCCCGCGCAGTATCACGACGTCGGCATCGCCGAGGAGCATGCCGCGCTCTTCGCCGCCGGCATCGCCGCGCGCGACCTCCGTCCGGTCTGCGCGATCTACTCCACCTTCATGCAGCGCGCCTACGACATGGTCATCCATGACGTCTGCCTGCAGCGACTGCCGGTCACCTTCTGCATGGACCGCGCGGGCGTCTCGCCCAGCGACGGCCCGACGCACCACGGCCTCTTCGACATCGCCTACCTGCGCTGCGTCCCGAACGTCACGCTGATGCAGCCGAAGGACGAGGACGAGTTCGCCGACATGCTGCACACCGCGCTGAAGTCCGGTGCGCCGATGTTCATCCGCTATCCGCGTGGCGCCGCCGCCGGCAAGGCGATCAAGGCGCAGCCCGCGCTCATCCCGCTCGGCCAGGCCGAGGTCCTGCGCCCCGGCGCCGACGTCCAGCTCTGGGCCCTCGGCACGATGGTGCCCGAAGCCGAGGCGCTCGCCGGAAAGCTTTCCGCCGCGACGGGCCTCTCCGTCGGCGTGGTCAACGCGCGCTTTGCCAAGCCGATCGACGCCACCTTGCTCGTCAACCAGGCCAAGGCCGCGAAGCTCATCGTCACGCTCGAGGACGGCGCCGTCACCGGCGGCTTCGGTACGGGCGCGCTCGAGACGCTCGCCGAACACGGCGTGCGCACGCCGGTGCTCCGCCTCGGCTGGCCCGACCGTTTCGTCGGTCACGCCACCGACGTGAAGACCCTCCGCGCCGCCCACGGCCTCTCGCCCGACCAGATGCTCGCGGCGATCAAGGAGAAGGTGGGCTGAATTAGGGCTAGGGTCAGGGCTGGGGCTAGTTTTCGATCAGAGCGCTGAGTCGATGACAGAGGACAGATGGCAGAAAGTCCCGAACCTGCACCTGAACCTGGAACCCCGGATCTGATACCCGATGGCTGAGACCTGGGACCTGAAAGTGTTTCTGCCCCAGCTAATCATCCGGTTTCCCTTTGAGTTTATCTTGTTTGCTCCGGCCATCTGCCACCCGGAAATAAAAACAACTAGGGCAGCACGCGGTGCTGCCCCACCATTATTACCCAGCCCCAGCCCTAGCTCTAGCTCTAGCCCTCACTCCCTCACTTCTTCCCTTCGATCCTCACCTTCATCTCCTCCGCCCGCGCGGTCGCTTCTTCGGCGTGCTTCACGGCTTCGGTGAGTTTCGAGAGGATGAGTTTCTCGCGTTCCTGCAGGGCGGCGAGGCGCGCGTCGCGGGCCTTCACGGCATCTTCCCAGCCGCGCAGGGCCGTCTGCCAGTCCTTGGTGCGGGCGACGAACTCGGCCGTCTGCTTCTTGTTCTCCGCTTCGGCGGCGGCGCGCTGGGCGCGCGTGCGGTCGAGCTGCGTGCGTAGTTCGGCGAGATCCTGGCGCAGGCCTTCGCTTTCGGAGCGGGCCTGGGCGAGGTCGGCCGTCAGCTTCGCGCGCGTCGCGCCTTCGGCGGCGTAATCCGCGCGCAGGCCGAGGTCGCGCCGCCACTGCCAGCCGGCGACGGCGACGAGCAGGCCGATCAGGACGAACTGGACGGCGCGCAGGCTCATCGGCTTTCGACGGGCTCGGCGGCGAAGCGCACTTCGGTGATGCCGGCTTCGCCCACGGCCTCGAGGGCGCGGGTCATGGCGGCGAAAGGCGTGCGGGCGTCGCCCTGCACGAGCGCGGGCCGGCCCGGCGCGGCGGCGGCCCGGCGGCGCAGCTCGGCGACGAGTTCGTTGCGGCCCAGCGCGCGGCCGTCGAGCGAGAGGGTGCCGGCGGCGTCGACGGCGACGACGAGGTTACGTTCGGCCGAGGCGGTGGCGGCGCCGGAAGTGGGCAGGCGCACGGGCGCGAGCGCCTGGCTCTGCGTCAGGCCGAGCGTGGCCAGGATGAACGTGGCCAGCAGGAAGAACATGATGTCGATGAGCGGCACGATCTCGATGCGCGCGCCCGTCTCTTCTTCCTTCGGCCGGCGGAGGCGGATGGCCATCTCAGCGACGGCGCCCGGCTTCGTCGGGCGCAGGTTGGAATTCGCTCACCGGCTGGCCCGCGGCCGCGGCGCTCTTCAGCGCGATCTCGGCCTGGTTGATGGCCTGCTCCAGGTCGTGACGCAGCGACTGCGCGCGGCGGTGGAAGAAGTTGTGCGGGATGAGGCAGAAGATCGCGATGCCCAGGCCGGCGGCGGTCGCGATGAGGGCTTCGCCGACGCCGCCGCTGACTTTGGCGACCGCGAGCTGCTCGGAGCCGATGAACTGGAAGCTGCCCATGATGCCGACGACGGTGCCGAGCAGGCCGAGCAAGGGCGCCAGGGTGACGATGGTGCTCAGCAGCCATTGGCGGGCGCCGGCGTCTTCGAGCGTCTCCTCCGCGCGCAGCTGCATGGCCGTCACGGGTTCGGTGCGGCCGTTGGCCAGGCCCGAGCGCAGCGCGATGAGGAACGGAGAAGTCGCGCCCTGCGTGCGCTGCCAGGCGGGGCCGTACTGGCCGAGACGGACTTCCCAGAGGGCCTCGGCGAAGGCCTTGTCGGCGCGGAGGCGGCGGACGTTGCGCCAGTAGAGCAGGCGCTCTGCGACGGTCGCGAGGGCGACGATCAGGCAGACGAGGATCGGCCACATGATCGGACCTCCCTTGAGGAAGGTCTCTACGAGGACGTTGGCGAGGGGCATGTTCACTGGAGTTGGAAGTGGATGGAAATCTCGAAGAGGCGTACGTCGCCGGCCGGGAATTCCCAGCGGCGCAGGATGGTCTCGGTCGCGGCTTCGTCGAGGCGATGGCAGCCCGAGGAATCGACCGCGCGGACGCGTCTCACGGCTCCGTTCTCGCCGACTTCGAATTCGACGCGGACCACGCCGCTTTCCCGGCGACGCAGGCATTCGTAAGGATACTCGGGCCACGGCTGGCGTCCGGCCATCTCGTTGGCGTCGAGGACGACGGGGCCGGCGGTCACGCCCGTCTTGCCAGCCGAGGGGGCGGCCGTCGTGACCGGCGTCTTGCGCACGCTCGCGACGGGAACCTGCGGCAGGGCCGGGAGGTTCACGTTCGGCAGCGAGCTGATCGGCGCGAGCGGAGCCGGCGCCAACGCGGCGTCCGGAGCGACCGCGGCATCATCCGCCTGCGCGGCGGGCGCGGTGCGCAGCTTGGTCGGATCGAGCTTCACCAGCGCCGGCTTTGGCTTGGCAGGAGGAAGCGTCGCCGGCTCGAGCCGCGGAGGCGTCCGCGTCACTCCGCTCACGGAGACCGCCAAGGCCACGACGGCGATTGCCACCACGACGAAGTCGAGGAGGCGGTCGGAGTCTGGCTGGACGGGCGCGGGGCGCATGCGCGGGGCGAAATCTGAAGATGCGGGCGCCGTCGTGGGGAGGCAAGCCGTGTCAGGCTTCAGAAGGCGACTTCGCCGCCGAAGAACACGGTGCGCGGGGCGTTGGCGCGCGGTCCCAGCGGGGCGCGGCTGATGATGGCCCGCTTATCGAGCAGGTTCTGGACGCCGCCGACGAGCTTGAAGGCCTTAGTCAGCTGATAGCGCACGTTGAGGTCCACGGTGAGCAGTCCGTCGACCTTGCCATCGATCGCGGACGGGTTCGCCAGCGCGCCCGAACCGTCGACGAGGCGCGGGCCGCCGTTGTAGCCGGTGCCCCAGGTCGCGGAGTAATAGCTGAGGTCGAGCGAGCCGCCCCACGGTCCGGTCTCGAAGCCGATGCCGGCGGAGAGCTTCCATTCCGGGACATACGGGATTTCGTTGCCGTTGCTGGCGCCGGCGAAGATGCCCGCCGAGTTGCCGAGACGGCTGCCTTCGATGTCGCCGAAGCGCGCATGCGTCCACGTCACGCCCGCGTAGGCCGGGAGAGCAAAGCCGCCGCCTTGGGCGCCCGCGAGGTCGTGACGGACCAGCGCTTCGAGGCCGTAGGAAGTCGCGCCGCCGCCGTTGGTGACGGGCATGAGGCCGCCGCCGGCGACGCCGACGACCGGGGCGATGAGGTTGTTGAAGTCGGTATGGAAGGCCGTGAGCTCCCAGCTGGTCGCGCGCTCGCGGTGACGCAGGCCGAGTTCCTTGCCGAGGCTTTCTTCGGAGCGCGTGCCCGCCGCGTAGCCGGAGGGGTTCGCCGCCGAGCCGCCGCGGTAGACGCCGCCGAAGACGGTGTTCTTCGCGTCGAGTTCGTAGGTGAAGCCGAGGCCGCCCATGACCATCTCGCTGTCGACCGGCGTGTAGGCGCCGCCGGAGGTGGTGTTGGCCATGTCGAGGTATTCGTAGCGGATGCCGGGACGCAGGGTGAGCGCGCCGAGCTTGATCGCGTCTTCGGCGAAGAAGGCCGTGGCGGTGGTCTCCTGGAACCCGGCGGACGTCACCGCGCCCTTGGTGCCGGCGCCGATCACGCCGTCGTCGACGGCATACGTGGTGCGCTGGTTGGAGCCGCCGGCGGTGTCGCGGTGGATGCGCAGGCCGGTGACGAGCTCGTGCTTGGCCGAGCCGGCTTCGAACTGCTTGCGTACCGAGCCCTGCCAGCCGAAGGCCTCGTGGTTGCGGGTGGCGTCGTTGGTGTAGAAGGAGCCGTCGTTGCCGGCGACGAGGTCGCCGCGCAGGATCGCGAGGGAAGGGGCGTGTACGAGGGCTTCGGCCACGTTGGTGCGGAGCGTCGCGCCGCTGGTGGTCGTCAGGCCGTCGAGCTTGTCCCAGCGGCGGTCGAACTGATTGTAGTAGGCTGCGCTCTCGAGGCGCAGGGACTTGTCCGGTTCGGCGATCCACTTCACGTAGGTGCGCCAGTGTTCGGCCACATGATGGTCGAAGCGGCTCGAGCCGTAGCGGCGGTCGGGGTTGGCGCGCAGGTCGGCTTCGCTCAGGCCCGCGTAGGATTCGTCGGCTTCGAAGTCGGTCTGGCCGACCTTGAGTTCGAGGCGCTGACGGAGCGCGCCCTTCGGCTCCCAGGCCAGCTTGACCATCGGCTCGGTGAGCGTGAAGCCGCTGCGGCGGCCGACGCCGTCGATCGAGCGGTAACCGTCGCTGAGCTGGGTGTGCAGTTCGACGAGCGCGCCGACCTTGCCGGCTTCGGTCATCGTCGTGCCGCCGAGCCAGGTCTGGTTGAAGAAGTTGCCGTAGTTGCCCGCGGTCAGGCGGGAGAAGAACTGCTGTCCGCCCGTCGGGATCGGCGTGGAGAGGAAGTTGATGACGCCGCCCGTGGTGTGCGGACCGTACATCACCTGGCTCGATCCTTTGAGGAATTCGATGCCCGCCATGCGGCCGGACTTCGGCGCGTAGTAGGCGTTGGGCGCGGAGTAGGGGGAAGGGGCGGTGAGGATGCCGTCCTCCATCAGCGTGACCTTCGCGCTGCGGGTGCCGTCGACGCCGCGGATCGAGATGTTCGGGAAGTTGCCGAAGCCGTCTTCATCGCGCACGAACACGCCCGGCGTATTGGCGGCGATCTGCTTGATGTTGGTGTAGCCCTTGGCGCGGAAATCCTCGCCTTCGATGACGGCGGCGGAGCCCGGCAGGATGAAGGCGTCGGGGGCGATGCCCGTCACCGTCAGGGGCGCCAGCTCGCTGGGTTTGATCGTCGGCGCGGTGGTCTGGGCCAAGGTCACTTGGCTGGCGGCGAGCAGGAAGAGCAGGTGGGCGCGCATGGGTTTGGAAGCAGGCGGCTAAAAGTTGAGATTCAGTCTCAACAGTCAAACATGAAACTGAGTCTCAGTCTCATCTCAATCGCATCGGGCCGAGGTAAGGGTTGAGTTGTTTAGGGAAATGAAGGATTTTACCCCTTCCCTGATGCCCCTCTTAATCGTCATTCCCGTGCGCAATGAGGAGCGTCGGCTGGGCCCTGGGCTGGCCCGACTGGCTGAAAGCCTGCAGGCCCACCACTGCCCGGATGCGATGATCGTGGTCTCGGACAACGGGTCGACGGATTGGACGCGGGCGGTGGCCATCGACGCCGCGGCCGTGAACCCTTACCGCGTGGTCTACCATCGGGCGACCGACCGGGCGGATAAGGGCGAAGCGATTTTCTCCGCCTGGGAGTCCGCTCCCGAGGGCTACGACGTGCTCGCCTACTGCGACGCCGACATGGCGACCGACCCCGAAGCGCTCGTGCGCGGGTATCGCCTGATCTCCGCGGGCAAGGCCGACCTCGTCGCCGGCTCCCGCTGGCATCGCGATTCGCAGGTCATCGGCCGCACCTGGAAGCGCACGTTCATCTCCGCGATGCTTTCCTTCTTCTGGCGGATGCTGCCCGGAGCGCGCATGACCGATCCCGGCTGCGGGCTCAAGCTGGTGCGTCGCTCGACCTTCGCGCAATTGAAGATGCCTGCGGACGCGCGCGGTTTTTCCTTCGGCGCGGAAGCCCTCGTCCGTCTCGCCCGCGCCGGCTCAAAACTCGTCGAGATCCCCGTCAAGTGGACCGATGACGACGCCGGCCGCATCCGCCTCGGCAAAGCCGCCGGCGATTATGCGCGAGCGTGGGGGAGGCTGGTGAAGGGCTAGAGTTAGGGCTAGGGCCAGGGCTGGGGCTGGTTTTGAAACAGAGGGCAGAATAGAGGACAGAGGACAGAATACCCGACACCTGAACCTGTACCTGAAAACCCGTACCAGATATCTGATGGCCGGGACCTGGGACCCGAAAGTGTTTCTGCCGCAGCTAACCTTCCGGTCTCCCCTTGAGTGATGTCTCTCTGTCTTGGGTAGGGTTGAGCGCCCTCGCTCAACCGCGGCTGACCAAGGGTGGTCAGTCCTACCATGAAATAAGGGCAGCACGCGGTGCTGCCCCTACCAATATTACCTGGCCCTAGCCCTAGCCCTAGCCCTGGCCCTGACCCTAGCCCTATCTCTGTCCCTTCCGCCGCTCCGGTCCCCTCGGCTTCTGGGCCTGACGGTCATCGTAGAGGCGGAAATCGACCTGACGCTTGAAGCGGTCGACGCGGTCGACGGTCACGGTGATGACGCCGCCCGGCATGAACTTCCGGCCCGTGCGGCTGCCGACAAGCATGTTGCCGCGGTCGTTGAGGCGGTAGTAATCGTCGGTGAGCGTCGACATGTGCACGAGGCCGTAGGCCTGCGAGGCGTTGAGCTCGACCATGAGCCCGTGCGGCTTCACGTCGGTGATCGTGGCCTCGAACGGCCGCTTGTCCGGGCGGGCGGCCTCGCGTTCGAAGAGCTCGAGGAGCTTGATCTTCACCGAGTCGCGCTCGGCTTCGGAGCTGTTGCGCTCGGTGATCGAGATGTGCTCGCAGGAGCGGGTCAGCTCGCTGAGGCCCGGGGAACGCAGCGGTTCCTTGGGCGCCGAACGCACGCCTTGCTTCTGGATGAACGCGTCGAAGATGCGGTGCTCCAGCAGGTCGGAGTAACGGCGGATCGGCGACGTGAAGTGCGAGTAGTGGCGCTTCGCCAGGCCGAAGTGGCCGTCGGGCGAAGGGCGGTAGCAGGCCTGCTTGAGCGAGCGCAGGAGCTGGATGCGGATGGAGTAGCCGTCCTCGCGGTCCTTGAGGCTGGCGAGCAGCTTGACCATCTCGGAGCGGTGCGTGAGGTCGCCGACCTTGAAGCCGTTGCCCGCCAGCTCCTCGCGGAGGGCGGCGAGCTTCTCGGGGTCGGGGTCGTCGTGCACGCGGTTGACGTGCGGGATCGAGGCCTTGTCGAGGGCCGTGGCGACGGATTCGTTGGCGAGGAGCATGAACTCCTCGATGAGCTGGTGGGATTCGTCGTGCTGCACGACCTCGGTGCGGTCGGCCCAGCCGTCCTTGTCGCAGTAGATCTTGATCTCCTTCATCTCCAGGTCGAGCGACCCGGCGCGGAAGCGTTCGGCGCGGAGCACCTTGGCGATGTTCCAGAGGTCGTCGATCATGCCCTGGACGAGGTCCAGTTCGGCGTCGGTCAGTTCGGCGAGCGGGCGGCCCGGCGAGCCGGTCTGGTGGGGCGGCGGCGCGGGCAGGGCGCGGATCTGGTCCTTGGTGAGATGCTGCAGGAAAGCGTAGGCCTGCTTGTAGGTGAGGCGCTTGACGCTGCGGATGACCGAGTTGGCGAATTCCGTCTTCACCAGACGGGCGTCCGGCGTGAACTCGCAGATCACCGTCTTCACCAGGCGGTCCTCGGCCTCGACGAGCGAGCACAGGCCGCTCGAGAGCGCGTGCGGGAGCATCGGGATGACCGTGCCGACGAGGTAGGTGGAGTTGCCGCGTTCGCGCGCCTCGACGTCGAGGGGCGAGCCCGGCTTCACGTAGGAGGAGACGTCGGCGATGTGGATGCCCACGCGCACGTTGCCGTCGGGCATGCGCTGCACGGACAGGGCGTCGTCGAAGTCCTTCGCGTCATCCGGGTCGATGGTGATCGTCGGGATCTGGCGGAAGTCCTCGCGGCCGACGCAGTCGGCCTTGGTGACCGTCTTGCCGAAGGCGTTGGCCTCGGCGGCGACCGCGGGCGGGAATTCCGGGCGGAGTCCGTAGCGGCGCAGGATGGCGAGGTATTCGGCCATCGGCGTGTGCGTCACGCCGAGGACTTCGGTCACCGTGCCCGTCGGGCTGAGGTTGCGGCGTTCCCAGGCGTCGAGGCGCACGACGACCTTGTCGCCGGGCTTGGGCGCGGGCGTCAGGCCGGCGCGGGCGGGGTCGCGTACGATGATCTCGCGCGAGATGCGGGGATCGTCGGGGACGACGAACCACTGCAGGCGGTTGTTGCCGATCGTGCCCGTGAGCTGCGTGAGCGCGCGTTTGACGACGCGGACGACGGTGCCCGTGCCCCAGTCGTCGCCGTTGCGGTCGCGGCGGTTGGCGTTGAGCTTCACCAGCACGCGGTCGCCATGGAGGGCGACGTGCGTGTCGTCGGCGTCGATGTGCAGCTGTTCGCGCGGGGGCGAGCCAGGGACGGCGTCGAAGACCACGCGGGCGGAGCCGCTCGGACGGAAGAGGATGGTGCCCTCGAGGAGTTCGGCGTCGGGCTTGCGCGCGCCGGCGCCGCCGCCGAAGGGCAGGGCGAGCAGGTGGCCTTTGACCGTCACGACGGCCCCGGCCTTGATGAGGCGCGGGATCGTCTTGCTGAGGCGGCGGAGGTCTTCGCGCGTGCCGCCGAGGGCCTGCACGATGGCTTCGAGGCGCATCGGCTTGTAGCCGGGCCGGGCGAGGAACTTGAGCAGGACTTCTTCGGCGCTCATGCGCTTTCGTTCGAGCCTCCGAGCAGGCTGCCCAGGTAGGGCATGAGCTGCTTCTTGCGGCTGACGATGCCGGGCAGGTCGAAGATGTCCGGCGGACGTTTCTGCGGGTAGGTGATGGCCTGCACGACCTCGGCGTCGCCGCGGATCAGGAAGAGCGAGCTCTGGGTGTCGATGTCGGTCACGAGGAGGCAGGAGAAGTTCAGGCCGTTCTCCATGCGGTATTTTTCGAGGGCTTCGAGGAGGGCGTCCTCGCACTTCCAGAAGTTCGTGAAGCCGAGCTCTTCGACCTGCGAGACGGAGAAGCGGCGTTCGCCTTCCTTGTACTGCTTGCAGTCGGCGCGGACGGCCGCGGCGGGGCTCAGGGTCGCGAGCACGGAGCCGGCGTTGAAGATCATGTCGGCCAGCTGGCGCGGGTCGGCGTCGGCGATGCGGGCCAGCCACTGCAGCAGGTCCGCGTCGAGCGGCGTGGTGGTCGGGCTCTGCAGGAGGAGCGTGTCCGAGATGATGCCGCACATCATCAGGCCGGCGACCTGCGGCGTGGGCTTCAGGTCGGCGGTGCGGAACATGTCCGCGACGATCGAGCAGGTGGAACCGAGCGGGCGGTTGATGAAGAGGATGGGCTGGTGCGTCGGCGCGTTGCCGAGGCGGTGGTGGTCGACGACCTCGGCGATCTCGACTTCGGCGGCGCCGTCGACGGCCTGGGAGAGCTCGTTGTGGTCGACGAGCACGAGCTTGGCGCGCGGCGGGTTGATGATGTCGGACTTCGTGAAGACGCCGAGCAGGCGGCCGTCCTCGTCGACGACGTGGCAGATCAGGGCCGGGTTCTGGACGATGCGGCGGCGGGCCACGGAGAGCTTCTCCTGCGGCTTGAAGGTGAAGGCGTCGCGCTGCACGAGGCCGCCCACGAGGGTGGAGGCGCGCACGGCCCAGGCGGTCGTGGCGCTGTCGGTGTCGGCGTAGGCGACGGAGACCTTGGCGGCCTTGGCGCGTTCGAGCACCTCGGGGCGCATGCGGTGGCCGCCGGTGACGATGATGATGCGCACGCCCATCTCGATGGCGCGCAGGTGGACGTCGGCGCGGTCGCCCACGACGATGACGCTCTTGTTCGTCGGGATGCCTTCGACGGTCGCGGACTTGCCGAACGACTCGAGCTCCATGGCGGCGACGCGCACGTAGAGCTCTTCGACGCTCGAGGCGTCGTAGGCGACGACCTCGGTGCCGCCGATGGAGCGGATGATGGCGTTGATCGAGCTGGTGACCTTGCGCATCGAGGTCGCGCGCTTGGGTTTCGGGATGAAGTAGTCGCCGAGGCTGAAGATGGAGACGTAGCCTTCGAGGCGGCCGTCCTTGCCGACGACCGGGAGGGCGCGCACGTCATGCAGGTCGAGGAGCTCGAGCGCGCGGGCGCACGTGTCGTCGACGCTCACCTTGAACGGATCGCGGTGCATGATGTCCTCGATGCGCGGGATGACGTCGCCCACGAATTCCGGGAGCGAGGCGCCGAAGCGGCCGAGGATCGCGTCGATGCGCGCGTTGGAGTTGCCGCAGCGGGCGGGCTTGAAGCCGGTCTCGCCGGAGGCGGTCTTGAAGGCGGCGTACGCGAGGGCGGAGCAGATGGCGTCGGCGTCCGGGTTCTTGTGGCCGATGATGTAGGTCGGCTGCACGGAACGAAGCGAGGGGAGCGGGGGAGGGACGGACATGGCGGACGACGCTGAAAGGTGCCCAGCACACATAGGGGGGTCCGGCGAGGGAGGGAAGATTAATGGACCGAAGCCGGTGGCTAGATGGGTGATGGCGGTAAGCGGTAAGCGGTTGGGCGATAAACCTAATTGAACCTTTGTGAAGCCGATCGGCATTCATGTATTGCGTGGGTAGGGTCGGGACCGCGTGCTGCCCTAGTTGTCTCGAGGTAGGGCTGACCACCCTTGGTCAGCCGCGGTTGAGCGAGGGCGCTCAACCCTACCCGAGGCAGAGACTATCAACTCAAAGGGAGACCGGATAGTTGGCTGGGGGCAGAAACAATTTCGGGTCCCAGGTCTCGGCCGTCGGGTGCCTGGTGCGGGTATCCAGGTGCAGGTGTCGGGTATTCTGTCATCTGTCCTCTGTCATCGATTCAGCCCTCTACTCAGCCCTCCCTCTGTCTCTTCCCAGCCGCCAACCGCAATCCGCAACCACCCGCTTCGCCTCCTTGCCTTTCCGACCCCTATCCCTACCCCTACCCCTATCCCTTCTCGCACATGTCCTCCCTTTTCACTCCTCTTCAAGTCGGCGCCCTGACGCTGCCTAACCGCATCCTGATGGCCCCGCTCACCCGTTGCCGCGCCGAGGGCGCCAACGTCCCGACGGACCTCATGGCCGAATACTACGCCCAGCGCGCCGGCGCGGGCCTGATCATCGCCGAGGCGACCACCGTCTCGCCCCGCGGCCACGGTTACCCGAACACCCCGGGCATCTACACCGACGAGCAGGTCGCCGGCTGGAAGAAGGTCACGTCCGCCGTGCACGCCAAGGGCGGCCGCATCTTCCTGCAGCTCTGGCACGTCGGCCGCATCTCGCACCCGGATTACCAGCCTAACGGCGAACTGCCCGTCGCCCCGTCGGCCATCAAGCCGAAGGGCCAGGTCTGGACCGGCAAGCAGATGGCGGACTACGTCACGCCCCGCGCCCTGCACATCGAAGAAATCCCCGGAATCGTGGGCGAATACGTCCGTGGCGCGCGTCTGGCCAAGGAAGCCGGCTTCGACGGCGTCGAGATCCATAACGCCAACGGCTACCTCCTCGACCAGTTCCTCCGCAGCGGCACCAACACCCGTGAAGACGGTTACGGCGGTTCCGTCTACGCCCGCGCCCGCCTGACCCTGGAGGTCACCGCGGCCGTCGTCTCCATCTGGGGTTCGGACCGCGTGGGCATCCGCCTTTCGCCCGGCGGCGTGTTCAACGACATGTCCGACGCCAATCCGACCGAGACCTTCGGTTACGTCCTGCGCGAGCTTTCCAAGCTCGAGCTCGCCTACGCGCACGTCACGCGCGTCACCGCCCAGGACATCGCGCACGGCGCCAAGGACGGCGTCGGCCCGAAGGAGCTGCGCAAGGATTTCACCGGCGTGCTCATCACCGCCGGCGGTTTCGACCGCGCGCAGGCCGAGCAGGCCATCGCCGAAGGCTGGGCCGACGCGGTCGCCTATGGCGTGCCGTTCCTCGCCAACCCGGATCTCCCGCGTCGCCTGAAGGAAAACCTCGCGCTCAACACGCCGGACGAAGCCACCTTCTACGCCTCCGGCCCGAAGGGATATACGGATTATCCCGCGGCGAAGTAATCGCCGCGGATAAGTTGACCCGTTGAACGGTTGGCCAGTTGGCTAGATTAGGGCGAAGCAGTCTACGGGCTGTAGAGCGGGGAGGAGCAATACCCTCTTCCCTCGCCGTTATTCCTGATGTCGGTTCCGGCCAACTGGCCAACCGATCAACCGATCAACTTGCTGCGTCTAACGCTCAGTGATGCCCGCCGGACTGACGCTCGGCTTCTTCCTTCTTCTTGTCCCACTTGTGGTGGTTGTCGGGAAGGGTGCCGCCGAGTTCGTAGAGCTTCACCTTGTTGTTGACCATGGCTTCGCGCGAGGTGCCGGTCATCGAATACTGGCTCTGGAGCCAGATGGCTTCTTCGGGGCAGACTTCCTGGCACAGGCCGCAGTAGATGCAGCGGAGCATGTTGATCTCGAATTCCTTCGGCGCCTTCTCGACGTGGGCGTTGGCGGAATTTTCGGCGATCTCACCCGGCGTGATGCGGATGGCCTTCGGAGGGCAGACGAATTCGCAGAGCTGGCACGACACGCACTTCTCGCGGCCGTTGGGGTCCATCACGAGCGTGGGCACGCCGCGGTAGTTCTGCGGGATGGCCGGACGTTCGTCCGGATACTGGAGGGTGACCGGAGGACGGACCATGTTGTCCCAGGTGACCTTGAGGCCCGCGAGGATCTGCGGGAGATAGGTGCGCTCGGCGAGGGTGAGCGGACGGCGTTCGACGACTTTGATGGCCATGGGGGTGGGGTTATCCGCGGAAGGCGTACCAGGCGAAATACGCGAGGAGGTTGAGGACGGCGACGGGCAGGAGCACGCGCCAGCCGATGCGCATCACCTGGTCATATCGGAAGCGCGGGATGGTCCAGCGCACCCAGACGAAGAAGAACAGGAAGAAGCACAGCTTCAGGAAGAACGTCGCGACGCCGATGAGGGAGGCCACCCAGCCTTCGCCGACGGTCGGCAGCCAGGGCAGCACGTGCCAGCCGCCGAGGAACATCAGGATGAAGAGCGAGGAGCCGATCACCATGTGGCTGTATTCGGCGACGAAGAAGATGCCGAACTTGAAGGCGCCGTATTCGGTGTGGAAGCCGCCGACGAGGTCGGTCTCGGATTCCGGCATGTCGAACGGGTGGCGGTTGGTCTCGGCGAAGACGCAGATCAGGAAGACCAGCGCGGCGACCGGCTGCGTGAGCAGGTTCCAGGCGCCCTTCTGCGCGTCGACCATCGCGACGAGGCTGAGGCCTTGGTCGACGCCGGGTGCGGAGGTGGCGAGGAAGACGGTGAGCACCGAGAGGCCCATCGCCAGTTCGTAGGAGATGAGCTGCGCGGCTCCGCGCACGGCGCCGAGGAAGGGGAACTTCGAGTTGGCGGACCAGCCGGCGAGGGCGATGCCGTAGACGCCGAGCGAGCTCACGGCGAACATCAGCAGCACGCCGACGTCGGCGCCCTGCGTCAGGGCGACGGCGTAACGCTTGCCGTCGTGGATGAACTCGCCGAAGGGCAGCATGACGAGCACCGCGAGGGCCGGCGCGAGGGCGACGATCGGGGCGAGGACGTAATAGGGCTTGCGGACGTGGCCGGGCAGGGCGTCTTCCTTGAAGAGGAACTTGCCGCCGTCGGCCGCGGGCTGGATGAAGCCGCCCTTCTGGAGGAAGTTCCCGAGGAACGGGATCCAACCGATGAGCGGGTGCATGGTGCGGTTCGGGCCGATGCGGCCTTGGATCCAAGCGGAGGCCTTACGCTCGAGGAGCACGCTGTAGCCGGCGATCGTCATCACGATGAGGATGAGCGTCACACCTCGCGCCGCGGCGAAATACCAGGCCGGCGAGAGCAGGAGATCGTGGAGGATGTTTTCCATGGTCGTCTGGGCTTAGGCGACGGCGACCGGGGCGAACTTGAGCAGCTTGCCTTCGGGGAACTTGTGGGAAGCGAACGCGGCGCCGTCGAGCTGCACGCCCTCGGCGGGGAGCAGGCGGCCGTCGAGGCCGGCGAGCGTCGGGACGCTGGCGGAGAGTTCGGACCAGACCGCGGCGGCGTCGGCGCCGGCGAGGCGGGCGAGCACGAGCGCGTCGGGCAGCACGCCGGTCGGGCCGGGGACGGCCTGGGCGAACGACTGCAGACGGAACTGGCAGTTGATGAACGTGCCGCTGCGCTCGAAGACCGTGAGCGCGGGGAGCACGACTTCGGCGGCGGCGGTCGTCACGTTGTGATGCGTGGCGAGGACGACGCTGCGGACCTTGGCGAGCGCCGAGGCGGGCAGGCCTAGCATCGCGGCGTCTTCGCGCACGATGAGGAGGGACTTCACCTTGCCGGCTTCGATGTCGGCCGCGAGGGCCTTGAGGTCGGCGACCGGAGCGCGGTCGGTGAGGCCGGTGACGAGGGCGCCGCGGAAATTCGGGGTGCGGTCTTCGGAGACCAGGAGGCCGTCGCCCTTGCCCACGTGGGCCGGGATGAAGACGGAAGCGTTCTTGGACTTGGCGAGACGGGCGAGGAGGCGCTGTTCTTCGACGGACATGTGCGCAGAACCGACGATCGCCAGCGCGCCGGCGGAGAGGGCTTCGGAAGCGGCGGCGAGGGCGGCTTCGAGCGTCGCCTTCTCGTTCTTCACCGTGGCGTTCGTCACGCGGTTGGGGGCGTCGACCGCCTTGAAGAGTTCGCGGCCGGAGTCGGCCATCCAGGTGTCGTTCACGGCGTCGTTCCGGCGCGGCGTGATGCGGTAGATCTTGCCTTCGCGGGACCAGACGGTCGTGTTCGCGCCGGCGGAGGATTCGGTGTCGATGCTCGGCGTCTGCTTCAGGAACCAGACGCGCATCTTGAAGCGGAAGTCGGTGCTCGTGAGCGCGCCGACGGGGCAGATGTCGACCGTGTTGAGCGAGTAGTTGTTGTCCAGCTCGCGGCCCGGGAAGCAGGTCAGCGTGTTGAACGAACCGCGGTTGACGAAGCCCAGGACGGGATCCTTGGCGATCTCGGCGGAGAAGCGCACGCAGCGCGAGCAGAGGATGCAGCGTTCGTCGTCGAGCGTGACGCGCGGCCCGAGGCGGGTCTTCTTCGGCTTGGCGTTCTTCTCGTCGACATAGCGCGAGTAACCGCGGCCGTATTCGGCGGAGAACTCCTGCAGCTTGCACTCGCCGGCCTGGTCGCAGATCGGGCAGTCGAGCGGGTGGTTGAGGAGGAGCATCTCCGTCACGCCTTCGCGGCAAGCCTTGACGCCGGGCGATTCGAGACGGATGTGCAGGCCGGGGGAGACGTTGGTGGCGCAGGCGATGGCCGGTTTCGGCTGCCAGCCGATCTTCGGCTTGCCGTTTTCCATCACCAGCTCGTTGGTCGCGCGGTCGCGCATCGGCGAACCGAGCTCGACCAGGCACATGCGGCAGTTGCCGGCGACCGGGAGCTTGGGGTGGTAGCAATAGTGGGGGACTTCCTTCCCGATTTTGCCCAGGGCATCGACCAGATTGGCGCCCGCGGGGACTTGGTGTTCGACGCCATCGACATTGATGGTGACCAAAGAAGGTTTGTTGTCCGTGACCATGGGTCTGGAAAGTTAACGGCAAGTTAGGTGACCCCCCACCTCCCGCAAGGGGAAAGGCGGGAAAAGGGCTCCTATTAGGGCTTGGGCTAGGGCCAGAGCCAGGGCTTGATACGAAAACCTAGTTTTTGGGTAGGGTCGGGACCGCGTCATGACCTAGGTGCCTTGGGGTAGGAGAGGTAGGGACGCATCCGCTGGCTCGGGTAGGGGCAGCACCGCGTGCTGCCCTGGTCACCTCATATATAGAAGGGGATCAGATGGACCCTGAGGCTTTGCCTTGGGTAGGGACAGCACCACGTGCTGTCCTAGGTGCAAAAGTGCAAATCGGCCTACGGCCTGTGCAAAGGTGCAAACGTGAGAGACATTTCTTGGTGCCTGGCGCCGGCTGCTGAAGGCCGAATGGCTGACTCACGAAAGGCCGATGCCCCGGTGGCTGCCACCCGTCACCTGAGAACGGACTCAACTAGGGCAGCACGCGGTGCTGCCCCCTTCTAACATTACCTAGCCCTAGCCCTGGCTCTAGCCCTGCTCAGGCAATCCTACTCCACAGCACCTTGAGATACCGTCCCTCGGGGTGATTGGAGGCGTTGGGGTGATCGCCGCCGGGGCCGGTGCGATCGAAGATCTGGAGGCGCTTCTGGTAGCGGTGCGCGGCCTTGCTGACGAGGTCCTCGAAGGCTTCGGACGAGACGAGGCCGGAGCACGAGCAGGTCACGAAGAGGCCGCCGGGGGCGACGAGCTGCATGGCGAGCACGTTGAGGTCGTTATACTTCTTCAGGCCTTCGGCCTCGAATTCCTCGTCGCGGCTGTCGACGAACTTGGGCGGATCGCAGAGGACGAGGTCCCAGGTCTTGCCGTTCTTCTGCATCTGGCGGATCCACGTGAAGGCGTCCGCATGCACGAAGTCGACGCGGACATTGTTGAGGTTGGCGTTCCGCTTGGCCATCTCGATGGCCTTCTCGTCGAGGTCGACCGCGGTGACCTCGGTGGCGCCGGCGAGTTTGGCCGAGATGGAGAAGCCGCCGGAGTAGCAGCAGAGGTCGAGGACCTTGAGGCCCTTGGCGAGGGCGCCGAAGCGACGACGGTTGTCGCGCTGGTCGCAGAAGAAGCCGGTCTTATGGCCTTCGGCGAAGTCGACTTCCTGGATCATGCCGAACTCCTTGATCTTCACGAAGCGGACGGCCGACTTCGGGACGTCGGTCGACATGATGCCTTCGATGCGGGCGACGTGCGGATCGACCTGGACGATCTCGCGCTTGGTGCCCACGGCGTCATGCAGGATGGGGATCCAGCGGGGCAGGCGGCGCATCACGCCGATGGAGGAGACTTCGATGGAAAGCACGTCGCCGAGGCGGTCGACGATCAGGCCTGATAGGAAGTCGGCGTCGGCGTTGACCACGCGGTAGGCGTCGGTGTCGGCGTCGAGCTTGAGGATGTCCTTGCGGAGGGCGGCGGCGCGGCGGATGGCCTGTTCGAACCAGGCGTCGTCGGGCTTGCCCGGGGTGGCCTTCAGGATGCGAAGGGCGATGGGGGCGCCCGCGTTCCAGAAGCCGTAGCCGATGAAGGAGCCCTGCTTGTCGTAGGCCGTGACCACGTCGCCCTGGCGGGCGTCCGGCGACACCTCGCCGACCATCGAACGGAAGATCGCGGGCTTGGAGGTGAAGGTCTTGAGCTGCACCCATGGCTTCTCCCGCGCGATGGGCGCGGGGATGTTGGGCAGGCTGCTGGTCGGCTCGGACATGGTTTCACAGTCGACTGGAATGATTACTTGGCAACAATGTCTCCGAAAGGCGGATGGGTAATGACTATATGATGGTAAATAAGCAATAAAATAACCACAAACAACTTTTAATGATTGATTCAATCATTATTTATTCCTTGGATACCATTTTTACTGTGATTGATTCACAAAAAGTGACATATTTGAAAAGTTGATAAATATGTGAGCCCAAAGTTTGCTCAGAATAATGATTTATAAACAAAAAATACACCTGTGGCCGTTGGCTGGATTGATCTTCGCGGCTCAGGTGGAGTCTTTCGCGCAGACTGCGCCCGATGCCGGCACTATTTTACGTCAGATCGAGAGAAGTTTCCCTCCGCCGACCTTGCCTGAGGTCGGCCCTCCCGTCCCTGTTCCTTCGGCGGAGATGCCAAAAGGAGCCGGCAAGACGATCGTCGTCTCCCGCTTCGAATTCGAAGGCGCCGAGGCCGTGTCGGCCGAGGAATTGTCGGTCGCCCTCCGCGGTTACCTGGGACGTCCGCTGACATTGGAGGAGCTACGGAACGCCGCCGCCCAGGTCGCCCTGGCTTACCGGGCCAAAGGCCTGCTGGCCTCGGCCTCCATCGCCCGTCAGGAAGTGCAGGGCGGCGTGGTCAAGGTGTCCGTCGCCGAATCGCGTTTCGGCATGGCTGAGCTCGACCCTTCGTCGGACGGACGGGCCAAGGCCGGCTTGCTCGAACGCATCGTCAGGCAGAACGTGGCCTCCGGTCAGATCGTCAACACCTACGACGTCGATCGCGCCCTCCTGCTGATGAACGACCTGCCGGGCACGTCGGTCCAAGGCGCGCTGCGGGCGGGTGATTTCAAGGGCACGACGGACCTCGTGCTCGTTTCGTCCGCTCGTCCGCTCGTCGTCGGCTCCGTCCTTGCCGACAACGCCGGCGCGCGCTCGACCGGCGAAGCCCGCGCCGTCTTCAACGCCACGGTGGACCAGCCCCGCGGCGACGGCGAGCAGTTCGCCGCCGACCTGCTGCATACCGATGGGAGCGATTACGGCCGCCTCGGCTACAGCATGCCCGCTCCATGGAGCGGCTCCCGGTTGTCGTTTTCGGCGAGCGCCATGTCCTACCAGCTGGTCTCCTCCGACTATGTCTCCGCCGCGGTCAGCGGCACCTCGAGCACGCTCTCGGCCGACCTCACCTTGCCCCTGCTCCGAAGCCGTTCCGCCAATCTGTACGCTTCCTGCGGATTGACCGGCCGGTGGTTCGCCAACCGCGCGGCGGGTTCGGTCACGAGCGATTACGTCAGCCAGACCCTCGAGTGCGGGCTCAACGGAAATCTCTACGACGGCTTCGCCGGCGGAGGCGTCAGCACCGGCTCGCTTTCGGTCAACTTCGGTCGCGTCGATCTGGCCGGTTCGCCCAATTTCGCGGCCGACCAAGGCGGTCCGCGGGTCGACGGTTGGTTCGGCAAGTTATCGTTTGGTCTTGGCCGGACGCAGCAGGTCGGACGCGATTATTCGCTCGCCCTGAACGTGCGCGGTCAGGCCGCGTTCCATAACCTGGATTCGTCCGAGAAATTCTTCCTCGGAGGCAACAACGGCCTCCGGGCGTACCCGACGAGCGAGGGAGGCGGCGATCTCGGCATGCTCTCCTCCTTGGAGCTGCGCACGAACCTGACGCCCCGGACCCAGGGGACGTTGTTCCTGGACCAAGGTTGGGTCGCGCAGAACTATGACCCGGACTATGCCGGCGGACCGACCGACAACGGTCTGACCTACCGCGGCTGGGGTCTCGGCCTTTCCCAGCGTTTCGACTCCGGCCTGAAGCTTTCCCTGCAGTGGTCCCGCCGAATCGGCGACAACCCGCGGCCTTCCTCTTCCGGGACCGACCAGGACGGGTCTCTGCGCATCGATCGATTCTGGGCGTCGGCTTCCTTCAACTTCTGAACTTCTTTGCCTTTACCCGCATGATCGCCAAGCCAGCGAAAAACCCTCTCCGTCTGCGTCCGCTGCTCTTCGCCGCCGCGCTCCTCTCACCCGTCCTGTCCTTCGCCGCGCCGGAGAAGACGGCGTTGCCCCAAGGCGGGGCGGTCGTCGCCGGCCAGGCCTCCTTGGTCCGTGCGAGCGGCGCCGACCGCGCCTCGCTCACCGTCAGCCAGACGACCGAGCGGGCCGTGGTGAACTGGCAGAGCTTCGACATCGGCTCCGCCGCGGAAGTCAGGTTCGTCCAGCCTGGGGCCTCCTCCGTCACGCTCAACCGCGTCATCGGGGCCGACCCCAGCCGGATCTTCGGCAACCTGACGGCCAACGGACGGATCTATCTCGTCAATCCCAACGGGGTCTATTTCGCGCCCGGCTCCTCCGTGGAGGTCGGCGGGCTGCTGGCGACCACCGCCGACATCGCCGACGGGGATTTCATGTCCGGACGCGACGTCTTCCGCCGCGGCTCCGCGCGCGGCTCCGTCGTGAACGAGGGCACCCTGCTCGCCCGCGACGGCGGTTTCATCGCGCTCATGGCGCCGGAAGTCCGCAACGCCGGCTTCATCTTCGCGCGCGGCGGGTCGGTCACGCTCGCCGCCGGCGACGCCTTCGCCCTGACCTTCGATGACGCGAAGACGGGAGTGTCCCTGGCCGTGCAGCCGTCGACCGTGGACGCGCTCGTCGAGAACCGTCGCCTGATCCGTGCCGAGGGCGGTGAGATCGTCCTTTCGGCGCAGGCTTTCAACGCGGTCGCGGCCCAGGTCGTGAACGCCGGAGACCTGGACGCTTCCTCCATCGAGTCCGACGGCGGACGCATCTTCCTCGGCGGGACCAAGGTCGAGCATGCCGGCTCCGCGACCGCCGCCTCGGCGGCGGGGAAGGGTGGCGAAGTCAAGGTCATCGCCGCCCTCGCCGACCCGACCTCCGTCGCCACGGTGACGGGCAGCATCGACGTGGCCGGAACCCAGGGAGGTTTCGTGGAGACATCCGGCAAGTCGCTCTCGGTCGCCGGCGCCACCGTGAACGTCGGGCCCGGCGGACGCTGGTTGCTCGATCCGATCAATGTCACCATCGACGCCGCGACCGCCGCCACGCTGGCCACCACGCTCAACGGCGGGGGCGCCGCGACCGTGCAGGCCGACCAGACCATCACGGTGTCCTCCGCCCTCTCCGCGGGCGGGACGGGGCTGCTTACCCTGGACGCGGGCACGAGCATCGTGATGAACGCGGCGATCACCCGCTCGGGCACGGGCGGCGTGACATTGCGTGTCGCTTCCGGCGGCGTGACGGGTTCCTCGAACATCGCGCTCACCGGCGGCGGCGCGCTCGCTTTCGATGTCGGCGGTTCCGGCTCATACAGCGGCGACATCAGCGGCACCGGGAGCCTCGTCAAACGCGGGGCGGGGGAGCAGATCTTGTACGGTCGTGGCGACATGACCGGTGGAACAACTGTTCAAGCGGGCACGCTGCGGCTTGTGCCTGGCTCGGCCGAGGGCACCAACCGTTTCCGCTGGGCCAACGGCGAACAGACGATCACGGTGAACAGCGGAGCCGTGCTGGTGCTGGACGCGTCAGCCGGCAACGGCAGCAACCAGACCTACCTCGAAGCGGGGCGCTCATTGACCCTCACTGGTTCCGGCACCGTCCAAAAAATCGGCTCGTTCAGCCTGGAGATGGGCTGGAGCGACCGCCGCTTCATCGTGAGCCTAGCCAGCGACGGCCTCTTCCAGGTCGCGCAAGGTCAAGTGAGCCACAACTACACCCGGGACAACTGGCGCAACAACCAAGGCGTGCTCGAGCTTTTTGTCGGCACGACCTTCAACACGTATTCCGAGAACATCTATGTCTCCGGATTGACCGGGTTCGGCCTCCTGCAGAACACGTACGCCGCCGGCGGCAACAAGGCGATCTACATCACCAGTCCCTCCGGCGCAGCCAATTACACCTTTGGTGGCACGGTCGATTGGTACCTGTGGATCGAAAAGGCCGGCGCCGGGAAGCAGACCTTCTCCGGTGCCCAGGGCAATTTCGGCGACTATGTCCTCCGCGGCGGCACGCTCGAACTGAACGGCTCGAACTGGAGCCTCAACGTCACATCCGATGTGCGCATGGATGCCGGCACGACGCTGAACATCGGCGGCAACATCTCGATCGGTCTGCTGGGGCATAACACCGGGACGCCGACCGACACGGTGGTCAACCTCAGCAACAACGCCACCTTGACGATGGGCGACGGAGGCAACAGCACGTTCGCCGGGGTGATCCAGGGACAGGGTTCCATCGCCAAGACGCAAGGATCCGGCCAGCAGACGTTCACCAACCAGCTCACCTATTCCGGCGTCACGCAGGTGAACGCCGGCACGCTGTTCCTTTCCGGAGCCGGCAGGCTCCCGTCCGGCGGCGATCTGATCGTCAACGGCGGCCTGCTCGACCTCAACAGCTTCAGCCATTCCATGGGCAAGCTGACGGGAACAGGCGGCTCCATCCAGCTGGGGAGCGGCACGCTCACGCTCAATCAGGCGAGCAATGGCACCTACGCGGGCAACATCCGCGGCACGGGGGGCCTGGTGAAGAACGGCACCGGTTCGCTCACCTTCACGAACTGGAGCGACTACACGGGGACCACCACGATCAACGCCGGGAGCTTGTACCTGAACCGCTTCGACAGCTCCAGCGGCGCCGGCACCCTGAACACCAGTCGGGTGATCGTGAACAACGGCGGCATCCTCGACTGGGGCGTGGCCAACTCCTTCGGTTATCTCGCGAACTCCGGCATCGAGGCGATCACCGTCAACGAAGGCGGGCAGGTTGGCCGGGCTGACAACTCCCTTCAGCAGCACATGTGGAATAACTTCACGGTCGAGATGACCGGGGGCAGGTTCTACGTGGGCAGTAACACGCAGGTGATGGGCCTGACCTTCACGATCAAGGCACCGACAACATCAGGTGCCATCTCCGAGATCCTGCCTGGTGGTGGCTCAGGTGATTTCAAGCTCCGCAGCGAAGGCCTCAATATCACCTTTGACGTTGCGCAAAACGCCTCGGCCCTCGTCTCCGCGCCGATCAACACCAACGGAACCCACGGCACGCTGACCAAGTCTGGCCTCGGTCAGCTGGAATTGGCGGGAAACAACACCTATTACGGCGCCACGTTTGCCAACGCTGGCACCTTAAAGGTGAGCGGTACGCAGTATTCAAGCGCCGGCGACGGCACCGAAACCACGGTGGCCACGGGGGCGACCTACATCGCCGCCAATACCCACAAGATCGCCTATCTGCAAGGCGGCGGCAATGTGCAGATCCTCACGGGTTTCACGCTGACCTCCGACGACAGCGCATCGACAACCTATTCCGGTGTGATGTCGGGCGCCGGCCGCTTCGTGAAATCGGGTAGCGGAGAGCTCACGCTCAGCGGCGTTAACACCTTCAGTGGTGGGTTCACACTCGAGAACGGAACCGTGTGGCTGAATTCCGCCAGTGGGCCGGCGATTGCCACCAACATCACTCTGGGCAACAACACGGCAAACGCGTCCAACCTGCGCATGATGCGCGACAACCAGTTTGCCGATGGCTTGGTGCTCACCTCGGCAAACGCCGCGGGTAATTGGACGCGCTTTGATCTGCGCGGAACGAATCAGTCGCTCAAGCAAATCATCAGCGGCTCGAGCAGCGCGCAGGGGTCACTCATCCTTCAGAACATTGGATCTGATGGCACGGTTGTGAGCGGCCGCAGCCAGGGCACCCTCACCCTCACAGGCAATGACAATTCAATTTTGAATGCGTGGGTGCGCGATCGAGATGACAACGGCACCAATAACCCCCTGAAGATCGTGAAGCGGGGGAGCGGCGATTTGCTGTTCCTGCACACATCGTCAAAGAACGATGGCATGAACTTCACCGGCGGCCTCGATGTGCAGGCCGGCACGGTCACCGTGGGTGATGGATCAGACCATGGCCGGATTGGTTCAGCCCCCGTGAGCCTTGCTGCTGGCACAACTCTCACCTATCACCGCAGCACCAATCCGTATTCCATCAACAACAACTGGAGCGGCGATGGCACGGTGATCCTGAAAGGTACGGGCGCCAATGGGCAATCGTCGTATAGCTATTACGGCACCAATTCTCTCTCGGCCGCAGGCACGGTGGTGGTCGACAAGGCCCGCTTTGATGTGACGACTGGGGGCACACTCGGCAACGCCTCCACCATCGATGTGCGAACCGGTGGCCAGCTGTTTTTCTCCTCCGCCGTCACTGGCACCTTCTCGGCCCCAATCCTGCTGGCCGGTAGCGGCTGGAAGGAGCCGGACGGTTCACAGCTGGGGGCGATTCGCCATTCTTCCAGCAACCTCGTCACCCTCAGCGGGCCGATCACCCTGGCCAACGATGCCCGCATCCACACCAGCGGCGCGGGCCACCTCGCCATCAGCGGGGTAATCGACGACGGCGTGAACAGTTTCGGCCTGGAGAAGACCGGCTACTACGGCCTGACGCTCACGGGCGCGAATACCTACGGCGGCGACACCGTGATCCGCGGCGGTCGTTTGTTACTCAACAACGCCAGCGGACCCGCTTTATACAACGGCACCACGGGCACGGTGCGGATCAATAACGACAACTCAACGGGTTCCTACAGTGCCGGGAGCCATTTCGTGGGATTGCAGACCCTGCGGGACGACCAGCTCGGTTCCAACGTGAACGTGTGGTTCGATGGCACGTCGTATTCAGCAGGATTTTTCAACGAATTCTCTCTCAACGGCACGAGCCAAACGATCGGTAATCTGTTCGACCAGGGCGGGCACTACCGAAACGTGATCCAGCACCAGAACACCTCCAACAACCAGTCCGGCACGCTGACGGTCACGCAAACCACCCACGCGAACTACACCGGGTCGTTCCGCCGCAGTTATAACGGATCCGGTTCCGTGCTCAATCTCGTCAAGAACGGCGGCGCCGCGCTGGTGTTCAAGACGTCCTTCTCGCTGACCAATCATCTTCAAGGCGGCACCTTGACGGTGAACGCCGGCGAGTTCGTCTATAACATCGACGACGATCCCTCCGCGAACGGCAACACGACGCTGGGCTTGACCAAGGTGACGGTGAACGCCGGTAGTACGTTCACCTACGTCAACGACATGTCCCTGACGGTGACACCCGAGCTGGCGGGCCAGGGCATTGTCCAGCTCAGAGGGATCAACACGATCAACGTCGGCGATTTCGACCTCACCCGCGCCAACCCCAGCTTCAGCGGCGAGATGCGCTTAGGCGACAATGCCCGTCTCAAGCTCGGTACGGCTGCAGGCCTCGGCACGGCGACGCTGGATGTGTCCAGCGGCTCCGGTGTCTACGTGTACACCACCACCGCGATCACCACGGCGCTGAGCATCGCTGGCCAGGGGTGGAACGAAGGAGCCGGCCGCCTGGGTGCCCTGCGCTTGGCGAACGGGGCCTCATGGGCTGGCACCGTCGCGCTCACGGCGGATGCCGATGTCGGCGTCTATGGCAGCAGCGAGTCTGCTTCCATCACCGGCGTGATTTCCGGGGCCGCCACGAGCCGCCTCTGGAAAACCTGGAGCGGCACCCTCACCCTCTCAGGCCTCAATACCTACGCCGGTGGCACCGGCATCGCGCAAGGCGTATTGGCGGTGAGCAGCGTGGCTAATGCTGGGGCCCCTTCAGCGCTCGGTGCCTCCACGGCTGATGCAGCCAACCTGCTGTTCAACGGTGGCTCGCTCCGCTACACCGGCTCTGCTGCGGCCACCTCCAACCGAGGCTTCAGCATCGGCGCCGGCGGCAGCGCCACGATCGACCTACCCTCGGGTAGCCTCACCTTCAGCGGTGGCACGCCTACCACAACTGGCAGCCTCAGCAAAAGTGGCAGTGGCACTTTGGCCTTGGCCGGGGCCACCCTCCTGAGTGGTTCGATCACGGTGAGCGCGGGCGACCTGGAGATTCTTCCGGGCGGTAATCTTGGCGGCGGCGCCTATGCCGGGGCCATCAGCCTCGGCAATGGGTCGACCTTGCGCTACAAGGCGGGCGGCACGCAGTCCTTGTCGGGCGCGATCAGCGGCACGGGCGGCAATCTCCTGATCGATGGCGCGAACAGCGCGGTCACGCTCTCCGGCAACAACACCTATACCGGTCGCACCGACATCCTCGCCGGCACCCTCAAGATCACGGGCGGAACATCCCAGACCACGACGATGAACATCGCCAGTGGCTCGGTCCTCGAATTCGACACGGGAGCCACCAGCTGGACGGGCGGGGGGACGGACGGAAACCTCACCGGATCGCAGCGAGGGTTCTGGACCGGCGGCGCCGGGGTCAACTGGACCGGCGGCGGCACGATCATCAAGAAGGGCAGCGCGACCCTCGGCCTCAGCACCGACGACGCCGACACCTGGGCCCTTTCGGCGGGGTCCTTGATCGACGTGCGGGAGGGCAGGGTCTATTTCGGCTGGGGCTGGAACGATACCTCCACCAACAACAAGGTGGACGTGCAGGTCGCCGCCGGGACCACGTTCGACCTGTGGGACCTTCCCCAGTATCGGATCCGTAATCTCACGGGTTCCGGCACGGTGACCGGCGCCAGCTATGCCAACGCGACGCTCCCGACCTTGGTGGTCGGAGAGAACAACGCGACCTCCACCTTCGCGGGCACGGTCACCAACCTCGTCGGCGGCATCACCAAGGTCGGAACGGGGACTTTCACCCTCGATGCCGCGATCAACCATGGTTTCCGCGGATCGCTGACGGTCAGCGCGGGCACCTTCTCGGTGCTCTCTTCCGCGCAGTTCAACTCCGGGACGTTGACCGGCGCCGTCTCCGTCGCCGCCGGCTCGACCCTCCGCTTCGCCAGTTCCTCTCCCCAGGCCCTGGCCGGCGTGGTCAGCGGCGCCGGCACCCTCATCGTCGAAGGCGCCGGCCTCGTCTCGTTGCAGAACAACAACTCCTTCACGGGACAGACGATCGTCCGCAACAACGCCTCGTTGCGCATCGGCAACGCCTCCGGCTCGACGGGTTACATCTTCGGCGACATCTCGGTCGCCAGCGGATCGCTCGTCACATTCTACCGCAACGGCAGCAACGAAGCGGTCGAAAACACCTTCAGCGGCGCCGGCCGGGTGGAGTTCACCAGCCCCGGTGGCTCGGGCGTCGGCGGCTATTACCTGGACAACGCCAGTCCGAGCTTCACCGGCACCGCGGTGGCCAAGGCGCAGGTGCGTCTCAACGTCCCGGACCCGCAGGCCTTCGGCACCGGCGTCATCCGCGTCGAGAGCACCGGCCAGCTGTTCCTGGACGGGTCGCTCGGCCGTTACGCCACCCGCTCGCTCACGAACCTTGTCTACCTGGCCGGCAACGGCTGGCTCGAGGGCGCGGGCCAGCTCGGGGCGATGCGCATCGACAACGGCGCCGACTTCGCAGGCAGCGCCGTCCTGACCGGCAACACGCGTTTCGGCATCTGGGGCGACACCGGCCGCGGCATCCTTTCGGGCACTATCTCCGAGGAGGGCGGAAGCTTCTATTTCCAGAAGTGGGGCCCGGGAAGGCTCACGCTCTCCGGCGCCAATACCTACACCGGCAAGACCTATGTCAGCGACGGCATCCTGAAGCTCGCCAATCCCTCGGGACCCGCGCTCTACGCCGGGGCCGGCGGCGGCGAGGTCGTGATCGGCCACGACGTGAACAGCACCAACTGGGTGTTTCCCAATGTCTGGGCGCAGCTCGAGTTCGGCGCCAGCAACCAGATGGGGGCGGACGTCGACGTGACCTTCGACACCGCGAACCCCTTCGCCTATTTCACCCTCCGCGGCACGACCCAGACGATCGGCAATATCTCGACCGGACGGAATCCCAATTGGGCCGTGCTGCAGAACGTCGAGTCCGCCGCCCATGACACCGGGATCGGGGCCGCCACCCTCATCATCAACCAGCGGACGGACCTGACCTACAGCGGCTACCTGCGCGACGCGTGGCGGGCCAGCAACGGCGTCGACAGCAATTCCACCCCGACCTCAGGAGGGACCAAGCCTTCCCTGCGCATCGAGAAATACGGCACCGGTCGGCTCACCATCACGACCGATACCTACAACACCGGCGGCCTCGCCATCTACCAAGGCGTGCTGCAGATCGGCGCCGGCGCCGGCGTCGGTTCCCTCGACGCCCGCAATACGGTCACCCTCGGTCGCGACGGCAGCCTGGAGTATTTCCGGAACAACGACGTCAGCATCAACCACGACATCACCGGCGACGGCAACGTCACGTTCCGGGGCACGGGGCTTTCCGGCCAGAGCCATTACGACTACAACGGCGTCAACAGCATCTCACGCGACGCCACCATCACGGTGGACAAGGCCCGTCTCCGGGTCGACGCCCAGGCCAACATCGGCACGAACAATCCCTGGGTCATCGTGAAGCAAGGCGGCCAGCTCTGGTTCCCGAGCTCGCCGACGATCGGCAGCCGCATCCGGCTGGAGGGCGAGGGCTGGCTGGAGGCCGCCGCCACCAACAAAGGCGTGAACGGTCTCGGCGCGCTCCGTCTCGACAACAACGGCACCCTGCAGCTGAACGGCGAGATCGTGCTCACCGGCAACGCCCGGATCGGCATGTGGAGCACCAACGCGAACGTCAGCATCGCCAGCACGATCTCGGAGTCCGGCGGTTCCTTCGGCCTGGAGTTCCGCGCCTTCAACCCCAGCACCACGGACAGCACGGCCTCGTTGGTCACGCTCACCGGCTCCAGCAGCTACACCGGCTACACGAACCTGATCTCGGGGCGCCTGCGCCTCGCCAACCCCTCCGGACGGGCGCTTTACACGAACACCGCGGCCACGAGCAGCATCTCGATCATCTCGCAGGTCAACGGCGCCGACGCCTTCCTGGAGTTCGGGGCGAACAACCAGCTCGGCGCGAACGTCAACCTCGTGTTCGACAGCCGCTCCACCGGCTGGGCCGAGACGAACATCATGGGCACCACCCAGGTGATCGGCAACATCCTGCTGGGCGGCAACACCAACAATTGGCGCGCGAACATCCAGAACCATTGGAACCTGGATACCTTCGCCAACGGGACGCTGACGATCACGCAGACGCAGGACGTCTCCTTCACGGGCAACGTGCGCGACAAGGCAGGCACGCCGGGCACCTCCAAGCTCAACATCGTCAAGGCCGGACCGGCCACGCTCCGCCTGCTCAACACGACGAATCCGTCCTTTTACGGCGGCAGCACCACGGTCAACGACGGCACCCTGGCCTTCGATTTCTTCACCAACGGTTCCGGGAACGTCTCGCCGCGCACCTCCGGCATCACCCTCAACGCCGACAGCGTCGCCGGCACGCGGGGCGTGCTCGAGTTCAACGTCGGCTCGGGTACCGCCGACCTGGCTTTCGACCTCTCCTTCAGCGGCAACGGCACGTTGCTCAAGACCGGCGCGGGCACCCTCCGCTGGCCGCAGAGCGCGGCCACCTTCGCGTTGACCCCGGGCGGCCTGATCAAGGTGGCGGCCGGTGATTTCACCGCCGGCAGCTACGCGAACGAGACCTGGACGAACAACAAGGCCTCGCTGGAGATCTCCGCGGGCGCCACCTTCAGCAGCGTCGAGGCGGATGTCGTGGTCGATGCCCTGCTGGGCGCCGGCACCTGGAACGCGGGCTATTCGGGCCTCAGCTCCAGCCCCACCGTCGGCGTCGCCGATGGCAGCGGCACGTTCTCGGGCGTCATCAAGGACCTCAACGCCGGCGCCGGTCATGTGGTGAAGAACCTCATCAAGGTCGGCTCGGGCACGCAGGTGCTGAGCGGCGCCAACACCTATTCCGGCGTCACGCAGGTGAACGCCGGCACCTTGCGCATCGGCGCCGGCGGGACCACCGGCGCGCTGGGCTCCTCCAGCACGGAAGTCCGCCTGCAGGGCGGCACGCTCGTGTTCGACCTGTCCGCCGCCTACTCGGTCTCCCAGAAGATCGTCGGTGACGGTTCGGTCGGCGCCTTGGTCCAGGCCGGCTCCGGGACGACCACCCTGACGAGCAACCTGAACACCTATCGTCCGGCGACCTTGGTCTCCGCGGGCAAGCTGGTCTTCGCGGGCTCCCAGACCGCCACCGCCTCCGTCGATATCGCCTCCGGCGCGACGCTCGAGCTCGCCGCCTCCCTCGCCACCTTCAGCCATCCGTCCGGCATCACTTACACCGGCGCCGGCACGCTCGCGCGCAACGCGGCTTCCGGTTCCTCCGTCTCCTATCTCTATGGGCCCAACGGCGGCACGATCCGGATGTCGAAGGACGGCCTCATCCGCGTCCTGGCCGGCGAGCTGCGCCTCGACAACGGGGCGAGCAGCCGCTGGAAGGCGGCCGACGGCTCCTGGGTGAACCAGGCCTCGCTGGAGATCCTCAGCGGCGCCAAGCTTGATTTCTACACCAACGCCACCGACGTCTACGTCGACGCGCTCCTCGGCGCGGGTTCCATCGTCCGCACCGGCTCCTCGGCCAGCGGCGGCTTCTTCATGGGTTCGGCCGGCGGCGGAGGGACTTTCTCCGGCTCGATCGACGACGGGGCAGGGGGCATCGTCATCCATAAGATCGGCACCGGCACCCAGGTGCTGGCCGGCGCCTCCGTCGCCGATGGCGCGACCTTCGTAGAGGCGGGCACCTTGCGTCTCACCGGTACGCTTGGCGACGCGAGCGCCGTGACCGTCTCCGCCGACGCGATCTATGATGCGCGCGCGACCGACACGATCGGCTCCCTCGCCGGGGCCGTCGGCTCCAAGGTCCTGCTGGCCTCCGGAGTGACGCTCTCCTCGGGCGGTCTCGATACCGACACCGTCATGGCGGGCATCGTGGACGGCGCAGGCGGCCTGACCAAGCTGGGCACCGGCGTCCTCGAACTTTCCGCCGCGAACACCTTCACCGGAGCGGCGACCGCTTCCGGAGGAACGCTTCGCGTCAGCGGCACCTTGGCCGACCGGGTGGCGGTCTCCGTCCTCAACACGGGCCGTTACGAGGCCCTCGCCACCGACACCATCGGCTCCCTGGCCGGTTCGGCGGATTCCACCGTCCTGCTGGCAAACGGCAAGACCCTCACCACGGGCTTCCTCGGGACCGACACCGTGTACGCCGGGACGATCTCCGGGCAGGGCGCGCTGGTGAAGATCGGCGCCGGCACCTTCTCGCTTTCGGGCGCCAACGTCTATTCCGGCGGCACCACGATCGAAGAAGGCGTGCTGCGTCTCGGCGCCGGCGCCGGTTCGGCGGCCGGTTCCGTCGTCGGCGACATCGTCAACGACGCCTCCCTGAGCTTCGCCCGTTCGAATCAGTATGCCTTCACCGGCGTGATCTCCGGCACGGGTTCCGTCTCCCAGGATGGCACCGGCGAGACGGTGCTGTCCGCCGCCCAGACCTATCTCGGCGACACCTTGGTCCGCGCGGGCACCCTCACGCTCACGACGGGCACCCTCGCGGATGTCAGCGGCGTCACGGTCGACAACGGCGCGACTTACGACGTCCGTGTGACCGATACGATCCGGCTCCTGCAGGGCGCCGGTTCCGTCGTCCTGTCTTCCGGCGTGATCCTTTCGGCCGGCGACGGGACGAATACCGTCTACGGCGGAGCGATGAGCGGGGCCGGCGGATTCCGCAAGACCGGGTCCGGTCAGCAGACCTTCTCGGGAGCGAACACCTACGTCGGGGCCACGTCGGTCGCCGCCGGAACGCTGGTCGTCTCCGGCAGCCTGGCCGACACCACGTCCGTCACCTTGCTTTCAGGGACTGCCTACCGCGCGGCGGCTTCTGATACCATCGGTTCCCTGTCGGGAGCCGGCGGCTCTACCTTGGTCCTGGTCGCCGGTGCGACCTTGCGGATGGGCGGCACCAACGCCACCACGACGATGGCGGGATTGGTCATCGGGCAAGGTTCCCTCTCCAAGGAAGGCAGCGGCGTCTTCACCTTGTCATCCGATGCGACGTACACGGGGGCGACCACGGTCCTCGGCGGCACGCTGACGGTCACGGGCACCCTCTCCGACGCGACGGCGGTCTCGGTCTCCTCCGGTGCCGGCTATCGTGTCGCGGCTTCGGACACGATTGGTTCGCTCGCCGGCGCTTCCGGTTCGGTCGTGCAGATCGACGCCGGGAAGGTCCTGACGGCCGGCGCCAGCGGCGCCTCTTCGGAAATGGCGGGCGTGATCCAGGGGCAGGGCTCGTTCGCGAAGTCCGGCACGGGCACTTTGACCTTGTCCGGAGCGAACGTCTACGGCGGTTCGACCACCGTCGAAGCCGGACTGTTGCGGCTCGGCGCGGATGAAGCCATCCCCGACGCATCCTTGCTGACCGTGGCCTCCGGGGCGGAGTTCTTCCTGAACGGCCACACCGAGACCGTCCACCGGGTCGCCGGCACGGGCAAGATCCACCTCGCGAGCGAACTCATCCTCGGTGGCGATAATTCCAGCTTCGAGCTCACGCCGGAGGTCTATGGCACCGGCACATTCACCAAGGCCGGCACCGGCACGCTCACCATCCGCGGCAGCGTCGCCTTGAGCAGCGCCGGCCTCGTCCAGGTCCAAGGCGGCGCCCTCGCCGTCGGCGCAGGTTCGGCGACGGGTGACCTCGGTTCGGCGCAAGTCACGCTGGCCGCAGGAACTTCCTTGACGGTCAACCGCGCGGGTTCCTTCGCCTTCGACAACCTGGTCTCCGGCCAGGGGTACCTCAGCCTGACCGCCTCCGGCGCCCTGGCCATCAACAAGGCCGTCACCTTGTCCGCCGGCTCCTCCGGCAACGACGGCCGCGCGAGCATCGTCGCGGGCGGCGTCCTGACCTTGGCCAGCGGCGCGAACCTATCCGCCGCCGGCTCCGACCCTTCCGCGGGCATGGGCGCCCTCAACCTCGTCGTCGGTGGGTTCGCCAACAACGGAGGGACCTTGCAGGCCCCCGGAGGTCGCTGGCTGCTCTGGAGCGTCGACCCGACCACGGATGTCGTCGGAACGCTGGGACATGACTTCAAGCAGTATGACGCCGCTTATGGCTCGACCGTGCTCGGTACGGGCAACGGCCTGATCTATTCCGCCTCACCCGTCATGGGCCCGGTCTCGTTCACCGGGACCTTCACCAAGACCTACGACGGCCTCGTGACCGCTACCGTCAACGGAAGCCCCATCCGGACCGAATGGTTTGATTTCAGCGCGGCGAATCTCGTCTCCGGAGACCAGGTCTCCGGCCTGGCGCTGCAGTCGGGCGCGACGTCGACGTTCGCCTCCAAGGATGCCGGCGCCCGTCAGGTGACCCTCGACGGCATCGGTTTCCAGACCATCGACGCGGCGGGCAAGCCCGTCTACGGCTATCGCTTCTCCCAAGGCCGTACGTTCACCGGCAACGGGATCATCGAGCCCAAGGCGCTGACGTTCGCCGGTCTCGCCGTCGCCGATAAGGTCTATGATGGGTTGCTGACCGCGACGGTTACGTCCAGCGGCGTCCTGGCCGGCTTCGTCCCCGGCGAGCGTGTCGACTATTCGCTCGCGCCGGCCACCTTCGACGTCGCGGATGTCGGCGCACGCACCGCGACGGTGCCGGCCACGCTCCGTGACGCTTACGACCTGGTCGGAGGAACGCCCGTCCTGGCCGGTCTGGCCTCCAATTATGTCCTGCCGCTGGCACAGGTCCAGAAGGTCGCCCAGATCACCCCGGCCGCCCTAGTCATCACCGCCGTGGCTGACGCCAAGTTCGTCACCAAGGCGGATCGAGCCGGCTACGCGGGCGTCCGTTACGCGGGCTTCGTCAATGGCGAGACCGACACGGTCCTGACGACGCCGGCGACGGTGTCGCGCGACCTCGCCCCCGGTCTTTACGGCGCCGGCGGTCCCGAATCGGCCGGATCGCATGCGGGAACGCTCGTGCCCTCCGGCGCGACGGCTTCGAACTACGCGATCACCTTCGTGCGAGGGGATTACACCATCACCCCGGCCGATTCGCTGCTGGTGCGCATCAACGCCGCGCCGACCGTCTACGGTTCTTCGCCGGTCTATTCGGCTTCCGCCCAGTACCTCTTCCCGGGTGACACGAATCCGACCAATGTCGCCGTCTCCGTCGTCGGCAACATCGCCACGGTCACCGACGGAAGCAACGCCACTTCCACCTTCACGATCGTCCCGCTCGCTCCGGCTTACAGCGGCGCCGGCTCGCTCCGCGTCGGTTCATACGCCCTTGCGCCCTCCGGGCTCGTGGCCAGCGGCAACTTCCAGCCGAACCTCGCGCTGACGGGTTCCCTCGCGGTTTCGCCGAGGGTCCTGCAGGTATCCGCCACCGGCGCCGGCAAGGTCTACGATGGCACGACCCAGACGGCCCCGGGCGCTTCGTTCGTCATCCAGAACAAGCTTGGTGGCGACGTGCTCGATGTCAGCGGACAGCTGGCCTTCCTGGACAAGAACGCCGGCCTCGGCAAGACGCTGACGCTCAATGGCGTCACGCTCTCCGGCGCGGACAGCGCCAACTACTCGTTCGTCACCGCTGGCACCGCGGACATCGCGAAGAAGTCGCTGGGCTCGGTCTACTCCGTCCAGCAGAAGACCTATGACGGCACCGCGAACGCCGTCGTGGCGGCCGACCTGGTCGCCGCCGGCCAGGTCGCCGGCGACGTCCTCACGGTGTCCAACGTTTCCGCGCTGTTCGATTCGAGCCACGTGTCCACTCAGCTCGACGGCCAAGGCGCGGTGCTCGCTGCCGGCGCGACCCAGGTCGCGATCTCCGGCATCGCCCTCGGCGGGACCGACGCTGGCAATTACACGGTGTCGCCGACCCAGACCATCGCCGCCACCATCGCCCGTCGTCAGGTCGCCATCAACAGCTTCTCCTCGGCGGACAAGACCTATGACGGTGGCGTCACTGCGGGCACGACGAACTATGGGACCAGCCTGGTCGCCGTCTCGGGCGTGGCCGACTCCGGTCTCGTGGCCGGCGAAAGCATCGCTTTCGTCCCAGGTATCGCTACCTTTGCGGACGCCGACGCCGCGTTGGGCAAGCTCGTCACCGGTTCGGGCCTGCTCGGCGACGGCAGCCGCACCCTGAACGGCCCCGACCTTCTGCCTGGCACCGCCGACGACATCGTCCTCCGGTTCTTCGCGTCGGATTACCAGTTCGTCAACCCGACCGCTCGGGCCGCCATCACGCCCAAGCAGATCTCGGCTTCTTTCTCCCTGGGCGCCAAGACTTATGACGGCACCACTCAGGCCGTCGTCGCCTCCAGCCAGCTGAGCGGCCTCGTCGGTTCCGAGACGCTGGACGTGCGCGGCGCCTCGGCGGCCTTCGCCGTCGCCGATGCCGGCGCCGGACGGGCGTTCACCGTGGGCGGCTATGTCCTGGCCGACGCGACCGGCAAAGCCTCGAATTATGTCCTGGCCAATTCCTCCTTCAATGGCACGGCCGACGTCGCCAAGCGCGGACTGACCGGCATCGTCGGACTGGCCGCTTCCAACAAGGTCTATGACGGGACCACGGCGGCCACCGCCGATTGGAGCGCGGCTTCCTTGACCGGCGTCCTGCCTGTCGATTCCGTCGAAATCGGCTCCTTGTCGATGGCCTTCAGCCAGAAGGATGTCGGCATCCGCGCTCTGACCGTGACCGGCGTGACGCTCGCGGGCGCCTCCGCCGCCAATTACTACGTCGTCGCCTCGCCGACGATCCCGGCCCTGACGGCCGAGATCACGCCCGCGACGATCACCCAGATCGTCGGCCTGGCCGCCGCGAACAAGACTTACGACGGTACCACCAACGCCCAGGTGTCACCGAGTTCGGTCACCTTCCAGGGCGTCTTCGCCGGGGATCAATTGGACATCGCCCCCGGTTATGTCGGCGCCTTCGAGACGGCCAACGCCGGCAATAACCGTATCGTCCGTTTTTCCGGGCTCGCGCTCGGCGGTCCGGATGCGGGCAATTATCGACTCAGCGGTTCGACCGTCGCCCAGTCCACGGCGAACATCTCGCCTCGCGAGATCACCTCCGTCTCCGGCATCACCCTCGGAGCCAGGTCCTATGACGGCACGACGGCCGGTACGCCGGATTATTCCGCCATCTCGTTCGTCGGCCTCGTCAACGGGGAGTCCCTGCGCCTCACGGGCGGCTCCGGTGCCTACGCGGATGCCAATGTCGCCTATGCCGCCGGAGTCGTGTCCGCGAAATCCGGTTCGGCCTCGGGCTATTCCCTGCAGGATGGCGCCACGGGTCTCGCGTCGAACTACGTGCTCGGCTCGGGCGCCGTCTCGTCCGTTGCGACCGGTCTTATCACGCCGCGACAGGTCACTTCCGTCTCCGGATTGCGCGCCCTTGACAAGGTCTACGATCGCACCGTCGCCGCCCAGCTGGACGCCACCGCCGCGACCTTCGACGGGTTGCTGGCAGGCGAGGCCATCAACCTCTCGGGTTCGCAGGCCGTCTTCGCGGATGCCAACGCCGGCGTCGGCAAAGCCGTCACCCTCGGCTCGCTGGTCATCAACCAAGGTAATTATGTCCTGGCCGGCAACGTCGTGGTCGCGCCCATCACCGCCACGATCCTGCCCGCCACCATCACGGCCGTCAGCGGACTCGCTGGAGTCGATCGCGTCTACGACGGCACGACGGCCGCCGGCCTGAACCTCGGCGCCGGGCAGTATGCCGGCCTGCTGGCCGGAGATTCCCTGACGCTCTCGGCCTACTCGGCCGAATTCGCTTCCGCTTCCGCCGGCCTCCGGGAAGTGGCCGTGGGCAGCGCGACCCTCGGCGGCGCTTCCGCCGCGAACTACGTGCTTGCACCTGCGGCGACCTTCGCCGTCACCCCGGCGACGATCGCCCGCCGCACGCTCACCACCGTCGACGGGGCCGTTTCCGCCAACAAGACCTATGACGGCACCGCGAACGCCTCGATCAGCGTCACCGGCATCACGCTGGGAGGAATCCTGGCCGGCGACTCCGTCGCGGCAGCCGAGGCGACCGGTTCGTTCGCGAACAAGTTCGTCGGGACCGGCAAGACCGTCTCGATCGACTCGCTCTCCTTGGTCGGTCCGGCTTCCGGCAACTACCAGTTCGTCGCCGGCGCCACCGTGGTCGGCCAGATCCAGGCCGACATCAGCGCGCGGACCATCAGTTCCGTCACCGGAGTGAAGGCCTTGGACAAGGTCTATGACGGCCAGACCGCCGCCGGGCTTGATTTCTCCGAAGTCGGCTTCGTGGGACTCGTCCCGGGCGACGCGCTCGCCATCGTCCCGACCGGCTACGTCGCCGCCTTCGCCAGTCGCAACGTCGGAACCCACGACGTCTCCATCAGCGGACTGGCCATCACCGGCGCGGATGCCGCCAACTATGTCCTCGACGCCGCCGCCAGCGGCGGCTCGGCCCGCGCTTCCATCTCTCCGCGGTCACTGGTCATGGCCGGCGTCCAGGCGCTCGACAAGGCCTATGACGGCCAGACCGCCGCCGTGGTCACCCTCGCGAATGTCGACTGGGCCGCTCTCGGGCTCGTCTCCGGCGACGACCTGACCGTCACGCCCGCCGCGATCTTCCGCGGCAAGAATGTCGTGCGCGACGGCAGCGGCGTCGTCCTGGCGCAGCCGGTCGTGATCAGCTACGCCTTCGGCGGTGCGGATGTCGGCAACTATGCCGTCACCCCGCAGGAGCTCGCTTCCGCCAAGATAACGCCTCTCGCCATCGCCTCCGTCACCGGAATCGCCGCTGCGGACAAGGTCTATGACGGGGGCCTCTCCGCCCAGCTCACGCTCACGGGCGCGATTCTCGCCGGCATGCTCCCTGGCGACGATCTGGGCGTGTCCAACGCCCAAGGCAGCTTCATCGACAAGAACGTCGGCGTCGCCAAGACCGTCCAGATCGGCTCCCTCGTCCTCGGTGGCGCGGACGCCGTCAATTACGACCTGACGACGGCCAGCTCGGCCGCCACCGCCACGATCACGCCCCGCGTTGTCTCCGCGGTCGAAGGCTTGACCGTCGTCTCCCGCGCCTACGACGGCAGCGTCGCCGCCACGCTCGACGCCTCGGGTGCGAGCTTCGCTGGCAAGGTCGGCGGGGACGTGCTGACGTTGACGACCTGGAGTGCGTCCTACGCGGACGCTAACGCCAGCATAGGCAAGCCCGTCGCCGTCTCCAATCTCTCCCTTGGCGGAGCCGATGCTGGCAACTACCAGCTTGCCAGCACCACCACGTCATTGCTCGGGAACATCACCCGTCGAGCCATCACGTCCGTCGCCGGCCTTTCGGCCCAGGACCGTACCTATGACGGAACGACGGCCGCCTCGCTCGTCACCAGCGCTCCGGCCTTCGCCGGATTGCTGCCCGGGGACGATCTTTCGATCGCCGCCTACCAGGCCGATTTCGACTCGAGGCATGTCGGTCTGCGCGCCGTCACGGTCGGCGGCATGACCTTGGGCGGCGCTTCGGCCGCGAACTACGAGCTGACTCAGGGAGCGACATACGGGTCGCTTTCGGCGAACATCACTCCGGCCACGATTACCGGCGTCTCCGGTCTGGCGGTCTCCGACAAGGTCTACGACGGCGGCACCCAGGCTGATGTCAGCGCTTCCTTCGCGTCCCTCGTCGGCAGGTTCGGCGCGGATCAGGTCTCCTTGGCTTCCGGCCTCACGGCCGCCTTCGCCGACAAGAACGTCGGCACCGCGAAGAACGTGGTCATCGGCAACGTCGCCTTGGTCGGCGCTGACGCCGCCGATTACGTCCTCCAGCCCGGACTCACCGTCACCGCCACGGCCTCCATCACGCCTCGTTCGCTCGTCGTGTCCGGCGTCACCGCCGCCTCCAAGACCTATGATGGAACCGCCGCCGTCGCGGTCTCGACCCTCGGCGTGGACTTCGTCCGGCTGGGGGCCGTGGCCGGTGACGACCTCGGTCTGACCGCCTCGGGAGCCTTCGCCGACAAGAACGTCCAGCTGGACATCGTGGGCAATCCCGTCGCCAAGCCCGTCACGTTGGCCATCTCGGTCATCGGCCAGGACGCCGCCAACTACAGCTTCACGTTGCAGCCTACCGCGACCGCCGTGATCTCGCCGGCGACCATCGCCGCCGTCGGAGGCCTTGTGGCTGCCGACAAGTCTTATGACGGCAACACGACCGCCGCCATCGATGCCTCCGCAGCCGTCCTCCCCGGACGCTTCGGCTCCGACGACGTCTCGGTGCTGTCCGCCGTCGGTGCCTTCGCCGACAAGAACGTCGGCGTCGCAAAAGCTGTCACCATCAGCGGCATCGTGCTCGGCGGTGCTGATGCCTCCAACTACGTGTTAGGCACCTCCGTCGCGAGCGCCTCGGCGACGATCAGCCAGGCATCGCTTGTCGTCCGTGGCGTCACCGGCGTGACCCGACCTTACGACGGCACCACCTCGCTGCCCGGTTCCTCCTCCTACGGCTCCGTCCAGGGGCTGGTGTCCGGTGATTCGGTCAACGTCGTCGGCACGGCCGCTTTCGCCTCGCCCGACGCGGGTTCCGTGGGCGTCGTCCGTGGCAGCGTCGCCATCAGCGGAGCCGATGCCGCCAATTACCGCATGGTCTGGCAAGATGGCGCCGGCGTCATCACCAAGCGCGCCTTGACCGTCACGGCCAATGACGACGCCTATTTCGTGACGCAGACGTTCGCGTCGAACTTCAACGGCGTCAGCTATGCCGGTTTCATTCCCGGCGAGTCCGCCGCTTCGCTCGGTGGCAGCTTGACCGTGACCAAGTCCTCTCCGGGATCTAATCTGCCCGGCAGCTACCAGCTGACGCCGGGGGGGCTTGTCTCGAACAACTACGATTTCACCTACGTCCCTGGCGGTCTCACGATCCTGCCGGCGAACCGCCTGCTGGTGAAGACGAGCAACGAGGTGGTCGAGTATGGTTCCGTCATCTCCCTCAATCCGACGGCGGTGCAGTACATGTCCCCTTCGGGCACGATCTACGACCTGAGCCGGACCTCCTACAACTCGGGACAGTATTCCTACACTTACACCGACGGACTAGGCGGGCAGTTCACTTTCCGTATCGGCGCGAGCGGCCCCGTCAGTTCCACCGGTAACCTGGTCCCGGGCAATTACGACATCACGGCCACCAGCTTCGCTCAGGTAGGACGAAACCTCGCCGATTCTCCCGACGAACCGGTCATCTTCATCGGCAAGCTGACGGTCACTCCGCGGGTCCTCTCCGCTTACGCCGAAGGCGTCGCCAAGGTCTACGATGGCCTGACGGCGATGCCGTCGGCCGTGCTCAAGCTAGACCGAGGCCTGTCCGGGGATTCCCTCGTCCTCGGCGGCAACGCCGCCTACGTCTCGCGTTCCGCCGGCACCGGCGTGGCGTATTCGCTGACCAACCTGGCGTTGTCCGGATCCGACGCCGGCTGTTACCTTCTCACGTCCTCTTCCTTGATCGCCCATGACGGCGTCATCGCGCCGCGTCCGCTCTCCCTGAGCGGTATCCAGGCGGTCAGCAAAGCCTACGATGGCAATACGTCCGCGACGCTCGATCTGACGAACGTCGTGTTTTCCGGACAGGTCTTCGGCGACACGCTGAGCGTGACCGGCGCCACCGGGATGTTCGCCGACAAGAACGTCGGCAGCGGGAAGGGCGTGGCCATCAGCAGCCTCAGCCTGGCGGGAGCGGACGCCGGCAATTACACCTTCGCCCCCGGCAGCCAGGCCTCGACGGCCGACATCACCCAGCTGGCTTCCGTACAGTGGGTCGGCGGCGCGACCGGAAATTGGTTCGATCCTGCGAACTGGGCCGGCGGTGCGGTCCCCGACCTCGCCAACGTCCGTGATGTGATCATCCCTGCGGGATCCTCCGTCAGTTTCGGCGCCCCGGCCGTAGCTCCTGCCCAATTCGGGCCCGTGTCCCTGGCGTCCTTGTCCGGAGCCGGTTCCTTGATCCTCGACGACGGCGCTCTTTCGATCGGTTCGGGCGGTCTTGCCCTCGGAGGGCTCGACGTCACCGGAGGCGATCTTGTCAGCCAAGGTCCGGCGACGATCGGCAGTTACCTGCAGAGCGGAGGCATCGTCAACATGATGACCGATCTCACCGTGACCGCCAGTTTCAACAAGACCGGCGGCCAGCTGAACGTATTCGGAGACCTTTCCATCGTCTCTTCTCCTGGCGCGACCCTCGATGGATTGATCTTCGTCCAAGGTAATCTTGACCTGATCAGCTCCAACGGTCCGCTCAGCCTCGGCTCTGTCACCGTGGGCGGCGACCTCGGCGTGACGACGAACGGCGGGG